>NZ_JAFMVC010000009.1 GCF_025499605.1 Carboxylicivirga litoralis | reverse complement strand
GCGTTTACCCCAAAGATGTGCAACGTATCACCGGTAAAAGTGAAAAATCAAGCCGGCGCCTACTGCATAACATCAAAGCATCATTGGGCAAAAAGGAGCACCAGTTCATCACCTTGGATGAGTTTGCCCATCACACCGGCATTAAGGAAGAACTCGTCAAGCAATACCTCACCGATTAGAAGCCGGACTTTCAACATTCGACCCAGCTTCCTATATCCTCATTTCATTAAATTTGAACTCCCTCAAACAACCTGTACCATTCGTTTTTCATCAAAATGATATCAATCCCCTTTAACCATCACTAACGATTAGGTGCCAAGCTCAATTATTACCACTCATTCAGCTTAAATGCTTAACCTTATTTGTATTGATTTGCACTCTTTTAATTGGCTTCAAACCATACATTTCCGTACCTTTGTAACTGTCGAAGGACAACAAACAGAATCAAAACCTTTCGTTTTTTATGTGACCTATTTAGTGACCTCATAAAAAATATGTGTTTGTAACATATTGTAATTTAGACGACTTGCAAAAATGATATTGTTCCCGCCGGGGTCACAAATCCTCTTGATTATCAAGGGGATTTTTCTTTTTAGAAACCTAAATAATAACGCCTTGTCTTTGAAACTAAAATTGTGGATAAGGTCTGACCTATTTCTTGGATTTAATAAATTAACTCACATTATTATCTTTATAAAATACCTCATGTAATTCGCCCAACAGTTCTTTAAGAGGGAAATCAGAGGGTACTTTAGAATAATCAACCTGGTTAATAGCTTCAGGAGTGGCGAATACGCCAGGTACCCAATGGTTGGGTGTTTTTAATTCTTTATAGCGATATCGCACAAAATTCAGCATATCATAGCATTTCCATAGTTTGCGCCAGTGGAGCAAGAGGGGAATATCTAGGTCAGAAGGATCATTTTGAAGCGTATAGGCATCAAATGCTGCATATGGGTCGTCATTAACCATGTTATTGAGCTGTTTCAGGGCCAGAGTATCGGATTTTTGGTGTGTCGAAGATGGAAAAATACCCTTCATTTCATCAAAATGTTCAGGCTCGGTCATGCCAAAAGATAAGGTGTGTACACCATCAGTATTCAGGCAAAAACGGGCATTCCACTGGATGGGTGTAGAATGTGGAATGGCATTTTTAACCTTGGCAGGGGCTTTGTATAATTGGCCACCTTTATCATTAGGTGAGATGATAAAGACGCCCAGGTCTTTCTCTTTGGCCAGCCGAATAGCTGCTTCGTTACGCTGATAAAAGTAGTAGTAATGAAGGTTCACAAACTCAAATAAATCAGTTGAGATGGCTTTTTGAATGGTCTCGAGCGAACCGTGTGTGCTAAATCCCACGTGTTTTATAATGCCTTCCTCCTTCATCTTAAGTAATTCCTCAACGGGGCCTCCGGATTTACATGATGTTGTAAGTAACTCATCGGTGTTGATACCATGCCAACCGTAAAAATCTAAATAGTCTGTTTGTAAAGTGTTGAGTTGCTCCTCAACCAGTTTTCTGGTTTCATCAGCCGTAAGAGGATTGCCTTTGGTCATCAGGTAGTAAGATGAACGCTCAATGTTTAATTCCTGATTTAAAGTGTGACCAAACACAGTTTCACTTTTTACATAGCCATAAGCCGTTTCAAAGTGATTGATACCGTTCTTAATAGCTAAGTCCATAACTTGGGTGCAATGATCCTGTGTTTCTTTTGGGATAATAGTACGGGGCTGATCCCATACTTTCGAAAAACGCATGCCGCCTAAAGTAATGGCACTAATGTATTTATTTGTTTTACCAAAACGCCTGTATTCCATGGTTAATTACTGTTTCTATAATGTGGTGCTTAAAAGTAGCAAGTGTTATAGGAGTTGACAAATAAACGTTCGTTAGGTTCAAAAATAAGAAATGCATGATTCGTAAATTGACAAAGTAGATTTTCATTATTTATGCAATAGATAATGAAGGTGTTAGATTAATGTCGACAAGCCACTAAACTCAAACTAAATTCATATTAAACTCAAAGTAAATTCGATTCAAGCTGAATTTAATATGGCTTAAATATGTAATAAGTATAATTTGATATTGATTTTGCCCTGAAGCTGTTGCGACCCTGCTGCTATGTTGTCATTGTAAAATGAATTATTTAGATAAAGTAACTGAAGGTAGCCTACGAGCAATGGATATTGGTTATTTTAAGATGTTTCCCCTTAGAATAGTAACAATAACATTCTTTTTATATCTTCACAACACTTAAGGTAATGCGCACATGTATCGACTCTTTTTATTTATTACAATCCTATCGTTAGCATCAATTGTTAATGCTCAAAAGTTGGGTATTCCTGAAATTGAATATTTTAACCGACGACAGTATGGTGGGGGAACGCAAAATTGGAAAGTATCGCAAAGTGACAATGATCTGATTTATTTTGCCAATAATAATGGGCTTGTCGAATACGATGGGGTAAAATGGAAGCTGCACACACACATGGGGGACGGTGGTTTACGAAGTGTTAAATGTATTGACGACCGGATTTATATTGGAACAGATGATGACCTTGGTTACTTTGAGTATGATTCACATAATCACCTAAGTTATGTATCTCTGGCTAATAACACACGATTAAAGGATTTAGGCGAAGCCTGGACCATCTTATCCTGGAATGAGAAAGTAGTATTTCACACCGAAGCAGCCATCATTATTTTTGATAACGATGAAGTTGCCAGTGTGATACCTTCAGTGTCTCGTTTTATCTCAGCCTTTGTTGTCAATGAAATGCTATTGGTTAATGATGAGCAAGAGGGGTTATTGGAAGTGCGTGGCGGTAAAATATATCCGGTGTCGGGTGGTGAAGCCTTTGCTGAAAAAAACATTGCATCCATCATGGCTTTGTCCAATCGGGAGCTTCTGGTTGGTACCATGCACCATGGTGCATATGTGTGGGATATGAATAATGTCAGGCCCTGGGACGGGGAAGCAAATGAGTTTTTAAAGAATGCCAATATTTTTTCAGGTGTGCGGTATAATGATGAACTCATGCTGTTCGGAACCATTCAAAGTGGCATTGTTATTACCAATATGGCTGGAGAATTGGTAATGGTTATTGACAAGGACAAAGGATTAATGAATAATACGGTGCTCGGTCTTTTTGTTGATAAGGAAGGTGGCGTGTGGTGTGGTTTAGATAACGGTATTGCCAGAATAGCTTTAAATAATAATGTTTCTTTTTTGTCTGGTTATTACAATTTGGGGACTGGATATGTACAGGAGCGTTACAAAGGAGACTGGTTTTTTGGAACCAACCAAGCCTTGTTTAAAATTGACGATAGGGGCTTTAGAGATCCTTTAAAGGATCGTAGTGATTTCGTCAGGATAGCCGGCACTGATGGCCAGGTGTGGAGTATTCATAAAGAAGACAATCAATTGCTATGCGGTCATAACCTGGGCGTGTTTGAAATTAATGATGAAACAAGCCGCCTGATTACCCCATCATCTGTTAATGGAGTCTGGAATTTTTTACCCGTCAATGATAATTCGGATTTAATGATTTCAGGAACGTACAATGGTCTGATTTTATTTGAGCGAAAAAACGAAAAGTGGCAGTTTAAACAACATATTGATGGTTTTTCCGAATCATCGCGGTATATAGAATGGGATAAGTTGGGGCGCTTATGGGTGTCTCATAGCTTAAAAGGGGTTTACTGTTTGAGTTTTTCAAATGATTATACAATTATTGAGGATGTTAAATCCTATTCAAAAGAAGAACTACCGGGGAGTAATAGTTTAGTTGTTAGACATTTCAATGAACAGACAATTATTGTTGCCAATAATGGACTTTTTTACATAAATGATAAAGGAGAGATACAGAATTATAAGCAGCTGGATCATTTTTTTGAGCCTAATCAATACCCCTATTCGATTAATGAGGATAGGTTTAAGAACTTGTGGTTGTTTTATCACGATTATGTTGAAGTTCTACGATACCTGGAAGATGGTACCTATAAAAAGATTGCCTTACCCTTTATACCATTAGAACGAAAGTTGGTGAGTGGTTTTGAGTCGGTTTATGTATTGGATCGTGAAAATGTATTTTTTGGTATAGAAGATGGGTATGCTCATTACCTGATGCAGGATTACAATAATTTGAGAATACCCTTTAAGGTGCACCTTCGAACATTTGTTGGAAAGAATGATAGTTTACCATACACTTTGCTGCAAAAAGATGATGCCGAAGTTCAACAGGCAGTGGTCCCGGTTTATCCTTTTAGGCAAAATTATTTTGAAATAGAATATGCTGCCACCTTTTATGGCGATAAAGAGATTGAGTATTCTACTTTTCTTTCGGGTTTTGATGATCGCCCCAGCGATTGGACTCCAGCTACAAGTCGTCAGTTTACCAAACTCAAGGAAGGTGATTATTATTTTACTATTAAGGCGCGTAATAAGTTTGGAATTCAGTCCATTCCTCTGACTTTTCATTTTAAAATATTACCTCCTTGGCATCGACATGTGTATGCAAAAATTGCCTACTTGGTATTCATTCTTATTATTGCTTTTGTACTGACTGTTATATTTAATCGCAAGATAGAAGTGAGCCGACAAAAGGAGAAACTCAAGGCTCATGAAAAGTATAAAGAAAAAGAAGAACGATTGACCAATGAGGCACTGCAGGCCGAGAAAGAAATGATTAAGATGCGGAATGATAAATTGCGCAGTGAGATGAAGTTCAAAGAAGATGAACTGGCAGGATTAACCGTGCATATTATTCAAAAGAACAATTTGCTATCAGAGTTACAAGGGCAGCTTAAGCGAATTAAACGCATAAAAGCCCATGACGAATCGGAGCGAAAGATTGACAACCTGATTAAGAAGATAGATAAGGATATTGATAATGAAAGCAACTGGCAATTGTTTGAAAATCAGTTCGAACAAGTGCATCATACATTTTTAACACGCCTGGTAGAAAAGCACAGCGATTTAACTGATAAAGAAAGGAAACTATGTGCTTACATTAGGATGGGCATGGCATCGAAAGAAATAGCCTCCTTGATGAATATAAGCACCCGCTCTGTTGAAAATAACCGATATAAACTGCGACAAAAATTAGGATTGATGGCTGGTGATGATTTGTCAGTTTATATTGCAGAAATATAGTTAGAGTCTATAGGAGAGCGATATCATAGATCTTAAAAAATTAACTCTGACGCCAGTCATCTTCATGAGGTCTTTTTCAAACTCATAGCGATATTCGCAGCCAAAGCGCTGGTAGTTGCAGCCTATTGATGAAATAATACTGGCCGCACCCTTTATATTGTAGCTCTTAAGTTCGGTACCATTGGTAATTAATTCAGTTGATATTTGCGCATTTAATGGCACTTCATAAGCAAGGCCTAGCTGTATATAGGCCGACCAGTTGGGGCGAACCATAAGGTAATTTCTTGCTGAAATTGGCAATTGGCAGACAAAATAGTCAATGTTTGTTCGAATGTGTGAAGCTGTTTCGCCCTCTCCATATAAGAACTGTTCATCATAGGCCAGAAACATTGGTTCGAAACTAATGGCCCAAATGTTCTTTCTGCCAAAAAGAACTTCTAAATCAACACCGGCCTGATAGCCCATTCCATTTACTTCTTTAGCATAGTAAGATACAAATCGAGGGGGCAGTTTCATTTGGTTGTAGCTAAGACCAGCTTTAGCTCTAATTCTAAAACTTGATTTTTTACGCACACAAAGGGTATAATCAGTTTGCTGCTGATTAGTGGTGCTGTTATACGCAGTAAATAACTTGATAAGCTCCTTTGTATCATACTTAAGATTGCTAAAATAGTCGATGCTTAATTGGGCTGAAGCCATATCATCCAGTAGTTGAGAGCGGAATGTATAGTCGTTTTTTTGCTTTTTACCTGTCTCGTTTAGGCTATACATATGATAATTGGCTGTTGAATTGTCTTCGGCCTGATACATCAGGTACGATATATTATTACCGTTGATAGAATACAAGAAAATATCACGTTCTGTTGAAGGAAGGGAATATAGGTTGGCATCTCCTTCCACTAGTTGTTGCAGTAGAACTTTTGTTGTATCTATTTTTGAAAGCGTTCTGTCCTTACTTAGATAAGTTGGATCAATGTCAAAAGAATGGCGCACATACTTTATTTTGTTTTTAACGACTAGCTCATTCAGCTCGCTGGATTCGATTTTTTGAATGGGGCCATTTTCTGACAGTTTGTATTCAAAATATTTTGGAGAGGAATTCCAATTGCGTAAAATCAGAAAGCAGTTAATGGTGTCGTTATTGTTTTTAATAAAATAACCGTTTAGTGGATTTTGTTGTGCAAATGTACTTGTAGCAATAAGAAGTGCTAATAAAATAAGGGCTTTGTTCATTTTTTTAGGCGTGTGATAGGTTGTGACTCCATAAAATGATAGAGTTTCTGAGATTAAAATTGTGTTTTAAAAAGGAAAGACAAAAATATATAATGTTAAAAAATGTAATTTCAGCAAGAAAGTGTATAAGTGACAATAATGAGTGTATAGGTTAGTTTTATTGGGTGTTATGAAAATTGTAAATAACAGAAAAAGAGAGTTTAAGGGTATTTTATGTGAGGTAAAAATGAGGTTGAAGATGAAGTGTGGTGAGTGATTTGTGAGGTGTTTAAATTAGCATTCATTAACAAATGAATTTAGGTTTGTGGCATCATATAATTCTAAAATCCATTTATTATGAAACATGTATTGGGGATTTTTCTCTTTCTACTGGCAATAACCAGCCAGGCTCAAAATCTAACTGTTACCGGTACGGTGACAGATGCTTCTGATGGAGCTCCTATTCCTGGTGTGAGTGTCGCTTTAAAAGGCACCACAACTGGTACAATAACTAACATTGACGGTTTTTATCAATTAATGGCCAATGAAGGTGATGTATTGGTTTTCTCTTTTATTGGGATGAAAGCACAAGAGGTAAATGTTACTTCTTCAACCATTAATGTAGTAATGGAAGAAGATGCTACTGATTTAGATGAGGTAGTAGTAGTAGGTTATGGTGTGCAAAAGAAAGCTTTGGTTACAGGTGCTAACGCTAATGTTAAAGGTGAAGCATTGGCCGAACTGAATACTGGTAATGCCATGGAAGCCTTACAAGGTTTGGCTGCCGGAGTTAACATTACTCGTAATAACGGTGCGCCGGGAGCAGGAACTAAAGTAACCATTCGTGGTGCCGGTACCATTGGTGATGCAGATCCATTATATATTGTTGATGGAGTAGCTGTTGGCAATATTGATTACCTGAACCCATCTGACATTGAATCAGTTGATGTGCTTAAGGATGCGGCTTCTGCTGCTATCTACGGTTCGCGTGCTGCTAACGGTGTAATCCTGGTGACAACCAAAAAAGGTAAAAAAGGGGCGAAGCCACAAATTACTTACGATGGTTATTACGGTGTTCAAAATATTTACAAGACACTGCCTGTACTAAATGCACAGGAGTATATGTACATCATGGATGAAGCCCGTTCAAACGAAGGTTTGGTGCCATTTGATTGGGAAAACAAGATTGTAAATGGCAATGTGTACATGGGAAATAACTTCCCTGGTGATTTAGGTACACAGTACGGTCAGGAAATTTGGGATAATTTGCAAAATGGTTGGGAAGGAACCAACTGGATTGATGAAATGACACAGGCTGATGCACCAATGCAGAGCCATTCAATTAATATTACTGGTGCTTCCGAAGGTGTTGTATACTCAGGTGGTTTCTCATACTTTGACCAAACAGGTATTATTGGTGGCGATATTTCCGATGCCGGATATAAGCGTATGACAGGTCGATTGAACACCGAATTTGTTGTTTTGAAAAATAACCAGGGTGATTTATTAACAGTAGGTGAGAATTTTACCTATACCAATACTGAAAATCGTTCTGTTGCAACAGGAGATATATACTGGAATGACTTACACAATGCGTTGGTAACAAACCCATTAATGCCAGCCTATTGGTCCAATGAGAATATTAACCACAGAACTGGTGGTTTTGGTCCTACTTTAGAAGGTATCTCAACCGGACAGCACAACCCTATTGCTCAATTATATTATAGAAACAACTTTAACTGGGGCAAAGGAAACACTATTGTTGGAAATGTATACGCTGTTTTACAACCAATGCGTGGTTTAAAAATACGTTCATCATTTGGTGTGGATGCCTGGTTTGGTCATAGCCGTTCGTATTCTCCAACCTATGAGTTGGCTGAGCGTTATCAAAATACAGTTGACGGCGCACAGCAGGATATGTATCAAGGAGTTAATTATACCTGGACAAATACGGCAACTTATGATTTCAGTATTAATAATCACCGTTTTTCTGTGCTTGCAGGTACTGAGATGTTGAAAAATGAATTAAACTTTAATGTTGGGGGCCAAAAGCGTAACCTGACTTTTGATGATCCTAAGTATGCTTATATTGACAATACAAAGAATCCAACTGAAGTAAGTGAAATTGGTACCTGGGGTGCTGATTGGGCAGCTCAGGGTGGTGGCTTAATGTCTTACATGGGTCGTGTGTCATACAACTTTAGTGAAAAGTATATGGCTGATTTCACCATGCGTGCGGATGGTTCTTCCAATTTTGCTGAAGGTAATCGCTGGGGTTATTTCCCATCTGTTTCCGCCGGTTGGAATTTCACTGAAGAAGCCTTTATGGCTGAATTCGACTTCCTGTCATATGGTAAGTTACGTGCCAGCTGGGGGCAGAACGGTAACCAATCGATAGATAACTTTGTTTACACATCTAATATTGAATACCGCAACCAAGGTTATTATTTCGGACCTAATAAAGATGTGCCACAACAAGCTGCTGTTCCTGCTAATGTGCCTAACCCTGATGTGACTTGGGAAACGTCGGAACAAATTAATATTGGTATTGATACGCGATGGTTAGACTCCCGTTTAGGCTTTACTCTTGACTGGTACAAGAAAACAACAAAAGACTGGTTGGTTGATGCCCCTATTTTGGGAACATTTGGCGCAGCTGCTCCTTACATCAATGGTGGTGATATCGAAAATACCGGTTTTGAATTGGTGCTATCATGGAATGATAACATTGGAGACTTCAAATATGGCGCAACAGTTTCAGGTGCTTACAATAAAAATGAAGTAACCAAATTAGCCAATGCAGAAGGTATTATTTATGGTAGTGCACATGTTTTGTCGCAAGGGACATCTGATATTGCCCGTGTTGAGGTAGGTCATCCTATTGGCTACTTCTTGGGTTATGAAACAAAAGGGATACTACAAAATCAGGACGATGTAGATAATTATGTGACAGCAGATGGTACCCCTATTGTTGTTGAAACCGAGAAAGATACACCACGAAAACCGGGTGATGTACATTTTGTAGACCAGAATGGTGACGGCGTGATTAATGATGATGATAGAGTTGAGCTTGGTTCTCCACTACCTGATTTTGAATTGGGTATCCAGTTAAATGCGGAGTATAAAGGGGTATTTGTAAATACTACTTTAACCGGGAAATTTGGCCATCAGGTGATGCAATCGTATCGTTCATTTGCCGACCAACTGGATCAGAATTACACTACGCAGATTTTTGGTCGCTGGCATGGTGAAGGGACATCGAATCGTTTACCTCGTCTAACGTATAATAGTAATGCCAATACGCAGTTAATATCAGATATTTATATGCACGATGCCGACTATTTACGTGTTAACAATTTAACCATTGGTTATAAATTTGATCGTATGTTACGCGATATTGAATGGATGAGCGCTGCCAAAGTATATGTGTCAATTAACAACCTGTATACATTTACCAGCTACGATGGAATGGATCCTGAAGTAGGTTACGGCGCGGATTCATGGTCAAGTGGAGTTGACTTAGGTCTTTACCCATTACCTCGAACAGTAATGTTTGGTGTTAATGTAACCTTCTAATTAAGTCACTTTGTTTAGTATTTTAAAAAAGAATAGAATTATGAAAAAGATAATATATTCAATGGTAATTGGGGCGATAGTGCTGTTAAGTGGCTGTGAAGATCACCTGGATACCGAAAATTTATATGATAAAAACCTTTCAACGTTTTATAAAACACCAACTGATATTGATGAAGCGATGAATGGTGTTTACAATGCTCTATTTGTTGATGGAGTTCACTCTAATGAACATTTAGCAGCTAACCTGTTAAGTGACGTTATGCTTGGCGGTGGTGGTCCTGATGATAAGTCGGCCAAAGATGTTGATAAATTTGTTGATCCTTCTGAAGATACCTACCGCTCTCTGTGGATTGAAACCTATAATGGTGTTAGTAGGGCTAATGCTGTGATTGAAGCAGTGACCGATGGTGATTTCACAAGATACTTTGATACAGCCGAAGAAGCAGAGGTGTTTAAAAACAATACTTTAGGCGAAGCCTATTTTATGAGAGGATTTTTGATGTTTCGTGCAGCCCGCTTTTTTGGAGGTATGCCATTGATTCCAACAACAGAGTCTGATCGTATGGTGCCTCGTTCATCATTGTCTGAGACATGGGCTTTTATTGCCTCCGATTTCAAAACTGCAGCTGAAATGCTACCAAAGAAAAAAGCAAATGAGTATACACTTGATACCTATGGACATGCCAATGTATGGGTAGCCAAGGCTTATATTGCTCGTGCTTACTTATACTATACTGGTTATATGACCAATATTGAAAAGCAGGCAACAGATGCCCTACCATTACCTGAAGGGGGAAGTATTTCAAAAGCTGATGTTATTGCCCACCTGGAAGATGTGCGTGATAATAGTGGTTACCGTTTGACAACTGATTTTAGAAACTTATGGCCTTATTCATATGTGAATCAAAACGCCAGAGATTATGATCCAGAAGGGACTCACCCTGTATTGCCATGGGCTGAAAACGAAGGATTAGAATGGGTTGGTCAGGATGGTCCTAATTCAACTATCGGAACCGGTAACAACGAAGTGATGTTTGCCATGCGTTATGGGTTGGCTGATTGGAGCTTTGGCCAGAAGTTTAATAACCGTATTCCATTATTCTTTGGTATACGTGATCACTCAATGGTACCATTCGGACAAGGTTGGGGATGGGGAACTGTTCACAACGTATTTTATGCCAACTGGCCTGATGAAGATACACGTAAGCTTGGTTCTGTTATTGATTTGAACTCTAAAGATCCGGACATGGGGTTAGCTGACTGGAACATTGGTAAAGGGGATCATAATACCGGTTTGGTCAATAAAAAATACACGACGCTTCAGCATGATGGTCCTGATGGAGTAAAAGGACTGTTTTACTATCTGTTTAATATGGTGCATGGTGACCCATTCCAGCTATGGGCTGCTCAGGATTTCTATTACCTACGATTCTCCGATGTGTTATTAATGCATTCAGAATTAACAGAAACCGCCGATGGTTTAAATGCCGTTCGTATTCGTGCCGGATTAGATGAAATAGCTTATACATTAGAAGACCTTAAACGTGAGCGTTTGTTCGAATTTGCCTTTGAAGGCGTACGTTGGTTTGATCTTGTACGTTGGGGTGATGTTGAAACATCGGGTAATTATTATGGCATTGAAGCTGCTGTAAATAATTCAGGAACGGAAACAACATATAGTGTTCAGTACCGTGCCGAAACAAAAGGGTTGGTGCCTGTTCCGGAGTCTGAAGTAAGGCTGTCGAATGGAGCTTACGAACAAAATCCAGGATGGTAAACAGTTGTAAATTTTAAAATCTAGTCAAATGAGAATTAGCAAAATATTAGGTTTGATAGCAATGGCATTCCTGTTGGTTTTTTCAGCATGTGAGCCTATTGAAGATAGAGATGAACTAAAGAATAGCTTTGATCCTGACCAAATCGAATTGGCTGTAGTGCAAGCTACAAGTGGAGGAAATAAGTTGTCTATTCAGATGAGAACTGAAGGTGTAACTGGCTACTGGGATTATATCCTTGATAAAAAGTACACTGATCGTGTGGAAGTAGTATTTCCTTTTACAGGAACGCATGAGTTTACATATTATGCCACAACACCTTATATGCCAAATAATGATCCGGCTGAAACAGAGTATGTTCAAAAGACTGTTTCTGTTGAAATTACACAGTTGGATGAGCCACTACCTCAAGCTTACTATGATTTAGTTGGTGAAGATTTAGCCGGTAAAACATGGGTATTTGATGGAGGCCCTACTTCTGATGGAGGCCAGTGGTGGTTTATGTCTGATCCAACTAACCCATGGGCAATTTGGTGGAATGCAGCTGGTGATTGTTGTCCTCCTGCCGATGCGGCTGGTAAAATGGTATTTGACCTTGATGGAGGGCCAAACTACACCTATTATGCCGATGCTGCTGGGGAAGCTGTGACAGGTAGTTCCTTTAAATTTAACGGCGACTATTCTAAGATTACTATTGAAGGACCAGCCAACTTACTTGGTTCTATGGAAGGTGGTGGCAATAGCGGTGTCTATGATATTGTAGAATTCACTGCTGACAGAATGGTGTTACATGTACCTAACGCAGCTTGGGCAACAGGTTGGACATGGGTATTTGTTCCTGCAGAATAATAGATTTGACTTAACAAATAATTGCTGATAAAGGGGCTTTGCAGCAATGTAAAGCCCCTTTTTCCTTTGTCATTTTACACATTCTAATGTACCGATTCATTACACTAGTATTCTTGAGTTGTGTAGCTGTATGCTCCGGCTTAAGCCAGGGATTTTTACGCGTTAATAATCAGGATATCGTGAATAACAACGGGCCATTTATTCTTCGCAGTATTGGCACAGGCAACTGGATGATTCAGGAAGGATATATGATGCAGTCGACCGGTGTTGACGTCAATACGCACACCCAGTTTCGAACAAAACTTAATGCAACAATGGGCGTTGAGCGAACAAATGCTTTTTATGAGTATTGGCTCGATAGTCATCTTACCAAAGCTGATTTGGACTCGATGAAATCCTGGGGGTTTAATGCGGTTCGACCGGCCTTGCATTATCTTTGGTTTACGCTGCCCATTGAGAAAGAAGAAAAAAGCGTAGATGGAAGCATCCAAAATACCTGGTTGGTAGATGGTTTTGAACGACTGGATTCGCTGGTTAGATGGTGTGCAGATAATCAGATGTATGTTATTTTTGACATGCATGGAACACCGGGAGGACAAGGTAAAGATGCAAACATTAGCGATTATGCTCCAACTTTGCCATCGCTTTGGGAGAGTGCTGATAATCAGGATAAGTTAGTGGCTCTTTGGGTTAAAATTGCCGAGCGATATAAAGATAATCCTTGGGTGGGTGGTTACGACCTGATTAATGAACCGAATTGGAACGTTGATCAAACAGGTAATAAAAATGGTTGTGGATGTGAGACCAATACTGCTATCTGGGATTTACACCTGCGATTAACCAAAGCGATTAGAGAAGTAGATCATCAGCACATTATTTATATTTCTGGCAACTGCTGGGGAAACAACTATAATGGTTTTGCAGACCATGCATTAAACGGTTATGATGATAATACCGTTTTAACCTTTCATAAATACTGGAACAGTAATCATCAAAGCTCCATACAATGGGCAATTGATATGCGCAAGCAACACAATATGCCTCTATGGATGAGCGAAAGTGGCGAAAATTCAAACCATTGGTTTGCTGAAGCCATTGAGCTTTTTGAAAAAAATAACATTGGATGGTCATGGTGGCCGGTTAAAAAAAGCCGCCTTAATAATGTGTTAAAAGTGACTACCAATGACGAGTATTACAAGCTGTTAGACTCATGGAAAAAAGGAAATACGCCTCTTTCTGCTGAAGCAACTTACAAAGCTGTAATGGGCTATGCCAAAGCCCATCAGACCCAAAGCTGTACTGTTGCTACTGATGTCATTTTTGCCCTTAATAGTGGAACCAATCCATCGCCAACACAAGCTTACCGAAAGCATATTATTGGAGAGTGGATACAATGTGTTCATTACGATTTAGGTAAAGATGGCTTTGCCTATCATGATATTGTTTCGGAAAATATTCATGAAGGCGACAATAAATGGGCGAAGTGGAATACTGGTAATGAATACCGAAATGATGGTGTAGATATTGCCCAATATGGTGAGGATTACTATGTGGGATGGACTGAAGAAGGTGAGTGGCTGCAATATACAATAGACAATGTCCGTGCTAGTAATTTTAATTTAGAGTTACTGTCATCGTCTGCTGACACACAGGGAGTAATTACTGTTTCCATCAATCAAAAAACGGTTGCCAAAAATGTTGCTTTACCCGTCACTGGAGAACAATGCCAATGGAAAACAACAACAATCAAAGATATATTACTACCGCAGGGAGAATGCCATTTAAGAATTAAAATTGAAGTGGGAGGCTCCAATTTAATGGCTTTTAGACTTGTTGAATTATAAAACACAACTAAGCAATGCAACAATCACTAATACGATTTATTCTAATACTATTGCCCATATCAATTTTAGCTTGTAGTAATAATGAGCCGAAATCATCATATGTACCAGATTTTGAAATAAGTGAACACCCAAGCGATGCCAATGTATACGTTTTTGAAAATACAACCGAAGGTGAGCATTTCTTCTGGCGCTGGGAGTTTGGTAATGGTGACCGCACCGATCGGGAGCCGGTGGAAACAAACCCGATAAGCAGTTTTTACCCTGAGAAAGGGACTTACGAGGTAACCTTGACAATCTGGGGTAGTTCTTCAGACCTGGCCGATAATAAGGCGGTGACCAGGCAATTAACTGTTTCAGATGATGTGTTTAACGCGGCTTTTTCTGTAGAGGCTGTGGCTGGAAAGGTCAATACATATGCTTTAAGCAACCAAACAGATGGAGAGTATGAACATATCACCTGGTTGGTGAATGGTAAGGAATTGGAAGAAGCTAACCAAACGGTGGAGGTTTATTTTCCTTTTAAAGGAAAGAATGAAGTGAGTCTTGTGGTTTCTGTTGGTGACTACCAAAAAGAAGTGACAGAAACGGTAGATGTTGCCACTGATGATCCGGATTTTAAATCGCATTATACCTTGGTTTGGAATGATGAATTTGATGGAAATGTTATTGATACCGATAAGTGGAAATTCGAAACCGGACAACATGGCTGGGGCAACAATGAGTGGCAAAACTATACTGATGGTGCTAATGTGGAAGTATCGGATGGTACGCTTAAGATAACTGCCAAACTTGTTGGCGAAGGGCAAAAGGTTGGAGATTATACCTCTACGCGTTTAAACTCAAAGAAGTCATTTACCTATGGTTTATACGAGGTGAAAGCGAAAATGCCGGAAGAGAAAGGGCCTGGTCATTGGCCAGCCATCTGGATGTTGGGCGAATCTATTCAAAATGGGACAAGCTGGCCATTATGTGGTGAGATTGACATTATGGAATATGTTAGCTGGGACCCCAATATGACTTCTTCATCCATTCATACACAAAGCAACAACCATGCACAGGGTAATCCTATTGGTTCGGGGCACTTGCCTTTGGAAACAGCTGAGGAAGAATTTCATGTTTATGGATTTATATGGACTGAGAATTTCCTGCGTTTTTACCGCGATGATGTCGATAATGTGATATTGACCTATAACAAACCGACCAATCCTAATCAGGAAAACTGGCCCTTTGACGAGCCTTTTTATTATTTACTAAATGTAGCTGTAGGTGGTATGTATGGTGGTGTTAATGGGGTTGATGATTCAATATTTCCGGCCAGCATGGAAGTGGATTATGTTAGAGTGTATCAAATAGATTAGAAATAAGAATGTGCTTTTTATAGCAGTGGTCATCCGCTGTTAAAAGCCAAAGGCACATCAATGTAGTTAGCTTGGTTAAACGATGGGCGAAAGGTCTGCTTAACGGAGTTGATCTTTCGTCAGAAAGCACATTCGAGTGGCTAACAGTTCATTCATTTGATCTAAAATACATTGAGCCTTTGGTGATTATAGAATGCAATGCATCTAAATAGTATTTAAAATGAGAATAATACATTGTTTCATAATGCTTCTGTTCGTTATGGCTTGCTCCAAGCAAGTTGACTATCAGTTGGTGTGGAGCGATGAATTTGATTACGCCGGTCTTCCGGATTCAAGCAAATGGTCATACGATACGGAAGGCAATTCCTGGGCCTGGGGTAATAATGAATTACAACATTATACAGCTCAGAAAGCCGAAAATGCATATGTGCAGAATGGCCATTTATTTATATCTGCCCATTTCCAGGAAGGTTTGGAACGACCTTATACCTCCGCTCGCATTAGGTCCAAAGGTAAGGGCGATTGGTTATATGGTCGGGTCGAAGTGCGAGCTAAATTACCGAAGGGCAAAGGCTTATGGCCTTCTGTTGTTATGTTGCCAAGTGAAGGGAGCTATGGACAATGGCCCTTAAGTGGCGAAATCGACATTATGGAACATGTGGGTTATGAACCCGATTCGGTATTTTTTGCTATTCACACCGAGGCGTTCAATCATGTGAAAGGAACCACCAAGGTTAAGGGTGTAGGCTTACCAGAATCACCATCCAAATTTCACAACTATGCGGTGGAATGGACAGGCAATAAATGTGCTTTCTATCTCGACGATACAAAGGTGTATGTATACCGGAAAAAAACGAATGCGACAACGGCGGAGTGGCCTTTTGATAAGCGGTTTCATATCGTCTTAAGCCTGGCCGTTGGCGGTAACTGGGGAGGGATACACGGTATCGAAAATGATATTTTTCCCTGTCAGATGGAAGTGGATTATGTAAGAGTGTATAAAAAAAATAATAAGCGACAGAGGAATGAATAAATTAATACTATCAGTAGTCCTATCAATAGTTTTGATGGCTTGTCAAAATTCGACACATAATAAGCAAGCGGATTCCATCGGCCAAAAGGTAGAGAAGCTGCTTAGTCAGATGACTTTGGAAGAAAAGATTGGACAGATGTGGCAGGTCAATGGTGGTTATGGTCACGATGACAATATTCGGCAAGGTAAGATTGGTTCTATCCTTAATGATGTGGATCCTCAAAACATTAACCGATTGCAAAAAATTGCCCTTGAGGAAAGTCGTCTGGGCATTCCATTGATTATTGCACGTGATGTCATACATGGGTTTAAAACGGTTTTTCCCATTCCATTAGGGCAAGCAGCCAGCTGGAATCCTGAGTTGGTTGAGCAAGGCTGTCGCATAGCCGCTCAGGAAGCGTCATCAACAGGGATTCGATGGACCTTTGCACCCATGATTGACATCAGTCGTGATGCGCGTTGGGGCCGAATTGCGGAGAGCTGCGGGGAAGATCCTTACTTGACCTCAGTATTAGGCGCTGCGATGGTTAAAGGCTTTCAGGGCGATAGTTTAAATAGTGAAACAAGTATTATTGCGTGTGCCAAGCATATGGCTGGCTATGGAGCAGCCGAAGGAGGGCGTGATTACAACACAACACTGATTCCTCCTCGCGAATTGCGGGATGTGTACTTGCCACCGTTCAAAGCGGCGGTTGATGCAGGTGTTCGCACTTTTATGGCAGCTTTTAATGATATTGATGGTGTGCCGGCTACCGGTAACGAATTCCTGTTTCGTCAGGTTTTGCGCAACGAATGGCACTTTGATGGTTTTGTGGTGAGCGACTGGGCCTCACCCTGGGAGATGATTAACCATGGTTTTGTAGCCGATGAAAAAGAAGCAGCCTTGCGAGCCATTAAAGCGGGAGTTAACATGGAAATGGCAACCAGTACCTACAACGATAATATAAAAGTGCTTATCGAAGAAGGGTTATTGGACATCAAAATAATTGACCAGGCGGTACGCGACGTGTTGCGCGTGAAATTTGAAATGGGCTTGTTCGATAATCCGTATGTCGCCGAAGAGAATCAATATCAGTTTGCTAAGCCCAAGTATTTGGAGGCGGCCAAGCTGGCAGCGACACAAAGCATGGTGCTGCTGAAGAATGATAAGAACACTTTACCACTTTCTTTATCAAAGAAAATAGCGTTAATCGGGCCAATGGCGAATCAAGCCTACGAACAGCTAGGTACCTGGATTTTTGATGGTGACAGCACCCTGACAGTGACGCCCCTTAAAGGGCTCCAGGACGTGTTTGGTAAAGATAAGGTAATGTTTGCCGAAGGCATGGCTATCAGCCGTACACGTCATCAGAAAGGCTATAGAAAAGCCATAGAGCAGGCCAAAAAATCTGATGTGATTGTATTTGTTGGGGGTGAAGAATCGATTTTATCTGGTGAAGCGCATTCGCGTGCCAATATTGATTTGCCTGGGGTACAGAACGACTTGATAAAAGAACTTAAAAAAACCGGCAAACCTTTGGTTTTGGTGGTAATGGCAGGTCGTCCGCTAACGATTGGCGCCATTAGTGAATATGCTGATGCAGTCATTTATGCGTGGCACCCAGGCACAATGGGAGGAGCTGCTTTGGCTGATATCATTGCCGGGAACGCCAATCCATCGGGCAAGCTGCCAGTTACCTTTCCCAAAGAAGTCGGGCAAATACCGATGCATTACAACCATAAAAACACAGGTCGTCCGGCCAATCTGGATACCTGGACACAGATGTACGATATTCCGGTTAAAGCCCCGCAGACATCATTGGGTAATGAGTCGCATTACATCGATGCGGGTTTTGAACCACTCTATCCATTCGGATATGGTTTGTCATATACAAGTTTTGTTTATAGCGACATAAGCCTTGATAAAGAAATTTATGCCAAGGATGATATTATTGCAGCAAGCATAAAGGTTAAAAATACCGGTGAGATGGCTGGTGATGAAATTGTGCAGCTTTATGTGCGCGACCTCGTTGGCAATGTATCGCGCCCGGTAAAAGAGTTAAAGGCCTTTAAGCGGATTAGTCTTAATGAGGGAGAGGAAACCACCCTGACATTAACGCTTGATGTGAATGATTTGGCGTTTACGAATGTGGCTATGGAGCGAGTGGTTGAGCCTGGCCAATTCGAGCTGTGGATTGGCGGTGATTCAAACGCCACCTTATCAACATTCTTTAGTGTGAAATAGCCGTTGTTAAGCCTTTTAATGATTGATGAATGAACATAAAAGTGGGGCGTTTCAATTCAATAACATGATTGAGTTATTTAATGGACATATAAAGCTGAGTATTGAGGAGCCACATGAAGGCTATGTTGGCACTCGATTTGACTGGACCGGCAAGGTCGTTCAATTGTGGTGGAAAAACACGCCACTGTGCAGCACTGAATTAGCCGGTAGCAACTCTTTCATGCAAGGAAAAGGTTTCTTTAATGAATTTGGCATTAGTGAAGCCATTGGCTACGATAGTTGCCAACCGGGTGATTATTTTCCAAAAATAGGTGTTGGATTGTTGAAGAAGGAAAATGCAAAGCCATATGATTTCTTTCATCAGTATGATAATCTGCCGTTTGAATTTACAACCAGGATGGAAAATCTATCTGTTACATTAGCATGTATTAACAGGCATCCTCAATCGGCCTTTTATCTCGAAAAAAAGATAAGCCTGACAGATTCTGGTTTTATTATTGATTATCAACTTGAAAACAGGGGGCATCTGGTGTTTAGTACTAATGAATATGTGCATAACTTTCTTTCTCCTGGCAACCGGTTCCTATCAAAGCATACACAACTAAGTATTGGTGATGAGATAAATGCTTTATCATTTAGTGAAGGTCTCAACCCGGGTGACTGCCTGTCTTTTTCTAAAAATCAAATAAGCTGGCAATGTACGCCTGTTTCCGATTTCTTTTTTGAAAACATAGCACAGGTATCAGGCGCCGGTAAGCATTGGACATTACTTGATAAGCAACTAAAGTTAGCCTTGTCAGAACGTGTCGATTTCATACCTCATAAAATTAACCTTTGGGGACGGGCTCATGTGCTTAGTCCCGAACTATTTAAAAACATTAAGCTAATGCCCGGAGAAACGGATCGATGGCAAAGGGTTTTTGAAATTCAAGAAATAGAATAGACTAATTAATTTATAATGAAAACGAGAGAGATCTATTTAGGAAATACGAATTTACATTCAGGTTGCGACCAGGTTGAAGGGCAATTCGTAATTTGTGAAAACGAGAAGTATTATAAGATTAGTAACTATGATCAGATGGACGATTTTTTTATGTCAATCGTCAGCGACTCTGATCATTGGATGTTCTTATCAAGTAATGGTTCACTGTCTGCGGGAAGAAAAGATCGTAACAATGCCTTGTTTCCTTACTATACCGATGATAAAATTCATGACTATAAAGGAATTACCGGTAGTGCCACAGCTATTTTAGTGGAGAAAGATGCTAAAACGTATTTGTGGGAACCATTTGCAACCAACTCAGGCCAGGTATATAAAACTACCCGTAATATATACAAAAGTATTTATGGCAATAAAATCCTGTTCGAGGAAATCAACCACGACCTAGGTTTAAGCTTTAAATATCAATGGGCCAACAGTGAGCAGTTTGGATTTGTTCGTAAGTCAACTATCCAAAATGAAGGTGCTGAGACGCTTAAATTAGAAATTCTGGATGGTATTCGGAATATATTGCCCTATGGAATCGATTATGCATTCCAGAATGAATTCAGCAACCTGCTCGATGCCTACAAAAAGAATGAATTAATAGCCGAAACTGGTCTTGGGTTGTTCTCATTAAGCTCCATTCCTGTAGATCGTGCTGAACCGAGTGAGGCTTTGAAAGCGACCACTGTTTGGTCCTTTGGTTTAAAGGAGCGTCAAATTCTTTTATCGACTAAACAAGTCAATCAATTTAAGAAAGGGCTGGCTATTCGGCAGGAAGAAGATGTGAGAGCCGCACGTGGAACCTACCTGCTCAACGCAACAATGACGCTTAACCCTAAAACATTGAAGAATTGGGGCATTGTAGCCGATATTAATAAAGATGGTGGAGATGTGGCCAACCTGAATCAAATGATTCAGTCAGATAATGCTATTGAAGCTTTAATTGCCAAAGATATTGAGCAAGGCACAAGTAACTTAATAGAAATTGTAGCCGATGCCGATGGCTTACAGTTAGGAAATGATGAGTTGAGTTGCGCCCGTCATTTTTCCAACACCATGTTTAATGTGATGCGTGGTGGTATTTTTAACGATGGCTATAATATTGAATCATCTGACTTTAAATTGTATGTTAATCAGAATAACATTAAAGTAGCAGCTGATGCTGCCACATGGTTAGATGATTTGGCTGAAACACTGACGTATAAACAATTAGTTGAAGCAGCAGAAAAAACGGGCAATGCCGATTTGGTGCGATTGGCTTATGAGTACCTGCCCTTAACATTCAGTCGTCGCCATGGCGATCCAAGCCGCCCTTGGAACCAGTTTTCCATTGAATCGAAGAACGAGGATGGTACGCCGAAACTCAACTATCAGGGTAACTGGCGCGATATCTTCCAGAACTGGGAAGCACTAGGTTTGTCGTATCCTGAGTTTATCGAGGGTATGATTGCTAAGTTTGTCAATGCCTCGACTCCTGATGGTTACAACCCGTATCGCATCACACGCGAAGGTATCGACTGGGAATGCCCCGATCCGCATGATCCATGGGCTTACATTGGCTACTGGGGCGATCACCAGATTATTTACCTTCAGAAACTGTTGGAGCTTTCTGAAAAATACCATCCAGGCAAACTGGATGAGTTATTGAGTAAAGATATTTTTGTGTATGCCAACGTGCCTTATCGCATCAAGTCATATGCCGATATCGTTGCTAATCCGCAAGATACTATCTTATTCGATGCCAAATTAAACGATAAAATAAAAGCTAAGGTAAAAGGCTTAGGAGCCGATGCCCGCATGCTGGAGAACAAAGTTGGAGGTCTTTACCAAGTCAACCTGACGGAGAAAATTTTGGTGACTTTATTGGCTAAGCTAAGCAACTTCATTCCCGAAGCCGGTATCTGGTTAAACACCCAACGCCCGGAGTGGAACGATGCCAATAATGCTTTGGTGGGAAGCGGAGTGTCCATGGTGACATTATATTACATCCGCCGTTTCCTTAAATTCTGGACTGATAAACTGGCGGTCACGACCCATAAGGAATTAAGGGTTTCTGAAGAAGTGAAAGTCTTGTTGGAAGCCATCAATACATTGTTTGTCGACAATGTTAAGCTGCTTAAAAAAGGCTTTACAAAAGCAGAAAGAAAACATTTTGCCGATGTATTAGGTAAAGCGGGAGAAACCTATCGAAACAGTATTTATCAACAATCGTTTAGCGAAACCAAAGCAAGCATCACTGCAGAAGAATTAAAACAGTTTATGGATGTGGCTCTGGCTTATATGGACCAATCTATCAGGGCTAATAAACGGGCCGATGGTTTGTACCATGCCTACAATTTGCTGGCATTCGATGATGAGGGTGTGTCGGTGCGTTACTTGTACGAAATGCTGGAAGGTCAGGTGGCTGTGTTAAGTGCCGGTTACTTAAATGGGGAAGAAACTTTAGGGTTGATGGATGCCTTAAAGACAAGTGCACTTTTCCGCGAAGACCAATACAGCTATATTCTTTATCCCGATCGTCAGTTGCCACTGTTTATTGAGCGAAATTCGATTCCGGCCGATAAGGTTGAAAGCTCTGAACTATTAAAGCAATTGGTTGAGGACAACAACATCAGCGTGTTGTCGCAGGATAAGCTGGGTAATTATCACTTCAATGGCACCATTCGCAATGCCGATGATTTAACTCACGCAATTGATGGACTTGATGCAACTAAATATGGTCAGTTAATTGCACGATGCAAAACAGCCGTATTAGCCATTCATGAGGAGATGTTCGACCATCAGTCGTTTACTGGTCGTTCGGGCACCTTTTATGGTTACGAAGGCTTGGGAAGCATCTACTGGCACATGGTGTCAAAGCTCTTGCTGGCTGTTCAGGAAAATTACTTTGCTGCTATTGAAGCCAATGCTGATAAGACAATATTAGGCCGCCTAAAAGACCATTATTACGAAATAAAAGCCGGTATCGGATTAAATAAGTCACCAAAATTATACGGTGCTTTCCCAACCGATGCCTATTCGCATACACCTGGCGGAGCAGGAGTGAAGCAGCCAGGAATGACAGGTCAGGTGAAAGAGGATGTGATGACGCGCATGGGCGAATTGGGTGTGCATGTTGAAAACGGCCAAATCACTTTTAATACCGCATTGTTTAATCCCGATGAGTTGCTTTTAACACCTGAGCTGTTTCAGCATTTCGATGCTTTGTACAATCAGGAGCAAATTAACCTGGAAGCTGGACAGCTTGGTTTTACAGTTTGTAAAGTACCCGTGGTTTATTCAAAAGCTAATGTTAATGAGGTCGTGATTAATATGAAGGACGGTGAACAAAAACGCTTCGATGGATTAACCATAGATGCAGCAACGTCTGCATTGATTTTTAATAGAAGTACTGAGCTTAAATCTATACAAGTAACCTTTAAATAAATCGATGAAGGCAATTAAAATAGCACGTGAAGACAAGGTTCCAACCTTTCAGAAAGTAACCTTTGGTTCGGGGCATTTGGCCAACCAATTATTTCCGGCAGCACTAACGATGTGTATGGCTGTTTTAGTAATGTCACTGGGAATGAGTCCTATTTTGGTGGGTACCCTGTTGGCCGTACCACGAATAATTGATGCCATCACTGATCCCTTGATGGGATACATTTCGGATAACACCAAATCGAAATGGGGCAGAAGAAAACCTTATATTTTGGTGGGTAGTGTGATCGCAGGGGTGTCGTATATGATTATGTGGCAATTAAATCCTGAAAACAGTGAGTTATATAACTTCTTCTATTTTCTGATTGTATCCATTTTCTTTTACATCGGTTACACCATTTTTGCTACGCCTTTAATTGGTTTGGGCTACGAAATGACACCTGATTATAATGAGCGCACGCGCCTCATGGCTATTTCACAGTTTATGGGGCAGATTGCCTGGGTGATTGCTCCCTGGCTTTGGGTTATTATTTATGAGCCAACAATTTTTGAAAGTGCGCCACAAGGTGCCAAAACAATCGCCATATGGGTGGGGGTTATATGTATGGTTCTTGGAATCTTACCGGCCCTATTCAATAAAGAAATAATTGTACCTGAACAGGACAAGGCGCGTAATTTATCCGGAGCCGAATTAAAGGAAAACATCAAGGAATTTTTTAAGGGGATAAAACTAACCATTGTTAATAAACCCTTTTTAAAATTATGTGCAGCTACATTTCTTATTTTCAATGGTTTTCAGATTATTGCCCAGTTTGCAATGTATATCATTGTTTACTTCTGGTTTAATGGAAATCAGGAGTCAGCCAATATCTGGGTCGGGCTTTTTGGAACGGCAAGTGCCCTGGGAACCATGTTTATCGTTATCCCAATCATCACTAAAATTGCCGAAAAGTATGGGAAGAAGAAGGCGTTCATCATTGCTACTTTATTATCTTTTGTGGGCTATATATTAAAATGGTGGGGATTTAACTATCCCGAAATCCCGTGGTTGATGTTTATGCCTATTCCATTTTTATCGTTTGGTATTGGGAGTTTATTCACACTGATGATGTCGATGACAGCCGATGTGTGCGATTTAGATGAGTTAAATACCGGCGAGCGCCGTGAGGCCATGTTTGGAGCTGTATATTGGTGGATGACCAAAATTGGTCAATCAATAGCCATGTTTCTAAGTGGTGTGGTGTTGCATTACATTGGATTTAATGAAGATATAAAAGTACAGTCGGCCGAGGCCATGACAAGGCTTCGTATTGCCGACATAGTCATTCCAATCATCTTCGGAATCATTGCCATTATTGTCATGAAGAATTACGATTTGACCGAAGAAAAGGCGAATGAAATTAAAGAACAATTGATTGCCCGCAGAGGAAAAGTGAAACATCAGGGAGAATAATCATAAAGAGAAGCTATGAACAATATTTATACAGTGATAACCGGATTTTTGTTATTGACCTTGGCCGCCTGTAACAACTCAACAAATGATTATAAGCTTGTGTGGCAGGATGAGTTTGATTATGTTGGATTACCCGATTCGAGTAAATGGGCTTATGACCAGGAAGGTAATGTACATGGTTGGGGCAACCAGGAAGCCCAGTTTTACACAAAAGCACGTCAGGAAAATGCCTGGGTCGATGATGGTAAATTGCATATTACAGCCATTCATGAGCCTTTTGAAGATAAAGAGTTTACCTCGGCTCGATTAATGTCGAAAGCCGACTGGCAGCACGGCAAAGTGGAAGTTAGAGCGCGTTTGCCCAAGGGTGTTGGTACCTGGTCGGCCATTTGGATGATGCCCGGTGGCTGGACCTTTAATGATGGTAACTGGCCCAACATCGGTGAGATTGATATTATGGAACACGTGGGTTATGATTTGGGAGTTATCCATGCTTCGGCGCATTCCAAAGATTACCAGTGGCAAACCGGCACACAGCAAACTGCCACGTTAAAAGTGCCCGATGTGGATACGCAATTTCATAATTATATTCTGGAATGGACGCCCGACACCATGAAAGCTTTTGTCGATAATCAGCAATACTTTGTTTATGGTAATGAAGGTTTGGGCGTTGATAAATGGCCTTACGAAAAACCATTTTATCTGCTCCTGAATGTGGCTGTTGGTGGTGCGTGGGGGAGCGTTAACGGGATTGATACATTGGCATTTCCTCAAACGATGGAAATTGACTATGTAAGGATTTATCAAAAATAAACATTAAAGCCTGTCCAAATGAATACTACAGCAGCTAAACTATCTATCAAAGAAAAAATTGGCTACAGCCTAGGAGACGCCGCTTCCCATTTTGTTTGGGATATGGTAGGTTTCTGGATTCTAATATTTTATACCGATACATTTGGCATCTCTGCAGCAGCAGCGGGTACCATTATGTTGATTGCGCGTGTGTGGGATATGATTAATGATCCATTAATGGGTGTAATTTCAGATCGCACCAATACACGCTGGGGAAAATTTCGCCCCTATATTTTATATACGGCTGTACCATACGCTATTTTAGCTGTTTTAACCTTCACAACCCCCGATTTAAATCAAACCGGAAAAATTATCTGGGCAGCTGTTACTTATTTTATGCTGATGACAGCCTACACGGCTATTAACTTGCCATATTCGTCGCTTATGGCAGTAATGACTTCAGACTCTAATGAACGTGCCGGCATTAATACCTATCGCTTTATCAGTGCTTTTTCTGGTCAGTTAATTGTGACCGGGCTGGCTTTGTCCATGGCTATTTATTTTGGAAAAGGAGAGTTTACCACCAGTATCGTCACGCAATCGTTAAAAGGAGGAAAGGCTGAAGTGGTGAACAGCGATAGCATTCGTTACCAGCTTAAGCCAGGTTTTGTTGGTATTGACACCTTGGTTTATTCAATTGAAGACACGGATGCCAAATCAGCACAAGGTCTGTTGTATGTGGTGGTGCAACCAGCCGCCAACGATACGTTAGCTTATGGCGCCTCCATCGCAGCTTTTGACTCCACCAGCATCAAATCACGCGAAGGAATGGCCAGTGTTATATCTTATCCTATGGCTCGCGAAGATGTGCATTACATCAGCGCCGACACAAAAGAAACGGTTATTGATGTGCGAGCCAATGACAATACGGTTGATAAGGCTAAAGGCTACCAGTATACCCTAATGGTTCTGGGGCTTTTAAGTGTCGTGTTTTTCCTAATAACATTCTATTCAACAAAAGAGCGGGTGACGCCACCTTTGGTTCAGAACCAGTCCATATGGTCCGATATTAAAAATTTAGGTTCGAATCGCCCCTGGATTATTTTAGCTTTGGTGGGCATTGTTTCATTTATCATGTTTGCGCTTCAAAACCTGTCTATTGCTTATTATTTTAAGTATTACATAGGAACCGAAGAAAACGTTCAGCTATTTAATGTAGTCAGCAGTATTGCCTTGATTGTTGGACTTCCGATAGCCAAACCTCTGGCTAAACGGTTTGGTAATCGTAACGTTTTTATGGCCAGTACCATTTTGTCAGGCATCTTCTTTGCTCTGTTGTATATACCCGAAGCCGGTGATTATACCCTGATTTATATCTTCAATATCTTGGCCAAATTCACGTATGCACCTGCGGTGGTATTGCTTTGGACGATGTTGGCCGATACAGCTGATTATACCGAATGGAAAACTGGTCAACGTGCAACCGGTTTGGTATTCTCGGCAGCCACCTTTGCCCAAAAAGCCGGATGGGGCATAGGTGGTGCATTGGCTGGTTGGCTATTGGTGTTGTTTAAGTTTGAGGCCAATGCTGTGCAAACCGAATCGACTATCAACGGCATCAAATTAATGATATCTGTAATTCCGGGTATCCTTTATATTTCATGTGCGGCCCTTTTGTATTTCTATACCATCGATAAGAAGACCTGTGAAATAATGCAGGTTGAATTAGAAGAAAAACGCGCTCTGGAAAACAACTAAACAAGGCTAAATGAGGTTTGTAACACTATCTATATTATTCCTTTGTGTTGAGATATCTGTAACTGCTCAGGTGGGTAATCTTATTTGGCAAGACGATTTTACCGCGGAGCAGTTGGATTTATCAAAATGGAATATTGAAACTGGTACAGGCGTTAATGGCGATTTTGGAACAGGCCAGCTAGACAGGGCCACCGATCGTATAGAGAATATTAGCTTCCAGGACGATGTGCCAGGGGCCGATAACGGATGTTTGGTCATTACCACGCGAAAGGAGTTTTATGTTGACAGAGATTATACCAGCGGACGAATCAATACAGCTGGTAAAGGAGCCTGGGGACCCGGGCATCGTATTATGGCAAGCATTTATCCCCGCGATGTCCGTCAAATGGGGCAGGGTTTTGCATTTTGGATGATGCCCAATGAAATTCCCGATGGATGGGATTACCTTATGTGGCCGCAAGGAGGCGAAATTGACATCATGGAATATGTTGGTTCCATTCCCTATCATAATCTGGGAAGTGTGCATTATGCCTGGTTTTGGGAAAATAACCAATGGCAATCCTGGAATCATGGTTACCAGGGTTTTTATTATAGCTACGAAAATAAAGAAGTGCCCAACCCGATAGAACCGGGATATGGAGGATATCCTGCATCCAAAGAGGATGCTAATGCCGGATGTAACGGTTTTCATACTTATGGTATCGACTGGTACAATGACCGGATAGCTTTTCATGTTGATGAAAACATCTATCACATCCATTTTTTAAGCGACGGTGGTGCCTTTGCTACTGATGGAGAGGATGAAAAAGCGATACGGCAGATTGACGCAAAGCGTGTGGGCGTGTCTGAATACTCCAATCACTTTACCGAGTGGTATCCGTTTAAGCACGAGATGTATGTAATTATAAGTGCCGGGGTTGGTGGCAGCTCGTCAAGTTATGGAGGTGCCATTGTGCCTGAGGCTGAATTTCCCTGTTCAGTGTTTATTGACTGGGTAAAAGTTTATGAGCTAAACGCCAATACTCACATTGAAAATCAGACAGAGCAAAGCACGTTTACTTGTTTTCCAAATCCGGCCTGTGATAAACTGTTAGTTGAGTTGGAGAAGTATGGTCATCAGGAGTTAAAACTGATTGACCTGACCGGAAAAGTGGTTTTAACTCAAACGATTAATTATTCGGCCACCATTGATATTTCGGATTTGGAAAAAGGACTTTATCTGGTAACACTCAACGATGGGAAACTAACACAATCGAAGAAACTAATAGTGAATTGAGGATGCATTTTACTAACGAAAAACATAACGATTATAAATTCAGAATTATGAAAAAAATACTCGTGCTTTCGATATTCATATCAACAAGCTGGTTTATGAATGCACAAGAACAGGACTTGAAAACAAAGGTGGATGAGTTGGTTTCACAGCTCACACTTGAAGAGAAAGTATCCCTTTGTTCCGGCCGCGATGACTGGAGCTCTCAACCGATTGAACGATTAAATATCCCCTGGATTTGGATGGCTGACGGACCACATGGCTTACGACGTGCACCAGCCACCAACAAAGCTGGCTATGGCGATCAGCATCCGGCGACTTGTTTTCCAACAGCATCGGCCTTATCGGCTACGTGGGATACGGATTTGATTTATCAGGTAGGACAAGCTTTAGGGGAAGAGTGTCAGGCATTAGGTGTTAATGTGCTATTAGGTCCTGGTGTCAATATTAAACGCTCAGTTTTGGGTGGACGCAATTTTGAATATTTCTCAGAAGATCCGGTTCTTTCTGGTGAACTTGGAGCTGCTTACATCAATGGTGTTCAAAGTCAGGGAGTAGGCACGTCGCTAAAACACTTTACGGCCAATAATGTAGAAACCATGCGTATGTATATGAACTCCGATGTAGATAAACGTACGCTGCACGAAATATATCTAACACCATTTGAAATAGCGGTCAAAAAAGCTCAACCATGGACAGTGATGGCCTGCTATAACCGCGTACAAGGAGTGTATGGCACGCAAAATCCATACTTATTAACCAAGATGTTGAAAGAAGAATGGGGGTTTGAAGGCATTGTTATCTCCGACTGGTTCGCTGTTGTTGATCGGGTAGAAGCTTTAAAATCAGGCATGCACATTGAAATGCCACATGTGAGTGATGTTAACGATGAGATATTACTTCAGGCAGTGAAAGATGAATTGGTTGATGAGGAAGTGTTGGATAATTTGGTGAAAGAAATATTAATGGTTGTTCTAAAAGCCAAATCTTTGGAGCGCGATGAGGTGGATCAGAATGTGGTGGCACATCACCAATTGGCTCGTGAGGTGCATGGTCAGGCCATTACCTTGTTGAAGAATGATGATGCCATATTACCAATCAGTAAAAAGAAATACAAGACCATTGCTGTCATTGGCGAGTTTGCTACCAACCCTCGTTATCAGGGCAATGGAAGTTCAGAAGTAAAACCAACACAGTTGGATAATGTACTCGATATCATCAGAAATGAATATGGAAAAGGCATTAAGATCAAATATGCACAGGGTTATAATTTGAAAAATGATACAGATTATTCGATGATCAAGGAAGCGGTTCAACTGGCCAAAGAAAGCGATATTGCGCTGGTTTTTGCCGGATTACCATTGCATTATGAATCGGAAGGTATTGACCGTAAGCATATCGACATGCCAGCGGCACACAATAAACTGATGGCTGAAGTGGCTAAAGTACAGGTTAATACGGTAGCCGTATTAACCAATGGTAGTGCGGTGGCCATGCCGTGGATAAACGAAGTGTCTGCTGTATTAGAGACTTGGTTAGGTGGCCAGGCAGGTGCAGGCGCTGTGGCAGATGTGTTGTTTGGTGCTGTTAACCCATCGGGTAAATTAGCGGAAACATTTCCTATTAAATTAGCCGATACCCCGGCTTCGTTTAACTTCCCGGGAGAGCAAGGCAATGTTATCTATGGTGAACGCATTTTTGTTGGCTACCGTTATTACGATGAGAAACAGATCGAACCACTGTTTCCTTTCGGACACGGCTTATCTTACACCAGTTTCGAGTATTATGATTTAAAAGTTTCATCCAAAACAATTAATGATAAGGATATTCTAAAAGTCAGCCTGAAAGTAAAAAATACAGGTTCGGTTGCCGGAAAAGAAATTGTTCAGTTATATGTTAATGATACAGAGAGTACCCTTCAACGTCCTGAAAAAGAATTAAAATACTTCGCGAAAGTAGACTTGCAACCCGGTGAGGCTAAAGAACTAACATTCGAATTATCTGGTCGCGATTTCTCTTATTACGATGCCAAGCGTGATAGATGGATTGCCGAAAGTGGTGATTTTAAGCTACTGATAGCAGCATCATCACGTGACATCCGTTTGCAAGAAACCATTGCATTGGAGTCGACGCAGCAAATACCATTGATGGTTGATAAATATACGTTCGCCAAAGAATTATGGGATAATGCTGAAGCTCGTGAATTGCTTAAAGAGTATATGCCTAACTGGATAAAGGGATGGACACCCGAGGGAAAAACAATGGATGAAGCTAATATACCAGGCTTTTTTATGGAACATCCTTTAATTAAATTCCCTTATATCACCCATAATGAAATAACACATGACGAGGTGAAGGAGTTAATCGAGCGTTGCAATAAAATTACATATACGCCAAGTTATCGCACATTCAAAGAGGTAGAAAACGTTTCGTTTTAAAAGAAAACTATAAAAACTCATGAGTCCGGTTATTACACTTTGAGGTAAAACGTTGCCATTTTAAAAATTGAAACAAGAATAATCGCAGATTCTAATTCAAGCCGGACTCATTTTTTTGTAGGTATAGTTAACAATTGCTATGACGAATAAATACATATGCAACATAAAGCGAGCTAGTTATAGTAGTAATTTTGATGTTCATTAATAAAATAATAGCGCAATGAAGTATTTCCTAATTTTGAGCCTTTTGTTCTTTGGTGCGGTGGTCTCTGCCCAAAATCTGGATAAAGTTGAAAATCAGATTGATGAGATTATTAAAGAACTGACACTGGAGGAAAAGGTGAAGATGTGTCATGCTCAATCTAAATTTAGTTCACCCGGAGTGGAGCGTTTAGGTATTCCCGAGATATGGATGTCGGATGGGCCGCATGGGGTTCGTGCCGAAATAGAATGGGACAGTTGGAGCTATGCTGGCTGGACCAATGATTCGTGTACTGCTTTCCCTGCTTTAACCTGTTTAGCTGCGACGTTTAATCCGGAGTTGGCTCGCAAATATGGTGTTGCCATTGGCGAAGAGGCTCGCTATCGGAAAAAAGATATATTATTGGGGCCTGGTGTCAATATTTATCGCACACCCTTAAACGGTCGAAACTTCGAATACATGGGTGAAGATCCGTATTTAGCCTCTGTGATGTGTGTACCTTATATTCAGGGAGTGCAAACAAATGGTGTGGCTGCCTGCGTGAAACATTATGCGCTCAACAACCAGGAAGTATGGCGCGATCATATCAATGTGAAGGTCAGCGATCGTGCATTACACGAAATTTACCTGCCTGCTTTTAAAGCAGCTGTGAAAGAAGGCAAGGTATGGTCCATCATGGGCGCTTATAACAAATACAACGGACAGCACACCAGTCATCATAAAGTATTAATCAATGATATACTCAAAGGCGATTGGGGCTTTGATGGTGTTGTGGTTACCGACTGGGGAAGTGCGCATGACACCCAAGAAGCTGCGCTCAACGGTCTGGATATTGAAATGGGTACAGGTACCGATGGGTTAACTTCTTCAAAAGAAAATGCTTACGATTATTATTACCTGGCTAAGCCTTTCTTAGAATTATTGAAAAACGGTGAGATTGATGAAAGTGTCGTTGATGATAAAGTACGTCGTATTCTGCGTTTGATGTACCGCACTAATATGAATCAAACGCGTCCTTTAGGCCGTAAAGCTAACCAACAGCATTTTGATGTTGCTCGCGAAGTAGCACAGGAAGGTGTTGTTCTATTGAAGAATAAAAACAGCTTCTTTCCGCTCAACCCTGAAACTACTCAAACCATAGCCGTGATTGGAGAAAATGCCACACGCATGATGACCATTGGTGGTGGATCATCAGAATTAAAAACAGTTCATGAGATTTCGCCATTAGAGGGCATTAAAAAGCGTTTTGCCAATGCTACAATTACGCATGCTATGGGCTACTCATCAGGCCCTTCAGCCTATGGGCGCGTGATACCATCTCACCTAAGCCAGGATTCACTAAAACGAGCCGCTATTGCAACAGCTCGACAGGCCGATATCGTTTTGTTTGTTGGTGGTTTAAACAAGAATCACGAACAGGATTGTGAAAATGGTGATCGAACAGGCTTAAACCTACCGTTTGGTCAGGATGCTTTACTCGATGAGATAATGGCTGTCAATAATAATGTGGCGGTTGTTCTGGTTAGCGGTAACGCCGTTGCCATGCCGTGGAAGACAAAGGCACAAGCCATTGTTCAGGCTTGGTACCTGGGTAGCGAAACAGGTCATGCCATAGCTGATGTGTTATCTGGTGATGTGAACCCATCGGGTAAGCTGCCAATGACATTCCCTGTTAAGTTGGAAGATAATGGTGCGCATGCCTTCGATCCGTTATCTTATCCGGGCGATGGTGTTGACCAGGTGTATAAAGAAGATATTTTGGTTGGTTACCGCTGGCACGATACTAAAAAGATAAAACCATTGTATGCATTCGGCTATGGTTTGTCATATACCTCGTTTAAAATCAATTCGGCCACAACTGTAAGTAATAGTTTTAAGGCTGATGATGTGGTTAAAATAAAGGTGTCGGTAAGTAATACAGGTGATGTTGATGGAGCAGAGGTTGTTCAGGTGTATGTGAAAGATGTTAAGTCGTCTGTCATGCGGCCAGCGAAGGAACTAAAAGCCTTTAAAAAGGTGAAGCTGGCAGCTGGCGAAACAAAAAAGATTGAATTAGAGTTGCCAGTTAATTCTTTTGTTTTCTACGATGAGAGCATTAACGACTGGAAGCTTGAAAAAGGGGCTTATCACTTGTTGGTTGGTACGGCATCGAACCAAATTAAGAAGACGCTTAAAATAGAGGTTCAGTAATTAAATTTCTTATTGGGGATAATTCACTTAAAAAAAACATATTACCATTATTTAGCATGTATAAAACTATTTTTTTCGTAGTTATTCTGGGGGTATTAGTTGGTTGTTCTTCAAAATGGAAATGCACAGAAACCGATGATGGTTTTAATATTGTGCAGAACAATAATGGTGTAACCTTGAGTTATTCGCCCTATTCGGGAGTGAGCATTATTGAAGACAATGGCTATGCTTTTAAAGACTTAAATAAAAATGGAGGATTAGATGCTTACGAAGATTGGCGCTTACCGGCTGAAGAAAGAGCCAAAGATTTGGCTTCTAAATTGTCAATAGAAGAGATTGCAGGTTTAATGTTATACAGTAATCATCAGTCAGTACCAGCTACCTACATGGGTAAATACGATGGTAAGGAATACAAGGAGGCCAATGTGCCTGCCAGCACCCTTACCGATGAACAGAAAAAATTCTTGTTAGAAGATAATTTGCGACATATTCTGGTTACTGGTGTTGAAAATGCTAAAGTAGCTGCCCAATGGAATAACAAAGTACAAACGCTTGTAGAGGGCTTTGGTTTTGGTATTCCAGCTAATAATAGTTCTGATCCAAGACACGGAGCGCCTTCTGATGCAGAGTTTTTTGCCGGAGCCGGGGGTGATATTTCACGTTGGTCGCAGTCTTTAGGTCTGGCAGCAAGCTTTGACCCTGAGCTGGTCCGAAAATTCGGTGAAGTGGCCGCCATTGAATACCGGGCACTGGGTTTAACAACCGCTTTATCGCCACAGGTCGATATTTCTACCGACCCACGTTGGGATCGTTTTGTTGGAACTTTTGGTGAAAGCCCACAGCTGTCAGCCGATATGGCAAAAGCTTATTGTGAAGGTTTCCAATATAGCTCACCTGATAAAGTAATTGAAGATGGATGGGGCTATGAAAGTGTCAATGCGATGGTTAAGCATTGGCCTGGAGGTGGCTCTGGCGAAGGAGGTCGAGATGCACATATGGGTACTGGTAAGTATGGTGTTTTTCCAGGTAAGAATCTGGAAGATCATAAAAAGCCGTTTTTAGATGGAGCTTTTAAGCTCGATAACAAGACAAAGATGGCTTCTGCTGTAATGCCTTATTATACAATATCCTATAATCAGGATCCATCGGGAAAGAATGTCGGGAATGGTTTCAGCGAGTATTTGATAAAAGATCAGTTAAGAGGGAAATATGGATACGATGGTGTTGTATGCACCGATTGGGTAATTACGGGCGATGCGCCCATAAAATACATACATGCCGGTAAACCCTGGGGTATTGAAACACTTAGTGAAGCCGAAAGACATTATTTGGCTTTAATGGCGGGCATTGACCAATTTGGAGGTAATAATCAATCAGGTCCGATTATTGAAGCTTATGAAATGGGCGTTAAAGAGCATGGTGACGCATTTATGCGTCAACGTATGGAGCAATCAACAGTGCGCTTACTAAAGAATATTTTTAGAGTTGGACTGTTCGAAAACCCTTATTTATCGCCAAAAAAGTCGGACGCTATTGTTGGAAAGCCTGAATTTATGCAGTTGGGTTATGAGTCGCAATTAAAGTCTGTTGTTTTGCTAAAAAACAAAAACAAACTGCTACCGCTTCAAAAGAAAACCAAAGTATACATTCCATCGATTAAGGCGTTTAAAAGAGATTTTTTTGGAGGAGATGCTTTCACGGTTAATGATGGTATCAACAAAGCAATTGCAGCCAAGTATTTTAAAGTGGTTGATACACCTGAAGAGGCCGATGTGGCACTTGTAATGATGAATTCACCTTATAACCTTCAGATACGTTCAGGATTTGATATCACAGATTTTGAGAATGGAGGAAACGGATATGTACCTATTACCTTGCAGTATAAAGAATACACGGCTCATGCAGCTCGCGAAAGAAGTTTGGCTTTCGACTCCAATGAGCATGAGGCAACTCGTTCGTACAAAGGAAAATCGGTGTTGGCTAAAAATCATGAGCAGCTTGATGTGTTGCTTAATACAAAGAAGGCCATGGGAGATAAACCGGTAGTGGTCATTATTAATAGCTTTAACCCGACAGTTGTAGCGGAGTTCGAATCGCAGGTTGACGGGTTGTTATTGCATTTCAGAAATCAGGATCAGGCTTTACTCGATGTAATTTCCGGTGCCTATGAGCCAAGCGGCTTACTTCCTTTTCAGATGCCTTCGAGCATGGAAACGGTTGAAAAACAATTAGAAGATGTACCATTTGATATGGATTGTTATGTGGATAGCGAAGGGCATAAATATGAATTCACCTTTGGTATGAATTGGTCGGGCGTGATTAGTGATGAACGAGTGAAGAAATACGCAAAATAGAGATTAAAGGGTTTTCATCTGTTGATAGATTAATCCTTTATTAAAAAGCATAATTTTAAAATATAACTATCAGATTTTCAATACCAAACAGAATGAGTGATAGGTAGATGGTAAAGTTGAAATGCGGAGTTAGGTGAGAAGTTGACAAATGTTCAAATAGGTGTGTTAATAAGCATTTGGCTGAATAGTATACGTTTGCATTGAATTTTATGGTAATTTTTGATTTGATAATCAGAAACAGACTCATAATGAAAATTTCTCATCAATTAAATGCCTCTCAGCTTTACGCCTTAGTTCTAGTTCGCGTTTTGTTAGGCTGGTATCTGCTCTACGAAGGGCTAGCCAAATTATTAAACCCGCACTGGTCATCCTTTGGTTATCTTAAAAGTGCACAAGGCATTTTTAGTAACACTTTTCATACCCTGGCAGACAATCCACAAACCCTCGAAATTGTTAATCAATTGAATATATGGGGCTTGATGGCTATTGGTTGTGCGCTTATTCTTGGTATCTTCGGTCGTTTTACCTCATTGGCAGGTGTTTTTCTTATTTTATTATACTACCTGGCGCATCCTCCGTTAATACATGTCAACGAAGTGTTAATGACGAATGAGAATACCTTATGGGTAGATAAGAATCTCATTTTCATAGCCATTCTTATCGTATTGTACTTGTTTCCAACCAGTCGGGTTATTGGAATCGATCGTTTTATCTGTCACAAAAGACCTTAATTATGGAAGATGCTACTAAAAAGTTCTCCAGAAGAGATATAGTTAAAACTTTAGCCACGGTGCCAGTCCTTGGAGCACTCGGATATGGTGTGCTGAAAAAGGTGGATTACCAGAAACAAAAAGTATACAATATTGCCGATGACTTGGGTTTAAACCTCTACGATGAGCCGGAGTTGATTACGTCGAAAGCTGGAAAGACCATACGTCTGGGTATAATTGGTGCCGGCGGACGCGGCAAATACCTAATGGAAGCTGCTGGTTTTGCACATCCCAATACAGTAAAGCATTGGCATGATGAGTTTAAGCGTAATAAACGTGATACACGTTATGGTGATTACATGGCTCAGGATAACCTGAATATTGAAATACGAGGTGTATGCGATTTGTTTGATGTGCATGCTAATGATGCTTTATTATCAGCCAGTAACGGTCAAAAAGCAACGGAAATAAATGACGTTGCTTCGCATGTTAAGCGTTACCGTAATTATCGCGATTTGTTGGCCGCCTCAGATATTGATGCAGTGATTATTGCAACGCCTGATCATTGGCATGCACAAATGGGTATTGATGCTGCCAAGGCCTGTAAGCATATTTATATTGAAAAAGGCTTAACGCGGACGGCCGAAGAAGCTTTTCAACTCCGAAAAGTTGTTAAAGAAACAGGAGTGGTGTTTCAGTTGGGACACCAGGGGCGGCAAACGGCCAGCTTCAACAAAGCCAAACAATTGATTGATAAAAATATCCTGGGCAAGATTTCGTTGATAGAAGTATGCACCAATCGGAATGATCCTAACGGAGCCTGGGTGTATCCGATTCATCCCGAAGCCAATGAAAATACCATTGACTGGCAGCAATTTATTGAACCAACCAATAAGCATGCTTTCAGCGCCGAGCGCTTCTTTCGCTGGCGTTGCTGGTGGGATTATGGAACAGGTCTGAGTGGTGATTTGCTGACGCACGAGTACGATGCCATCAATCAGGTCTTGCAATTAGGCATACCACATTCAGCAGTGGCTTCAGGTGGTATCTATTACTTCAAAGACGGACGGGAAGTGCCGGATGTTTTTCAGGCCGTGTTTGAATACCCCGAGCGTGACCTGACGTTCATGTACAGTGCTTCTCTGGCCAATGAACTATATCGCGGCAAAGTGATTATGGGACACGATGCTACCATGAAAATGGAAAATAAACTAGAGATTTTCCCGGATAACCGATCGACACAGTACCGCAAGCAGTTGGATGCCGGTTTGATTTCATCTCAGCAGGCTATGATCACCTATGAGCCGGGACGCAATACACTGGATGGCACCACATCGGCTACCGAGCAGTATTTTGCCAGTCGTGGTTTATTGTACACACATGTACAGGGAAAGCGCGTTAACACGGCACATCTGCATATTAAAGAATGGCTTGAATGTATTCGAACCAATCAACAACCAAGTTGTGATATCGATCAGGCTTTTGAAGAAGCCATCACTGCTCATATGGCTACCATTGCTTATCGCGAGAACCGAAAGGTATATTGGGATGCTGAAAAAGAACAAATAATTTAATTACCCTTTATAAATTACCTTAATTTTAAGAACATGGACGATAAAAAAGAACGGCTCGAAATGGGTCGCCGTCAGTTTTTGGCCAATGCAGGAATAGCCACTGCAGGTCTGGTCATGATGCCTTCAATGGCAGCTGCTATGAACAAAAACAAATCCAAGAGTGATAAGCTGAATATTGCCGGTGTTGGTGTTGGTGGCCGCGGGTTTGGCGTGCTGAAAGCCATGGAGAGTGAAAATATTGTCGCTTTGTGTGATGTGGATTGGAAATATGCCAAAGGTTGTTTTGACTACTTCCCCAAAGCAAAACGCTATTGGGATTGGCGTCAAATGTTTGACGAAATGGGCAAAGACATTGATGCTGTTGTGGTGGCTACTGCCGACCATACACATGCTATTATTGCAGCAACAGCCATTACCATGGGCAAACATGTGTATGTAGAAAAACCATTGACTCATACGGTTTATGAATCACGATTATTAACCAGGTTGGCAGCCAAGCATCAGGTGGCGACACAAATGGGTAACCAGGGCGCATCGGATGAAGGTGTGGCTTTAACAACCGAATGGATTCAGAATGGTGAGATTGGTGAGGTGCGTAAAGTAGAGGCTTTCACCGATCGTCCGATATGGCCTCAGGGCTTGAACCGTCCAACCGAGGAACAGCCGATTCCCGATACGTTTAACTGGGATTTATTCATTGGCCCGGCCAAAATGCGACCTTTCAATGAAATTTATACCCCATGGAATTTTCGTGGCTGGTGGGATTTTGGAACAGGAGCACTGGGCGATATGGCCTGTCATATTCTTCATCCTGTGTTTAAAGGCCTCAAGTTAGGCTATCCAACTAAAGCACAGGGTAGTTCAACTCTGTTATTGACCGATGCAGCACCTGTAGCTCAAAAGGTACGTTTGGTATTTCCTGAAAGGGCAAGTTTGGCTAAAGTGGCCATGCCTGAAGTTGAAGTCCATTGGTACGATGGAGGTCTTCAACCACTCAAACCTGACGGCTGGCCGGCGGGCAAGGATATGAACAACCAAGGTGGCGGTGTCCTGTTTCATGGTTCAAAAGATACTTTAGTGTGTGGTTGCTATGGACGCGATCCATGGTTGCTGTCAGGTAGAAAGCCAAATGTGCCTCAAACAGAACCACGCATAACCTTAAGCCATGAGATGGATTGGGTACGTGCATGTAAAGAGAAACCTAAGAAAAGAGTTGAAACCTTATCGCCATTTAGCGAAGCCGGGCCATTCAATGAGATGGTGGTGATGGGTGTATTGGCGGTTCGATTGCAATCGTTGAATAAAGAGCTGGAGTGGGATGGCGAAAATATGCGCTTTACCAATATCGGCGATGACGAGACCATTCGCACGGTGATTAGCGATGGCTTCAAAATTCATGATGGCCACCCAACCTTTGATAAAGAGTGGACCAAGCCGGTTAATGCCAACGCTTTTGCACAAGAATTAATTAAACATACCTACCGGGATGGATGGTCTTTACCTGAAATGCCAGTATAAACTATAAAAACTTAAGCAATGAAATACTTATTAATATTAGGAATGATAATGGCAATTTTATCATCATGTTGTGATAAATCGCAAGAGCAGAACACACTAACAAAAGAAGAAAAAGCCGACGGCTGGCAATTGTTATTCGATGGAAAAACACCCGATGGCTGGCGCAACTATGGCAAATCAACATTCCCTGATGGATGGGAAATAACAGAAGATGGTACAATCCACTGTCCTGGTTCGGGACGTGGTGAAGCGGGCGGTAAAGACCGTGGCGATATATTGTATGGCGAGAAGCAATTTGGTAATTTCCATTTAAAGCTGGAATGGAAGATTTCTGAAGGTGGTAATTCTGGCATTTTCTATTTAGGACAAGAGAATGACTCCTTGGATTACATTTGGAAAACGGCACCAGAAATGCAAATCCTGGATAATGAAAAGCATCCAGATGCAAAGGCTGGTATAGCGGGTAATCGTCAAGCCGGTTCATTGTACGATTTATATCCGGCCGTTCCTCAAAATGCCAAGCCGGTCGGTGAATGGAATTCGGTTGAAATCAAGGTTTACAAAGGGTCGGTATGGCATATTCAGAACGGAGAAACCGTTGTTGAGTATCACCTGTGGACGCCTGAATGGAATGAGTTGGTGGCAGGTAGTAAGTTCCCCGCTTTAAATCCAACTTGGGCCGATGTTGCCAGTGAAGGTTATATTGGTCTCCAGGATCATGGTGATGATGTATGGTTCCGTAACATTAAAATCAAAGAATTATGATACGCTTAGCTCTTTTGTTGGGTATCGCTTTTTTTGTTTTACCAATTGCAAATATAGACGCACGAAAAGTGGAAAAGAACATTGGTATACAGCTCTGGTCAGTTCGCGATGATATGAAAAAAGATGCTGAAGGAACCATCCAGAAACTCGGCGATATGGGGTATTCATTTGTAGAAGCTGCCGGCTATGGCGATGGAAAATTCTACGGTATGGAACCACTGGCTTTTAAAAAGTTGTTGAATGATAATGGCTTACAATTTACAGCTTCGCATTGTGGTCAGGCTTTGCCCGATACCGAAAACTGGGATAAAACCATGCAATGGTGGGATGAGTGCATCGAAGCTCATGCCAAAGCTGGTGTTCAATATATTGTTCAGCCTTTTATGGATGACAAAGGCTATGGTTCACTGGCGGATTTAAAGCGATACTGTGATTACTTTAATGTTATAGGCGAAAAATGCAATGCGAAAGGCATTCGCTTTGGCTACCATAATCACGATAAAGAGTTTGAAGAGGTTGATGGCATTGTTCGTTACGATTATATGCTTCAGAATACCGATCCTGATAAGGTGATGTTTCAGTTGGATTTATATTGGATAATGGTTGGCAAAAAGGATGCTTTGGCTTATTTTAAAAAGTATCCTAAGCGCTTTGAGCTTTGGCATGTGAAGGATGAAAAAGAATTGGGCGAAAGTGGTAAAATGGATTTTGAGCCCATTTTTAAAAAAGCCAAACAATCGGGCATGAAAGCCATTGTTGTTGAGGTAGAGCGTTATAATTATGCACCGCTGGAAAGTGTAAAAAAGAGTCTTGATTTTCTGATGAATGCATCTTACGTGAAATAGTTTATTTTGATAGGATAATTAGAGAAGAGGTTGTTCGTCTGGAGCAGCCTCTTTTGCTGTGAAATAATCATTTCCTCAGTTTTTCAATTCCGCAATTCCACTATTAAGCAAATCAACATTTAAAAGCTATCTTTGCAAAAAAAACAGCATATGACAACTCGTAAAGTACGTGTGCGCTTTGCGCCTAGTCCAACCGGACCATTACACATTGGTGGTGTTCGTACCGCATTATTTAATTACCTGTTTGCCAAGAAGCATGGCGGTGATTTTATCCTTCGTATTGAAGATACGGATTCAACACGTTTTGTTGAAGGTGCCGAGGAATACATCAACGAGAGCATGGAATGGTTAGGCATGACCATTGACGAAGGGGTGAAGCAAGGCGGTGAATTTGGACCATATAAGCAAAGTGAGCGTCGCGAGATTTATAAGAAATATGCCGATCAGTTGGTAGAGACAGGATGGGCTTACTACGCTTTTGATACACCTGATGAGTTGGATGCTTTGCGTGCACAGGCCGAAGCTGAAAAGAAGACCTTTGCTTACGATATGCATTCGCGCAATGCTTTAAAAAACTCACTTTCTTTGAGTGAAGATGAGGTGAAGCAACGCATGGAGGCTGGTGAACCTTGGGTAATTCGTTTTAAAATGCCTGAAAACACCGAGGTTCAAACCAATGATATGGTGCGTGGTTCAGTCACATTTAACACCAATACTTTAGATGATAAAGTATTATACAAGAGCGTCGATCAACTGCCAACTTATCACCTGGCGAATATAGTGGACGATCACTTAATGGAAATTTCACACGTTATTCGTGGTGAAGAGTGGTTACCATCAGTGCCTTTGCACATTATGTTGTACCGTGCGCTCAACTGGGAAGAAACCATGCCGCAGTTTGCTCACTTACCTTTGATTTTGAAACCAACAGGTAAAGGAAAACTATCGAAGCGCGATGGCGATAAAGGTGGTTTCCCGGTCTTTCCCTTAAACTGGCAGTTGGAAGATGGCATTGCGGCCGGATACCGCGAAAGCGGTTATTTCCCTGAAGCGGTGGTTAATTTATTAGCTTTATTGGGATGGAACCCGGGTACAGAACAAGAGTTATTCTCAATGGAAGAGTTGATTGAGCTATTTTCTATCGAACGTGTTAACAAGTCGGGGGCTCGCTTTGATCCTGATAAAGCCAAATGGTTCAACCAGCAGCATTTGGTGCGTAAAGAGGATGCTGAATTAGCCGAACTTTACAGAGTTGTATTAACTGAAAAAGGAATAACAGCAGAGACAGGTTTTGTAGCTCAAGTGGTTGGCCTGGTTAAAGAGCGTGTCAACTTTGTGAGTGAATTGTGGGAGCAAAGCGCTTTCTTTTTTGAAGCGCCAACAGCCTACGACCCAAAAGTAGTTAAGAAGCGCTGGAAAGGCGATGTACCTGCATTTATGACAGCATTAACAGCAGAGTTAGAGAAGGTTCAAAACTGGAAAGCTGACGACATTAAAGCGGCTATTTCAGCACAAATTGAAGCTAAGGAATTAGGCTTTGGCTTGGTGATGAATGCTTTCCGTTTGGCTTTGGTTGGCGGTGGTTTTGGCCCCGATTTAATGACCATTGCCGAGATGATTGGTAAAGAAGAAACAGTGAAGCGCGTGAATGCAGCTGTTGAAAATATTGGATAACGACTAGTTCGAATATTCTGCGAATAAAAAATCCCGCATCTGATTCAGGTGCGGGATTTTTAGTCTTATGTCTTTTATCTTGTGTCTAAGATTATTTCTTCTTCGCCCAGGAATCTTTTAAAGTAACCGTGCGATTGAAAATAATAGTATCTTCCGTAGAATCTTTATCAACACAGAAGTAACCTAAGCGCTGGAACTGGTAACGCTCAACGCCATCGTCAAATTTGGCGCCAGCATCTTTATAGTTAGGCTCAATGTAACATGAGTTAATAACCGATAATGAATCAGGATTTAAGAACTCCAGAAAATCTTTATCCTTGTGTCCATCAGGCGCTTCATCCATAAACAGGCGATCGTATTGCTTCACCTGAACGGTTTTAGCATGCTCAATGCTCACCCAGTGAAGCGTACCTTTAACTTTACGGTTACTGCCTTCCATACCGCTTTTCGTGTCTGGATCGTATGTACAGTAGATTTCAGAAATCTCACCGTTTTCATCTTTTTTGATGCCTTCGCATTTCACGATGTATGCATTCTTCAGGCGTACCTCACGTCCCACATCCATGCGGAAAAATTTACGTGGCGCATTTTCCATAAAATCATCGCGCTCAATATAAATCTCACGGCTAAATGGCAGTTTGCGTGCTCCCATGCTCTCATCTTCCGGGTTATTGATCGCTTCCATCCACTCCACTTGTCCTTCCGGGTAGTTAGTGATAATAACCTTCACCGGGTTTAACACGGCGTAAACACGTGGTGCTTTTTTATTTAAGTCTTCACGGATGCAGTGTTCCAAGAGGGCTACGTCAATCACATTTTCGCGCTTGGCAACACCAATCTGGTCGGCAAATTTGCGAATAGACTCAGGAGTGTAACCTCTGCGGCGATAACCTGAGATAGTAGGCATACGAGGATCATCCCAACCAGCTACATAGTTCTCATTCACCAACTGAAGCAATTTGCGCTTACTCATTACTGTGTAGTTCAGGTTCAAGCGCGCAAACTCAATCTGACGCGGACGAGCTTGTTCTTTTAATTCTGGTTGAAACTCTAATATCTGCTCTAAGAACCAATTATAAAGAGGACGGTGTACCTCAAACTCAAGTGTACAGATAGAGTGGGTTATACCTTCTACAAAATCACCTTGTCCGTGAGCAAAATCATACATGGGGTAAATGCACCATTCATCGCCGGTGCGGTGGTGATGCGCATGAATGATACGATACATCAATGGATCGCGCATATGCATGTTGGGCGATGCCATATCAATTTTCGCACGTAATACACACTCTCCATTTTGGAACTCACCTTTACGCATGCGCTCAAATAAATCCAGGTTTTCTTCCACGCTTCGGTTGCGGAAAGGGCTTTCTTGTCCGGGAGTTGTTGGTGTCCCTTTTTGAGCTGCTATTTCTTCGGCACTCTGATGATCAACATAAGCTTTTCCATTCTTGATAAAAAGGATAGCCCACTGGTATAATTGCTCAAAGTAGTCCGATGTAAATTTAGGATCGTCATTCCACTGAAATCCTAGCCAGTTAACATCTTCTTTTATAGACTCAACGTATTCGGTATCTTCTTTGGTAGGGTTGGTATCATCAAAACGAAGGTTAGTTCCACCTTTGTAGTGCTTGCCAAGTCCAAAGTTCAGGCAAATAGATTTGGCGTGACCAATGTGAAGGTATCCATTTGGTTCAGGTGGGAAACGCGTTAATACGGCTCCTCCATTTTTATTTTCACTTAAATCACTATCAATTTCCTGATGAATGAAATTTGTTTTTGGCGCTTCGTTCAATTCCATCTGCTCTGTATTTTGTCTCTTAAAATGTATTTGCTTTAAAAAGGATGTGTGAACATCAAGCACAAAAGTAAGTGTTTTTCGACTTAAAAATCTGATGATTCGGTGATAAAAGATTAATTTCGCCAAAAAAATAGTGTGATAATGGAAAAGAAGCAATTGATAGGTGTGATTGAGCTGGAAGAAATGGAGTTTTATGCTTATCACGGTTGTTTTAAAGAAGAGCAAGTGGTAGGTAATCGTTTTTTAGTCAAAGTGACGCTGGAAACGGATTGTACTCTGGCCGCTGAAACTGATAATATTAACGATGCTTTGAACTATGTGTCGGTATACGAGATTGTGAGGGAGCAAATTATGCAGAACTCTCATTTGTTGGAGCATTTAAATAAGCGCATTATTGATGGTATTTACGATAAATTCCCAGAGCTTTTAAAAGCAACGGTTAAAGTATCGAAGGTGAATCCACCAATGGGAGGGCAAATGAAATGTGTTAGTGTTACTTTTTCACGCTAGGTATGAGTAAAACAGAAGGAACGCCTAAGATTTGCCCAAAGTGTGGTGCGAGCTATACTTGTTACAGTAATAGCAATAGAAAGTGTTGGTGCAACGATTTTTTTGTGAAAGCTGAAAATCTTAAAGTGTTGGCAGAGAATTACAACAGCTGCCTTTGCCCCGATTGCCTCAGTTTTTATGCAGAAAAGAAGAAATAAAAATTTGCTCAGAAAATAATTTATTACTTATTTTGCAACCCGAAACACAACGGTTCCTTGGCCGAGTGGCTAGGCACTGGTCTGCAAAACCAGCTACGGCGGTTCGAGTCCGCCAGGAACCTCAAAAGGTGATTTTCATTTAGGTGGAAATCACCTTTTTCTTTGGGGATATTTTTTACATGTAAAGGTTTATTAGGGATTGATTATGAGCATGTATGCAGTAGTTGGAGATGCAATGTTATAATCACCATAGAGCTATTGGTCTGGATTTAAAAACAATATTGAAGTCGGTTATATATAAAGAATAGAAATGGACGGAAGGGAAAGAAAGAACATTAGAAAGGGAACTAAAGTCGCAATTTTACAAAAACAGGATGAACGTTCGGGGAATCTTACTCATGGGGTGGTTCAGGATATACTCGATGAGGTAACATTTCATCTAAAAGGTATTGAGTGTCGCCTAAAGACCGGGCAAGTTGGACGGGTGAAGATGATTAAGCTTTAGTGAATGCTGAAAAGAAACTGAAACTCCTAATCTCTATTGAGATTGGGAGTTTTTTTGTTCCTGTAGGTGAATAGAGGATTTTTAAAAGTACAGGAGGTTTTCAAGCTCCAATTGCTTTTGTATTTTGGCAATTTCGTCATCTGTTAATCCGTAAAATGGATTAGTATCAATTTCCTGTGGAATTTCAATGCCATAAACCATCATAAAATGCTTCATTTTTTCGCTCATATCCTTATTGTTTTAAAATTAACAATGCGCACGATTCAACAATGATGCCACTAATAAGCACGCAACTTTTATTAACAATAGAGAGATGGATATGACGGTTTTTAACAAATAATATTAGAAATTGGCTGGGCAATGAAAAGCTATTTGTTTTTGGGTTTCCGGATGGTTAAAAACGATGTGTTCCGCATGTAACATCAGGCGTTTAGCCTTTCTTCCATATAGAGGATCGCCAACGATAGGTGTATTAAGTCCTTTAATATGAGCTGCGTGTACGCGCAGTTGGTGAGTGCGCCCCGTGAGTGGGTAGAAATGGACGCGGGTTTGGTTTTTATCCTTTGTTATTACTTTCCATAGTGTTTTAGCTGGTTTTCCATGTTTATAACACACCAATTGCCTGGGCCGGTCATCAAGGTCAACACGCAACGGAAGGTCAATGGTGCCAGAGTCTTTTTTAATGTCGCCATCTAAAATAGCTACGTATCTTTTTTTAACATCGTGATTCAGAAACTGTTTCTGAAGGTTGATATAGACGTTTTTGGTCTTGGTAATAATCATTAATCCCGACGTATCTCTATCGAGCCGGTGCACTATAAAAGGCTCTTCGCACCTGGGGAATAAATGTTTTATTTGTTGATATACCGAATCATCGTTTGATTTGCCAGGAACTGACAATAAGCCTGATGGTTTGTTGATAATGATTAAGCAATCGTCTTCATATATTACTTCAATTTTAAGAGGTTTTTTAACCTTGTCCGATGCCATAGACAAACCTTTTAACATAAAACCCAGCAGCGGTTCGCATTTACTTTTGCAAGCCGGATAAAAGTAGCCATGTTTTCTAACTTTCTTTTGAGGCGATGGTCCCCACCAGAATTCGGCTATTGCAATTGGGGTGTAATTATTTATAAACGCATGTTGGAGTAATTTGGGTGCTGCGCAATCTCCTGTTCCGGCTGGGGGTAGAGTGTTAACTGATTGTTCAAATATAGCTGTTGCACTAGCCTTATTACCATCGGCATTAATAAATACGTAATTGTCAAATAATTGCTTTTGAACTTCGGCCGATTTTAATTTGCGTTGTTCTTTTAAGGAGTTTAATTTTTCATTAAAGGATTCAATTTCGGAACGTAATTCATCCAGCTCATTTTTAAGCTGTTTTCTTAGTTTATTAAAGTTGCTTTTTTCAGTCTGGCTTTGCTTAATAAGTAATTGATGAATGCTATCGTCAGTTGTGCTGCTTCGCTTTTTGTCTCGCTCTGCTTTATGTATTTTATTCTGCTCTTTTGTTTGCTTTATGGTCTGTTTTGCAGCTTTTTCTTTAGCTGATAATTGCTGCTTCAAATCACTAAGTACCGACGAGTTCTTTAACTCCTTAATGGCTGCATTAATTTCATTAAGATTTTGCTCTTCAGCTCTGAAAAAACCTGAAGGATTTGTAATGTCATAAACCTGTGGAACAAAGTAAAAACCACTATTTAAGTCTTTTTCATTTCCAGAGTAGGCCGCCAGATAACCTATTTGTCCAGATAAATTTTTAACAATCAAAACACCATACATTTTCCCTTTTTCCATGGTTGAAGGCTTAGGAAGAGAGCGTTCTAATTGCTGTTTGGCAAACAGGCATAACGGATGTGGTGTATAATCAAAGGGATTATTAAAACCATCCGGCAAGCTGCTGGTTAGTTCTTCTGGAATTGGGTAAAAATAGTGCATTTAAAAGTCGTAATAGAGAATAAAGGAAATACGATTGGCCTTGCCTTTTTGTTTGTCTTTATTAATACGGGAGCCATAAGAGTATTCTCCTCCAACCCGAACACCAGGTATAACATTCCAAAAAATATTGCCCGAGAAATAAGCGCTGAATTTAAAGGTATTATCTGGTTGAAAAGAGCGCCCTGGCATATAGATAAATCCTGGAGTGAAATAAGAATATATGTTATCGTTCCAGTCAACCCCGTACGAAACAAAGCCACCAAAAATATCTAAAGGATGATATTCCTTCGTTGTTTCATCATAGGCAATGTCAAGGCCATTACCAGAAATGGAGCTAATATAGTGGGCTATGCCTCTACCTCCAACAAGTTGAAACAGAATTTCTTTCTTGTCGTTAAATTCGTAACGACCACTCAATAACGCCCCATAACCAAGCGCTCCGGATTGGTCAATGTTATAGGCCAAACTTCTGAATATAAGAGCTGTCTGTAGATGTCCCCAGTTTGTCAGGCGCTTAAAACGCGTTGCTATGTCCGGAAAGTCTTGCAAAATCCTTAAGCTATCTGCTATTTCAAGGTCTAACTCAGGCGATTCTATGGAGACGGTCCATCTTAGCTTAGGACTAAGCAAATGGCTATATCGAATTTGTACGGTTCGTTTACTAACAGAGCTATTGGGACCCTCTAAATCAACGGTCCAGGGTATAGAAGAGGGGTCTCCAAATACGGACCAGGTCTGACCAGCTAAAACATCCATAAATAAACCATAAACGTGACGCAAACGATAACCATGTTCAGTGCCTAAGTAATCGCTTTCAAGTCGCATTAATATGGGACCTAACCCTGTTTTTTTGGTAGCTTCAATCCCAAATCTTGTTTGGTGACCACTCATAAAAAAGCGCGCACCCTGACTTTCGGATTCGACTGGTATATCTATCGTTTTAAAATTGTCGCGGTGAGCTAGTCCGTTAAAATCGTATGCGCCGTTAAGCCGAATGGAGCCTTTGAAGGTTATTTGTGCTGTGCCATCTTTTGAGTTAAGCGTAAAACCTTTAAGATCCGGCGAGTCTTGCGGGTGGATATCTTGAATTTTAGCTGAATCGCGCTGACGGTATGTTAATTGTTCTTCAACTTCAATTGTTTTTAACTTAATTGTATCTCCATGAATCAAACGCATTTCAGGATTAAACAGCACTTCAGCCAACGAACTGCTACTTTTACTTTTTAAAGAATCGACATTGGTAATCAGACTATCAATGAGTTCCGCATCTTCAATGAATATCTGTTGTAAGATATTAGAAGAGTCTGGTAATTCTCCAATAACCCGCGATTGAGCCTTTGATTGTATACCCACAAAAAGGACTAATACAAGTAGAGCTAGCGTTTGGAATAACTTATACATCTTATTTGACGACATCAAACAATAGTTGTGTTAGGCTTCAAGAAGTAATTTTACTAAAAAGACTTGAATAATGCGATTTTTAAATCAAATATTTATCCTTTAGTTAATATAATAAAGAAATATTTGCGATTTGTTGATTGAAATAGTGGGCTAAAACGTGCATAATGGATGTTGTTGATTGACAATTAAAAAAATGTGTTATTTTTGATTACTGTTACATTATGATTATGGCAAGCACTCGTATTTTTGTTATTTCCTTACTGTTTTTTATTGTTGTTATAAACGTAACAGGACAAACTTCAGAAATTTCGCAAGAGGAAAAGTGGACTCAACGGATGAATGAGCTAAATGCTCTTGTGCCCGAAAATATTGACAGTATCAGGGAGTTAGCCATGGAGCACCTTGAGGACTGTCCTTTTGAAGAAATAAAGAAAGATGCTTATTACCATTCTTTTATGGCTGAGGTATATTACTATCAGCAAGAGTTGAGCCAGTCGCTTAATTCGTATAAGGCAGCATTGGCAAATTTTCAACGCGGGGATGATTCTACTTATTTAGCTGTGCTATATAATAATATAGGCTTGATTCATTATCTCAAAGCGAATTTCGATAGTGCTTTGGTGGCTTATAATCATTCGTTGGAACTCGAGAAACGAGACGGGAATAAAGAAGGCATCGCCATGTCATATCAAAACCTTGGTATTATTTATGGCAAATGGGAGCGTTATGATTTGGTGTATGAATATTATAATAATGCTCTTGCTATTTATGAAGAATTGGATGATTTCTCTTCTATAGCAGCTGTTACCAATAATATGGCCGTGATTAGTGTGCGCATCAATGATTTAGATGCCGGTTTTAAGTATTACAAGAAAGCCTATGATGCCTATGATAGGATGGGCAACGAAGAAGGTATGGCATCGGTTTCTGCTAACCTTGGACGTTTATTTGGTTTGCAAGGCCAATACAGTAGAGCAGATGCTTATTTTAACAAGGCATTGGGGGTATTTACTCGTCTTAACGATCAAGTTGGCTTAGTACATACCTATAGCATGATGGGGGAAATGTACTTAAATAACCAGCAGGTCGAAAAGGCACTTAATGCTTATCAGTATGCAGCAGAATACAATAAAAAAGTAGGCTTAAGAGAGGTAAGGAGCGAGAACCTTGAAGAGTTATATCAGGCCTACAAGGCATTGGGAAAATATCAATTGGCCAATGAGCTGTTGGAAGCGTCTATAGAGTTAAAGGATTCAATATTTAACCAGCAACAACTTGATAAAATGATTGAGTTGGAGAAGAAATACCATAATGCTAAAAGTGAAAAAGAACTGTTGGCGATAACGGCTAAAGTAGAGCGTAATCGTTTGTATTTATGGGGTGTGTCGTTGTTCTTTCTCTTATCAACCATTATTGTTTTGATTTGGGTGAATGTTTTAAAGATTAAGGAGCGTCAGCGTCGACTGAACATGGAGCAGAAAGTGCTTCGAACCCAGATGAATCCACACTTTATCTTCAATTCATTGTCGGCGTTACAATGTATTATTTTGGAGAATAACCAGGAAGATGCTGTTGATTTCGTTGCCGATTTCTCTACTTTGATGCGTTTGATATTGCAGTATGCCAAAGAAGAGCGCATCACTCTAAAAAAAGAAAAAGAGATATTGGATAAATATATGAGCCTTCAAAACCGACGGTTCGATAATAAGATTAATTACAAGGTTGATTTTGACGAGTCAATAGAGTTAAACAATGTGCTGGTTCCGCCCATGCTAACCCAGCCATTTTTGGAGAATGCCATTGAACATGGTGAGTTGACGGAAGAGGGAAGCTACATTCATGTGCACTTGCAGCGAAATGACGATAAGCTGATGTTTTCGATTGAAGATAATGGTATTGGTATTAAGCGCTCGATGGAAAAAAGTAAGATTACTGGTAAAAAGCATCAATCCGTGGCAATGGGGCTGACAAAAGAGCGTCTTGAATTGATGAATGATAATATTAAAAACCAGTCGGTTACATTAAAAGTGGAAGACCTGTCGAAATATGGTCGTAAAGGAACCCGCGTGGTATTTAAGGTGCCGTACGTCACATTAAATTAAGAGTTATTTGCGGCCAAAGTCAGCTGGAATCTCTCCCCAGTTTTTAGTATCCCATTTTAAAATCTTGACATTAATGGTGTTGGTTTTAAGCCAGTGTTCTGCTCTTCTAACCAGTTCAAACAGTTCTTTAGTTTTAGCTGTTTCGGCTAGTTTCGACTTGCATTGTTTTTTCATTACCCAGCCAATAGCAATTTTTGAATCGGAATAAATCGGAATATTCAGGTTGTTTTTTTGTAAATAGGAAATGCCATGCACCAATGCGAGAAATTCACCAATGTTATTGGTTCCCAGGTTAAACTTCTGATGAAACAGCTGACGCTCGTCTTTGGTGTAAACACCTTGATACTCCATCACACCTGGATTGCCACTACAAGCTGCGTCAACGGCTATGCTATTGCTGATAATGTTAGCTCTTGAGTTGATGGATGGCGTCTTGGTTTTACGGCCCCCTGTGGCCGATGATATATAGTTTGAAAACCCATTGCTATAAGCCGCTTGTGCTTCCTCGAGCGTAGCAAAACCTTTGTATTTTGCTGCCGGAAAACCTTTTATTTGTGCCTGACATTCAGGCCAGCTTTTGTAAATGCCGGGTTTGGCGCCTACCCAAACTACATAATACTTGTTTTTTGCCATTTCGATTTAACTAATGAGTGATGAGTGTATAAATATAAATCGAATTTGTTATTGATGAATAAACTCCATCTCATTAATTAAATTTTGCGCGCCGGCCATTTTATCAAGGATAAATAAAATATAACGCATGTCAACACAGATGCACTTCTGTAATTGCTCTTCGTAAGCTAAATCGCTGGTCATGGCTTCCCAGTTGCCATCAAAAGCTACGCCTATTAACTCACCTTTCCCATTAAGCACCGGGCTGCCACTGTTACCACCTGTAATATCATTATTGGTGAGGAAGCAAACGGGCATTTTGCCATTCTCAAGTGCATACGAACCAAAATCTTTGTTTCTGTAAAGTGTTTTTAGTTGCTCGGGAACAATGAATTCAATCTGTTCAGCATCTTCTTTTTCAATAATACCACTTAAGGTTGTCAGGTATTTGTAACGAACACCATCTTTAGGTTCATAATCACCCACCGTACCATACGATAATCTTAGCGTACTGTTGGCATCCGGATAAAAATCTTTATTGTCATGCAGCATATATCCTTCCACAAGCAGTCGTTGTGCGTCATTGTACTGACGGTTTAGCTTATTGTGAATATCCAGCATTTGATAAAAATGCGATAGCACCTGGTACGAAAAGGCAATGGCTGGATCTTCAAAGAAAGCATCCTCATTTTTACTTTTGATAAGCTCCAATGCCTGGTTTGGATTGGTTAAGGCTGATTTGTGATAGAGGTAAGCAGCAAAGCCAGACCAATCATCCAGGTACTTTTTACCTAGCAATGACACTATTTCTGGCCTAAGGTTTTCAGGGCTTTGTTTTAGGTAATAGCCTAACATGGCATCAAAAACCTCTTGATCAACCTTTGCATCAAAATCTTTATAAAGTTGGTTGATTGTGTTGGTGCATAGTTGGAGTTGTTGCTGATAAGCTTTAGTGTCACTTTTCGTTTCTTGCAGCTCCATGTAAAGGGTGCTAATCTCGAGGGCAAAGCGAATTATTTCAGGACCTTCAAGCATGGTTTCCTGTGTGATGGTCTCAGCCAAAGTGAGTTTTTTGCCAAGTAAGAATGATGCTTCAATTACCGGAAGTGCTTTGCCGTATTTGTTTAGTTGTATAGAGTCACCTCTTATCCAATCAGCGAAGTTTTTCTCTTTTTCTATTTGCGCCTCAATAATGCCAAGTTTTTCCAATGCTTTGTTTTGGCCTATGGCATATTTCCAGTAATTGCTCGACTCCGAATATTTGGCAGCATACTTAATATTAATTTCTTCCGATGACTGCATGGCTTTTGACCATATGTCCTGTTTAATACCTCTGGTTTCTGCAACTATTGGGTTGATGATGTCTTTGATTTCCTGCATGCCATGCGAAGTGAGGTAGCGTTGAGTATGTCCAGGGTAACCAAGAGTCATTGTATAATCGCCTTTGTTGATGCCTTGCAGGTTAATTTTTAAATGCATTTTAGGTTCAAACGGAATGTTGTTTGGCGAATAATCAGCCGGAGAGCCATCGGGAGCACAATAAACACGGAAAAAGCTGAAATCACCAGTGTGACGAGGCCACATCCAGTTATCAGTGTCGCCACCAAATTTACCGATGGATGAAGGAGGAGTGCCGACTAATCGAACATCACGAAAGGTCTGTGTCAGAAATAATATGTAGGTGTTGCCACTAAAAAGCGGTTTAATTTTAGCATCGAGCTTATATTTTGCTGCTGCTTCATGCTCAATTACCTGGATTAAACTATCGATGATTACCGTTCTTTCAGAACCTGATTGTTCAATGGCCTGAGTGATGATTTGGTTGGTTACATCATGTGCTTCAATCAAGAGGGTTGCTGTTTTGCCAGGATTGGCCAGTTCCTCACTCAAAGATTTGGCCCAGAATCCGTTTTCTAAATAATTATGCTCGATATTACTGTGCTGTTGTATCTCACTGTAACCGCAATGGTGGTTTGTCAGCAATAGACCCTTACGACTAATAAATTCACCTGTGCAGGCACCATCGTCTAACGAAACAATGGCATCTTTTAATGAGGGTTGAGAATGGCTGTATACTGATTCGAATGGAATCTGTAGGCCTTTTTCGTGCATTAACTCAATCTGTCTTTCACTGATTAAATAAGGAAGCCACATGCCCTCATCAGCTTTTAAAGCAGACGAACACAATAGTGTTAATATGGTGATTATTAATATGCGCATTTATCTAGTTAGCTTAATATTCAAGTGGCACGAAACTACAAGATTATATGGGTGAATACTATGAATAGTATCCATTTTAAGCAATTTTAACAAAAAAAAGAGCTGTCAGAATATTCCAACAGCTCTTTTTACTTTATCCTATAGCTCTGGATTATTTCACCAAAGTCATTTCATTAATCAGGTTAGTTGCACCAGCGTACTTGTCAATAATGAAAAGTACGTAACGGATGTCAACATTGATACACTTCTGAAGCTCTGTTTCAAAAGCGATATCACCACTCATTGCTTCCCAGTTACCATCGAAAGCCAAGCCAAATAAGTGACCTTCGGCGTTGATAACCGGACTACCGCTGTTACCACCTGTAATGTCGTTATTGGATGTAAAACAAACAGGCATATAACCAGCTGCATCAGCATATTGTCCGTAGTCTTTGTTCTTCCAAAGCTCTTTTAATTTAGCAGGCACTTCAAACTCGAAGTTATCTGGATCTTCTTTTTCCATGATGCCTTCAATAGTTGTGTAGTGCTTATAAATAACACCATCTTTTGGCTCGTAGTCGCCTACTTTACCGTATGATAAACGCATGGTGAAGTTGGCATCCGGATAGAATACTTTGTCTGGCTGCATTTCAAATAAACCGGCAATAAATAGGCGGTTGTTTTTGTGGATAGCAATAGCACTTTCTGCTTCCATATTTTTGATTTCGCGATACTTCTCAATTGATGAAACACCACCAATAAATGCGTAGTCTTTCTGAAGCACTTTTAACGAAGGCTTTTCAAGGAAGGCATTAAAGCGAGCTTCATCCATAAATACTGATTTGTTGAATAGGAAATCAGCAAACTTCTGGAAGTCACCTTTAAATTTCTTGTTAATAGTAGCATAGAATGATGGGTGATATTTAGCATCAATGTCATCGTTGTACATTTTTAATAATGCACCTATCACTTTACGATCCGTTTCAGGGTTGTAATCTTTAAAGAAGCTTTCGCCTCCGGCTTTTAGGGCAGCAACAGCTTTATCAATTGCCTCCTGCTCACCTTCTTCTAATGCTTTTTCCAGAGTTTTAGCTCTATAAGCAAAGTAGAATACTTCAGCACCACGTAACTGGCACTCGGCAATAAATGATGTTGCTTTTACAAAAGAAGCACGATCGGCATATGATTTTTCCAGCTCAGCTAACACATTGCCATATTTTGCTTTTCTATCAGCATCAGCATTCACCCAGTTGGTAAATTCTTTCTCTAACTCGCGCTTTTGTCCAAGAACATTTAATTTCTCCAGACCGCGGTTCATACCAATCGAATTTTTCCAGTAGTTTGAGCTACCTGCAAATTTAGACGCATACTGAATGTTTACTTTTTCGTCGGCACGCATATCTTTTAACCAGATATCTTGCTTAACACCGCGAGGCTTAATGCGAGCCTGGTTTACGATGTCCATACGCTCTTCGATACCCCAAGATGTTAAATAACGTTCAGTGCTACCAGGGAAACCAATGGTCATTGCATAATCGTCCATCTGCACACCTTTTAATGATACAGGTAAGTGATGTGCTGGCTTATAAGGTTTATTGTCTTTTGAATATTCAGCTGGTTTTCCATCAGGACCGCAATATACACGGAACATACTGAAGTCACCAGTATGGCGAGGCCACATCCAGTTATCGGTGTCGAAACCAAATTTACCAATGGATGAAGGAGGAGCACCTACAAAACGAACATCGTTAAATTTTTCGTAAGCGATTAAAAAGAACTGGTTGCCTTCGAAATAGCTCTGAACACGAATTTGATACTCATTGCCTTCCTTAGCTGCTTCAACTAATTTAGCCGATACTTCTTTAATTTTAGCTGCTCGCTCTTCTTCAGTCATGTTGTCGTTAAGCTCAGCATTAACTTCCTCAGTAACATCCGTCATATACTTCAAAAATGTAACCGATAAGCCTGGTGCTGGTAATTCTTCTTCTAAGCTCTTGGCCCAGAATCCGTCTTTCAGGTAGTTGTGCTCAACTGAACTTAATTCCTGAATGTTACCATATCCACAGTGATGGTTGGTTAAAATTAATCCCTGGTCAGAAATTAATTCACCTGTACAGCCACGACCAAAAATAACAATGGCATCTTTTAAGCTGTTATTATTGATGCTATAAACTTCTTCAGCCGAAAGCTTGAAGCCCATTTCTTGCATCTTCTCAATGTTTAATTTGTTGATAAGTGGCAATAGCCACATACCTTCATCTGCTTTTGCGAATTGCACAAAGCCGATGCATGCTACTAGCAAAATTGCTGCTATTCTTCTCATACTATTGTACTTTAATGATTTGAAGTTGCTTACAAATTTTAATTGTTATTAGTGATTGTAAATGGGACAGTTATCAACAATCAAAGCTCGTCCAACATTCAAAGTCTATTGATTTATAATCGTTTTCAGAATGCCAAAGATATAATTTTTGCTGAAAAGGCTGGTGTGTTTTAAAACAGCGTTTGTATTGAGTGCAATATGGGGTTTGTAATTTTATTTTTTGAATGGACTAATCAGCTGCCATATCGTATTGTGATTAAAGAATCATAATCTAATTAGAGATTATTCAGAGCGCGATTATTGCTAAATATTATTAGCTAGCCTAGTGTCGATTATTTAATTTAAAACAAGCTCAACTGCTCATCTAATAAGCGAAATGTAAGGCGGTGGATGGGCGAAATGCCATGTTCTTTAATGCCCGCCCGGTGAGCTTTAGTGGGATAGCCTTTGTTTTTGTCCCAGGCATAGTGTGGATATTGTTCGTGCATCTTTTCCATGTATTCATCGCGGTGAGTTTTGGCCAGTACACTGGCTGCTGCAATGGATAGATACTTGCCATCCCCCTTGATTATACAGGTGTGGTCAATGCCTTTGTAAGGTATAAAACGGTTACCGTCTATTAATAGGTGTTCCGGCTTGGTTTTAAGTTGATCAACGCTCCGGTGCATGGCTACATACGATGCTTTTAATATGTTGATTTCATCAATCTCCTTATGGTCAACAAAACTAACTGCCCAGGCTATGGCTTCTTGTTCGATGATGGGGCGCAGCTTCTGACGTTGCTTTTCAGTAAGTTGCTTTGAGTCGTTAAGTAACTCATGCTTAAAATCTTTTGGTAAGATGACGGCTGCAGCTACCACCGGGCCAGCCAGACAACCACGACCGGCTTCGTCGCAACCGGCTTCAATGAGTTGTTCGTTTAAATATGGAAGTAAGTTGGGCATGTTTTATTTAGCAATTAGCTTGATGTTAATCCCTATCGCCATATGGGACTTCCCCTTGAGGAAGATTGCATTCTTATTAATTCTCCCCTTGGGGAGAAATACGGAAGAAGTGAGGGATGTTTATTTAGTTTTCTCTGTAAATCACCTCTAAAACTGTTTGGCCAACGGCTTTTAATGTGCCTTTGTCGATGTTGCTCATGTTGTCGTTGTGCGTATGCCAGTAACTGCCAAATGAGTGATTGATGTAATCGCCGTTTTTGTCAAAGCGATCTTCCATCACTTGCTGAATAATATCAATACAAGGGAAGTTACGTAGTTGTGTAACATACACATGATCGTCAGTAATAGTATGTCCTCTTTCTTTCTTAAAATGATAATCGTAACCAATTTCGCTTGCAATATCCCAGATGTAATTCACTAAACCCGGGTTAAAACTCATTGAATAGCCTTCGAAGTAGAAAGAGGCATTGGGTGCCCCTACCATATCCAATAAGATGCCGTATGATGCCCGATAGTTTTCTACATGTGGATTTTTACCCCAGTATTGCGAGCCCAGGCACCAGTCGTTTTCAATAGCTGGCAAGTTTCGATGATCGGGCTGACCATGATCTTCGGCGTCAAAGAATATGATGTCGATACCAACATTAGGCTGTGTTATATTAATTTGTCGGGCTATTTCCAATAAAACGCCAACGCCACTGGCACCGTCATTGGCACCGTCAATGGCTAAATCCCTTTTTGAAGGATCTCTGTCGTGATCAGCAAAAGGGCGAGTATCCCAGTGAGCACATAGTAGCACCCGTTTTTTTAGGTTGGTATTGTATTGGCCAATAATGTTCTTTGCCTTTAATACCGAGTTGTCAAATGCTATCACATCGGCTTCTTGCACAATCACATCGGCACCAAAGCGCTTTAGTTCGTTGGCCAGGTATTGGGCACAGGCGGTGTGTTCTTTAGTGTTGGGCACGCGAGGTCCAAAGTCAACCTGGTTGTTGATGTACTGGTAAGCTGAATCGGCATTAAAAACCGGAGTGGCTACTTGTTGCACCTTAGCTTTAGTAGTTGTACTTTTTTTATCTGACTTGTGAGCATTACAGCCAAAAAAAAGCAGGCTGGCAACTATTGCCAAACCTGCTGTTGTATGTTTCAATGTTATTTGCATCGTATTATTTTATGCTCCATTCGAAGCCGTCTTTTGTGTCTTTAATTTCAACGCCCAGTGCCTGCAGTTCATTTCTGATTTTATCGGCGGTTGCCCAATCTTTATTGGTTTTGGCATCAACGCGTAAATTCAGCAACAAGTTAATAGATTCTGATAATAATTCATCATTACCACCGGCATTACTATTACTTTCTACCGTTAATCCTAAAATATCTACCACCATATTGCTCATTAGCTGCTTTAGTGCTTCCAGGTCATCAGCAGTTAAAGTCGCTTTGCCGGCCAACATACTGTTGATATTTTTCACTGCATCAAACAGGTGAGCGATTAAAATAGGCGTATTAAGGTCGTCGTTTAAAGCTGCATAACATTTGTCGCTAATCTCCTGAACACTATAGCTTGATGCGTCAGAAGCAACTAATTTATCCATGTTGCCATACGCTTCAAGCAGTCGCTCCATGCCTTTCTGTGATGCCTGCAAAGCTTCGTTAGAGAAGTCAAGTGTACTGCGATAGTGAGCCTGCATAATAAAGAAACGTATCGTCATCGGACTGTAAGCCTGCTCCAGTTTATTGTGCTCGCCCGAGAATAGTTGTTCTAATGTAATAAAGTTGCCTAATGATTTACCCATCTTTTGTCCATCGATAGTAATCATGTTGTTGTGCATCCAGTAGCGAGCTGGCGTATGGCCGTTGCAAACAGTACTCTGAGCAATCTCACACTCGTGGTGTGGGAATAACAAATCCATACCACCACCATGGATATCAAATTCGGTGCCTAGGTATTTGGCGCTCATAGCCGAACACTCGAGGTGCCAACCCGGAAAGCCATCGCTAAAACGAGACGGCCATCGCATGATGTGCTCAGGAGCTGCTTTTTTCCATAAAGCAAAATCAAAGCTGTTGCGTTTTTCGGTCTGACCATCCAACTCACGGGTGGTGCTTAGCAGGTCTTCAATATTTCTACCTGACAAAGCACCGTAATTATGCTCTTTGTTATATTTCTCAACATCAAAATAAACCGATCCATTGCTTTCGTAGGCCAGTCCTTTTTTGAGGATGTCTTCAACAATCTGCAGTTGCTCAATGATATGACCCGATGCACGTGGTTCAATGCTTGGTCGTTGAACATTTAACTCGTCCATGAACAATTGATAACGATTGGTGTAGTGTTGTACTACTTCCATTGGCTCCAATTCTTCCAATCGAGCTTTTTTAGCAATTTTATCTTCGCCTGTATCGCCATCATTTTCGAGGTGGCCAACATCGGTAATATTGCGCACATAGCGTACTTTAAAGCCGGTGTGTTTTAGGTATCTGAATAATATATCAAACGTTATGGCCGGACGCGTGTGTCCCAAGTGAGGATCTCCATAAACTGTTGGTCCACATACGTACAAACCAACATGATTGGGGTGAATGGGTTGAAACTCTTCTTTCTTTCGGGATAGGGTGTTGTATAGAAATAATTTATTTTCCATGCTTGCTCAAACCTAATTGTGGAATTTTTAACAAGCCGCTAAATTACAAAAATCCTTGTACCCCCGGGCACTATTTTAACCCTTTAATACTGTTAATATTTGCAAATAAGTTAATGGATTGCACCTTTTTAGGTTTTGTCGAACTCCTATTTGGGAGTTTAAAATTTAAAATTCTTCCGTTTTTACGATATTGCCATTTTGGTAATGAATCACTTTTGTCAGCTTTTTACTATCGTTGTAGAAGCAGTGTTTACCTGTGAAAATCTTACCATTAACAAAGAATCCTTGCTTCTCAACTAATCCGTGCATGTTATAAACGGTGTGGTTACCTGTTCCTTTAAATGTAGAGGCATGCTTGCTCTCAGGTACTTCTTGTCGCGGAGCTATTTCGTTGGTAGTAATGTTTTCAGTAATCGCTTTGTTTTCCTGAAACTCACCATTATTGTAAACACGCTCGGTAATAAGTTTTCCTGTATCATCGAAAATCTTTAGGGTACCAGTGGCTTTGCCATCATTCCATTCGCCTGTGTATTTCAAGGTGCCATTGTCGTGGTAGTATTTTTGTGTCCCTGTTCGCTGGCCTTTGTCGTCGTAGTTCCAATCGTAGGCAAGGCTTCCGTTTTTATTGTAAAACCGATAGTTCCCTTTCCAATGATCGATGTTCCAGTTGCCTTGTTCCGATATTAACCCATTCTCATAATAGAACTCGGCAGGTCCGATGGCTTTACCATTTTTATAGGTAATTTTATGCTTCACCTTCCCATCGGGGTAATAACATATCCACCAGCCAGACTTTTTATTGGTTGCATAAACACCTTGTTCTAAAATCTGGTCACCCGAATTATTGAATTTAATCCATAATCCTTGTTTGTGATTGTTAATATCGGTATAGTTAATGGTATCTCCTTTATATAGCTCATATGATTGAGCCATTGTATTGAAGCTAACTGTCAGTAATATAATAATAAAGACGTTTTGCATTGTAACAATATTGGGTGTTTAGTAGCCTAACGAATTGACTTGTTAGAACTTTTTATACTGATAATAATGCCAAAAGGTTATCATAAATTAGAAAGAATTGTGCTCCAATTTATTTTATACCTTTGGGTATTGCTTCTGATGCAGGAAGTAATATGATTCTCGAGCCCACTAATACCGAAATAGTTTTGGAGGTTGAGAATCGTAAACCAGAAATAGTTATAGAATGGTAAAGAAGAAAAAGAAAAAGCCATCTCGAACAGATGAGCTAAGACAATTAATACAAGGCCTGTTTTATAATAACCCTAAACGCACTTTTAATTACAAGCAAGTATCATCGCTTTTAGAGGTTCGAAAGAAAACGGGGCGGCAAAAAGTGCAAATAATCCTTAATGAATTATTTGAGTCGGGCTATCTGACTGAAGTTGCTGCAGGGAAATATAAATTATTGAGTCGGGGTTCTACCTTAACAGGAGTGGTTGATATGACAGCATCCGGTTCAGCATATGTTGTGCCTGATGAAGAAAATGAAGGTGGCGATATTTTTATTCCGCGAAATAATATGAACCAGGCTTTGAATGGTGATCATGTTAAGGTGTTTATGCATGCACGTCGTCGTCATCGTCAGCCCGAAGGTGAAATTATTGAGATATTAAAACGTAAGCGTGATACGTTTGTTGGCGTGATGCAAATGAATCGTGGATTAGCCTTTTTAGTGGTAGATGACCGTGTGATGTCGCACGATATTTTTATACCAGCCAAAGGTCTGAATGGTGTTAAAGACGGACAGAAAGCCATTGCGCGAATTGTGGAATGGCCTGAGCGAGCTAAGAATCCAATTGGTGAAATTGTTGATGTATTGGGTGATGCAGGTGACCATCATACGGAGATGCATGCCATACTGGCCGAATTCAATTTGCCTTATCGCTATCCGCAGGAGGTCATTGACGAAGCCGAAACCATCAACGCAGAAATCACAGAAGAAGAAATTAAGCAACGTCGTGATTTTAGGAATGTCACAACTTTTACGATTGATCCGGTTGATGCGAAAGATTTTGACGATGCCTTGTCGATTCAGAAGCTGGATAACGGTCGTTGGGAAGTGGGTGTGCACATTGCCGATGTAACGCATTATGTACAACCAAAAACCTTATTGGAAAAAGAGGCTTATGAACGCGCTACTTCGGTGTACCTGGTTGATAGGGTTGTGCCGATGTTACCAGAGCGCTTAAGTAACTTCATTTGTTCGCTTCGTCCGCATGAAGAGAAGCTATGCTTTTCGGCAGTGTTTGAAATGGACGATGATGCCAATATTCATAACAGTTGGTTTGGACGAACAGTGATTTATTCCGATCGCCGTTTTACTTATGAAGAGGCACAAGAAATCATTGAAACAGGCGAAGGTGATTTGAAAGATGAGATTCTATCCTTGGATAAATTGGCCAAACAGTTGCGCGATAAACGCTTTGCTGAAGGTTCAGTTGGTTTTGAACGTGTTGAGGTGCGATTTAATATTGATGAAAAAGGTAAGCCGCTTAGTGTGTACTTCAAAGAGTCGAAAGATGCCAATAAGCTGATTGAAGAATTTATGTTGCTGGCCAATAAGAAAGTAGCGCAATTGATTGGAAATAATGAATTGGATAAGGGACGCAGAGGAAAAGCGAAGACATTTGTTTACCGCATTCATGATGTGCCAAATCCTGATAAGTTTGAAAACTTTGCCTCTTTTGTTCGTCGTTTTGGTTACGAGGCCATGCCTAAAGGAACAGAGTCGGTTAGTTCATCGCTCAACCGCTTGTTGACAGAGGTGCAGGGTAAAGGTGAGCAAAATATGATTGAAACGCTGGCTATTCGTACCATGGCCAAAGCGGTTTATTCAACGCATAATATAGGACACTATGGGTTAGCATTTAAGCACTATTCGCATTTTACATCGCCTATTCGTCGTTATCCTGATATGATGGTGCATCGTTTGCTGCAACGTTACCTTGATGGTGGTCGCTCAGTTAATGAAGAAACTTATGAAGAAATGTGTGAGCATAGCTCCGACATGGAACAAAGAGCTGCCGATGCCGAGCGCGCTTCTATCAAATACAAGCAGGTCGAATTTATGAAGGACCACCTGGGAGAAGAGTTTGATGGAGTGATTTCAGGTGTAACCGAATGGGGCTTGTATGTTGAAATCATTGAAAATAAGTGTGAAGGCATGATTCCAATTCGCGATTTGGACGATGACTTCTATACTTTTGACGAAGATAATTATTGCATAGTCGGTAGAAAATATAATCGGAAATATCAGCTTGGAGATAAACTTAAGATATCGATAGCGAATGCCAACCTGGAGAAAAAGCAATTGGATTTTGCTCTGGTTGATGATAAAAAGTAATTCGACCGAATGGTTCAGTTGATTTTAGGTTATTTATAATCAGGTAAATATGAGTTTTAATTTTAGAATCATTTGGTCTGTGCTTTTGATTTCGAAAAAAGTATTTTTATTTTTGTACTAAATACTTATTAAAAACACCGGGATGACTATAGGAGTTGCTTATCCGTCAGAAACGACAAGTGACGGAATGCGCGTTGCAATTATTGAGGCAGCCAGAGAGCTATTTGCAAAATTTGGCTACAAAAAAACAACCATGGAAGATATTGCCCATGCGTTGCGAAAAGGAAAAAGCTCACTGTATTACTACTTTAAAAACAAGGAAGAGATTTTTCAGGCTGTTATTGAGCTTGAAAAAGACATCTTGTTCACAGAATTAAATAAAGTGGTTGATTCGGAGTTGCCACCAAAAGAGAAATTTAAAGAGTATGTAATCACACGCATGAAAACCATTCATATGTTGGAAAATTATATGAAGGTACTCAAAGATGATGCTTTAGGTGCATACGATTTCTTTGATAAACTCAGAGGGAAAGGTGAGGCTGAAGAAGCCCGGCTATTGACCCAGATGTTGGAAGAAGGGCAAAAAGACGATAGCTTCCTGGTGAAAAATGTGAATATGGCGGCTGTTGCTATTGCTATTGCCTTGAAAGGATTAGAAGGGCCACTATTTAAGGCTTTAGATAATTTCGAAGACTTTAAGGTGCAAATTGATAATATCTTAAATATTCTGTTTTTCGGAATTGTAAAACGATAGTTTTGCAAAACATTAACCACCACACAACACAACCACCATATGCCAATTAAAATACCAGATGCCCTGCCTGCTCGCCATGTGCTGGAAAACGAAAATGTTTTCGTTATTGGTGAAACACGCGCTTTGCATCAAGATATACGACCGCTGAAGATTTTGATTCTTAATCTGATGCCGCTGAAGATTGCGACAGAAACACACCTGCTCAGAGCCTTGTCAAACAGTCCATTGCAGGTTGAGGTCGATTTTTTAATGACCTCAAGTCATGTATCGAAGAATACACCACGCGAACACCTGTTTGCTTTTTATAAAGTATTTGACGAAGTGCGGGCTAACAAATACGATGGTATGATTATTACCGGTGCGCCCGTTGAATTGTTGGAGTTTGAGGATGTGAACTACTGGCCCGAATTGCAGACGATAATGGACTGGAGTAAAGTAAATGTGACGAGTACTTTCCATATTTGCTGGGGGGCTCAGGCTGGTTTGTTTCACCATTATGGCATCAAAAAATACCAGCTCAATAAAAAGATGTTTGGCATTTTTAAACACACAGTTGAAAAACGTGAAGAACCCTTAATGCGTGGTTTTAATGATTTATACCATGCACCACATTCGCGTTATACCGAGGTGTTGGAGAGTGAGATAGTAGCACATCCTGATTTGGTTTTGCTTTCGAAATCAGAAAAAGCTGGTGTTTACATGGTGATGTCTAAAGACCGTCGTCAGATATTTGTAACGGGGCATTCTGAGTATGATGCATCGACATTGAAAGAGGAATACGACCGTGATGTTGCAAAAGGTTTGGATATTGCTATTCCAGCCAATTATTTTCCTGATGACAATCCGGAAAATGAACCGATGGTGCTATGGCGAAGTCATGCCAGTTTGTTGTATTCTAACTGGTTGAACTACTATGTGTATCAGGCTACCCCATTTGAGCTGGAGAAAATTCACTAAAAATGATGAGTCATATTTTGTGACAGATTATACGCTCAACTATAATTAAGTTAGTAGCTTTGATTGTAAAAATAGAGGATATGTCTCAACTGTTTGCCACTGACCTTGATGGTACCATTTTAGCCCGCGATAAAGATTTTAATAAGCAAGACCTTGGCGTGTTGAGGCAGCTTGGGACGATGGGTTATATTCGTGTTGTAGCAACTGGTCGCACATTACAATCGGCCTTTCGGGTTTTACCCGATGATTTTCCTATCGATTATCTGGTGTTTTCATCAGGTGCTGGCTTGTATTGCTGGAAAACCAAACAACTTTTGTCAACTCGTCATTTGGGTTATGAAAAAACCAAAGAGGTTGTTGAAGTTTTTAAGCAATACCATGTCGAATATACTTTGCATCACCCTATTCCCGAAAATCATTTGTTTTATCATCCCGAAGGCGATGATGCGCATCCAGATTTTGAACGTTATCTGGAGTTTAACCACCCTCATGCCGAGGTGATAAATGGCTCAGTACCAAAGTTGGATTATACACAAACACTGGCTTTTATTCCTGATATGGAGATGTATGAAGCCATAGCAAAACAACTATTAGGAGTGAAGGTTGTTCGTGCCACATCGCCCATCGATGGAGTCAGTATTTGGATGGAATGTTTTAATACTGAAGTGTCTAAGGCCAATGGTATTTTAGAGGTTTGTGGAATAGAAAAGATTGCGCCTGAAAATGTAACAGTTGTTGGTAATGACTACAACGATTTAGATATGTTATCAACGTTCCAAAATGCCTTTGTGGTTGATAATGCACCACAAGAGTTGAAGCAGCAATTTACCAATTTAGTTAATGTGCATCAGTCACCACTTGATGATTGGAAAATGCGATTCACTTCTTTTTAATCTCTGCACTTATCGGATAACGTGTGTTGATGGCATCGACAAAAACGGCCTTAACCGAACCAAACAGAATTTTAGCTTCCACAATTATCGGGATACGATTAGCATCGTCAGTGACCCAAACAGTCATGTCTTCTCCACTCTTAAAAATGGTGCCTTCCACCAATAGAGGAGAAAATTTTAAACAGTTAAAATGTCTTCCATCTCTGTTTTTGATGGTTTCTTTCCCTAAATAACGGATGTAGATATCGTGAATTTCACCGTCAACCACCATGTTGATTGGTATTTTATCATTCTCTCTGTATTTAGAGTAATCGATATTTCGAGCCTTATAAACCATTGTTAGCAGGTCAAACGAACAATTTTTCCACTGTAAAATGGTATCGCGTTGTGCTTCTTTTTCTTTTTGTATGCGAGCGCTTATCTGTCGTGTTTTTCTGTCGAATTGATAAAGATAGCTGGCGTGGTAGCTGCCTTCGTTAGTGATACGCTTAAATTCAAAAGGTTCGAGGTGTAGCGTGTCAACAACTGTTTCAAATGTATCGCGCACTTTGAAAAGTATATCGTAAGAAGAATAGGTGGCACCATGTGCTTTTAAATGATAGGCAGGTTCGTTATCTACCTTTGTATTTTCTACGGTAAATGAAACCTGACCGGCATTGAGCCAGATAAAACCCCAGTTGTAGTAGGCGTGGTATTTTACTACTTCGCCTGCTTTAAATGCAGTGTTAACATCCTTGCATTGGGCACTGATGGACAGGCTCAAAAACACACAAAGCACTGCTGAAAGTAATTTCTGCATAAATAATTATTTAAGGCAGTTTGCTAACAAAAACAGTGCCTTTGATGATTGGGCTTATTTGTTGACTTCACCAATTTTAGCTTCAATGGAAGCTATTTTGCTGGCTATTCGCTGACTTTTGTTTTTTTGTGCATCAATGTTTATGGAGCAATACACCCGGTTTGAAACAGGTTCAAGAATATCGTAACTCTCTTGTACGATTTGAAGTGCTTGTTCCATGGTGTCAGTTTCAATGGTTGTACCCATTGGGTTGAGTTTGTAACTTACACCACTTTCTTTAATGTGATTAATAATCTGACTCACATATTGGCTCACGCTGTCCCCTTTATCAGTTGGGAACATAGCAAAATTAAGCAGTACTGACATTATTCTTCTTTTTTCTTTGGTTTGCGGAATTGTTTGGAGAAACTATCAACGTTAAACTGGATTGGATCCCAAGTGCCATAGTTGTCTTCCCAGTTTTTACGAATGTTTAATTTCTTAGGGAAGTAAATGATTTCTTCAGGTTGAATACGTTCATAATAATTGCCGCTATCCCATTGGCCATTTTTATTTTTGTCAACAACAATACGCAACATATATTCGCCTGGATTAATATAGCGGAAACCAATTTTTCCAGACTCGTTCTTAATATATGTTTGTTGCACAATAACATCTTTTCGGTTGATTAATTGTACCAACCAATTATCTTGAGGGTTTAGTACCTGAATGCGAATTAACCCGTAGCTATCAATTGTTTTAATAGTGAATTGACTATTAATCGAATCGTTATACAGACCATAGATATCGAAAATGGCCGCAGAATCAATAATCATTTCATATTTAACGCCTGGTTCCCAGTTGCTTTTGATGGTGTAGTTGAGAATTTGCTCTTCGTTATGAATAAACTCGAAGGGCTGTTCTTCTGGTATAGTGTCTTTGTGATTAAACAGCGTAATGGCATTGGTGTTAAATTCCGTTGCCGGTGCTGATAATGAGAAATGAAACTGCCCGAATACATCCAGTTTATTTTTCATATTCTTTAGCTGGATAGTTGGAATTGGTTCCGGCTCATCGTCTTTCTTTCGTTTCTTTTTCTTCTTTTCCTTCACTTCAAAAAAGTACATGGCAATGGTGTCCGTTCGGGTGTATGGTTTGTCCAGTGAATCGCGCATCAAATAACTCAACGAAACTGATAATGAGTCTTGGTTATAGTAAGTGCTATCGCTTAACCAGAATGTAACGGTGTCGTTCTTCACTGACCGGTCCATCAAAAATACATCGCTTAGGTCTTCTTTGCCGGTTAATGCTATTTGGGCATCTTCTTCAAGCGGACGATTAAAGTAATAGGTCAACTTTGCCCGTTCGTTACGTTCCTCACTTGTCAGGTACTGCTCTTTGTAATCATGTTGAAATTTAAAAAGCTTGAAACTATCTGGTGTGTAAACTAATTTTTCGTAATAGTGAAGCGAGTCCGTTTCTAAGGAGTCGATGCGAATTGTATCGGCAAAAGTACGATATTCAAAAGACGGCTCTACAATAATATCCGACCAGGCCATGGCTTCACCTGGTTGATCAAACTTGTTATTTCTATTAGCGTCATCAAGGGCGTAGACACGGTATTTGCCAGGGCTTACATTACGAATGTTAAATCGGCCTTGTGAGTTGGTTTTTGCCATACGAATGGGTACCAATGTTTGAATAGCTGTGTCGTTCAGGTTATTGTGTAAATAAATCAACACACCTTCCGAAGGCGATAAATCATCAGCGTCGTATAAATTACCGGATACTTGCAGTGAATCAATATATTCTCCAGTTGAAAATGAGAATGAATAATTATCTAACACATTTCCTTCGTTGTTATCAACTATGGCATCAGCAAAATCAAGCGTATAAGTGGTGTTGGGTTGCAAGTCTTCTTCAAAGGTTATCATTAAGCGGTTGCCACGAGCTTCTACAATAGGTTGTTCATTAACCGGAGGCGAAACAATAAATTTGCTTCTATAGTCTTTTAATTGAATTAGTTCATCAAACTCAATGTAAATAGTTTTCTCCTGGTAATTTAAAGCATTGGCTTTGGGTGTTGATTTGACAACAACAGGAGGGTCTTCATCTTTTAATCCACCAGTAGGCATACCCACGTTGGCACAATACCAAAATAGTTGAGCAATAACAGCGATTAAGGCTAGTTGAAATATCTTTTTCTTCAAAACAGCTATTTTTTAATTCTTCACAAATTTATATAATAGTTCGGTAGTTCATATAGTGTCATCTCTATTTTCAATAATCGCTGATAAGTTAGCTTATTTTTTGGTTTTAATTCCTTTGTAAATAGTGGATTGATTTACGATGCTTTTCCTCTAAATATCAAGTTTAGCATGATTTTTGGGCATGTTAGACTGGTTTTACTGTAATGACGTTCATTGCAGGCCTGTTAAAAAATAATAACTTTGTGTTCAGACCCAAAAGTAGACTGTTAATTATGGAAAATACAAACAAACCATCATCAAACAAATTAGCCTATATAGTTGGTGGAGTTGCATTAGTTGTGATTGCTGTTATATTATTCTTTTTTATAAGCCACCGACATGAGTATAGAGCAGTAGTGGAAGAGATGACCGAGGAAAAATTTCTTTTAACAGAGGAGTTTCAAGCCTTGGCTTTAGATTATGACTCGCTTCATAGTAATAATGATACACTAAACCTGATGTTGGAGCAGGAGCGTGAAAAAATTACTCATTTAATTGAAGAGATAAAAACCATTAAAGCCACTAATGCCCGTAAAATCAGGGAGTATAAAAAAGAACTGACCACACTTCGCGGTGTTATGCGCAGTTTTGTTGTTCAGATAGATTCACTTAATAGACGGAATGAGGAGCTGACACAGGAAAACATACAATACCGAAAACGGCATGATGAAATAGCACAATCGTATAAGGAGCTGGAAGAAGTAAAGAAAACACTGGATAAAAAAGTGGAAATTGCATCGCAGCTTGAAACGCGAAATATTGAAACAGTTGGGTTAAATTCTAAGGGGAAAACGACAAAGAAAGCCAGAAGTGTTGCTAAAATTCGCATGTGCTGTACAATTCAGAAAAATGTTACAGCACCTGTTGGTTTGAAAACAGTTTATGTGCGTATTCAACGTCCGGATGATGTGTTATTAATCACTTCGAAGGATAATGTGTTTACCTACGAAGAGCAGGAAATCAATTACTCGGCCAGTCGCGAGTTTGAATATGGTGGCGAAGATGTTGATATTTGTGTGTTTTATACAGCGGCCGATGGAGAATTATTGAGTGGAGTTTATACGGTAGATGTATTTGTGGATGGTTTTAATATAGGCACCAGTACTTTTGAATTAAAATAGCTGATTTTATAAAATGATAAAATAAAACGGGAAGCCAATTGGCTTCCCGTTCTTCTTTCCTGACAAGTGGTAATTGTCGTCCACTTGCACCCATTTGTTTGCTGGCTAAGCCAGCTGCTTCTTCTTGTAGAAGCCCCCATTTGATTCGGATGTGATATAATCGTTATCCTCAGTAGACTTTGCCATTATCCTGGCCGAAGCTTCAGGATAGTTTAAAAAGTTTTCGTAAAACTTAACCTGCTCAAAATAGTTAAGTTTGAGCTTGGTTGGGCTCATTAAAAATTTACGCGTCCAGAAATTTACTGGGTCATACATGTTAACGACTTGTAAGCCCTTTATCTTCAAAAAATAATCAAGCAATAATTCCTGGCTGTATTTCCCTTTAGTAATCTTAATCAACGAATCTAATATGGCTTCTTTTTCATTATCGCCATTTGGAAATAAAACCCTTTCCAGTTCTTTGGAGGCATTGCGCTCGGCCAATAAGGCCAAACCTTTTTTCCAAAACCAGAGCCCGAAAGCTGTAAGTGAAATTAATGTTATCAGTAACGTTGTCATTTCGTTTAAAATAAATCCTACAATACTTGTAAGAGATGGGTTTAGATAGAATTAACCTCCGATGGTTTAATCATTCATCTTTGATGTGCAATTCCGATTAGTAATACTGTCTTAGGACGTAAAGGTTACATTTTTATTGATGAGATGACTTTAAAACCGGATGAACGCACTTAATTCAAGTTTGAAACAGGAAAACTACTTCTTTGGAGGTAATAATGGGAGCTTGAATTTAACTGGAGTAACTGTCTTCATTGTTTTTGAGCAGGTCGAAAGGAAATGGGTAATTTCTTTGCTCTTTAAATGATTTTGACTGATAGTTGAGAAGCCAAATAATTTAGAAGCTCGTTTTGCCAGGTATTCTTGTTCGTACTGACCTGGAGTAGGGATGAGTAAAGCTGTTTTTTGGCACACCATCAAATCCATTAGTGTAGAATAGCCCGAGCGACAGATGATATGTTCACTGTTCATTATTAATTTATAGTATTCATCAGGCGAACAGTGTGGCAGTAATGTGATATTCTCAATTTGTTCTTTGTCTCTTTCTGGTTGGGCACAAAGCATGGTGGTTTTTAATCCGCTTCCTTTTAATTGCTTGATGAGGATTGTTTCTAATAAAGTGCGTTGTGGTTCTGGTCCGGATAAAATGACGAGAATATCTGGCGCTGATGAACGGTTTGTTTTGATGTTGGTATTTATTCGTGATAAATACCCAAGGTATTTTGTTATTAATCCTTTACTAGGGGAGGAAAGTGTTCCAGAGAGTTTTGGTTTGCTTTCGGAGTCAGGAAGCCAGCATTCGTCAAAGTGTTTAAGAAGACGGGTGCTAAGCCGTTTTGTGAAAGGTCTCATCCAAACCAAATACTTGCCGGGGTAAGGATTGGTTTGATGGGTAATTATTACCGAAGCAACATGCTTTGAGTAAAGGCCATACCGATTATCCGAAATGATTAAATCGATGGCGTATTGGTTAATGACATTTTTTACAGCGGTATGTTCTTTTTTTATTGAACTAAGAAAAGCAGGTACTTGTAGTAGTAACTGTAAGCACTGGCTTCGGCGACGAGAAAGTGACACGTTAAAGCCAGGCAGCGTTTGCCAGTCTAATTGAGGAAAGGCATCTCTTAAAATGGCTAATGAAGAACCGTCACCGGCCAAGAGTACATAGTGGCCTTGTAGAATTAACTCCTCAATAATCGGAATTAACCTGGTTGCATGTCCCAGGCCCCAGTTAAGCGGACTGACCAATATGCGCCGATGTATTTTTGCTTTTGCCACTATACAAATATAATATAATGCCCCAAGCAGACGGCATTATCCTAGCCCGATACCGAAACAGCAAAGCCTTTTTCTTTGGCAATTTTGGCTATTTCGTGTAACTTTTCGAGTGGCACTTTCTTGAGGGAGTTGTATGGAGTGTCGCGCTCAATGGTATAAATCATTACTTTTTCAGGCTGTATCTCGTTGAGTGCTTCCAGCCAAGAGTTGATGTCAGCTTCAGTGGTGTTGTCGATATTGACGCCATTCATTTCTCCGGCGACAAACATGGTTTGAATAATTAACTGACCATTGAATGCTTTCAGTTGTTGGATGGTTTTTTCCAGATTAAATGGATAATTTGGTTGATCAAGGCGTAAGATGGTTTCTGTTAATCCAGAATCCAGCTTTTGAATGTTGTCATCGATTTTCAAAAGTGCCTCAACAACGTTGGGTTTGTTCAGTCGCGAACCATTGGATAGAACAGCAATGCGCGCTTCGGGACAAAATGTATCACGTAGTTCAATGGTGTCATCAATCACGTTGCTAAAATCGGGGTGTAAGGTTGGTTCGCCATTGCCTGCAAATGTTATTACATCTGGCTTTAAACCATCTTTCAACATGTTTTGCAGTTTGACTTTTAGTGCTGTTTTAACTTCAGTACGTGTTGGCATTTGTCCGCTTTTATCACCCAATTCACCATTTAATCCACATTCGCAATAGATACAATCGAAGGAGCAAATTTTACGATTGACTGGCAGTAGGTTCATTCCTAATGAAACACCAAGGCGTCGGCTATTCACCGGACCAAAAACAATTTCATCAAACAAAAAAGTAGACATGCTATTCAAATTTTTGCACAAAGGTAATGGAATCCGCATAAGAACGATACGAACTGATGTAAGTCATTATCGGTGGTTGCAAATATCGTGACTCGTTGATTTAAGGAATTGTTAATGACCTGCAGTGTACAATGCTGTCATCCGCATTTTACACAATCAACTAAATTGCTATCTTTGATGACTTGAATTTTAGGCTGCTTCATGAAGTTTAACGAGGTAATAGGACACGAGAGAATTAAGAAACATTTGGTGAACATGGTGAATGAAAACCGTGTGAGCCACGCTCAATTATTTGGAGGGCCGGAAGGTGTTGGGAAGATTAATCTGGCTTTGGCATTTGCACAGTACTTAAACTGTCAAAATCGTCAGGGTGATGATTCGTGTGGAGAATGTCCGTCGTGTGTCAAATATTCCAAACTGATACATCCCGATTTGCATTTTGTGTTTCCGGTGGTGAAAAGTACCAAGCATAAGAATCCGGTTAGTGATTCTTATATTAACGAGTGGCGTCAGTTTGTACTGAATGAGCCTTATTTTAATATTCGACAGTGGTTTACCTTTCTGGATGCTGATAAGCAAGGGCTGATTTATAGTCAGGAGAGTCAGGAGATAATCAAAAAACTGAGTCTTAAAACTTTTGAAGCCAAGTATAAGGTGATGATTATTTGGCTGCCTGAAAAGATGCACGTAGCAGCAGCTAATAAATTACTAAAGTTACTAGAAGAGCCACCAGAGGGAACGGTTTTTCTATTAGTGTCGGATAATCCTAATGAGATATTGGGCACCATTCAAAGTCGTGCACAGCGTTTAAATATTCCAGCGTTGGAGATTAGTGAAATAGCTAAAGCTCTCAGATTGGAGTATGATATCACTGAGGAAGAGAGTGAACGATTTGCTAAACTATCGGTTGGTAACTATGTGGCGGCTAAAGAAATTGTTGGGCAAGGTGAAGAACGCGCTTACTTTTTTGATAAGTTTGTAGGTATGATGCGTTTAGCCTATCAACGAAAGCTCTTTGACTTAATTGATTGGTGCGATGACATGAATCGTCAATCAAAAGAACGTCAGAAGAATTTCTTTGAATTTGCTCTGCGTTTGATTCGCGAAAATTTTATGATGAACATTCAGGAACAAGATTTATTGTATCTTACACCTGAAGAAGAAAATTTCTCGGCACGTTTTTCACCATTTATAAACGATGGTAATATTCTGCAATTGAGTGAGGAATTTAGTTTGGCACATTCTCATCTTGAACAAAATGGGAATGCTCGTATTATATTAATGGACTTATGCCTAAAGGTGATAATGCTTTTAAAGCAGTAATAAGTTCACAAGGTCATTGAGCCTTTTATTTATTATTTTATGGAAGAAGTTATTCAAGATACAGAAAAGAAGAGTTGTAAAAGTTGTTCGAGCCGATGCGGTAAACTCAATGTTTACGATTGGCTGGAAGATTTACCCGATACAATCAATACAACTGATATTGTTGAGATACAATTTAAAAACACGCGTAAAGGTTACTTTCGCAATAGCAATGCACTTCGCATACAAAAGGGCGATATCGTTGCGGTTGAAGCATCGCCAGGCCATGATATTGGCACGGTAACTTTAACGGGCGAGTTGGTGTTGCTGCAGATGAAAAAGCATAATATCAATCTCGAAACATTTGAGTTTAAGCGTGTGTATCGTAAGGCCAAGCCGGCCGATGTTGAAAAGTGGGAAGAAGCACGTGGATTAGAACATGAGACCATGTTGGAGTCGCGTCGTATTGCCGAGCGTTTAAACCTCAATATGAAGATTGGCGATGTCGAGTATCAGGGCGATAAAACCAAGGCCATCTTCTATTACATTGCCGATGAGCGTGTTGATTTTCGTCAGTTGATTAAGGTACTGGCCGAGACCTTCCGGGTGCGCATTGAAATGCGTCAGATTGGAGCTCGCCAGGAAGCTGGTCGGATTGGCGGTATTGGTCCCTGTGGACGAGAGTTGTGTTGCTCAACCTGGATGACCAATTTTGTTTCGGTAACCACCAATGCGGCCCGTTACCAGGAGATTTCATTGAATCCTCAAAAATTGGCGGGTCAATGTGGTAAATTGAAATGCTGTCTTAACTACGAGCTCGATGCTTATATCGATGCTCAGCAAGATTTCCCGAAAACAAATATTGTTTTAGAGACGGTTGATGGAAGCTATTATCATTTTAAAACGGATATTTTCTCGCGTACCATGTGGTACAGCACGAGTAAAGATATTCCGGCAGGCATTGTTTCTCTTTCTGTGGACAGAGCCAAAGAGGTCATTCGTCTAAATCGTAAAGGTAAGAAGGTTGATAAATTGGCCAACGAAGCGCCTAAGATGCTTGTTTCTGAGCCTACTTACGATAATGTGATTAGCCAAGAAAGTCTGACACGCTTTGATGAACAGAAAAAGAAAAAACGCCGACCAAGCAGACGTCGTAGTGGAGGCGGTAACCAACAGGCAGATAACCGTTCAGGTAGCAATAAGCAACACGATAGAAAAGCGGGTGACAGAAAGCAGAGTGGTAATCAGCAACAAGGTGAAAAAAAGCCGTACAACAAATCAAAGAAACGATACCGACCAAATAATCAACGCAAACAACAAGGAGGCGATGGGCAAAATAAAAAGCAATAGTTTTATTGGTGCATTACTGCTGGCCATTATTGTATTGAGTAGTTGCGATCGAAATGTTGTGTTCGACCAATATGTTACCATCCCCAATGGCGGTTGGAATATTGATTCCATGGCTGTGTTTAAAGTGGATATCGAGAGCTCAGAACAGACATATAATGTCTTGTTGAATGTGCGTAATTATTCCAATTACCCCAACAGTAACCTTTGGTTATTTGTCGATGTCATCAGCCCATCTGGAAAAACAGCACAAGATAGGGTAGATTGTGTGTTGGCTGATGAGACCGGGCGCTGGTTAGGGTCTGGTTGGGGAAGTTTGTATCATGTGCAGATACCTTATCAGAGCAATATTAAGTTTGCTGAAACCGGGCAATATACCTTTAGAATTGTGCAGGGAATGCGCGATGATGATATTAAAGGGATTCATAACGTAGGTTTGAGAATAGAAAAGGCACACGCTTTAAAAGAAGAATAAAAGTGGGAAAGAATAAGTTGAAGAAGTTTGCCGAAATGGCAACTTACGACCATGTGTTTGAAGCCGACTTTAATCCATTACAAGGAGAGTCCTTCTCTTTAAAAGGAAAATGGCACAAAGAATTCTTTAAAAATGACAACCCATTAGTTTTAGAATTGGGATGTGGTAAAGGGGAGTATACCGTTGGATTAGCCGAATTATTTCCAGATAAGAACTTTATTGGTATTGATATCAAAGGGGCACGAATGCATCGTGGAGCAACCGACTCAATGCATAAAGGACTAAAGAATGTCGCATTTGTGCGGACGCGTATTGAATTTATTACGTCCTTTTTTGCCGAAAATGAGGTGGATGAAATCTGGTTGACTTTCCCCGATCCGCAGATGAAGAAAGTGAATAAGCGCCTGTCTTCAACGCGATTTCTGCAATTGTACAAGCAGTTTTTAAAACCAGGTGGGTTGGTTCATCTTAAGACCGATTCGCAGTTTTTGTATACCTACACCGCTGAAATGGTGAAGGAGAATCAATTGGCTGTTGAGGTGAATGAGAGTGATTTATACGGTTCTGGATACGACGATGAAATCTTATCGATTCAGACGCATTACGAATCGAAATGGCTGGCCCACGGATTGGCTATTAAATATTTAAAATTCCATTTAGAAGACCGGGACAATTGGATTGAACCGGATATTGAAATTGATTTTGACGAATATCATAGCGGCGGTCGTGGTGTTGTGAAAGAGAAAGAATCGATTAAAAGCAATCCCTTATCACGAAAAAAAGGTAAGTAGTGACGGCAAAAAAAGAGTCCGATTTTTTTGAACGCGTGTACCAGGTTGCTGAGCTTATACCTCATGGCCGTGTTACTAGTTATGGGGCTATAGCCAACTATATTGGTAGTTATCGGGGTGCGCGCATGGTAGGGTGGGCCATGAATAAATGTAGTAGCTGGCATCGGTTTGTTCCGGCGCATCGAGTGGTCAATAGTAAAGGGCTCTTAACGGGTAAGCATCACTTTCCCGGTGGTGAAACAATGAAGGAGTTGCTTGAAAATGAAGGTGTTATCGTGGAAGATAACCAAATCGTTAATTTTAAGGATGTTTTTTGGGATCCCTCAAAAGAGTTGCTGTAGATTTTGGATTACTAATAGCCCATTCATGATAGCTTGTTGTTAGCTGGACTACTTTACGGTTAATGATTTGTTAAAGCGCATCGTCTGTTAAACTTTCCAGTTTTGTTTGTGTTTCTTTGTTAACAGCTTTACTGAAATTATGCTTCGGAAAATCAGTCATATAGTAATGGTAATCGTGTTGTTGGTTTCAACAACCGGTATGACTGTATCCAAACATTATTGTGGCGGTAACTTAGTTGATGTGAATGTTTTTAGTGAAGCCAAATCCTGCTGTGAGGCTGGTTGTTCTGCAGGCTGTTGCCATGATGAATCCGAACATTTTGAGCTGGATGAAAATTTTTTAGTGACAGCAACTGATATAAATTTTCAGGAAGCATCATTTGAGCTTTTAATCCCGATTATTCAACACCTTGTCATCAAGGAAGTTGAACAACAGGATTTAGAATTATCGGGTTACAGTTTGCCACCACCCAAAGAGGTTCCTGATTTTCTTTCGGTTATTCAAGTGTATCGTTTGTGATTTTTCGATTTGATTATTAATTGACTCGACTGGCATAGATCTATTCAGTCGTTAAAAGCAATTATTCATTTCGAATATAAATCATAAACGCATTGATATGCTTAATTCTATCATTCGCTTTTTTCTGGAAAATAAGCTGGTCACCTTCATAGTTTTGCTTGTTTTCCTTAGCTGGGGAATTATAACATCCCCATTTGGCTGGGATATAGGTGTTTTACCAACTGATCCAGTGCCTGTTGATGCGATACCAGATATTGGTGAGAATCAACAAATAGTCTATACTGAGTGGCCAGGCCGTTCGCCACAGGATATTGAAGACCAAATCTCCTATCCATTAACCACTTCACTATTGGGTATTCCTGGTGTTAAAACCATTCGGAGTAACTCCATTTTTGGTCTATCCAGTATTTATATCATTTTCGACGAAGATGTTGAGTTTTACTGGAGTCGAACCCGCATTCTTGAGAAACTCAATTCATTACCAGCTGGAACTTTGCCACCAGATGTCTCTCCGGCACTGGGGCCCGATGCCACCGCTCTGGGGCAAATCTATTGGTACACACTGGAAGGGCGCGATGCTGAAGGTAATCCGGCTGGTGGCTGGGATCCGCATGAGCTTCGAACTGTCCAGGATTTTTATGTGCGTTATTCTTTAACAGCAGCTGAAGGGGTGGCAGAGGTCGCTTCCATAGGTGGTTTTGTTAAGGAGTACCAGGTGGATATTGACCCCAACGCCATGAAAGCCCATCATGTGACGATCGCACAAATTATGTCGGCCGTGAAAAACAGTAACCTCGATATTGGAGCGAGAACGATAGAGTTTAATCGCGTCGAGTATTTGGTGCGTGCCCTGGGTTATATCAAAAACCTGGAAGATTTGGAAAAGAGCGTTGTTGCTGTGCGCAACAATGTGCCCATACGCTTGAAAGATGTGGCGAAGATCAACTTTGGTCCTGCCACAAGGCGGGGAGGACTAGATAAAGGTGGTGCCGAGGCCGTTGGGGGTGTAGTAGTGGCCCGCTATGGCGCCAACCCGCTTATAACGATTGAAAATATGAAGGCCAAGATAGCTGAGATTGAACCAGGCTTGCCTTCTAAAACATTGGCCGACGGTACTGTTTCTAAAGTTACAATAGTGCCTTTTTATGACCGTACAGGATTAATCAAAGAAACATTAGGAACGCTGGAAGAAGCCATTACCCTTGAATTATTAATTAGCATCCTGGTGGTGATTGTGTTAGTTTTTAATCTGCGTGCTTCGTTTTTGATTTCCAGCCTTCTGCCAATAGGTGTTTTAATCACTTTTATCACCATGCGTCAGTTTGGGGTCGATGCCAATATTGTTGCCCTTTCGGGTATTGCAATTGCCATTGGCGTCATGGTGGATGTGGGTGTCGTTTTTGTCGAAAATATTATCCGGCATATTGAACTGCCCGAAAACAAAGGCGCAAGAGGGAAAGCGTTGTTGACTGTTGTCTATACTGCAACCACCGAAGTTGCCGGTGCTGTTATCACAGCCCTATCAACCACCATCATCAGCTTCCTGCCGGTGTTTGCCATGGAAGCGGCCGAAGGAAAACTGTTTAAGCCATTGGCTTTCACAAAAACCTTCACCATGATTTCGGCCTTACTCATCGGGCTGATAATCATACCTGCTTTATCACACTTGATCTTCTCCATTAAGATTGATAAAAAGCGGTATCAGCGATTGGGTAACTTCATTCTGATTGCAGCCGGCGTTGTACTGTCAATCATTTCTGGAAATTATATTGCTTTGGCTATTACGGCCTATGGTATTAATGGCTTATTGGCTTACCGATGGAAGGAGCAGCAGAAGAAATGGAACAACCTGGTAAATATTGCTATTACCATTGTGGTGGTTGTTTTCTTCCTGACAAAGGCATGGATGCCCCTTGGAGCGCAAAATAGCCTGTTGGCCAATTTCTTGTTTGTGATAGTCATCGTCACCACCGTTCTGGGAGGTTTGTCTCTGGTGGTGGTGTTCTATAAGCGTATTTTAAACTGGTGTTTAGATAATAAAGTCGCATTTCTGATAGTCCCGGTTTTTATTGTGCTGTTTGGAGTAACCAGCTGGCAAGGTTTTAATCAACTGTTTGGTTTTTTACCATCGTTTATTAAAAATACCAATTCATATGCCTATCTGGATGAAAAACTCCCGGGTATAGGTAAAGAGTTTATGCCATCATTGGATGAAGGTTCATTTTTGTTGATGCCAACGACCATGCCTCACTCTGGTATCGAAGAGAACCTGGACGTTATTCGTTTACTGGATAAGCAGGTCAATTCCATACCCGAAGTAGAGACGGTGGTTGGTAAATGGGGGCGTGTTAATTCGGCTCTGGACCCGGCGCCGACTTCGATGTATGAGAATGTGATCAACTATAAGCCGGAATATATTCTCAATGAAAAGGGACATCGCTTACGTTTTAAAACAAACAAAGAAGGTGCCTTTATACTGAAAGATGGAACGACTTACAATCCGATGGAAGAAGCATTTCGTTTGATTGATCCGGAGGATTTGCTGGTTGATAAAAATGGTGAGTATTTCCGGCAATGGCGCCAGGAAATTAAAACGCCCGATGATATCTGGCAGGCGATTATTGATAAAAGTACGATTCCCGGATTGACATCGGCTCCTAAGCTGCAGCCCATCTCAACCCGCTTGGTGATGCTGCAAACAGGTATGCGTGCCCCAATGGGTATTAAGGTGTATGGCTCCGACCTGCCAAGCATCGAAAAAGTTGGCTTTGAATTAGAGAAACAATTAAAGCAGGTTGAAGGCGTGCAAGGCATGTCGGTATTTGCCGATCGCGTGGTGGGGAAGCCTTATCTGGAGATGGAGATAGAGCGCGATGCCATTGCCCGCTATGGCCTGAACGTTCAGAACTTACAAGCTGTCATAGGCAGTGCCATTGGTGGTATGCCACTGACCACCACCGTTGAAGGGCGCGAACGGTTTCCGGTACGACTGCGTTATGCCCGAGAGTTCAGAGATAACCCGGAGGATTTACAGCGTATTTTAATACCAACGCCCTCAGGTGCCCAGATACCGCTTGGCGAACTGGTAACTTTGCATTATGTCAGAGGTCCGCAGATGATTAAAAGTGAGGATACCTTTTTGGTGGGCTATGTGATATTCGATAAAAAAGAAGGGTATGCTGAGGTGGATGTGGTTGAAAACGCCCAAGCCTATCTAAAAGAACAAATGGCAAATGGTGAGCTGACCCTGCCTGGCGGCGTGAGTTATAAATTTACGGGGAACTATGAAAATCAGATACGGGCCACAAAGCGCCTGACAATCGTGATTCCCATATCGCTTATTATCATTTTCCTGATTCTGTATTTTCAGTTCAGGTCGGTTGTTTCAACGAGTTTGATTTTCTCAGGTATTATTGTGGCCTTATCCGGCGGGTTCATTATGCTGTGGTTGTACGGTCAGCCTTGGTTTATGGATGGTTCGGTAGCCGGAATGAGACTGCGCAACCTGTTTCAGGTGAGTACCATCAACCTGAGTGTTGCCGTTTGGGTCGGGTTTATTGCACTGTTTGGTGTCGCAACGGATGATGGCGTTTTAATCAGTACTTATATCAAACAGCTTCAGGACAAACGAAAACCCAAAACAGTTAAAGAAGTGCGGGCCTTGGTTTTGGAAGCAGGCTCCAAACGTGTACGTCCGGCTATTATGACAACCGCCACCACCATCATCGCACTTTTGCCCGTTTTAACATCAACAGGTAAAGGTTCGGATATCATGGTGCCCATGGCCATTCCTTTATTTGGAGGCATGACCATTGAGGTCTTAACCATGTTTGTGGTCCCCGTGCTTTACAGCATGTGGCAGGAAGCTAAAGTCAAGAAGAATAACCCTGAAAATGCTTAAGCCATGAAAAACATTAAAGTTTATATATTATTCGTGCTATTAGGTTTGTCAGGTACGATAATGGCACAGGATGAACTGAATCATTATCTGGTGGAGGCTGCGGAGAATAATCCTGCACTAAAAGCCTCGTTCAACCGATATCTGGCTGCCCTTGAAAAAGCACCGCAGGCGGGCGCTATGCCCGACCCTCAAATAGCGTTTGCTTATTTTATTCAACCGGTTGAAACCCGTAATGGCCCGCAGGAATTTAAGATTTCGGCCACCCAAATGTTTCCCTGGTTTGGAACATTAAAGGCCAAGGAAAATGCCAGTGTTGCAGAGGCCAAAGCCTTGTATGAGATGTTTGAAGAAAACAAATCGAAACTGTTCAATGAGGTTAAGGCTAATTGGTATAATCTGTATTTCAATAACAAGGCGATTAGTATCACTTTAGAGAATATTGAGATACTCAATACCTTTAAAAAGCTGGCCATCGTTAAGGTTGAAGCCGGTCTGGTATCGGCGGTTGACCAATACCGGATTGAGATGGAGATTAATGATCTGGAAAATCAACTGGCCCTTTTAAAGGATCAGCAGGAGGTGTTGGAGCTCAGCTTTACTAACCTGGTGAACGCGAATGACAAGAAGGTCATTACTTTTCCTGATGAGTTGTGGTCGACCGATATTTTGTATTCGAAGGAGGCAGTGTTGGACTCCATTCAATTGAAAAATCATCAGCTCCTTCATATCGATTTACAAAAAAGTGCGCTGGCATTTAAAAAACAAGCGGCTCAAAAGCAAGGAGCGCCCACCTTTAGCCTTGGCATTGATTATGTTTCCATTGGTAAAGGCGACAATAATTTATCGGGGAAGGATGCCATCGCTTTTCCAAAGGTAGGATTAACGATTCCCTTGTATCGGAACAAATACAAGAGCATGGTACAGGAGGTCATTTATCTGGAAACGGCCAGGGACTATGAGCGGGCAGATAAAGAAAATATTCTTGAATCAGTATTTGAAAATTCGTGGAAAGATTACCGGGATGCCCGGCGTCGGATGGAATTGTTTGACAAGCAGCTGACGATCGTTCGAAAATCACTGAAATTACTGGAGACGGAATATGCTTATGCCAATCGAAATTTCGAGGAGATTTTAAGGATGGAAAGGCGCTTGTTAAAATACAACCTCGAATTGGAAAAAGCACGCACCGATAAACAAGCCGCCGTTGCTTTTATCCATTATTTAATGGGGAAATAGCGAATGGATTCATCAAGTGTTAACCTTTTAATTACAGAGAAATGAAAACAACAATCAACAATATAAAAAGCAATTATAAGCTGGTTCTGAGTATTCTAATACTGGGATTAGTCATCGGATGGATCATTGCACCATCTGGAAACGCCGATGGATTAGGAGACGAACATCAGGGTCATAAGCACGAAGAAGAAGCGACCACCTGGACTTGTTCCATGCACCCTCAAATCAAACAGGATAAGCCTGGCTTATGTCCCATTTGTGCCATGGATCTAATTCCTTTATCATCAATGGGGAGCGGTGCTGACGATGCCGATCCTGATGAGATAGTAATGAGTGCATCAGCTGCCAGGCTGGCAGATATTCAAACATCAGTGGTGAGTATGGGGGAGCCGCATAAATCAATTTATATGCAGGGTAAACTGCATGTCGACGAACGACGTATTTCGGAATTAACCGCCCGCTTTGGTGGTCGCATCGAGGAACTCTTTGTCAATTTCACAGGGCAGCAAGTGCGCAAAGGGCAAAAACTGGCAACCATTTATTCGCCAAACCTGGTTAGTGCCCAACGCGAATTGATTGAAGCCTCGGAGTTTAAAGCCGATAATCCATCTTTGTATCAGGCAGTCCGGGCCAAGCTAAAAGCCTGGGACATAGCCGATAGTCAGATCAATAAAATTGAACAATCAGGCGAGCCGGAAGTGAATTTTAATGTCTTATCGCCAATCAGCGGTACGGTCATGATGCGTCATGTGGCACTTGGCGACTATGTAAAGGAGGGGGGTGCCTTATTTAAAGTCACTGATTTAAGCCAGTTGTGGGCGCTCTTTGATGCTTATGAAACAGATCTGCCCTGGATAAAAACAGGGGATAAGGTGAGCTTTACCTTGCAGGCCTTGCCCGGCGAAGAGTTTAGGACAACCGTGACCTATGTGGATCCTTTTATCGACGCGCAAACGAGAGTGGCCAAAGTTCGTGCGGAAATCAGTAATAAGGAGCTTCGCTTAAAACCGGAGATGTTTACCAATGGGGTGCTCGAATCTAATATTGCTGAAGGGCAAAAGGCTGTTCTTATACCTAAATCAGCCGTGTTGTGGACGGGCAAAAGAGCTGTGGTTTACACCAAAGTTCAGGAGCGTGAATCGCCCACATTCTTATACCGTGAGATTGTTTTGGGACCCGAAGCGGGAGACTACTATGTTGTGAAGGAAGGGCTGGAGCCTGGTGAGGAGATAGCTACCAATGGTGTGTTTAAAATTGATGCGGCGGCACAATTAATCGGCTTGCCAAGCATGATGAATGCTCCTGACGTAAAGAAGCTTCAAACGGAAACCTTTACGGTTGCCGGTAATTGTGAAATGTGTCAGTCTCGAATAGAGAAAGCGGCGCTTACAGTGTTTGGTGTTAGTTCAGCTAAGTGGAGTGCCGAATCGCAGACCATTACTATTCAGTTTGATCCTGAAAAAGCTGGGTTGCCCGATGTGCATAAGGCCATCGCCAAGGCTGGCCATGATACTGAGATGCAGAAAGCCGATGATGAGGTTTATGATCAACTGCCGGCTTGCTGCTTGTATGAGCGTTTGCATTACACCACAAAGACAGGTTCCAATGATAAGGCCCACGCGAAGATAACGGTTGCTGGTAATTGTGATATGTGTAAAGAACGCATTGAAACCGCTGCTTTATCCGTTTCAGGCGTAAGCAGTGCAGACTGGAGTGCCGAAAAGCAAGCTTTACATGTTAGTTATCAGCCACTTAAAACCAATACGGATGCAATACAAAAGGCCATTGCTAAAGTGGGGCATGATACCGAAAAGTATATAGCGGAAGATGCCGTTTATGATGCTTTACCAGGCTGTTGTCATTACACTCGACTTGAGCATGCAGCAAGTAATGAAGTTAGGCATCATGCTATGTTCGCGGTTGGTGGCAACTGTGGCATGTGTAAAGAGCGTATAGAAACGGCTGCATTATCGGTTAAGGGTGTTATGGATGCTGACTGGGATAAAGAAACAAAACAAATACATGTTAATTATTCTTCGCCAGCTACTGAAGATGACATTCAAAAGGCCATCGCCAAGGTTGGTCATGATACGGATAAATATAAAGCGGATGATGCTGTTTATAACGAACTGCATAGTTGCTGTAAGTATGAACGCTTAAATTAATTCATAATCCATCCGGGCATTAGTCCGGATGGATTGGTACTATAGCTATCAATTCATAATAGTAGTTGATTTTATTAAAAAAAATCCTGACATATAGTAATCCAATAGTTGCTTGTAAAACTAAGTTTAAGTGAAGTCTTTTATGCCTTATTTTTGTGGATTGTTAAGTTTCTGTTTTGAATTATTAGGATCTTCTATTTTATCAAATTGACAAATAATCAAATCCGCAATTTTTTTTACCTTTGAGTCTAATTTTTACAAGGTTTAAATAAAGATAAGCATGGAATATTATCCTAATCTCATAATGGATGCGCTCAAACACGTTGTGCATCCGGGTAAAGGTAAAGATATTGTAACGCTTGGCATGGTAGAGGATGACTTGCGTATTGATGGTAAACGAATCAGTTTTAGCTTGTTGTTCGACAGAGCTAATGACCCAATGGTTGGTTCTCTTAAGAAAGCGTGTGTGCAGGCTATTAAAACCTATGTTGATGAAGCGGCTGAGATAGAAGGTAACATTTATGTAAAAGTAAAACCAAAGGAAAAACCTGCGGAGGTGAAAGCTTTACCACAGGTTAAGAATGTTATTGCAATTGCTTCAGGCAAGGGTGGAGTTGGAAAATCAACTGTGACATCCAATTTAGCCGTAGCGTTAGCCAAAGCGGGTTATTCGGTGGGTTTGTTAGATGCTGATATATTTGGCCCTTCAGTGCCAATCATGTTTCAAACAGAGGATGCACGTCCTGTATTGGAGAAGATTAACGGGAAAGATAAAATTATTCCGGTTGAGAAGTATGGCGTAAAAATGTTGAGTATCGGTTATTTTGTGAACCCCGATGATGCGCTTATCTGGCGCGGAGCCATGGCCACTAATGCTATCCGTCAGTTGATTAACGATGGCAACTGGGGCGAACTGGATTATTTATTAATTGATTTGCCTCCGGGCACCAGCGACATTCACTTGACGATTGTTCAAACCATCAGCATTACAGGGGCTGTTATTGTGTCAACGCCTCAAAATGTGGCATTAGCCGATGCTGTAAAGGGAGTGAGTATGTTCCAAAGTAAAAATATTCAGGTGCCGGTATTGGGCTTGGTTGAAAATATGGCTTGGTTTACGCCTGCTGAGTTGCCAGAAAATAAGTATTACATCTTTGGAAAGGATGGAGGAAGCAAATTAGCCAATAAAATGGGTATTCCACTGTTAGGTCAGATTCCTCTGGTGCAAAGCATACGTGAAGGAGGTGATGCAGGAGAGCCTGCCGCCTTGAACGATGCTTCGATGACAGGCCTGGCTTTTGCCGACTTAGCTCAAAAAGTGGTAGAATGTGTTGAGAAACGCAATGCCACAATGCCTGAGACGAAGATTGTTGAAATGAAGAAATAATAGAGTTATGGGAGAGAATATAGTAGAAATTACTCAGCAGGTAGAAGCTGCCTTAGAAGAGATTCGTCCATACTTAAAAGGTGATGGGGGCGATATTAGTTTGGTGGAAGTGACCGATGATTTTGTGGTAAAGGTTCGCCTGGAAGGTTCGTGTGATGGCTGCCCATTGAGTGTTCAAACCTTAAAAGGGGGAGTTGAAATGGTGGTTAAAAAATCGGTACCTCAAATAATAGAAGTTATTGCAGTGTAGAATAAGCTAAGTAAAGCCGAAATCAATAAGGTATTCGGCTTTTACTTTTATTTTAATCTCATGGCTTTTACATGGGAGCGTGCTTGTCTTTATAGTTACGCACCAGTTTAATGGTATGGCTTAATAACGACGCATCACCAAAAGCACCATGACCCGGAACTACCGTTTTTACTTCAGGGTAGGCATATTGCACCTTCTCAACCGTTACATCCCATTCGTTTACAACCGCATCAGATAAGTTACCTAATCCTCGGGCATTAGCTGACTTAATTAGGCATCCGCCAAAAAGAATTTTTTGCTCAGGTAACCAAACTGTTATATTATCAAATGAATGTCCCGGTCCAAAAAAGCGGCATTCAATAGGTAAATCATTAAACAGACAATCGTACTCTTTATCGAAACCAATACTCGGTACTGGTAGGTTTTCTATTTTGCATTTTTCGATGGTTAAATTACAAGCTAAAGATTTTGCACCGATGCTTTGGAGGTATTCTAATCCACCAATGCAATCGTCGTGAAAATGGCTGGCAATCAAGGCTTTGATTTTAACTTTTAGAACAACATTTAAATAATCAGTCAATTCTTTGGTTTGTTTGTTGCTCATGGGGGTGTCAACCATCACCGCTTCACCATTCTTAATAATCAGCAGGCCATTGTTCGAAAAACGTCCCCACTGTTCTGATTCGACCCATGAAGTATGCATAAAAACTGAATCGCCCAAATGAATCAGTTGTAAATCATTATTGATAATGGTTGTATCAGATTGTGAAAAACAAGGAATAGCGATCAATACCCCAATGAAAATATACAAAAGACGTTTCATAACCTTAACTTTTAGTTGCCTACTTGTAAAGTTATTAACTTTTTAGAGGATGTAAAAGGAGAATAATTGATTACAAAAATAAAGCTGCCTTTGGTTGAGGCAGCTTTTATTGTGTTTTAAAAATAGTATCGAAGTCCCATGTTTGGAGAAGTTAAATTGTAATTTATTCCAAAAGATTCATTTTTATATTCTCCGTCTGTTTCTTCTAAACTTGAGTAATCAACTGACAAAACATTGAGTTCAAGACTTAATTTATCTGAAATAAAATATAAGAAACCTAAACTACAATCAAGGCCAAAGCCTTTTAATTTCACGTCGTCTTCACTGTCATCGTACTCAATTTTGTTCGTCGAATAGAAAATTCCGGGTTGTACAAATAGTAAAAACCGCTCAGTGATGTTTTTATGAATCCTAACATAGGGATTTATGCCAAAAGATGTGGTTTTGTAATTCATTGAATATCCGTAGTAAATATTTTCTAATTCTTCATCCGCTGTTGAGTAATTAAATCCCAGACCAATAGCTATTTTTGAATTGAGCATGTAGCCAATTGAAGGGGATAGAGTAAATGTTTTTGTTGTTGAGGATTCGTTTTCGTTCTCATTTTTGTCGGAATTATATCCTGCATTTCCGCCAATAATCCATTGTCCTTTTTCTTGCGCATACGAAAGAGTGGTGCAGCAAATAGCCAGCACTAATAAAATTTTCTTCATTGTGTGAGGTTTAAAAATTGAGTTATTAGTGTATAGTTAATCAACCGACCAGCTCCAAACAATGCTTGCTTCGCCGGTGGAGAATGTGTTTTCGCGATCCAATTCAGTCTGGTTTTCAAATTCATCGCCAAACTCCTCATCCATGCTAACAAAGCCAAAGTCTTTATCTTTTACTTGGCGTAGAACTTTACCAAGCGCACCCAGCGCATATTTCGATACGACCAACCAGGGAGCACCAGTAATTCCCAATACATCAGTTACTATACCAACGGCATCGCTGCCCAGTTCCTTTTGTATTTCACTCAACAGTTCGCCTGTATCTCGTACGCTTTTGCGCGTATGACGTAGGTAAACCCGAACACTTACTCTTCTGTCAGCAGGCATGTCACGCTCAATCACAAACAGGCCATCCACATTGTCACCTTTAGGTTCGAAATTAATAACATTACCCTGCGATGGTTTAAGGCGAATGATGTCGCTTTGAGGGAGGGAGGTAATTACCATTTTATCTTCCTCTGTAGGATGTTCGGCCACGATAATAAAGTAGAGTTTCCAGCGTTCTTTTGGCCGATGAATAGTTAGTTTCTCAAATTCCAGTTTGATTTTTGCCATGGTATTTGATTTAAATTAGGTTTTATAAAAAATGACTGTGCTTGTTTAGTCAAACGAATATATAAAATTATGATTTAATGGAAAGTAAACTTATATTCGATAGTGTTAATTGTTAAAAAGCTTTGTTATTTAACCAGCAATAGAGTAAATTTCAATTCTTGATGGAGGAAGTTATGATAGCACGACAAACAAAAATGTACACGGTAGGTAATTTGATTTTGGGCATATTTTGGTTCTTATTTGGAGCTTACTATGTGTTCTTTACTGAAGATAAGTTAGTTTTTGGAGCTCTTTATGCGATCATTGCATCAGGCTATGTACTAATGTCTGTTTATAGCAGGCGTAATGGCTTTTTTAAAATTAAAAATGGTGAAATCATCAGGTATGAATTTCCTTTAAAGCCCAAGCGGATTAAAATTAATGAAATTAACTGGGCCAGTTGTAATGGAAGCTATTATACCTTAAAGAGCCCTACACAGCAGTTATCGGTAGAGTTGGCTAACGTTCGCAGCGACGATATTCCTGCTTTTGAGAAAGTTTTGAAGGAAATCGTTATGAGCGTTCCTCCATATAAAAGACTCTAAATACAGATAATAGTATTGCTATTTCAAACTCTTCAATTATTTTTGTCAGCGTAATTTTTTGGATGATGAAGGATACTTTTTACATTGATTCACTCGATAATATAAGCGCTGTTGCAGCCGATTTTTTGTCGAACTATAAAGATGAACGTGTGCTGGCTTTTTATGGGCCGATGGGAGTTGGGAAGACAACTTTTGTAAAAGCCTTATGCGAGGAGCTGGATGTTGAGGATACAGTTAACAGTCCTAGTTTTGCTATTGTCAATGAGTATCATACACCTGAAGAGCAAATTGTTTATCACTTCGATTTTTACCGTTTGAAGGAAGAGGAAGAAGCATACGATATGGGATATGAAGATTATCTGTATTCGGGTCATTATAGCATGATTGAATGGCCTGAGAAAATAGCTTCATTACTGCCGCCTGGACGATTGGAACTTACCCTGGAAGAAGAGGAAGACGGACGCCGTAAGATTACCGTTCAGAAGATTTAATTAGTTCATTAATTGTGCTTTTTTTGCTATCTTGAAGCACGTTATTAAGGAAAATGACTGGCTATGATGGGCGAAAAAACTTCGTATTTCCCTTTGGGACAAACGCACCTGCTTCCTCAGGAAGAAATGTTGGAAACAGGACGACGAAAGAAAAAATTAACGGTTGGTATTCCCAAAGAAACTTCACGATTTGAGAATCGTGTAGCGCTCACACCGCAAGGGGTAGAGTTGTTAGTAGCCAATGGTCATACCGTTCTTTTTGAATCAGGAGCTGGTGATAGAGCTCATTACTTTGATCACGATTTTGCTGAGTGTGGCGCTCAAATTGTTAAAGGAAACACACAGGTTTTAAAGGCTGATATCGTTTTAAAAATATCGGCTCTTACCAATGAAGAAGTGGATGTTCTTGAAGCCAATCAATTGGTTATTTCTCTTCTAAATCTTTATAATCAGTCGCGCGAATCAATTCAACGAATGCTTGACAAGCGATTAAATGCCATTGCTTTTGAGTTGTTGAAAGATGATAATGGTTGCTATCCGGTCATTCGTAGTATGAGCGAAATTGAAGGTACTGCCTCAGTAATGATCGCCAGCGAATACCTGAGTAAGGCACATAATGGGAAAGGTGTTTTATTGGGTGGTGTAACAGGCATTTCTCCAGCCGAATTGGTAATACTAGGAGCTGGTACCGCGGCCGAGTTCGCTGCTAAAGCTGCTATTGGACTTGGTGCATCTGTTAAAGTGTTTGATAATTCGTACCACCGTTTGCGCGAACTGGAAAGAAATGTAGGACAACGCATATTTACATCTGTTTTACACCCACATGCACTTACAAAAGCCTTGCAAAGTGCCGATGCTGTTTTGGGAAACTTACGTTACCTTCAAACAAAACGTACATTTATGGTGACGGAAGATCAGGTGGCTAAGATGAAGAAAGGCTCAATTATTATTGATTTAAGCATGCACGAGGGAGGCTGTTTCGAAACGAGTAAATGTACGGATTTTGATGATCCTGTTTTTGCCCGACATGGTGTTATTCATCATTGTATCCCTAATATTGCTTCACGAGTTTCGCGCACGTCTTCTATTGCTTTGAGTAATATATTTGCACCTATAATTCTCAGGCTTGGAGAAGCCGGTGGTGTTCACCATCTTATTAAAGAGGATGTGGGCTTAAGCAATGGTATGTATTTGTACAAAGGTATATTGACCAATAGCCATATTGGTCGTCAATTTAATATTCCATACAAAGATATTGGCTTACTTATGGCAGCCTTTTAAATTACATTAAGCTTGTTTTAGGAACTGTGCTGTTGATTTTTCTGGTTTTCTCAAATGGAATGGTGAAACAGAAGTGCGCACCACCTTTGTAAGATTTTTCTATCCAAATTTCGCCACCAAGTGTGTCAATGTATTTTTTAGAAATAGCAAGACCAAGGCCATTGCCTCCAAACTCGCGAGTATGTCTGGTGGAGACTTGCCTAAACATATCAAAGATAATTTCTTCTTTTCCCTCAGGGATGCCAATACCCGTATCTTTTACAAAGAATAGTAAACGGTCATCTACTATAGTGTAGCCAAATTTTATCCAGCCCTCCATCGTAAACTTAACAGCGTTGTCAAGCAAATGGTTAAGTACTTTTAACAATCCTTGCTGGTCTGTAACTATTTGATCGTCGTGCTCTTCCAATCCCTTCTCAAGGTACAGTTGAAGCGGTTTTTGCATCAGTTTTACCTCTCTCATGTAATGTTTGAGCATGTTTTCAAGCAATTCGTTAAGGTTGAAGAGCTTTGGGCCTTCTTGTATAAGCCTGGTTTGAAGTTTCGAAATATCAATCAGGTTGTCCATAACCTTTAGTAACTGTAAGCCATTAAGGTTGATAATACCGATATATTCCTCTTTTTCTTCCGTGCTTAATGATTCGGTGCGAAGTAACTCCGAGAAACCTAGAATAACATTCATTGGAGTTCGTATTTCGTGGCTAAGGTTGGCCAGGAAAGTTGATTTCAAATGATCGTTTTCTTCTGATTTCTTTTGGGCTTCGTTCAATTTTTGTAACGAGATGTCTAACTCTTTATTTTTCTTCTTGAGTTCTAAGTGTGTTATTTCTAGTTCTTTATTTCTTATGTTGAGTTCTTCTTTGGCTTTTTTGTGCTCTATTTCGCTACTCATGCGTGGAGTGAATAGATAGACCAAAGATTCAATGACTTCAACTTCCTTTATTTTATTTCTAAATAGAGCAATAAAAATCCCATTGGGCTGATAGCCAGAATTGAAGAGAGGTATGCCAATATACCCTTCGATTTTTTGCTCAGACAGAAAGCTGCCTTGTGGAAATTTCTCCCAGGCTCCGGATGTTATGCGACATGTGTTTTTTCCGATGACATTGTCACATGGTGTGTTTTCAATACTGTAACTGATGTTAGGTAAGTTCTTTTTGCCATCAGAAAACGCGATTGATTCAACAGTGTTGTCGGCGGCCGAATATCTTCCAATTATAACATAGTCGGCTTCAATAAGATTGCAAAGCTGAAGAGCCTCAGCTTCGAAATATTGTTGCCCTATATGGCGATTAACGGGTGTTACAATATCATAAATAGTTGGTTCTACCTTTTTGAACCGACTAAGTATTGAGCTATTTTTTTTGAAGAGGTTTTTCCAATTCATATAATCCTTGTAGTTATGAGAATTTTAAAATACTTAAAAAGAAGTAGGCATTAAACTTTTTTTGACAAATGGTCGACTTTTATAGTTTGAAGCCATATTCTGCCACATTAAAGAAATAACAAACAATTAAGTATTTTAAGAGCCAAAAGTATTAATAACCAGCTGCCATACCATCTTTTCGACTCTCGGAAGCGCCAATGTATATGCCACGCTCTTTATCAAACCATATGGCCTGATAACCACCGTAGCCACCCGGACTATAGCCAACTTTGTGTCCCATACTGTTAAGTTGTAATATGGTTGGAGTGGTGAAGCCTGATTCAATGTTTATCTGGCCTCGGTCTTTTGCTTTAGCGCCAGTTGGTTCTGAAGAACCGGAGTGGCTGAAACGAGGAGCGTCACCAGCTTCCTGCAGATTCATGCCAAAATCAAGTAAGTTCATAATAACTTGTACGTGCCCCTGAGGTTGAAAGTCGCCTCCCATAACACCAAAGCTCATTACAGGTTGATTATCCTTTGTTACAAATGCCGGAATAATGGTGTGAAACGGTCGCTTACCTGGCTCTAATGCATTAGCATCTTTGGGGTTTAGTGAGAATAATTCGGCCCGATTTTGTAACATAAAGCCCAATTTTGGTGGTACCATTCCAGAACCCATTCCGCGATAATTACTTTGAATAAGCGATATCATATTGCCCCATTTGTCGGCAACAGTTAAATAAATCGTTTCGCCACGGCTAATTGAACCGGCCTCGTATTTACCTGCTTTATTTTCGTCGATTAGTTGACGTCTTTCATCTGCATATTTATTGGAGAGTAATTCTTTAACCGGAACATCCTGCATGTCCATATCGGCATAATATTTCGCTCTATCTTCAAAGGCTAATTTTTTAGTTTCTGTAACTAAGTGAAGATGACGGGCAGTACCAAATTCATCTTTGCTAAATTCATAGCCTTTCAGGATATTCAGCATTTGAAGAGCTGTAATGCCTTGACCATTTGGTGGAAGTTCCCATATGTCGTAACCTCTGTAGTCTACCGACACTGGTTGAACCCATTGTGAATAGTGTTGAGCCATATCTTCCATTCTAAGGAAGCCGCCTTGTTCCTCAATAAACCGGGTGATGGTGTGTGCTATCTCACCTTTATAGAAATAGTCACGTCCATGTTTGGCTATTAGCCGATAGGTTTCAGCCAGATAGGGATTCTTAAAAATATCACCTTTTGCCGGAGCTATACTATCTGTTGTATAAGTATCGATAACATTTGGATATTTACCATGGAATTGGACCGACCGTTGCCAGTAATACGCAATCAGTTCGCTAAGCGGGAAGCCGTTTTCGGCATAATTAATTGCGGGTTCTAAAACCTCCTTCATTTTAAGTTGACCAAAGCGATTATGTAGTTCAAACCATCCATCAACGCAACCAGGAACGCTTACAGGAAGGGGGCCGTAGGATGGAATTTTGGTTAAGTTATTTTCCTTAAAATGGTCGATGTTGAGCGATTGAGGTGAACGGCCGCTGGCATTTAGTCCGTATAGCTTTTTGCTTTCGGCATGCCAAACAATGGCAAAAAGGTCACCACCAATGCCGCAACCTGTTGGTTCCATTAGGCCAAGTGTGGCATTGGCAGCAATGGCCGCATCAATGGCATTGCCGCCATTTTTTAAAATATCAATTGCCACTTGTGTAGCCAGTGGCTGGCTTGTACAGGCCATACCATTTTGAGCGATTACCTCACTGCGTGTTGCATGGTTGAAACCGGTAATTCTATCTTGTGATAAAACGGATAGGCTAAAAAAAGCAAGAAAACTTAGTGTAGTTAATGTTTTCATCATTAGGTTGTTTGGTGATAAGTATTGATAAAAGTACAAAAAAACTGCAGAAATTATTCAAAAGGAATAGTCGCTGCAGTTTTTAGGTTATATTTCTGTCTTCTGTAGGATGGCTTCGGTTTAATTTTGGGAATTAGTCCCGCAAGCCGTTACAAAATTCTTTAAATAGCCATGCTATTGTTTATGCCGTTTTTGTAATTATTCGAATTCACAAATTTCATTTCGCATCACCTTTGTTTTGTCTGAGAAACTAATTCATCCCAAACAACTCACCAAACAAAATTTAAGCAGCTTAATGATTTAATTATGCTATTGCCAGTCTACTTTCTGGCCGATTAAGATAATCGTAAAAAATACTAACCAGTAACTGTTCGTCCATTGATGGTGATATGGGAATCAGTAAATCGGCAAATGTGTCTTTAAAAACGACTTGTAGTTCGTTTTTACGAGGAAATTCAATCCCGGCTACTTTATTGTGCGTACGAATCTCACCAAATGCAGTAATTAATTTAATAATCATAACTCTTTCCTATTAGTTTCTTTCCTTTGTCGTCCGGGTGTTGTTGACGGTATAAAAGTAGGCGTGTAATAGAAAGACACCAAAGGATTTATTGTCAATTCCATTAATGGTGTGTTTTTCAGGCTTAAATGCATTTTCGGTCATATGAATAAAAACACCTTCCATGAAATACTGTTTTTTGTTGACGAATGGCCTTGATTTTCATTAATATTGTACCAAAAGTTCGTTGTATGAGTGAGTTAGGTGATGTTTTGTGTTGTGCTTTTGAGTTCCGATTTTTATCAAGAATAAGACCTGGGATTCGATAGGTTCAGGAGTTCAAAAAGTCGTGGACTTCTGTGGCTCTTTATAAGGTATTCTAATGACTTTTTTTACCTTTGCTTCAATTGAAATTTAAGCTAATGGCGAAAGAAGAAAAAGGCAATAAACTAGTTCAAAAACTAAGACATAAATACAGGTTAGCCATCTTTAATGAGCAAACGTACGAAGAAGTATTTGGCATGCGTTTGTCACGTTTAAACGTATTTACTATAGTGGGTGTTGGTTTGGTTGTGTTGGTAGTGATGGTTATATTTTTAATAGCATTTACGGGGCTGCGCGAATACATACCAGGTTATCCGGATGGCCAGCAGCGTCGTTCCATTATACAAAATTCACAGCGCGTTGATAGCTTAATATTGGAGATAGAGCGTCGCGATCGTTTCTTTCGTGATATACGCGCCATAGTAGCAGGGGAAGTGCCAGAAGGGGCTTTGCCTGAGGATGTTGAAGACGCTGAAGGGGAAGGTTCAAACAATGCTGTTGTTTTTAAGAAATCGGAAGAGGATTCTCTATTTCGAGAGCAAGTCGAAAAGGAAGAAAAGTTTAATTTGGCTGTTTTCGATGATAAAAGTACCAAGTTTGAGCTGGAGCATAGCTTTCTGTTCACGCCGCTTAAAGGGGTTGTGGTCAGTAAGTTTGGTGAAACGCAAGGGCATTATGGTGTTGATATTGTTGCCAAACCCGGAAGTCGTGTAAGTGCTGTGCTTGACGGAACAGTAGTGTTTGCTGGATGGACGGTTGAAACGGGTTATGTTATTCAAATACAGCATTCGAATAATCTTATATCAGTTTATAAGCACAACGAAAGCCTACTAAAGAGCATGGGAGATAAGGTTCAGGCTGGTGAGGCCATTGCGAATGTTGGTAATTCAGGTGAGTTAACCACCGGACCACATTTACATTTCGAGTTATGGTACAATGGTGTGCCTTTAGATGCAGAGCAATACATGTCGTTTAAGTAGCGATAAAAATTCACAACAGAAACAATTTCATGTCGAAAAGAATAGCAATACTGGGATCAACCGGTTCGATAGGTACACAGGCCTTGGAGGTGGTTGATGCTCATGCCGGGGAGTTTGAAGTTGAGGTGTTAACCGCCAATAATAACATCGATTTATTAATTGAACAGGCTAAGAAATACAATCCTAATACTGTTGTTATTGGTAATAAAGAGAAGTACCAACAGTTGAGTGATGCCTTGGCTGATACAGATGTTAAGGTCTATGCCGGTGAAGAAGCCATTGCGCAAGTGGTGCAGATAAGTACTATTGATGTGGTGCTAACAGCAATGGTTGGTTTTTCGGGTTTGTTGCCTACTATTAATGCTATCAAAGCAGGTAAACAGATTGCTTTAGCCAATAAAGAAACGTTGGTGGTAGCAGGTGATATAATCACACAATTAGCTTTAGAAAATAAGGTTAGTATTTTGCCTGTTGATTCAGAGCACTCAGCTATTTTTCAATGTTTAGCAGGTGAGTTTCACAATCCGATTGAGAAAATTTTATTAACGGCATCCGGTGGACCCTTCCGTGGTAAAAAGGTTGATTTCTTAAGAAAAGTCACGCGTTGCCAGGCGTTGAATCATCCTAACTGGTCGATGGGAGATAAGATTACCATTGATAGTGCATCGATGATGAATAAAGGACTGGAGGCTATTGAAGCGCGCTGGTTATTTAATGTTCAGCCCGATGCTATTGAAGTGGTGGTGCATCCGCAATCCATCGTACATTCATTAGTTCAGTTTGAAGATGGCTCTATTAAAGCGCAATTGGGTTTGCCCGATATGCGTTTGCCCATTCAGTATGCCATGACATTTCCACAGCGTTATAAATCGGATTTTCCTCGTTTTAACTTTATGGATTATCCGGAGTTGACCTTTGAGAAAGCCGATGTGAAAGTATTTCGAAATCTCGATTTAGCTTATCAGGCCATGAAAAAAGGTGGAAATATGCCTTGCGTATTAAATGCAGCTAACGAAATAGCAGTCGATGGTTTTCTCAAACAAAAAATTGGTTTTGTAGAGATGTCGGATGTGATTGAAAAAACGATGATGCGTGCATCAACGATGGAAAAGCCATCGCTGGATGATTACATACAGAGTAATGCAGAGGCACGTGCCATTGCCGAAGAAATTATTAAGAATAAATAAAACTGTTTAACAAATTTAGGGGTAAAGCGTTTATTGAGTGTTATTATGAGTATAGCATGAAATATCAATCTTTTATTAGCCCGAAAAGAATATATTTGTTGCTTAAATAAGAAAACTAACAATTAATGGAGATTTTTATTAAAACAGTGCAGTTGTTGCTTAGCTTATCAATACTGGTAATATTGCACGAATTTGGTCACTTCTTTTTTGCTCGGCTATTCAAAACACGGGTGGAGAAATTTTACTTGTTTTTCAACCCATGGTTTACACTATTTAAATATAAAAAAGGCGAAACAGAATATGGTATTGGTTGGTTGCCTTTAGGTGGCTATGTGAAAATATCGGGTATGATTGATGAGTCGATGGACAAAGAAGCCATGGCTCAACCTGCACAGCCCTGGGAATTTCGTTCAAAGCCAGCCTGGCAACGTTTGATGATTATGATTGGAGGTGTGTTGGTTAATTTTATCACAGCCTTCTTTATCTACTGGATGGTGTTGTATACCTGGGGCGAAAGCTACATTCCTGTTCAATCGGCTAAACACGGCTTGTATTATCATGAAGTAGCCAAAGAAATTGGATTGCAAGATGGTGATATCGTATTAAAAGTTGATGAGCATGTGGTAGAAGAAAGTGGTGATATTGCCCGCTTTATTTTACTGGAAAATGCTCAAAAGTTAACGGTTCAGCGTGGAACAGAAACCATCTATCTTTCAATTCCGGAAGGTTATGATCAGCGGATGATCTCAGAAGAAGTACGTGGTTTTGCTGATGTTAGATATCCTGTGGTGGTGCAGGAAACCATGAAAGGCTCCAATGCTGATGAAGCCGGATTATTACCCGGTGATAGTATTGTAAGCATAAATGGTGAGAGCGCCGCTTTCTTTAATGAGTTTACTGCTTCTTTATCGGCTAATATTGAAAAAGAAATTTCTTTGGGTGTTTATCGCGATGGGGCGCCAACCAGCTTAAGTTTGACGGTTCCAAAGTCAGGCAAGATTGGCTTCTATTTGGTGACAGCTGATAATTATGTCGATATCCAGCGTCATAAATATGGTTTCTGGGAAGCTTGTCCGAAAGGAATAGCTAAGGGATTGGATATTTTAGTAGGCTATGTAAAGCAATTGCGCTTGATCTTTACCAAAGAAGGTGCTAAACAGGTTGGTGGCTTTGGTGCCATGGGCAAATTATTCCCTTCGACCTGGAACTGGTATGTTTTCTGGTCCAACACAGCACTTATTTCAATGATTTTGGCATTTATGAATATATTGCCAATTCCGGCTCTTGACGGCGGTCACGTTTTATTCTTATTATATGAGATGGTTACAGGACGCAAGCCGGGTGATAAGTTTATGGAATATGCACAGATTACAGGTATGATTCTTTTACTTGGCCTTCTGGTATTTGCCAATGGAAATGATATCTTTAAAGCTTTCTTTAAATAAGCGAGTTTATTAAATTTGTATATACTAAATAATTAAGATATGACTAGTTACGTATTATTATGGGCACTGCCGGGCGGACCGGAAATGATTCTTATCATATTGGCTTTAGTTCTTCTTTTTGGAGGACGTAAGATTCCTGAGTTAATGAAAGGGCTTGGTCAGGGCATGAAAGAATTTAAAAAGGCACGTAACGAAGGAGATAAAAAGTCGGATGGAGATAAAGATGAGGCCATCGACGACTCTTCTAAGTAGGTATTACTTAAATTAAAATAGTAAGACGAAGGCCGACCCTCATTGAGGATTGGCCTTTGGTATATTCAAAGTGTTCAAAAAAAACGGTTAGATAAAATGCGAATAATGCTGATATTAGGCATGGTAATGATGTGTAACGTGCTGAGTGCAACAGTGCTTGTAGATAGTGATTATCCGCATTATCCGGATTGGATGTACGAGAACCGATTAAAAGAGTTGGATAAGGCAACAGTAGTAAAGTTGGATTACAATGCCAAAGTTCAGGCTTATATTGACGTATACACTGTTAAGCGACGCGAGCACTTATCGAATATTATTGGGCGTGCGGATTATTATTTTCCTTTGTTTGAAGAGTACTTAGCAAAGTATGATTTGCCAATGGAATTAAAATACCTTGCCATAGTGGAGTCTGCTTTGGAGCCAAGAGCGAAGTCTAGTTCGGGGGCTATGGGGCTTTGGCAATTCCTTTACCATGCTTCGCGCATGTTTGACTTAAAAGTGGATAACTATGTTGATGAACGTTGCGACCCGGTTAAAAGCACTGAAGCTGCTTGTCGTTATTTGAAATATTTGTATCGTAACCTGAATGACTGGCAATTGGCATTAGCGGCTTACAATGGTGGTATTGGTGTGGTGCAAAAAGCCATTGAACGTTCCGGAGGTAAAACCAATTTTTGGGAATTACAGCCCTATCTGCCCAAAGCAGTGCAGAGTTATGTGCCGGCTTTTATTGCGGTTAATTATGTGATGAATAATTACCAGCGTCATGATGTGACTCTTAATCCGGCGCCATTGACATTTAAAGAGGTTGATACAGTATATATTCATAAGTCTTTAAGTTTCGAGCAAATACATCAGGCAGCCCAAACGCCTCTTGAAGTGGTGGAGTGGCTAAATCCATCCTACACCAAAAACTATATTCCGGTATATGATGAGCCGGTTTGTTTGTTTTTGCCTAAAAAGGGGGTCATCCATTTTGTGAGAGCGGTTCATGAACTTGAAGCAGAAAATCCGCCAATAAGTAAGGCTATGCCTATAGGGGACAAAACAGATCGTGAAAGTTTTGTGCATCAGGTGAGAAAAGGAGAGTTTTTTCATAAAATTGCCATTGACAACGAGTGCCGTATAAGTGACATTATCTATTGGAATAACCTTCCCAATCGAAATTTGTATATTAATCAGCGTTTAATAGTCTGGCGACCTAAAAAGGAGGAGAAATACTTTTTTGTGGCGCACGAACCAACAACTTATAAAGCTGTTTTATATTTAAATAACTACTATAGCGATAATCGGATCAAACAACTTTATCAATAATAAAATCAATCTGATATGAGATATTCAAAATATGTTCTTCTGATAATGGTGGTCATTGCAGGCTATGCTTGTAAAGATAAAAAATCAAGTCATAAACCTAATGTAGGCGGTAAAGCCGGCGAAATGCTGGTGGTAATGGATGATAAAATTAAAACATCGCCCGGAGGTGTTGAATTACAGAATTTATTAAGAGAGACTTATTTGGGTTTGCCCCAGGAAGAGCCGCATTTTAAGATGAGTGTTGCACCACATCGTTCGTTTACCAATTTTATGAAAACAATTCGTAATGTGGTGGTGGTTACAGTTAAATCCAATGTTAAAGAAGATGCTGTAAAATATTATAAAGACCGGTGGGCACGTCCGCAAGCAGTTGTGGGCATCACTGCTAAAGATACCGCTACATTAAAACGACTGGTTGATGAGCACCAGTTGAAAATTCTTAGCTTTTTTAACAAGGCAGAGCGAGATCGTTTTATTGCTTCCTATAAAAAATATCCAAGTGATGAGTTAGTAAAGCGTGTTGACTCAACTTTTAGTGTTCGCTTAAATGTGCCAACAAGTTTAAACAATAAAAAATCGTTGGATTCCTTTATCTGGATGCAGGAAGATGCTGACTGGGGTTTTCAGGGCATGTTTGTATATGAGTTTCCATATGTGGGCGATGGTACTTTCTCAAAAGAGTATTTACTGAATAAGCGCGACTCTATTTTAAATAAAAACGTGCCAGGGCCATCAGCAGGTTCGTTTATGACAACCGAACATCATTTCCCTGTTATCTATAAAAAAGCAAGCATCAATAATAAGGAAGTAGTTGAATTACGTGGACTTTGGAAAGTTCAAAACGATATGATGGGTGGTCCGTTTATTCTTCAGGCACATCATGATAAAAAGAACAATCGTGTGGTGATTACTGATGGTTTTGTTTATTCGCCTGAGAAACCGGATAAGCGAGACAAAATTCGTCAGATGGAAGCCTTGATGTACACTTTAAACTTCAAATAACAGATGCTTCCCGAACTAAACAGTCAGGCATTGCGTCAAGCCTGTAGCCGCGATGATTTAATCAGAAAAGCGGCTGCTCAGATAACCAAAGACTTTGCTGAGTTTGGTTTTGAAGTGACCTTTTCTGGTAATGTCGAGCACTTTTACGATGAGGTATTTAAGCAGATGCGCGTGCATATCGTTCACATTATGGGCGAACATTATTCACAGTTTCTTAATTTTTTATACCGCATTGATGTGACAGAGTCGCAGGTGGCTGTTTACCAAAAGGATATGGGTGATGCTACTTACGAAGATGCACTGACTGAATTGATTATTCATCGAGAGATGAAAAAAGTAATGATTAGAGAATATTTTAAAGCTCAGGGGCAAAGTGAATCTACCGATTCGCCCGAGCTGACTGAATAATACATACCATTATGCAATTATCGATAAAACACACGGGTGAACGCCCCGAAGGCGTAAGAAATATATTCCTCGTTAAAGACACAGCTTTACTTAAAGATTTTGGATTTAATAACGATGCTTTAGCCTATGTGGAAGCTAAGGTAGAAGCCGAAGAAAAATTAATTACAATTCAGAACTACAACATTGTGTATTATGTGCGCATTGTTGCCGATGATGAGTTAAATAACAAAGGCTACGAAGCTTTGCGAAAAGATGGTTCAAGCATTTATGGCGGACTGAAAAAAGACAAGCAAACAGGTGTTTGTATTTATGACTTAGTTGGAGATAAAGCCCTTACTTTAGCTTTAACAGAAGGCTTGGCTTTGTCATCTTATAGCTTTGGTAAGTATAAGACAGATAATAAAGACGAAGCACAAGAGCTAACGATTTGGGTGGCTTCATCGGTGCTGAATCAAGCCAACCTTGATGAGCTGCGTTTGTTGAGTAATGCGGTTTTCGTAAGCCGTAACCTGGTTAATGAACCGGTGTCGACATTAAACGTAGAAGAACTTTCTGACCGCATCACCGAACTGGGGGCTGTTCATGGTTTTGATGTTGAAATCTTTAATAAGTCAAAACTCGAAACACTTAAGTTCGGCGGCCTTCTTGGTGTCAATAAGGGAAGTGTTGATCCGCCTGCGTTTCATATACTGGAGTGGAAACCTGAAAAGGCCACTAATGAAAAACCAGTCGTGTTAGTTGGTAAAGGGGTTGTTTTTGATACTGGAGGTATCAACCTTAAAACACCTCCGGGAAGTTTGGATGATATGAAAGCCGATATGGGCGGTGCAGCATCTGTTGTTGGTTCGTTGGTGGCTGTTGCTTCTAACAAATTACCCGTTCATGTGATTGGGTTAATTCCGGCAACTGATAATCGACCAGGAGGTAATGCCATTGTTCCGGGTGATATTTTAACCATGCACAATGGAAAAACGGTTGAAGTGTTGAATACTGATGCAGAAGGGCGACTGATTTTAGCTGATGCACTATCGTACTCGAAAAAGTATGAACCGGAGTTAGTCATTGACTTAGCAACATTGACAGGAAGCGCTGTTATGGCTTTGGGGCAATATGCAACGGTTGGTATGGGATCGGCTTCAGATGAGGTGTTTAAACAACTGCAGGATGCTGGTGATTGCGTGTATGAGCGCGTTGTGCAATTTCCATTCTGGGACGAATATGGTGAGCTGATTAAATCGGATATTGCTGACATTAAAAACCTTGGTGGGCGTGAAGCTGGTGCTATTACAGCTGGTAAGTTCTTAAGTCATTTTGTTGAAAGTCCATGGATTCACTTAGATATTGCAGGGCCGGCTTTTGTGAAGAAAGAAGATAGTTATCGGGGAGCTGGAGCTTCCGGTGTTGGTGTTCGAATGTTGTATGAGTTTTTGAAAAGCAAGTGCTAGTTCAGTTAGTTGAAGCATTAATTCAATAAAACTGCTGTCTACTGCCTAAAAACTAATTAACTATTACTAATTTTAGTGCACAATTACTGATTTACAGTTTGTAAAATCAGAAAAACAGTACTTATGAGCGAAAATAAAATAAAAGTGGGCATCACCCACGGCGATATAAACGGTATTGGTTACGAGGTTATTTTTAAGACTTTATCAGATGCCAGGATTTTTGATTCTTTCATTCCGGTTATCTATGGTTCGTCAAAAGTAGCGGCTTATCATCGTAAGGCATTGAATATTCCAAATTTCAGTTTGAACAGTATTAATAGTGTTGATGATGCCCACAATAAGCGAGTTAACATTATTAACTGTCTGGATGACAATATTCGTGTTGAACTGGGTAAGTCAACCACTATTGGAGGTGATTCTGCTTTTAAAGCTTTGGAAAAAGCTGTGAATGATTTGAAAGATGGTAAGATTGATGTGTTAGTAACAGCACCTATTAACAAAGAAAATATTCAATCAGAGTCATTTAACTTCCCAGGTCATACCGAATATTTACACCAGGTTGCAGGTGAAGGTGAAGCGTTGATGCTAATGGTATCAGAGCACATGAAAGTTGGTGTGGTGGCTGGTCATGTACCAATAAAAGATGTAGCCGCAAATATTACAGAAGAAAGTATATTAAAGAAGTTGCGTACATTAAATAAAACGCTTCAGCAGGATTTTTCTGTTCGTAAGCCACGCATTGCCGTATTAGGTTTAAATCCGCATGCAGGCGATGGTGGTGTGATCGGAAATGAAGAGCAGGAAATTATAATTCCAACGCTCAATAAAGCTAAAGAAGAAGGCATTATGGCATTGGGACCATATCCTGCCGATGGACTATTTGGTAGCGATCAGTTCCGTAATTTCGATGCAATTTTGGCCATGTATCACGACCAGGGCTTGGCTCCTTTTAAAACACTGACCTTCTCAAAGGGAGTGAATTTTACAGCCGGTTTACCCTTTATACGTACATCGCCCGACCATGGAACAGCTTTTGATATTGCAGGACAAGACAAAGCGAATGCCGATTCGTTCAAAGAGGCTGTTTACCTGGCTGTTGATGTTTGTCGCAACCGCAAGATGAATATTGAGCTGTCGAAGAATCCGCTTAAAAGCTATGATATAAATGAGTTGGAGCAAAAAGACTAATTGTGTCAAATAATATTAAACGATTAATCCTCTTGAGTTCTCAAGGGGATTTTTATTTTAATGTACTTAGTATTAATTATCTGTTTTTTACATACATAACACCACCAATTATTGCAGTAATAGGTGCTACTAATACCAATCCAAAACTACCAACCAAGGTATGTAATACTTCAGCCGCAATGTAATTAGTATTAAAGATGCTTATCATGGGAGTGCCTTTGGCCATAAACACCATAAATACGAACATGAAACTTCCTGAGTAGGCAAAAAGTAGGGTTGTGGTCATGGTGCCTATTACCGGATAAGCCACGTTAAAGCCCGATTTAATTAGTTCTTTCGTGTTAATGGTTGGATGGTTGTCTAATACCTCGTGTTGCGCTGCTGCTATATCCATAGCTACATCCATTACAGCGCCTGCAGCGGCAATAAAAATGCAGGAGATAAAAATATCAGAGAGGTTCAAGTGGGTATTTCCGGTGTAAAGCAAGGTTTCAGAAAATTCCTGAACGGTACCTGGTATCTTAAAAAAGTGACCAAAAACTAATGCCAGCAGTGTGGTAATGCCAACTCCGGTAATTGAACCACTGAGTGCTACTATACCTTTCTTCGAAAATCCGTTTATTAGAATAATAATAACAGTTGTTGTTAAAATGACAATTCCAAATGAAGCAATAATAGGAGAAAAGCCTTTTAATAAAAGTGGGATAAGGATTTTCCAAAGAGCCAAGGCAGTAAACAAGAATGATAACAGAGCTTTAAAGCCAGTGATGCCGGCAAAGCCAACTAAAAACAAAGCGAATAAGGCCAATAAAATCCATTCTATATGAATGCGGTAGTGGTCATCGGCTCGTGCACTGATGACTTTATCTCCTGTATCGCTTGTTTGAACAATCGTTAATACCTTGTCTCCTTTGGCAAATATTTTATCTAATTTCTTTTGTCCCAAAAGCACATTGTGAGCATCCACTGTATCCCCTTTAAAGTCGCCACTTTCAAGAACGAGTTGTAAGTCTTGGGTGCCGACAGTAACAACACCATAGTTGTTCAGGTCATCATTGTTTGTTTTAATAACAGTTGATTTAACATGCTCTTTATTTCTGAGAAGAATCGGGTTTTCAAAACCTGTAGGAAGAACTGATAATAGAATGGTTGAAATCAGGATTATTAATGTAAAGGCTATGTTTGAATAGCGTTTGTTGTGAGTCGACATTGGCTAATAATAAGAAATGATTAGTGAAAAAACTGCATGTAAATTTTTTACATGCAGTTTGTGGCATATTATTCGTGTTATAAATTACTTATTGTAACCTGCTACTTCAATAATTTTCTTGGCAATATCGGTATTGTCATAATAACCGGTAAAAACATACTCGCCTTGTCCCATTGCTAGAACGGGCACCGGAACAGCCGTGTGTGAGTAACTGGTCCAGTCAAGTCCTGCTTTTTCATTAAGGATATGCGTAACAGTTACCACGAAAGGATTGTAACTGTTTCCGCCAAATACATCAATATCATATCCATCACAGGCTTCCCAGTAGTTAACTGAGCCATTCATAATGTCAATTGTCAAGTTAAAAGCTTCGCGGAGTCTTTCTTCTTCATAAGTTGATAATTGCAACGAAACAGTGACTTCACCATTTTGAGTATTGGTCAATAGCTCTGTTTTGTCAGCATCGCCAAGGCCAAAGTATTCTTTGGCTGAAGCAAGGGCTTCATCAAAAGTAATGGTGGCAGGATCCCAACTCTTAACAATATTATTGTAATACGCATCGTACGACATTTTTTGGTAGTTAAGCAACGTAAACGCTGTAGAGTACTTTGTTCCACCATAACCTAAGGTTAATCCTCCTGTTTCGTGGTCGCCAGTAACGATAATTAAGGTTTCATCAGGGTGCTCGTTATAGAAATCAATGGCGTGGCCAACAGCTTTGTCAAAGGCAATCACATCCATTGCAGAGGCAACAGCGTCGTTGGCGTGACAAGCCCAGTCAATTTTTCCACCTTCAACCATCATAAAGAAACCATCTTCGTTATCTAAAACTTCGATTCCTTTTTTTGTGAAGTCGGCCAATGAAAGCTGGTCTGCAGGACGATCAATCTCGTATGGAAGAGCTGCTGAGTTGGAGCTTACATCGGTTTTAAACGTTTCAAGGGTGGCAAAAACTTTACCGCTCTCAGAAGTTAATGCCTCAAATTCTGATTTTGTATCGACATATGTATAAGCATTTGAGCTCAGAGCGTTTAAAAATAAGTTAACATCTTCAGCCAAACCGGAAGTCTCACCATCAGAATCATACTTGTTCCAACGAACACCGCCACCACCAAAATAATCGAAATTACTTTTAGCAAGGTCTTGTCCAATTGTGTAGTAATTGTTTCTGCTTGATGTGTGTGCATAGAAACTGGCAGGTGTGGCATGGTCAATGCTCACACTTGAAATAATGCCTACTTTTATGCCTTGCTCTTTAGCCATTTCCGCCATGGTCTTAAAATCTTCCGAATCATCGGCATTCACCGAAATAGTACCAACCGTAGTCTTTTTTCCTGTTGCTAAAGCGGTTGCAGCCGCTGCCGAATCGGTTATATACTGGTCTTCGGCATGAGTTGTTTGCATACCTGATACTTTGAACTCTTGCATGTTTAAAGCACCAACGCCTACTGATTTTAATCCAAAGTCAGAACTGTTTAAAGCCGCTTCGGCAGCATTAAGCTGTACGTTGGCCATTCCATCACCAATGAAAAAGAAGACATACTTAGGTGTTTTGTAATCTGTTCTCGGGTCGATTTCTTTCTCAACAATTTTTTCCACCTCTTTTTCTACTTCTACTTCAACGATTTTTTCATCCTCACCACATGAGGTATAAACAATGGCAATAGAAGCCATGATTGCAAATGAAATTGCAGCACTTTTAAAATTTGATAAAGCTTTCATTTTTAACATTTTTGATTAGATTATATCGACATTATTCAATGACTATCGTCAATAATGTGCTGCAAATGTCAGTTGCTAATATTAATCAATCGCAAAGTAGAACGGACCATACTGTCAAATATTTAAGGCGATATTCTTATAAATAAGATATATTAATACTTAATTAATGGGGTAATCAATGTTTTGATCTATTTTAAACGACAATACTTTACCTAAACGCTTTTAATAAAGTATTCTGCATGCTTTTTTAGTAAAATGGTAATTGCTTGCTTGAATTAACATTTTGGTAATAATATTTCCCGTTTCCTACTTAAGTTAATTCATGTATTATGTAACACTGTTTGGTGTTTTCATGATGTATGTCATACTACCATTCATGTTTTTGCGCAATTACCCGAATACGGCGTTAAATGTAATGTGCAGATAAACAGGTTGATGTAAGGGGTGTATACATTTGTTTACCTAGCTGAACATTTGTCCATTGTAGCAATATGGCATTAAAATTACTTTCGTCGATCGTAAATCCATAGCTAACATTTTGCCATATAATCTAAGTCGTATGAACCACGAAAAGGAAATAGTCCGAAAGGTTAAAGCAGGAGATATTGATGCTTTTCAGGTTTTTTATAAAGCGTATTTTAAACGTCTGTGTAATTATGCCAGTTTGTTTGTTTGTCAATCGGATGTGGCTGAGGATATTGTGCAGGATGCTTTTTTTAAACTATGGGATAAACATAGTTCGATTGATACCGAACAGTCGGTTGTTGGTTTATTGTATCGCTCCATCAGAAACCAGTGCTTAAACCAACTTAATCACGATAAAGTACACGAAAAGTTCATAGCTTTTGCTAAAAATTATGAAGCCATTGATAGGGTCTACAGATTGGATTTTGATTTGCACAATGTAGATACTGACCATTTTTATGTCTTTTCGGAGATTCTTAAAGCTATCGAAGACCTACCGGTTAAGCGCAAAGAAGTGTATAAGTTGTCGAAAATTGAAGGACATGCGCACAACGAGATTGCTCAACAGTTAAATATTAGTTCTAAAGGTGTGGAGCGACACATTACCTTGGCCAATAAGACCTTGCAAACAAAATTGAAGCATTTGAAAACAGCCATTTTTGTTTTGGCATTACTTCCATAGTAGCATTTGATATTTTTTTCTTAAAAAAAGTGTGGGGATTTGAATTAGTGCGTGTAGTAATAGTGAAAGATGCAAAAATGGGAGAGATAAATCAAAAATACAGGTCGCTGATTGAGAAATATGTGGCAGGAGATGCTTTGGTCGATGAGATAACGGTGTTGGATAAATGGCTTAATGAAAGCCAGGATAACAAACGTTTGTTTAATACTTATAAAAAAGAGGCTGAAGTTAAAAATGTGTCGAGTGCCGATGATGACTGGAATCGATTTGTAGATAAATATAATATTACCAATAAACAGTCGAATAACAAACGCCTGATAATAACTTTAAGCTCAATTGCGGCTGCTATTTCAATAGTTGTTGGTTTGTCGTTTCAGTCTCTTAATAAAAGCACAGATAAGTATGCAGTTTTACAAATTGAACATCCCGGAGAGGTTACAGAAACAACATTAGAGTTAGCTGATGGACAATTTTTTTCGATAAGCGAGCAGCACGCCTCTCTTTCAGCCGATGAGCAAGGTATCCGTTTTAAGCAAGGCAATAAGATGTGTGTTGAAAAGGTTGAAAAGGTTGAGGCGGATTTAAATACCATACAAGTGCCTTATGGAAGAACGGCACAGCTGACATTGGCCGATGGTACACAAGTTTGGTTAAATGCCGGAAGTCAGCTGATTTTTCCCATTCATTTTAATGCAGCCGAGAAACGTGAGGTAATGTTGGTTGGAGAGGGCTATTTTGATGTAACTCCTAATAAGACAAAGCCTTTTAAAGTGTTGACCGATAAAATAACTTATACTGTCTTAGGGACATCGTTTAATATTCGTTCTTATAAAAATAGCAATGCTCAGTCAGCAGTTTTAGTGGAGGGCTCATTGCAGGTTGAACGAAACTCGACTTTTAATAAACAACAAACCATTTTAAAACCTGGTCAAAAGTGTAATTATCATGTTATTAACAATACACTTCAGGTAAAGCAGGTTAATACCGTCATTTACACCAGTTGGAAAGACGGTTATTTGAGTTTAGATAGAAATACGATCAGAATGCTAGCGAAGCAAATGGAGCAATTTTACAATTGTGAGATTACTGTTTGCAAGGAGTTGCAGGTAATGCCAATGCAGTTAAGTGGTAAGCTTTTGCTTGACGAAGATATCGAACAGGTTTGTCAGGCTTTATGCGATTTAACAGGCGTTAATTATAAAATGAATAATAATCACATAGAGTTTTATATAGAAGAATAAATAAAAAGGGTGCGCTCGGTCAAAAACACACCCTTCAAAGCTTTTTTTAATCATTTAATTAAATTACTAATTTATGAATTTCACTGGGAAATGGAAATCCTTCTTCTCGGTTAGAACAAGAAATTTGATGAAGACAGGCATTTTGGCTTGTTTAATCATGATTCTTGGTTCGAATGATGCCTTTGCATCAAGCCGATTGAAAGAACAAAAGGTTAATTTGAAATTAAAAGAGGTATCTCTTAAAGAATGTTTAAGTGCTATTGAAGCACAGAGTAACATGGTGTTTGTGTACAATGAATCAACGTTGGATATCAATCAGTTGGTTTCGGTTAATGCAAAAAACGAGAGTGTTGAAGAGGTGCTAAATGAGGTACTTGAAAACGCCAATTTTAAAGTGTACGACAATCAGGTAGTGATTGTGGCTGAAGAAGCAAAAGTAACTGCTGTTGCACAACCAGAGAAAGTTAAAGTGTCGGGTACGGTTGTTGATCAGTTCGGAATGGGTATACCGGGAGTAAATGTTACGGTTAAAGGAACCACAGTTGGTACTATCACTAATTTAGATGGTCAGTTCTCACTTGAGGTGTCAGCTAACAGTGTAATTGTTTATTCATTTATTGGTTTTGCAACTCAGGAAGTGGTTGTGGCTGAAGGTTCATCTTACAATGTTACTTTGTTAGAAGATGTTATGAACATGGACGAAGTTGTTGTGACTGCTTTAGGTATCAAACGTGAAAAGAAAGCATTGGGTTACTCAGTGGCTGAGGTTGGTGATGAAGCTTTTGAAACAGCTAAGCCATCGAATGCTATGTCGGCATTATCTGGTCGTCTGTCAGGTGTGCAGGTAAGCTCTACCGCACAAGGACCTGGTAGTTCAACTTCTGTTATTATTCGTGGTACCGCCATTGCTGATGGTTCAAACGAACCTTTATATGTAGTAGATGGTGTGCCTATCTCAAACACACAATTCTCAAACGGTGATAGTAAAGACCACGGTGGTATTGACTCTGGTAACGGTATGTCGGGTATTGCTGCCGATGATATTGAAAATATCTCTGTACTAAAAGGTGCGGCTGCAACGGCTCTTTATGGTTCACGTGCGATTAACGGTGTGGTAATGATTACTACAAAATCAGGTAAAGGTGCCGAAGGTACAACCATTGATTTTGTATCAACAACAACCATTGACCAGGCTCGTATTTACACCGACTGGCAGGATGTTTACGGACAGGGTACATTTGGCAACATGCCTACTAACCAGCAGGAAGCGAAAGATAACACTGCTATGTGGGGAGCGAAGTACAATGGACAGAAGTATACCAACTACCGTGGTGATGAGCGTGAGTATAAGTTTTACGACAACGAAAACAACTTCTATGATTTAGGGGTGACGTTAAGTAATAACATTGCAGTGAACCACAATACTGAGACATCAACAATGCGTATGTCGTACAGTAACCTGAATAACACAGGTATGGTGCCCAATACCAGTTATGATCGTAACATCATAACCTTAAATGGAAACACAAAAGCCTGGGATGGTAAATTAGAGTTAACAGCTAAGTTATCGTACATTAATGAAGAGTCATCAAATCAGATGATTGGTGCCAGCCCATTTTCTGTGAGCCTGGTTGGTGTTCCTAATAACGTGCCGCTTGATGATTTAAAAGACTATAAAGATGCTGAAACAGGATTACCTGTTGGTTTTGGTAACAGAGACAGTAACATCTACTGGAGCTTGAACGAGATTAAGCACAAATACGAAAAAGAGCGTGTGTTAAGTATGGGGCAGGCGAAGTACAACTTCAACGACAATTTAAGCGCTATGGTTCGTTATGGTAACGACTTAACCATCTTCAAGAACAATTCGTTATGGCCAATTGGTACACCTTATTACACACGAGGTCGTGTCATGTTAGGTAATTCTCGCGACACAGAAACCAATATTGACGGTTTATTAACGTTCAACAAAGACTTTGATGGCTGGGGTATGACTGTTAACGGTGGTGCAGCTACTATGGTTAAAGAGTTTGATCAAATCAATACGTTCGAAGAGAACTTTACTGATCCGGCAATGCAACGTGTAGGTTTTGGTGCCGATCGTACCATTGAGCCGAATTACGCTAAGAAGAAAATTAATTCAGTATTTGGTACCGCTCAGTTCCGTTATGGTACATATTTGTATTTAGACTTTTCTGCCCGTAACGACTGGTCATCAACTTTGCCAGAGGACAATAACTCATATTTCTATCCTTCGGTAAGTTCATCGTTTGTTTTCTCTGAGTTAATAAACATGCCATCGTGGTTTACGTTTGGTAAGTTCAGAGCTTCATGGGCTGAGGTAGGTTCAGATACCGACCCATATATGTTAGCTTTAAACTATAAGATTAACTCAAACAAAATTCCGGGTTATGGCGGAGATGCTGCTAACGGTCATATTGATGGCGGAACCATTCCGAATAAAGAATTGAAACCATCGATGAACGAATCAGTTGAACTTGGTGTTGATTTGAAATTCTTTAACAACCGTTTAGGTTTGGATGCGGCATGGTATCGCTCAAGAGCTAATAATCAGATTGTAAAAGTAAGCACATCTGCCACTTCTGGTTTCCACAATGCTATTATTAACGCTGGTGCTATTCAAAATGCCGGTGTTGAAATCAGCTTATATGCCGATCCGATTCGTACTGCTGACTTTAGCTGGAATACACGTCTGAATTATGCTTATAATAAAAATGAGGTGTTAAGCCTAACCGAAGGTGTTCCTCAGTTAAGCTTGTTTGAAACATCAAGTGTGAATATTGTAGCGCGCCCGGGTGAAGCATACGGCCAGATTATGGGTTATAAGTACATGAGAAATGAAGATGGTACTATCGCCTTAGATGAAAATAGCCGTCCAAGACGTACTGACGAAAGACATGTATTGGGTAATGCCTACCACAAAACAATGTTAGGCTGGATTAACTCTTTCTCGTACAAAAACTGGAGAGCGACTTTTGTGCTAGATGGTAAATTTGGTGGAGAACTATATTCTAGCACTGAAGCATCTGCTTATTCTAATGGTAAGCACAAAGCAACGCTTCAGCGCGATCAGTATACCGAAGGAGAAGTTTGGTACCCAGCTGAGTTGGAAGGTTTAGGTACTACCTCTACGCCAATGGAATTATTCGGGGAAATTGCCAGCATCAACGAACAGTTTATTTACGACGCTTCGTACCTGGCAGTGCAGGAAATTAATCTGAACTATTCATTCCCAGCCAAAATGTTTGAGAAAGTGAATTTTATGCGCGGAGCTTCAGTTGGTGTTTTCGCTCGTAACTTGGGATATGTTTGGAAAGCAACTGATAACATTGATCCTCAGGCTACTTTCTCAATTGCAAACGGAGGTGCTGGTGTTGAGCGCGGTAGCCTATCCTTGCCACGTAACTTTGGTTTTAACTTGAATATTAAATTCTAATACAATGAAATATAATATATTTTGGATGTTTTTAGCGGTGCTGACTTTATTTGGCACAGCTTGTACAGACGATTTTGAGAATATAAATACGGATCCTAATAAGGTAACTGATATGGAAGAAGGTTACTTATTAACACGTATTTGGATGCGTTACAACGGTTCTCCACACGAAGAGCACCGTGGTGCATTAATTTTAGCAGGGCCACTTTCTGGTTTATTTCAGTGTGGTTATCGTACAGGACAGGCGTTTAGCGGAACGGCTGATGGATATAATGAAGCGAAAATGGTGGAGATGTATGCCGACGCCATTAAACATGGAGTGCACCTACGTGAGTTGCTGTCTGATGATGCTACTGGCGAAAACGAAGCAAAACTGGCTATTGCTAATATTGCTTTGCAGTTCTCATTTCAGCGTGTAACAGATTTGTATGGTGACGTGCCATTTAACGAGGCAGGTATTGGTTACCACAATAAAGTTTTTTATCCAGCTTATGATAGCCAGGAAGATATTTACAAGCAAGGCGTTGAAGTTTTAAAGGATGCACGAAACACCTTAATGTCAACTTCGACAAAGCCATTCAGAGTATCTAACGATATTATTTATGGTGGTATTGCCGATGATACAGAGCGTAAGGAAGCTTGGGCAAAATTAGCCAACTCTTTAATCTTGCGTATGGGTTTACGTGGTGTTAATGGTGATGAAGCTTGGGCTAAATCAACTGTTGAAGAAGCTGCTAATCATGCAGCCGGATATATTACCAGTAACGAAACAACAGATGCTGCCCTTATCCCAACTGGTGATATAGGTGGTGACTGGGGTATGATTGTTAACGGTGCTGCCAGTTTAATTAGCGGAAGTGGTGGTTATGTGTTTGTTGGTGAAGAATGGCTTCGTCAGGCACAGCAAAACCGCGACCCACGTATCTTCTATGTGGCTTCACAGGCTGTTCATCAGGGAAGTAGCTTTGGTGCCTGGACAGGTCAGGAAGATTTTGATGCATTCGAAGAAGCAGCTCGTCCGGGAGAACCATTTAAGCCGGTTACTTTTAATCCGCTTAGAGGAGGAGGAACAGAGTCTTTTTCTGTTCGTGGTTTAATGGTTAAGAAAAATGAAGCTGGTGAAGAAGAAAGAGTATTTGGTAATTGGTTTATTAATGAGGAGGAATCAGTTAAATACAACCAATTTCATACTATGACTATTGTTAACCCTGAGACTTTAGGTAAACGCACGGCTCCATTGTTCTTATATAGTGGCGACGAGTCATACTATATTTTGGCAGAAGCAGCTATGCGCGGATGGAATGTTCCAAGCACAGTTAATGCCAACCTTGAAAAAGCAATTGAATTATCATTAGAGAAATATCCAACATACTTCGATGCTCCTTCTGTAGGGGAATACATTGCTAAGCAATCGGTCACTGAAGGTGAAAAAATCTCGTATGATGATTTATCAGCAGATTATATCAACACAATTTTGTCTGGTACTATTGATTACCAAACTATCTGGAGAGAGCGTTGGAAGTCATGCATGACAGCACAAGGCGGTTACGAAGCTTTTGCTATCTGGAACAGAACAAATGTTGAGCTGCAGCCTGGTTATGCATCAACTGGTCGTTCTTATCCTGGAACAGAGAAGATGGAAATGCCGGTTTATAATGCAGCTGATGTTGAGATTGAAAACATGGTATTAGGACAAGTGATTCCAACAGCTGATTTTAGCGAGCAGCCATTCCATAATGGTGGTGACACTGAAGGTTGGAGACCTCGCCGTATCAACTATCCTGAAAGAGAGCGTTCAAACAATACAGAGCATGTTGAAAGTGCTATTCAAAACCAGATTAAAGAACATGGTCAGGTAGGTAATGGTGTACACTTTGTTACAACCTACCAGTGGTACTCTAAAAAAGTAAACTAACACTCGTTTAGTAACTTAAAATATGAAAGGTATCCTTAACCTGGTATTTTTAATGCCAGTTGGGGGTACCTTTTTTTTATCTTTATAATTCGTTTAATAAAACTCATATGAAGAAATTTATCTTTACGACAGCATTTTCACTACTGGCTACCATTGGTTTTTCGCAATGGAGCGGTAAAGAGTATGTTGTAGAAAACGACCCGGCAGTGTTAGAAAAGCTGGATGAATGGCAAGATCTTAAGTTGGGATTTTTTGTGCATTGGGGAGCTTATTCGGTTGATGGTTTATGTGAATCGTGGCCCGTGGTTTCGGAAGATGTGGATTGGTTAACTCCACATGCCGATATTAGAAAATTCAGGGAGCATTATTTTAATGAGTTGCCGTTACAATTCAATCCAACCGGATTTAACCCTGATCAATGGGCCGAACTTGCTGAAGAAATGGGGGCTAAGTATTTTGTATTTACCACCAAGCATCACGATGGTTTCACCATGTGGGACTCGAAACAAACGGAATACAAAATCACCAATCCGAAGTTTCCATATGCCAATGCCAAATATGCCGATATCACAGGTTCATTGTTTGAGGCTATGCGAGCTAAAAATATGATGATTGGAGCCTATATTTCTAAACCAGACTGGCATCATCCTTACTATTGGTCGCCATCGTTCGACTCACCTGGTCGTAATGTCAACTATAAAATTGAACGACATCCCGACTGGTGGAGGAATTTTACCGATTTTTTCTATAACCAGGTGGAAGAGCTGATGACCGATTATGGCAATGTTGATATTTTGTGGTTAGATGGTGCCTGGGCTGATAAAAACAACCAGGGGCAAGATATGAAAATGGATGAAGTGGGGCAGATGTGTCGTGAGAAGCAGCCAGGTATTTTGGTGGTTGACCGCTGGGTAGGCGGACGCTGGGAGAATTATCGTACACCGGAACAACATATTCCATCTGAGTCAAACCCAATTCCCTGGGAGACTTGTATGACCGTTAACTGTTGCTTCTCATATCGTTTTGAAGATAGTAATGAGACCAATGTAAAATCAGGACGACAGCTAACACATAAGTTTATTGATATCGTTTCAAAGGGAGGTAACCTATTATTGAATCTGGGCGCTTCGCCGCAAGGCTGGTTTAATAAAAAAGAGGTAGAGGCAGTGCGCAATCTAGGACAGTGGATTAAGTTGAACAGTGAAGCTATATATGCTACCAGAGCTATAGCTCCATTTGCCGAGGCCAATGTGCGTTATACACGCAGTAAAGACAATAGTAAAGTATATGCAATTGTGCTGTTAGAGGATGGAGAGATGCCAGATAAGGCCATGTTGCCTGGGTGTTTAGTGGCTAAAAGGGCAACAATTAAAGATGTGGCAACAGGCAAAACAGTTGCTTTTAGTCGCCAGGGCAATGCTACCTTGGTTGATATACCAAAGAAGAAAGGAACGGCGCAATATGCTGTTGCTTTTGAAATTTCAGAAGTGGAGAAAATGGCGGGCAAAGCATATGGTAAATCGCAAGCCGCTAAAGATGCTGAAAATAGAAATCTATAAGATGTGCGATGTAAGGATTGATAATGCATATAGAATAAAAGTATATCCTAATAAACTATCTACCTAATACGCTATCGGAATAATTAATTTGTAAGCAATTTATTATGTTGTGCGACATAAAATGGATTAAAATCTTTTAAATTCAGTGAAAGTCAAAACTTACAGATTGTAATTGGATTTTCGTGATTGGATAATTTTCAATCAAAAAACAATGATTATTTATTGACTTTCCCCAAAGTGGGGTAGGCGTGCTGATAAACTGATTTTTGGCACTCTTACCCCACTTTTTTTTGATGACGAATGACATGTTTTACCAGTTATAAAACATCAACATTTGCAACTGACATAACTAAAAACTATCAATTATGGCAACACGTATTGAAAGCGATTTAATAGGAGAATTGCAAGTACCCGTTAATGCATACTATGGTGTACAAACTCAACGTGCGGTTGAAAATTTTAATATATCTACTGCTCGTTTGAGCCATTATCGTCATTTTATCTGGGCGCTTGGCGTGGTTAAAATGGCAGCTATTAAAGCCAACCATGATTTGGGATTGGTGGATAACAAAGTTAAAAATGCCGTTGTGCAAGCCTGTAAAGAGGTGATGGAAGGTAAGTTTGATAACGAATTTCCGATTGATATGATTCAGGGCGGTGCCGGCACAAGTGTTAACATGAATGCCAATGAGGTGATTGCCAATCGTGCCTTGGAACTGATGGGGTATGAAAAAGGTCAGTATGAGCATTGCTCACCTAACGACATCGTCAACTTGTCGCAATCAACCAATGATGCTTATCCAACGGCCATCAAATTGTCGCTTATTAAGAAGAACTACATCTTAATTGAGCACCTGCAGCTACTTGTTAACGCATTCAAAAAGAAAGGCACCGAGTTTGCCGATGTTATTAAGATGGGCCGCACGCAATTGCAGGATGCCGTGCCGATGACTCTAGGTCAGGAGTTCTGTGCTTTTGCTATAACACTTACTGAGGAAATTGAGCGTTTGACACAAAATGCCAATTTATTCCGCGAAGTGAATATGGGAGCTACAGCTATTGGTACTGGTATTAACTCGGTTGAAGGTTATTCAGAAGCATGCGTGAAGCACCTTTGCGAAATTACTGGTTATCCAATCGTTTTAGCCAGCGATTTAGTGGAGGCAACACCAGATACAGGTTCATACGTCATTTACTCATCGGCCTTGAAGCGAATGGCTGTTAAGATTTCGAAAATTTGTAATGACTTACGCTTATTGTCATCGGGTCCACGAGCCGGTTTAAATGAGATAAACTTGCCACCGATGCAGCCTGGCTCATCTATTATGCCGGGTAAAGTTAATCCGGTTATCCCTGAGGTGATGAACCAAATTTGTTTTAAAGTCATTGGTAACGATTTAACGGTGACTTTTGCTGCCGAAGCTGGCCAGTTGCAGTTAAACGTGATGGAGCCGGTATTGTGCCACAGTATTCTGGAATCAATGCAGTTTTTAATGCGCGGAATGGATACGCTTCGTACCAAATGTGTGGATGGTATCACAGCCAACGAAGATGTGTGCGAGAATATGGTGTTAAAGAGTATTGGTATTGTAACGGCTCTTAATCCCCATATTGGTTACAAAAACAGCACGCGCATTGCTAAAGAAGCGTTGAAAACAGGAAAAGGTGTTTACGAGATTGTGTTGGAGGAAGGCATTCTTTCTGAAGAACAGTTAAAAGAAATATTAAAGCCGGAAAATATGATTGGCCCGGCCAAACGAACATGCCAATAGGTTAATTTGATTAGTTAACTGAGAGCGGATGTTAGTAATAGCATCCGCTTTTTTGTATTAAAGTGAATTAACGATGGATGTCATCTTTATAAATATTTTGTAATTAAAAGATGACATCCGTTTGAGCAATATCTAACAGTCAAAAAAAGCCCATCAAACAAAAGTCTGACGGGCCCGAGTTATTTCCAACATCCCAACAGGGATCAATTTATACTAGTCTAGTTTAAGAACCGCTAAGAAAGCTTTTTGTGGTACTTCAACATTACCAACCTGTTTCATACGTTTCTTACCTTTTTTCTGTTTTTCCAACAATTTACGCTTACGCGAGATATCACCACCATAACATTTAGCTGTTACATCTTTACGCACCGCTTTTACTGTTTCGCGGGCAATAACTTTCGCTCCAACAGCTGCCTGAATAGCAATATCAAATTGCTGACGTGGTATCAGTTCTTTCAGCTTCTCACACATGCGGCGGCCAAATACCTGCGCATTGTCAAAGTGAATTAAAGATGATAAAGCATCCACACTCTCACCGTTTAATAAAATATCTAATCGAACTAACTTTGCAGCTCTGAATTCTATAGGATGATAGTCAAACGACGCATAACCTTTCGAGATACTCTTTAACTTATCGTAGAAGTCAAATACAATCTCAGCCAGTGGTAATTCAAACTCCAGGTCTACACGGTCGGACGTTAGGTAATGCTGTTTCATTAGTGTGCCGCGCTTACCAAGACAAAGCGTCATAATCTGACCGATGTACTCCGATTTGGTAATAACCGAAGCCCGGATGTAAGGTTCCTCTACAACATCCAATACCGTTGGTTCAGGTAATTCAGATGGCGTATGCACGTTAATGGTTTCACCCTTCTTTGTGTGTGCTATATAAGGCACGTTAGGTACGGTGGTAATCACCGCCATGTCAAACTCACGATCCAATCGTTCCTGAATAATCTCCATGTGTAACAGGCCAAGAAAACCACATCGGAAACCAAAGCCAAGTGCAGCTGATGACTCAGGTTCGTAAGTTAACGAAGCATCGTTCAACTGCAGTTTTTCCATGGCAGCACGCAAATCTTCATAATCTTCAGCATCAATCGGATAAACACCGGCAAATACCATAGGTTTTACTTCCTCAAAACCACCAATAGCAGTTGAGCAACCACCCTTAACATGGGTAATCGTATCACCTACTTTAACTTCTTTACTGGTTTTAATACCGGAAATAATGTAACCAACATCACCTGTCTTAAGCTCCTTTCGAGGCTCCATATCAAGGCGCAATACACCAACTTCGTCGGCATAATAGTCTTTTTCAGTATTGAAGAATTTGACGTGATCGCCTTTTTTAATACTTCCATTCACCACTTTAAAGTAAGCAATGATGCCACGGAAAGAATTAAATACCGAGTCAAAAATCAGACATTGCAGGGGTGCATCTTTATCACCTTCTGGTGAAGGAACACGATCAATTAAAGCTGCTAAGATATCATCAACACCTTCGCCTGTTTTGCCACTGGCACGGATAATTTCTTCACGGTCACAACCAATTAAATCAATAATCTGGTCCTCTACTTCTTCCGGCATGGCATTGGGAAGGTCCATTTTATTCAACACCGGAATAATGGTCAAGTCATTTTCAATGGCCTGGTATAGATTTGAGATTGTTTGAGCCTGAATACCTTGTGTGGCATCAACAATTAAAAGTGCGCCCTCACAGGCTGCAATCGAACGCGATACTTCGTACGAGAAATCCACGTGTCCAGGTGTGTCAATCAGGTTCAAGACATATTTTTCACCCTCAAACTCATAATCCATCTGGATGGCGTGACTTTTAATGGTAATTCCACGCTCGCGCTCCAAATCCATATCGTCGAGTACTTGGGCTTGGGCATCCTTACCGGTTACAGTTCCAGTATGTCCCAATAGTCTGTCAGCCAAGGTGCTCTTTCCATGGTCGATATGAGCAATAATGCAAAAATTACGTATATTCTTCATCTACAATTACTTTCAATCAATTAGCTTGTCAATCTGTTAACAAGGACTGCAAAGATACTCAATTAATTAAAATCTGGGAATAGGTGAGAAAGATAAACACTGAGATGCAGAGGGGGATAATTATTGCCTATGACTAATTCAATAAGTTTCATGTATCCACCAATTTGCAGGGCATCGTTTTCGACCTTTTCTTAGAGTTCAGCACACAGATAAATGGTATATTTACAGTTGAGGGCTTAGTTCGATTTTAAAAATGCCTTAGCCATCGGGTTTGCTGATATACCGTGGGCAAAAACGCTGAATAAAATAGTTAGCAGAGCAATTACAACAATTGTATTTCCATGAGGTAAATTTACATCTAAAACCATAGCTGCAAATACAATGCTTGCCAATCCTCTGGGACCAAACCAAGCCGTAAATAACTTGGCATATAAACTTATTTTGTGATTAAATAGTGTTAGTAATACAGGAAGAATACGTATCAAAGTAAGGCTTAATAATGAATACAAGATAATTTCTAATGTTAATTGGGGTAAAATCCATCCGGTAATAACGCTTCCAAAAATTAGCCATACCACGGCATTTAATATTTTGCCAACGCCTTGGCTTCCTTCTAAAAATTCCGGTTTATTTAGATTGAACGTGATATTAAAAGTTATTCCTCCAACAAAACAAGCAATAAAGCCACTTCCTCCTAATGCCTGGGCAAATGTAAAACTGGATAATGAGATTAGGATAATAATTGTGGTCCTCCATGAGGATTCAATCCACCCGTTTTTAACACCTTGCTTTATTAAAATAGCACCAACTAATGCGATAGAAGCACCAACTATAATCCCAAGCCCGATTTCATCTGCGAATAGGCTTAATCCATAACTAAATGAAGAGGTTTCGATATGCTGGACTTTTTGCGCAGCTATTAGCAACAATAAAATAGGCACGCAGATACCATCGTTTAATCCACTTTCAACATTAATACCTTCTCTGATTTTTGACGGGACTGATTTGTTCGAGACTACAGGTTCGCCAAGTGCGGCATCAGTTGGAGCAAGAATGGTACTTAAGATGGCAGCTTCAATCCACGAAAATTGTGGAAAAAGGATCCTGGCAATCACATAGCCCAACAGAATAGTTAAGGGTAATCCAATCAATAATAGCTTCGATGGTAAGGCAAAATGGTGTTTTAAAACTTTTAAGTTAGCTTTTGAGGCATCACTAAATAATACCAATGCTAAAGCAAACTCGGATAAAAGCTGATAGTTTTCTCGATTAAAATTAAAATTAAACACATGAAGGGCAATTGGCCCCAGTATTAGTCCGATTGTTAGAAAGATGATGGGCGCACTCACAGGATAGCGTTCAACTTTTCCTGCTATTATGCTATATGTTAATATTATAGCAAGGAGAATAGCAAATTGAAAATACATAATATGGGTTTGGTTATTCGTTTATTGTCAGCTTAGGTCTAATGTATTTATAATTTCTAATATATGGCTATTACTAAACGATACCTCATTTGCAATTTCCTGAAGTTGTTCAACATTAACACTAATAAACTCACTATGATTACTTATTAAATAAAGTCCGCTCATCTCTAAAACCCCAGGCGCTATATCCCATAGGTTGGTTTCATCATAAAATTCGGTTGGTTTATAGACTACCCTTGGGATGGCAGCAAGTATATATTTATTATCTTCTTTCCATATAACCAGGTTGATGTATGGATGGCTATTGGTCGAATAGTTAACGCCAATCTGTTTTTCTACTTTATGAAAGGTGTCAACAAGCACATCTGCTGATGAACTTGTAATATATATAGGGTTTCGGCCATAAACATCAAGAATGCTAATTGATAAGTTGTTTTGACTAAAAATCACCTTATTGTAATTTTTATTAAGGTCTGTTGTTATTGGCAGTCGGTTTTTATCTGCAATAAAATGACAGGAGAAATGATATTTCTTTATGGGCGCATTTTTAGAGCCTTCAAAAGCTATTGCTGCTCCCTTGTTTTCATCAACAATATTGAGCATGTGTTTTAAATGAACCCCAATATATTCTCCGGCATGAATATCGGCAACTAATAGCTCATGATCATTAAAAAGAGACACTCCACTTCTTATCAAACTATGAATCGGTTCTTTTTTAGATGAAGTAAACGCACAATATTCGCACTGCTTTTGAAGATATTCTTGCTTGTTGTACCACGAAAGGTTTTGCTTGTCGGCAATATATTTAAGATTAAATGCTAATCCGTTTGTTGCGTTTAAAGTACGTGAATAATTTTTGTCTTCTATTGTCATAAGGCTTTAAGGTCTGATTATGATTGAAATAGATTTCGATAAATATAACAATTATAAAGAAGTTTTGGCTTTGCTATCCTTAAGATTGTGATATTTTTAGGTTTAATATACAAAAAAAGGGAAGCCTTTCGACTTCCCTCTTTATATATTTGTTTATGATGATTCTTACATCATACCTGGCATGCCGCCACCCATTCCTGGGGCGCCACCCATTGGCATAGCCGGAGCTTCTTCTTTTTCCTCTACTAAAACACACTCAGTTGTTAAGAACATACCTGCGATAGACGCAGCGTTCTCAAGAGCGATACGTGTTACTTTAGCCGGGTCAATCACACCGCTTTCCAATAAGTTTTCGTAACGGTCGAAACGAGCGTTGTATCCGAAGTCGCCTTCGCCCTCAGCCACTTTCTGCACCACTACTGCACCTTCTTTACCAGCATTGAATACAATCTGACGCAATGGCTCTTCGATGGCACGTTTGATGATTTCGATACCAGTTTGCTCATCTTCAGTCTCACCTTTAATATCAGCTAAAGCTGCGATAGAGCGGATGTAAGTAACACCACCACCGGCAACAATACCTTCTTCAACAGCTGCACGCGTTGCACTTAAAGCATCATCTACACGGTCTTTCTTCTCTTTCATCTCTACTTCAGAAGCAGCACCAACATACAATACCGCAACACCACCGGCAATCTTAGCTAAACGCTCCTGTAATTTCTCACGGTCGTAGTCAGACGTTGTGTTGGCAATCTGAGCTTTAATCTGGTTAGCACGAGCATCAATAGCTTCTTTCTCACCAGCACCATTAACAACAGTTGTGTTTTCTTTATCAATAGTCACTTTTTCAGCCTGACCAAGCTTGTCGATAGTTACTGCTTCTAATGTCAAACCTGTCTCTTCAGAGATAACAGTACCACCAGTTAACACAGCTAAGTCTTGCAACATTTCTTTACGACGGTCGCCAAAACCAGGGGCTTTAACTGCCGCTACTTTTAAACGACCTTGTAAACGGTTAACAACAAGTGCAGCTAGAGCCTCTCCATCAATATCTTCTGCCACAATAACTAATGAACGACCTGCTTGGGCAGTTGCTTCAAGAGTAGGCATCAAGTCCTTCATTGAAGATATCTTTTTATCATGAAGAAGAATATATGGATTCTCCATATCAGCTTCCATTTTTTCTGTATCAGTCACAAAATATGGAGAAATGTAACCACGGTCGAACTGCATACCTTCAACCACTTCAACAGTTGTTTCAGTACCTTTAGCTTCTTCAACAGTGATAACACCTTCTTTGCTTACTTTTTCCATGGCCTCAGCAATCAACTTACCAATTTCGTTGTCGTTGTTAGCTGAGATAGTAGCAACTTGCTCAATTTTTTCACTGTGCTCACCAACTTCTTGCGCCTGAGCTTTGATGTTTTTAACGATCGCAGCAACCGCTTTGTCAATACCCTTTTTCAATTCCATTGGGTTGGCACCTGCTGTTACGTTTTTCAAACCAACATTGATAATAGACTGAGCTAGTACAGTGGCAGTTGTTGTTCCGTCACCAGCGTCATCACCAGTTTTAGAAGCTACTTCTTTCACCATTTGAGCACCCATGTTAGCATAAGGGTCTGATAACTCAACTTCTTTGGCAACCGATACACCATCTTTAGTGATGGATGGCGCACCAAATTTGCGATCGATAACAACGTTGCGACCTTTAGGGCCTAATGTTACTTTTACTGCATCAGCCAACGCGTCAACACCTTCTTTTAATAGGTCGCGCGCTTCAATATTGAACTTAATTTCTTTAGCCATTTCTGTATTTTTTAAATATTCAGGATTAATAATTAAAGGATGTAAAGAACATCTGACTGTTGAATCAACAAGTAGTCTTCGCCTTCGATTGATAATTCAGTACCGCCATACTTACCGTACAATACTGTATCACCAATTTTCACTTCCATTGCTTCGTCTTTTTTAGCTTCACCAACTAAAACGACTTCACCTTGTAGTGGCTTTTCTTTGGCTGAATCAGGAATGATAATTCCGCTTGCTGTTGTTGTTTCAGCTGCCTGAGGCTTAACCAAAATTTTTCCGGCTAAGATTCTTCCTTTTAATTCTGACATATCTATTAATTTTTAATGTTGTTTTTATTATAACGATTGCTGTTTTCTCACAAAGTATGCCAAAGCAATTTATGACATATTTTTATAAGTTTCACTGACTTTTTTGCAGATGTCTGACAGGCGAGGCGTGACACAAAAGTCAAAATTGCAGGTTACGAATAGGTTCCCGCAGATAACGCAGATTTTCGCTGAGTTTTTTTTAATTGCTTTTGCAAAATAATGTTCTGCGTTAATCTGCGAAATCAGCGGGAAATATTGTAGGACTACTCATTGCCCATAAACGAAAAAGAGGAAACCCAAACGGATTTCCTCTTTAATATTTTTTTAAATTTTTCTGCTTAGTTAGCGTCTTCAGCAGGAGCTTCTTCTGTAGTAGCTTCGTCACCTTGTGCTGGTGTTGGGAAAGCTGGTACTTCTTGCTGTTGTGATGGCAAAGTGTTTAATTTCTCATCAATTTCAGCACCACCCATTTGACCTTTTGGCAATACCATTACAGCCACAAATGACAATACTAATAAAGCAGCTGCCATTGTCCAGGTTGCTTTTTCTAAGAAATCAGTTGTTTTACGCACACCCATCACCTGGTTTTGTGATGAAAAGTTAGAGGCCAAACCACCACCCTTAGAGTTCTGAACCAGTACAATAAGGATTAAAAAGATACTTACTAAGATTACTAATATCGAAACAAAAGTATACATATCTCGCTCAATTATTTAATTTGTTAATTTTTCTAAGTCGCTAATTCGACGTGCAAAGTAAGCATTTTTTTCGGGATATTTCAAACGTAGCTTTTCATATATCCCAATTGCTTTATCATAGTGCTTTTGCTTGATGTAAATATCAGCTAAAGTTTCCGACATCAGGTCGTCCGAGCTGTCATTTGAATTGTCGTTAAAAGCAGGAGGAACTGCAGTTTTTTGCTCCTCCATTTTACGGGTCGGAACAATCTTTGGCGAATCAATCTGTAAGAAATTATCAATAATTTGCTGCGATTTTTTCTTGACAGGTTGTTCTTCTGCCTGAACAGGGGCATGACGAAGCATGGTTAACCAATCGGAGAAGGAGTGGCTTTCATCTTTCTTTTCTTTAGGGTCAATGCTTTCTTTTAATTCATAACCAACAAAATCGGCCGATTCATAACCTAAAAAGTCCGCACTAGGCATCACCATCGACGATGATTCGTCATTGGCATTCTTATCAGACGTGAGAGAGAAATCAATTTGACCACCATCAGCTGTTTCATACACATCGTCAGCTTGGAAATAATCAGCTATTGAGCTTACCTTGGTTGTTATGCCTACCGAAGATTTTGTATTTTCTTCTTTGGTTTCAACAAATTGTTCAGTAGGTGTTGTGTCAGCTGTCTCAAGCGATTCATTTTCAACTGTTGCTTCAGAAGTGTTGTTGTGGATGAGTTCAAACAAGCGTTTCCTGTCAGCGATAAAGGCTGCCGAATGCTTCAATTCAGCATTAAAGCGCAGATGTTCAATGGTATGAAGATTTTTAATCAGTAACATACGACCTGTTTGAAACCAGGGAAATTCTTCCACTATTTCATTTAATGCAGGTAGGGAGCCTTCATTAAGCAATGCTGGTTGAGCTACTATGTCAAAAAAATCTGTTTTTTTCATCGGGCTAAAAACGATAGTATTCTACCAATCGGCAAATGCTTTGTTGAAAATATTTTCAGTAATTTCTTCAATCATTTCAGCTGTTAAATCATCTTCAACGGCATTAATGTTTTGCGATGATTCAAAGTCACGGAAGGCTGAGAAAGAACTTTCCCAATTAAGTTTTGGGTCTTTGTAGTTTTTATAGCGGACTTTAACCGTCATGCTTAACCGTGTTTCGGCAGAGACTGCATCGGCCTGAATAGCCATAGGTCGAACGCTATAACCTGTAATCTCGCCTGAGAAATCTACATCACCGGTTCCATCCTTGAGTGTTAAACGTGATTCATTGGCAATTCGGTCTTTCAACCCTTCTGTTAAATTTTGGCTTAATACCGGGTTGATTAATGGTGCACGATTATCAAAATACTGTACTGAAAAAGTATTTAGATTTTCGGGTATGGAGGCGCCGCTCATTGTCATGCTAACGGAGCAGGCGCTCACAATTAATGACAGACATACTACTAATAGGATATTTATTTTGCTCATCGTTCTATCTGATATTCTTTAATTTTTCGATATAAGGTACGTTCCGATATACCTAACTCAACCGCTGCCTGTTTTCGCCGGCCATTGTATTTATCGAGCGCTTTTTTAATTAACTCAATTTCTTTATCGGCCAATGATAGCGATTCTTCGACAAACTCTTCAGTATCCTGAATGGATTCATGGTGTTCCTTATGAACAGGTTGTGAATAAGGCATCGGTTGCACGTTATTATTATTGGGCACAAAGTCACCATCTTCGCTTTGATATAGTTTCTGGATAATTTGGGCATGTTCGCCTTGTGCATTCACACCTCCATTTTCCATCATATCCAGTACAAGCTTTTTCAGGTCGTTCATATCATTCTTCATATCGAACAACACCTTATAAAGAATTTCGCGCTCGTTACTGAAGTCGGATTCCTCCTTTTTATGGTCGGTTATAATGGCCGGAAGGTTATCGCCCGAATGATAGGGCAGGTATTTAGTAATGGCTTCGCCATTGATTTCTCGTTGTTGCTCAATAACGGAAATTTGTTCTGTAATATTCTTTAGCTGTCTGATGTTTCCCGGCCAGCGATAGCGCAGAAGCATTTCTTTAGCATCGTCAGTTAAGCGAATTGCCGGCATGCGATAGCGTGTTGCAAAGTCATTAGCAAATTTGCGAAACAACAAATAAATATCATCGGCACGCTCACGCAATGGAGGTATAGAAATCGGCACACTATTTAAACGATAAAATAAATCTTCACGAAACTTACCTTCTTTAATGGCTTGCTCCATTTTTACGTTAGTAGCCGCTACTACACGCACATCAGTTTTTAAAACTTTGGATGAACCTACTTTGATAAATTCGCCAGCTTCTAATACACGCAATAAACGAACTTGGGTATTAAGTGGTAATTCACCAATTTCATCCAGGAAAATAGTACCACCATTAGCTTCTTCAAAATAACCTTTACGATCGGATAAGGCACCGGTAAATGCTCCTTTTTCGTGTCCGAAGAGTTCGGAATCAATAGTACCTTCAGGAATAGCCCCACAGTTAACAGCAATGTAGGAGCCATGCTTGCGGGCACTTGACTGGTGGATGATCTGTGGCATCACCTCTTTCCCAGTTCCACTTTCTCCTGTAATTAGCACCGATAAATCTGTTGGTGCCACTTGCACTGCCACATCAATGGCCCTGTTGAGTCCAAACGAATTGCCAATTATTCCGAATCGTTGTTTGATTTGTTGTAAATCCATTCTTTACTGCTATATCACTATCCAATCGTTGAATAACCTGCTAAAATTGCAGATAACCTGACAAAGTTACAATTCTAAAAGAATTGACATCTATGATGCTCAACAAAAATTGTTAAAATAGATATGGATAAAGCAAGGCTCTGCCAAATAGGTTGTAATAATTTGCGTTTAACTTGATACATTTGTGAGATATAAACGAAAGTGCAATGACAAAAAAGATTTTGGGAATAATACCAGCTAGATATGCTTCCACTCGTTTTCCAGGGAAACCATTGGCAGATATTGGTGGGAAAATTATGGTTCAACGCGTGTATGAACAAGCCAATAAAGAGCTGGACTGTGTTTATGTGGCCACGGATGATGAACGTATTGAAAAAGCAGTATTAGCATTTGGAGGCAAGGTGGTGATGACTTCAGTCAACCATCAGAGTGGCACCGACCGGTGTGCTGAAGCTCTAACAAAGGTAAAAGAGCTGGAGCAAAGTGATTTTTACGCAGTGATTAACATACAGGGCGATGAACCTTTTATCAGCCCGAAACAGATTACTTCGGTTGCACATTGCTTTAATGATGTAGCAACCCAACTGGCCACTTTGGTGAAGCCTGTTACCTCATCCGACGATTTGTTTAATCCCAACAAGCCCAAGGTGGTGTTAAGTAAGGATAAACGAGCTCTGTATTTTAGTCGTTCACCAATACCCTATCTAAGGGGTGTGGAGGAGAGTCAATGGACAGACAAGCATTCCTACTACAACCATGTTGGCTTGTATGGTTATCGTGCTGATGTATTATTTGAAATTACTCAATTGGCAATTGGTCAATTAGAAGCTGCCGAATCGTTAGAACAATTGCGCTGGCTTGAAAATGGCTATTCCATTCGAGTGGAAGAAACGACTGAAGAATCGCATGGGATTGATACCCCAGAGGATTTGGAGAATCTTCTGAAATCAGGTCTAATTTAATACTATCCTGAGTTATTATATAACAAAAATGGTCATCCAATCGGATGACCATTTTTAGTATATAGTGTGAAACTATTTTACAATTTACGGCTTACTTCCACTTCTTCGTAAGCTTCAACAATATCACCAACCTTAATGTCGTTGTATTTGTCGATGTTCAAACCACACTCGTAACCCGATGCTACTTCTTTCACATCGTCTTTAAAGCGTTTCAGAGAACCAAGCTCACCAGTGTAAACCACAATTCCTTCGCGGATAAGACGGATTTTATTGGTACGCTTGATTTTTCCTTCTTTCACCATACAACCAGCGATGGTACCCACTTTCGAAATTTTGAATGTCTCGCGAATTTCGATGGTTGCTGTAATCTCTTCTTTGATTTCTGGTGATAACATACCTTCCATGGCTGATTTCAACTCTTCAATAGCATCGTAGATGATGGAGTAAAGTCGAATATCGATTTCTTCTTTCTCGGCAATACGACGAGCAGCCATCGATGGACGAACCTGGAAACCGATAACAATAGCGTTTGAAGCTGTTGCTAACATGATATCCGATTCTGAAATCTGACCTACTGCTTTGTGAATCACATTCACCTGAATCTCTTCAGTTGACAATTTGATTAATGAGTCAGATAATGCTTCGATAGAACCATCCACATCCCCCTTCACAATCACATTTAATTCCTGGAAGTTACCAATGGCAATACGACGACCGATTTCGTCAAGCGTAATATGCTTCTTGGTGCGCATGCCCTGCTCACGTTGTAATTGCTCACGTTTTGTCGCAATATCTTTGGCTTCGCGCTCATCTTCCATGATGTTGAAACGCTCACCCGCCTGAGGAGCACCATTTAAACCAAGTACTAATGCTGGTTCTGATGGCCCTACTTCGTCAACCTTCTGGTTACGCTCGTTAAACATGGCTTTCACGTGACCATAGTGTGAACCTGACAGTATCATGTCGCCTACACGCATGGTTCCGCTTTGTATCAATAAGGTCGTTACATAACCACGTCCTTTATCAAGTGATGATTCGATAACCGAACCAACCGCTCGTTTATTTGGATTGGCTTTCAACTCAAGAAGGTCAGCTTCGAGCAATACTTTTTCAAGCAGCTCTTCGATGTTAACACCATTCTTGGCTGAAATCTCCTGGCACTGGTATTTACCACCCCAGTCTTCAACTAGGTAGTTCATATTGGCCAGTTCTTCTTTAATTCTATCTGGATTGGCACCCGGCTTGTCAATTTTGTTAATGGCAAACACAATAGGTACACCTGCTGCAGCCGCGTGGTTGATGGCCTCCACAGTTTGAGGCATCACGTTATCATCAGCCGCTACAATAATAATGGCAATATCGGTAATTTGGGCACCACGAGCACGCATCGCTGTAAAGGCCTCGTGACCTGGTGTATCCAGGAAGGTAATCTGACGACCATCTTCGCGTGTTACACTGTAGGCACCAATGTGCTGTGTAATACCACCTGCCTCACCGGCAATTACGTTGGCCTGACGAATGTGGTCAAGCAATGAGGTTTTACCGTGGTCAACGTGACCCATCACGGTTACAATTGGGGGACGATCTACTAAATCTTCCTCTTTGTCCTCTTCTTCGATAATGGATTCAACCACCTCGGCACTGACGAATTCAATGGTATAACCAAATTCTTCGGCTACAAGAGCTAATGTTTCAGCATCCAGTCGTTGGTTGATAGAAACGAACATGCCTAAACTCATACAGGTGGCAATAATCTGGTTCACCTGTACTTCCATCATGTTGGCCAATTCATTCGCTGTAACGAACTCCGTAACTTTCAAAATTGACTTTTCCTTGTCTGCCTGCTCCATCTCAGCCTGCTGGCGTTGAGACTGCATTTCACGTTTTTCACGACGGTGTTTAGCACCTTTGCTCTTTCCTTTAGATGTTAAGCGCGCTAAAGTATCTTTAATTTGCTTTTGTACATCTTCCTCGTTAACCTCCGTTTTTACAGGGCGTTTCTTAACGCGAGTAGGACGCTGACGTTGTGGACGGTTGTCGTTACGCTGACCGCCACCTTGTCCGCCTTGCTGCTTGTTATCGCCGCCTTGTTGTTGCTTCTGGTTAATATCAACCTTCTCTTTATCTTTTTTGATGCGCTTACGCTTACGCTTCTTATTGGCATTTTTATCGGCAGCCGATTTGTTATCTGATTTTGTTGGTGTTTTAGGTAATTCAATTTTACCAATCACCGTTGGACCAGATAATTTCTTAACCTGTGTTGCTCTAAAAGTATCTTCTTCACTTGGCTTCTCTTCCTGCTTGGCAGGAGCTTCAGCTGCCGGTTTTGTTTTCGGAGCTGGTTTAGCTTTTGATTCCGGAGCTGGCTTTGGAGCAGGTGTTTCCTTTTTTACTTCAGCCTTAGGCTGAGCTTTTTCTTGCTTAGGCTTGTCTGCTGGCTTACTTGGTTTTTTATCCAAGTCAATTTTACCAACTACCTTCATTTCTTCAGCAGGTTCTACTTTTGTAGGAATGTGCTCAGGCTTTTTAGCAACTTTCTTTTCTACCTTTTTCTCAACTGGCTTTTCTTCCTCTTCCTTTTTAGGCGCTTCTTGCTTTGGCGCTTCAACCTTCTTCTCTTCTTTTGGAGCAGGAGCAGGGGCTGGCGCTTCTTTCTTTTTCGGCTTGAAAGCGTCTAAATCAACTTTACCAACTACTTTAGGTCCGGATTCATCCTTGGCAGCCGGTGTCTCAGCCGGTTTTTCTTTTTCTTGAGCTGGCTCAATATCATCTCTGATATCAGAAAGTGAAATCGATTCTTTCTTCGACTTCTCTTTTAATTTAGCCAGTTTTTCCGATTCTTTTTTAACATGTGAATCGCCACGATATTCTTGTGACAGAAGCGAATACATCTCTTCCGAGATTTTTGTATTCGGGTTAGTTTCTACCTTGAAACCTTTCTTCTGCAGGAACTCCACAATGGTGTGGTGTCCAACATTGAATTCTCGTGCTACTTTACTAAGTCTTTTTCCAACTGCCATATAACAGGACTCTTCTTATAATTTTTCTTGTTTGGATTCAATTCTTGCGGGCAAATATAGCGATTTATTCAAATTCAGCGCTTAATATATCCCTAACTTCCTGAATTGTTTCCTCTTCTAAATCAGTTCTCTTAACAAGGTCTTCATTAGATAAGTCTAGCACTGATTTGGCTGTGTCACAACCAATCGCTTTTAGCTCATCTAATACCCAGCTTTCAATTTCATCAGCGAATTCATCCAACTTCACATCTTCTTCGTCTTCTTCCGCCTCACGGTACACATCTAACTCGTATCCAGTTAACTGTCCGGCTAAACGAATGTTCAGACCACCTTTACCAATTGCTAACGATACTTCTTCAGGACGAAGGTAAACCTCAGCTCTTCCTTGATCTTCCAGTATCTTGATGTTAGTAATTTTAGCAGGATTTAAAGCACGCTGGATAAATAATTGTGTATTGCTTGTGTAGTTAATAACGTCGATGTTTTCGTTTCTTAACTCACGCACGATACCGTGGATACGCGATCCTTTCATACCCACACAAGCACCCACCGGATCAATACGCTCATCGTATGATTCAACAGCTACTTTTGCTCTTTCCCCAGGTACACGAACAATCTTTTTAATGGTAATTAAGCCATCGAAAATCTCTGGTACTTCCAGCTCGAATAAACGCTCAAGGAATACAGGAGATGTACGCGACAGAATAATCAATGGGTTGTTGTTGCGAATTTCAACTTTAACAACGACAGCTCGCACGTTATCGCCTTTACGGAAGAAGTCAGAAGGAATTTGCTCGGCTTTTGGTAAAATAAGCTCGTTGCCTTCGTCGTCGATAATAAGAATTTCGCGCTTCCAAATCTGGTAAACTTCACCCGTTACAATATCACCCACACGGTCTTTGTAGGCGTGGTAAATATTGTCTTTCTCCAATTCAAGGATACGTGCTGATAGGTTCTGGCGAAGACTAAGAATTGCTCTTCGGCCAAAGTCAAGAAATTTAACTTCGTCGGTTACTTCTTCACCCAGTTCGTAATCGTCATCAATTTTTTTGGCTTCCGATAGAGAAATCTGAAGGTTCTCATCTTCTAAATCTTCATCTTTCACCACTTCGCGGTTACGCCATATTTCAAAGTCCCCTTTATCATCGTTGATGATAACGTCAAAATTTTCATCCGTTCCAAAACGCTTGATTAAAACGCTACGAAATGAATCTTCCAATACACTGATCATGGTTGCACGATCAATATTTTTGAGTTCTTTAAACTCCGAAAACGTATCTATCAGATTAATATTTTCCATATCCTAAGGAATATTTAAAAAGATATAATGTCTTTTACCTGTTTTACTTCGTCAAATTTACAATTTACCGTTCTCACCTGCAATTCCTTGCGTTTCTTACCTTCTACCTTCACTTTTTCTTCAATTTCAACGCTAAATGTGTCGTCGGCTACTTCGGTGAGTTTACCATTGAATTTTTTTCCTTCTAATGTAAGGACTTCAATTTCACGCCCAATGTTTTTCTGATACTGGCGTTTCACTTTAAATGGTTGTCCAATACCAGCAGAGGCAACTTCCAATTCAAAATCTTCTTCATCACGATTAAGGCCTGCTTCAATGACTTTGCTTAATTCTATGCAGTAACTGATAGGCACCCCGTTGTCGTGATCCACTATCACAAGTATCTTATTGCCAGGTTTCACTTCCAGTTCTACAAGAAACATTTCGTCTTCCTGCAGTTTCTTGTCAATTATACCTTGTATCAAAGATTCCTTAATCATGCTTTTTGTTTAATAAAATAGGGGACTATTTTGTCCCCTAAGTCAATCCCTCGGTAAATCAAGCGCAAAAATAGTAATAATAGTAGATTTATCCAAATGGATGTTTTACGGAAAATATGTTGTTCGTGTTTATTCCTGATTTTTACTCCATGAAGCACTCATTTATAGTCTTGATCCTAAAATTAAGATGAGAGTACCGTGATTTTCGTATCTTGTCATCCTGACATTTAAATGATTGGATTTGAATAAAAGAAAGATAGTTAATGATCCGGTTCATGGATTTATAAAAGTGCCATTCGACTTAATATATGATTTGACGGAGCATCCTTATTTTCAGCGGTTAAGACGAATTAAACAATTGGGATTGACTCACCTTGTCTATCCAGGGGCGATGCACACCCGATTTCAGCATGCGTTGGGCGCTATGCATCTGATGACTTCTGCTGTTGAAACACTTCATGCGAAAGGTCTGAATATAACAGAAGAAGAGTCCATTGCTGTCCACGCTGCAATTTTGTTGCACGATATTGGTCACGGACCATTTAGCCATGTTTTAGAACATTCGCTGGTAGAAGTGTCGCATGAAGATATTTCACAAATGATAATGCAAAAGTTAAATGATGAGTTTGGTGGTCAGCTAAATATGGCGATTGAAATATTTAATAATACTTATCCAAAAAAGTTTTTGCATCAATTAGTATCCAGTCAGCTGGATATGGATAGACTTGATTATCTAAAAAGAGATAGTTTTTTCTCAGGTGTTTCGGAGGGTGTTATTGGTTCAGACCGTATTATAAAAATGCTAAATGTTGTTGATGATAAGTTGGTGATTGAATCCAAAGGCATTTATTCCATTGAAAAGTTTTTGGTGGCTCGTCGTTTGATGTACTGGCAAGTGTATTTGCACAAAACAGCTTTGGCTGCTGAGCAAATGTTGGTGCATCTGTTAAAGCGTGCTAAGAAATTAGTTGCTAAAGGAGAAGAATTATTTGCTCCGCCACATTTGTTGTTTTTTATTAAAAACAAACCAGAGCTTCAGGATTTCTACAAGAGTGATGACGTATTAAATAACTTCACCATGCTCGATGATGATGACATTATGTGCTCCATAAAGACGTGGACGCAACATTCAGATATTATTTTATCGACTTTAGCCAAGGGATTTGTCAATCGAAAGTTGTGGCGCATTAAATTATCAGACCGACCGATTAAACCTGAACTGGTGAAGGAAATTAAAGAAGCCACAATGCAAGAGTTTGGTTTGAAATCGTCACAAGTAGCTAAGTATTTTGTATTTGCCGACACTATAACAAATAATGCCTATAGCATAAAAGACGATAAGATTGAGATTTTATTTAATAACAAGGAACTAAAAGATATTGCAAATGCATCGGATATGCTTAATCTTTCGGTTTTGGGCAAAACAGTAAGGAAGCATTATATATGTTATCCGAAGAGTATTGAATATCGGTTGCAAACAGAAACAGTACTTTTCTAAAGTAAATATATTTACTAGATTTGCACCAAATTTTTTGACGTATAGCTCGTTAATCATCTGCCTTAATTTTAATTAATTATTTGTGGCTTATGGTGCTAATGAGTTGACTAACAGGTTATTGTTAAGATGAATGCGTTATTGCTGTTGAATTCAAGCAAAATGAAATAGCAATGACGGGTTCCGTATGTCATTTTTAAATAACATAGTTTAGACATATGAAGTTTACAGCTGGTCAGATTGCCGAATTATTAAACGGCAAGGTAGAAGGAAACGAAGAAGCTATAGTTAGAAATGTATCTAAAATAGAAGAAGGTAAGCCTGAAACACTTACTTTTTTAGCGAATCCGAAATACAGTCAATATATTTATACTACCAATGCAGAGGTGGTGATTGTGAACGATTCCTTTGAAGCCGAAAAGGAAATTAAAGCCACTTTAATACGTGTGCCCAATGCGTATGAGGCGCTTGCTCAACTTTTGGAAATGTATGAGCAAAGCCAGCCGCAAAAAACAGGTATCGAACAACCTTCTTTTGTTTCTGAATCAGCCAGTTTAGGTGATTTTGTTTATGTTGGGGCATTTGCCTACATAGGAGAAAATGTAACGATTGGAGACAATGTAAAGATTTACCCGCAGGCTTATGTTGGCGATAACGTAAAAATTGGTGATAACACTGTTATTTATCCAGGTGTTAAAGTGTACAAAAATTGCGTTATTGGTAAAGCCTGTACTATACACGCTGGTGCAGTAATTGGTAGCGATGGATTTGGGTTTGCACCAAATTCGGAAAATGAATATAAGAAAGTAGCACAGATCGGTAATGTGGTCTTAAATGACCATGTCGAGATTGGAGCCAATACAACCATTGATCGTGCTACAATGGGTTCTACGGTTATTCAAAAAGGTGTTAAGCTCGATAATTTAATTCAGGTAGCGCACAATGTAGAGGTTGGTGAAAATACAGTGATTGCAGCGCAAACTGGTGTTGCCGGTTCAACTAAAATCGGTAAAAACTGCATGTTCGGTGGCCAGGTTGGTATTGGAGGCCATATCAATATTGCTGATGGTACTAAAGTTGGAGCGCAAGCAGGAATTGGCGGAACCATTAAGAAAGAAGGTTTAACCTTGATGGGGTCTCCGGTTATTGATGTTAAATTGTTCTATAAAGCTTCTGCAGTTTTCCGACGATTACCTGATTTGAAAATGCAGGTTGATCAGTTGCAACGTGATATGGATAATCTGAAATAAGAAGCAGAAAAGTATATTATATTGTTGAGTGACGAAAGTTATGACAGAAAAGCAAAAGACCATAAAAGCACCTGTTACCCTTAAAGGAACAGGTTTACATACAGGAGTTAATGTAAATTTCACTTTGATGCCGGCACCGGTTAATCATGGTTATAAATTTAAACGAATTGACCTTGAAGGACAGCCGGTGATTGATGCCTTGGCTGATAATGTAGCATTCACTCAGCGTGGAACAGTGCTTCAAAAGGGTGAAGCTAAAGTGAGTACCATTGAGCATTGTCTGGCAGCGCTGACAGCACTGAAGATAGACAACTGCTTAATCGAGGTGGATGGACCCGAAGCACCTATTTTAGACGGTAGCTCCAAGTTTTTTGTTGAGGCTGTTAAAAAGGCTGGTATTGAAGAGCAGGATGCAGAACGTCAGTATTTCGTGGTGAAAGAAAAGATGGAGTTTGAAGATAAAGAGCGTGGTATTAAAATCGTAGCATTGCCTGACGATGAGTTTAATGCTGATGTGAAAATATCATTCGATAAATCGCTTTTGCTTTCCAACCAATATGCAACGCTTGATAGTTTAGATGATTTCGAATCTGAAGTGTCGGCTTGTCGTACTTTTGTTTTCTTGCATGAGCTGGAGCCACTTTTGAAAAATAATTTAATTAAGGGTGGTGACCTGGATAATGCCATCATTATTATTGATAAAGAAGTAACACAAGAAGAATTAGATAAACTGGCTGACTTATTTAATCAGCCGCGTGTTGAAGTGCGTCCTACAGGAATACTTAATAACCTAGAGCTGGTTTACCCTAATGAACCTGCACGTCATAAATTATTAGATGTGATAGGTGATTTGGCCCTCTGTGGTATGCCAATTAAAGGACGTATTATTGCTAACCGACCTGGTCATATGGCCAATGTTGAGTTTGCTAAGTTAATTCGTAAGGAAATTAAAAAGCGTGCTCTTAAACCAGAAGTGCCTGTTTATGATCCTACAAAAGAGCCCCTTTGTGACATCAATAGTATTAAAAAGATGTTGCCACACCGCTATCCATTTTTATTGATCGATAAGATTATTGAGATGGGAGAGAGGCACATTGTAGGGGTGAAGAACGTTACCGCAAATGAACCCTTCTTTGTTGGTCACTTCCCCGGAGAGCCAGTGATGCCTGCTGTTCTTCAGATTGAAGCGATGGCACAGGCAGGAGGTATTTTTATTTTAAACAAAGTTGACGATCCCGCAGCTTATAGTACTTACTTCTTGAAAATAGACAATGTAAAATTGCGCAAGAAAGTAGTGCCGGGTGATACCATCATATTCAAACTCGAATTAATGACCGAATTCCGTCGTGGTATGGCTAATATGAAAGGCACAGCTTTTGTAGGTGATACAGTTGTGTCAGAAGGTGAGTTTATGGCATCAGTAGTAAAAAACAAATAATATACACCAAATAAGCATATTCTTTAAACAGAATCAGGAAAGGATATTGAACTAAAACAATTAAAATGAAACAACCATTGGCATATATACATCCGGAAGCAAAGGTTGCTCCCAATGTTGTTATAGAACCATTTGTAACGATTGACAAAAATGTTGTTATCGAAGAGGGAACAACCATTGCATCAAATGTTACTATTCTTGAAGGTTCAAGAATTGGTAAAAACTGTAAGATTTTTCCGGGTGCCGTGATTGGAGCAGTACCTCAGGATTTGAAATTTGCAGGTGAGGAGACAACGGCCGAAATTGGTGATAACACAACCATTCGCGAGTGTGTTACTGTTAACAGAGGTACAAAAGCAAAGGGTAAAACGGTTGTGGGAAGTAACTGTTTATTGATGGCTTATACACACATTGCACATGATGCCATTGTGGGTAATAATGTAATTTTAGCCAATGCTGTGCAGGTAGCAGGTGAGGTTGTTATTGACGATTTTGCTATTATTGGTGGTACTTCAGCGATACATCAGTTTGTGCACATCGGTGCTCATGTAATGGTTGCCGGAGGTACACTGATTGGTAAAGATGTTCCTCCCTATGTAAAAGCCGGACGTGAGCGTATTTCATATGCCGGAGTGAACTCAATCGGTTTGCGTCGTCGTAGCTTTAGTAATGAGCAAATTCGCGATATTCAGAATATCTATCGTTATTTATTCCAGATGGGACTAAATAACTCAGAAGCTATTGAACGCATTGAAGCAGAAATGCCCGCCTCAAAAGAGCGCGACGAAATTATTCTGTTTGTCCGTAATTCGCAGCGCGGTATTATAAAAGGTTATTATCCGGATAAAGCATAATAATTTTGAGATAAGATATAGAAACCGGCTTTGAGCCGGTTTTTTTATGGCTGCTATTTGAGAAATTTCAAATTGCGTTTGAGGCCTGAGTATTTAGTGCGCTTAACCGCCGATTTTCGAAAGAGTTCTCTGAACTTTTCCTCATCCATGTTGTGCCAGTCATCTTTTGATAGTGATAATAAATCAGGATGTGGCACGAATGCTTCTTCCTTTGTTGGTCTTGCTTTCCAATTCCAGGGGCAGGCTTCCTGGCAAATGTCACAGCCAAAAGCCCAGTTGTTAAATTGATTCCTTAGTTCTTCTGGTAATTCATCGCGATGCTCAATGGTTAAGTAGGAGATGCACTTATTAGCATCCAGTTGATAGGGCCCAATAAGTGCACCTGTAGGACAGGCATCAATGCATCGTTGACAGCCGCCACAAGCTTCTTTAATGGGCTTGTCTGGTTTTAACTCCAGGTTACATATTATTTCGCCAATAAGCGTAAAGCTGCCCAGTTTTTTGTGTATGAGGTTGGTGTTTTTGCCAACCCAGCCTAGTCCTGCTTTGACGGCCCATGCGCGGTCTAATACTGGTGCCGAGTCAGTGAATACACGCCCTTCCAGTGACGGATAAATCTCTTCTTTAATAAAATTGAAGAGTTCTTGTAATTTATCCTTTATCACAAAATGATAATCTTTACCGTAGGCGTAACGAGCTAATTTGGGAGCTTCTGTGTCGAGTTGTTCTTCTTTGGGCTTATAGTTTAATAAAACGGAAATAATACTTTTAGCACCCTCAACCAATAGGGCCGGGTTAACGCGTTTTTCGAAATGATTATTCATATAGGTCATGCCGGCCTGGTACCCTTTGTCAAGCCACAGTTTCAATTGGGCTTCATCGTTGTCGATGGGTTCAATCAGGGCAAAACCAACATCGGAAAAACCAAGTTCAATTGCTTTGTCTTTTATTAATTGGTGATATGCCTGGCTGATAATGCTCATTATCCGATGGTAATGCTTTGTTCTTTGGCCTGATGCACGATGGCGGTTTTTAGTGTATGTACTAAGTCTTCGTCCAGATGCTGGTATTCAAATTGGTAATCAGAGCCATCTTTACCTTTAATACGGATAGCAGTGATATTGATTTGGATTTCCGCAATGTCACTCCACTTTGATTCATACAGTCTTTTAAAAATGCCTTGTTTTACCCTGATAGCTTCATTGTTAATGCTGATAAAACGCTTGAATACGAGGCTTAGAAGGTTTAGACCAGCCCCCATGATAGCATAATAAACGCCAAAAAAGAACAACAAAAGTAATTGGTAGGGCTGAAAGCGAGTGATAGCCGAAAAGAAATAAATATAGACTGTGGCGGCCATCATTATTACACCTAGTAATAATCTCAAATAGTTGATTGGTGTCTTTTTATTTAAATCGATGTAAAGTGGTTTCATAAGTGATTTTCTTGATAAAAAGAAAGCCCTCAAGTGAGAGCTTATATTAATATTTGTGTCTTTTAAAACTATAATAAACCCAGTTCCAGCAAGGCTTCCTCTGAGAGCATATCCTTTGTCCAAGGTGGGTCAAAAGTCAGGTTTAAATCTACACTGGTGATGCCATCAATAGAGGCTACTTTCTCCTGCACTTCTTCAGGTAATGATTCAGCCACCGGACAGTTTGGTGATGTTAAGGTCATCACAATTCGAGCTTTCCCCTCTTCGTTAACATCAATCTCATAGATCAAACCTAAATCATACACATTAACCGGAATTTCAGGATCGAAAATGGTTTTAATGACGTTGATTATTTCTCCTTCTAATTGTAAAAACTCGTTGGCCATCTTTTTCTAGCTTTTAGCTGTCAGCTTAATTTAAAATTCGTTTTAACTTCGGACTCTATTAGCCCATCTTTGCTTTAAATGCAACAGCGTATAAACGCATTTGTTTCATCATCGATAATAAGCCGTTGGAACGGGTAGGCGATAAATGGTCTTTCAATCCAATTTCTTCTACAAAAGATAATTCGCTATTAAGGATTTCATCAGGTGTTTTGTCCGATAAAACGCGGATAAGTAGCGCAATAATGCCTTTTGTAATAATGGCATCACTATCAGCGGAGTAGATGATTTTGTCGCCATCCAATTCGGCATGAACCCATACCTTTGACTGGCAGCCTTCAATTAGGTTTTGCTCCAGACGCCATTCATCCTTAAAGCCTTCTAAGTCGTTACCAATCTCAATCAGGTATGAGTATTTATCCATCCACTCATCAAAGGCTGAAAATTCTTCAACTATTTCTTCTTGTATTTCGTTAATTGTCATGATTTGCTCCTTGTAAAATGTCTTTTGCAAAATTGATAATTAATAGTGAATCAGCCAAACAACTGGGCAATGCGTTCAATCCCTTCGCACAATTTATCAATCTCTTCTTTGGTGTTGTAGATAGCAAATGAGGCTCTGATAGTGCCCGGGATATTATAAAACTGCATCAAAGGTTGTGCACAATGGTGACCGGTTCTCACTGCTATGCCCATCTTATCAAGCATCGTACCTAAATCGAACGGGTGAATATCGCCTATCAAAAAGGAGATAACACTGGTTTTTTCTTTGGCGGTGCCAAAAAAACGAATATTAGGTATTTTCGACAACTTTGCAGTTGCATATTCCAATAGTTGGTGCTCATATTGAGCGATGTTATTAAGTCCGATGGACTGCACGTAATCAATGGCTGCACCCAAGCCAACAGAACCAGAAAAGTCAGGTGTGCCGGCTTCGAATTTAAATGGGAGTTCATTAAATGTAGTGCCTTCGAAGGAAACGGTTTTAATCATTTCGCCACCGCCTTGGTAAGGCTCTAATTTATTGAGCCATTCTTCTTTCCCATATAAAACACCAATGCCCGTTGGTGCATACAGTTTGTGTCCGCTGAAAACATAGAAATCACAATCGAGATCCTGTACATTAACACCCACATGTTGGATAGCTTGCGCGCCGTCAATGGCAACCGGAATGTTTTTACCATGCGCCAGGTCAATGATCTGCTTAATCGGATTGATGGTGCCAAGGGCATTAGAAATATGGGCGATTGATACCAGTTTTGTTCTGTCGTTAATCAATTCGTCAATATGGTCTAAAATCAATTCGCCCTCCAGATTAATGGGGATGTAACACAATTTAATGCCTTTGCGTTTTTCGAGCAATTGCCAGGGTACGATATTGGAATGGTGCTCTAACTGACTGACTAATATCTCATCGCCCTCCTGTAAAAAAGTATCTCCGAATGACGAAGCCAGGAGATTAATTGATTCTGTTGTTCCGCGCGTGAAAATGACTTCGTGCGAATGCTTTGCATTAATGAAGTGCTGCACTTTTTCTCGCGCTTCCTCGTGTGCTTGTGTGCAAACATTGCTCAGATGATGAACGCCTCGATGAATATTACTGTTGTATTTCTGATACACTTCAGATACAGCATCAATAACTACCTGTGGCTTGTGTGTTGTTGCTGCATTGTCAAAGTAAACCAATGGCTTGCCGTGAACTTTCTCTTGTAGAATAGGAAAGTCTTGACGGATTTGTTCAATATTAATACTCATTGTCTGGCATATTTAATTAAACCACGAAGACACGAAGTTCACTAAGAAATAATTCTTGGTGTTCTTTGTGCCTTACAGGAATCAATCTATTTGTATGGTTTTTTATAAACCGTATACTTTTATTATAAACAACTCACGCTGGCGCCTTGATGTCCACAAACCACACATGAATCACATTTGTCAAATTCACCTCTGAAGCGTTTTTCAACCAGGCTTCTAATGTTTTCTTTCAACGGTTCAACCCTGATTTTTTCAATCACCTCGTAAGCAAAGGCAAACATCAACAGAATTCGTCCTTCAGTTTCGTTAATACCTCGGGCTCTCAGGTAAAACATAGCGTCATCGTCCAGCTGCCCCACTGTAGCCCCATGGCTGCACTTTACATCATCGGCATATATTTCAAGCTGAGGTTTGCTGTTGATTTTAGCATTCTCCGTTAAAAGCAAGTTGTTGTTGCTTTGGTAGGCGTTGGTTTGTTGCGCATCTTGTTGAACCAAAACCCGACCAGTAAATGCTGCTGAAGCAGAATCGTCCATCACCCCTTTAAAGAGTTCAAAGCTCTGGCAATTTGGTTTGGCATGGTCGATAAACGAATAATTATCAACATGCTGGTTTTTATCGCTCAAATATAATCCATACACATGACTTTCGCATTGTTCATCATCCATATTTACACGGATGTTATTACGTGTAACACCTGAGTGAAGCGTCAGGCTATTGGTTAATACATTGGAGTGCTTTTGTTGCTTGATGTACATGCCAGCAACCTGTGTTGTCAGGTTATGCTGGTTTTGCACATTATAAACATCAAACACACTGTTTTCGCCTGCAAATACTTCCGTCAGGTTATTAATGACAAACTTTTGTGGCGAAATGGTGTGGTCGCACAACATTACTTTGGCCTGTGCATTTTCCTCAACAATAACCAGGTTACGCTGAAAAACCAGGCGATCATTATCGCCAGTCATAATGTTGACTAACTGAATTGGTTTTTCAACAACAACACCTTTAGGTACATAAATAAAGGCACCATCCTGGGCAAAAGCAGTGTTCATAGCTGCCATGGCATCAGATTCAACCGGCGCGTTGGTGTTATAATATTTCTCAAATATCTCAGGAAGCTCATTCGCTTTTTCGCGGATGCTGCCAATGACTACTCCTTCGGGCAGATCGCTGATTTTATCTTGCTGAGCAAACCATCCGTTAATCAAAAAGATGTTATAAGTATCCAGGTCGGGTACACCACAATTAAAGTTTTCGGCCGAGCCATTTAAAGCTGCTTTTGAATCAAAGGCAATATCAAAAGTGCCTTTAAAGTAAGGCTGTAAATTGGTGTACTTATATTCTTCAACCTTGTTTGATGGAATCCCCTTATTAATGAATGACTCAAAAGCTTCTGCTCTTAGTGCATTCATTTTATTTGGAGCGCCATTTTCTAAGAGAGAAATATTCTCTTTGAATAATTGGCTATATTCATCTTGCAGATTGACTATTCGGCAAGTTTTATTCATAATCTTTGTTTTTAGTATTAAGTATTAAGTACAAAGTATCAAGATGGTTTGCATTGAGTGAATAATGATTGAGTACCCACTGCTTTTATAGCATGTAATTGGTCTTGAATCTTATGTCTTAAATCTTGCATCTTTAAAATCAATCTTCAAACTCTTTCTTAATCCAGTCGTAGCCTTTTTCTTCAAGCTCGTGTGCCAATTCTTTACCAGCTGATTTTACAATACGTCCTTTATAAAGTACGTGCACATAATCAGGCACGATATAGTCCAGTAAGCGCTGGTAGTGCGTGATGACAATGGTAGATGTTTCTGGTGACTTTAGCTTGTTAACGCCATTGGCTACAATGCGCAACGCATCAATGTCCAAACCAGAATCCGTTTCGTCGAGAATGGCAAGTTTTGGCTCAAGCATAGCCATCTGAAAAATCTCGTTTTTCTTCTTCTCACCACCTGAGAAACCTTCATTTACTGAGCGATTAGTCAGGTTAGAGTCAATCTCAACCAGTTTTTTCTTTTCGCGCATCAGCTTTAAGAATTCGCTGGCAGTATAAGGATCTTCTTCGCGATACTTGCGGTGCTCGTTAACTGCCGTTCTCATGAAGTTTACCATGCTTACACCTGGTATTTCAACCGGGTACTGGAAGCTTAAGAACAAGCCTTCGCGAGCACGGTCTTCAGGTGCTAGATCCAATAAATCTTTTCCTTTAAAAGATACTTCACCTTCACTTACATCAAATTTTTCATTACCGGCCAATACCGATGATAAGGTGCTTTTCCCAGAACCATTAGGTCCCATAATGGCATGCACTTCACCTGGTTTCACTTCGAGGTTGATGCCTCTTAAAATTTCTTTATCATCTATTTTGGCGTGTAAATCTTTAATGACTAACATATGTTGCTACTGTAAATGTTTCTAATTGTGTTAATTGTTTGTGGCTTAGCCCACGCTGCCTTCAAGGCTGATTTGTAATAGTTTTTGCGCTTCAACAGCAAACTCCATTGGTAATTGGTTAATAACTTCTTTAACGTAACCATTAACTATTAGGCCGACGGCATCTTCAGTGCTCAAGCCACGTTGGTTGCAATAAAATATTTGGTCTTCACCAATTTTCGATGTCGTTGCTTCATGTTCTACCTTTGCCGTATTATTACCGATTTCCAGGTAGGGGAAGGTATGCGCGCCACATTTGTCGCCTAATAATAGGGAGTCGCACTGGCTAAAGTTTCGGGCGTTTTCGGCCTTTTTCGACACTTTTACCAAGCCACGGTAACTGTTCTGGCTCTTACCCGCAGAAACACCTTTGGAAACTATCAGGCTGCGGGTGTTTTTGCCCAGGTGAATCATCTTAGTCCCAGTGTCGGCTTGCTGGTAATTATTCGTTACGGCAACACTGTAAAACTCGCCTACAGAATGATCGCCTTGCAGAATGGCACTTGGGTATTTCCAGGTGATGGCAGAGCCAGTCTCCACCTGAGTCCACATAACTTTTGAATAGTCACCCTTGCAAATAGCGCGCTTGGTAACGAAATTGTAAATACCTCCTTTGCCTTCTTTATCGCCGGGATACCAGTTTTGCACGGTTGAATATTTGACCTCGGCACGTTCCATTACCACAATCTCAACAATAGCAGCGTGCAGCTGGTTTTCATCTCGCTGAGGAGCAGTACAGCCTTCAAGGTAGCTTACATAACTATCATCATCGGCTACAATTAGTGTGCGCTCAAATTGTCCGGTGTTAATGGCGTTTATTCGGAAATAAGTTGATAATTCCATTGGGCATCGCACGCCTTTGGGAATATACACAAACGAACCATCACTAAATACAGCTGCATTAAGCGCTGCAAAGTAATTATCCTGATGCGGTACAACCGAACCCAGGTACTTTTTAATTAAGTCAGGGTATTCCTGAACAGCTTCGCTCATTGAACAGAAGATGATGCCTTTTTCGGCTAGTGTTTCTTTAAAAGTTGTTTTCACCGAAACACTATCTATTACAGCATCAACTGCCACGCCTGCCAGTACTTTTTGCTCGTCAAGGGGAATGCCCAATTTATCGAATGTAGCCTTTAATTCGGGATCAACATCATCCAGGCTTTCCAACTCCGGTTTTTTCTTAGGAGCGGCATAATAAATAATGTCATCGAAATCAATTTCCGGAATGTTAAGATGAGCCCAATCAGGTTGCTTCATCTTTTGCCAATCGCGGAAAGCCTTTAAACGAAACTCCAGCATGAATTCCGGCTCATTTTTCTTTGCCGAAATCATACGAACGATATCTTCGTTCAAACCTTTGGGGAACTCTTCCATTTCAATATCGGTATAAAACCCATATTTGTATTCCCCGCCGGTTACTTCTTCTAATATTTTATCTTGATCTTCAGCCATATTATACTTTAACTCATGTTCGTCAACCTAACAACGAAGCATATTTTAAGTTCATTGTGGATTTTAATTCAATTGTATTGGATTGATTGGTTATTGGAAGCGCAAAAATACGCAATTATTTAGATTAAATAAAAGCAATAATAGTTGAATTATATGCTTTATGACATCAATCAATGGTTTAGTATTCATGCGATTTTGCTGTTGTTTAATTAAGAGGTTGTGGATTGGTTTTGGGCTTTGTGTTTCAGGAGATGTGTGCTAAATAGGTACTTTTATTACCTAAATAATAGTTATCCAAATTTTAGATCAGAGGCATTGCCGGGTAAAATGAAACCCCCAGGGCGTTGGTCTACTATTTTTTTGTACATGCCTTTGGCCATGTTTTGTGCGCGCATTTTGGCTTTTTCTGCCATTTCACCTTCGTATAGCTGGTCAATTGTTTCTGTCCATAGCTCCACCCAACGATCAAAATGTTTGGTGGTAATGGATTGTTTAAAAGCTTTATCAACGCCATGGTGAGCTTTGGCCGGGTTGCCGTCAAAACCTTTTACTTCCATTAAGTTGAGTTCCCAAAAATCTGTCAGAAGTTGGTAGTGTTTTTCCCATTCTATTTCATTGGGAATCATTTTGTTGAAAAAAGGGCCTAATAAGTCATCAATTTGTATTTTACTATAAAATTGCCTTACTAAAAGCTCTATGTCATTTCTTGTTTGTAATTTTGATCTAGTCATGAGTATATTCTATTATGTATTCTCACAACAGCGGACAAAGGCTATTGTTTAATATTAACAAGGTATAAGTAAGTATGACTCACTTGAGCGCGAATCTATTTGAAGAGCTAAGTAAGAAGATTAAAGGCCAATTGGAGTTTGACGAGGTTTCTCGAATCGTTTATAGTACCGATGCTTCGGCCTATTATGAGCAACCACTGGGGGTGGTGAAGCCGCGCGATGAAGTGGATGTGCAGGAGATTATTTTATTCGCTCAAAAACACCAAATAAACCTTATTCCGAGAGCAGCCGGTACTTCTTTAGCTGGTCAGGTAGTTGGTGCAGGTTTAGTGGTTGATGTGGGGCGTTACATGAACAAGATTCTGGAGGTAAATGTAAAAGAAAAGTGGGTGCGTGTTCAGCCAGGGGTAGTGCTTGATGAGTTAAATCAATACCTCAAAACATACGGTTTGTTCTTTGGTCCTGAAACATCAACTTCCAACCGTTGTATGATTGGTGGGATGGTGGGGAATAATTCCTGTGGTGCTCACTCTTTAATATATGGCAGTACGCGCGATCATACAATGGCGCTCAGAGGCTACCTGAGCAATGGCGATGAAGTAGTTTTTAAGAATCTGCAAAACTGGGAATTCGAGCAAAAGTGTCGTGGTGAGTCTTTTGAAGGAGAGATTTATCGCTCCATGCGTGAGGTATTGACCAATAAAGAAAACAGGAGAAGTATTCGCAAGGAATTTCCGCATCCCGATATTCATCGTAGAAATACTGGTTATGCGCTGGATTATTTAATTGAATCCTATCCATATAAAGCAGAAGGGGCGCACTTTAATATGTGTCAATTGCTGGCTGGTTCTGAAGGTACCTTGTTTTTTGCTACAGAAATAAAACTCAACTTAATTGATGTTCCACCAAAGGAAAAAGGATTGGTTTGTGTGCATCTAAATACACTGGAAGAAGCACTGGAAGCGAACCTGGTGGGTTTGCAGTTTAATCCGGGAGCCATCGAGTTGATGGATAAAGCCATTATGGACCTGACCAAAAAGAATGTGCTTCAGAATAAGAATCGATTTTTTGTAGAAGGTGACCCCGAAGCTTTGTTATTGGTAGAGTTTGCACGAGAAAGTAAAGATGAGATTAAACAACTGGCCAATGATATGATTGCTGCCCTGCAGCAGAAAGGCTTTGGTTACGCTTACCCGGTATTATATGGTGGTGACATTAATAAGGTGTGGAATCTTAGGAAAGCCGGTTTAGGTGTGTTGGGTAATATGCCTGGCGATGAACGTCCGGTTCCGGTGATTGAAGATACAGCGGTTCGACCTGAGGACTTACCATCTTTTATTGCTGATATCAAAATAATGCTTGATAAATATGGTAAAGAGTGTGTCTACTACGCACACATTGGTACTGGTGAGTTGCATCTGCGTCCTGTGTTGAACATGAAAAAAGAGCAGGATGTTGAGTTGTTTTACCAGATTGCCAGAGATACGGCCATAATAGTTAAGGAATACAAAGGCTCGTTGAGTGGGGAGCATGGTGATGGTCGGTTGCGTGGCGAGTTCATTCCTTTGATGGTTGGCGAGCACAACTATCGGCTTTTTAAAGAGGTTAAGAAAATATTCGACCCCAATAATATATTTAATGCCGGTAAGATTATCGATACGCCTCAAATGAATACTTCGCTTCGCTATAAAGAGGTGAAAAATGAATTGGTCGATAAAGCTTTGTTCGATTGGTCATCGACATTGGGACTGGGTAGAGCGGCTGAAAAATGTACTGGTTCTGGCGACTGTCGTAAGAGTCATTTGATTGGTGGTACTATGTGTCCAAGTTATATGGGCTCGCGCGATGAGCGTCAGACAACCCGTGCACGGGCTAATATGCTGCGTGAGTTCTTTGCTGGTACTATACCTGCTACCAGGCTGGGTTACGATGAGGTAAAGGAAGTGCTCGATTTGTGTTTGTCATGTAAGGCCTGTAAGACTGAATGTCCGAGCAATGTGGATATGACCAAGCTGAAAGCGGAATTTGTTAATGCTTATCACGAACAATTTGGCATACCGCTGCGCTCAAAGCTGATCGCTCATTTGCCTGCATTCAATAAATTATTGATGCCATTTTCATACCTATATAATATAGGCGTCAGAAATAAATGGATAAAAGCAATTAATGAGAAGTACTTCGGCATCTCATCTAAAAGGTGTTTGCCAAGGCTTTCAAAGCAATCGCTAATAAAATGGAATAAAAAACGGCAGGCATCTGGTAATGAAAAGCAGGTTTACTTTTTTGCGGATGAGTTTACCAATTTCAACGACACTAAAGAAGGGATTGCGGCAATAATGCTTTTAGAGAAACTAGGCTATCAAGTCGTGGTGCCCAATCATCAGGTGAGTGGTCGCACCTATTTATCCAAAGGTTTATTGAAAGGTGCAAAAAAGCTGGCAATTCAAAATGTGGAGTTATTATCCGGTGTTGTTCACTACGATGCTCCATTGATAGGTATTGAGCCATCCGCTATTCTGACTTTGCGCGATGAGTATCCGGAGTTAGTGCCTGATGGATTAAAAGAGAAAGCGCAACAGTTGGCCAAAAATACATTCACCTTTGAAGAATTTATTGCTCATGAGTATGATAAGGGGCACATAGGTCCAGAGCAGTTTGTGAGCGATAGGAAAATAATCCGGTATCATTCGCATTGCTATCAAAAAGCGTTGTCGGATACAAAGCTGACTCAAACAATTTTAGAAATACCAGAAAATTATAGTGCTGAAGAAATACCATCAGGATGTTGCGGTATGGCTGGTTCTTTTGGATATGAAAAAGAACATTACGATTTGTCCATGAAGATAGGAGAGTTGGTATTGTTCCCAGAAATAAGAAACTCAAAGAAAGATGCATTGATTGTAGCTGCTGGTACCTCGTGCCGTCATCAAATAAAAGATGGAACTGATGTGGAGGCACTGCACCCTGCATTGGTACTTTATATGGCATTGAAGTAATGGATTGAACTTCTTCTTTTCGTTTGTTATCTTTATTTGTTTTTATGGAATTCTGCAAGGCTCAGTCTTTTTTACTCCTGATGTCAGAGGAGACACATGGCGAATCTCAAGTAAACGGATTAAATAAATAAAACTTGTCAGATAGTAAGTGAGCATTTTTCCATAAAATAAAAGGAGTGAAGCGGTGCTAAAAAACATGACAAAACGCAATTGCTTACAATTTTTGACTATTGTGTACCCCTTGTTTAGGTGATAATTGTCATGAAGTGCTAAAAAACATGTTTGTTTATTTTTTAAAAGACTGAAAAATAGCGCTATGTGTGAGTTGTAAAAAACTTTAATTTTCCTTACAAATTATAATGCTGTTATCTAAAAATATCTATTTTTGATACCATAATTATTACAAATAACAAGATCCAACATTTAATACCTTTTCAATATGGACGCTAAGATGAAGGAATTCATGGACAGCGTTAGGGTTAAAAACCCTGGCGAAGACGAGTTTTTGCAAGCAGTGCAAGAAGTAGTAGAAACAGTTTGGGATTTCTATCAGGAGAACCCTCACTATAAAAAAGCTAAGATACTTGAGCGCATGACAGAGCCAGAAAGAACTGTTATGTTCCGTGTACCTTGGGTTGACGATAGTGGTGAAGTACAGGTTAACCGTGGTTACCGTGTTGAGTTTAACTCAGCTATCGGTCCTTATAAAGGTGGTTTGCGTTTCCACCCAAGTGTAACTTTAAGTGGTCTTAAGTTTTTAGGATTTGAGCAGACATTTAAAAACAGCTTAACCACACTTCCAATGGGTGGTGGTAAAGGTGGTTCTGACTTCAATCCAAAAGGTAAGTCTGATTTAGAAATCATGCGTTTCTGCCAGGCTTTTATGAGCGAGTTGTTCCGTCACATTGGTCCTAACACTGACGTACCTGCTGGTGATATAGGTGTTGGTGGTCGCGAAATCGGTTACTTATTCGGTCAGTACAAGAAGCTTCGCAACGAATTTACTGGTGTATTAACTGGTAAAGGAGCTGAGTTCGGTGGATCATTAATCCGTCCTGAAGCTACAGGTTTCGGTGCTATCTATTTCGTGCGTGAAATGTTAGCTACTAAAGGTGAAACAATGAAAGGTAAGACTGTATCTGTTTCAGGTTTTGGTAACGTTGCCTGGGGTGCTGCTTTAAAAGCTGTTGAGTACGGTGCAAAAGTAGTGACTATCTCTGGTCCTGATGGATATGTGTATGATCCAGAAGGAATCTCAGGAGATAAAATTGATTACATGTTAGAATTACGTGCTTCTAACCAGGATATCGTTGCTCCTTATGCTGAGCGTTATCCAGAAGCTACTTTCTATGCGGGTAAGAAACCTTGGGAACAAAAAGTAGATATCGCTATTCCTTGTGCTATTCAGAATGAATTGAACGAAGAAGATGCAAAAGCTTTGATTGCTAACGGATGTCAGATTATTGCTGAAGCATCTAACATGGGATGTACAGCTGAAGCTGCTTTCTTAGCAACTGAAAAGATTGAATTCGCTCCTGGTAAAGCTGTTAATGCTGGTGGTGTAGCAGTATCAGGTTTAGAAATGACACAGAACAGCATGCGTTTGAACTGGACTGAGAAAGAAGTGGATGAGCGCTTAGATCAGATCATGACTAGTATTCATAATGCATGTGTGAAATATGGAACTGAGCCTAATGGCAAAGTAAATTACATCAAAGGAGCTAACGTTGGCGGTTTCGTGAAAGTGGCCGATGCAATGATTGCTCAAGGTGTTGTTTAAATTTTTCTAGATGCAACAATATAGGCCGTCTCCTCCCCGGGACGGCCTTCTTGTAAGCAAAAATGTGGAATAAATCATTCCTTTATCGAGTTGTAAATCGATAAACATTGGTATTTTTGGAGCTCATAAAAATAAAGGAACGTGATAGATACACATTCACATATTTATCTGTCTGAATTTGATGAGGATAGAGCGGAGGTTGTTGAGCGAGCTAAGCGTGTCGGGCTGAAAAAGATATTACTGCCCAATGTTGATGGTGAAACGATTGAGGCCATGCATCAGCTGGAGGGGCAATACAAAGGGTTTTGTCATGCTATGATGGGGCTGCATCCTACATCGGTTGATCACAACTACAGAGCGGCGCTTGATGAAGTGAAAAAGCATTTGGACACCCGACCATACATTGCTGTTGGTGAGATTGGTATCGATTTATATTGGGACAAAACCTTTCGAGCAGAGCAAATGGAAGCCTTTGAGCAGCAAATTATATGGGCCAAAGAATTGAATTTGCCAATCGTCATCCATTGTCGTGAGGCTTTTGCTGAAGTATTCGAAGTAGTAGAGAAACAAATGGACGATAAGTTGTGTGGAGTGTTTCATAGTTTCACTGGTAATATCGAGGAAGCCAGGCGTATATTAGGATACAATAACTTTATGATAGGGATAAATGGAGTGGTTACGTTCAAAAATACGCATTTGAGAGAAGTAGTAAAAGAAGTGCCTCTTAATAAACTAGTGCTGGAAACGGATGCACCATACTTAGCGCCTGTGCCGAAAAGGGGGAGAAGGAATGAACCAGCTTACATTGAAAAAGTGGCAGAAACAATTGCTTTGGTTCATGGTAAGGATATCGAGGACGTAAAAAAGCAAACCACCATAAATGCAAAACAGCTTTTCGCTGTATAAAGAAAGAATAGAGATGGAAGAAAGAAAGATATTGATCATATACACCGGAGGTACAATTGGTATGGTTATCGATCCGGAAACCAATTCACTGGTGCCTTTTGATTTTGAAAGTATTTCAAAACAAGTGCCTGAATTGCGACGTTTCGACTTTCAGGTTAAAAGTATATCTTTCGAACCACTCATCGATTCTTCAGATATGCATCCCGATATATGGGTGAAGCTGGTTGGGATTATCGAAGAGAATTATTCGTTATACGACGGGTTTGTGATTTTACACGGTACCGATACCATGGCTTACACGGCCAGTGCTTTGAGTTTTATGCTTCAAAACCTGAAAAAACCTGTTGTGCTAACTGGTAGCCAGTTGCCATTGGGTACCATCAGGACCGATGGTAAAGAAAACCTGATAACCGCATTGGAAATTGCAGCTGCACAAAAGAATCGTCAGGCTTTAGTGCCGGAAGTATGCATTTATTTTAAGGATAAATTGTTTCGAGGCAATCGGACCACAAAATATAATGCTGAACATTTTAATGCTTTTCGTTCCGATAATTACCCACCATTAGCCGAGGCCGGAATTCATTTAAAATACAATTATCCATATATCCGCTATACAACGTTGAACGGAACATTTAGGGTGGCTAAAAAGATGGATACAAATGTAGCTCTGCTTCGTATCTTTCCTGGTATAAATAAAGATGTTGTAAAAGCAGTGCTCAATGCACCAAATATAAAAGCCGTCGTTTTAGAAACTTATGGTTCGGGCAATGCACCAACGAAACAATGGTTTTTAGATGCGATAAAAGAAGCGCTCGATCGCGATTTAATCATACTAAATGTAACACAGTGCCTGGCTGGAAGTGTTGAAATGTGGCGTTATGAAACAGGCGTTCATCTTCTAGAATTAGGTGTTATCGGTGGATATGACATGACCACTGAAACAGCGGTTACCAAGTTAATGTATCTTCTGGCGAACTGTTCATCTATGGATGAGGTGAAAGTAGGATTGAATAAATCGCTACAGGGCGAGATTCATGTTTAAACTACCACTCGTCGTATAATAAAGAATAATTCTAATCTTTTATTCTTTAGGGTTAGTTTTAAGGAAGTTGCGTATTTGTCAATGCGTGACTTATCTTTCTGTGTCCGAATATTTAACCTGAATGCACTTCAATATGCTGTGAATAACGAAAATTAACAGTTCAAAGTTTGTAATTGACTTTTTTTTTGTAATTTGCAACCCTGAAAAATTAAAGGGTTTGAACCTTTTTTGTGACTTAAAATATAAGAAGGGAAAAGGGGACAACATTAAACTATTTTGAGTATTAACAATACTAATACAAATCAAAATTTTTAGCAGACTATGAAAAAGCTATTTGCGTTTTTAGCAGTAATTGGAATGCTGAGTACCGGTGCCAATGCCGTTTTTGCTCAGGAAGAAGAAAATGTAGCTGGCGAAGCTACAGAACAGGTGGCTGAAGAAACAGCTCCTAGTGAAGAACCAGCGGTAGCCGTTGAAGAAATGGCTGAAGCACCAAAAGGTATTCACAAACAAATTAAAGCGAAATTCATCGAAGGTGGTGCTATCTTTATGAGTTTCGTATTGTTATGTCTAATCTTCGGTTTAGCATTAGCAATTGAAAGAATCATTTATTTGAACTTGGCTTCTACTAACACTAAGAAGTTGCTTCAAAACATCGAGAACGCGTTGAATGACGGCGGTGTTGAGGCTGCTAAAGAAGTGTGTCGTAACACAAGAGGTCCTGTAGCTTCTATTTTCTATCAGGGTCTTGATCGTTTTGACGAAGGTGTTGATGTAGTTGAGAAATCAGTTATTTCTTACGGTTCAGTTCAAATGGGTCTTTTAGAAAAAGGTTTAACCTGGATTTCATTGTTTATCTCACTTGCTCCTATGCTTGGTTTCATGGGTACTGTAATTGGTATGATTGAAGCATTTGATAACATTCAGGCAATGGGTACTATCTCTGCAACAGCTGTAGCAGGTGGTATTAAAGTGGCGTTGATTACCACTGTATCTGGTTTGATCGTAGCTATCATCCTTCAGGTATTCTACAACTACCTAGTGTCAAAAATTGACGGTATTGTAAATACAATGGAAGATGCTTCTATCTCTCTACTAGATATCTTGGTAAAATATAACATGAAAAAATAATTGTCATTATGACTAAGCTTTCAAAAATTTTAAATATTGTATTATACCTGTTGCTAGCCGTAACTGTCGTATTCGCCGGATTGTTCTTTTTCGGTGGTGAGGTAGTAGGTGAGACGTATTATACACCAATTTACACTGAGTCGTTCCTGAACTGGGGTAAGTTGTTGATTTATATCGCTGCAGGTGTATCGCTATTATTTGAAGTATTTCACCTTGTTCTTAACCCAAAGAATGCGATGCGTTCAATCGTTTCGATGGCAATTTTAGGGGTGATTGTATTAGTGGCTTATGCAATGTCAGATGATACTCCACTTCAATTAATAGGTTATAATGGTCCTGATAATGTTCCTAGCATGTTAACCCTAGCCGGTACCATGTTACATGGAACTTACCTACTGTTTGGAATAGTTGTTTCAGCTATTCTTTACACTGAGTTATCACGTCTGTTTAAATAATGGCCCGTCCCGGTTCATTGTGCATCGGGACAATAAATTTAATTATCTATGGGTAAAAGAGAAGTACAAGAAGTTAATGCAGGGTCAATGGCAGATATTGCTTTCTTGTTACTTATCTTCTTCTTGGTAACCACAACCATGGATACTGATACTGGTTTAGCAACGCTTCTTCCTCCTCCGGTTGAAGAAGAGCCAGAAGATACACCGCCTGTAAAAGAGCGTAACGTATTTACGGTGCTAATTAACAGTCAGAATCAGTTGTTGGTTGAAGGTAAACCGATGGAGATAAGGGACCTAACGGAAGCAGTGAAAGAATTCATCGTCAATCCAATGGATGACGAAAACTTACCTGAAAAGAATGTGAAGGAAGTAGAGTTCTTTGGTACTGTGGAAATTGGAAAGGGCATCATATCGCTTCAAAACGACCGTGATACAGAATATCAGACTTATTTGATGGTTCAAAACGAGTTATCAAGAGCTATCAATGAATTAAGAGACGAAGCGTCGAAGAGGAAATTTGGTAAAAAGTACGATGAGTTGGAGAAAGAAGAGCAAAAAGCTGTTCGCACCCTCTATCCACGTAAAATCTCTGAGGCAGAACCTAAAAACATAGGAAAATAGATTATGGCAAAGTTCAGAAAAAAGAAGAGCGGAGGCCAGCAAGCTATTAACACGGCCTCTTTACCTGATATCGTATTTATGTTGCTTTTCTTCTTCATGGTTTCAACAACTATGAAAGAGGTTGACTTAAACGTTGTGGTTAAGCCAGCACAAGCAACAGAATTAGTAAAGCTTGAGAAAAAAGAGTTGGTAACATTTATTTATGTTGGTGTACCAGCTAAAAAGTATCAATCTTTATATGGTAGCGAACCTCGTATTCAGTTAAATGACCAGTTTTCAACTGTGGCAGATATTCAAAGTTACATCGCCCAGTCGCGTGATAACATGACTGAAGCCAATCAGGCGAAAATGATTGTATCAATCAAAGCCGATAAAGAGTGCCCAATGGGTATCATCACTGATATCAAGCAGGCATTGCGTAAGGCAGCAGCCTTGAAGTTAAATTATTCAGCTGCAGAAATGGTTAGAGACAGATAATCGATTCTACTAGATATAAAAAAAGGGAAGTCATTTGGCTTCCCTTTTTTTGTGCATAAACTGTTCTTGCCTGATATTTTATTTTCTATTTTAAATCTCATCAATGCACTGAATGGTGGTCGTCTTGTAATCTTACTATAATAGGCGATGTTCAATTACGTTTTGTTATTATTATATTACTAATGCTTACAAAATTCTTAACGTCCCTTTGTAGCCATTAAAATTGTTTTTACATTTAACGCCCAAAATCCTTTATCAACCAAAAAAATCTACAAGTTCCTTTTGGATACTTTATCTACCATAAATGCGATTGACTGCTTTTTAAATAGTCGTGATAGACACTCCTTTCAGAAAGTGTATCACTACTATTATCAACGATTGTGCTATTTTGCCTATGGTTATGTTGATGATCACCATCAGGCCGAAGATATTGTGCAGGATGTATTTTCTCACATATGGGAACAACCACCGCAATTAGAAGATGCCTCAAAGCTTAAAGGTTACCTGTATGCCATGGTTCGTAATCGTTGCTTAAACCTCAAACGAAGCGAAGGGCATCTGGCCAAATACCAGGAACATGAATTAAATACCGAAAATTGGGAGAATGATGAGTCGCTTAAGGTGATCAAGGCTGAGGTCTATGACGAAATAATGGCTAGTATAGACAAGTTACCACCTAAAGCCAAAGAGGTTTTTAAATTAGGTGCCCTGACACAGCTCAGAGAAAGTGAAATAGCCGAACGCCTTGGCATTACCGTTAATTCAGTTAAAACTCATAAAAAACGTGCACGTGCTTTGTTAAAAGAGGATCTGAAGCACCTGTTTGGCCTGCTAATTATTTTTCATCTGTAAAAAAAAAACATTTTTTTTTAATACGCTTTCACTCGATTTTACTTTTCGGTTGTCAACAATAAAAGAACAACAAATGAATCTTTTTCAACTGTCACATATAATCGTCAAATACCTGAAAGGTCAAAGCCATGAATCGGAAGATAATGCTATTCAACGATGGGCTGAACAAGCACCTGAAAACAATACTTTTTTAGAGCGTCTAACGAATGAAGAAGCGTTGAATGAAGACCTTGCCAATTATCAAAAGTTTGACAGTAACGCTGCCTGGAAACGATTTGAAGAAAGACATCAGTTGCAAACACACAAAATAGTTAGGTGGTCAGCATTAACACGAATTGCCGCTGTTGCTAGCTTGCTTTTAATGGCAGGAAGCCTGTCTTATTTGTTTTTATCTGATTTTAATGGAGCATCAAAGCCGGTTGTTAGTGACTATATGCAACCAGGTGATAAAAGTGCTTTATTAATGTTGAATGATGAAACACTTGTTGTTTTAAACGACACACTAAATCGTTCAGTAACTGCTCAGTCATCAGTGATGGCAACTGTTAAAAACGGACAATTAGCCTATGTCGACGATGCGGTGAAATCTGTTCCAATGACGATAACAGTGCCCCTTCGCTCCGAGTATCAGTTCGTACTAGGCGATGGAACAAAGATATGGATGAATGCAGGAAGTAAAGTAAGCTTTAATCATCCATTTGGAGATAATACAAGACGTGTTAAAGTGGAAGGTGAGGTGTTTTTGGAGGTGGCCAAAGATGTTAATCGACCATTTGTTGTAGAATTACCAAAAGGCAATGCAGTTCAGGTATTGGGTACACAGTTTAATGTTAAGGCTTATGCAGACGAAATAGCACAGCAAGTAGTGCTTGTTGAGGGTAGTGTGCTGTGGAAAGATCATAGCGGTACAGAACGCATTATGGAACCTGGTCAGCTGTTAAGTGCCAATCAAAAGTTGAATATATTGGATGTGAGGTCTGTAGATACTTATCCTTATATAGCGTGGACTAAAGGGTATTTTGTTTATGACGGTGAAACTTTGGAGGAGATTATGCGCTCCCTGTCGCGTTGGTATGGTGTTGAAGTTAGATACCAGGATGACGTTATTAAGGACTTACATTTTAGTATAGATGTTAAACGCTACGAGAATTTAAATGATATTTTAACAAAACTTGAGGTTACTGAAAAAATCTACTTTACGATCAACGGATCTGAAATTTTAGTAAGCAAGAAATAAATAAAAAACAGGAAGTGGTGCAACACCTCCTGTTTGAGCCTAAGCACTTCATGCTTATGGCCTAATGTTTAATCATTCAATTACAAATCTATGAAAAAAAATCGGGAATTACTGTACCCGGACGGGAGAGGTATACCTAAAACTTGGAGGATTATGAAGCTAAGTCTTTATATGATGTTCGTGGTGCTCTGGCAGGTATCGGCAAGTACTTACAGCCAGGAAACAAAACTAAAGCTGAATATGCGAAATGCATCTGTTAAACAGGTATTTAAAGCCATTAAAACCCAGAGTGAGTTCACTTTTATTTTTAATGAGGAGGATATTGCTAATGTGAAAACGGTTTCTCTATCTGTCAATGACGAAACAGTAGAGTCGGTGTTAAGTACTTGCCTTGAGAACTCAGGTTTAACCTGGCAGGTAATAGATGACGTTATTATTATAAAACCTGCGAATAAAGTAATACAGCAGGAAATAATAACAGTTAAGGGTAGAGTAACGGATGATAAGGGCTTGCCGATACCAGGAGTCAATATTGTGGTCGTTAATTATAACAATGGTACCATATCAGATGCTGATGGTTACTACGAATTAAGAGTGCCAGATAGTAGTGTCAGCCTGTCATATACCTTTATTGGGTTTGTTAAACAAACCATTGCATTGGAGGGGCGAACTGAGGTAAATGTACAGCTTGAAACAGAAGTAAGTGAGATTGGTGATGTAGTTGTAACCGGTTATTTTAATCAAACCAAAGAGAGCTTTACCGGATCGGCAGTTACCATTTCCGCTGATGAACTAATACAGGCAAGCAACCAGAATATATTACAATCGATTCAATTAGTAGATCCCGCTTTTATGATGGTGGAGAATAGTTTAGAAGGCTCCAACCCAAACGCAATGCCTGAATTTCAAATTCGAGGTTCTGCGAGTGTTGATATGCAGGGAGAGTTTCAAGGGGAACCTAATATGCCAACCTTTATTTTGGATGGTTTTGAAGTAAATGTTGAAAAAGTTTATGACCTTGACCCATATAGAGTACGGTCTGTTACGATATTAAAAGATGCGGCAGCAACCGCCATCTATGGTTCACGTGCAGCTAATGGAGTTGTGGTTATTGAAACATTAGCACCAGAAGGGGGCAAAATGGCGGTAAATTATAAAGGTGATTTTACCTTTACCGGAGCTGACTTGTCAGATTATGATTTGTTAAATGCGACTGAAAAATTAGAACTGGAATTGGCAGCCGGTTTGTATGAAGGAGCTGGCTTAGTATCTAATTTTGAGGATGCACAACATAGGTACAATGAAAAGTTAAAATTGGTTCAGCAAGGTTATAATACTTACTGGTTGAATAAACCAGTTGAAACAACAGCTATTAGCCATAAGCACTCATTACTGCTCGAAGGAGGTAATGACCAAATTCGTTACGGTATTGATCTGAATTATAATGACCAGAATGGTATCATGAAAGAATCAGGTCGTGATAGAATGGGTATAGGTATTAAATTACAGTATACCTATAATAATTTGGTTTTAAGAAATAAATTCACCTATGATAATGTTAAAGCTATTAATTCGCCTTACGGTGCTTTTAGTACTTATGCAAAGCTAAACCCATATTATCGTTATAAAAATGATATAGGTGAATATGAGTATATGCTTGAAAAAACATATGGTACAGTGGCCGGGCAAACTCTGAATTATGTTGTCTATAACCCCTTGTATAATACAACCCTTAATACAATCGATGAAAGTAAGTACGATGATTTGATTAATAACTTTGACATTGATTGGCGTATAAATGATGATTTTCGGTTAAAAGGCTCATTGTCGCTGAATAAACGAATTAATACCAGTGATGTATTTAAACCTGGTGTCCATACTGATTTTGCTGGTGAATCAGACATTAACAAAAAAGGGAGTTATAATGCAAGTAGAGGGGAGTCGATAAGTTGGGAAACAAATATTGTTTTTAATTACTTCAAGCAGATCAATAAACATGTTATTAATGCAAATGGTATTTTTAATGCCAACCAGCAGCATACAGAAAGCATGAGTGTAATGGCTCAGGGCTTTCCAAATGAAGACATGGATAACATCGATTTTGCCATTCAATATGAAGCTGATGGTAAACCAAATGGGAGTGAATATACCTCAAGATTAGTTGGTATCTCTGGGAATATAAATTATAGCTTCGATAACCGCTATTTAATGGATTTATCGTACCGAACCGATGGTTCTTCTGCCTTTGGTACTAAAAAACGATGGGCGCCATTTTGGGCAGTTGGAGCTGGATGGAACCTGCATAACGAAGCTTTTATTAAGGATTCAAACTTAATTAATGATTTGAAAATTAGGGGCTCATATGGTTCTACTGGTAGTGTTGATTTTAACCCATACCAAGCCATGATGATGTATAATTATCGCACCGATCTGATACACCGTTTTGAAGCTGGAGCCACACTAATGGCACTAGGAAATGAAAACCTTTCTTGGCAGCAAACGCTTAAACGCAACCTCGGACTAGACCTCGCAATGTTTAATAATCGACTATCTGCGACCTTTAATTATTACAACGATATTTCTGAAAACCTATTAGTAGATATTGACTTGGCACCTTCGCTTGGTTTTTCTCAGTACAAAGAAAACCTTGGAGAGTCAAGAAATGAAGGTTATGAATTGTCTTTGAGATATGATGTGTTGAAAAACAAGAGTGGATTTCGCTGGTCGGTATATGGAAATGCGGTTCATAATGAAAACACCCTGTTAAAACTATCTGATTCGTTGGAGGAATTTAATGCGCGTCAAGATGAAGAGATAACTGACCCGGAGGATGGTAAGGAATACTTAAGAACGCGTCCACGTGTTCGTTATGTAGAAGGTCAATCAATGAATGCTATATGGGCTAATAAATCATTGGGTATCGATCCTGCAACAGGTAAAGAAATATTTGTTACTAAAGACGGCGGAACCAGCCTTGTATGGGATGTTGATAATATGATGGTGTGTGGAGATAGTAGCCCTGACGTATTTGGTAACTTTGGTACTAATGTTAGCTATAAAGGTTTTTTACTGAATGTGGTTTTTAGATATCGTATTGGAGGACAGTATTATAACCAAACACTTGTAGATCGTGTGGAGAATGCAGATCCTGCATATAATACAGATCGAAGAGTTCTTGAAGCCAGATGGGAAAATCCCGGAGATATGACATTTTATAAAGATGTAAAAGATAGTGAGCTCACCAAACCTACTTCAAGGTTTATACAGGATTATAGTTATCTGGAATTTGCAACTATAAATGCGTCTTATGAATTTAATTCAAAAGTTGCTCAAAAGGTTGGTATGAAACGATTGAAAGCCTTGTTCTATATGAATGATGCTTTTAGAGCTTCAACTGTTAGAACAGAGAGAGGTATTAATTACCCATTTGCTCGAAGTTTTTCATTAGGAATCCAGGCACGATTTTAAAAGATAGGGAATATGAAGAAATTTATAATTTATATAATTGCATTGGCACTCGCTCCCGTATTTACATCTTGTGAAGACTGGTTTGATGTTCAGCCAAAGACACAAGTCAAAGCTGATGACTTGTTTGACACCGAAGGCGGTTTTAAAAGAGCCTTGATTGGTATTTATACACAAATGGCCAACAATAGTACGTATGGAGCTGAAGGTACTCTTGCGTTTACTGAAGTGTTGAGCGGAGCCTACACAAGTGTAAAAGATAACCAGCATAACTATTTTAATGCAGCCATATATAATTATGAACATTCTGGAAATGTATCCAGAATTAATAATTTATGGTCGAAAAATTACTCTGCAATAGCCAATATTAATAATCTACTCGACAATATAGATGAGAAGCAGGCTATCTTTAATGAAGGGTTATACGAAATTATCAAGGGAGAGGCATTGGCGTTAAGAGCTTACATTCATTTTGATATGTTGCGTAATTTTGCGCCTGCTCCAGTTAATGGTTTGGATGCTCCGGCAATTCCGTATGTGGATGCAATATCAACAACTCCTTTTAAGCAATTAACCGTTAACCAGGTGATTAATCGTGTTATTGAAGATCTGAAAGAAGCAGAGACTCTTTTAAAGGATTATGATCCAATAGGACCTGCTTTTGATACCTATGAAGAGTCAATAACAGGTTCTGCATCTGTTGATGAGAGTGTGGATGCTGCCAGCTTCTTAATGTTCAGAAAAGAACGTATGAATTACTATGCGGTAATAGGTACATTAGCGCGAGTGCACATGTATCGTGGTGGTGAGGATGATAAGACAGAGGCATACAAATATGCCAATGATGTAATTAACTGCGAAAAGTTTGCTCTTGTTGATTCAAAAACCTTGTCAGATTTGTCGTTAAGTTCGCTGGTAATGTCCTATTTGGCACAAGAGTATTTGTTTTCAATATACAAGCGAGATATTACCGAAAGCGTTAATGAAACTTTCTTCAAGTTCTCAGGCTCTAAAAACCGGGATGTTTTAGAAATAGATGAAGCCAGACGTAATCAATATTTCGAAACAGATAAGTATGGAGGTGTGGCTGATGTGCGTTTAAATAAGCTATTTAGTATTAATGGCGATGGACTAAGCTATTATCTGGCGAAGTATGATTTTGGGGGCTATAATGTAAGGCGGATTCCATTGTTAAAGATATCAGAGATGTACCTGATTATTGCGGAATGTATGAATAGTATTGAGCATTTGCAAAGTTTAAGACGGATGCGAGGTCTAAAAAGCCTGAGTCCTGGTACTACTCTGCAAGAGGAAATAGAAGCGGAGTATCGGAAAGAGTTTCTCGGAGAAGGCCAAATGTTCTATTATTTTAAGCGATTAAACAAGCTTGTTAATAATGATATGACCGATATAGAGCAATTTGTTTTTCCGATTCCGGATGTTGAAAAAGAACGTGGAATTATAAATTAAGTGATAGCTATGAAAAAATATATATATCTATTGTTTGCACTTGCGTTTATTACAAGCTGCGAAGAATCAGAGTTGATAAATTTTAAGGAAAAGGATGCTGTTTATTTTCAACTTGAGAAAACAGATTTTAATGCGCACTTCTCATACTGGGATGATTGGTTGAAGTATGAGGGTGATAGCGTTATATATACCTTTGGCGGTTTAGCCGCCGATCATCCTGAGTATATAGAACAAGATACTGTATGGCTTCAGGTTAATCTACTTGGCAAGGTGGCTGATCAGAAGCGGTATTTTAGCATAGGTGTTAATCAAAATCAAACAACAGCCGAGGAGGGAGTTCATTATGAAGCTCTGGAGAGTCAATATGCGCTTGAGGCCGATACTATTAGAGCTGCATTTCCTGTAGTGCTCTATAACCACGAAACATTAGGAACAGAGCCTTATACATTGGATGTAGTTATTGAAGGTAATGATACTTTTGAACCAGGTCTTGAGGGGAGAACCAATGCACGGCTATTAATCTACAACGATGTAGTAAAACCTCTTATTTGGGATCAATATTATTATAATTACCTGGGACCTTATTCTAAGGCCAAACACCGTGTTATTTTAATGACAAATGGAGGATTTGTGATACCGCATACTAGTGAGGAATATGCAGCGCTTAGAGCTGAGGAAGGATTTTATGTGATTTATTATTGGAAAGCACCAATGAATGACTACCTGGAAGCTAATGAGGTATACGATGAAAATGGTAATCGAGTTGAACCTTGGTAAAAGCAAAAAGACATGAAAAAAATTATATTTTATATCGCTGTTATTATCCTTGTTACAGCATCCTGTACCGAAGATAAAGGAACGTACGATTATGTTGAGTTAAATAACGTATTGATTAATGGGGTAGAAGAACAATATGTAGCATTGAGAGAAGCACCTTTTTCCATTACACCTACAGTGGAACAAGAAAAGGTCCCAAATGAGAGTGTATTGGAATACCTCTGGTATTCATATGCAGGCTCTCAACTAGACAGTGCTGATACGTTAGCCATTACTAAAAACCTTGATTTGGAATCATTAATGCTAGATCCTAAGGTATATAAATTAGTGTTTAGAGTGACCGATACATCAACAGGAATATATTATGATACTAGATCGGACTTGATTGTTAAAGGGTTCCCGGATGGACTGCAGGTGTTAAGTAATAATGCCAGTAAAGCGCAGGTATCAATTTTAAGAGGTGTCGAAGAGGGCATGAGTGATTATGAGGCGTATAAGCTAAAAAACAACAATGAACCAGCTGGTACAAATCCTGTATGCATTATTGGTATCAATGAATATATGAGAGGCGGTAAACCATATCGGATTGCGATTTACTGTAATGATGAGAATTTAGGGGTATATACAGTTGGAAGCACTTTAGAAAAGACAATCAACGTATTCGATGCTTTTCAAAGAGTACCAGCTCCAAATATGGGAGGTAACTATCTTGGACACAATGGTACGACAGCAACAGGATTATTTGGTGATAACATGTTATATACAACGTTTCAGCCAGGTGGTCCATTTGGCGACGAGTGTGCTTTTAATTACTCGTTTAGTGATGTAAGTCCCAATTTTAATTCTCTTGTTCCTTACGGTGGCTTTGTTTTGTTTAATCCGGTTACTACGGGATTTGCAGAAATCGATTCGTGGGGATCGCGGGTTACAGCCTATCCACCAATAGATGATGAAGAGGCTCCCTTTGACCGAACTAATACTGGTTTGAATGTCATTTATGGAAAGAGAGTTGGAGATTATGCAATGGGAGTTTTTGAAGATGAGGCGACGAATCAACGGTACATACTGGCATTACTCAACAAGGAAGCGGCTTTTAAGAAGGAAATAGTAGGCGACAATATACAAAATGCCACTGTTTTTGAGTTTCTAAATGGTAAACAGGTGCTGTTGTATGCCTATGGTAATAAAATCTACACCTATGACGTGGTTGCAAATAAAGTATTGTATACATACGAAGGCCCTGCCGGTCTGTCTGTAGATTGCATGGAAATAGCTAACGATGATAAAAAGCTATTTGTTGGATTTGGCGATGGAACAAATGCAACTAACTCAGGTAGTGTGCATATCCTTAATATCGATCTGGATGGTGAAATTTTAGGTGTTCACGAAGCCTATGATAATAAATTTGGTAAAGTGGTCGATTTCTTTGAAAACTACTAGAGCATAATTTATAGTAATCAGAAACAGATTCTGTTTCTGATTACTCCTTAATCTTTTAATACTTTAAAAAACTAACTGTATGAAAATCATTACAGCTGTGGCATTATTTGCCCTAATGCTAACCTCTTGTGTCACCAAAGAGCAAGACTTTGCTCTTATCAAAGGCCAGTTTGATGGCGCCACTAAAGGACGCGAAATATACCTGAGTAAGGTGGTTAATGGTAAGACTGAAAAAGTGGCAACAACAACGATTGGAGCTAATGGAAAGTTTGGGTTTAGCTATTCGGTGGACACCCCCGGCCTATATATCCTTAATGTGGTATGGAAAAGTGCTCAACAAAATGTTAAGAAGGATCATGGTTTAAAACGTATGTATCTTGATAATGGAATAGAACTGGATGTGAAGATAAGTGATGGAAGCTATGAGTTATTGGCTTCTAACAGCAAACAAAATGAATGTTTGGCTGAGTGGAATGCAAAGGTTGATACTGTTTTTACATACTCGCACGGGTTTTCTTATACGATTGCTAATTATACCAACTTCTTTCCTTTGTTACCAGAATATGTTGATGCTGCAGAACAATTCAAGTCAAGTATCAATACTGGAGATGCCAAGTTTGATGAGTTAATGGCTTTATTGGTGGAGACCGACATGAACTACTCAGCGCTACAATTCTTATACACGCCAAGAACGGCGCACCCGGAGCGAAAAGATTATCCCGACTATTACGATTATATTTTGAATGAAAGAGCGCCTGCAACTGAGCGTATATTGGAGTTGCCCACTGGGGCTAAGTATGTGAGGACCTACTCGATGTATGCAGTTATGTCATCACCCAATAAACCGTCGCGTGAAGATTGGAATAAGGTCAGTTTAGAAAAGATCCCCAATGGTTTATTAAAAGGTTATCTGGCACTTGAGCAGATGAGGAAGTTTCGTACTTATGATGATAACTATATGGACTTTAAGTCAATGGTTGAGCCCTACTTACTCAATGATTACTTGAAAGAAGAGTTTAAAGCTTTTGAGCTGTCTATACGTAAGTTTGAGTCCGGAGCTGCAGCTTTTGATTTTGCTGGTAATGATGTTAACGGTAAAGAACATAAACTATCTGATTATAAAGGCAACCTGGTATATGTTGATGTGTGGGCAACCTGGTGTGGTCCATGCAAGGCTCAGATACCAGCCCTGAAAGAATTGGAAAAGAAATTTCATGGTCAGCCCATTACTTTCTTAAGTATCTCGGTAGATAAACCAAAGGACCAACAAAAGTGGATAGATTTTGTAAAAGCAGAGAACTTAAAAGGAGTACAGTTGATGGCCGACAAGGCATTTGATTCAGATGTAGCTAAAGCCTATGGCATAAATGCTATTCCGCGCTTTATGCTATTCGATAAGGAAGGAAAAGTTGTAACCATTGATGCACCTAGGCCTTCGGAAGAGAGGACGGAAGCCTGGCTGAAAAAATTACTATAAAATATTAAGGGCCATACATATCAGCTTAAGTTTGGCCCTTTAAAACTTACTGAAGATATCATTAGTAAAATCAGATATGAATACAATAATTAGATACATTCTTTTAATTGCCTTTATCACCATGTTTACAGACATGAAATCACAAGGGCTTACACTTTCCGGTCGGGTCACGAATTATCCACACAATTATGTTAGTCTATATCAGGTCAATGATGGTGATTTGAAACTTTATGAAGTAATACCCATCCAGAGTGATAGTCTGTTTCGCTTCGATGTGCCACAGGGAGAAGCCGGGTTTTACTACCTGGGAGTTGATGATCAAATTAAAAGTGTATTTGCAGAAATCTATATTCCTCAAGGACAAGCTTCCAATTTGTTGGTTGACAATAAGGTGGTCGCTGAAGAATCAGTGCCAGAACCTGCCTTGGCGGCTTATCAGAAAAAGTGGGATGAGCTGAAGCGCATACATCAGATACGTTATTTCAAAGAGGGAAGAGACACAGCCAACATTGAAAATATGATGAGCGCTTATGATGAGGACTATCTTAAATTCATTGAGGGGGTACAATCTTCCAACCATGACTTCAATGCGATTATGCGGCTTAAAGCTGAAGTGGAGTATGAACTGTTTTGGCTACGTTCATTTTCCATGGTGACCGAAGCAGCTAGCCAAAAGATGTTGCAACAATCCGTTTTTAAACGCCTACTAAATAAAAGATTTGATTCAGCTAAATATCTTTTAGTCAAAGATGGCAGTCATTATTTAAATAGCTACCCAAGCTTTTATGCAAGAGCAAACGGACATCGTCCTGAGGATTACTTTAAATATTCAATGAGCCTGTTTAATAATGACAAATTGAAGGGACAACTCCTAAAGGACCACATTATTATGCGGAAGAAGTCGGGTAAAGATTACGACTACTTAATGGAAACCTATGGTCATAATTTGGTCACTGAGTCGCAGAAAAAGGCCATTGCCGCCTATGAGAAAGAAATCAAGAAGTTTGCTGCAGATTCACCAGCTATCGACTTCAGATATGCTGATGCCTCTGGTCAGGTGCATGCGCTTTCGGACTACAAGGGTAAGGTGGTTTTAGTAGATGTATGGGCCACTTGGTGTGCACCATGCAAAGCCGAAATACCACATTTAGAGAAGGTGATAGACCACTACGAAACAAATCCTGATATCGTGTTTATCAGTGTATCCATCGACAAACAAAAGGATAAGGCCAAGTGGGAAAAATTTATCGAAGAACATGGGATGAAGGGGATTCAACTGATAACGGATAAAGGTTTTAAATCGCAAATTATGTTGGATTATGAGATCACCGGTGTGCCCCGTTTTATGTTATTCAATAAGGAAGGAAATATAGTAAGTGTTAATGCAGCGCGACCTTCAAATCCGCGCCTAAAGGAAATGATTGATGAATTATTGTAATAAGATGAAATCAACAGTAAGTCTTTTTGTTTTGACTCTGCTGGCGGGCAGTTGTCAAATAGATAAACCAACTGATCAGAAAACCAGTTTTCCTGATGCGCCTGTTGAAACAGAAGCGCCAGTTAACGATGCCAAAAGGCTGAAGGATTTTGAACAGCAGGCATCAGCTTATTATAATGAGCACGGCGGGGTAGATGCCGCCACCTATAAGCAACAACTAAGTAATAAATCTTGTGAGGTAGCTGTTTGGCCAGCTTCTAAGCAGCTATTTCGTGGCCCTGCCTTTTATAAGCAGTTCCGAAAAGGGGTATTGAAAATGGGAAAGATGTTTAAATGTGGTCACTGTCCCGAAGATCACATCAGTACGGCTTCAGCTTTTGTTATTTCGGCTGATGGTGTTTGCGTTACCAATTACCATGTGTTTAAGTCATACGACCCCTCAAAGCCAAACGAGTACATCACTTTTTTTGTAATGGATGTGGAGCAGAATATCTATCCAGTAACAGAGGTATTGGCTGCCAGTAAACACGATGATTTGGCTATTTTTAAGATTGACACTAAAGGACAACAATTATCGCCCTTATGCATGGGTGAGGAGCAGCCTGTGGGCGAAGCTATTCACCTGATATCTCACCCTGAGCACCGTTTTTATACGTACACGCAAGGACATATCGACCGCAAATACATCAAACCGGGCACCACTAAAATACGACAATCGATATCAGCCGAATTTGCCAAAGGCTCAAGCGGTGCACCCATCATGGACGATTGCGGTAATGTAGTTGGCGTTGTGGCCGGCACACAAAATATTTACTACGACCAAGAGGGTAAAATTTACCAGAGTACGATTAAGGAGATTATTCCGGTGAGTCGATTGAAAGAGCTAATTAAGTAATATGTGATTTAAAACGAAATTTAACTTTTAAAATATAAAGATGAGATATGTAGTGGTTGGTTTACTGTTGATTATAAGCTTAGGAATTTGTACTGCACAAGACAAAGAAGGCGTTAGATTCCTGGAAATAAGTTTTGAACAAGCCTTTGAACAAGCAAGAAAAGAAGGAAAACAAGTGTTTGTAAACTATTCAACCAAAGGCTGTGCTCCTTGTAAAATGATGGATACGTCTGTATATACTAATGCAGGGATTGCAGAGAGAATGAATGAGAAGTTGATCTGTATAAAATTAGATCCTATTAAAGATAAAAGCATTGCGAAAAGAGCTAAAGAAGTACACCAAATTAAAGGTTTTCCGACACTGTTATTTTTTAAAGCAAATGGCGAATTAATGTCTAAAGCTGTTGGAGGAAAAAGTGTTGAAGAATTCAGTCTGATATTAGATGAAGTATTAAAAAACAATTAGTTGTAAGGTCAATAATTTAAGTGGTAGAAAAAGAAGCTATTCAATTAATCCTTCGGCTGATGAGCTGGAAAAAAGGCTAGAAGAATTACTGCCAATACCTAATTCCTAAACTATGCGACTTATATCATTCCTTAGCTTTATTATTTTATTCTTTTCTTGCCAACCTTCAAGTGAGATTAGTCAAAAAACTAGTCACATTAATTGGCAGGAGATAAACGAAGGCACTTGTGTTGATTATGACTTCATCAATAAAAATAAAGATAAGGTTATTATTATTGAGTTTTGGTCAACCTCGTGCGGCCCTTGTATTGAGGCAATGCACCATTTAAAAGAACTTAAAACAAAGTTTGGAGATGAGCTTCAGATTGTTTGTGTGTCGAGTGAACCTATAAACCGAATAAATGCATTCATTTCTGATAATAACTTTCCCTTTGATTTTATTTATGATAAGGACAGGTCTTTGTCGAAGGTATTTCCGCATAATGGGATTCCACATTCGGTTTTAATAGATAAAAATGGACAAATTCATGCTAACACTATTCCAGGTTATATTACAAATGAAATAATTACAGAACTTATTAATGGAGGTAAACCACGTTTACCTGTGATTGAATGTAAAACAAAAAGTGATGAAATAGCAGAGTCTACAAAGATAAATAAAGCATTGGTGTCATTTGAGTTAAGGAATTCGGATATTGCAGATAGACAAATGAAAATGGAGCTGTTAGATGTCAAAGTGCCAAAACAAATCATTAAAGGATGGCAAGGAAATGCATTAGTGGATACATTTCAGATAATTAATAGTTGCACTATTACAAAAGCAACTATTCTTGAGTTGTATCAATATGCATTTGCAAATTTGACAAAAGCAAGATTTATTTTTGATGAAGAGCTGAACTATATTAATTCCTTTAGTCCATTAAGTTTGTATAACATTGATTTCTCCTGTTCTAATTTTGCCGGAGATTATAGAAAAATATTATTAGGGCAGTTAAATGCAGCATTTAATTTAAAGACTTCTATAAATGAAAAGGACGTAGTTTTTTATAAGCTAATGAAAATATCTGAGAAGGACTGTGTAATAAAGGATGGGTACGAAGCATTTGATGTAAAAGGAAGTAGTTCGATCAGTTTTAAGGAGTTTATTGTTAATAAAAATTGCACAGCAGCGGAATTAGTATCTCTCATCGAAAACCAACTATTATATGTGTCGCAAAATGGAGAGTATATTAATGACCCCAAAAGAGCTGTACGTTATCCGGTTGTTACAGATTTGTCAGGAAAATACACTATTAATATATCGATAAATAGTGATAAGGCAAATGTGGATGACTGGTTGAAACTCTATGCAAAAAATGGTCTTCATCTCATTAAAACAAGGGGAAAGATTGCTTTTGTGAAGATTGAAAAGGACAAGTAAAGCTAAATAGGTTTGAGTGTAGGATGTGAAAGCCCGAATAAACATATTGTTATTCGGGTTTTCTTATTATGCCTCCTTTGTAACCGCTTCGGGTCTTCTTCGTACCATGTTCGGATCAACTTCGCTCCCAGCGAGGTTGATCCCGAAGCTGACCCTAAAAAGTGGCGAAGCTGCCAGTTAGAATACTAAATGGTTTATTGGGTCAAACCTGCAGTGTATTTTTCCTCCCAATAGGGCTTAAACCGTTCGATAATAAAGTGTGTCCATACATTTTCGATGACTTGGGGCCAGTCTTTTTTGTATTCGCCTGCACCATGCACTTCCACTTTTAAATGAGTAGAGTCATTCACTTCTGACAGATGATAGGTAGTCACTAAAGTAAGCGCATGACCGGCCAATCCCAGCGGACCTTCCATACGGAGCAGTTTACCTTTTTGAGCACCTGTTACCACCGCATGTCGCACCCCATCACCCGATTCATCAAAAATCTCGTAGAAGCCACCGCCGGGTTTAGCTTCAATGAATAATTGGTGTGGATGGCCCGAAAAAGTATGATCCCACCAGGGACTGATATCACCGGTCAGGTTATCGTATACAACTTCCGGTTCTCCGGGTAGCTGTGTTTCAATTGTAAATGAAAAATGATGTTGCTGTTCTGTGTTTTCTTGTTTGTGCTGGCAGGCGAATACTAAAATAATGCTGATAAAGGAGATGTATTTCATAGACTGGATTTGTTGATGGTTGTTCGTGTTTAAAAGTAATCATTAATTAAACGATAAGACCTTAAGGTTTTTGAAGCCTTAAGGTCTTAATGAATATGGTTTTACGATCGTTTAAACAGCTCCCTGCGCCATCATGGCGTCGGCTACTTTTACAAAACCACCAATGTTGGCACCATCCACATAGTTGATAAAGCCATTGTCTTTGGTTCCGTATTGGCAACAGGTGGAGTGGATGCTTTGCATAATGGACTGAAGGCGCTGGTCAACTTCTTCGCGGGTCCAGTTCAATCGCATGCTGTTCTGTGTCATTTCCAATCCTGAGACAGCTACGCCACCAGCATTGGCCGCTTTACCCGGGCCAAATAAAATACCTTTATCGAGGTAAATCTGAATGGCTTCAGGTGTTGACGGCATGTTTGCTCCTTCTGATACACACATACAGCCATTGCCCACTAAGGTGATGGCTTCTGTTTCATTGATTTCGTTCTGTGTAGCACTTGGTAAGGCAATGTCCCCTTTTTCGCCCCAGGGGCGTTCTCCTTCAACATATTTGACGCCATATTTATCGGCATACTCTTTAATGCGGCCTCGTTTGTTGTTTTTGAGGTACATCACATATTTCAATTTCTCGTTATCGATACCGTCCGGGTCGTAGATATAGCCACTGGAATCAGATAGCGTGATTACTTTGCCTCCTAAGTCATTGACTTTTTCAACTGTAAATTGTGCGACATTACCTGAACCAGAAACAAGAACGGTTTTACCCTCAAAGCTTTCGCCTCTTGTTTTAAGCATTTCCTGTGCAAAGTAAACGTTGCCATAGCCGGTTGCTTCCGGTCGGATAACACTACCACCCCAGTTGAGTCCTTTGCCTGTTAATACGCCTGTAAATTCATTAACAATGCGCTTATATTGTCCATACATAAAACCAATCTCGCGTCCTCCTACACCGATATCACCAGCTGGCACATCGGTATTTGGTCCAATATGGCGATATAGCTCAGTCATAAAGCTTTGACAGAAACGCATTACTTCATTGTCTGATTTGCCTTTGGGGTCAAAATCGCTACCGCCTTTACCGCCGCCCATGGGCAATGTTGTGAGGCTGTTTTTAAACACCTGCTCAAAAGCCAGAAACTTGAGTATGCCCAGGTTAACGGTTGGGTGAAAACGCAGTCCGCCCTTGTAGGGGCCAATAGCGCTATTCATTTCAATGCGATAGCCACGGTTGACTTGCATCTCGCCTTTGTCGTTAACCCATGGAACGCGAAACATGATAATGCGCTCGGGTTCAACAATGCGTTCGAGAATTCGAGCATGTTTGTACTTAGGATTTTCATCCAGAAAATGGTCAAGTGATTCAACCACCTCGTGGACGGCCTGGTGAAATTCAGGTTCGGCCGGATTCTTCGCCATCAACTCAGCCATAAAAGCTGAGGTGCCTAATGATGAAGTGTGTGACATAATAGCTGTATTTAAAGGGTTATTAATAAAGTGATATTTACAATAGGTGTATCTCTAACTCATTGTCCCTTTAGCATGTCTGTCAATAAATCAGGATTATAGCATGGTTGTTTCAACAAAAAAAGTTAAGAAATAAATTAGTTAATCGCGATCATATTGGGCGATAAAAAGGTGAATTATTTTGTCTTTATTCAATCCAGGAAACAAGTATTTGTGCTTCTTTTTGTGTAACTTATGCAATCTTGACCTCATAAGCATGTCACTACCTCAACAACAAATATCAGAGTCGGCATCTGGTTCGCAGCGCGTATTGGAGACACTAAAGCAGATTAGTGATACCATACAGTTGGAAAATGATATTAAAAATACCCTTGAAGATGTGAGTGGTATTTTAATTCAAGGCTTTAAGTATGATGATGCTGTAGCTCGTATCCGATTTAAAGATAATGAATTTACAACATCAGGTTTTACCGAAACACAACATGGCTTAACAGAACGTTTCTCAACGATAGATGGAGAAAAAGGCGTAATTGATGTGTTTTATAGTCAGGTGCATCCCGATTGCGATGAGGGACCTTTTTCGCGCGATGAACGTGCTTTGCTCAATCAACTGGCAAGACTATTAGCGGGTTATATTAATCGCGTGGTGGCCGAACGTAATCATTCAGAATCCTTAGAGCGTTTAAAAGAATTATCAACAATCAACAGGACTACCAGAATTATCAACGAGGGTAAGTCCATTGATGATGTGTTGCAACAAATAGTATTTATTCTGCCATTGGGTTGGCAATATCCCGAGTTTACAGTAGCCCGGATAACATATAATGAGAAAGAATACAAAAGCGACCATTTTATCGAAACGGAATGGGTGCAAACGCAGCGATTTCAAACCATCAATGGATTATCAGGGTCTATTGATGTTTTCTATGTCAAGGAATTTCCATCCCTTCAAGGCGATCCTTTTTTATCGGAAGAAAGAGATTTACTGATTAACCTATCGCGCTTGATCGGTGATTTTATAAACGGTCAGATTGCCGAACGCGATAAGTTTAATCAGCGCGAAAGGGTGAAAGAATTACACACTATAAATGAGACCTCGCGTATTATCGCCTTAAATATGCCGGTTGCTTATACGCTGAGCCATATTGCCGAGAAGATACCTGCCGGTATGCAGCATCCTGATTATTCCGTGGCTCGCATCACTTTTGATGGCGAGGAGTATTTAAGTCCTGGTTTTATTGAAACCCCCTGGTTGTTGCGTCATCGCTACGAAACAATTAATGGTAAGAAAGGGGCGATTGAGATTTATTATTTAAAAGAATTGGCAAAAACACAGGAAGAACTGTTTTTAAATGAAGAAAATGACCTCATTAAAAACCTCTGTAATTTAATAGTAGGTTACCTGAATGGCATGGCAGCCCGCAACTTATTAGAGAAAGTAAGGCGTTCGGCTGGTATTAGCAATTATAAACCTCAGGTAATTGATAAAACAGATGCTATAAATAGCAAACATCTGCTTCAAAATTTCATGCATCGTAATAATGCCATTCGTGATATTTACCACGACCTGATGCCTTTTAAAGTGAAAGAAATATTGCTGGTGGCTACCTTGTACGATGCTTACGCCATTGAAAATGAAGGGCGTTTTACTGAGCAGGTGATGGGTGGTTTTTATCAATTGCATTTGTCACAGGTGCCGCGTGTCACAGGTGTTACTACTTACGAAGAGGCCATGGCCAAGCTCAATGAGAAGCACTACGATTTGATAATAGTGATGGTTGGTGTTGAAAAACAGTCGCCCATTGATTTAAGTCAGATGGTGAAAAAGGAGTACCCTTACATTCCGATATTTATGCTGCTCAATAACGATGGCGATATTCCATATTTTCAACAAAGGCAGCGCGAATTGGGTGTGCTTGATGAGATATTTGTCTGGAATGGCGATCCCAAGGTGTTTTCATCCATGGTGTTTCATTTAGAGGATAAAGTGAATGTGGAGAATGATACAGAGATAGGTTTGGCTCGGGTCATTTTACTGGTGGAAGATTCGGTGCGTTATTATTCTAAGTATTTACCACTGCTTTATGCCAGCGTGCTGGAACAAACAAAACGATTGATTGAAGATGTGAAGGAAGATGAGTTGTATGCTGTTTTACGCCTAAAAGCCCGACCCAAAGTTTTGCTGGCCCGCACATACGAAGAAGCACAAGAGCTATTTGAAAAATACCGGGAATTCTTATTGTGTCTGATATCAGATGTGGAGTTCTCTAAAAATGGAAGGTTGGATGCCAATGCCGGATTTGATTTGGTTAACTATGTGAAGACTGAAATTAAAGATTTACCGGTTATCCTTCAGTCATCTAAAATTGAATATTCGCAGGATGCCTATGAGCTGAAAACCGTTTTTATCAATAAATATTCCGAGAGTCTCATTCAGGATATCAAAACCTTTATCAGGCACTATCTCGGCTTTGGAAATTTTGCATATAAAGATGCCCATGGACGCACTATTGCGGTTGCGCGTAATCTCAAGGAGTTTGAGCGAACCATGCGCAAAGTACCGGTTGAATCCATTGTTTATCATGCTCGCAAAAACCACTTTTCGTTGTGGTTGATGGCACGGGGCGAAATTAAGATATCGCGAAAAATAGCTCCTTATCGGATAACAGACTTTGATGATCCTGAAGAGATACGCACCTATCTGCTGGAAGTGATAACACGGCATCGCGAAGAGAAAAATCAGGGTAAAGTCATTGATTTTGATGAGGTAGAAACGATTGGATCTACCAATATCGTTAGTTTGTCGGGAGGCTCCTTAGGAGGAAAAGGGCGTGGTTTATCTTTTATCAACACATTGCTTTTTAATTTTGATTTCACAGCCCATGTGCCCGGTATTAATATTCGTACGCCACGAACGACTGTTATTGGAACCGATGAATTTGAGCTGTTTATGGAGCGGAATGATTTTCGGGAATTGATTTTCAGGAATCTGAGTTATCATCAGATTAAAAAGATATTTTTGGGCGGTGACTTGTCTATTTCCCTCGTTCAGCGTCTTCGGCGTTTATTAGCCATGTTTACCGGACCAATTGCTGTTCGTTCATCAGGATTGTTGGAAGATAGCCAGAAACAGCCTTTTGCCGGTGTGTTTGAAACGTATTTATTACCTAATAATGCCGAGTCTGACGAAATACGCTTAAATGAACTGTGTAATGCAGTTAAATTAGTGTTTGCATCCGTATTTAGTGATACGGCCCGTGCCTTTACCGAGGCTGTTGATTTTAAGGTGGAAGAAGAGAAAATGGCAGTTGTTATTCAGGAGGCTGTAGGTCAGCAATATGAGAAGGTTTTTTATCCGCATATCAGCGGGGTGGCGCAATCGTATAACTATTACTCTTTCAGTCATATGAACCCTGAAGATGGATTTGCAGTGATGGCATTGGGTTTTGGTAAGTATGTAGTGGATGGAGAAAAAGCCTTGCGTTTTTGCCCTGTGTATCCCGAATTGGATAATAACTCGCCCAAAGACCAGTTGAAGAATTCGCAGACAGAGTTTTATGCCATTGATTTAGATAAGCAGAGTTTAAACTTGCTGGAAGGAGAAACAGCCGGATTAAAACGCATGGATATTTATGATGCTGAAATGCATGGTGCTTTACGTCACCTGGCATCGGTTTATCATCCCGACAATAATACCATTGAACCGGGACTGGAGACAGCCGGGCCTCGCATCCTTAATTTTGCTGATATACTGAAGTACAAATATATTCCTTTACCACGAGCCATTGAGGTGGTACTCGATGTGGTGAAAGAAGCCATGGGGGCTCCGGTAGAAATTGAGTTTGCTGTTGATTTAAAGAAAGATAAGCAGGGAAGGGCGACTTTTTATTTATTACAGATTAAACCATTAATGGGAGGTGCTCAGAATTATAGTATCAACATGGAACGCATCAATGAACAACAGATTATTTTGCAATCGGGTCAAAGTATGGGTAATGGCAAAGTCAAATCCATTCGTGATGTTATTTATGTTGATAGTGCAAGGTTTGAAAAGGCTCAAACACGCGAAATTGCGAAGGAGATTGAAGGGCTTAACCGAAAAATGAAATTAGAGAATCGCTCCTATCTTTTGATTGGTCCGGGCAGGTGGGGGACGCGAGACCCGTGGATTGGTATTCCGGTATCATGGACGCAAATATCCAATGCAAAAGTTATTGTGGAGACCGACTTAGAAGATTATCCGCTGGAAGCATCGGGAGGCTCGCATTTTTTTCACAATGTTACGAGTATGCAGGTAGGGTATTGCTCAATCATCAAGAGTGATACTTCATCGTTTATCAAATGGGATGCTTTAACCAACGCTCGTGAAGTTGAAAGAACCAACTATTGCCGACATGTGCAATTTGAAAAGCCTCTGGTGGTGCGCTTAGATGGTAAAAAACGAAAAGGAATTATTACTTTAGAAGAATAGAGTAGAAGTGATTTTTGTGAGGAGGGTGTCCAAAAACAAAAGTCAGTTCATCGAGCGGAGTCGAGATGAAATTTAAATAAAGTTGATTTTCAATGCATAATCACTTCGACTCCGCTCAGTGACCGTATTCCTTTTTTGAT
>NZ_JAFMVC010000099.1 GCF_025499605.1 Carboxylicivirga litoralis | reverse complement strand
ACCAAGGCAACGATGTCTAGGGGTTCTGAGAGGAAGGTCCCCCACACTGGTACTGAGACACGGACCAGACTCCTACGGGAGGCAGCAGTGAGGAATATTGGTCAATGGACGCAAGTCTGAACCAGCCATGTCGCGTGCAGGAAGACTGCCCTATGGGTTGTAAACTGCTTTTATACGGGAAGAAATATAGCTACGTGTAGTTATTTGCCGGTACCGTATGAATAAGCATCGGCTAACTCCGTGCCAGCAGCCGCGGTAATACGGAGGATGCGAGCGTTATCCGGATTCATTGGGTTTAAAGGGTGCGTAGGCGGAAGTATAAGTCAGGGGTGAAAGTTTGTGGCTCAACCATAAAATTGCCTTTGATACTGTATTTCTTGAGTACATTTGAGGTAGGCGGAATGTGTTGTGTAGCGGTGAAATGCTTAGATATAACACAGAACACCGATTGCGAAGGCAGCTTACTAAACTGTAACTGACGCTGATGCACGAAAGCGTGGGGATCGAACAGGATTAGATACCCTGGTAGTCCACGCCGTAAACGATGATAACTAGTTGTTTGCAATAGACCGTAAGCGACAAAGCGAAAGCATTAAGTTATCCACCTGGGGAGTACGTTGGCAACAATGAAACTCAAAGGAATTGACGGGGGCCCGCACAAGCGGAGGAACATGTGGTTTAATTCGATGATACGCGAGGAACCTTACCTGGACTTAAATGTAGAGTGACAGCTTTAGAGATAGAGTTTTCTTCGGACACTTTACAAGGTGCTGCATGGTTGTCGTCAGCTCGTGCCGTGAGGTGTCGGGTTAAGTCCCATAACGAGCGCAACCCACGTTGTTAGTTACCAGCACATAATGGTGGGCACTCTAACAAGACTGCCGGTGTAAACCGCGAGGAAGGTGTGGATGACGTCAAATCAGCACGGCCCTTACGTCCAGGGCTACACACGTGTTACAATGGTCGGTACAGAGGGCAGCTACCTAGTGATAGGATGCGAATCTCAAAAACCGGTCTCAGTTCGGATCGAAGTCTGCAACCCGACTTCGTGAAGCTGGATTCGCTAGTAATCGCGCATCAGCCATGGCGCGGTGAATACGTTCCCGGGCCTTGTACACACCGCCCGTCAAACCATGGAAGCCGGGGGTACCTGAAGTCTGTGACCGTAAGGAGCGGCCTAGGGTAAATCTGGTAACTAGGGTTAAGTCGTAACAAGGTAGCCGTACCGGAAGGTGTGGCTGGAACACCTCCTTTCTGGAGA
>NZ_JAFMVC010000098.1 GCF_025499605.1 Carboxylicivirga litoralis | reverse complement strand
AAACCGTTGCCTGTGGAACGCTACGAGATTAAAAAGCAGGCTATGGCTACGGTTATGCTCAACGGTCATGTGCTTCTTGGTGAAGACAAGCACTATTACAGTGTTCCGTATCAATACATCCGCAAACGCGTTAAACTGCTTTATACATCATCCTCTGTCGAGGTTTACTATAAATACAATCGCATTGCGACCCATAAGCGTGAGTTAAGGTCATACAACTATACTACAAACAGTGAGCATTTGGCAACTACGCATCGCTTTATTACCGATTGGACACCACAACGCTTTATCAACTGGGCAGCGTCTATTGGTGAGCCAGTTAAAGAATTTATTGTGCAACTGTTAGAGCACAAACAACACCCAGAGCAGGCTTATCGTAGCTGCATGGGCGTGCTTTCTATGGCCAAGAAAGTAGGAAACCAACGATTAAGCAATGCTTGTAAACGCGCATTGGAACATCATGTTTTCAACTATAAGATTATCCATAATATCTTAAAACGAGGTTTGGATAAATTAGATGATGAAGCTGATAATCAACAGTCTTTGCCATTTCATGACAACATACGAGGTGACAAATATTACGAATAATTAAAACTTATTAGCCATGAATGAAACAACACTATCTAAAATGCGGCAGATGAAGTTCTACGGTATGTACAGCTCTTTTATGACGGCAATAGAAACAGGCAAAACAGACCATTATACACTCGACCAGTTTGTGTCAATGCTGATTGATTCAGAGTGGGATGACCGGAATAATCGTAAAATAGAGCGAGCTATTAAAAATGCTCGCTTTCATTATAAAGCTTCAATGGAGAACATTGTTTATGACCAATCTCGCAATATTGACCAAACGAAGCTTATGCGATTAGCAGAATGCAGTTTCATCAGTAAAAATGAAAATGTGCTTATCACCGGAAGTACCGGAGCAGGTAAAAGTTACATAGCGACATCCCTTGGTTATCAGGCATGCATCTCTGGATTTAGAGTGATGTATTACAACACAACTAAGCTGTTTTCGAAACTCAAATTAGCAAAAGCAGATGGTTCCTACTTGAAGGAACTCGCTAAAATCGAACGGCAACATTTGATTATCCTGGATGATTTTGGATTGCAACCACTGGATAGTCAAAACAGAATTGCCTTGTTGGAAATTATGGAGGACAGACACAATAAGGGTTCGATGATTGTAACATCTCAAATACCCATCAAAGGTTGGTATGAAATTATTGGTGAAAAAACCATTGCAGATGCAATCCTTGACCGCTTAATTCATCAGGCACACCGT
>NZ_JAFMVC010000097.1 GCF_025499605.1 Carboxylicivirga litoralis | reverse complement strand
CCACCGAAAAGAAAGTCAATAATGGTGCTTAGTTTGGTGGATATTCCACCGTTGATACTGCTTACAAATGCTATTTGCCAATCATCAAGCTGAATAGTATCGAAAATGAAGTAGTTCAGCATTACGAAAGTCAATGCACACCATGCAAGCAAGAAGAAAATTGCAAAGGCTTTTTGAAGCCAACTGTCTTTTTGATACATCTCCCTGGCCGAACTCCTATCAGCTACTGCCATCTTAAAGAGTTCCATTTTCCCCTGGAGCTTTTCTTCCTGAGTTGTGAATATTTCATCAATCAGCTTCGTTCCCTCTTTTAAGGTTTCCGCAGCTCCGGCATTGATAACTTTCCCAAATATCTTTCTCATCGTTCTACAAATTTTAAAATGGTATCGAGCTTTTCATTGAGCTGCTTAATGGTTTGATGGAATAGTTCTTTACTCACATATATTTCCTTGGAGCTGTCCCTTAAATCGGATATTCGTTTATGCAATACCGTAAATTTGTTTTCGCATGAAGCAAGCTCTTTAGTCAAGTGCTGAATATCCTTTTCCAATAAATCGGTTTTAGCATCCACCGTTTCCTTTGTAGCATTCTTGGAAATGGCATTACGGATGATGAAGGAAACCACACCAACTATAAGCGAGCTAAAAGCACCGATAACAAGCCAATAGAACTTTATTGTCATTTCTTCCATGCTAAAAGATTTTAATGGTTTCTGTACTGCCCTCCGGAAAGCGGTTTTTCTCCATCGTTGCACTTTGGTTTTCGATGTGCATAATGGCATCCACTATATGTTCCCACTTCGTTCCGCCTTTGGAGCTACCGTCTCTATTTGCCTGATTGATGATTACAAATGAGGTGTTCGGGAACTGTTTCTTCAGCTCTTTAAATTCCTCATGAGAAATATCGGTCGTTTGGGTACTGTCGATAAATACCACATCGTAATCCTTGAAAAGTTTCGGGTTATAGTCCTCGATAATTCCAATCGGGCTGTTAATACCAAGCCTTACCACTTTCTCCTGCATTGTCCCTTTTGCACCTTCTTCATTGGCTACATACAGAACTTTATAGCCATGCTGTTTTACCAATTCATCTGCAAACATTAAGGCTACGGTACTCTTGCCATGAAAGCGTGAGCCGTAAATCATTATATAGAATGGGATATACAGCTTGCCTAATAGCCTACCGAATTTTCCTCGGATTGAGATGGTCTTAAAATTCATCTTGGCAAGGTCGTTTGCTAAAACAACCTGGTCGGATGCGATGACTGCGGTTCTTGTGGTGCCGGGATTGAATGCCCTGTTTTGTGAGCCACTACTTTTGGGCATGGAAGTAGTGGCATTTAC
>NZ_JAFMVC010000096.1 GCF_025499605.1 Carboxylicivirga litoralis | reverse complement strand
CTTTCGCCCAATAGCAGGGCCAGTTCCGCAGCATTAACATAGTCAAAGCCTGTTCCGGCTTTATGTTGTACTTTTATTAGTTCTGAAACCTTTTTATTTAGCTGTTCAAGATTCTTTAAAGTTTCAGCTTTGAAGTCGATTTGTTCTTCTATTTGCTCATCCATTTTCTTGCTATTTTTTAAATTCAAATTTTCGATAGCAAGTATAGGATAGGCGCATAGCAATTTCCAACGTCGGACTATCCGACATTTTTCAAATAATTTTCACACCTCTGATATTCTGAATCTTACAAAGACACCTTTAAGCCTTATCGGATACTTTTTGCTGTTTTTGTCGGATACTTTTTTAACTCAAATGGCAATAAAAAGCAATAAATAGTAATCGGTATTTTTGCAAATTATCGGGTTACAATTTCAATGATTACTTTTTCGATGTCACCTGTTGGTAAATTACGTTCCTGAAAATGCAATTTGATAACTTCAAGGTCAACCAAAAGATTCTTATCGTTTTTAATGTATGGAGCCTTATCTATGAGCCGATAGAAATATACATTTTTGTAATTATCCACATCAATACCGTTTACCACACATAAAAACCGGGCAAGTGTTGAGTTACCAACATCTACCCGGTGTTTTAAGCCCAAAAGCCGAAAAATAAAGTAAGCCCAAAGCACCTGCTGGGCACTAGAAAGCTTTAAGATGGCATCGTGCGTTCTTGGCTTAATTTGTTGGAGGTTTGGAAACGCTTCAACATTTCCGTTTGATTTGAAATATTTGAGAAATTGAAGTTTCCCAAAATAGTCGCTGAAAAAATTATAATAGTCCTGAGGATTTGTTGACGAAAGGTCAACGAGAGGTGAGTAGTAATAAATCTCTAATGCCTTTATGTGAAAGGTCTTTTGCCTGAAATTTATTACATCTTGAAATTTGACTTGTTTTTTGCCGGGTATAAGCCATTGGAGTATTGCTTTTGGCTTTATATGGATTTTACCGACCTGTAAATAACAAAGTTCTCCTTCGTTATTATACACTTCAAGTCTTTTAAGGTGAGTATTTGGAGGTAGGAATAAAAACGAGAAGTATCGTTCATTAATGGTAACATACCTCTTGGTATGCTTCATCCGTTCCCTTATAATAAGGGCTTTTTCAATTATACTATTTATATCTTCCGATTGTACGAGAAAATCATAATCAAAGAGTTTCATTAACTCAGTAGGGAATGGAGCTGTAGGTAAATGTGTTAATTTCTCTACAAGGTTATCCATTTTGGATTCCCATACTGTCGATTCTTTCGCCTTCCTGTAGCCTTGCAGTAAATTCTCAAATACAGCAAGGCAATCCTTTTCAAAGTTCTCCGCAACAAT
>NZ_JAFMVC010000095.1 GCF_025499605.1 Carboxylicivirga litoralis | reverse complement strand
CCACCGAAAAGAAAGTCAATAATGGTGCTTAGTTTGGTGGATATTCCACCGTTGATACTGCTTACAAATGCTATTTGCCAATCATCAAGCTGAATGGTATCGAAAATGAAGTAGTTCAGCATTACGAAAGTCAATGCGCACCAAGCAACTAAGAAGAAAATTGCAAAGGCTTTTTGAAGCCAACTGTCTTTTTGATACATCTCCCTGGCCGAACTCCTATCAGCTACTGCCATTTTAAAGAGTTCCATTTTCCCCTGGAGCTTTTCTTCCTGAGTGGTGAATATTTCATCTATGAGCTTAGTTCCCTCTTTTAAGGTTTCTGCCGTTGCATTTCCTGCTAACTTTTTAAATAGCTTCATCAGTTTATAATTATCTCAGGCATTGCCTGTCATCGTTCTACAAATTTTAATATGGTATCGAGCTTCTCGTTAAGCTGCTTAATGGTTTGGTGGAATAGTTCCTTGCTCACATAAATTTCCTTGGAGCTGTCCCTTAAATCAGATATTCGTTTATGCAGTACCGTAAACTTGTTTTCGCATGAAGCAAGCTCTTTAGTCAAGTGCTGAATATCCTTTTCCAATAAATCGGTTTTAGCATCCACCGTTTCCTTTGTGGCATTCTTTGAAATGGCATTGCGAATAATAAAGGAAACCACACCAACGATAAGCGAGCTAAAAGCACCGATAACAAGCCAATAGAATTTTATTGTCATTTCTTCCATGCTAAAAGATTTTAATGGTTTCGGTACTGCCCTCCGGAAAGCGGTTTTTCTCCATTGTCGCACTTTGGTTTTCGATGTGCATAATGGCATCCACTATATGCTCCCACTTCGTACCGCCTTTGGAACTTCCGTCTCTGTTTGCCTGATTGATGATTACAAATGAGGTGTTCGGAAACTGTTTCTTCAGCTCTTTAAATTCCTCGTGAGAAATATCAGTCGTTTGGGTACTGTCAATAAATACCACATCGTAATCCCTAAATAGCTTAGGATTGTAGTCCTCGATAATTCCAATTGGGCTATTTATGCCAAGTCTCACAACCTTCTCTTGCATTGTTCCTTTTGCACCTTCTTCATTGGCTACATACAGGACTTTATAGCCGTGTTGCTTTACCAATTCATCGGCAAACATCAAGGCTACGGTACTCTTGCCATGAAAGCGTGAGCCGTAAATCATTATATAGAATGGGATATACAGCTTACCCAAGAGCCTCCCGAACTTTCCCCTGATTGAGATGGTCTTAAAATTCATTTTGGCAAGGTCGTTTGCCAAAACAACTTGGTCGGATGCGATGACTGCGGTTCTTGTGGTGCCGGGATTGAATGCCCTGTTTTGTGAGCCACTACTTTTGGGCATGGAAGTAGTGGCATTTAC
>NZ_JAFMVC010000094.1 GCF_025499605.1 Carboxylicivirga litoralis | reverse complement strand
CTTTCGCCCAATAGCAGGGCCAGTTCCGCAGCATTAACATAGTCAAAGCCTGTTCCGGCTTTATGTTGTACTTTTATTAGTTCTGAAACCTTTTTGTTTAGCTGTTCAAGATTCTTTAAAGTTTCAGTTTTGAAGTCGATTTGCTCTTCTATCTGTTCTTCTATTTGCTCATCCATTTTCTTGCTGTTTTTTTATTCAAATTTTCGATAGCAAGTATAGGATAGGCGCATAGCAATTTCCAACGTCGGACTATCCGACATTTTTCAATTAATTTTTATATCTCATGTTTTCAACATCTTACAAAGGCATTATTTAGCCTTGTCGGACATTTTTTGCTGTTTTTGTCGGATACTTTTTTAATTCAAATGGCAATAAAAGGCAATAAATGGTAATCGGTATTTTTGCAAATTATCGGGTTACAATTTCAATGATTACTTTTTCGATGTCACCTGTTGGTAAATTACGTTCCTGAAAATGCAACTTGATAACTTCAAGGTCAACCAAAAGATTCTTGTCATTTTTAATGTATGGAGCTTTATCTATGAGCCGATAGAAGTATGAATTTTTGTAATTATCCATATCAATACCATTTACCACACATAAAAATCGGGCAAGTGTTGAGTTTCCAACATCTACCCGGTGTTTTAAGCCCAAAAGCCGAAATAGAAAGTAAGCCCAAAGCACCTGTTGGGCACTAGAAAGTTTTAAGATTGCATCATGGGTTCTTGGCTTAATTTGTTGGAGGTTTGGAAACGCTTCAATGTTTCCGTTTGATTTGAAATACTTGAGGAACTGAAGTTTCCCAAAATAGTCGCAAAAAAAATTATAATAGTCCTGGGGATTTGTTGACGAAAGGTCAACGAGAGGTGAGTAATAATAAATCTCTAATGCCTTTATGTGAAAGGTCTTTTGCCTGAAATTTATTACATCTTGAAATTTGACTTGTTTGTTGCCGGGTATTAGCCATTGGAGTATTGCTTTTGGCTTTATTCGGATTTTACCGACTTGTAAATAACAAAGTTCTCCTTCGTTATTATACACTTCAAATCTTTTAAGGTGAGTATTTGGAGGTAGAAATAAAAATGAGAAGTATCGTTCATTGATGGTAACATACCTCTTGGTATGCTTCATCCGCTCCCTGATAATAAGGGCTTTTTCAATTATACTATTTATATCTTCCGATTGTACGAGAAAATCATAATCAAAAAGTTTCATTAACTCAGTAGGGAATGGAGCAGTAGGTAAATGTGTTAATTTCTCTACAAGATTATCCATTTTAGATTCCCATACTGTCGATTCTTTCGCCTTCCTGTAGCCTTGCAGTAAATTCTCAAATACAGCAAGGCAATCCTTTTCAAAGTTCTCCGCAACAAT
>NZ_JAFMVC010000093.1 GCF_025499605.1 Carboxylicivirga litoralis | reverse complement strand
TCTTTACGCCATTGCCTTGAGGCGGTTCTCCCAACTGCCAAATACCTGCTTCTTTATTAGCTACTACGATATTGCGTCATATGAGGGCTAACGGTCTCGCATATGAGGCGTGTGGGGATTGAAATTGTCGCCCTCTCCTTATCCTCACCAAAGCCCAATGGTTTTCAAACGACTAAATTACAATTCTTAAGTTGATTTAAAAGCATTGGGCGGACAAATTGAAAGCACCACTTCTCGCGGATCACAAAACCCCACATGACTTATTATGCATTGTTGGGCGATGTTTGTTATTATTAATTAATCCGAGCTGTAAATAAAATTAGCTTGGCTTTAAAGTTTTAAATTCCTATTATTAATTCTGTTCTTCATTAGAAGTCATGCGCGTTGGCTTTGTTTTCTCTTTTTATCAACTCTGTCTAACCATCAAGTAAGCATCTTGATAAATATGAGCATTTAGTATTCTTATTACAAGTTTTATTAATCAGTCTAACCGCTGAAACCTATAAAAATGCTCTATCTTTTATCTTCCAATGACATCTTTTTTTTAAAATTAACTGTCTTGTAAATCAGTCCGCGCGTTGGATTATTTAAAGGCTAATTTTATTTTTTGTTGGCAATATAAATCAGGTCTATCTTGAATTCATTTGAGTGTTTGCCAATTCAAATCCTTACATGCGTCCATAATAATAGTTCCCATAGATATCCAACTTAAAAATCAATCCGAAAAGGTGCGTTAGCAATTGTGAATTATCACTTTTCTCGCCAACAAAAAGCTCACCGCTGAGAAAATAGCGCCCAACGGTTCGGCCATATGAAGTGGCACTGGATGCGTGTGGTATATTCGCTTTCTTGTTTTCACTAATGCTGGCGCGGGAGTCAAGCTTCCAAATCCCCTCAATGCCAGGGCTACTTTATGATGGCTTGTTGGGTGCTGGCCTTAATTTTTAAAAATACCAACTTTCACGCAATTATAATTTTCATCTTCATAGAAAAGTCGAAAAACATGATTATTGAAATTATTATCTCCCATATAATCTGTAAGAACTTTGTTGAATTTTTCTTTGCTAATAGTATTTTTTTCTAAATTGTAATCAGCCAAAGCACCTGCAATATAATCTGGTATTTTTATGAATTGGTCGTAAAAAATATCAAATGTACAATCTGCCAAAGAAGTCGCAAATTGAAAGTCTTTATTGTCAATTAAACCATGTAAAGCATTGTGAAAAAAATTCAGCGCAATTCCACCTTCAATATCTAAGAGGCTATCTCTATCTGAAAACCAACCATAAATATCAAGCTTATCAATTCTGTTTAATATGACATTTGAAACATATCCTCCTAACATTGGTATTAAGATTATATCTATCAGCTGTTTTATTTTTTTA
>NZ_JAFMVC010000092.1 GCF_025499605.1 Carboxylicivirga litoralis | reverse complement strand
GTATCAGGTGATAAGATTTACCACCCTGCCGTTAAGGTAACGCTATTGGGAACTATCACAGAGAAAGCATAAGAGCTTGATATGTCATAATCGTTCGGGGGCGGTCAGCGGTTGTTAACCGCCCCTTTTTTCTTCTTAATCATTTCAAAAATGGAAGTACAAGACAATAACATACGCAAATTACAGGTCGTGAAATTCGAGGTCAAAAAAGGTCAGACTTATGAGTTTAACGGCAATACCAAAACGGAACACGACCGTATCAAAGGCATTTTCTTACGCCTATCCAACCAACAGGCATTACCCGGTGCCACACTTAGGGTTTGGATTGATGATACCGAGATAATCCCCGATGATACCGAAGTGGCATTGCTTCACCACAACGATGACATGAGTATTAAGGATGTGGCTTTTCCTGTGGATGAGAAAGCTAAAAACAGCCCTGTACGTGTCATTTACAAAGACGACAGCGAGAACCTGGCTGTTAATGAAAGCTACAATGTTCGTGTGTATCTGCTTGCTGAGGTAGAGAAAAAGAAATAACCCTAAAATCTCCCGACAATGAAACGATATTTTGTAATTACAAAAACCTCAGTTGGCAACAAACACATTAACGAACAGGACTTGCTCCCTGCTTCCTGTAAACTGATTACAGGCATTGCAATAAACGCCCTGGTTAAAAAGGAATCGGAATTGGAAGATGTAACGCAGGATTTAGCTTTCCCCCAAGCTTTAATATCCGATTTGTTACTGACCGAAGGCATTACCAACCTGTTCTATTCTTACCTACGCACAAGGGCAAGCGAAGCAGAAAGCAAAGATTTTTTTGAAAGTGATATACTTCCGGCAATCGTTGATATTCTGAGCAACAATATCAAATTTACTTGTCTCGATGCAGACCAGCAAAGCAACCTGAACAACAGTATTGCAGAGCTTTTCAATACGCAGTTTGCCGATTATCTCTACAATGAAGTGGGTTTATTTGAAAAAGGTCAAACCATTACTAGCCTTGAATTTGCCGATTTGATAGCACAGGAAACTTTAACCTTTGCCTATCTGCATAAATCCGATGTTTTTCTTCGTCCTGTTAAGGCATATAAACAGCCAGAACCTTATGAATGTGGCAATATCAGCCTTTTGGTAAACGGCAACAGTTTTCTATTGCGTGATTACATGCTTACCGCCAACAGAAAGGTAAAGCATTTAAGCAAAGAGGTTATCCCATTCCATGAGCCTTTAGAGGTAAACAGCAATATCCATACGGTTTTTAAGAGCAATAAAAACAGCGGAGACAATACGCTAACCATTAGAATCTACATTGAATATGAACACGAGTGAGTTATTACATACCATCGCAAAAGACCGTGTTTCAGGGATGCGAACCATCGACAGCT
>NZ_JAFMVC010000091.1 GCF_025499605.1 Carboxylicivirga litoralis | reverse complement strand
GTATCAGGTGATAAGATTTACCACCCTGCCGTTAAGGTAACGCTATTGGGAACTATCACAGAGAAAGCATAAGAGCTTGATATGTCATAATCGTTTGGGGGCGGTCAGCGGTTGTTAACCGCCCCTTTTTTCTTCTTAATCTTTTCAAAAATGGAAGTACAAGACAATAACATACGCAAATTACAGGTCGTGAAATTCGAGGTCAAAAAAGGTCAGACTTTTGAGTTTAACGGCAATACCAAAACGGAACATGACCGTATCAAAGGCATTTTCTTACGCCTATCCAACCAACAGGCATTACCCGGTGCCACACTTCGGGTTTGGATTGATGATACAGAGATAATCCCCGATGATACCGAAGTGGCATTGCTTCACCACAACGATGACATGAGTATAAAGGATGTGGCTTTCCCTGTGGATGAAAAAGCCAAGAACAGCCCTGTGCGTGTCATTTACAAAGACGACAGCGAGAACCTGGCTGTTAATGAAAGCTACAATGTACGTGTGTATCTGCTTGCCGAGGTAGAGAAAAAGAAATAACGCTAAAATCTCCCGACAATGAAACGATATTTTGTAATTACAAAAACCTCAGTTGGCAACAAACACATCAACGAACAGGACTTGCTCCCTGCATCCTGTAAACTGATTACAGGCATTGCAATAAACGCCTTGGTTAAAAAAGAATCGGAATTGGAAGATGTAACTCAGAATTTAGCCTTCCCACAAGCTTTAATATCCGATTTGTTACTGACCGATGGTATTACCAACCTGTTCTATTCTTATTTACGCACAAGGGCAAGCGAAGCAGAAAGCAAAGACTTTTTTGAAAGTGATATTCTTCCGGCAATCGTTGATATTTTGAGCAACAATATCAAATTTACTTGCCTCGATGCAGAGCAACAAAGCAACCTGAACAACAGCATAGCAGAACTTTTCAATACACAGTTTGCCGATTATCTCTACAACGAAACCGGGCTTTTTGAGAAAGGTCAAACCATTACAAGCCTTGAATTTGCCGATTTGATAGCACAGGAAACATTAACCTTTTCCTATCTGCATAAATCCGATGTTTTTCTTCGTCCTGTAAAGGCATACAAACAGCCAGAACCTTATGAATGTGGCAATATCAGCCTATTGGTAAACGGCAACAGTTTTCTATTGCGTGACTATATGCTTACTGCCAACCGAAAGGTAAAGCATTTAAGCAAAGAGGTCATCCCATTCCATGAGCCTTTGGAGGTAAACAGCAATATCCATACGGTTTTCAAAAGCAATAAAAACAGCGGAGAAAACACACTAACCATTAGAATCTACATTGAATATGAACACGAGTGAGTTATTACATACCATCGCAAAAGACCGTGTTTCAGGGATGCGAACCATCGACAGCT
>NZ_JAFMVC010000090.1 GCF_025499605.1 Carboxylicivirga litoralis | reverse complement strand
GTAATTTAGTCGTTTGAAAACCATTGGGCTTTGGTGAGGATTAGGAGAGGGCGACAATTTCAATCCCCACACGCCTCATATGCGAGACCGTTGTGTTTAATGCTAAGAGAGACTGTGCCTGAAATGCCACCGCACATTTGGCACATTTGCAAGCTCTAACCCACAGGCTGATGCTTCAGCTTGCAAAAGAGCCAAATTTTTGCCATCGCGCGCAAGATTCGTTACCTTTGTAGAATGATAGAGTTAAATGAAAAATATAATTTACCGTCAGAATATGCTGATTACATAGGGCTTACTTATGCGACTTCAACATCGGACAAGCATAAAAAGGAAAACGGACAGTTTTTTACTCCAAAAAATATTTCTGACTTCATGGCAAATCTTGCCAAACCAAAATCGGACAAGATTTCTATTCTTGACCCTGGTTGTGGTACAGCAATACTTTCATGCTCTTTGATTGAAAAACTTGTTTCAGATTCAGAAATAAAGGAAATAGGATTAACACTTTACGAAACGGATAAAAATGTAGTGACGCAAACTAAATTGGTCGCTGAATATCTCGCTAATTGGTTAAAAAAACAGAATATTGGGTTTAACTACACCATAAATGAATTAGATTTTGTACTTGATAACTCAGAAGCCTTCAATTTAAACTCGCTGTTCGGGACTGAAAATTTAAAACAGTTTGATTATATAATTTCAAATCCACCATACTTTAAAATATCTAAAGCGGATAAAAGAGCCTCCGTTGCCAAAGAATTAGTTTACGGACAGCCTAATATTTATTCGATATTCATGGGATTATCTGCCAAACTTCTCAAAAACAATGGTGAACTTATTTTTATTACGCCGAGAAGTTTTGCGGCGGGTAACTATTTTAAAGCCTTTAGACAATCCTTCTTTAACGAGGTTAGCATCTCTGATATTCATATTTTCGAATCACGTGATAAGATGTTCAAGAATGATAATGTTTTACAGGAAAATATTATCCTACGGGCTACGAAAACAAAGAACTCCTCAATTAATGTAACGGTTTCAGAATGTAATAAAGGATTGTTTAACCCCACTGAATATATTTACCCCACAGATGAACTTATTGATTTAAAGTCGATAGATAAAGTATTGTTTATTCCATCAAATCAGAATGAATCTGATACAATCAAGATTTTCAGAAAGTGGAATAATACCTTAAATGACTTTAATATTCAGATTTCAACGGGTCCTGTAGTTGCATTCCGTTGTACTGACTTTCTAAAAAATGAAGGTCAAGTGAATGGAGCTATCGCCCCTTTGGTTTGGCTTCATAACGTCAAAGAAATGGAATTTTCATATCCTTTGCAAAAAGGAAACAAGCCAAGTCTTATTGAAAACAATGAAAATTCAAGGAAAGTATTGTTGAAAAACAAAAACTACATTTTCCTAAGACGTTTTAGCTCAAAAGACGATAAAAGCCGTTTGGTTT
>NZ_JAFMVC010000008.1 GCF_025499605.1 Carboxylicivirga litoralis | reverse complement strand
TTCTATTTTATCGTTTAAAATAGGTACTATCCAATATTTTCAAAGAACTTCTTGAGCCTTACGCTCAGTGTAAAATCAAGTGTTTCACCACTTGTCTTTCAGTATTTTTTAACTCCCCTCGTTCGAGAAGCGGCTGCAAAGGTAACAACTTTTAAAGTTTCAATCCAAATGTTTTTTCAAGTTTTTTAGAAAAAAAATTCGAGACTTAAAACATCAAATTCAAGACTAAACTCTCAATAAAAACCCCTTTCAACACCTCGCCGTTACTCACTTCGACTTCGCTCAGTAACCACAACCCTTGTTGTTTTTGCGGCTGCAAAGATAAAGGTTTTTATTTCTAATTTCCAAAACTATTTTTGAAAAAAATTCGAGTTGGTTTTGACAGCGAAATGCAAGTTAGTATACCTGACCCGCCTTGTCAATAACCTCGATTGTTTTCAATCCAAATTACCTCTTTCATTACGTAGCAATAAGCACCGAAACCCTTACCACCCTTGCTTTTTAGATGAACCGTTGTTCTCAAAAGCGGGTGCAAAATAAGGGAGTATTTTTGGAAGAACCAAATCGTAAGACAAAGTTTTTTAAGGCCTTTTTCCTTCGCTGTAGCTTAGGAGTTGATTTGGTGACGATTGGAACGTAATTATTTTTTGAAGAAAATTGACGGCTTGTTGTTTGATGGTGAAATAGGCCACTGCGTAGGAGCTGAATCGTACCTGAACATAAGCAAACTCAAACTAAAGTCATAGTAAAGTCATACTAAACTCATATTAAATTCGAGTCTGGTTGACTTTAATATGGCTTAAATATGTGTTGACTGTGATGAAAGTGTGGGGTTGTAATATCGAGGGGAGAATGGTGGGGTGAAGAAAGGAATATGAAAAAGGCTCCCGGTGGGAGCTTAATATTAAAGGCGCTACAAATTCATCTTAGCTATTAGCCTATTCAAAATTTTACAAATATTATAGTATTTAAATTACGTGCATTAAACAAGGTAACGGTCTATAAATAAACTATTGATATATTTTGTGACTCTACAAATCAACCATCTCAGTGGATACAACTTTAATTAAAGCATATTTTTTAGCAACTTTACACCCTTCAAATAATAACAGACAGAATGCAGATAAAACTTCTATCTATATTACTTCTAATGTCGATTGGAATTAGTAGCAATACATATTCCCAAAAGAAGAACATAGTTAAGATACTACACACCGACGTCTTATATGGCAGACCCGATAAAGGAAAGAATGTTAAGTTATTGATTGGCAATGTCAGGCTTAAACACCAAAACACATTGATGTATTGTGATAGCGCCTATCATTATAGCTATAAAGATTCAAGTTACATTGAAGCTTTTAATAATATCCATATTATACAAAACGACTCCATCCATTTGTATGGCGATTACTTAACTTATAGTGGCAAAGAAGGAATTGCCCGAGTTAGAGATAATGTAAGGATTCAGAAAAAAGACGTAACTGTATTAACTGAATTTCTGGATTATGACCGCGTCAATAACTTTGGCTATTATTTTAATGGTGGCGAAGTATTAAGCGGACAAAACACACTAATAAGTGACTTCGGATATTATTACCCTAATTTGAGCGAAGTTCATTTTAAAGACTCAGTGGTGGTTCATAACCCACGCTACACCATTTTCTCTGATACTTTAAAGTACCACACAGTAACGGAAGTAGCTAGCATTCTTGGCCCCACATTCATCCATAGCGACAACAACTTAATCTACAGTGAAAATGGAGCTTACGATACCATGAATGACAAAGCCCAGTTATTTAAAGGGGAAACTCAAAGCTATGTCCAGGGAAAAGAAAATCTCCTAAAAGGAGATACAATCTATTATAATCGTCGTGAAGGACTGGGCGAAGCTTATCAAAACTTTGAACTGCACGATACGACTAATAATATGATAATTGCGGGCGACTATGGATTTTACAACGAACTTAGTCAATATGCTCTGGCAACTAAAAAAGCACAACTCTTACAAATCTATCAAAACGATACACTCTACCTTCATGCTGACACCTTACAGGCCATTCCTCTTCCAGAAGAACAAAGCCGCTTGGTAAAAGCTTATTACAATGTAAAGTTCTTCAGAAAAGATATGCAAGGGCGCTGCGACTCCATGGTTTATGACATGCGCGACTCGACCAATACCTTTTATAACACACCTGTTATATGGGCACAAGGCAATCAGATGACGGCTCAGACAATTAAACTCTACAGCAGAAACAATGCCCTATACAAAGCCGAATTAAATAATTCTGCCTTTATTGTAGCCCCGGAAGACAGTCTAAGTTTCAACCAGATTAAGGGCCGAAACATGATCGGTTACATTAAAAACAACCAACTATACCGCATTGATGTGGATGGCAATGGCCAAACCATCTATTATCCCAAAGATAAAGAAGTGGTTATTGGCGTAAATCGCGCAGAGAGTAGTTCACTGAGCATCTTTTTAAAAGATAGAAAAATTACTGGCATCACATTAAAAACTGAACCTAATGGCAATTTAAATCCACCCTACTTCCTACCTGATGAGGATGTTAAATTAAAAGGGTTTGTGTGGCTAGAATCCATAAGACCCAAAAACAGGTGGGATATATTTAAACATGTAGAAATGCCAAAATTAAAAGCTTTAGAAGACAACTTCGATGATTACCAATTTGGTGATACGAACAATTAAGAAATAAAAAAGGGGCTTACGCCCCTTTTTTTTGCTCTCTTAATATTCATCTTCATTGAAAAAGAAGTCTTCTTTACTTGGATAATCTGGCCAGATATCCTCAATACTTTCAAAAACTTCCCCTTCATCCTCTATTTCCTGAAGATTCTCGATTACTTCGAGAGGTGCACCTGAACGAATTGCAAAATCAATCAATTCATCCTTTGAAGCTGGCCATGGCGCATCTTCTAGTTTAGAGGCAAGTTCGAGTGTCCAATACATAGCAACTCAATTTAACATTAATAAAATTGTGTTATTTCTTGTTTTACTTATCTGCGAATATAAAAAAAAATTCCAATCAAACAACTTCGTATTCAATGGAATTTTCTCAACCGGAAAAATGTTTGATTAACGATTAAAAATCCGGGCTAAAAAAGATTTAAACCTAAACAGTTATTATATCATTATCTGTCCTTACAAGGCCATTACAGTTTCGTTAATTAAATCAGATTCAATTAATCCATCGCGCAAACGGATTATTCGATGGGCATGTTGTGCAATATCCTCCTCGTGCGTTACTAATATTATTGTATTGCCTTGCGAATGAATTTCACCAAACAAGCGCATGATATCGACGGATGTTTTTGAATCAAGATTACCCGTTGGCTCATCGGCCAAAATAATAGACGGATCATTGATTAACGCACGAGCAACTGCTACACGTTGTCGCTGTCCTCCCGACATTTCATTTGGCCGGTGATGCATCCTGTCGGTTAATCCTACACTTTCCATAACGGCTTCACCACGTGCAAGTCGTTCATTCTTCGAAACTCCAGCATATATCAAAGGTAACATAGCGTTTTCTAAACCTGAATATCGGGGTAGAAGATTAAAGGTTTGAAAAACAAACCCAATTTCCTTATTCCTTATTTCAGCCAGGTTATCATCTGTTAAATGGCTAACATCGGTTCCATTCAAAACGTATTTGCCACCAGTTGGGGTATCAAGTGCGCCAATAATATTCATCAAAGTTGATTTACCTGAACCAGATGGCCCCATTATGGCAACATACTCGCCCTTGTCAATTGTAAGCGATACGCCTTGAAGCGCTTTCACAACCTCGGTTCCAACCTGATAAAACTTCTTTATGTCGTTAATTTCTATAACCTGATTACTCATCTGCGCAAGTATTTTCTTTGTTAGGTGTTAAGCTAATTATTACAAATATAACTTTTTAAGTAAGGATTAAAAGTTAATAACGCACAACGAAATGTTGCTTTTGACATTCTTTTTTAAAAAACACAATGCCTAATTGAAATAAATCTATCGAAACGGTCACCTTGGGGTGAGACGAAATAATCTCCCAGGCCTCTTCCATTCCTTTCGACCAATGAATATCATCAAATACAAAAACAGAATCGTTAGCCGCATAAGGTAAGCAGTTATTAAAGTAATTGAGTGTCGCCACTTTATCATGATGACCATCAAAAAATACAAAGTCGAGTTGCTTTAGTTGCGTGCACAAATCTGGTAAAACATCCTGAAACTGTCCTACTATTTGGTTGACATTAGTGCATCCCATTTCCTCAAATGTTGTTTTTGCTACCTGGGCCGTATTGGCACATCCTTCAATTGTATATACGTTACGGCGTTTGTCAGACAATGAAAAATACAATGAACTTACACCAACCGATGTACCAAGTTCCAAAATCGTTTTTGGGTTCTCCTGCACTAATATGCGAAATAATAACTCTCCATATTTATTCGATATCGATGATTTTGAAACCATAGCAGATACTTTACGCGTATTTTTACGAAAGTTGACACTACCGGCACCGTAGTCTACAGGTTCTATAATTATGTCTGAGTGTTTTAATTTCTCACAATAATCTTTAACCTCATCGAATGCGTAATATTTATGCTCACAATAAAAAACCTCACGTACCAAATTGAATACAAAAGGACTATGCAATCCGTAACCTTTTTTATATCGAGCCTTAAGCAAATATTTTAAATAACTTTTTATTTGAAACCAATTCATTAGAAGCAACTTAATTGAAAGTAAACCCAAAGTGCTTTTTCAACAATTATACGAAAGCACTTATATTTGCGCCAAACTATATATTATATGGCAAAAGGCAAAGGTAAAAAGCAAAATAGTGGATCTGCTGGCCAAAACAGAAAAAAATCGGAAGAGTTTTTAACACAAAACCGAAATAAGGATGGCATCTATGAAACAGCATCCGGACTTCAATATGAAATCATCAAACAAACGACAGGAGCGAAACCTAATACTGATTCAACTGTAAAAGTTCATCAGCGTGCTATGCTTTTGGGCGGCAAAATGCTTGATGACACTTATAAAGATGCCACACCACTTGAATTTAGTTTGGAAGAAACCATAGAAGGCTATGCCGAAGGTCTTCAATTGATGTCTGTTGGAAGTCGTTATAAATTTTACATCCCGCCTGAACTTGGATGGGGTAAAAAAGGTTCGGGAGGTAGAATTGGTCCTTATGCCCTCACTATCTTCGATGTTTCACTTATTGAAATATACGATTAAAGAAATTTCTTTTCATTGGCCATTAAACACTTTTTACCAGTAGTTGTTTAGCTAGAAAGAAAACTACTAGAACAGAACAACCTGAATGAATTCATATATCCAACAACTATTAGAACTTATTGAGGAGTCACTAAATAAAGCCACTCCACCCATCGACCACCATGACTTAGAAGTTGAACAGCATTTTGCAGAAGATTTTTTGCAAGGAAAGCCTGAAATGATTTCAAACATTGTTGGTATTGATAAATATAATTTCCCTTCGGCCAATAAACTATCAGAAAAACAAACAACAACCCTACTCAAAGCAATTGAAAGCTTGCTTTTGGCGTATAATTGGGAATTTATGTTTCCCGAGCAGGTAACCGATGAAGTTAAATATCAATTCATCATCGATCACTGGAGTTCAAAGCATGTGCACTGTCAACAAGGAATTGTACAGATTGAAACCTGTAAATTTGACGAAAACAATTGTCCTTTTCCAGGACATTGTAACGTATGCCAAAGTTTTAAAGGTGATAAAGACAGCGATCACCATCTAAATAAAGGTCAGGTTGATTTTACTAGCCTACTGCCAGATTATTCAGCTGAGGAAGAAGCTACAATGCGAGCAGATATTGACAAGGTCAAATATCTGATGAAAGCACCCAAGTTGGATCATTACATAGCTGGTATTCATAATTATTGTGACGGACGTTGTAACTTATGTGCTTTTACCGATAGGTGCAGTTCGCATGCACTAAATGCTGAAATCGATAACCTGCACCAAACCGATAAGACAGAAAGTGAGAAACAACTAAAAGTAATTTTAAAAGCCACAACCGAAATTCTTGAAGAAGAATTAACTAAGAAAGGCATCAATATAGATGAGGCATTAACCGAGTTAGATGACTTAACTTGTGAACCCAAACCCAAACACGATTTGGAAAAACAAGCCGAATCATATGCCGAAAAAATTAAACGCTGGCTGGAGTCCAATCAAATGGAGCTGGAAAGCAGAATTGTAGCCCAATCAGAGTCTGGGATTGGAAAAGATACGGAAACCATCACCTGGTTTCAATTATTTATACCAGCCAAAGTAAACCGTGCTATTAATGGAATGCTCAACAATGAAAACAGTGAAACAGACCATTATGACGCTAAAGGTTCTGCTAAAATTGCATTAATTGCAATAGATGAATGCATCAGTGCCTGGGAAAATATTATGATGTCTATCCCATCAAAAGAAGATAGCATCCTTAACCTATTAAAGCATCTATCGAAATTAAGAACAGAATTGGAAGAATATATTCCTGAAGCAAGAGCATTTGTTCGACCAGGATTTGATGAATAAAAAAATCTGAGAGAAGCTTAGTTGGAAAATTTAAGAATTACGACAAATTCTATTTGCATCTCTCAGATATTATCGCACTCATACGATGCGAAAAAATTACCTCCCGTTGCAGGTAACCCAATGGTGCCATTGGTTACGGTTGTTTTTTAAACCGATGTAAAACTATCATTTTATTTGAGAGTTCAATAGCTAAAATGTATTTTTTTGTGTAAAAAGCTTAAAAATAAATGATACTTATCATCATTTATATCAAAACCACCCTAATTCGCAGCTTTACTCACGCTTTTCAAAGCCTGTCAAGGGTTTGCTCAATAGCATCAAATACCTGGTGCGTGTTGTCAAATACCTTCTCAAAATCCGTTTTGGAATCCTTAATCATCCGCTTGGCTTTTCGTTTTTGGCCTGCTTTAAAAAGCAATTTTCCATAATGAAAACGGATGTTTCCACAAGCCTCATAATTATCGGCTAAAGCATCGAGGCTATTTTTGTATATTGAGCCTAACAGTTCTGCTTTATCTTCTTGTAAAAACATGCTATTAAATTCTTCAGGCACTTCGGGAGAATAAGGAGCATCTAATATTATCCCGGTCCCTAATTCAATACAGGCCGAATCATTTTCCAGAAGTAAGGAGGTTTTTAACAAATACATTTGGTTGGGCCTATAGTTGGCATGCAACGAATCGGCTTTCTCAAAATAGTCATTAGCCGTTTCTACCTCCTGATTCTTTAGAAATAAAATACCAGTAATACGCGCAGCATCTGACTTTTCAATCGAATCAGTGTATAACTTAAAGGCGTGTTCGCTATATCGAATGCCTTTTTGTGGAAGACCGTCGAACAAATAAGTAACTGCTAAGCTATAATTTGTTAAAGCTGCATCCGGTTTCAAATTCAGCGACTTTAAAAACCAATTCTGTGCTTCAAAATAATTTTGAAAAAGCGATTGATAATATCCCAATGCATACAAACTATAATAATCGAATACGCCATGTTCGTAAGCCTGTAAATAATAGCTATTACTTTTTTCGAGCAATACTTCCGCCCTTTCACCCCAACTATCGCCAAAATCGTAATAAACACGATTATAAAAATCACCTAAAGCTTTTGCCACACGATAATCACCCGGATTTTCATCCTGTAATTTTAACAGGAAACTATCCACGTAAAATTCAAACGGAGTGGCGCCATAAGCCTTACTTTGCCTTAATTCTTCCAGGCTCTCTGCTATTCTTAGATCCACAAATGAAAACTCACGATAGTACTGGCAATTCAGGTGGTAATTCATTGCCAATTCAACCTTGAGCAAACTTTGTTCAACGGTCAGGGATGAATCACTATTGGAAAGACATTCAAAAGCAGAAAGATAATGCTCCTTTCTAAATAAAGAGTCGGCATTACATTGCGCATCAGTATTAAATGACAATAAAAACAACAGGCCAATCATTACTAAATGATTGATGTCTGTATGAATATGGTAGTTAATTTTATAATCCAAAGCGGTATTGTATTCCTGCAATTACTTGCGTTCGAGCTGCTAAAAAACCAAGTTCTCCTCTGAACATTAAATGCTTATTATACTGGTATTGCGAACCAATAATAAAATTCCACATCATCTTAGGTCGTTTGTCCAAATCATACTGCACTGATTCGGCACGAGAGGCTGCATCCAGCACTCCTCCTGCTAGGTCAAGAGACTTTTTGGCCGCTTCGTATTTAAGAATGTTTTGAGGCTTTAATCTTTCTGATAAAGGTAATGAGTTCCAAGTATCCTCCACTGCCTGATAAGCCTGATCAACCTTTTCAATACCATTGTCTACTTTTTCATAATAATCTGGCATGAGATCGGTTGTGGCCAACGAACCACTGGTTTCCGATTTCATTCTAACCCTAAAACCACCAACCCAAATGGCTATGTTACTTTCCGGTTTCTTAAACTGAAATGTTTTTCCAAGGCGCGGTCCAAAAATAAAAATATGAGTTGGACGCTCAAGTTCCGGGATATCGGTCCAGGTAAAATTCATATCCAAAGCCAAAAAACCTCCGGCCACTCCAATGGTGGGAGTCATTCCAATACCAAAACTGGTAGCTTCAAAATTAGCCTTCGTTTTGGCTTCCATTACAGAAGTCCACTCCCATTCCAATGTGCCTTCATTTATGGAGAAATTTCCTGGAGCATACAATCCAAAATCTACGGCTGTTGTATTCTGCGAACGAGCAAAAATACCGTACACGTTTAAGAATGGAAACACCCATACATCAGGCCTGAAGTTAACTCCCGAAGTGGTCGCCGTTGCATTGTTAAACCGAACTATTTCATCCAATGCAAACATTTGGGAATTGTTAAATCCAATACTTAGGTTATTAATCACTATATCTGATTCCTGCCAAACATATTGCATGCTTAAACCGGCCGAATAGGGCAAATCAAAGCCCATTTGTGTCACTTTCTTGCCTAGAATTGGCAACATATAAGGATATTCAGCAACAACCAAACTATCTCTTTCCTCGGAATGTTTCTCACCAACTACCTTATTACTAAACACCTGAGCACCTACCCCCTTAGTTAAAAGCAACACTACTATTAATGTTAAAATTTTTCTCATGGACAAGGTTTTTTATCAATCAAATAAAAACATTAAATGCTTCATTGGAATAAATATACGCAAAGTAGTTCACTTTACTATTTTATTATTTCCAATATCCACATTACAACAAATAAAAAGTGCCGGAATAGATTAATGGTTGATTTTGAATTATATAATTCAGAAATTGAATACTCTTATATAAACAATCCCTAATCATTTTCGTTAAATGATTATACTAATTAACATAGTATTCATATAACTTTTAAACGAATGAAAAATTTCCTAATTCTTGTTGCTATTATGTTAATGGCAACTTTTACACATGCGCAAAAAAACAAAAAGCCAAATTTCCTCGTCATTTGGGGTGATGATATTGGCTGGGCCAATATTAGTAAGTATAACCACGGTATGATGGGTTATAAAACGCCTAACATTGACCGACTGGCCGAAGAAGGAGCCATGTTTACCGACTGATATGCTCAGCAATCATGTACGGCAGGACGTGCTGCATTTATTTTAGGACAGCATCCATTCAGAACAGGCTTGCTAACCATTGGAATGCCAGGATCTAAACAAGGGATTCAGGATAGCCAGGCCACTATCGCAGAATTGCTGCGCCCACTAGGTTATACCTCCGGACAGTTTGGTAAAAATCACCTTGGCGACCGCGATGAACATCTACCAACTAATCATGGATTTGACGAATTCTTTGGTAACCTGTATCACTTAAACGCAGAAGAGGAGCCGGAAACTTATTATTATCCTAAAGATCCGGAATTTCATAAAAAATATGGACCTAGAGGTGTATTACACTCCTATGCCGATGGCAAAGTTGAAGATACAGGACCTATGACACGTAAACGCATGGAAACGGCTGATGATGAATTTACAGATGCTGCTATTGCTTTTATAGAAAAAGCCCATAAAGAAGGTAAACCATTCTTTGTTTGGTTGAGTGCCACACGTATGCACGTTTGGACACACCTTAAAGAAGAAAGTGTTGGCGTAACAGGTATTGGTCTTTATCCGGATGGTATGGTGGAACATGACAATCAAATTGGCCGTGTATTAGCCAAACTGGAAGAACTTGGTATCTACGATGATACCATGATTATGTACTCGACTGACAATGGTGCTGAAAAATTCACATGGCCCGATGGAGGAACAACACCATTTGCCGGAGAAAAAGGAACGACCTGGGAAGGCGGATTCAGAGTGCCTTGTATGATTAAATGGAAAGGTGTAATAGAGCCCGGAACCATCAATAATGATATTCATTCGCACGAAGATATGCTACCTACTATGTTAGCAGCGGCGGGCGTAAAAGATGCAAAAGGGAAGTTATTAAAAGGCTATAAAGCTGGTGATAAAACATTTAAAATTCACCTTGACGGATACAATATGCTTGACTTCTGGAAAAGCAAAGAAGAACAGTGCCCGCGTAAAGAAATATTTTATTTTGATGCCGGTGGTAATTTAAATGCGGTCCGCTACAACGACTGGAAACTACATTTCACTCTGATGGAAGGATCGATTAATGAAGCCTATAGAAAAACACCATCATGGCCTATTGCTATTAACTTACGTGCCGACCCTTATGAGGTATCATGGAAATCGGCCTTATACATCCGTTGGTTTGCTTATAATATGTGGCTATTTGTGCCGGCACAAGATGTTGTTGGACAATTCCTTGCCACATTTAAAGATTTTCCACCAGTGAGAGGTTCTTCATTAGGTGTTGATAAGGTTGTACAGTCAATGACAGCACACCCCAATGCACAATAATATTACGATTTGTTAATACAATTGAATTGGCTATCTTAGGATAGCCAATTCTTTTATCAACAATCAGTTAAACCCTAAACACTTTTTAAATGGAGACTCAGCACGCTATTAATGAATTAAAAGAGCGAATTAATAAATCGATAATAGGACAGGAAAAGCTGGTTGAAAGAATACTGATTGCTCTGCTGGCGAATGGCAATTTACTTTTAGAAGGATTACCCGGATTAGCAAAAACACGAGCCGTTAAATCACTTGCACAAGAATTAAATGCCGAATTAAGCAGAATACAATTCACTCCCGATCTATTACCATCTGACATTACTGGTTCTGAAGTTTATCAACCCGAACTGAAAGAAAAATTCATCTTCCAGCAAGGCCCAATTTTCAGCAACCTTATTCTGGCTGATGAAATAAACCGTGCTCCTGCCAAAGTGCAAGCCGCCCTGCTTGAAGCCATGGAAGAGCGACAAGTTTCGGTTGCAGGTAAAACCCATCAAATGGATCCTCTATTTATGGTATTGGCAACACAAAACCCTGTTGAACAGGAAGGAACCTATCCCTTACCTGAAGCACAGATGGATCGCTTTATTATGAAGGTGCTCATTGATTATCCGGATAAGGAGGCAGAGGCAAAAATTCTACAATTGATTCGAAAAGAAACGAAAGGCAATTCGGTTAATGGCCATGAATCTTTAAGCCAGGACATCGTTTTTGAGGCACGAAAAGAGATACAAGATATTCAGGTTTCTGAAGCCATCGAAAATTACATTGTAGATTTAATTAATGCCACGCGTTACCCAGATAAGTATAACGAAGAAATGGCCCGTTGGATAGATTTTGGAGCCAGCCCACGCGGAACCATTGCTTTAGATATCTGCTCACGAGTGATTGCCTGGCTGAATAACAGGGATTATGTGCAACCAGACGATGTACGAGAGATTATTCATGACGTGCTGCGTCACCGGCTGATACTAAGCTACGAAGCGCAAGCCGAAGGTATTAACAGCGATCGGGTGATTGATGAAGTTCTTAAGAATGTAGCAGTGGTTTAATGGATACTCAAAACATCATACCAAGCCTGAATGATCTGTTAAAACTCGAATATCTGGTTGCATCAACAGGCTTTTCGTTACTTCCAAAGCAACCAGTGCACAGTGTTTTGGCGGGCAAGCATGCCTCAAAACTGCGCGGCCGTGGACTCGACTTTGAAGAGGCTCGCAAATATGTGGCCGGCGATGATATTCGCAACATCGATTGGAGAGTGACAGCCCGAACACGCACCACGCACACTAAAGTATTTACTGAAGAAAAAGAAAAGCCGGCCTTGGTTATAACCGACCTGACCAACTGCATGTTCTTTGGTTCGGAAGTTTACACTAAATCATATATAGCCGCGCAAATAGCAGCCATATCAGCATTTAAAGTATTAAAAAACGGCGACCGCTTTAGCGGCTTGGTTTTCTCCGACTCTGGCTCTGTGTTCTTCCGGCCCCAACGAAGCCGTAAAGCTATTTTGCAATATTTACAACAAGTCGTCAAAAACAGTGAAGCATTTCAAAATAATGAATTGAAGGTAGCGTCAAATACCCCTCATTTAGAGAATGCACTGAAACGAACCAGCTCCATAACTTCGCACGATTATCTAATTTTAATAATCAGCGATTTTTATAACATTAGCCCCAAAAGCAAACAACAACTTATACAGCTCTCAAAGCATAATGATGTTATTTTATGTCAGGTACAGGATGCAATGGAACACCAGCTTCCCGACGAAAAGCTTATTCTATCTGACGGTGATTTACAACTTTTATGGCAGCAAAAACAAACAACAAATCATCGATTTAAAGAACTGATTGAAACTCATCAAAATCAATTTACGGATGAAATGTTGAAATACAATATTCCAATCATTCAACTCAATACACAAGAAAGCATTGAACTGCAACTGAAAAACCTATTCAAATCTAAACTCAAACACCAATGACCAATGACCAATGACGCCTTAAAAAATTCCAACATCGGTGAACTCATCGAACCGGAAGCAATCAATTATAGCTTTGATACGCTGGGTTGGTATTTTGTTGCCGCAGGCTTATTTATAGCGATATTCATCTTTGTTTCTCTTCAAATCCGAATGTACAGACGAAATGCTTATCGCCGACAAGCCATCAAACAAATTGAGATGCTTAAGGATAGTGATGGATTATCTGTGATTTACGAAATCAACAAACTAATAAAAATAACAGCTATAGACTTATACGGCCGTCTAAGAGTTGGTTCATTACACGGTGCTGAATGGTTTGATTTTCTTACGATGAGCATGAATAGTGAGGCAGACTATAATTTTGAAGCCTTTAATCAAGCGCTATATAATCCTTCTATCAGCTCACTCAAAAGCAGAAATGAATTTATTGAATTTGCATGTTTATGGTTCACTAAACACAAAGTTCATGTTTGAGTTTGGATACATATGGGCCTTTGCACTCTTCCCCCTGCCATTTTTGCTGTATTGGCTGTTACCTGCCTTTAAGCAGCGTAAAGAAGCGCTTCGCTACCCTTTATTTCAACAAACCATTGAAGCCAGTGGCAAAAAAGCGAAATCAAAAGCCTGGATAGCAAAACGTAACGTAATGCAATGGATATTGCTTACACTGGTCTGGATTAGCTTGTTAACCGCATTAGCTTCTCCCCAAATTGTTGGCGAACCGGAAATGAAGGTTAAAACAGCCCGCAACTTTGTGATTGCAGCTGATATTTCGTTTAGCATGGCTAACACCGATTGGTTTATTGATGGTAAACGTGTGACACGCTGGGAAGGCGTTAAACAAGTGATGCGTGAATTTATTCAACAACGACAAAGCGACCGACTGGCACTGGTCTTCTTTGGCACTAATGCTTACCTGCAGGCCCCCCTCACCACCGACCACGAGGTGATTAAGTTTATGCTGGAAGAAACAGATGTGGGCATGGCCGGCCAAATGACCAGTATAGGTAAAGCTATTGGCTATTCGTTACAAATATTCGAAGGCGACTCGCTCGACCAAAAAGTTCTGTTATTGCTCACCGATGGACAAGATGATGGTCGCGGTATTTTTCCGACTGATGCAGCCCGCATGGCTCACCAGGACAGCGTTAAAATATACACCATTGGCATTGGCGAACCCACAGGCACCAATAGTGGATTGGATGAAAGCACCTTACGCTCCATTGCCAATATTGCCGAAGGCCAATACTTCCTGGCGCAAGACGCTGAGCAGTTAGAGCAAGCATACATTACACTGAATCAACTGGAGCCAGTTGAATTTGAAGAAGAAGAAAACAAACCCGTCACCCTGCTCTATCACTATCCACTCACCATTGGAATGTGTTTGGCATTTGCATTATCATTTTTCAGAGGTATTATTAAATTATTTAAAGGCTAATGTTAGAGTATTTTAATGAAATAGCACGATTTGATGCCGAAAACTTCCATTGGTTTCGTCCACTATGGCTGTGGGGATTTGCACCTGTTTTATTAGTTGCCATACTCGTTATTATTTCATTTAAAGAAAATACCAAATGGCAAAAAGTGATTGCTCCGGCACTGCGACCTTTTATGATTACCAAAGAAAAAAGTACGGCTATTACTTTTCCCCTTCTCTCCTACTTACTTATTATGAGTATTGGGATTCTGGCCTTGGCCGGACCAACCTGGAGTAAGCAGGAAGTACCCGGTGCTAAAAGCGAAGCCGTATTAATGATTGCTTTAGACGCCTCATTATCGATGTTAGCTGAAGATATTCAACCTAATCGACTGGAGCGAGCCAAATACAAAATCAATGATCTGCTGGCAGCTAATCCCGGCTCAAAAGTCAGTTTATATGCCTATGCCGGCACCGCGCACACGGTTGTCCCTATGTGCTCTGACTACAAGCTGGTGAAACATCACCTCGAATCTATTTTTCCTGGAATAATGCCAAGGCGTGGCTCCAACCTGCAACATTTAATGCAGCTGGCCGACTCATCGCTGACTAAGGTTAAAGCGCCAAGCATATTATTAATTGTTAGTGATGTGATTCAACAAGAAGACATAAGTGCACTGACCAGTTTTGTTGATAACTCACCTCATCAAATTGAAATATTAGCCATGGCCACTGCACAGGGGGCCCAGATTCCAATAAATAAATGGAAGCATCCACTTAAAGACGAGCAAGGTCATGTTATTATTTCAAAACTGGATGCCGACGTGTTGTTTGAACTGCAAAATCATCCGAAAATAAATATCAACACCTTAACCCTCGACAATTCGGATGTTGAGCTCATGGCAAAAAAAATCAGAAGCAAGTTGAATTATCAGGAAGATGACGTCGCCAGCGAAGAACAATGGAAAGATATGGGCTTTCTTTTGGTAATCATACTGGTTGTATTAGTTCCTTTCTGGTTTCGAAAAGGCTGGATGGTCAACTACATTTGGCTGGCGTTTGGCCTATCATCTTGCTCTGAGATTGATAATTGGAATGACTTATGGTACACCAAAGATTACCAAGGCCAACAACTATACGAGCAAAAGAATTTTGAAACAGCAGGCAACACCTTTCAGTCGCCAATCCATCAAGGCGTGGCCTACTTCAAAGCCGGCAATTACGATGCGGCGGCTCAGGCCTTTGCCCAGGATAGTTCGGCCAACTCTTTATACAACCTGGGCTTATCCTATGCACAAATGGGAATGTACGATGAAGCCTTGGAAGCGATTGAGCTGGCAGCTCAAAAAGAACCAGGTAATAAGCAATATGAAACGGCAATTAATAATACCCACAAAACCATCGGCATTATCGACTCGCTGAAAGCCAGCGGACAACCAATAGCCTTACCCGAAAAGAAAAAGGAAAAAGAAGAGCCATTAAAAGAACGCAAAGCATCATCGAAAGATGAAGAATTAAGTTCTGATACCGAAGTGGATGAATTGCCTAAAGGTGGAAAACGGGTGACTGACGAGGTAGAAACCGACATGCGCAAAGCTAAAGAATTGGAAGAAGTACCCGATAATTTCGAATCAGGAAGTGGAGACACACCACAAAATGTTTTGCTGAGAGGTATCTCAGAAGACCCTTCTGAGTTTTTGCGACGACGATTCAACTATCAATACAAAAAGCATTATCAGAACATTGAGCAACCAAAAGAAAAATGGTGAGAGCTGCGATTAAATATTGTTGTATAATCATTATGCTACTGGGCTGTGCACAAACCTTCGCACAGCACGATACCTTTGCACGCGTGAAAGTGAATCCGCGACAAGGAGTTGTCAAACAAGCCTATAAGGTCACCATCTCGGTTTATACATCCACATGGTACACAGCACCATTGCAATTTTCGAACCTACAAATTGATAATGCTTTTATCATCCCATTTACGCGAACATTAAGCAGCATGACCTACATTAATAACAAAGGCTATGCAACTTTGACCTTTTTCTACCTGGTATTTCCATACGAAACCGGCGATATTCTTATTCCACCACTTGAAATAACAGCCACTACTCCGCCCGAAGGAGATTACAAAGGTGTACCGGTGTCCATACGAACTCGTCCGCAGACCATTAAAGTCAATGCTATTCCTTCATCCAACGATGAATCGCTTACGATGGTGGCTAATGATGTTTATCTTGAGGAAAAATGGAACAAACCATTGAATCAATTGAAAGTGGGTGATGTCATTGAGCGAACAATTGACATATATGCCAGCGGCACTTTACCATCATTAATTTCGCCCTTTGAGCCTACTCAACCCAATAACACAAGTCTTTACCCACGAAAAGTTGAACTGAAAGACCGACGAAACGATACCGAAGCAAGTGGTTTACGCATTGAGAAATATGCCTACCTGTTTGAAAAAGAAGGAACCATTACTATACCCGAAGAACAAATTAGTTGGTACAACCCCAGAACTAAGCGCATTTACAAACGTAGTCTGAAAGCACACACTATTACGATAGCGCCAAATCCGGATTTAGCCATGATGCAAAGTCTTAAAGATTCGTTGCAGGCACTAAATCCCCCCCTTGCTGTTAAAGCTGAAAAGAAAGAGTTGCCTTGGAAAAAAACGCTTGCTTTTATTCTTGCATCACTTTTTAGCATCTATGTGCTTCGGCATCTGATTAGGCTTATCAAACGTATTATTAAACAACGACAACACTACTTGCAAAGTGAAGCCTTCTATTTTAAACAGTTACTATCCGCCATTAACAAAAGAGAAAACAAAGCCATCATCAACCATCTATACCAGTGGTATGACAGGGTGCGCCGTGCCAATCATGCGTCAACAGTCTCTTCGTTCCTATCTGAAGAAAAACAAAATCTATTAGAATCTATTTTATCGAATCCTGATGGTCAAATTCGAGCCACCGACAAAAAAGAGTTTAAGCGAATGGTTAAACAGATAAGAAATCAACTTGATAATACTACTTCCTCAATTAAGTCAGGTGAGCTAAATCCAGCTTAACGTTTCTAAACCACGCTATTTCATTACCACAAAAACACCAGGAACACGGAGTTTTTCATAGTGCTCATCGTGTCTTGGCGGCGATTTATTAAATGCTGCTTGTTCTGCCCAACATTTACAGGAATTATTATTTTTGCATCTATGTCTGACCTCTCAATGCAAAATATCACCTACCTCCCAGGCGTTGGTCCCAAGCGAGCTGAACTACTCAAGCAGGAGCTGAAGATTGCATCGTACGAGGATTTACTGTTTTACTTCCCATACAAATACGTCGATCGCAGTAAATTTTACCAGATAAGAGAGGTAAATGCCAAGCTGCCTTACATACAGGTCAAAGGTCGCTTCACATCTCTCAATACGGTTGGCTCAGGGCGGCAAAGTCGCATGACCGCTACTTTCAGTGATGGAACGGGAGTGTTAGAGTTGGTTTGGTTTAAAGGGCATAAATACGTTAAAGAAGGCATCAACTCCGAGGCCGAATACATTGTTTTTGGTAAACCATCGGCATTTAACGGGAAGATAAACATTGTGCATCCTGAACTGGAGAAGGTGAACGATACGCAGGTGAAAATATCATCGGCACTGCAAGCCTTTTATAACACGACGGAGAAGATGAAAAAAGGCTTTTTGAACTCCAAAACGATTCAAAAGCTTCAACAGAATGTGTTTTTGTCGTTTCAGGGGAAGATATCTGAAAGCCTGCCGGCCAGTATTATTGAGAAATATAAATTCCTCAACCTGCATGAGTCGCTAAAAGCGATTCATTTTCCACCCAATGCGCAAATACTGGAGAAAGCTCAGTTGCGACTGAAGTTTGAAGAGCTGTTTTATATTCAGCTTAATATTTTGCGCCAACGCAACCAACGCACGAAAGCCATTAAAGGCCATCTGTTTGACACAGTTGGTGACCATCTGAATAACTTTTATTCGCAAAAAATACCTTTTGAACTGACCAATGCGCAAAAGCGTGTTATTAAAGAAATACGACGCGACATGGGTTCGGGCAAGCAAATGAACCGCCTGCTGCAAGGCGATGTGGGCTCGGGCAAAACACTGGTAGCGCTGATGGTGATGCTCATTGCTCTGGATAATCGCTTTCAGGCCTGCCTGATGGCACCCACAGAAATATTAGCCACACAACATTTCGAAACCATCAGCGAGATGGTGGAAGGCTTAGGCATAAAAGTAGCCTTGTTGACCGGTTCGTCGAAAAAGAAAGAGCGCGAACGAATTGACCAGGACTTGCAAAGTGGCGAACTACAGGTATTGATTGGCACACATGCCCTTTTGGAAGATAAAGTAGTATTCAACAACCTTGGTTTGGTGGTAGTAGACGAGCAGCACCGTTTTGGAGTGGCACAACGCGCCAAGTTGTGGAAAAAAAATACACAACCCCCACATGTGCTGGTGATGACAGCCACACCTATCCCCCGCACCCTGGCCATGACCATCTATGGCGATTTGGATGTGTCGGTGATTGATGAATTGCCGCCCGGACGTAAGCCTATAGAAACAGCACATTATTTTCATAACCGACGTAACAACCTCAACAAGTTTATTAAAGGCGAACTGGACAAAGGCCGGCAGGTATATGTGGTGTATCCGCTGATTGAAGAATCGGAGAAGATGGACTTTAAAAACCTGGCCGAAGGATACGAATACATGCAGCGGGTGTTCCCCGATTATAAGGTGAGCATGGTGCATGGCAAAATGAAACCCGTTGAAAAAGATGCCGAGATGCAAGAGTTTGCCGCTAACCGCTCACAGATACTGGTTTCTACTACGGTGATTGAAGTGGGCGTGAACGTGCCCAACGCCTCGGTGATGGTGATTGAAAGTGCTGAGCGTTTTGGCCTGTCGCAGCTGCACCAGTTGCGTGGCCGTGTAGGCCGTGGTGCCGACCAAAGTTATTGCATTTTGATGACGGGTTACAAGCTGTCGGAAGAAACCCGCAAGCGCATGGATATTATGACCCGCTCAACCGATGGATTCGAGATTGCTGAAGCCGACCTGAAACTGCGTGGCCCTGGTGATTTAGAAGGCACCCAGCAATCGGGCTTACCATTCACACTTAAAATTGCCAACCTGGGTCGCGATGGCCAGATTCTGCAATTTGCCCGCCAGGTAGCCGAAGCCATTTTGGCCGATGATCCTTTATTGGAAAAAGACGACAACTTCATACTTAATAAACAACTAAAAAAGTTGGCTCGCGAAAAGATGAACTGGAGTATGATTAGTTAATGGATGTGAGGATGTAGGGATTTATGATGTGAGATGTATGATGTGAGATGGCGTTTCCCGCAAATGACGCAGATTAACGCTGATAATTAAAAAATATGGATGCGATCTTTATTGGCATCCCACTGTTAAGCGTAGCGTCTCGCTACGTTTCCTTTTTACAGACGTCCGGCCTAATTATCATTTCACAATTATTACACTTAAAGTCAACATTTCTACTTCGGGCAGGCCATTACAGGCCAGAGGCCTTGTCATAAACGACGTAGCGTGACGCTACGCCGAACAGTTTTGTTTATTTTTTGCTACGTGGAACGGAGTATTTAAATTATATTTAAACACATAAAACAAAACTATGAATACACAAAAAATCTATCCCAGCCTGGCTCAAAGCTGGGGCATTACAGGCATCACTATTCTTTGCATGATACTATTCACACCTATTAACATGATTTTGATACCGGTGATGGGTAAAGAATATGCGATGCTTACTTACTATATTTTAACCATGGGGGTTGCTTTTTTTATTGCTCACCTTATTCGTAAAAACGAAACACAGCTAAAGCACTATCCACTAAACATTAATCGTCCGGAACTTTTGCCATTAATCATTTTCGGTGCGTTAGGACTGGTTTTTGGCATCGTCAACCCTATTGGGAACCTTATTCCCATGCCCGACCTGTTTAAGGAGATGTTTAAAGAACTGGCCAGCTTAAATGGTTTCGGGGCCTTTGCCATGATGGTCATAGCCGCACCCCTGTTTGAAGAACTTATTTTTAGAGGTATTATTTTAGATGGTATGCTCAAGCGATACAGTCCGGCTAAGGCTATTTTCTGGTCATCGTTTTTATTCGGCTTTGTGCACTTGAATCCATGGCAGTTTGTGACTGGTTTGGTGATTGGTGCTTTTATCGGTTGGGTATATTACCGCACACGCAGTCTGAGCATCAGTATGATTATTCATGCAGCCGTTAATGGCACTTCCTTTTTCTTAAAATTTTTAATGGACGAAGAAGCCATGCTCGACCAGTCGTTTGCCGAGTCATTTGGCGGTATAACCAATGCCATATTGGTGACAGGCGGCGCGATTGTGGTGGCTGTTGTGTGTATTCTTTTATTAAAGCGACAGTTTGGAGATAACGAGCTTTTTGAAAACAAACAACCAGAACTGTAAGTGCTCTATCATTCCCTTGAATACGGATGTCATCTTTATTGGCCTATTGGCAACAAAGATGACATCCGTGCGAATAACTAAGTTCTACAACACCGCTACATCATCCTCTTTAACCAGTATTATTTTCGAATTAACGGTTGACGTCACCGTGTTCATAAAGTTTTTCAGCTCTTTATAACTGGAGGATGGATAATTGCGTTTTTTAAAACTATAATTAGCAACAATTTGAATTTGCTTACCGGTTACTTTAGCAATATAGCTAAAGGCCACGTTGTCCGAGTTAATTTTTCGGGGCGAAGGCAATTCCTCTACCTTGTATCCTTCTGGAATTTTAATGGTAGCAATAAAGCGGTTACCTTGCAGGTAAACCAAATCAATTGGCAGGGTGCGCTTTTCCTGCTTAAACGGATTTTCGGTTTGGGCAATGTTAACAAATGGCGATATGATTAATTGCTCATCTATCTGGTCGTATGATTTAGTAAAATCGAAATTATACTTAAACGGCAAGGTTTTATCCGTCAGGTTAGTCACACTAATATCATCAACTATATTAATGCCCTTATTCTCAAATTCCTTTTCAAAATCCTCCTTATCATTGTGGTATTCCTGGCGTTCGGCCAATGCCATGTAACCTGTACTTTTAGCCATGCAACGTCCTTCCAGCTCGCCGGCTTCCAGGTCAAGCTCCATCGACAGATTAAACTCTTCCAACGAGGCGGCACTATTGGATATGGTAACCCAGGCTTCGCTATCTTCCTCTACAATAAAACCCTTGCCATTAATGCATCGCGATGGAATTAAGAAGTTTGGACACATATCTTCCGTTGCATCCACCAGGCGCTTTTTACCATCCACCTCAACCAATACCAACACATAGTTAAAAAGGTTCGAATAAGGAAAATTATCACTCACCTTTCCATTATCGCGCGTGCTGATAATAACCGGTGAAGCCTTTAGTCCAACAGCACGTAAAGCACCAATAGTACTTAGGTTTATATTACCCGAGTTACCGGTCAACTGCTCGTTAAATTCCTTGAAGGAAGAGCGGGCATACTTGCCATAGTAACCATTCCATTTATAGGTTTCTTTCATGTAGTTCAGCACCGTATCCAATCGCTCCTCTTCCGGTTTAGAAGATAGCGATGCCAAAGTTTTACTGCCCCATTTTTCGGCTTTTTTCAAGTATTTGCCAAAATCGGTGTAATCCAGCAATTCTTCAGCCAACGACGGCCAGGTATTCATAAACTGCTTCTTGTAACCCGATGGATAGTTAATCTCCGACAATTGAAAATCAATCTTTTTTATATAGTCGTTGCGCGACGAAATAAAACTTTCATCTTTAAACGATGGCACATTCCTCAAACCAAATTCATATACCATATCGTTATAGGGAATGCCCGAAAACGTTCTCCCCAACCCACTTTTTTCGTAGCTTTTAAAATGATCCATTCGGCTGGCTCCCTGCATGCGGTAACGGTACGAATAAAAAGGTATCATACTAACCTTGTATTCGCTATACAGGGTGGGTATATCCGTTTGAAATTCCCAATCTTTAAAATGGGTAAAGAAAGGGGAATAAACCGAGTAGGTGACATCAATGACTGAGCCCTCTTTCACATTGGGCATAGCAAACTTTTTTAAGGTCCAGTTTTCATTAATGTCTTCGGTAAAGACATTCTTACTATCAAGTGTCGCTCTTTTCAGCTGTCCTTCTTCAAAATTAAAGGTCATCGCTTTTATATCCTTTACTTTCTCGCGATTATTTTCATTATGAAACAAGGGGATTTCAATTTCACCTTGTTCAAAACCTGCTTCGCTAAATACCTTTATCCTGATATGACGATCAAACCTTAAAATAAAACCGTCATCGCCATGTACAAACCACGAGTTACCTTTATCGAAAAGAACCACAGCGGGTGCATCTTTTTCAAAAGCACATTCTTTCATTTCAACATCCGATGGATTTAGAATACCAAACACCGTTTTCTGAGCAAAGCCATTTATTGCTGTGCTAAACAGCAGGACTAATAATGGGATAATTGTTTTCATATAATAATGGATTAGATGTTTTACTGATATTTCACCATGAGCTTTTGCAGCTCTTTGTTGGCACAAAGCCTGACAAACATATACAAGGCATCGTATTCATCCGGCTGATAAACTCCTGGGTTAATTACAATATGCCGGGTCACTTTAAGCCTGTTTCCTTCGTAGGTCACTTTGCACTTAAAATAACCGTAATCTGAGTTAATTTTCCCATCTTTTATTCCAGATACACTTTCGATAGGACGAGGTAATTCGTATTCAATCGTATCGCATACATTAAATGGATAAGCAAAACGAAGTTCCTGTGTTCGCTTTTCGGGCTTCTCCAGCTTAAAATAAAATGTACGTAGTGGTTTTATCAACACACGCGAACCAATTGGCTCAACAATACCATTTAAGTTGGCTTGCAACCCTAAAGTCAGATACCTTGTATCTCTATCGGCTTGTTTAATTTCAAAATCTCTAATATCGGCCTGTTCAAACAACTCCAACTCTTCCAGGTAGTCTATTTTATCGCGCTGTGGTAAGGCATCATTCATCCCTTTCAGATAATCAAAAACAGGGCCTTTCACTTTAGCTACTGTTGTCATCTTCTGACTTCCATCCTCATTTACAACTACTTTTGTTGAATAACGAGTGGCCACATCATCAACACTTAATGCCGGCGTTTTAGCCAGTTTACTTTTATCACCATCAATTAAAAGCACCGTTCTGTTTTGAGTAAATGCTCCCAAATAATTAAAAGGTGCAGAATTATCAGTACACTCCAGCCATATGGTATCGTTTGGCTGAGGCACACACAAAATCACATGATTAAATTGCTGCGATGGATAATCAGTTTTAACCGGCACAGGGTAGCGATCGGCATATACCATGGTATACAATGATTGAATACCAACTTCTTTCAACATACTATACATGTAGTTCGTTAAAGCTTTGCAATCGCCATATTTATTATTGCATACATAGGTTGCCGATTCCGGTTTTAAACCGCCAACATCCAACGACACGTTAATGTAGCGGGTATTGTTCTGCATGTATTTATACAACACGTCAATCTTCTCACGATCGTTGCTGCAGTTTTTTGTTAACTCCCTTACTTTCTTCTTTTCTGCCTCTGTCAGATAGTCGGTGCCGGCTTTTAAATCGGTCGCCCACTGCCCAAAATCCTGCCAACTTTTGGTGCTCCCTTCCGTGCCATATCTGAAGGATTCAGGAATAATGACCACATGTGACTGTAACTCTATTAATTGAGGACCGAACTTTTGTCGTTCAACATACTCTACATCTTCTGCTTTCCAGTTATAAGCAACCTTATCCTGCAGATGCTCAATAACTGCCGAATCAAGTCCCTGCTGATACAACCGGATAGGATAGTCTGTTGGCAATTCAACCTTTAACGATGCTTTCTTCACCGGCGCCTTTTTATACCAACGCGGATACCAGTTGGCAATATACAAATAGTCATTCGCATCCTCTTTGTAACTGTATTTAATGACGTATGGATAACGGTTGTGCACTAATTCAAACGACAACTTCATATCGTCGCTATGGAATGATTCGTAGGAAAACATATTGGTTCGCACGATGTCTTTATTCTTCAGGCTACGAATCTTTTTACCCGTCAAATCATAAATACCTGCCTCAAGTTCTTTAATGTTATTGCCCTTGGTGAAAGGAATATCAATTTCGGCATAATCAGTGCCTTTTGCCGAGTTTATCTGCAATTCTATTTCGGTATACTCAACCAGCTTGTTGCCTGCAAGTTTAACTTGCTTGTGATATTTATTAACCTGGCAATCGGGCAATTGGGCACATACTCTGGAGACGACTACGAATAGCAAAAAAAGCAAGAGGGATAGGCGCATTATTTTTTTTTATGAAGATAATGTTTTTATCTACAAATCATAATAATCGACTTTTATTTGTAAAGCATTTATATAATAAAAAAAGCTGCACCCTAACAGATGCAGCTCAGAAATCCTGTTTTCGCTATAACTATCTATGACTTATATCGCCAGCACCCGACTCGTTTAATTGCTTAATTTCAGGGTTTCCGTAATAAACAATATCACTTCCTCCACTGGCATTAGCCATTATTTCTTTCTCAGCCCATACAATCGCATCCGATCCTCCCGAACTGGTTACTTTAACACGCTGAGCTTTTAACTCACGAGCATTAATATCAGAACCTCCGCTCGATGAAGCAGTTAATTTGTCTGTTGTTCCTTTTATTTTAAGATCCGAACCTCCCGAAGTGGTTAGTTTCAACTCAGTAGTTTTTACCTCGACATAAATATCAGCACCACCACTTGTACTAACTTCTAAATACTCCTGATCAATGGTATTTTGTCCGTAAATATCAGAACCGCCACTAGCTATCAATTTTTCCAATTGCTTGAACGACAAATAGACTTTTGGCACTGTTTTATTATTCCAATTCCAGCTACTATTACCCTTCATATATATTTTCAAAGTCTTGCCCTCCACTTCTGTTCTCAATCTATGAAGATCATCTTTGCGACACTCCACCTCCAGTTCTACAGCGCTTGATTGGGTTAAATACAAATCAATACCCGACGAAACGCTCACACTGGAAAATTCACCAATGCTGCGTTTTTCTTTTTCTTGAGCCACCAAAACGCCTGCAAAACAAACGATAAGGGCAATAAGTGTAATCTTTCTCATATACTTAAGTTTATGTATTCAGATTATAGGACGCTTTCAACAACTTTATAGTTACATGTAGGTACTTATTTATGCCGATTAAAATAATCAATAGTCGCTCGCTTTACGTGCGGCGCCAAAAGCAGTGCAGCTATCATATTAGGAAAAGCCATTAAGGCATATGCCGAATCAATAAAAGCAATCACCACATCGATGGATACCACAGCCGCAATTACAGCACTTAACACACTTACCACATTATAAATATTCTTCGATTTCGTTCCGAATAAATAGGAAGAACATTTATTACCATAATATGGGAACGCGAACAATGTGGACAAAGCAAAAAACATGACGCATAAAATCAATAAATAAGGTCCGTAAGTAGGTATGGCTTTATCAAATGCCAAAGCCGTTAGCGTGATACCATCTGCATCGCTGGTTTGCCACACTCCGGTCACCAAAATAGCTAACGCTGTCATGGTACAAACAACTAATGTATCAACTATAGGACCTAACATGGCGACCAGTCCTTCGCGCACTGGTTCGTTCGTTTTAGCAGCTCCATGCGCTAATGGCGCGGTACCAATACCAGCTTCATTAGAAAAAGCAGCCCGCTTAATACCGGTAATAATGATTATTCCAACAGCACCTCCCAGAACAGCTTGCGCCTCAAAAGCATCCTTAAAAATTAATAAAACAGCATCCAATAATTGATCGGGATGGGAGAAAATAATGAACAAAACAATGCCAACATATAGCAGCACCATAAACGGAACGATACTGGCTGTCACTTTCCCTATGCGTTGAATTCCTCCGAAAATCACAACAGACATACTTATCGCGATGATAATTCCGGTAATTAAATCGGAGGTAAATCCTGTTTCAACACCATTAGGCTGCAACACAATATCGCGAAAAACCTGTGTCAGCTGATTACTCTGAAAAACCGGAAATACGGCGAACATGGCAGCCACAGCAAAGAACACCGCCATAGGCTTCCATTTCTTCCCCAGTCCTTCGGTGATAATATACATGGGGCCACCTTGTATCTCCCCTTTGTCATCCTTAGCTCTGAACATTACAGCCAGAGTTCCGGTAAAAAATTTGGTTGAAACGCCCAACAATGCACTTACCCACATCCAGAAGATAGCACCCGGCCCCCCAGCAGTAATAGCCACAGCTACTCCACTAATGTTTCCCATCCCAACAGTGGCTGCCAATGCAGTTGATAAAGCCTGAAAATGATTAATTTGTCCGGCTTCATTCGGGTCGTCATACTTACCCCGAAGAATATCAACCGCATGCATAATATACCTGAAAGGCATCAGCTTGCTATATATCATAAAAAAGAACCCTCCGCCAAGGAGTAGAATTAGTAGTGGAGTTCCCCAAATAAACTCACTAAATTTGATGATTAGGTTTTCAATTTCTTTCATGCACAAATATTGATTTTAATGGCTGCGTGGAACTCGCAAATAAATTTAATTATCTCCTGAACAAAAATTAGATAATTAAATTTATCCTTTCGTTTCATTTTAGAAAGATAGAAAAACCGTAAAGCATGACAAAGAATTTGTTTCTCATAGCTTTAAAATTTTTTAACGCTAATTATTGCAAGATTTCTTTAATACATGTTGAATTAAGTTTTAGATTTGCATTCATTCATTGAAAAATGAAAACAACTAACAAGAGAAACTAATAATCAATATCATAAATTCTGCTTAAGCCAATAGTCGCCATCATCATTATCAACACACTGACGACTAATGACTTTTGCTTATTAAGCAAATTACACTATGGCTGATTTCAAATACCAAAAACCTTTTCCAATTCTTAAGGATACTACTCCTTATCGATTGATTACTAAAGATTATGTTTCTACCATTGAGGTTGATGGCAGAAAAATTTTAAAAGTAGATCCCAAAGGTCTGGAGCTTTTGTCAAAAGAAGCATTTGCCGATGTTTCGTTTTACCTTCGTCCAACGCACCTCGAAAAGCTGGCACATATCCTGAAAGATGAAGAAGCGTCGGATAATGACCGATTTGTGGCGCACACCATGCTAATGAACCAGGTAGTTACTGCCGAAGGCGAGCTGCCAACCTGCCAGGATACAGGTACAGCTATTGTCATGGGTAAAAAAGGTGAAAATGTATTTACGGGTGCCAACGATGCCGAGCATTTATCTCGTGGTGTTTATGAAACCTACCGCGACAGAAACCTGCGCTATTCACAAGTGGTTCCTTTTTCAATGTTTGAAGAGAAAAATACAGGTTCTAACTTGCCAGCTCAAATAGATATCTATGCCGAGCAAGGTAACCAGTACGATTTCTTGTTTATGACCAAAGGTGGCGGTTCTGGAAATAAAACATTCCTATACCAACAAACCAAAGCCTTATTAACTGAAGAAAACCTGACTAAATTCGTTCAAGACAAAATTAAAGACCTTGGAACATCAGCCTGTCCTCCATATCACCTGGCCCTGGTAATTGGCGGAACCTCAGCGGAGGCAACCTTAGCAGCTGTTAAAAAAGCTTCGGCTGGTTATTTCGATCATTTACCAACTGAAGGCAATGATGGTGGCCAGGCTTTCCGCGATTTGGAATGGGAAGCTAAAGTGCAGAAGATTTGCCAGGAAAGTACTATTGGTGCCCAGTTTGGTGGAAAATATTTTGTACACGATGTACGTGTTATCCGCATGCCACGTCACGCGGCTTCTTGTCCGGTGGGATTAGGTGTTAGCTGTAGTGCCGACCGTAACATCAAAGGTAAAATCACTGAAGAAGGTATTTTTCTTGAAGAATTAGAGAAGAATCCTTCACGCTTTGTACCCAAAGAAGCGCCTCACATGGCACCTGCCATCGATATTGATTTAGATCAACCAATGGAAGATGTCTTGAAAGAGTTGAAGAAACACCCGATTAAGACTCGCTTAAACTTATCAGGTACATTGATTGTAGCTCGCGACATCGCTCATGCCCGCATCAAGCAAATGTTGGATGAAGGCCAGCCAATGCCAGAGTACTTTAAAAACCATCCGGTGTATTATGCTGGTCCGGCCAAAACGCCTAAAGGCATGGCTTCAGGTAGCTTCGGTCCAACCACAGCAGGTCGTATGGATCCTTATGTTGATATTTTCCAGAAACAAGGAGGCTCGATGATTATGGTTGCTAAAGGAAACCGTTCGCAAGCTGTAACAGACGCCTGCAAGAACAACGGCGGTTTCTACCTTGGTTCGATTGGTGGCCCGGCTGCCATCTTAGCCAAAAACAGCATTAAATCAGTAGAAGTCGTTGATTTCGAAGAATTAGGAATGGAAGCTGTGCGCAAGATTCGCGTCGAAAACTTCCCTGCCTTCATCATTGTAGACGACAAAGGCAACGATTTCTTTGCTAAATTGTAAATATCAGTCAAGTCTTTTTGACAATATATCAAAGGTGCAATTTCTTCATATTTGAGGAAATCGCACCTTTTTATTTTTTACTTTGCAGACCTATTTCTGCATGTGATGAAGCATATCTCTATTCAATATTATAAAAGTCCTTTGGGCGAACTCATATTGGGCGCCTACAAAGAGCAACTCTGCTTATGCGATTGGCGATACCGAAAAATGCGTCAGTCAATCGACTCACGAATCACAAAAGGCTTAAATGCCGACTATAAAAAAGAATCATCCGTCATTATAGATCAAGCCATTCAACAACTGGAAGACTATTTCAATGGTGAACGAACAACTTTTGATTTACCCCTATTATTTGTTGGAACTGATTTTCAAAAAAAGGTATGGAAGAGCTTATTAGCCATTCCCTGGGGACAAACGAATTCCTACCTTGAACTTTCAAGAGCCTTAGCCAATGAAAAAGCCATTAGAGCTGTTGCTTCGGCCAATGGTGCCAACGCCATATCAATAATTGTTCCGTGCCATCGGATTATTGGTAACGATGGCAAATTAGTTGGATATGCAGGAGGTTTAAGCGCTAAACAAAAACTGCTTCAACTGGAAGGAGCCATACCTGAACAACAGCTGACATTATTCGAATAAAAAAGCCGCCTTGCACAATGGCAAAACGGCTTATCCAATATTTAGAGTCAAACCTATTTATCCCACCAAACGCGTTCGTTAAACGTATCTTTACCAGAAGAAAAACGAGCCACTGCCGCTTCCACATTTAGGCGGTTGGTTGTGTACTCGTTGGAACTATAAGCTCGGCGACGAGGAATGGTAGCAGATGGCGAAGCTCCTGCACCTGGCGACAAAACAGGATAATCTAAGCGACGCCATTCGGCCCACCCCTGAATTCCCTGGTTAAATAAGGCAATCCACTTTTGAACCCCAATACTTTCGCGCCAATTGGACGCATCATATTGTACTTCGGCTTGAGCCAGATAAGTTGTTATATCAGCTTCACCCACACCATTGTATTCCATCGAAACTCGAATGGCTTGCTCATACACGGCCTCTGCATCACCGGTTATATACCCGCGCTGAATGGCTTCTGCCTTGGCAAATAAAATTTCAGCAGCCGTCATCAGGATGGTTGGCGCTGTTTGAGACGCATATTGATCACCGGGCATCGATACATCGTCAGCATTACCTGCTTCTTCCTGCCCATACACCATTCCAACATATGCACCAGAGTTAGCAGTCGGATTGGCAAAAGCACCAATACGCGGGTCGCTCACGGCATTCAAGACATCGATAAACGTGTTGGCACAGGCAAAGTAATCTCCACCAGCACTCACCTCATTATCAATCCACAAAGGATTACCTTCAGCCTCGGTTGCCAAATGAACAAAATGAGCATAATCAGATGAAGTCGAGAAAGCATTATCAAAACTCACCCCTTGCAGCAAGGTCTTGGCTTTAGCATCATCTACCTCGGTTAAACGCATGGCCATCCTTATTTTTAGCGACTCAGCAAATGCATCCCACTTGGCCATAGCACCATCAAAAATCAGATCGCCTTTTAGTTCATAAACAGGATCGGTGTCAATTAATGCCTGGGCATCGTTCAGTTCTGACAACAAACCATCATAAACATCCGATTGTGTATCATATACAGGCATCAGGTAATCCGGGCTGATAGCCTGGTAATAGGGCAAGTCGCCCCACACATCAGTCATCGAATGATAAGCCCAAACAGATAAAATTTTCGCCACGGCGATTTGATTATTGTTATCGCCAAACTGCGAAACGCGCTCTTTTGATAAATCTTCTGTATTAAGGCTAATAATCTCCTTTAAATCGGTTAATCCCCCCAGGTATATGCCGTTAAAGCTAGATACACCCTCATCGAGATAATTTGATTTATCGGGATAGTCGAGCTGTGCAAAATATTGTACGTATTGCGCTCCCAGCTGCGCTATTTCACCATTTAAGTTGTAAACCAGATTCGCCTGTGCCTGCGTCAACAAAGCTGATGTAGGCACTTCACTTGTTTTATTTGGGTCGTAGTTCATCTCTTCGAAGTCGCGACAGGCAGTCAATAGTGCAGCTACAATTCCCAGAGTTAACAACCATTTATTTTGTAATATTTTCATCGTCTGATTCATTAAAATTAGAATATAAGATTGATGTTGAAACCGACTGAACGGCTTGATGGCAAGGAGCCACCTTCGTATCCTAATGAAGAATTAGAAATTGAGTTAACCTGCTCAGGATCAAAGCCCCTTGCTTCTGAATACAACAGCGCTACGTTTCGCGACACAACAGATAAAGTAGCGCTTTGCAGACCTATTTTAGAGACAAATTGTTTAGGCAGATCATAGCCCAACTTTAATTCTCTAAGCTTCACATAACTGGCGTCGTCCATATATTCTTCAGGAAAACGCTTGGTATGGTTATAATACGATGAAGCTTCGATGTAAACATCATTCTCACGCACTGAAACAACATTTCCATCCCCATCATAAGTTGGTATAACACCGTCAGAACGCATACCACCACCGTCAGTAACAGCATCACGCTTGGGGTTGCCCTTATCGTTCAAACCAACAGTCCAAGGCGTTTGCCCTGAAACAGTCGCCCATCTGTTCGCCCACGAATAAACAAGGCCACCAACCTGGAAATCAACAAGTGCACTAAAAGAGATGCCTTTATACTTGAAATTATTCATGATACCACCATTATAATCGGGCATCATATTTCCGATTTCTGCGGGTTTACCAGACTGCACATAATAACCATCTTCGTCCACCAACTTACGTCCGTTATAATATTCATAACCGCTGTAGGCATACATGGTTCCAAAATCGCCACCCACGGTAGCTGTTACCCATGCCGAACCAGCTGACGACACTTCAAACTCTGTTAAATCACCATACAAATCGTTCATCTTAGTGTCCACCTGCGAGTAACTTAATGAAACATCCCATGAGAAATCAGATGTTTTGACGGGTGTTCCGTAAATCACAGCTTCTACACCTGTATTTTGCAACTCACCCGCATTAATCATCGCCACTGAATAACCTGTGGTATTTGAAACATCCAAATCAAAAATCAAATCTTTTGTTTTGCGGTCGAAATAAGTTAACTCACCACCCAATCGATTGTTGAGCAAGGACACCTCTGCTCCGATTTCAAATTCGCTCGTTAGCTCATTAACTAAGTTTGGATTAAGTCGCGTATTACCAACCGTAAAAGTGGTAGTTGGACCATAATTACTGCTATTATAAACATTATAAAGCTTGTATGGGCCTGTATCTTTTCCAGCATAGGCGTACCCGGCACGTACTTTACCATAAGATAATACAGATGAATCGAGTAATTCGGAGAACACAAAACTGGAACTAACAGACGGATAGAAATAGGACTGATCGTCAACAGCCAAAGTGGAAGACCAATCATTACGGGCTGAAACATCCAGGTAAAGCATGTCTTTAAATCCTACAGATGCAGTACCAAAAACCGAGTTAATCTGTTTTTCGGAGAAATAGGAGCTGGCATTTGCCGGTGATACCGTGTTACTGATACTAAAAAAGTTTTCCACAACTAAACCATCAACCGTTCCCATATAAGCTGAACGATATTGCGAATACATAATATTGCCCCCCAGCATGGCATTTAATGACCAGTCGTCGTTAAAATGCTTCGTGTAGTTAAGGATACCCTCGAAGTTATTTTCATACGATGTATAGCGCGACTCGCCATAATAATCGGTTGAAGTACCGCCGGTACCAACCCGGTTATTCGTATTCAAAGTATAATAATCAGTACGGCCGGTTGCAGTAAAAGTCAAACCAGGTAAAAGAGTGGCGGTAAAACCGGCATTACCAAACACACGGTCTTTGGCATCTTCAGCATAGATATTATCAAGAGTCCAGAATGGATTATTACTCCAGCGAATATATGTACGACCATCGGCAATGCTCCTAAAGTTCCAGCCAACTTGCTGTCCCAAGGCATTTGAATATGTATACTTACGCAATAAATCAGTATCAATCTGACGCTGAGTCCAGATTCTCATACCGCCCGGCACACTGGTTCCTGAACCGCTATAGCCAAAGGGAGAACGGCCTGTTGTGCTTTGTTTAATGTAATTAAACGACACAAAAGCTTCGAGAAAACTGGCTAATTTGGTACTACCTTTAAAACTGATGGTATTTTTCTTCATTTCAGAATTTGGCACCACCCCATTTTGCTTTAAATTGGTATAGGACAATCTAAAATTAGACACATCATTGGCGTTACTGACAATAACACTATTACTATAAGTAACACCCGTATCAAATAAATCCTTATAATTATCGGGATTGGCTTCGAAAGGTCGCATCTTCATGTAGTTTTCACTTTCGGGCACAAATGAATCCCAATGCAAAACAGGAGTACCATCAAGCTTTGGTCCCCAACTTTCATCAGCACCAGTCTCAACTACAGGTTGTCCATCAAATTGAGCCCACTCCGACCCAAGTCCGGAAGCTTTGTAATCGAAGGTTGGAAACTCTTGCGAATAACCCCCTCCGTACTCATTCTGAAACTCGGGTAAAATGTAAACATTATCAAAAGTGGTGGTGGAATTAATCTCTACCCCAAGTCCTTTCTTTTTCTTTCCAGATTTGGTTGTGATCAAGATAACCCCATTAGCTCCCCTACTTCCGTATAATGCAGTTGCCGGGGCTCCTTTCAATACCGACATGGTTTCCACATCATTAGGGTTAATATCCTGTGCGCCGTTTCCATAATCGTACCCACTGGTTGAACCACTAATATTGTAGTTGGAGATTGGTACTCCATCAACAACATACAAAGGCTGACTTGATCCGGTTAAGGAATTGATACCGCGAATAATAACATTGGTTGAACCTCCAACCGTACCGGCGCCTGATTTAATTTGAACACCGGCAACACGCCCCTGTAAGCCATTAACCGCTGATGTAGGGTCTGGCACAGCAATATCTTCACTGTTCACATCCTGCGATGCATAACCCAAGGAGCGCTTTTCCCTGGAAATACCCAAAGCAGTAACAACCACATCATCAAATAAGATATCTGCTGCTTTTAATACAACATTAATAGTGGTTCGCTGGCCAATCTCGACTTCATTGGTTTGCATTCCAATAAATGAAAAAACTAGCGATTGAGCAGTGGCGCCTTCAGGAATAACAAGGGTATAGTTACCATCGATATCAGCGATAGTTCCAACGCCAGGGTTTCCTTTAACAAACACATTAGCACCTACAATTGGCTCATCATCCTCATCGGTCACTGAACCTACAATGGTGGTTTGTGCAAAAACCTGTATCCCCAGAAATAAGCATACAAGAATTCCATAGATTTTCTTCATAGCAATATAATTAATTAATAATGGTGTAAAGCTGAACTAATTAAGGCGCTTTTAATCATACATACTACCAATAACATATAAACAACCTTAAATTAATAAATGAAGTAATACTGGGAGGAGGCATCATACTTCATTCACAAGCTAAAATATTTACTACAAAGCACTTTTCAAAATTTACACTGTATATATTATACGTATTTTATTATACTACATTACATATCATACATCTTATCTTCTAGATATCAACTCATTAGACATAGATAGATTAATTAGTATTTTTTTATAATATTTTCACCCACCCTAGCATTTCAATTACCACATACCATATTTTAGTCTCTTTACTACATATACCCCCCATTTTTACAACCCCCAAATGCCATCTTAATAGTACATAACAAAACATCACCCCTTATTTTTGAGAACACAATACCTAATAAACCTTCAAAAACTACATAAAATCGTAAGCTCCCTTTCAAATCAAAGACTCAAAACATGAACAATTGAGGAATACAACGGAACTAAATCATCAAAAACGAGAATTTTATTACTTTTTACAACCTTAATTACTTATATATTTCTCTATTTAAATTTTTATACCTCTTTTTCAGCCCTTTACACCACTTACAAAAACATAGTTGCCAAATTATTTGTTTATTTTATAACAAATCACAAATCTTAGCATATCAATTCACAGAACATACTGATATACCTCTTAATTATCTGATATTAAAGATGTATTTCAGTATTTTTATTTGTATTAATTTGTTACTATTTGTTTTGCTTAGTTAATTTTTTAAAGATATTAGCATTCTATTATATCATTTAAATCACGATAAATCCAATATTAATTTCAATTTGTAAGTAACCCAATTAACAACACACAAAATGGAAGCAGTAAAATCTACGGTAAACCTAAAAAAGTACGGAATCACTAACACTCACACTGTTATACACAACCCTTCGTACGAAGATTTATACTTAGATGAATTAAATCCTGAACTGGAAGGTTTTGAAAAAGGACAACTAACAGAAACAGGCGCCATTAACGTTATGACTGGAAGATTCACAGGTCGCTCCCCCAAAGACAAATACATCGTTCACGACGACGTTACCAAAGACACCATCTGGTGGACCTCAGATCATTCTAAAAACGACAACAAACCCGTATCGACAGAAACGTGGAGTCAGTTAAGAGCAGACGTTTGCCAACACCTCTCAAACAAGAAACTTTACGTTATTGACTCTTTCTGTGGAAGCAATGCCAACAGTAGATTGAAAGTAAGATTTATAACAGAGGTAGCTTGGCAGGCTCATTTTGTAAAAAACATGTTTATACGCCCAAGCGAGTCAGAGCTGAACACCTTTGGCGAACCAGACTTCGTGGTATTAAACGCCTCCAAAACGTCCAATAAAAACTGGAAAGAACAAGGATTGAATTCAGAAGTATTCACCATGTTTAATTTGAGCGAACGCATGCAAATCATTGGTGGAACCTGGTATGGTGGCGAGATGAAGAAAGGTATTTTTGCCATGATGAACTATTACCTTCCTCTAAACGGTATGGCAGCTATGCACTGCTCAGCCAACAAAGGTAAAGATGGCGATGTGGCTATTTTCTTTGGATTATCCGGAACAGGTAAAACGACACTTTCCACCGATCCTAAGAGAGAACTAATTGGTGACGACGAACACGGCTGGGATGACGATGGTGTATTCAATTTCGAAGGCGGCTGCTATGCCAAAACAATCAACCTGGATAAAGAAAGCGAGCCAGACATCTATAATGCCATTAAAAAAGATGCCTTATTGGAAAACGTAACTGTTGATGCAAAAGGAAAAATCGACTTTACTGATAATTCGGTCACAGAAAACACAAGAGTTTCATACCCAATTTATCACATCAACAACATTGTTAAGCCAATATCAAAAGCAGGACATGCTAACAAAGTCATCTTCTTAACAGCTGATGCATTTGGGGTAATGCCACCAGTCTCTAAACTGACTCCCGAACAAACGCAGTACCATTTCCTATCAGGCTTTACCGCCAAACTAGCAGGGACAGAACTAGGCGTAACAGAACCACGCCCAACATTTTCTGCTTGCTTCGGCGAAGCCTTCCTATCACTTCACCCAACGCAATACGGTGCAGAACTAGTGAAGAAAATGGAACAACACGGCGCAAAAGCCTATTTGGTTAATACAGGCTGGAATGGAACTGGAAAGCGCATCTCTATAAAAGATACCCGAGCTATTATTGATGCTATATTAGATGGCTCAATTGAAGAAGCTGAAACAACAACAGTTCCTATTTTCAACCTTGAGGTTCCAACTCAATTGCACGACGTGAATCCCGACATTATGGATCCAAGAAATACATACAACAATCCACAAGACTGGGAAACCAAAGCAAAAGATTTGGCCTCAAAATTCATTACAAACTTCAAAAAATACACTGACACTCCTCAAGGTCAAGAACTTGAAAAAGCGGGCCCTGTTATATAACTCCTAATAATTACATATAAAGAGAGTGCTAACCAACTTGTTAGCGCTCTCTTTTTTTTTTAAAACAACCCACATCTGAGCTCGTTTTTTTATGGCACAATATTTGATTATAACCACTAGAATTTAATTGTCAGGTCATTAACATCCTATAACTAATACCGCCCAGAAAAGGACAGAAAGTTATTAAGTGTTAAAAATGCAACCTTCGTCAATTAAAATAGTAAACTAGTCAAAATAATCTTAAAAATGTGAGCTATGAATCTTCGTATAACATCAAATGCCAAGAATAAGCAGATTTCATTTTTAATTGCTTTAGACAACTTTCTGACAAAGAGAAATAACACTAAAGCATCCATTTTAATGCAACGATTAAATAAGTTTTTAGAGAAAAAGAATCCTGAATTCAGTTTCCAGGCACAGGAAGGCTCTAATAACAGCATTGAAATATTCGCCGGCAAGAGGCTAATTGCTTATTACGCATAAAACAACAAAATGGCAGGGAACAATTACTTGCCATTAATTTATAAAAATGGCTCTTTTAAACAAAAGAGCCATTCCTGTTTGTATACTTTTCTACATCTTTGCAGTTTGAAATAGTCATTGACATGAAACTGAAGAAACTCATTCCTCAATTAGCATCCAACATTATTGATTTAGGATATAACAAAGAACCCAAAGAGATCCAAAGTCAAAGTATACCTAAGATAAAATCAGGCGCCGATCTCTTTGCTATTGCACCAGCACAAGAAGGCAAATCGACCGCTCTTTTGATTGGACTTATCCAGCAATTAAAAGAACCATTTGAAGAAGCTCCCAGAGCAATTGTTATTACTTCAACAAGAGAAAAAGCCTTTGAACTGGAAGAGCAGTTTCAGTCGCTGGCAACAAAAACAAACTTACGAAGCTTCGTCGCCTTTGATCAAGGCATTCTTCAGTATCAGAAAGATGAAATATACGATGGGCTTGACGTACTATTCTGCACCCCCAAACGACTGATGGAACTAGTCAATATTAATGGCATTCCAATGACGAAGGTTAAAATACTGGCTGTTGACGATGCTGATATTGTCATCGCCAACACTCACCATGCCATCATATACAGAATTGCAGACGGCCTTAAAAACCCTCAACTACTTTTCTTCGCCAATAAATGGCACCAAAGTTTTGAAACTGTAGAAGAGCGCCTGATGAAAAATCCTCATTTTATTGAAATAGAATAATATGAAATGCCCCTGCTCATCTGGAAAAAACTACGGCGAATGCTGCCAGGTATATATCGACAACACAGCTCAGCCTGCAACAGCAGAACAACTCATGCGCTCGCGTTATACAGCTTTCTCTCTAACTAAGGTCGACTACCTGATGAAAACACATCACACTAGCACACGCCCTTTAAAAGACAAAAAGAACATTAAGGAATGGATGGAATCCGTACAATGGATGGGGTTAACAATCCTGAACAAAGAGCAAGGACTGGAAGCAGATTCAAAAGGCATGGTAGAGTTCAAAGCACTATACATGGAGGCTGGTCAATTAGAAACCATTCATGAAAAATCCCTCTTCCGCAAAGAAAGAGGGATGTGGTACTATGTATCAGGACAACACTTTTAGTCCTCGAACTTGTAATAGATTTTACTTACTAACTTCCAGCCATCATCAAATTTATACAAGGAAATATAATCGATATACTTCAATTCTTCCCCCACATAAAATTCAAATTTAGCCACTGCAGCCGTTCCTGTCACATCTACTGACAAAAACTTAACACTAATCAAATTATCCTTATCACGGGGCAATTTCCCTTCACTTTTGCGCTGAACAACTTTCTCCTTCCACTCAGATATAGGTAATTTCCAAATGGCACCATTTTCTCCAATCCCTAATAAATTAAAATCAGGATGAATACCGGCATCAATTTTAGCAATGTCACCTTCATTTTGAATACCTTCAACATAGGCCGACTGAATCACCTTTTTAATGGCCTTAATCTCTTTATCTTTAGTTTGTGCCTGCATTACAAACGACACCAAAGTAAAAACCAGTATAACATGTAATTTTTTCATTCTTAAAATATTGATGGGTTTATATTTTTTAAAGATACAACATTCATTTTTACTTTATCCGCTCCTTTTTTTAAGCTACTTTTGCAGCCTTAAAAGCAGATGATATGTCGATGCAGGATTACGAGAAACTAAAAGAATTACTGGCCAATAACAAAAAATGGCCAATGTTATATATGTTTAAGTTTATTGTTCCGAACGAAGACGGGAAAGTTCAACAGGTGGTTGATTTACTTCCAAAACACGGAACAGTTACATACAACCACACTAAAAACCTAAAGTACGTATCTGTAACTTGCCGTGTCAGCATGAAAAGCGCCAATGCTATCATTGACGTCACAAGCCAAGTGGCAATCATTGAAGGCGTAATGAGCCTATAACGCACAAAAAAGCCGATGTTCAAATAAACATCGGCTTTTTTTACAATCAAATTCCTATCCTAACAACTGCTTTACCACAGCTGAAATATCTTTTCCATCAGCCTTGCCTGCTAGTTCTTTAGAGGCAACGCCCATTACTTTACCCATTTCTTTCATTGATGTGGCACCAACTTTCTCAATAATAGCTTTTACGATTGGCTGCAACTCTTCCTGACTTAATTGAGCCGGCAAATACACATTTATCGCTTCAACTTCAGCTAATTCTTTTTCTGCCAAATCTTCGCGATTTTGAGACTTAAACAACTCTGCTGAATCTTTGCGTTGTTTCACCATCTTCTGAATGATTTTCATCACATCAGCATCCGTCAATTCTTCAGCCGCTCCCTTTGAAGTCTTAGCTTCAATCATTTCTTTTTTCACACCACGCAATGCCTCTAATCGAATACGCTCTTTAGCCTTCATTGCTTCCTTGATATCATTGCTTATCTGCGCCTCTAAACTCATAATATTTAATTCTTAAAACTGGTTAATCTACATTATCATGTAAGTAAGGATTATCCTTACTAATTTGCGGTCCATTCTTTGGATCATCAGATAAAGAGAAACGACTCACTTTCTTCTCCTGACTTACACGCCTGTTAGGCTCATTCTCAACCGGCATTTTACGACGCTTATATGCAGGAACATTCTCAATCTGCTCAATAAAACGCTCATCTTCCATTTCCTCCTGACTCAAATGAGACTTATAATAACTAGCCCCAGCCGTACTAAAGCCTTCATCAATAAAGTTATCATTTGATGGATTATAATGATCAACTTCAGACTTGCGACTTTGTGGCACTACAGGTTGATAATAGGTATCTATACGCTCTTGCTTTTTCCGCTCCACTGCCTCAAAATCAATCACACGCCCTTGTTCTTCTCCAGGCTCGACAGAAAAATCAATCACCTCCTCTTCCTGAGGCACAGCCGTCACCTCCCCCTCTTCATCAAGTGAAAAACGCGTTACATTATCCTGTTTTTTCCTAACACGATGTTCGATTAACTGCTCAGACACAAAACCAGTGGCAATAATCGTTACACAAACCTGCTTGGCTAGTGTATCATCATTACCGGTACCCCATATAATCGATGCATCTTCACCAACAACATCTTGCACATAGTCGGTTATCTCACCCACTTCATCCATGGTAATTTCTTCGGTACCGGAAGTAATATTCAGAAGGATATTTCGCGCACCTCTAATTTCATTATTATTCAATAGCGGCGATTCTAACGATGCCTGAATAGCATCAATAGCACGTTTTTCACCCTCGGCATACGCAGAACCCATGATAGCAACACCACTGTCCTTCATTACCGTTTCCACATCGGCAAAATCGACGTTTATATAGCCATGTACAGTAATTATCTCCGCAATACCTTTAGCGGCAGTCGCTAATACATCATCTGCTTTTGAGAAGGCATTGGATAATTTTAAATCACCAAACATCTCACGCAGACGCTCATTATTAATTATCAGCAATGAATCGACATTCTTTTCCATTTCAGCAATGCCATCCAATGCCTGATTAATCCTTAACTTACCTTCGAACTTAAAAGGAATAGTAACAATACCAACGGTTAAGATACCCATTTCCTTAGCCGTTTTGGCAATAATCGGAGCTGCACCGGTACCTGTTCCACCACCCATTCCGGCCGTCACAAATACCATTTTTGTGTTTTGCTTCAGAACACTAACAACGTCCTCCAGGTTTTCAATAGCCGACTCCCGACCTTTATCAGGACGGTTACCTGCACCACGGCCTTCCGTTAATGATTCGCCCAATTGAATTTTAACAGGCACAGGACTACTTTCCAAGGCCTGGGCATCTGTATTACAAACAACAAAATTTACATCCTTAATACCGAGGCCATACATGTAGTTGACGGCGTTACTTCCTCCACCTCCAACTCCAATTACTTTTATTATTGAAGATTCAGATTGCGGTATATCGAAATTCATCAACTCTTCACTCATATCCGTCCAGTTTTACCTTCTACATTTCAACATCTTTCTCATCGAAGATATTGACCAATCCGTTTTTAATGCCACTAAACAAGTTACCCGTTTTGTAACTCGATTTTTCTTTCTTCACCTTTTCCCGTTTTGCACTCGCACGTCGCGATTGTTCATCCCATTGCGGCTCAACTTCACCGAATAACTCGGGCTCAACAATCGCACGCTTAGGACGCTCCATAGCACTTAGAACTAAACCAATACTTGTTGAGTAATTTGGCAAATGTGCAATTGGAGGCACATCACCTTCCAGGCAACGATCTGGCAAGCCGATTCGAACATCCAATCCAGTTCGTAATTTGATTAACTGTGGTAGATTCTTCAACAAAGCTCCTCCACCGGTTAACACAATACCAGCACCTACTTTATCAAGGCAGCCGGAATTTTCAATCTGATACATCACATAATCAATAATTTCCTCCATACGAGCCTGAATAATGTAGGCCAAACTTTTGAAAGAAATTTCTTTTGGCTCCCACCCGGCCATACCCGGAATGGTTACCACCATATCTTCACGTGCCATATCACCCATGGCTGAACCAAATTGTACTTTTAAAGACTCTGCTTGCTTGTAAAGAACAGAGCAACCTTCCTTAATATCTGAAGTCACCACATTACCGCCAAAAGGAATCACGGCTGTATGACGAATAATACCATCATAAAAGACAGCTACATCGGTAGTACCTCCACCTATGTCAACCAAAACAACCCCCGCCTCTTTCTCTTCTTCGGTTAACACACTTTTAGACGAAGCCAAGGGTTCAAGAATCAAGTCATTTAATTGAAGCGCCACCCGACGGATACACTTCTCAATATTCTTGACAGATGCAATACGACCTAGTACGATATGAAAGTTACCTTCTAAACGGCGCCCTGACATACCTACAGGGTTTTTAACACCCATTTCGTTATCCACAATATAATCCTGTGGAATAACATGCATAATCTTCTCTCCGGCTTCTACCGGAATTTTATAGTTATCATCAAACAAATTATCTACATCATCCTGAGTAATCTCAAGACCACTTTCAATAAAACGATAGCCCCTATTTCGCAGACTCTTAATGTGTTGTCCGGCAATGCCCACATACACATCTTTCAGTTTTATATCCAGTTTCTCTTCAATGCTCGCAATAGCTTGTTTGATAGAAGCAACCGTTTCGTCAATGTTTAAAACTACCCCTCTCTTAACACCAATAGAAGGCACCTTCTCTATGCCAAGAAGTTGTAATTTCCCATTTTCGAGCTTACGTCCAACAATAGCCACAATTTTTGTGGTTCCAATATCGATGGCTGCAATTAGATTAGGTTCGTGGTTCATAACATCTATCCTTTTGTACAAACAACTTGTCCTTTATATTTCAAACTTACTTTCTTATACAAATTCCACTCACGAGCATCCCAGCCCTGAGTATAAAGCGCTTTCAGGTTACGAAACTTTGCGTCAACATCCTCAACCTTTCCAAACTCAATCAGATGATCTCCTACACGCGGCACTAAAGTTAACTCCCCTTTCTCATCAACATACACCTGCTCAATCTGAGCTTTCCAAAACGCTTCACTATAAATCGCATTGGCAATCAACAGCAAATCATGCTTTGATGACAAGCGCTTGATATAACCACTGGCAACCAACACGTGTGCCGAGTGATTTTTAAAGACTGGCATTTTATCGCCATCCATATCTAAATAATACGAAGCCCCATTATCGAAAACTCGTACCAATGGTTCACGCTGTGTCACATCAAGATGAAGTGTACCACCATAGGTAAAATAAACCTCACAGTTCTCAATGGCCGGATGTTTCTGAAAAAACTCTTCCATCTGATTACAATCCATATCTTTCAGCTTACTTCCCAAGATAGCCGGATATTTTTCCAGTGTAATATCCGACAGCTCCTGAGCTGTGATAAACTGATTGTCTATGCTATCGCAAATAGAAGGCAAAATTTGACCACAAACAACTTCGCTTTTATTAACAGCTACAAATGAGAATATTACCGTAATATAAACTACAGCAATAACTAAAAACAATATGTTTTTGAATCGTTTCATTTGCGACTAAACCTTATAAATCCGCTTAAATATAACCTTTTCCACCTTCTGACGGCTGCGTATTTATTATTATTTATTAACAATTTGTTAAACGTCTATTTATTGGCGATAAACACCTTTAATTTCTCCTCTAAAACCGGCACTTCTTTATCAATATCGCCAGCACCAAGCGTCAGTAAAATCTCTATTTTCTGACTACACAATTCATCAAACAAACCTTCTTTACTAACAACCTTAACACTTTCGTTAGACATCAATTTCGCAATCATTTCCGATCCCACCCCAGCAATTGGTAATTCACGTGCCGGATAGATATCTAACAATAATACTCGATCGCATATATCTAAGGAGGCTGCAAATCCATCTGCAAAATCACGTGTTCGAGTATACAAATGCGGCTGAAAGACAACCGTTATATGCGATTTTGGATAAATGGCTTTAACCGATTTCAAAGTCGCTTTAATTTCCTCGGGATGATGTGCATAATCATCAATAAAAACAATTTCGTCACTTTTTAGCCGATACTGAAACCGGCGACGAATTCCCTCAAAAGATGGCAAAGCAGCTTTAATCTCCTCTGCTTCCACTCCACCCAATAAGGCCAAGCCAATTGCACCAACTGCATTTTCCACATTCACCAATGCCGGAACGCCCATTTTCAACCCCTTTATTGTTCCAAAAGGCGACTTTAAATCGAATTGATACAAGCCATCAATCAACTTAATATTAAAAGCTTTGAAATCTGCTTTCTCTTCAATCGAATAGGTAAACACCTCAATTTCATCATGAGCCACTTCAACAGGCAACCCAGCTTTATGAAGCAACACACCACCCGGCTCAATTTTATCTACAAACTCCAAAAATGCCTCATTAATCGATTCCTTATCACCATATATATCTAAATGATCAGCATCCATAGCAGAAAGCAGCGCAAAATGCGGTGATAAATGCAAAAACGAACGATCGAATTCATCAGCCTCTAAAACAACATAATCCGAATTTGAATCGTGTAAAAAATTGGTTTTATAATTATTGATAATCCCTCCTAAAAATGCATTACAACCAACAGCTGATTGCTTATACAAATGTGCTGTCATGGATGAAATAGTGGTTTTTCCATGCGTACCTGCTACGCAAACACTATTCATACCTCCTGAAATTAATCCTAATACAGCTGCACGTTTACGAACATCAAATCCCTTTTTCCGAAAATAAGTCAACTCGGTATGTTCATTGGGAATGGCCGGCGTATATACCACCAAAGTTGATGTTTTATCGCGATAATTAAGTGCTATCTGCTGCACATCATCTTCATAATGAATGGTAATACCTTCAGCCTCTAACTCCTTCGTCAACAACGTTGAAACACGATCATAACCAGCCACATGCAGACCCTCGTATTTGAAAAATCGGGCAATAGCACTCATACCAATGCCACCTATACCAACAAAATAAACACTTTGTATATCTTTCAATTGTAGCATACCCTTATTTTTGAGCCAGTTTAATCACTTCATCAGCAATGTCATTAGCTGCATTTGGTTTGGCGAATTGTTTAATGTTTTGCGCCAAAGACATTAATTTTTCATCATTCTTTAATAGTGCTGAAGCCTCAGCAATTAAGCTATTAACTTGCGCATCTTTTACCAAAACGGCAGCCTCTTTTTCAACCAGAGCCATTGCATTTTTCGTTTGATGATCTTCCGACACATTGGGCGAAGGCACAAAGACAGTGGATTTGCCCAGTATGGCCAATTCAGAAATAGAACTGGCACCTGCACGCGACACCACTAAATCGGCCGCAGCAAAAGCCATATCCATGCGACTAATAAAATCCGTTACAATCACCCTATCTTCTACTTCTTTGGGAATCTTACCCTTCATTTCTTCGAAATAAAACTTGCCTGTTTGCCATATCATTTGAACATCATCAGGCAAATTTTTAATCGTGGCAATTATTCCATTATTGATTGAGCGAGCCCCAAGACTTCCTCCTATCACCAATATTGTTTTTTTATTGACATCCAGCTCCCAATGCGCCAAAGCCTCTTCTTTTGCAATATCCGACAGCAAATCATTTCGAACCGGATTCCCGGTTATTAAGATTTTATCTTTAGAAAAGAAACGCTCCATTTTTTCATAGGCCACACATATCTTAGCTGCCTTTTTAGCCAAAATCCGATTAGTGACACCAGGAAAGGAGTTTTGCTCCTGTAATAAACTCGGAACTCCCGATTGCGATGCAATTCGCAGAACAGGACCACTGGCATACCCTCCAACACCAACAGCTACATCAGGTTTGAAATTCTTGATTACACTTCGTGCTTTCATCATACTTCGCAGCAACTTAAAAGGGAATGCGAGGTTGCGCAGCGTTAACTTCCGATGAAAACCAGCCACAGGCAATCCCACAATTTCATAACCGGCTGCCGGCACTTTTTCCATCTCCATTTTGCCCTGTGCACCTACAAATAGAATCTGCGCATCAGGCTGTTTGGCTTTAACAGCATTAGCTATAGATATGGCAGGAAAGATATGACCTCCTGTACCACCTCCACTAATTATTACTTTTATCGGACTCATAGTTTTCATTTTCAGCTTGTGCAGCTAATTCCTTTTCTTCCATATTATTTCGACTGACACTAAGTATAGCACCAAACGCAAGACATGTAAACAAAGTAGATGTTCCACCCATACTAACCAATGGTAATGGCTGACCTGTAACCGGCATCACACCTACAGCTACTCCCATATTTATAAAGGCTTGCACCACCAGCAAGGTCGACAAACCCACAACCAAAAAGGCCGGAAAGGTTCTACTACTCGCCCGCACTATGACGCCAGCCCGAAATAGCAGAATCAGATAGGCGAACATGATTAAAAAACCACCTATTAGTATACCCCATTCCTCTATGATAATGGCATAGACAAAATCACTATAGGGGTGAGGTAAGAAGTAGCGTTGCTGACTATTACCAGGTCCACGGCCCCAAAAAACACCACCCGTTGCTATGGCCATTTGCGATCGCTCCGATTGATAGTCGGCCGTTTTTCCACCAGCCTCCTTTTGCTCATCTCCACCAACAAAGCGTTCAATACGCGCTTTCCAGGTACTGGCACGATGCAGAAACGGCACATAGTCGGAAAGCCATATTACTACAAATACAAACACTAAAACTGCCGCAACGGTTCCGAACAGGTACTTCATAGACACTCGCCCTATCATCATCACCAACCAACTGGTAAAACCTATTAGTGCAGCCGTTGAGAAATCATCTTTAAAAATTAATCCACAGACAATAGCAACATGTATCATTATTGGCTTGAAAGCCTCATCAGCTGTTCGATCATTAGCCTGATATTGCGCCAACACTTTTGCGATGTACATCATCAGAGCTAATTTAGCTATCTCTGAAGGCTGAAAAGATATACCTACAACAGGCACCGTTAACCATCGGCTGGCCTGATTTAAGCTCACCCCCGAAACGGCTGTTATAATCAAAAGTACAATGGAAAAGTAAAGAAAAACGGTTGCAAAGCGGGCGAACCATTTATAGTTAATATGATGCACAGCAATGATTATCCCCAGCCCGACCAATAAAAATTTGGCATGGCGAAAGAGGTAAAACACCGCATTACCATCCTGATGCTTATAGGCCAAATTACCAGTTGCGCTATAAACCACTAAACAAGAAAAAACAGATAGCAGCAATATGACATACCAAATAATCCGGTCTCCTTTTATATATTTCTTTAATAATTCGTTCATCCTCTATTTTTGAACTACAATTTCCTGACGCTTTCTTTAAATAAATCTCCGCGCTGCATATAATTATCAAACAAATCGAAGCTTGCGCATGCCGGCGATAAAAGCACAACATCATTTTTCTTACCCAATCGATAAGCCAACTTCACAGCCTCCTCCATTGATTGTGTTTCCTTGATTACTGACACCTTACCTCCAAAAGCGTCCAATAACTTTTGATTGTCAGTGCCCAAACAAATAAGGGCTTTTACTTTCTCTTCCACCAAAGGCATCAACTCATCGTAATCATTCCCTTTGTCTACTCCTCCTGCAATCCAGATGACCGGTTTCTTCATACACTCCAACGCATACCAGGTTGAATTGACATTGGTTGCCTTTGAATCATTTACAAACTCAATATTTCGAACAGAGACAACCCTCTCAAGACGATGAGCCACTCCTTTGAAACTCGAAAGACTCTCACGAATAAACTTTTTCCTGATGTTTAACACTTTGGCTACAATACCAGCCGCCATTGAATTATACAAATTATGACGCCCTTGCAACGATAAGTCCCGAGAGAAAACACTCATAGTTTCATCATTATAGTTAATAATCAATTCATCAATGGTTGAATAAGCTCCCCGCTTGAGAATATCCGATTGTGTAAAAGGAAGTAACTCCGACTTAAAAATACGTTTCGGTAACTCATTGGCGATGATTTCATCATCCTGACAATAGATAAACACATCATTTTCAGTTTGATTCTGAACTATTCCAAACTTACTATCGATGTATTTCTGCATTTTATATTCGTACCGATCTAAATGATCAGGGGTGATATTTAACAACACCGCCACATCAGCCTTGAAGTTATACATACCATCCAACTGAAAACTACTCAACTCAATCACAAACCATTCCGGACACTTACCTTCAGCTATTTGACGTGCCAAACTCGTCCCCACATTACCGGCCATCTCCACATTCACCCCTGAATGCTTGAGCAAATAGTGAATTAACATGGTTGTGGTTGTCTTGCCATTACTACCGGTAATGCAAATCGTTTTCGAATCCGTGTAACGACCTGCAAATTCAATTTCAGATATGACCGGAATATTTCGTGCATGCAACTGTTGTATCATTGGCACCGAATCGGGAATACCAGGACTTTTTACCACTTCATTGGCAGCAAAAATAATCTCAAGCGAATGTAATCCTTGTTCCCAGGGAATTCCAGCCTCATCCAGCTCGTTCTGATAGCTATCTTTGATAACACCACTATCAGAAACAAACACATCCCATCCTTGCTGCTTACCTAATAAAGCCGCACCAACTCCACTTTCACCTGCACCTAATACAACCAGTTTTTGCATAACTTCTATCGAACTTTAAGCGTGACAATTGTTAATACAGCCAGGATAATCCCAATTATCCAGAAACGAGTAACAATCTTAGACTCCGTATAACCAATCTTTTGATAATGATGGTGCAAAGGAGCCATCTTAAATACTCGTCGCCCTTCACCATATTTCTTTTTCGTGTATTTAAACCACGAAACCTGAATCATCACCGATAAATTTTCTACTAAAAAGATGCCGCAAAGAATCGGAATCAGTAATTCAATACGCAGCAATATGGCGAAAACAGCAATAATACCACCTAATGTCAAACTACCAGTATCACCCATAAACACCTGAGCCGGGAATGAGTTGTACCACAAGAATCCTACTGTCGCACCGATGAATGCTGCCATAAACACCACCAACTCCTCAGAGTGAGGGATATACATAATATTTAGATAATCGGCATAGATGACGTTACTTGACAGGTAAGCAAAAATCCCTAAGGTGACACCGATAATGGCCGACGTGCCTGTAGCCAGGCCATCAAGACCATCAGTAATATTGGCCCCATTAGATACAGCTGTGATAATAAAAATAACCGCAACAGCAAAAATCAACCACCCCCACTTTTTAGCTTGGTCACCTAAAAACCAAAGCACAGATGAGTAGTCGAACTGATGATTTTTTAAAAATGGAATATTGGTAACAGTCGATTTAACTTCACGAGTTGCAGCACGCTCCACTTCTTGTCCATTATCCAACTGCACCGTTACCGTTTCACCCGGTATTCTTTCCCGTATTACCACATCTCCGCTCGAAAACAAAGTTATCGCTACAATCAAGCCAATACCAACCTGCCCTGCGATCTTAAAACGTCCGGCCAGACCTTCTTTATCTTTTTTGAATACTTTGATATAATCATCGATAAAACCAATTGTCCCCAACCACAATGTAGAAACAATCATCAGGATAATATAGATATTATCCAGCTTGGTAAATAATAAAACCGGAATCAGAATAGAAGCGATAATAATAACCCCTCCCATTGTTGGTGTTCCCTTTTTCTGATACTGACCCTCAAGGCCTAAATCACGAACCACCTCACCAATTTGCTGACGCTGTAGCATTTTAATCGCCATCTTACCAAAAATAGTGGCCGTTATTAAAGCCACAATAACTGACAAGCCACCGCGGAAAGTAATATACTGAAACACACCTGCTCCAGGCATATTCATCTTTTCAAAGTATTCAAATAAGTAATACAGCATGATTCAGGTTTTATTCTTCGTTAAATATTTCGTTTACAATTTCTCTATCATCAAAATGGTTACGCACACCTTGTATCTCCTGGTAAGTCTCGTGACCTTTACCAGCAATCAGAATAATATCGCCAGACTGAGCCACCATACAAGCTGTTCGAATCGCTTCCCGTCGATTAACTATCGAAAGCACTTTAATGCGATCCTTAAAGCTCACCCCTTCCATCATCTGTGAGATAATAGTTTCGGGGTCTTCACTTCGTGGATTATCTGATGTTAAAATCACTTTTGAACTTCCTACTACAGCCTCTTTAGCCATCTCAGGGCGTTTCATCGGATCGCGATCGCCACCTGCTCCAACAACTGTAATCAACTGCTGCTGTGGCTGACGTACCAAATTGATGGTTTCGATTACATTTTTTAAAGCATCAGGCGTATGCGCATAATCTACAATAGCCGTTTTTCCAGAATTAGAACGAATGGTTTCAAAGCGTCCATCAACAGGCTTTAATTGACTCAATGCCACTTGCACCTCTTCTTTTTCAAAACCTAACAAACAAGCTGATCCATAAACCGTCAGCAAATTCTGAGCATTAAAATCACCAACAAATTGCGTCCAAATCTCCTGCCCGTCAATTTCGAGCTGCATACCTTCAAACATGCTTTCAAGAATACGACCTTTAAAGTCGCCCATGCCCCTCAGAGAATAGTTGTACTTGTCTGCTTTTGTATTTTGAAGCATGACAGCCCCATTTTTATCATCAGCATTTGTTAAAGCAAAAGCTCCTTTGGCTAATCCATCAAAAAAGGATTTTTTAGCGTCGATATACGCTTTAAAGGTCTTATGATAGTCCAGATGATCATGCGTAATATTTGTAAATAAAGCACCAGCAAAGTTTAGACCAGCTACCCTGTTTTGAACCAAAGCATGCGAACTCACTTCCATAAAGCAATATTCGCAGCCGGCATCCACCATTTCCGACATTGTTTTATTCAAGGTTACCGCATCAGGCGTGGTATGTGTGGCATCAATTTTTGACTTGCCTATATAATTAGCAACAGTCGAGAACAAACCGGCCTTATAGCCCATATTCATAACCAAATGATACAAAAGCGTTGCCGTGGTAGTTTTTCCATTCGTTCCTGTTACTCCAACTAATTTTAACTGTTCCGAAGGGTTATCGTAAAAAGCAGATGCCATTTGCCCTAAAACGAATGAACTATCCTCAACCTTGAGCATCGCTACATCCTCCGGGCATTCTGGAGGAACCTCTTCACAAACAACACACTTACAACCAGCCTCAATCACCTGAGGAATAAATCGATGAGCATCCACAACAGTGCCTTTCATGGCAACAAACATTGTTCCCGCCTTAGCCGTTCGTGAATCAAACACAATCTGCTCAATATCAGAATCGGCATAATTGAGTTGCTCTATTATTTCAACACCATTTATAATTTCAGATAACTTTTTCATTGCCTAACCCATTTTCAAATAGATGATTGAACCTTTACGATAATTTTGCCCTGCCGTCATCGATTGCTGCTTAATACGACCAACACCACTTAACTTCACTTTCAAACCCATATTTTCTAGTATAGCAACTGCATCTTTAGCACCCATTCCTTTCACATTAGGCACTATTCCTGCAGGGAAACTCTTACTTCTCAAGCTGATGTCATGCTCGCGAGCCGAGGTCGAAATCCATTCCGATTCCAACTCCTGACCATGCACCATCACACCAACATCATTTAAGACTGTTAATAAATCTTCTTTTTTACCACCTTTTGAGTAAGGTTGATGCTTGGCCAATTCAACTTCATACATTGTCTCAACATCAGAATGATTGAAGCTTTGCGCATACACCCGGTCTGAAATTTCTTTAAAAACAGCACCAGCCACTACATTGGCATAATACACATTATTAGATGGCGCATTAACCACTACAATACAGGTATACAGGGGTCGATCGGCCGGAAAATACCCCACAAACGAAGCCTGATGCTTCTTTCCTCCTTCACCTTTATAGCCCGATGAACCTTTAGCAATCTGAGCAGTACCTGTTTTTCCTGCAATTTGGTAACGACTGCTTTTAATATTTTTGGCCGTCCCGTTTTCAACCACTCCAACCAACATTTTGTGCACTTTTTCAATCGTTTCCAACGAACATATCGAAGGATTTATAACCGTTGGTTTCATTTCCCGAATCACCTCCCCATGATGCTGAATTTTCTCAACGAACATTGGCTTAACCATCTTGCCATTATTGGCCACTGCATTATAGAAAGTCAGCACCTGCAGTGGTGTCTGTTGTATTTCGTAACCTATGGACATCCAAGGCAAAGTAACGCCCGACCAGGTTTTGTCGCCTGGATACTTCATCACTGGTCGCCCCTCTCCTTTAATCTCAATACCCAAAGGCTCTTTTAAATTCATTGAATATAAACGATCGACGTAACGACGCGGATTTTCGCGATAATTATCAAAGATAATTTTTGAAATACCCACATTGGATGATTTTTCAAAGACCTCTTTAACTGATAAGGTTCCATAACCACCATGATGACTATCCGTCATAACACGATCATAAAAGCGACACCTACCATTGCCTGTTTCAATACTATCACTCAATTGCACTACACCATCTTCCAGTGCCACAATCATAGAGGCCAGTTTAAATGTGGAACCAGGCTCAGTAGCTGCACCTATGGCGTAATTATAATCTTCAGCATACTGACCAGTTGTGGTTTGCCCCAGATTAGCAATGGCTCGAATTTTACCAGTAGCAACCTCCATCAGAACAGCACAACCATGATCAGCCTGATGTTTTTGCAACTGTTGCAACAAGGCCGTTTCCGCCACATCTTGCAAACCAATATCAATAGTTGTCACTATATCGTGTCCATCAATCGGCTCTATTTGCTCTTCAACGACCCAGTTGCCACTAACACGGGTGCGAGTGCTAACACCAGCCACACCTTTTAAGCTTTTATTATATGCCATCTCTAAACCAAAACGTCCACCCAAATCCTTTTCGGCATACAAACTTCCTACTGTTCTCGATGCAAGCTCTCCAAAGGGCAACTTACGATTCTCGTACTTTCTAGGAATAAATCCCCCTTTATTAGCTCCCAGCCTAAAAATTGGAAACTCTTTTACTTTCTTTAATTCGGTAAAAGAAATACGGCGGGGATGAACTCGATAATAACGTTTTCCTTGAGCACGGGCCGTTTTTAAGCCCGATTTAAAAGAAGTTTTAGAACGGTCGCCATAAAAACGCGATAGCAATAAAGCTAAACTATCAATATTGGCATTAAATACCTCATCAGTTAATCCATGCGCTCGCATATCCATATATATCCGATAGGTTGGTACTGAACAGGCCAGCTTCCTATAGTCAGAGGCTAAAATATCACCACGATTGGCATCAATAACTATATCTTTATTATTATGCTCTTCAACAACCTCTTCCCACTTATCACCCTCAACAATACGCAGATACAATGCCTTACCCAATATTAGCACAGCCAAAGCGGCAATACCAATATACAAAAGGCCAAAGCGCAATATGATACTTTTTTTAATCTGCATTTACTTCTTCACTTTTAATCGTCGCGGAGGCTCGGTTAACTCTTCCAACTCCAGATTTCTTGATTTTATTTTCTTTAGCACCTCGCTTTGTTTACTCATAAACATCAATTCCGACGATGTCGTTATCGCTTCGTAGCGCAAGGACTTTAATTCTTTATTTAAAACAGCTACTTCACGCATTTGCTCCTCCATACGATAATGATTACCTATATATAAAAAAGCAAAAAATGCCAAAAACAATGCAAAAGGCAACTGATTGGCAATTAGGGAACGCGTAAACAAACGACCATTAATAACATCTTTTAAAGAGATGTTTTTTAGTTCGTCAACATCCTCTTTCGAAAGAATAAACTCCGGTATTTTACTCATTCTCCACTTCATACCCGTTCTGCTATTCTAAGTTTCGCACTTCTCGCACGATTATTTCGCTCTATTTCTTCATCGTTCGGAATAATTATCTTCCGATTAATGGCTTTAAATGGAACATCTGACTGTCCGTAAATATCTTTTTCAGGTTGATTCTTGTCACAATCGCCGGAACGGATAAAGTTCTTCACCAAGCGATCTTCTAAACTATGATATGATATGACTGACAGACGTCCTCCTGGTTTAATTGCATTTGTACTTTGCATCAACACCGACTTCAAAACATCCATTTCCTTATTCACTTCAATGCGTAAAGCCTGAAAAACTTGCGCAAGAAATTTTGCATTTTCCTTTTTTGGCCCAATCTTCTCAGCCAATTCTTTCAAGTCTGTAGTTGTTTCGAAAGATTTACTTGAGCGCTGCTTAATTATTTCAGAAGCTAACTTGTAAGATGACTTGATTTCGCCATACTGCCAGAAAATGCGTTTTAGATCTTCCAACTCATAGGTATTAACCAAATCGGCAGCAGTCATTTTTAACCCCTGCCCCATTCGCATATCCAGCTTTCCTTCGAATCGGAATGAAAAACCACGTTCAGCTGCATCAAAGTGATGTGAAGACACACCCAGATCGCCTAAAATTCCATCTACAGCATCAATATTTAAATAGCGAAGAAAGTGTGACAAATATTGAAAATTATGGCGCACAAACAATAAGCGCTCATCATCGGGGCGGTTCTTATAAGCATCTTCATCCTGATCAAAAACAACCAGTTTTCCACCCTTACCTAACCGACTCAATATTTCGCGCGAATGACCACCGCCACCAAATGTCAAATCCACATATATGCCATCTGGCTTGATATTTAAACCATCTACTGATTCATTTAGCAATACCGGTATGTGATACCCCTGTTCCATATCCTTTAATTTTCTTCTTCGCCAAAGTTACCACCTAGCAACTCTTCTGCCAACTCTCCTAATTCTTCACCCTCCAATCCATCGTTTTCGAATTGCTGTTTACTCCACAACTCAATATTGCCACCAACGCCCAACAACACCACTTCACCTTTAACAGAAACCATTTCCATCAAACGCTTTGGCACCAAAAAACGGCCATTAGCATCCAAAGTCACTTCGGCTGTAGAACGATACAAAGCTCGTTTTAATCGCTGATCTTTTTGTCGGAAACCACTTAATTTTTTTTCGATAAGTTGAACTTCTTTCTGCCATTCGTGCTGAGGAATTAAATCAAGGCAGTTATCAAAGAGGTTTTTACGAACCACAAAGACAGACTGATTGACTTCACTCATCACTTTTTTAAAGAGCGAAGGCAAAACTATTCGCCCTTTTGCATCGGGCTTACAAACAAAATCGCCTATAAATGTGGTCATTATTAAATACGTATTTACTTTGGTAAAAGTATAAAACTTTAAAACCACTTGCAACCACTTTAAACCACTTTATACCACCTGTTGATAACTTTTTAATACAAAAGCCACAACGCTCAAATCTCACCCACCTATTTCAAAACCATTATAAGTCTCAAATTGCCACATTTCAACAATCTTATCTACCGCAATTTCATAAGGTTTATAAATACGATTGGTCGACACAAGTAACAGTAGTTGTTTTTTCTCAATCAGATTATAAACCACCTTAAAAACTATCCCCTCATCGCGGGTTACAATAATACAAGGCGTACCATCTTTAACCCGCGTCCAGTTTTGAATATATGAGCCAGTCACCCATGCCCCTTCTGGTATTGGCAACATCGAATCACCGCGTATCTGAAACGTTCGATAGGTTTTATCCGGCGGCAAAAAAGGCAACGAAAACCTGGGCAACGAAGCTATAAACTGCATATCGCCATAATCGGTTGCATAACCCGCCTGCGCCCTTACCGGCACCATTTCAATATTTTCTTTTCCTTCTTTATCGACCGACACAGTTAACAGGCGCAGCTTTTGACCGGTAACATCAACATCAAAACCATCTTCTATTTGCGACAGCTGAAACTCCGACAAAACATCCAGTTTATAACGCACTAAGGCATCGATAGACACATTGAAGTATTCTGCAAAACGAATGAGCGTTTTAAATGGTGGTTGCACATTTTTCTCATAGCCTGCCAACGTTGTTCGCGTCAGCTCCAAAGCCAATGATAAAACACTCTGCGACAATCCTTTTCGCTTTCTTAAAAACTTAATATTCTCTGCAAAATACATATCTCTACTCGTTAATTTTCATCTCTTATTTTTTCTGCCTCTCCCTCAACACATTCAGCATCTACAGCCAAATTTCCTTCTGTTTTCACTTCTCAAAAGTAATAAAATTGACTATATTATTAACCACATAATGACGATTTAATCGACAATGACAAACAAATCAATAGTTCATCTGGATTTAGATACCTTTTTTGTATCGTGCGAACGCCTGCTGCACAAAGAATTAATTGGCGTTCCTGTGCTTATTGGCGGAACATCGGACAGAGGTGTGGTGGCAGCCTGCAGCTACGAAGCCCGCGCCTACGGCATACATTCGGCCATGCCCATGCGTATGGCCCGCCAGCTATGCCCCCATGCCAAGGTTATTCGCGGGAACAGTCAGGCTTACAGCGAATTTTCAAATCAAATAACCGAAATCATTCGTGCACGCTCACCATTATTTGAAAAATCATCCATCGACGAGTTTTATATTGATGTAACCGGCATGGACCGCTATGTACAAACCACCTACTTATGGGCTAAAGAACTGCGCGAAAAAATCATACACGATACCAAACTCCCCATCTCGTTTGGCCTTTCAACCAGCAAAACAGTTGCTAAAGTTGGCACTGGCGAAGCCAAACCAAATAACCACATACAAATCACAACTGGTCAGGAAAAACCATTTCTGGCTCCTCTCTCCATCAAAAAGATACCCATGGTGGGCAACAAAACCTATCACCTGCTCCGACAAATGGGTATTGAGCGCGTGCGCACCGTACAAGAAATGCCGCTCGAACTGATGGAGCGCGTATTGGGCAAAAACGGCATTGCCATCTGGAAAAAAGCGCAAGGCATTGACAATTCCCCGGTGGTAGCCTGGAGCGAACGCAAATCCATTTCAACCGAACGCACTTTTGACCAGGACACAACCGATGTATACAAACTCAAAAGCATTTTGCTGGCCATGGCCGAAAGCCTGGCTTACCAGCTGCGCAATAGCAATAAATTAACCTCATGTGTATCAGTAAAAGTGCGCTATGCCGACTTTCAGACACACACCAAACAAAAACACATCCCTTACACTTCACTCGACCACACACTGATTGAAACCGTAAAGGATTTGTTTGAAAAAGTATACAACCGTCGGGTATTGGTACGGTTAATTGGCGTACGCTTTAGCAACCTGGTCGGTGGCAGCTACCAAATCAGGCTATTCGAAGATTCATTTAAAATGATTAAGCTCTATCAGGCCATGGATAAACTGCGTGGACGCTATGGCGAAGACGCGGTCAAACGTGCTCAAGGTATGAAAGCCCGCCATATAAAACAAATGAACCCTTTTAACGGGCAAATGGAAGGTGCCATCATTCCTCCTACTCCAAAGCTGGAAATCAGACCAGAACTGAAAACTCATAATGAATTGAAGATTCCGAGCTACGAATTTTAATGAAATCTAAAAAGCAATCTCCAACACACCAATAATAAAGAAATGCTAACTAATTGCCACTCTTACTACAGCTTTAAATACGGTGCCATTTCGCCCGAAGACTTATTAAAAGTATTAGCCCACCATGGCTACAGCACTGTGACACTAAGCGATATCAACAACACAGCTGCCAGTATGGATTTTGTACGCTTAGCCCTGCAGAACAACATCAAACCAGTTGTTGGTGCTGATTTTCGCAATGGCATACAACAACAATTCATTGCCTTGGCCAGAAACAGCGATGGATTCAGGGAAATAAACGAATACCTGACGCCACACCTGCACGAAAAAATAGACTTTGATGAACGAGCACCTCAATTTAATAACGCATATGTCATTTACCCTTTCTCGTACGCCGATGATGAATTACGCGACAATGAGTTTATCGGCATTTCGCCCGAGGACTTAAAACAACTTCCTTTTTCCCATTGGAAAAATAAACAAGATAAACTGGTTATCAAACACACCTGCACCTTTCGCAATAAACATGATTACAATGCTCACCGTCTGCTGCGAGCCATCGACAACAACTCCTTACTGAGCAAACTACCCAAAGAAGAGCACGCCAATGAAGCTGACACCATTATTCCTAGGGCTGAATTATTAAAGCTTTTTGCCAACTATCCACAAATAATTAAAAACACAGAGCGCTTACTAAATGCCTGCAGTATTGATTTTAATTTTGGCACCAACAAAAACAAACAAGTGTTTACCGGCTCAAAAGAAGCCGATTTTCAACTACTAACAAAACGATGCAAAGAAGGGCTTGCCTATCGCTTCCCCAATGCGAATGAAGAAGTGCTCAAACGCATGAACAAAGAACTGGAGGTTATTCGCGATTTAGGTTTTTGTGCCTATTTTTTAGTAACACTCGACATCATTGATTATGCCCGCCGTAAAGGCTATTACTACATTGGTCGGGGAAGCGGAGCCAACAGCCTGGTAGCTTATCTGCTACGCATCACCAATGTCGATCCCATTGACCTTCAACTCTATTTCGAGCGATTCATTAATCCTTTCCGCAAAAGTCCGCCCGACTTTGATATTGATTTTTGCCGGACCGATCGCAACGACGTTACCCGATACATATTTGACAGATATGGTTACGATCGAGTTGCCCTGTTGGGCAATTACGTCACCTTCAAATACAAATCAGCCATTCGGGAAATTGGTAAAGTTTTTGGCCTCCCCGACGATGAAATTGTGGCACTTCAAAAAAATCCGGCCAATGCTGCCAATAACAAATATGGCCAATGGGTAATTAAATACAGTCAGTTTATCGATGGTTTTCCCAGCCACTGCAGCATTCATTCCAGTGGCATCATTATATCCGAAGAGCCTATTTCCTGTTATTCATCTACCGAATTACTTCCCAAAGGCTTTCCATCGTCGCAATTCGATATGTATATAGCGGAAGATGTTGGCCTGCATAAATTCGACATCTTAAGTCAACGCGGCCTTAGTAAAATCAAAGATTCGCTGGAGATCATTCACAAAAACACAGGTGTAGAAATTGACATTGACGACATCAATAAGTTTAAAGCGGATGAACAAATCAAAGAGCTCTTAAAGGTAGGCAAAGCCATTGGCTGTTTCTATGTTGAATCACCGGCCATGCGCATGCTACTCACCAAACTCAAAGCCGACGATTACCTCCGACTGGTGGCTGCCAGCTCCATTATTCGTCCGGGAGTAGCCAAAAGTGGCATGATGCGCGAGTATATTCTGCGCTTTCAAAACCCCGAACGGCGCGAACAGGCACGAAAAGACTTACCTGATTTATATAACATCCTGGAAGAAACCTATGGCGTGATGGTGTACCAGGAAGATGTTATTAAAGTAGCGCACTATTTTGCCGGCCTGTCATTGGACGAGTCTGATGTACTACGCCGGGGTATGTCTTGGAAATTCAGGCAGCGCAATGAATTTTGGAAGGTACGCGAAAAATTCTTCAGTAATTGTCGCAAAAAAGGATATGCCGAACAAACCATTGCTGACATCTGGCGACAAATCGAAAGCTTTGCCAATTATGCTTTTGCCAAAGGCCACTCTGCCAGCTATGCTGTTGAAAGCTACCAGGCTCTATACTTAAAAGCCTACTTTCCGCGCGAATACATGGTAGCAACACTAAATAACGGAGGTGGCTTTTACCGCCAGGAACTTTACATACACGAAGCACGCATGCATGGTGCCATTATTGAAGCTCCTTGCGTTAATCACAGCGACTGGCCCTGCACCATCCAGGGTAAACGCCTATTCCTCGGTTTGTTTATGCTGTATGGTTTAGAAAAAAAATCAATTGAAATGCTGCTCAATGAGCGTGGATTGTTTGGAGAATTTAAAAGCCTGTCTGATTTTATTTCGCGCGTGCCTATTTCACTGGAGCAATTAATCATACTTATCCGCATCGATGCTTTTCGATTTACCGGAAAAACAAAGAAAGAACTACTCTGGGACGCTCATCACTTATTGGGACACAGCAAATCCACCAAACCCGAACCTACACTCTTTCAGCCCGAAGTGCGCGAATTTGAATTACCCGATTTGTGGGAGCATGAACTGGAAAGTGCTTTTGATGAGATAGAGTTATTAGGCTTCCCATTGAGCTCCCCGTTCAGGCTACTGAAAAAGCAAGTACCAAGCCTGCTTAAATCAGCCGACCTGCCACGTTTCATCAACCAAACTATTGCGATTGTGGCTTATCTAATTACCCGCAAACCTACACGTACCAGTAGTGGCGAAAGCATGTCATTTGGCACCTTCCTGGATATGGACGGACACTGGCTTGATACGGTTCACTTTTCCGATTCATTTAAGCGTTACCCATTTCGTGGCCCGGGTTGCTACCTGATACGCGGAAAAGTAGTTGAAGAGTATGGCTTTATCTGCATAGAAGTCAACCAAATGTATCGATTAAGCAATCGCTCTTTGGAGGAAAACACACGTTTAAGGCAACCTGTATTATAACAACAACTCATTAACCCGCATTATTTATCACAATTAATGCAATTAATATGGTTTGCGGGTTAACCCCGACATAGTTGCACCCTCCCGAAGTTATCGGGATTAGGTAACAAAATTGATGGTAAAACTTAGTCGTTATAAAGTATATCGCTCAATTGATGAATAATTGGGGTTAATAATGCCACTACTAATCCTGTCTTATGTCATAAATATTTCCTAAAATTGAAGTCTATTTCGAATGAATTCATGGAACAAGTAAAGATAGAAGAGAAGTTTATTGACATTGACAAGGTTTTTCATGACAAAAACCCCAAGCTCAAGCGTTTTATTCCTAAGTTTTTAATCAACTATCTGAAACGCATTACGCATCAGGAAGAAATCAACGAGTTTATTGCCAACAACAAGGACACTTACGGCATTGAATATGCCGAAGCCATTATAGCCAACTTCCAGTCGCGCTACGAAATAAAAGGCGAAGAGAATATTCCGAAGGAAGGGCGTTATGTTTTTGTCAGCAATCATCCGCTTGGCGGCTTAGACGGGATGGTGTTTGTTGCTGCTGTTGGACGATATTTTAAACATTTGAAATTCCCGGTCAATGATATCCTGATGAATATTAAGAACCTGGGAGAAATATTCTTACCTGTCAACAAACATGGAGGCCATAGTCGTGAAGCAGCCTTAGCCATTGACGAAGCCTATGCCAGTAACAATCAAATATTGATGTTTCCCTTTGGTTTAGTTTCGAGAAAAGGAAAAAATGGCGTCATCAAAGACCTGGAATGGAAGCCAAATTTCATCAAAAAAGCTAAAACGCATAATCGTGATATTATTCCGGTACATATCTCAGGACGCAACAGCAACCGTTTTTACAATTTAGCCAACTGGCGCAAACGGCTAGGGATTAAAGTAAACATAGAAATGCTTTACCTGGTAGACGAGCTTTATTTACAGCGCAACAAAACAATAACTATTACATTTGGGAAACCTATTAAAATAAGTGACGTAGAAGCTGCTAAAAAGGCGAAAGAATGGGCTCAAAAAATAAAGGATGAAGTCTACGACTTATCAAAAATAAATTAAATTTGTAGCCTACTGATTAGAAATTCACCGAATGAGAGTAAAAGAAATTATACCTCCTGTACCAAGGGAAGAATTAGAGGCTGAGTTGACTCAGGAGACCTTTGTAAGAAACACTAATAAAGGCGACAATAAAATCTATGATTTTACCGCACATCAAGCTCCTGCCCTGATGCGCGAAGTCGGACGCCTTCGTGAAATAACATTCCGACTAGCTGGTGGGGGAACAGGCAAAGAAACTGACATTGACGACTACGATACAGCAGAAGTTCCTTATCGTCAGTTAATTGTGTGGGACCCTCAGTCAAAAGAAATATTAGGCGGCTACCGTTATCTGCTGGGCAGCGATATCCCAGTTGATCAGCTTGGCAATGTAAAATTAGCCACATCGCGCTTATTTCAATTTTCCGATAAGTTTGTTCAGGAGTATTTACCATATATGATTGAGCTAGGGCGTTCATTCGTTCAACCAACTTATCAGTCATCTAAAGCAGGAACCAAGAGCCTTTTTGCGCTTGACAACCTTTGGGATGGACTGGGTTCACTGATTGTGAGTCATCCAGAGATGAAGTATTTCTTTGGAAAAGTAACTATGTATACTCACTTTAATCGTTATGCCCGCGACCTCATCTTAGGTTTTATGCAAAAGTACTTCAACGATCCGGATCGTTTACTTTATCCTCATAAACCTGTTCAAATAGATTTATCCGAACAAGATTTAAAAGAAATTTTCTGTGGTGAAAACTATCAGGAAGATTATAAAATATTAACTAAACGCGTGCGTGAATTTGGAGAAAACATACCTCCATTAATTAATGCCTACATGAACTTATCTCCGTCGATGAAAACATTTGGTACAGCTATCAACGACCGCTTCGGAGATGTGGAAGAAACAGGCATCATACTCACTATAAATGAGTTATACAAACAAAAAATCAATCGTCATGTTGATACATTTAACCCAAATGAACCACATGATTAAAAAATAAAACGAAGATATTCGACTAAAGAAGAGTTGCGATTAAACAATTGCAACTCTTTTTTTTTATAGTGTTATAAGTTTTTAACCCGCACTATTCTCAATACTATTTTGGAAATATCACTTGCGGATTAACCCCGACATAGTTGCACCCTCCCGATAGTTATCGGGATTAGGTAACAAAATTGATTGTAAAACTTAGTCGGCATGAACTTAATATCTATTTAAACGAATTATTAGGGTTAACCTATGACAGACACTTACGACTTAGTAGTTATCGGTAGCGGACCTGCCGGATTCTCATCATCCATCAGAGCTTTGGATTATGGATTAAATGTGTGTATTGTAGAAGGCAAACACCTGGGTGGCGCTGGCATTATGAATGGTGCCCTGACTTCAAAAACGATGTATGAGCTTTCGATGGATTATGCCATCGCTGCACGCATCGATCGTGGCTACAGAGTTGGATCTCTAAGTGTCAATTTCGAAAAGGTTAAAAAAACCGTTATTCAGGCAGCCAAAGAGAAGCAATACCAGATGCTGAGCCAGATTGAAACATTTTCGCCTGCGCAAAATAAGAAAGGCTCGTTAACAATAGAATACGGATGGGCCAGCTTTAAAGATTACGACCATATTAAAGTTAAAACGCAGGGCCAAACCAAATTGATAAAAGGAAAGAATTTTGTGATTGCCACAGGCTCACGCCCTCGTTTATATGACGGGATTCAAATCGATGGCGAACGCATTATCACATCAGATGGCATCCTCAACCTCAAAGAATTCCCGGAACGCATGCTCATTATTGGCTCTGGCATTATAGGTTGTGAGTTTGCCACCATCTTCTCCAACTTCGGACAAACCGAAGTTCATCTGCTTGACCGTTCACATCGCGTACTTCCCTATGAAGATAATGATGTTAGTAGCTTTGTATCTCGCAATTTGGAAGACAATGGTGTTAACATTCACCACACAGCAACACTGCGTCACATCAAAAAGCACCCTGAGCATTTAGAAGTAGTATTGGATTATCAGGACGGACACAGCAAAGTGATTGAAGTTGATGTGGCATTGGTGGCCATCGGCCGCATACCAAACACCGAAGGTTTAAATCTTGAGAAAATAGACATCGAATTACACAAAAACGGCACTATACCAATTAAAGATGATTGCTTATTACGCGATGGAAAAGGTAATTGCCATGTTTACGCAGCCGGTGATGTTACCGGACATAGCCAGTTATATAGTGTAGCCGAATTCCAGGGACGTCTGGCTGCTGAAAAAATTGGCGATATTCCACAATACCCATTGGATTATTCACACATGAGTACTTTAATGTTCTTCAAGCCGGAGGTAGCTGCTGTAGGTGCCAATGAGAAAATGCTACAAGCAAAGAAAATACCTTATAAAGCAGCCTATTATTCCAATAAATTAGTTAACCGTGCTATTGCCATGCGCAACACCAATGGTTTTGTTAAGATACTGGTCAGTAGCGATGACGAGCAGCGCATCCTTGGAATGCGTGCTGCAGGACCACAAGCATCGGCATTTATTGTTTCAGTAGCTCACCTCATCAACCAGGGAAACAGCCTGCATGAAGTACTTAAAATATTCTATCCTCACCCAAGTATTCCTGAGGGCATACAGGAGTGCTTAAGAACATTAAGCGGCAAATCGGTTTATAAACCCGAAGCCTTCCCCGATTTAATTAACATTCGAGAGTGGACTCCCGAAGTAGACATTTAACATGCCCCTTGAATCATTTGACTTAAGTTATTGAAAATAAAAGCCCTGAACCCTGAACCACAAATAGTAAACAAACAATTTCCATTTAGAATAAATTTAAATTAGCTAAAGCGCATGAATTTTCATAAAATTCATGCGCTTTATCATGTTGTATTTTTAACTACTACAATATATTTGTGTATATTTTAACATCGATAATCAATTAGTGTTAATTTGCACAATGACAATCTGGGTTTATAAACATATTTTCGACAAGTTCGAACGCATAGAAGTAACTGATTTCTAGATAGCGACATTTGGCATCTCCCAAAGCCAAATATGTTTGTGTGCACCCATACCTCTAATCAACAACGTTCATTGAACGTCTTATTTAGCTAAAGTCCAAAAAATATAGTTATGGAAGTTAAAAAACTACAACTTGACAATTCATTAAATGAATTAGAAAAAGGTAAATCTCTAATTCCTGGTGGCGTACTTGGCATTCGTCGTCCTTACAACTTTGTTGAAGGCGAATTCCCTGTTTACTTCGACGAAGGCACAGGTGGCCGAGTAAAAGATATTGATGGCAACGAGTACATTGATTACTTATGTGCTTATGGGCCAATGATTCTTGGAAATCGTGAGAAAGAAGTAGATGACGCTGTAATTGAACAAATTCAGAACAAAGGCTTTTGCTTTTCATTAACTCAGAAGTACCAGAACATGCTGGCTGAGAAAATGAATGAATTGATTCCCTGTGCAGAAATGAGTTTATTCGTATGCACCGGTTCTGACGCTACTTCAACAGCTATTCGTTTAGCGCGCTCCTATACAAAACGCACTAAAGTAATGCGCTGTGGTTACCATGGATGGCACGACTGGTGCGTTGAAGTAAAAGGTGGTGTACCTGAAAAGCTTTACGAAGATGTTTTTGAGTTCCAGTACAACAACCTGGAATCACTTGAAAACTTATTAAAAGAACATGGCGATGATACAGCGGCTGTTATTATCACTCCGCTTGGTCACCCATTGGCAGCACCTATCACCGAACCAAAAGAAGGATTCTTAGAAGGTGTAAAAGCACTTTGTGAGAAGTATGGTGTCGTTTTAATCTTCGATGAAATTCGTACTGGTTTCCGTGCCAGCATTGGCGGAGCTCAAAAACTATACAAAGTAACACCTGATTTAGCTGTATTCGGAAAAGCAATGGCTAACGGTTACCCTATCGGAGCTGTTACTGGCAAGGCTGAAATCATGAAAGAAGGTGAATCGAATGTTTTTATCTCATCAACATTCTTCCCCAATAGCTTGAGTTACGTTGCAGCCCTAAAAACAATCGAAATTCTTGAACGTGATAAGGTGCTTGATAAAATTTGGGAAAAAGGAGAAGAGTTTAACACTAAAATTGCAGCACTGCTTAAAAAATATCCTGTTGGTGCACGCATTAGCGGCATTGCCCCTATGATGTTCATCACTTTCGATAAAAACGAAGATGGCTCCTATAAAGCAATGCGTAAAGATTTCTATACACAATTAATTCGCCGTAAAGTATTCCTTCAGCCATATCACCATGGCTATATCTGTCACCGTCATACTCAGGAAGATTTAGATTATACGGTGAATGCCATCGAAGAAGCTTTACAGTACCTAACTGAAAAATACTGATATGTAATTATCTCCCGCGGATATCGCAGTTTTACGCAAAAAAAATCAGCGTTATTCATCGCAATCTGCAGGAAACAACATTATAACCATCATGTAAATCGCTAATAGCTATAGGCTAGAAGCTAACAGCTTAAGAATATGAGTAACTCAAAACTTAATAAAGGTATTGGCGAATTATTTATGTCGCCCAATGCTGATGATATGAGAGGCTTTTTCCGTGATAAGAAAAAGCAAATGAAAAGTAAACTAACAACTGTATCTGATGCAGTTGACACATATATCAACGACAATGACTACCTGGCCATTGGTGGTTTCGGAGGCGTTCGTATCCCAACAGCGCTGATTCATGAAATCATTCGTAAAGAGAAAAAGAATTTAGGATTTGCCGGTCATGTTTCAACTCATGACTGTCAGTTGTTAAGTGCCGGTAAGTCTTTTAATCGTTGTGATGCTGCTTACATTGTTGGATTGGAAGCACGTGGTTTATCAAAAAACTCACGTCGTATGTTTGAGTCAGGCAATGTAAAGGTAACAGAATGGTCAAACGGTGCCCTATCATGGCGTTTCAAAGCAGCCGCCATGGGTTTACCTTATTTGCCTTCACGTGTCATGTTAGGCACTGATACTTTTAAGCATTCTGCGGCCATGGAAGTAGAATGTCCGTTTACCAATCAGAAGCTAGCCGCTCTTCCTGCACTTTATCCTGATGTGGCCATTATCCATGTTCACCGCGCCGACATCTATGGCAACTGCCAGATTGATGGCATTTTGGTTGCCGACGATGACATTGCTAAAGCTTCAAAACGAGTGATTATCACCACTGAAAAGATCATTTCGAATGAAGAGATACGAAGAGAGCCTTCAAAAACAGTAATTCCTTACTGGTGCGTCGATGCTGTCATTGAAGTACCATTTGGCTCATACCCAGGCAATATGCCAGGTGAGTATTTTTCTGACGAAGAACATTTAAAAGACTGGCTGGTAGCAGAGAAAGACGAAATGCAACTGGAAGAATTCATTGGTCATCACATTTTGTCATCTAAGGACTTCTATGAGTACCTGGACAAAAATGGTGGTATGAATAAGATGAGAAAATTAATGCAAGCCGAACATTTGTACTAATCTTTAAAAAGCCGATTAAATGGAAACTACATATAATCCAATGGAATTAATGATAACGATTGCAGCCCGTAACCTGGAAGATGGCGCAATGGTAGTGGTAGGTACAGGTGTTCCGGTAGCAGCGGCTATGCTGGCTCAAATGACTGATTCGCCCAACCTGACCATAATGTTTGAAGCCGGAGGTATTGCTCCGCTTCTACCAACCATGCCAATTTCGGTTGGCGACTCACGCACAACATATAAAGGACTTAAAGCAACCTCAATGGCCGAAATTATGGAACTTTGTCAGGCTGGTGTGGTTGACTATTGCTTTTTAGGTGGGGCGCAAATTGATAAATATGGAAACCTTAACTCCACATTGATTGGAGATAATTACGATAAACCCAAAACCCGATTCCCGGGCAGTGGTGGCGCCAATGACCTCGCTTCACTTTGCTGGAGAACCATGGTGGTTACTCCTCAAAACCCCAAACGCTTCGCAAACAAAGTCGATTTCATCACCACGCCGGGTTTCTTAGAAGGAGGTACGTCACGTGTTGACGCTGGATTACCTGCTAACACAGGACCTTACAAGGTGATTACCGATATTGGCGTATATGGCTATCATCCCGAATCGAAAGCAATGATTCTACTGTCGCTTCACCCGGGTAAAACCATTGATGATGTAAAAGCGAATGCCGAATTTGACATCATCATCCCTGACAATTACGAAACAACGGTTGAGCCAAGTGCTGAAGAATTAAGAATTCTACGCGAGAAAGTTGACCCGGCAGGCGTAATTATCGGAAGATAGACACTCCCTTCTTCAACAATTAAACCTTAACTACAATCAACAACTAAAAAATCGACAGTGATGAAAAAAATGATAATAACATGTGCAGTTTGTGGAGCCGAAACCACACGCGAGCACAACCCTAATTTACCATTAACGCCTCTTGAAATAGCCGATGCAACATACGACGCCTACAAAGCTGGTGCATCGATCGTTCATTTACACGTTCGCGACGAAAATGGAGGTCCGACTCAAGATCCTGAAGTATTCAAAGAAGCGATTCGCTTAATCCGCGAACGTTGCGATATCGTCATTGAAATTACAACTGGAGGAGCTGTTGGTATGACTGATGACGAACGTGTAGCAGTCATTGAAGAGATTCAACCAGAGATGGCTTCTTTAGACTGTGGAACAGTCAACTTTGGCGATGAGTACATCGTCAACACCTTACCAACAATGCGTCGTTTTGCCAAGGAAATGATTAAGCACAATGTACGTCCTACCTTAGAATGTTTTGATATTTCACATGTAGCAGCTGCCGACATATTAATTAAAGAAGGATTACTAAAACCTCCTTATCACTATGGTTTTGTGATGAATGTACCTGCAGCTATCCCCTATGACATTGAATTATTGAACTTATTGGTTAGCCGTATTCCTGAAGGTGCACATTGGACTGTGATGGGTGTTGGTCGTGCCTGTTTACCTGCTCACTATGGAGCCTATGCCATTGGTAATGGTTTTATCCGCGTAGGATTTGAAGACAATGTTTACTACGAAAAAGGTGTATTGGCCGACAGTAATGCACAACTGGTAGAGCGCACAGCTAAGTTGTCACGCGACGCAGGTTATGAAATTGCTACACCTGCTGATGTAAGAGAAATATTACAATTGAAGGGAATTAAGTAATACAACAAAGCTATCAGCTGGTAGTCATTGGCTGATAGCATTTGTAAGGATAGATAAAACATGAACTTAACAGGGAATAAATACGGAACACATCGGGTGATTGAACCACAAGGTGTTTTGCCACAACCAGCTACAAAGGTTGACAATAATATGGGCCAAGTATTCGACAACGAGATTTTAATCGATGTAGATGTTCTAAACATTGACTCAGCCAGTTTTACACAAATAAAGGAGCAAGCCAATGGTGATACGAATGAAATCAAGAACATCATTCTTGATATTGTTGGCAAACAAGGAAAAATGAAAAACCCGGTGACAGGTTCAGGCGGTATGTTAATTGGTTCTATTGAAAAGATTGGTGATGCACTGAAAGGCAAAATAAATCTTGATGAGGGTGACCGCATTGCAACATTGGTTTCACTTTCATTAACACCACTTCATATTGAAGAGATCATCGATATCAAACCTGAAATTGACCAGGTGAAGATAAAGGGTAAAGCCATCTTATTCGAAAGCGGCATCTATGCTAAACTTCCCACTGATTTATCAGAAACACTGTCACTCGCAGTACTTGACGTATGCGGTGCACCTGCCCAAACGGAGCGGTTAGTGAAAAAAGGTGATACTGTTGTTGTTCTAGGAGCTGGTGGTAAATCAGGTATTCTTTGCTGCGCTGTTGCCAAAGAGATGGTAGGTGAAAACGGAATGGTAGTAGGCGCAGATTACAGCGATGAAAACATTGAGCGCTTAAAGCAGGTAGGAGTCTGCCACCACGCTATTAAACTGAATGCTACAGATGCACTTCAGTGCTACGATACTATCAATGAATTAACAAAAAGTGAAATGGCCGATGTTGTTATTAACAACGTCAACATTCCTAATACTGAAATGGGGACCATACTAATGTGTAAAGACCGTGGTACAGTATATTTCTTCAGTATGGCTACATCTTTCACAAAGGCAGCTTTAGGCGCTGAAGGCGTTGGCAAAGATGTGGATATGTTGATTGGTAATGGTTATGCTATCGGACATGCTGATATGGCCATTGATATCTTAAGAAAAAACGAGAAGATTAGACAATTATACGAGGAGTTGTATACGTAATAGTGCGCTGTAATCGGTGCACTGTGCACTACGCATCAATCACAAAAAAAAAATAAAATCTACATAAATGAAACGACAATTTTCAAACGTTGACTATAAAAGCATCCCGCTATTTAAGGATGTGAGTGAGGAGGATTGGAACAACTGGAAATGGCAAATGCGTAATGCCATTCGTGACATACCCAGCCTTGAAAAAGTCTTACCCTTAAGCGAAGAAGAACAGGAGCATTTGGCCAAGACGCTCAAGAAGTTTAAGATGGCCATAACACCTTATTATGCTGCTTTGATGAGCAAGGAGAATGTAAACTGTCCTGTTCGTAAAATGGCAGTACCCGTATTAAACGAATTACATATCGCAGAGTCTGACCTAAGCGACCCCTTGCACGAAGATGTCGATTCTCCGGTTCCCGGATTAACGCATCGTTATCCCGATAGAGCCCTTTTATTGGTAACGCACGAGTGCTCGATGTACTGCCGTCACTGTACGCGTCGTCGTATTGTTGGCGAAACCGATGAAGACATGGCTAAAGGTCATTTAGAAAAGGCCTTTGAATACATTGCCAGGACACCTGAAATTCGCGATGTGGTAATTTCTGGTGGTGACCCACTAATTTTGAGTGATAGTCGAATTGATTACATCTTAACTGAACTTCGTAAGATTGAGCATATTGAAATAATCCGTATTGGTAGCCGCATGCCTGTCGTATTGCCACAACGCATTACGGATGACTTGTGTAACATCATTAAAAAGCACCATCCGGTTTATGTAAACACCCACTTTAACCACCCTAAGGAAATAACCGAAGAAGCACGCCAGGCTTGTGAGAAACTGGCTAACGCGGGTGTTCAAATGGGTAACCAATCTGTGCTACTGAAAGGTGTTAATGACTGCTCAAATATTATGAAAGCACTGATGCATGATTTATTACGCATCCGCGTGAAGCCGTATTACATCTACCAATGTGACTTATCTGAGGGCATTTCTCACTTCCGAACTACCATTTCGAAAGGCATTGAGATAATTGAGAACCTACGTGGACATACGACGGGTATGGCAGTACCGACCTTTGTTGTAGATGCTCCAGGTGGTGGTGGTAAAATACCTGTAATGCCCGATTACCTCATTTCACAGACAGAAAAGCGTGTGGTATTACGCAATTACGAAGGCATGATTACTAGCTACACTCAGCCATCCGACTACCAAGGTCACAGTATTGACAACTGTGAATTCTGCAGCGATGACTCATTAGTAGCCAAAGATGGTGTGGCCAAATTGCTGAATGAAGGTGGAACTATCCGTCCTCAGGCTATGCGACGCGAAACACGCACCAACGGAAATGGTAAACAATAATGTCTCTTAAACAATCCATATACAACTAAGCCATAGGCCAGCTTCATATAAAGCTGGTCTATGCCTTTAGAAACAATGACTCCTGAAGCATTAACATATCGTTTTATTAACACCACTACTTTTGTTATGGGTAACCGCAAAAATGCTGGTAAAACAACTTTTATGAACTGGGCATTAAACCAGATTCGAAAAGTTGAGCCTCCTGCTTTTGCAACCATTGGAATTGATGGGGAAAATTACGATTTAATTGACGGCCAATCGAAACCGCAGATAATGACCTTGGAAGGAGATGCGATTGTTACAAGTACCAATATGCTTCTGAAAAGTAATGGCTTGTTTACGATTGAAAAAGCATTCCCGATTTACACACAGTTAGGGCAGATTGTGATTGCCAGAACCATCAGAAGTGGAAATATTGAATTGGTGGGACCCGAGCACAATGAGCAACTAAAAGAAGTAGTCGATTACTTAAATCATGAATTGGGTTACAAATCCATTATCATTGACGGTGCTGCCAGTCGTATCACGCCTGTTAATTGCATTCCCGGTTCTGGCTTCTATTACTTGGCTAACATCGACCATCGGAATCTCAAAAAGACCGTCGAGCAGATGCAATTATTAGCTCAATGTACCAGGTTTGAAACAGTTAAGCCCAACACTGACTATTACACTATTGAGGGTGCTTTAACAGCATCTAAGCTGGACAACATTCCCGGAGATAATCGCACCTTGTTAATTAACGATTTAACGTCTGTTTTCCTGAATTTCAACCAGCTTCAAAAGCTATTACAACAAATTGAAATTAAGGTGAAAAACAAGCTAAACATGAAAGGCTTTGTTGTGATTTTGAAAGGCATTGAACAAGCTGACTTTGAACACTCAATCAGTAACAAACACATTGACACTGAAATTATTTACAACCCGTATGTGCATTAATAAAGTCATAGAATTCACTGATTTTTTAAGCTTTTACCGCAAGTATAAGCCTCTAACGCCGTATGGAACGACCGAGAAAGACAGTAAGCCGTTTTATGTCAGTTTCGAAGAAATTTGTCAAATCCACAACATCACAGAGCGATTAATTGGATTTATCAATTCTAAGGAGAATAAGGTGTTGAAAGTGGAGCATCACCTGAGTCGAATAGACCGATTAAACAGTCTGGATAAATCTGATTTTGATGCCGTCGACCTTCAGCTCATCAAAAAGTTCCTGATTCACTTTAAAGCGATTGATATGTTGTTGCCTTCTGAAATCAAAAAGGAGATCCAACTGTCATTCACAATGCAAGACTTATGGGAGACATTGGTTATTAACGGCGAAAAAGAAGAAGCTTTTTACCTTTCATCGGCTTACAGCCCAAAGCTAAAACAATTGCGGAATGAAATAAATTCCGCTAACCAGCAACTCAACACTATTCGCCAGGATGTACTTTTAATAATAAAAGAAAAGTATCAGATTGATTTTAAAGGGCGTGATTTTGTTTTGCTGAATAAAAAGCAGCTGGTTGAAATGGATGTTAATGAATTGATACACGAGTTCTACGACTCACAGTTAGTTAAAATAAAACCTGCATTTGGCAAACCCTATCTGGATAAACTTGTAGAAAAAGAACAATTGCTCATTGAAGAAACTAAAGCCGAAAAGCAAGTAATGATTGAGCTTTCAAACAAAGTTAATCAGCAAAAAACGAACTTAGCTGCTGCAGTAGAAGCCATTAAATTATTAGATATTCATTTGGCCAAAGCTCGATTAGCCAATACATTGAAGTTGGTAAAACCAGTTATCAATGCAAAAACATTATCAGTTTCCAATGGTCGTTTTTATCCGCTTTGGGAAAAACATTCAACAAAAGGATTAGACTACACTCCTTTGACAGTAGGGTTTGAAAGCAATACTATTTTACTCTCCGGCTCTAACATGGGGGGAAAAACAGTTCTGTTTAAAACAATTGCCTTTCTGCAGCTACTAACCCAAATGGGCTTTTATGTGCCGGCAAAACACTTTCACACCCGATTGTTTAATCACATCCATATACTAGGAAATGAAATAAATGACAGTGTAGAAGGCCTAAGCTCCTTTGGGCAGGAAATCTATCAACTGACGCAAGCACTGAAGCCTGCACATACACGATTGATAATTGTGGATGAACTAGCTAAAACAACCAATGCAACAGAAGCCAAAGCCATCTTATATGCCGTTTTAAGATACGTGCAGAAAAATCAACTGTTAACTGGTTTCTTTTCTACACACTTCATTAACCTGCCTGAAATCAAAGGCGTCGTTAAATACCGTATGAAAGGTTTAAACAAAGAAGCATATGCTGCACATTGTAACCAACAGTCGGATGACCTGAATGAAAAAATAGGCCTGATTAACACCTTTATGCAGTACGAAATAACGAAAGATACAGGTGAGACTAAATCCAATGATGCTTTAACAATCGCGGGAATGCTGGGATTACATGAAGAGATATTAATGAATGCTAACAACTACCTGGAAAGAAATTAAAGACAAAAACATGACAGAATCAAAACTAAATCTCGATAAACAAAAAATCAACAGAGCACGTGAACTGTCGAAAGAAATTGCACGTCCTGTTAACGATTATATAGTGCTGCATACCACCGTAGCCATTGAGCGAGCTACGCTACGCATGCTGGGTGCTGATGGTGTAACGGCTGATGACGTACCTGTTCCCAATGCTATTGTCAATGCGTTGGGTGATAAAATTCAATATGGTGCCTCTTTGTACTACGTTAACGCTATGGTTCGTAACAACCTGAACACAGAGCAATTAAACGAAGAAATTGCCAAAGGACTGGATATTTCAACCATTGAGTTGACTGACAAAGAAGTTATTATCGAAAAAGCCAATGAATTAGTGGCTGCTTTCTCCCACCGCGTAAAAGGCAATGTGGCGTATCGCACCTCTAAAGTAACCGAATACAAAGAGAAGGAAAACTCCCCCTTACTCTACCTCATCGTGGCTACCGGTAATATATACGAAGATGTCAAACAAGCACAGGCTGCTGCTCGTCAGGGGGCTGATATAATTGCTGTTATTCGCACAACCGGACAAAGCTTACTCGATTTTGTTCCCTACGGCGCTACAACCGAAGGTTTTGGAGGCACCTATGCCACCCAGGAAAACTTCAAAATTATGCGTAAAGCATTGGACGAAGTTGGCAATGAAACCGGTAAATACATTCGCTTAGTGAATTATTGCTCGGGTCTTTGTATGCCTGAAATAGCTGCCATGGGGGCCATAGAACGTTTGGATATGATGCTGAATGATTCGATGTATGGTGTGCTGTTCCGCGACATTAACATGTATCGAACATTCGTTGACCAGAAGTTTTCACGTATGATCAATGCCTTTGCAGAGATTGTTATTAATTCAGGCGAAGATAATTATTTGACTACTTCTGATGCTTATGAAAAAGCCTATACCGTAACTGCTTCGCAGTTTATTAATGAACAGTTTGCCTATGATTCTGGTCTGCCTGCCAAACTAATGGGACTAGGTCATGCCTTTGAAATGAACCCAGAGATTGAAAATGGTTTCTTATACGAGATGGCACAAGCACAGATGGCACGCGAAATCTTCCCAGAAGCACCGTTAAAATACATGCCGCCAACCAAATACATGACCGGCGACGTATTTAAGGGTTACATTATGAATGCGATGTTTAATTTCATCGCCAAGTCAACCAACCAGGGCATTCTGCTACTTGGTATGCTTACCGAGGCTATTCATACGCCATTTATGCAAGACCGTTTCCTCGCAGTTGAAAATGCCCGTTACATCTTAAATAACACCAAAGATTTTGCCAACGATATCGAATTCAAAAAAGGTGGCATTATGCAAACACGTGCTCAAAACGTACTCGATGAAACCATTGAATTCCTTGAGCAAATCAATGATAAAGGTCTGTTCGATTCCATTGAGCAAAAAATGTTTGCCGAAGTAAGTCGTCCTAAGCATGGCGGCAAAGGCTTTGATGGCGTTTATGAGAAAGCGGCTGATTACTTCAACCCTGTTTACAGTTATTTGGAAGTTGAACTAGGATTAAAAAAGTAAAGTGATGGATAATATGATACGTCCCTATGGTGATACAATGAATGATGGTGCAGTGCAGCTATCATTTACTCTTCCGGTGGCACACTCGGCCAAAGCTGACGAAGCTGCGAAGCAATATGCACATAAATTAGGTTTCCAGGAAGTGGAAGTAGTTCACTCCAATCCACTATCTGAGAACTTCTCATTTTTCGTGGTTTACGGTAAGTCTCAGCTTCAACTTGATTATGACAAGATTGAAGTTGAAGCAGTGGAGAAGTCAATGGACTTTTACGAAGTAAACAACTACATTAAAGAGCACATTAAACGTAAAGTGGTGGTGGTTGGTGCATGTACTGGCACCGATGCTCATACCGTTGGTATTGATGCCATCATGAATATGAAAGGTTTTGACCAGCACTATGGACTGGAGCGTTATCCTATGATGGAGGCTCATAACCTGGGTGCACAAATTCCAAATGAGGAGTTGATAAAAAAAGCAGTGGAATTAAAGGCCGATGCCATCCTGGTCTCGCAGGTAGTCACTCAAAAAGAAGTGCATATACAGAATATGACCGACCTCATTGAACTATTAGAGGCAGAAGGCTTACGCTCTAAATTAATCGTCTGTGCAGGAGGCCCGCGCATTAGCAACAAACTAGCACTTGAACTGGGTTACGACGTTGGTTTTGGCCGCGGCACCTATCCAGAAAATGTAGGCTCGTTTATTGTTGAGAAGATGGTGGAACGAAATAGTCAATAGCTGCTGGCTATTAGCTGACAGCCCCTCTCCCCATGGGGAGAATTTCTGTTCATCATTTACACCATCTTCCCCTTGGGGAAGTGCCTGAAAGGCGATGGGGGCTAAGATAAAAACAATCAGGCACAAATTACAAATTCGCGCCAGCGTTAGAACTAAAAAGTAATCAAACGTCGGACTCCGAACATCGGACTCTGAACTAAAATATTAATCATGAAAGAAATTTATATAGTCGATGCTGCACGAACTGCAGTTGGAAATTTCGGAGGAACATTATCAACCATATCTCCGGCTCAAATGGGTTCTACTGTTGTTAAATCATTATTGGAACGTAATAACTTAAATGGCTCGGAGGTAGACGAGGTGTTGATGGGTAGCGTCCTACAAGCTGGTCATGGCCAGAACGTCGCTCGTCAGATAGCCATGGAGGCCGGTATTCCTAAAGAAAAGTCGGCCATGACCATCAACATGGTATGTGGTTCAGGACTACGCACAGTAGCAACCGCTGCACAAGCCATTAAAGCCGGTGACGCCGAATTAATTATTGCTGGTGGTGCTGAGAATATGTCTCAGGCACCATATATTTTACCTAAGGCACGTACTGGCTATCGCATGGGCGATGGCAAATTAGTCGACACCATGGTATACGATGGACTGACAGACATCTTTAACAACTACCACATGGGTATAACGGCTGAAAACCTGGCTGATAAATACAAACTGACTCGTGAAGAGCAGGATGCTTTCGCTGCAGAATCTCAAAACAAAGCTGAAAAAGCAATTAACGAAGGTCGCTTCGAAGATGAGATTATTCCGGTTGAAATACCACAACGCAAAAAAGACCCAATCATTTTTAAACAGGATGAGTTTGTACGCTTTGGCGTAACAACTGACTCATTGGCTAAGTTACGTCCGGCTTTTAAAAAGGACGGTACAGTTACAGCTGCTAATGCATCGGGAATTAACGATGGTGCGGCGGCTGTTATCGTGGCCAGCAAAGAAGCTGTTGAAAAATACGGTTTAAAACCAATGGCTAAAATTGTATCATATGCCTGGCATGGTACGGAGCCATCAATCATGGGTATCGGTCCTGTTGAAGCTGTTCGTAAAGCTCTGGATAAAGCCGAATGGAACAAGGATGAATTGGAATTAATTGAAGCCAACGAAGCTTTTGCCGCTCAATCATTATCTGTAATGAAGGAACTTGGTCTAAACCCAGACATCACTAACGTAAATGGTGGTGCCATTGCCATTGGACATCCTATCGGAGCCAGTGGAACACGCATTTTAACCACATTGGTTCACGAAATGAAAAAACGTGAAGTCAACAAAGGCTTAGCTACCTTGTGTATTGGAGGTGGTATGGGCATTGCCATGTGTGTTGAAAGGGTATAATTGGTTATTTACTAACTCAGCAAATTGATATATTTTATTTTTAGAAGTTTATTGTCCTATTTATAAGCTTAAACCTTTAGTCAATTAAGAGCTCGTCATTATGACGGGCTCTTTTTACGATAAAAAAAATGGGACCATAACCGTTGCTATGCATCCCATTTACTAACCTAACCCAAATCTATGAAAAAAATCTATCAACATATTTGCAAGCTCTGTGCCAAAAATTATTCTTCTATGTTATTGAATACTAACTTTTGTTAATTTATCTACATATCTGCATTTCTATATGTATTGTCAATAAAAAAACGCCCATCAGCCAGTCTTTGTTCACTGCTAATGGACGTTTTTGTATATACTTTAAGCAAGGTGCTTAATAAGCACGACCACTTTTTCCTTCAACAAAATTGATAAATGAAGTATTGACTACTTTATTTCCACCCGGCGTTGGATAATCACCTGTGAAATACCAATCACCATTATCATCCGGACATGCTGAATGCAGGTTCTCAACACTTTGATACACCAATTCAACACTCGCATCGATATCTTCTGGTCGAAGCATCTCTGCAATTTTATCCGAAATTTGTTCCACTGTGAAAGGACGATAAATTTCTTTCACATGATTGACAATCTCTTCTTTTGGTAAGAACTGTTGCTCTTTACACTTCTTATACACCTCATCGATAATATGAACCTGGTCAGTATCGTGCAATAGCTCAACAGCCGCCGAAAAAGCACAAAAATCTTTTAGCTTGGCCATATCAATACCGTAACAATCAGGGTAACGAATCTGAGGGGCCGATGACACCACAATAATCTTCTTAGGGTGCAAACGATCCAATATACGTAGAATACTTTTCTTTAAGGTGGTACCACGAACAATGGAATCATCGATAATCACTAAAGTGTCAACACCATTCTTGACGATACCATAAGTGACATCGTACACATGCGCCACCATATCATCACGACTATCGTCATCCGCAATAAAGGTCCGCATCTTTACATCTTTAATGGCAATCTTCTCAACACGCGGCTCCCGACTCAAGATAGCATCCAGCTTTTCAGGTGTTAGGTCGCCATTTAAATCAATAATCTGTTGTTTTTTCACCTGGTCCATCTCACGGCGAACCCCCTCCATCATACCATAAAAGGCTGTTTCAGCCGTGTTTGGAATGTAGGAAAATACAGTATTATCGATATCGTAATCTACTTTTTCAAGAATCGTTTTAGCCAATAAACGACCTAACTCTTTACGTTCATCATATATTTTACGGTCGCTACCACGCGAGAAATAAATACGTTCAAATGAGCAAGAACGACGCTCCTGCGGCACTCGAACCAATTCTTCAGTTACATGACCATTTTTCTTGATAATTAAAGCATGACCGGGCTTTAGCTCTTTTACTTCAACCGAGCGCACATTCATAGCTGTTTGAATCACCGGACGCTCTGAAGCAACTACTACAATCTCGTCATCGGCATAATAACATGCCGGACGAATACCCCAAGGGTCACGTGTAACAAAAGCATCACCATGACCAACCACGCCAGCAATAGCGTAACCACCATCCCAACGACGACTCGAACGTTCTAATATCTCGCGGATATTCAACTCTTCTTCAATACAGTGCGATATCTCCTGGTTGGTTTTTCCTTCGTTCTTGTATTTTCTGAATAACAACTGGTTTTCCTCATCAAGGAAATGGCCAACATTTTCAAGTATCGTAACTGTATCAGTGTAATCCTTTGGGTGCTGACCTAATTCGGTCAACGATTGGAATATTTCATCCACATTTGTCAGGTTAAAGTTACCTGCCAATGTAAGGTTACGCGAGCGCCAGTTATTTTCGCGCATCACCGGGTGCACATAGTCAATGCTATGATTGCCGAAAGTTCCATATCGCAGGTGACCAAGATATAATTCACCAGCAAATGGCAAATGCTCTTTGGCATATGTTGGGTCATTTAATAAATCGGCATCTTTCTCCTGTTGCTTGATAAATGGCTCATTTATCTTTTCAAACACATCCTTAATTGGATTGGCTTTGTTAGAACGATGGCGCGAGAAATATTTCTGTCCCGCAGGCTGATCGATTTTAAGATTAACTGCTCCAGCACCGTCTTGTCCGCGGTTATGCTGTTTCTCCATCAACAGATACAGTTTATTCAGGCCATAACGCCATGTTCCGTACTTCTCTTGATAGTACTCCAGTGGTTTTAGTAATCGGATAAGAACAATCCCACACTCGTGCTTAATCTGGTCACTCATGATATTTCCCTCTTATAAAATAAAGCGCAAATTTATTTCTATTTTTTTAATCGCCAATACGATTTTTACAAAAGAAAAAAGCCGGAATAATTCCGGCTTTATCCTATATATTTTTTAAAACTTATTCATTTTCACATATCCGTCTTTCACAATATAACAGTTCGGAAAAATCTTTCTCAAGTCATTTAACAACTGAAGAGCTTCGTGCTTGTGTCGATAGTTACCAACCCTAACGCGCCAAAACGGCGATGTAAATGACAGGTCGGCATCATAGCCAGGAAAATTATTCAGAAACTTCCCTTTTACATTTAATGCCTTTCGTTTTCCAGCTGGCCCTGAACCTGAAAATAACTGGATACGGTAACCTTCAACACCACCTATTCGCTCGTTGACTTCAACTTGTATGTCAACTAATTCTTCAATGCCATCTTCGTCATAAATGGTAATAACACCTTCTCCTTCCACACGCTCCTGCAAATTACCTGCAAGATTACCTTCGCTTTGGGCATTAACCAATACCGAACAAAAAAAACATATTAATAGCAGCAATATCTTCATGTCATAGTTACTTAATAGAGTGGCAAAGATAATGATTAGATTAATCTTTTGTAGGAATAACTAAAACAGGTTTTATAGAATTATTAATTAAATCGTTTGTAAATGATTGAAAAATTCTGACAAATGGATTAGGCGTATGATGTACATGAGTGGTTACCAAATCAATATCGTTTTCATCAACATAAGTCAGTAAGTTCTCAGCATACTCTCTTCCGGTTAAAACAGCCTCAACAACTTCAACTTTTGCTTTATTACTAATAAACTGCTTTACCTGCTTCACATAGTTCTTCATTTCCTTATTCATCCAGGTTAAATCTGCCGTTTTTAATCCAACCACATGAACATCGGCACCAAACAAGCGTGCCATGCCAGCAATCTCCGGTACTTTTTTCCGACTGGCAATGCTGTAATCGACGGGCAACGCAATACTGGAGATTTCATGTTTCATTTTCATACGTTTATTAACTACAATAACAGGGCATGGAGAATGTGCCACCAAACGGTAAGCCGGACTTCCGACCCATTTTGCACTAATAGAAGAATCTTCATGTGCCCCTAAAACAATAAGGGTTGAGTCACCATATCTAGCTTGATTACAAACTTCCTTGACAACATTGCCTTCGCGAATTTTAAAATCAAAATAGCCACATTTAACAGTGTAGTTCTTCACAAATTTGTCATGCAGCTTTTGTGCCCAGGCTTCTACATCCTGACTTAAAGTATCTGTAGCTAAATCATTTGTAAAAAAGGGAACAATAACTGAATCGGTTTTGACATGAATGACACGTACATTGGCCTGCAGGTGATTGGCCAAATCAATACCATACTCTAAAGCTATGACTGATTCTTCAGAGAAATCAACGGGAATTAATACTTCTTTCATGGTGAGGAATTTTAAGTTAACAGTGCTGAATAAAGTTAATAAAAATACCTTTTAAATCATTACAAATGAACGAACAAGTACTAATTTCCAAAATATGGAAACACTTATTTGATTGAAGTAATTCAGAGCGATTATACTTGTCATTATTAATACAAGCATTAACTTTGCTGCTCCTAAAAAAATGACAATCAAAAAAATAATCGTCGATAAAAATGATGGAGTTTAGTGAGGTAAAGCCTTTGATTAGCAGTAAGAGCGAGAAAAAACTCTTTATTGAAACCTACGGGTGCCAAATGAATGTGGCCGATAGTGAGGTAGTGGCATCTGTGATGGAAATGGATGGCTATGGCGTTAGTTATGACATCAACGATGCCGATGCTGTATTTATCAATACTTGTTCCATACGCGATAATGCGGAACAGCGCGTTTTAGGCCGTTTGCAGCAGCTGACTGCTATGCGAAAAAATAAACCCAACTTAATTATCGGGATTATTGGCTGCATGGCCGAACGTGTAAAAGACAAATTATTCGAGCAAGGAGCCAATATTGTTGTTGGACCCGATGCTTATCTTGATTTACCCAACTTAATTGGTATGGCCGAGCGTGGCGATAAAGCCATTAATGTTGAGCTCTCAACCAATGAAACATATGCAGATGTTATTCCATCGAGAATTGGCAAGAACAAGATCTCAGGATTTGTGTCCATCATGCGTGGTTGTAATAACTTCTGCTCGTACTGTATTGTACCATATACACGAGGTCGTGAGCGAAGTCGTCAGCCAGAAAGTATTAAAAAAGAAATTCAGGATTTATACAACAAGGGCTTTAAAGAAGTAACATTGCTGGGGCAAAATGTTAACTCCTATAACTACGAGGCAGAAGATAACAAAATGAATTTCCCGGCATTGCTTGACTTTGTTGCTGCTAGCTTCCCTGATATGCGCATTCGTTTCACAACTTCTCACCCAAAAGATATGTGTGATGCAACACTGGAGGTAATGGCCAAACACGATAATATTTGTAAGTTCATCCATTTACCCTTGCAATCGGGTAGCTCTCGCATTCTTAAATTGATGAATCGTAAATATGATCGCGAATGGTACATGGATCGGATTGAAGCCATCCGACGCATTTTACCGGGATGCGGTTTATCAACCGATGTATTTTGCGGATTCCATAGTGAAACAGAAGAAGAGCATCAGGAAACATTAAGTTTGATGAAATGGGCCGGTTACGATTCAGCATTTATGTTTAAATACTCAGAACGACCGGGCACTTATGCCGCTAAAAACATGGAAGACAACGTTCCAGAAGAAGTAAAAGGTCGTCGCTTGCAGGAGATTATCGACTTACAAAATCAATTATCGTTTGAAAGTAACCAACGCGATATTGGTCAGACATTTGAAGTATTAGTGGAAGGCACATCTAAAAAATCGAAAGAAGAACTATACGGCCGTACATCTCAAAACAAAGTGGTGGTATTCCCTAAGAAAGAATTCAAAACCGGCGATTTGGTTCAGGTTGTGATTAAGGAGGCCACACAAGCAACTCTGAAAGGAGAAGCGCTTTAAAGCATAAACCATCTGGCTATTGGGGCAACTGATAGCCATTAGCTTATAATAACCATGAACGAAAAAGTAAAAGAGTTTCGCGAATACCGGGAGGCCATGAATGAAAAAATTCTGGCAGGTGACAATAAAGTGATGAAGCGCATCTTTAATTTAGATACCAATACCTATATGGAAGGCGCTTTATCTACAAAAGTAAAAGAAATGTTAGGCTTAGTAAGCTCAATGGTGTTGCGTTGCGACGACTGCATTAAATACCATTTAGAGAAATGCCATGAACAAGGTGTTACCCACGATGAAATGATGGAAATATTTGCCGTGGCTAACCTGGTTGGAGGAACCATTGTTATTCCTCACACACGACGTGCCATTGAATATTGGGAAATTATAAACCAGGAGGCCTAAGCCTCCTGGAATCCTTAACTTTAAACCATTAATAGGTCATCAGAAAAGGGCTTTGGACGGTCACAAAAGAAAAAATAGCTGTCGAGGTCATACTTTTTCATTGATTTAAGCACTTCCTCCTTCACGTTAAACAAGCTCAGCTGACTTTGATTCATTTCTGACAAACGCTGACCTGCCATTAAAGTATTCAATCCCTCCGCATCAACATTTTCTACCTTCTCTAAATCCAGAAACAGATTTGTAAAAGGTTTCTTTAATATGTCCATCATTTGGTTTTTGAATTGTTTAGATGTTTGAAGATCTAAACTCTCCTTCTTATCAAAGGACATTAACGTGGTATTCTTAAAAACTTTTACTCGTATCATAACTTCGGGTGTTTGTGCCAGGAATTATTCAAGGCCTGTGCCACTTTTTCTATCTATCTTATTATCAGTGCATATAAATTTAGCAACTTCTCAATTTATCCATTCAAAAGAATGTTTTTCCATTTTATGGAATTAATCCATTTACAAAACACCCCCCTTTTTAGTTAAAAGTTTATATAATTTCATAAACACAATTGTTTGCCGTAATTTTGCCATAAACTTTATAGAATAGAAATGGGAAAAGAATTAAACTTTGATTCGATTCGTCCATACAATGACGAAGAGATTCATGAAGTGTTTGAGCGCTTAATTAATGAAGTCAACTTTTTGGAATTAGTTAAATTCCTCTACCCTAATTTCTCAACCGAGCAATTCCTCAATAAGTTATTAAGCATACAATCAATCCGGGAATTTCAAACCGAAGTGATTTATCCATACGTAAAAGAGGTACTTCGAACTACCACTAAGGGCATTACACATTCAGGGTTGGATAAGTTGGATCCCAACGAACATTATTTGTTTATCTCCAACCATCGTGATATTGTACTAGACTCAGCCATACTAAATATTCTGATGGTGGAAAATGGGTTTAACACCACTGAAATTGCCATTGGCGACAACCTGCTAATCTATCCATGGATTACTGATTTGGTAAAATTGAACAAGTCATTCATCGTAGAACGCAATTTACCAGTTCGTCAGATGATGGAAAGTACTAAACGTCTCTCAACGTATATCAGACAAAGTCTGACTGAGCGAAACCAAAGTATCTGGATAGCGCAACGCGAGGGCCGTTCGAAAGATGGTGACGATCGCACACAGGTAAGCCTGCTAAAAATGCTAAATATGAGTGGAAATGGTGATTTTGCTAAGAACTTTGAGGAAATTAACATTGTGCCACTATCCATTTCGTATGAATACGATCCGTGCGATTATCTGAAAGCACTGGAATTTCAGATGAAACGTGATAATCCTGAATACAAAAAAACACAGGCTGACGATTTAAAACACATGGGCGCCGGACTAAGAGGCCGAAAAGGTCGTGTTCATTTTAGCTTTGGAACGCCAATAAAGAAGGAGCTAAAAGAATTAAATGAATTGGTTAAGAATGACCAGCTACAAGCTTTGGCTGAAATAATTGACAACCAAATACATAACAACTACAAGTTCTTCCCGGGTAATTTTATTGCCGATGATTTGTTCACTAATCATACACGTCATATCAATAAATACACCAACGAAGATAAAAGCACCTTCCTGGCCTACCTGGATGAACACCTGTCGCGAATCGATGGTGACAAAGAATTCTTACATTCATCATTGCTCGAAATGTATGCCAATCCGGTTAAGAATTTTTACACTAACGACGATAAATAAAATACAAGCTGGCATATTACCCGGAGGGCTACTATTTGCACTACGCCAATAGTAGCCCTCCGAGTTTTATATTACCTTTGTGACTCGATAAAAACAGGCTATGATTAATTATTTATCAGTTGAAAATCTGACACAACACTGGGGCGACATTCGCCTTTTTAATGATATTTCATTTGGTTTAAACGAAGGACAAAAAGTGGCATTGATTGCCCGTAACGGAGCTGGAAAGACCACTTTACTCAATATACTCGGTGGAAAGATACCAGCCAACGAAGGAAAAGTAACCTTGCGAAATGGTATTACAATGGGCTACCTATCTCAAGATCCGTATTTGAATAAAGAGCATACGGTTATTGAGGAAGTTTTCAATGTTGATAACGAAGTGGTACAAACCATTAAAGCCTATGAGCAAGCGATTGAAAAAAACGATCAGCAAGCAATGGGAGCGCTCATCGAAAAAATGGATATCCTCCAAGCCTGGGATTACGAACAACGCATTAAGCAGATATTATCGCAGCTAAAAATCACCCGTTTCGACCAGCCTGTATCCGAACTTTCGGGCGGGCAACAAAAAAGAGTGGCTCTGGCAAGCATCCTGATTAGTGAGCCTTCATTATTGATATTAGACGAGCCAACCAACCATTTGGATTTAGAAATGGTAGACTGGCTGGAACAGTATCTTTCTAAATCGAAAGCAACTTTATTGATGGTTACTCACGATCGCTATTTCCTGGATCGCGTTTGCAATGAAATTATTGAGTTGGCCGATGAGACTATTTACCGCTACCAAGGCAATTATTCCTACTTTTTAAAGAAGCGACAAGAACGATTAGCTAATAAAAAGGCCGAGATAGAAAAAGCACGCAACCTACTAAAAACGGAGCAAGAGTGGATGAACCGAATGCCACAAGCACGTGCTACTAAAGCTAAATATCGTATTGATGCCTTTTACGATTTAAAAGACAAGGCTCATCAAAATATTAATGAACAGAATCTTGAATTAGGCATATCACAAGCGCGATTAGGCAAAAAAGTCATCAACTTACACAGCATTTCTAAGTCGTTTGACGATTTAGAGCTCATAAAAGATTTCTCCTACAAATTTGCGCCTTACGAAAAAGTAGGAATCATTGGAAAAAATGGAACAGGCAAATCTACCTTCCTCAATATTTTAACAGGAACACTTCAACCCGATGCTGGTGAAGTAGAAAAAGGCGAAACTGTTGTATTTGGCTATTATCGTCAAGAAGGAATTAAAATTGATGATAATAAAAAAGTCATTGAAGTTATCACCGATATTGCAGAAGATATTTCATTGGGCGAAGGCAAACGTATGTCAGCTTCTCAATTCCTCCGCTATTTTCTGTTTCCAAATGAAATGCATTATGTGCAAGTTAATAAGCTAAGTGGTGGCGAGAAAAAGCGTCTTTTGTTGATGACTGTCCTGATTAAAAATCCTAACTTCTTAATTCTGGATGAGCCCACCAACGACCTCGACATATTCACCTTAAATGTATTAGAAGATTATCTGACGAATTTTAAAGGTTGTGTCATTGTCGTTTCACACGATCGTTATTTCCTCGACAAAGTAACCGATCACCTGTTTGCCTTTGAAGGTAATTGTCGCATTAAAGACTTTGTTGGTAGTTATAGCGACTACAATAAACAAAAGAAACACGAAGAGCGGCAAATAACAAAAGCCACCAAACAAGAAACGGTTGTTGAAAAACCAAAGCCCAATAATCCAAAGAAAAAGCTTAGCTACAAAGAAAAGAGAGAGCTGGAGCAAATTGAACAGGAACTCCAGGAACTGGAAACAAAGAAAGAGGATCTCCAGAACGAATTAAACTCGGGCAATCTGGCTTCTGACGAACTGGTTGAAAAATCGAAACAACTGAACGACATAATGGATACGCTAGATGAAAAGGAAATGCGTTGGCTTGAATTAAAAGAGATAGAGGATAACTAACTTTATAATAACTGTATAGGTAAAATACTATATTTGTGACGCTTTACCTGTTTTTATGCGCAAAAAACTCCAAATACTCCTGACCCAGGCAGCTCTATTCCTAAGCCTTAACACATCGGCTAATGCTGTTGAAACAATTAAAGTGGGGGTGCATTACAATCCACCGCTATGCAGTATTGATTCCACTAATCAAGCTGAAGGTATTTTTATCGATTTGCTAAACAAAGTTGCAGATGTGAACAATTGGCACATCGATTATATACCACTTACTTTCACAGAAGGAATTGACGCCCTTAAATATGGTAAAATTCAACTATTAACAACAGTTGCCCGCACCCAGAAACGCGAACAATTAATTAACTTCTCTAACGAAACCATCTTTACCAACTGGGGCATTATCTATACTAATAAAAATAGTAGAATAGAAAGCATAACTGATCTGCAGCATAAAAAACTGGCGCTAGAAAAAGGTGACATCCATGCTCAGGCTTTATTAAAGCTATTAGCCAACTTTAACATCAATGCTGAAATTATTTGGTGCCAAAACCCTACTGAAGTTTTTAATAAAATCAACAATAATGAAGCTGAAGCAGGTGCTGTAAACAAACTTTTTGGCTACCGTCAAAACCTTGACCAAAAACTAAGAGTAACCCCCATTCTATTCAACCCTGTAAACGTTCATTTTGCCGGGGGACCATTATCACAACCGCTGCTGGATAAAGTTGACGAGGCTTTGATTAAATTTAAGTTAGAAGAACCCGAATTATATCAAGACACCATCAATCAATGGTTAATTAAAGATGCTAAGCAATCAACAACCTGGGTTTTATACCTTACTTATGCCCTATCCGGCTTAACCTTAATTTTAATAATTGCATTACTGATCCAACGCAGCATCGTAAAGAAACGCACAGACCGACTTCATGAAGCCAGAAAAATAAGCGCTCAAAGAGGAAAAACGATTAAACAGATTGAGCACGAAAAAACACTGATTCTTAACAGCCTGGATGAACAGGTAGTATTTATCGACAATGACTATAACTTGGTATGGGCTAATGATGCGTTTAAGAAAACCAGCGATACTCCTTTCGAAAAATTGGTAGGCACCAAGTGCTACAAGGCCAATTTTAAACGTGATACGCCATGTGAATTTTGCCAATTTGAGACCAGCTTATTGACTAACAGAACTGAAGTACGAGAACACGTAAGCGAAATTTCAGGGAAGACATATATACATAAAACACATCCGGTTTTTGACAATGAACATCAACACATTGGTTTCGTGGAAATCCTATCAGACATCTCAGAAAAGAAGAAACATGAGCAAGAACTAATCAAAGCCAAAGAAAAAGCAGAACAGTCTGATTACCTTAAATCCGCTTTCCTGGCCAATATGTCGCACGAAATTCGAACTCCAATGAATGCCATCATAGGTTTCTCAGAGCTTCTGGAAGATGAATCATTATCCACACAGGAGAAAAAAAGTTACCTGCATATCATCCAATCCAATGGCAATCAATTGTTAAAACTCATTTCAGATATACTTATCTTTTCGCAAATAGAATCCGGTCATGTTAAATTGCACTACAGTTTGTTTCAAATAGATCAACTTTTAAATGAAACTTACGAGCAGTTTAAAAGCGAAATTAATAAATATGACAAGGCTCTTGACATTATACTCGATTCAAAAGTTGACGAATCACTCAAGCTTGAATCAGACCAGGTAAGAATTAAGCAAATAATATTCAACTTATTAACAAACGCTATTAAATTCACCGATAAAGGGAGCATTACACTCGGTGCCTATACAGAAAACGCACATCTAACCATTTACGTTAAAGACACGGGCATTGGTATTCCAAAAGATAAACACGAAGAAGTATTCAAACGCTTTTCTCAAGTTGAAAACAACCAAATCAAAAAGGCAAGTGGTTCTGGTTTAGGTTTGACAATTGCCCATGATTTAATTAAACAATTGGGCGGATTCATCCGATTAGAATCTGAAGTTGGTAAAGGAAGTACATTCTACCTGGTTCATCCACTTAAGCGTAAAATTGAACCAGCGGGAACAACTATTTTCAACGCGCAAGTTCTCAATTCCAGAAAATAGATTCACACAATATTCGTAAATAAAAAGCGCAGCGAAAAATACAAATTACAGGTTGTAAGTTCTACGAATAAAATCGTGTCAAATTATTTTTTAATTAAAATATCTGCTCACAGTTTTGCAATCACAAATATATTTATACATTTGCAACACATAAACAAAGCAATGATGGCTCACATTTTCTTTTATAACTTTTATTATTTCTTTTTTAGCAACAGTTAAAGAGGTGGGCATTCTATGATATAAACGAAATGATACAAAATATTTGAAACCCGCCTCAGTAAGGCGGGTTTTTTTATGACCATAATTCAAAACAATGAACCAAACAAAGAAAAAAATAGCCATTCAAGGGTGGCCGGGAGCCAACCACGAAATTGCCGCTAAAGCATACTTTGAAGATGAAAATCTTGAAATAATTCCTTGTCTCACCTTTCCTGATTTGTTTGAAACACTAAAGAAAGACCGTGATTGTTATGGAATTATTGCTATTGAAAATACTTTGGTTGGAAGTCTTTTACCAAACTACACCATGTTAAAAGACAGTGATCTGGTGATTATTGGTGAATACAAATTACGCATTAAACACCAGTTTTTAGCCTTACCTGGTCAAACCATAGAAGATATTAAAGAAGTATACTCACACCCTATGGCCATTGCTCAGTGCGAAGCTTTCTTTAAGCAATACCCTCACATCAAGCTGATTGAGTCAGAAGACACTGCTCTAAGTGCCAAACGCATTGCTGATGAAAAACTAGAAGGTATTGGTGCTATTGCTTCTGAATTGGCTGCTGAGATGTATGAATTGAAGACCTTGGCAAAGAATATTGAGACAAATAAAAAGAATTTCACCCGTTTCCTGATTGTGTCAGACAGAGGCAAGACAGAAGTTGACAACTTATTACTTGAAAACAGAGTTAATAAGTCGTCCGTTGTTTTTTCACTACCTCATGAGGAAGGAAGCCTGTCAAAGATTCTGACAATTCTGGCATTTTATAACATCAACCTGACTAAAATACAATCGCTTCCAATTGTGGGGCAAGAATGGGAATACCTTTTCTATGTTGATTTAACCTTTACTGATTACAAACGCTATTTACAATCACTTGATGCTATCAGACCTTTAACCAGCAAATTGAAATCATTGGGTGAATATGAAAAAGGAGGACAATCGTACCCGATTAATAATGGCCATATAGAAACACAGAAAGCTCTTTAAGCATATGCAAACACAAAACCATATACAACCAGCCAACAGAATTGGCACCGTTGAAGAGTATTACTTCTCCATCAAACTGAAGGAATTAGAAAAACTTCGTCAACAAGGCAAGCCCATCATTAATATGGGCATTGGCAACCCCGATTTGCCTCCTGCTCCTGATGTATTGGCAGAATTAAATAAACAAAGCTCTGTTGAGAACAACCATGGCTATCAGAGTTATGTTGGTATTCCCGAGTTACGGGAAGCCATGTCAAGATGGTACAATAAACATTATAATGTTGAAGTAAATTCAAACACGGAAATACTACCATTGATGGGTTCAAAAGAAGGCATCATGCACATCACCATGGCCTTTGTCAATCCCGGCGATAGTGTACTGGTACCAAATCCGGGTTACCCAACCTATGCCTCTGCCAGCAAAATTGCCGAGGCAAAGCTTCTCCATTATGATCTGGATGAGCACAACAATTGGCTGCCAAATATAGAAGAACTTGAAAAGCAAGATCTAAGCAAGGTTAAACTAATGTGGATTAACTACCCAAACATGCCCACAGGCGCCAATGCCGACAAAGCGTTTTTTGAAAAAATAATTGCTTTCGGCAAGAAGCATGGTATTGTCATTATCAACGATAATCCGTATAGTTTTATTTTAAACGACAATCCTCAAAGCATTATGAGTCTTAAAGGGGCTAAAGATATTGCCATTGAACTAAACTCATTGAGTAAATCGCATAACATGGCAGGTTGGCGCGTTGGCATGGCCGTTTCAAATCCTACATTTATCCAGTACATTTTGCGTGTCAAAAGCAATATGGACTCAGGGATGTTTAAACCGCTTCAATTAGCAGCTGTCAAAGCGCTTGAATTGGATACTGATTGGTACAATACGGTAAACAGTGAATATAAAAAACGTCGAGTACTGGTTCATGAGATAATGGATTTACTCAATTGCGAATACGATATAAACCAGACTGGCATGTTCGTTTGGGCCCGAATACCAGACAACTATAAAGACAGTGGTCAATTATCTGATGAGATACTATATGGCTGTGATGTTTTTATCACGCCAGGATTCATCTTTGGCGATAAAGGCAAGCGCTATATTCGCATCAGTTTATGTACCAATCAAACCGTATTACAAGAAGCAAAACAACGTATTAACGCATTAAAAACTAAATAACCATGGAAAGTAAATTAGATCTACAACCACTTGCACTACCCGGATTGGAATTAAAACGTCCGATTATAATCGCCGGTCCTTGCAGCGCCGAAACTGAGGAACAAACATTAGAAACAGCCCGTCAACTGGCTGCTCAAGGCGTAAAAATATTCAGAGCCGGTATTTGGAAACCACGCACACGACCAGGCGCCTTCGAAGGTGTTGGAACGGTTGGTTTGCCCTGGCTAAAAAAAGTAAAAGAAGAAACAGGTATGTTCGTGGCTGTTGAGGTGGCCAATGCGCACCACGTGTACGAAGCGCTTAAATTTGGGGTGGATATGCTGTGGATTGGTGCACGCACCACAGCCAATCCATTTGCAGTACAGGAAGTGGCAGATGCTTTGACGGGCGTTGATAAACCTGTATTGATTAAAAACCCGGTCAATCCTGATTTAGAGTTGTGGATTGGTGCCATTGAGCGTGTTAACCGTGCCGGAGTTAAAATGATTGGTGCTATCCACCGTGGCTTTAGCACCTACGACAAAAGCCAATACCGCAATAACCCGGAATGGCAGATTCCTATTGAGCTACGTCGTCGCATTCCAGAGTTACCAATTATTACCGACCCAAGTCACATCACAGGTAAAAGTGAAATGATTGCTGATTTATCGCAAGAAGCAATGGACTTAAACTTCAACGGGCTTATCATTGAATCGCACATGTGCCCAGAGAAAGCCTGGAGCGATGCCAGCCAGCAGGTAACACCCGAACAACTGGGAGAAATTAAGAGCAAGCTGGTGGTACGTCGTTCGGCCATTGGCGACACGCCTCGTGTTACCCTTGACGAGTTGCGTTTAAAAATTGACCAGATTGATAAGCAATTATTAGAAACACTGAAATCACGTATGAAAATTTCAGAAGCCATTGGTCAATACAAATACGAAAATGGCATTACGATTCTGCAAACACGTCGTTACGACGAGGTAATGAATAACCGTCGACGCCAGGCAGAAGAAGTTGGTTTAAGTCCTGAGTTTGTAGTGAAGGTTTATGAGCACATTCACGAAGAATCAATTAATCGCCAGAACAAGGTGATGAATAAAGAATTGGCTAAAAAATAAAATAGACACAAGACAGAAGTAGCAAGACAGAAGACAGAATATTATACTCTACATCTTATGTCTTGCATCTTAAGTCTTTGAACTCAATACTTGATACTAAAACAATGAAAATTTGTATTCTTGGAGCGGGAAAAATGGGCACATGGCTAACCGATGCCCTTTGCCTTCAGCATGAAGTGGCTATCTTTGATAAAGATATTACCCGGCTTCGCTATGTTTTTAACACGCAACGACTCACCCAACTGGAAGAGATAACAGAGTTTGGGCCAGAACTACTTATCAATGCAGTGAGTCTCAAATATACTTTGCCTGCCTTTGAAGAAGTATTGCCCTATTTACCCAAAGACTGTATCATATCAGATATCTCATCGGTAAAAACCGGACTACAGGAATTTTATGAGCAAAGTGGCATGCACTATGTCTCTACGCACCCCATGTTTGGCCCCACTTTTGCCAATCTTAAGGATTTGAGTATGCACCATGCCATCATCATCAGCCAAAGTGATCATTTAGGCAAGGCTTTTTTCAAAGATTTCTATGCATCGCTAGGCCTTAACATTCATGAATATAGCTTTGATGCGCATGATGAAACCATTGCCTATTCATTGTCTATTCCGTTCTCGTCTTCACTGGTGTTTGCGGCATGCATGAAACACCAGAAAGCTCCGGGTACAACGTTTACCAAACACATGAACATTGCCAAAGGCTTGCTATCGGAAGAAGATCATTTGCTGACCGAAATATTATTCAACCCCTTTACCTACGAACAGGTGGAGAATATTCGTTTTCAACTAAAACACTTATTGCAACTCATCGACAATAAAGATTCAGAAGGCATGCAGGTCTTTTTAAATAAAGTAAGACAAAACATTGAAGAATAGCACCGATAATAGTGAATGGCGAATGCCCGTTGATCATTTATGAACAACGGGCATTTTTTATTTTTAACAATAGTTACTACTAACAACACCCATTAGTAGTAACTATTTACAATCATTAGTTATAACTAACAGCCGCTATTAGTTATAACTAACTGGCTCTGTTAGCTGCAGAGGCCATTCCTTATCTTTTAGAGAACTCCAGACTTCTTTTATTATTTTTGCAACAGAATAAACTGATGTCATCGCTTATAGCGATAACATCAGTTACTTCCCTAAACTAATAACTTTTACTCATCACTTCTGACCTCTAAGCAGTAACTATTTTTACTATTTTCGCCCCGGTATTATGGAACAAAAGAGAGTTTTATTAGGGATGAGTGGTGGCATGGACAGTTCCATGTCGGCTGTTTTGTTGCAACAACAGGGCTATGAAGTAATTGGTGCAACCTTGCAAACACATACTGATGCTACTGACAGCAGCATAATAGCTGCTCAAAAACTGGCAAAAGAACGCAATATTGCTCACCATCTGATTGATTGCAGAAAGGAGTTTGAAGAAACAGTTATTCAATATTTCACTGATGAGTACCTGAATGGCAGAACCCCCAATCCTTGTATTAAGTGTAACGAAACCATCAAATGGAAACTATTACTTGAATTGGCTCAAAAACTGGATTGTGAGTTTATAGCAACAGGTCATTATGTGCAGAAAGCATGTGTGAATGGTCAATACTTTATTAAAAAAGGAGAAGACCCCAATAAAGATCAGTCCTATTTCCTTTGGAACTTATCACAGAAAGTGATTAGCAAAGCACTATTTCCATTAGGTGCCCTACATAAAGAAGAAGTTCGCCAACTGGCTCGTCAATTAGGCTATGGCGAAATAGCCGATAAAAAAGAGAGCATGGGCGTTTGCTTTTTAGCAGGCACTGACTACCGACATTACCTGACAAACTTATTATCTGAAGACCATCCGGCCTTTTCACCGGGCGAAGTTATTGATGAACAAAAAAACGTACTGGGACATCATGATGGATTTCCCTTCTACACGATTGGGCAGCGCCGCGGTATCGAAGGTGTGGCAAAAGGAAAATGTGTGATAGCCATCAAGCCTGAAACGAAACAATTAATCGCCGGAGAAAAGGATTCGCTAAACACAAAGTCGCTGACACTAAAAGATTTTAGCATTTGTAAAGATGAATATCTCTGGAAAAATAAAAAGCTATTTATCCGCATTCGGGGCTTGGATAGTGTGCCGGGCTATTGGGGCCATATAAACATTATTAATCATCAATTACATATTGATTTTGACGAAAAAGTTTGGGCCATTACGCCGGGGCAATCCATTGTTATTTATACCAATGACATGATTATTGCAGGTGGCATTGTTTGATACCCCAAATTATTTATTTGCTTATCTTAGCAGCATAAAACCCATTCGGTATGAGAGTACTATTTGCATTTATAATTGCCAGTTTCGTACTATCTTCAACACATGTAGAGGCGCAAACGTATGGCGTTGGTGATCAAGCACCCGACTTCACTCAGCAAATGCCCAATGGTGAATCCATTTCTCTATCATCGTTTAAAGGCCAGATAGTACTCATTGATTTTTGGGCATCGTGGTGTGCCCCTTGCCGAAAGGAAAATCCAAACCTGGTACAAGCCTACAATCTTTATAAAAACGAAACATTTGGAAAAGCTAAAGGGTTTACCATTTTAAGTGTTTCGCTCGATGTGAAACAAAAAGCCTGGCAAAAAGCCATTGAAGACGATAAGCTTATTTGGGACACCCATGTGAGCGACCTGAAAGGCTGGCGCAACTCGGTTGCTAAGCAATATGGCATCCGCAGTGTGCCTTACAGCTTTTTGATTGATGAAGAAGGTGTTATAATTGCTACTAACCTGCGAGGTGATGAGTTAGATAGAAAACTCCGCCGTTTAAAACGCAAAGCCTGGTATCGCTTTTGGGAATAAAGGTTTTAAAACTGATTGTAAAAAAGGAACGCATAAAACAAGGATCGCATCTTAACAGGCATTTTGCTTATTAAGATGCGATCCTTGTTTAAATAATATTGTTAGTCGCAGATGGCGGCTGAGCGCGCTTCGTTGAATAGCTTCAATGTTGCTTCATCAAATTCCATCTTAATCATCTGCAATCTTTCAGCCGAAGCCTGTGGAGAACATGCCAAAGATAACTCATCTGAGGTATCATAAGTTTCCCCATTGAAGATGAAATATCGTCCACCATCATCATCACTACACACTGAAATATTGTCACTCTTACACTCTTCTGGTTTGAAGTCTTCATCTAACCTTTCACACGTTTCATCATCATCACTACAACCCACCATAGCAACCACGACCATCAAACAAATAAACCATTTAACCTTTTTCATTTCAAAACTATTAATTAAGATTCTTGATAATTGATTCGTAACTCTGGTAACCTACTATAACACCATTATTTATGACAAAGGTAGGCGTTCCTTTTGTTTTTAACTTCTCAAATTGATAAATATTGTATAAAACTTCTTGATTGTTCGACTCAGTTATACACTCACCAACCATCTCATTAATGGCAATATAATCTTCTACTAAAGTTACAAATTGTTCTGTATACATCACTTTACTTTGATGCAGTAATAGTTTATGTAATTTATCAAACTCTCCAAATTTATATAAACACAATGCTGTTTGATATGCTAGTAAAGCAAATTTATCATTTTCAGAACATACAAGTCTAAGGTTTAATTTCACCTTACCAGTTTGTATATAATCTTCATCTAGCTGTGGATATACATCTGAAAAGAAGTTCTTGCAGAACCTACAATTATAATCAAAAAACAAGGTAATAGTTTCAGGTGCATCAGAAGCACCAAGCACAATGCTATTTGATACATCCTCATTAATAGCAACAAGCACATCTCTATGTTTGCTAAGCTTTGTAATGTAAAATCCTAATACCAATAAAAGCATTAGAATTAAACTTATTAACCAATAATATCTCTTCATAATCAGTCCACCAATACTTTCGTATTGTATTTCACAAATTTTGGTTTGAAGTAAAACTCATAAATTCCCTCCTTATTATTTATTAAACGTTGCATTATACGCCTATCTTCGGACTTCTTCCCTTCCAAAAAACTCTTCTCAACATCACCATTAACAACTTTGTATATAGCAAACATTGACGTAAGCCCTTTAGTTCCTCCATAGTCATCTACCTTATCTTCTTTTGATTGTTTCCGTTCTAATCGATTGGTTTTCCCTTTTCGTAAGATCTCTTTTAAATAGAATCTAAGGTGATACTGGCAATCAAGATTAAAATCCTGTCTTCCAAACAAAGTAATATCAAACGTATTCGACTTTACATTCGTCATTGGCATATAAACAGCTTGTTTATAAATAAACACTTTTGTATCTAAAGTTTTAAATTGCAAGTCTTCCAGACCATCTATATTATAATCCTTTCCCATCTCTGTTGTAATTGGGTAATTACTTAAACGTCCATTTTCCAACGTCAAATTAGCAGTTAGTTTGATTAAATTCATATCAATCGAATCACCTTTAAACGTTAACTCACCATTTAGGTTATCAGTACTAAACAACCCACTCAATTGATTATGGCTGATATACACCTCATCAGTATAATCCATAAAGTCGTCGAAGTCGTATAAGAGTTGATTGATATCGAGTCCTTTCGTGCTGTTTTTGAAGTTAATCGTCATGCCATCATCGGGCAACATTTCTACTCTAATCGAACTGTTCATGTGTCCTTTAAAAGCATCAATCTTTATCTGGTCGGCAATATACAGACTATCCGACACGTTGTATAAGGCACTCATATTCTCCAACAAAGCATTGTCATACCAAAAACTATTGGCCGACAGCTTTCCTTTAGCGGCAAAATGGTAACGCGCTGGTTCGGCAGGCTCGGCTGCTTCAGTAGGCTCTTCTTCAACTTCTTCAACCATAAATGGCTCAAACATAGCATAATCAATATCCCCAAAATTAAAGTAGCCTTCCGCCATAATGGTATCGGGTTGATTGAGCCAATAGGCCGTATAGATATGCTTGACAAAGGAGGAATCGGCATCGAAAGTAATTCCGTTAAAGTCGCCCGATACAGTTTCGAGATTCAGAGAATCGGCTGACAAGCCTACTTTTCCACTCAGGTGACTGATTTTTACAGGATAACTATCCATCTCAACACCTACATCGTTAAGGTCGGCACTTAATTCGCTATGCATGAATAGTGTTTCCATCAAATTGTTGGCAATCGAATCCAGATGAAGTCGACCGGCCGTTTTTAACGAAGCACTTACAGAACCCGTCATTGACTTTAGAAGTGAATCGGGCGCAAAAGCCATCCACTCGCTAAGACCCAATTTGGCCGTGGCGTCCAGTCGATATTCGGGATAATCAGGATGACTAAAACTGGCTTCTCCCTTAAATCGGCTTTGTACTGTAGCAATATCAAAATTAGAGATATTAAGACCCAGGGTATTCATCCTGGCCAATTGTCCGTTATAGCTGGCAGCTACATTGGCTTTGGTAACACTTAAACCATAGTCGGGCAAACGAACAGAAAAATCATTAAGCCTAAATGTCCGGTCGCCATAGCTCAGCTGTCCGTTCATTTTCTCCAAAGAAATCACAGAATCCATTTGAACACCAACATCGGCTAAGTGCAAATTGATGTGTGTGCGTGCCATCACATAGTCAGCAAAATGCTCATCTATCGTTTCAGGCACCTGCCCTTGTGTTGAAGCATGTAATTGCATTTGTCCGCTCAAACCATCAACAACGGAATCGGGCAAGTGATAATAGATATCTCCCAAATCGATCTGTAGCTTCGCTTTAGCCCGATACGCTATTGCATCCAGGTTTTGAATATTGGCCGTCACAAATGCACGACTTCCACCTGCTGCAAACGAGAGTGTATCAATAGCCAGTTGTGTGGTTTCGTTATTCATCAATTCACCGTTGGAATACATTCCTGTAAACTTAATGTGATTAACAGCCGGATAATTACCAAGCGCCACGCTACCTTCATTTAACTGTAGCCAGGCATCTATCTTGGGCATGACACTATCGTTATAAATGCCTTTTATATTGGCCTGCAAAGTAGCTATACCGGCCACATGGCGCACATCGTAGTTACTCAATAAAGTATCCGGAATGTATTTACTCAACTCCCTGATATCAAAAACAGACGAGGAAATTCGCACATCGGTATAAATATCATCCGCCAGGTGAATTTCACCATTGGCTTTTAAACGGGCACCATCCGTTTCAATATCACAGCCGGCAATAGTGAGTTTGTCGTTAAAATAAGACACATCCAACTCTACCTTTAGCTCCTCCATTAAATGAAGCTTGCTTTGCGGATATTGACATTGATTGGCTCGCAATACACCTTTAAATGCCGCTTTCTGATTATTGTTGTCAATATAAACCTTGCTTAACCCTTCGTCGATGTATAAACATGCATTGATGTCACTAGATTTATCGGTATAAGAAAAGAATATATTATTGAGGGCCAAATGCTTCAACGACAGGAATAATTCATTAGTAGTTGTATCTGCCTCCTGCTCTTCCGGCACAGCTAAAAATACATCGAAATTACTCTTACCAAGGCTATCAACCTGATAGTTAAGCCATCCACCCTCAAGACTTATTTCGGTAATATTAAAACGACTCTTGAGCAAAGGCCAAAGCTCCACAGAAATATATAAGCGCTCAATTTGAGTGAGTGTATCGCCAGGTGTTATCACTTCAACATCACTAAATTCCAAGGTAGCATCTGGCAAATTAGTAATGAGTGATAAATCAATATTACCGACTGAAATAGTAGCATCAACACCTTCATTGATGCGATTCAAAGCAATAGTAGCGACTTTATTTTCAGCCAGCTCAGCAATCAGTAATAACGACAAAAACACCCCAAGCAACACAAGGGATGTGTAAATTAGAATCTTCTTTAATAGCCTCATATTCAAATAATCAATAGTCCCAAGCTCTGGTGCGATAATTATTGTTAAAGACAAATTTATGATTTAAAGCCGGTATGCGCACCTTTTAGCACAAAAACTTCTTTTTTTTAATCATTAGATAAATAAAGCGCTAATGGTATTGACAACAGAAACTACATATAGTAAATTAGAGATTGTCTCGAGGATGAGATTTCGAATTCAGTTATGGAGCCAAAAGCTGTGGCACCTCGCTATAATAAGGGTACGAGGATCCTGGTGAAAGTATTACCGTTTGCGGGATAACGAGAGATGAAACGGCTTTTAGCTCTTTTTTCATGCCTTATTGTTTAGTATCATTCCTTCCATGAAACCTTGCTTTTCCTGCGGCGTATAGGATGCTCGTATTAATATCGTATATTCGTTTTAAAAATAACTTTTCTCCATGATACAAAGGCTAATTTTATTCGCCCTTCTGATTTCATCTTATAGTGCACTTAGCGCACAATCTGTCAGTCATTACGAAGATCCTTACTACTCTCCTTTCGAAAGACATGTGTACAAACCAGGTACCGGTTTTCATACTTCAGTCCGACAGTATCGGATGGATGAACTGAATGCCATTATCAATACTGACTCGGTACTGTATGACGGCCTGCGAGTTCCAGATGGTCATCTGAACTTTTGGAAACGTATCTTTCACGATGATTTATTGAAGCTTGATAAAGGCGATATAAACATTGTAGTCAATCCTATTTTTGCTTTCGAAGCCGGACGTGAAAACGATGAAGGCTTGAACACCTGGAAGAATACACGCGGCTTGTTTATTAAAGGAAATATTGGCAAACATCTGTATTTCTACACCGATTTCATGGAAAATCAGGCCGTAGTACCTAATTACATCAATGAGTTTGCTCAGAAAACCAGCATGATGCCCGGTGAAGGGCAACGAAAAGACTTTGGCACTAATGGTCATGATTATGCACAGGCTACCGGTTATATTGGCTTTAACTTCGTCAAATATTTTAATTTCCAGCTAGGTAATGGCAAGCATTTTATCGGCGATGGTCATCGTTCACTTTTATTATCTGATGGTGCTTTTAGTTATCCTTACGTCAAACTGACGGCCGACTTCTGGAACATCAAGTACATGATCATGTGGAACAAGATGCTGGAGTATGACCAATTTAAAGCCGATAGAGATTATCGCTTTGATGGCAAATATGGTGTACATCAGTATCTGGATTGGAATGTGAATAAACGCCTAAGCATTGGGCTATATGCCAACGTGGTGTATGCCGAGCAGGACACAACCGGACATCGCGGTTTTGATATGCACTACCTCAATCCTTTTGGTTTCTTCCGACCAGTGGAGTATAATCTGGGCTCACCTGATAATGTGACCATGGGACTAAACACCCGCTATATTGCCGCCGATTGGCTCACATTATATAGCCAATTTGTATTGGGTGAATTTAAGTTTGACGAGGTGTTTGGTGGTAACCAATGGTGGGCCAACAAACATGGCTTCCAGTTAGGCGCCCGCACTTTTGACTTATTTGGTATTGATAAATTGGATTTACAGCTGGAATACAACCAGGTGAGGCCTTACACCTATTCGCACTACACGAGTATATATTCCTACAGTCACTTGAATCAACCCATGGCACACGTGTTGGGTGCGAACTTCCGCGAAGGCTTAGCTATATTAAAGTACCGCAAAAACCGTTGGTTATTTAAAGCCGAACTAATGGCTACCCAATATGGTGATGATTATGGCGATGGTGTTAGTTGGGGAAAAGATGTGATGAAGCCCAACACACAACGCCCCTATGATTATGGCCATACTATTGGACAGGGATTAGAAACGAATGTTTACAATGCAGATGTCAATATCTCCTTCTTAATCAACCCGCGCAACATGTTTAATATTGTAGCCGGAGCGCGCATCAGAAAACTGGAGAATGATAACGAAAGCATGGACACTCAGCATGTGTATTTTGGCGTGAGAACCTCACTGAAGAGTTTGTATTATAATTTTTAGAGACGAAAGATTAAAGACATAAGACTATAAAGGATGGCATCTTTATTTGCAATACGCTGATAAAGATTCCATCCTTCTTCTTTATTGAAAATCAATTCCCTTTCTATAAAAACAAAAAATGGGGCACCGTAAGCGATGCCCCATTTTCTATTAGAATATATCTTGCTTATTCTTTTTCTTTCATGTTAAGCGCAATTTGCAACTCGTCTAACTGTTCCTTAGCTACCGGCGATGGCGAATCAATCATCACATCTCGTCCTGAGTTGTTTTTAGGAAAGGCAATCACGTCGCGGATGGAATCTAAACCTGCAAATAAGGATACCAAACGGTCGAAACCAAAGGCCACACCACCATGCGGAGGTGCACCATATTTGAAGGCATTCATTAAGAAACCAAACTGATTTTCGGCTTCCTCTTCAGTGAAACCAAGTAGTTTGAACATCTTCTGCTGCAGCTCGTCGTTGAAAATACGAACTGACCCTCCACCAATTTCAACACCATTAATAACCAAATCATAGGCATTGGCACGAACCTGACCCGGTTCGCTATCCAGCTTATCCATATCTTCGGCTTTAGGCGACGTAAATGGATGGTGCATAGCGTGGAAACGCTCAGCATCTTCGTCCCACTCCAACAATGGGAAATCAACCACCCAAAGTGGTGAGAATTTATTTTTATCACGTAAGCCTAATTGTGAGCCCATCTCTAAACGCAACTCACAAAGTGCATTTAAGGTCTTATTCAATGCGCCGGCTAGTATCAATACCAAATCACCATCTTTGGCATTAAATTTAGCGCCAATCGCTTTTAGTTCCTCAGCTGAGAAAAATTTATCAACCGACGACTTAACAGAACCATCAGCATTGAACTTGATGTAAATTAATCCACCAGCTCCAATCTGCGGTTTCTTCACAAAGTCAGTCAGTTTATCCAACTGCTTACGGGTGTATGTAGCACAACTTTCAGCACAGATACCACCCACATACTCTGCTTCGTTGAATAACTTAAATTCAGAACCTTTAACATCGGCAGTTAGGTCAACAAACTTCATTTCGAAGCGCGTATCCGGTTTGTCTGAACCATAATATTTCATTGCATCGGCATACGATAAACGTGGGAAAGTATAATCAATATCCACATTTTTAATCGTTTTAAACAGATGCTTGGTCATTCCTTCAAACGTATTCAGAATATCTTCCTGGTCTACAAACGACATCTCGCAGTCGATTTGTGTAAACTCAGGCTGACGATCGGCACGTAAATCCTCATCGCGGAAACACTTCACAATCTGGAAGTAGCGATCGAAACCACTCACCATCAACAATTGCTTAAATACCTGTGGCGACTGTGGTAAGGCATAAAACTGACCTTCGTTCATGCGCGAAGGCACAATAAAGTCACGCGCTCCTTCAGGAGTCGATTTAATCAGAACAGGTGTTTCTGTTTCAATAAACTGTTCTTCATTCAGGTAGTTACGAACCTCGAATGCAATTTTATGACGCAATACCAAATTCTCACGCACCGGATTACGGCGTAGATCGAGGTAACGGTATTTCATACGCAATTCATCACCACCATCTGTTTCATCTTCGATGGTAAAAGGCGGCAATTCCGATGAATTTAAAATGGTTAATTCCTCAACCAATATTTCAATTTCACCTGTCGGAATTTTATTGTTTTTATTGCTTCGCTCAGCAACTTGTCCTTTAATCTGAATCACATACTCACGGCCTAACTCGGCAGTTTGCTCACAAAGCTCCTTATGTGTTTCTTCGTTAAAAACTAATTGGGTAATCCCGTACCTGTCTCGCAAATCGATAAAGGTCATTCCCCCAAGGTTTCTTACTTTTTGCACCCAACCACTAAGTGTTACCGACTGATTGATGTGCTCAATTCTTAATTCTCCGCACGTATGTGTCCTGTACATTGTAATTCTTATTTATCGTTGCCAATTGGCAAATGTATGCAACGATATTGACGTTTAAAATTATCTTTGCGAAAATAGTAAGAAAAAGCATACAAAAAAGCTGTTAAGAGTTTTAGGCCGGAGTTTTTTATGCCTGGTATTTTAATACATGATATTTATCAGTTTTCAAGCAGCTATTTAACGAATCAGACAATGAGCGAAATCACTTTCTCAGACCAATATTATATGAAACAGGCTTTTGTGGAAGCACAAAAAGCCCAGGAAAAAAATGAAGTGCCAGTAGGTGCAGTTGTGGTATGTAACAACCAGATTATAGCCCGCACTCATAACCTCACAGAAACATTAAACGATGTAACCGCCCATGCCGAAATGCTGGCCATCACCTCGGCAGCTGAATTTCTGGGAGGCAAATACCTCAACGAATGTACGCTTTATGTCACGCTTGAGCCCTGCGTGATGTGCGCCGGCGCTTTAAACTGGTCGCAAATAAAGCGTATTGTGTATGGTGCCAGTGATGATAAACGGGGTTTTGCCCGTTGTCAACCTTCCCTCATTCATCCCAAAACAGAGGTTATAACCGGCATTATGCAAGAGGAGTGCCAGGCCATTATTCAGGAATTTTTTAGGCAAAAAAGATAATATTAGGTCAGTAGATTGATAGATCAGTAGGCTGATAGGTCGTTAGGTCAATAGATGATTCGCAACTAAAACCTATACTGAATTAGGGAAACACCAACAGCACTAAAAGAAGAAAGCCGGATTTGCAAATGCAAACCCGGCTTTCTTCTTCTTCAAACTAAAACTTATACAATTTTTATAATGGAGTCTTTGGTATAATACCGATAACTTGTCCCGCACTTTAGTCGGGAGATTAATGACAGCGTCAAATACAAAGTAAATTTAACGCTTATGACATTAACTAATCGGTATTATTTTACGAACACTTTTTGTTCATATTGCTCATTTTCACCTATCACTTTCACCACATAAACACCTGGTTGTAAACTTAGAACCTTAGTATAGCTATCGCTTTTAAATTCTTCGGTTGACACCATACGACCATCGATAGTAAATAAGTAAACCTGCTTATCTCCCACCCAATCACAGTAAACTACCAGTTTTGATGAATTTTCAATATATACTTTCACATCAGCTGCTGATTCAGATGGCTTATCATCAATATCAGTAGCCACCTTCGATTTACCAAAGTGCAGCACAAAACGATCATTAAGCTCAACATCTTCATCAACTGTAAAGGTATACTCTGAGTTAGCATCCATCTCAACCATTGCTCCTGTGCCGTTTTTATCCTCTAATAAAATTGGATAATCCTCACTAAGCGTATTCAAACCATCAATTCGAATGGTGTGATTACCAGCCTTTAACTTCATTCCTAACACGACTTCACCTCCCAACATATCCTGTGGTAAAGTGTTAATAACAGCTTTCTTACCTTCTACAATTGAATAAATATATGAGATACTTGTACCATTATAGAAACGTTGCTCTGAGTCCCTGCGACTCATTCCTAAATCGCCGTTTTCATCCAACAGCACAACAGCTTCATCAACTAGTTCAAAAGCATTAGTTAGCTTAACTCGTAGCAAATCATCTCGCGTTGATGTTGATTTTAACGATACTTTATTCACATCATGAATCCTATTAGAAGCACTCATCGAAATATTGGTCCCCACCTTTCCTGCATCTGTTTGAACATAAAACGACTGAGAAGGTGCAATAATTCCATTAACCAAAGTCTCAGCTGGAGAAGCAATTCCTGTATAAATATTATAGGTCTCAAACACCTTGTTACTATTTCGCTCTGAGTTAGACACATAAACAGTACCCGTAGTGTTGACAAAATCACCTGTAACGCCATCTTCACGGGGCAACTGATAATACGCATTGTATGGATTAGCAATAATCTGCCAACCGTCTTGCAATGAAGTTGAGTAACTTGAGGCATTATTTAATGTTCCTGTATGTGTAACAACAGCATCCGAATACCTCACTAGTAGCTGATAACCTGTAATCTCGTCATCGCCAACAAAACCACTTGCGTTTTTACCAATCTGTTCTAATGAACCAGCCTTGTATTTATAGAGAACATAATCGTTTCCTGCTCCAACTAAGGCATCATAACTAGCCATTGCCGGGGCATCAATAGCATGACCTATAAACCAGTGGTGCTGGTTATCGTAGGTCCATTTAATGGTAACATCTCCCACTACATTTCCTATTGTAATGAGCGAGGATGGTTGGCTATTCGTATTCTCAATTATTAAGTTGTTGTTAGTTGTTAACACTCCATTTACCGTCATTTGAGCACCAGGCTGAAGCGTTAAGCCACCAATATGATCAATTGTCAAATCATGTACCTGAGCCACATCTGTTGTATTAATAACGGGGGCAACACCAGCCTGATTGATGACAATATCTACACCAGCTCCCGGGATTAATCCTCCCTGCCAGTTACTTACTTTAAACCAATCGCTATCACCACCTAACCATGTATATTCAGGAATTGACACAAAACCAAAAGTGATATAGTGGTTATTGTCACTTCCATTAAAACCAAAGCTTAATGCCCCTGCTAAATCGGCTGTTCCACTATTCGCATTACCTGCAGTGGTACCAACGGTTAACTCCGACCATGCATCAGGCGTTAAATCAGTCCATCTTACAATTCTTAAATTATCGTCCGGAGACACACCACTGCTACTATCCCATCGTAATAATAGATTCGCCGAATTACCTGACACCGGTGCTTTTACTCTCCAATATTCGTTATGACTAACAAACTCAACATCACCGTCCAGGCTGCTAACATCATAACCATCATTAGTTGGGTTATTATTGTAATATTCAGCTTCCCAAATACCATTATCGCTAACGCCTTTAACAACTACATTACCATAACGATTTCCTTTTCCTACAGGGAAATTAAATTCATCTCCGGCACTCATTGTTTTAAATAACGGTCCATTCACATACCTGTAATCGGTAGCCCCGCTAATACAATCAGTTGCTGTGTTAGTAATTAAAATTGTATGACTTGAAGATGAATTAATCAAACCATCTACAAATGTTAATTGACTATTTATTTCAATGTCATTATTAAGTGTTACGCTACCAGGGTTACTTATTTCAACGCTATATAAAGCACTGGAATTAGCAGATGTAAAACCTCGTGTACCGGTTATTAACTGCTCACTGTCTCCATTGAAATTAACAATACAGTTAGCACTTGATTTTGTAGTATAGGTGCCGCCATTGAATTCCAAATTCTTTTTAATATTCAGTTTCTGCTCATGTTCATTAATAAGGTCTGAGCCATTAATAATTAAATCGCCATGTAACTGCAACTCAATATTTGGTAAACGTCGTGTCCCATCTCCGCTAACTATAACGGTGTTAGCCGATGGTACCGAACTGAGAATATCATAATCCTCATCGCCATTTAGAGCACCGGTATAACCATATTCTATTTTACCACTATCAGGTGCAAAGAATCCGCCGTAATCGCCGGCCGGTAAATCACCGCGCTCGAGATATAAAGTTCCCGTACCGATCACATTACCTAATCGATGACCATAGCCCTGATCCACTTTTAGCTTACCTGTATCATCAATCCTTGTTTCATACGATACGCGGTAATTATCATCCATAACTACTTCGTGACGAACCAATACGCGCGCGCCTCGTGGGCCACCTGCAATATTTGGCAACCAAGTTGAAGCATTTGTCCAATCGCCATCATTTTGCGAAATGTATTGAGCAACCTGATCCGGTATCGCATCATCAATACCCGCCGTGTAATCACCATCTATCTGATCATCGCCTCCAATCAGTTCGAACGTTAGTTCATGAGTCGATTCATTATAATCGTTATTGGCTGCATCACCATATTTTTCCCATAAACCAGACGCCCGGCTTCTTAAACGAGCCGTAATATACTGAGAGGTGGTATTTGGTGCAGTCACCATTTCATCTGCACCATAGGCCTGCATTAGTGCTGTAGCATCAACACCGCTTGTTCCTTCGGCATCTAATATCCAGTAATATTGCAATACATTACTGGTTTCGTTGACGCCCATTGCGCCTAGGCCATCCTGAACGGTTGGCTGGTGTTCGTCTGCTGCCTTCACACGAATAGAAGCTCCGTCATTCATACTTCGCACCGTCATTGTTACCGGCGTATATTTACCCTGCGAACCGATTGGATAAACAAAATCAGTTGCGCTGCTAATGGTGGGGTAAAACTTCTTAATACCCGCATCGGTAAATGAAATATTCGTCTGAATCATATTCTGCTCAGAAAATGAGGATGCTTCCGTAATTGTAGCAGCCTTTTCAATTACTAATAGATTCTGGTCAATATCAAAGATACCTTTACTCATTATCAGGTTACCTGTGATTGTAACCTGGTTACCAACTGGCACTTTAACACCACCAATATTATCAATCTTCAGGCTCGCTAAATCAGATGTCCCATATAAATGTTGTTGACTGCTTCCGCATGCAACAATTCCATCTCCACCTGCCGTATGACTGGTTGTAATACTGATATACATATCACCTTGTGCAAACAGGTTGTGGCCACCATCTTCGAATGCTCCTCCGGTTAAATGCAGCTCTCTATCAACCGTAATGTCATTTGCCAGCGTCAATTGATTGCTGGTTGTTTTATATAAATTATAAAAATCACCTGTTCCGGTATTGGTGATTATCTGTTCGGCCACACCATTAAAATAAGTTGAATTGGAATTTGCCACGAAATCGCCATGATTGGTAAAATCACCACCAACTGTTAAGTCCAATCCATTGGCATCAAATTGTGCACCAGTTTGGATTTCTAATGCTTCACTAATAATTAACGGCACAACCAATGATGTTGCACTTGTTCCAACTGAACTGGTATTATCAATCGTTAAATTCGACAATGCCGCACTACCATAAATACTAAAATCTTTTCCGGCTACAACGGTATTGGCATGACCAACAGTTAAAACAGTTCCGGCTCCATAACTAACCGTTTCAGGTGCAAAATTAAACGAGGCCACGGTTGGATTCGAACGTAAATCATTTACAAGCGTTAAGGTACCGGCAGTATGTGTAAATGAGCTTCCCGCATTAAGAATTTCGAAAATACCCCTGTTATCAACCCCGGCAGCACTTTCTCCTACCTCAACGGTCCCTCCTGTTTGAGTATAAGTTAACACGCCTTCTGCACTTGTTTCATCACGACGTAACTGTGAACCAATGTAAAGTGCGCCATCTGTCACCTCAATATGGGCATTACCAGATACAGAGTATATAATTGGGTTATCGCCTCCACGCATATCCAACGTACCACCTGATATCTTCAGCAATCCATCGAGAAAAACACCAGAATTACCTGAAGCATTGGCACTCCCTTGTCTTACTTCAAGTCCGGAAGTTGATGGAATAGAGAAATTATCATCACCGGTCGTTAAATCAACATCAATATCTGGATGATTCAGTACTAATATTCCGTTTTGCAGCTCGATTGCTTTCGCAACACCAACACCTGAAGTAGCTCCTTGTATCGTAAAATTACTATTGATTGTAGCTGTTGTTGTTTGTCCGGTTCCTTTATTAACCACTAAACGGTATAAATCAGGATTAGTGCCTGCTCCTATATCCATGGTCATATCACTATTTCCATTCAGATATAATGTCACGCGGTCATTGTTGACACCATCGCACAAATTAAGACCGACACCTGTATTTGTTTGTTGAATATGACGTCCAACATACATATGATGATCCAATGCTGAACCATTGGCACTTCTCACATGAATTTGATTACCTGTATTATGTAATAATACATCACGTCCCACCGTCACTGTTCGTGCCGTACCACTATTCTGGAAGGCCAATTCGGCACCTCCACCACTAGGACTACCTTCAACAGGATTTGTTATTTCAAATAACACGAGGTCTCTTCCAATATTCAAATCACCATCGGCATCGTTATCTAATATGACATTTGCATCGCCAAGTATTTCAAAGTTACCGTTCGTTGTTATCGCTTTTGTCAATGTAACATCATAATTACTACCACCCCAATCATTATTCGCAATCATCAGGTTAGGAACCTCATCAGGCGTATTATTAATAGTTCTCCCTGATGATGTAAAGTTTTCATACACGATATAAGCCGAATCCTCTTTAGCAAATTCGCCCATATCCATTAATGAGAAATCAGGATCTCCAATGCGTGCCCAGAACATTCCTTCACCTCGAACTAAATCGGCTGTTAGCTCACCACCGGTATTATTGATACACAAACATGGGCGGAATTGGAAATTAGAACGGTACAACCTTTCTGTTGGATTACCGACAGCATCCTTCATCTGTGTAAAAATAACTTCGGCACACGTTTCTTGCGTATTATCAATCCATATACCATGAGGTTCGCCTTCATTTCCTGAACTTCCTGTATTACCCCATGGCACCCAACCAATCACAGCTACATCACCTTCCTGAGGATAATCATTCACACCCGGCTGACGACTGTCGTGATACTCATCTTCATCTATAGTACCATTACCGTCAATATCATTTAAACGATCGCTACGCGTCCAGGTATTATTGGAACGCCAGTTCGCTTGACGGGCATTATCTCTGGAGTAAAATACTTGTACTTCACCATTAAAGCGATTATTAGGACCTGCTGTATAATTGGCAACCACCAATGGCAATGCACCGCCACTTCCATCGTCATACGTAATGATGTTATTAGTATCATCTACCCTACTCTTATCATTAATGTATGATCTGGTATATGGGTTCTCTCCTAACACTCTTCCCGGGTAGTAATTTGAGTCATTACCAACAACATCGCTTTCATTATACGTCAAACTATAAACGACATTTGGCACAGTAGTAAAGCCTTCATGACGAACGCGCCAATAATAGTCTAAAGGATCGCCACCTAATGGGTTTGTTGTTTTCAGATAACTGTCAACCGGGTTGATGGTAATATATCCCTCATCTGAAAAATCGGAAACAACCACTTCGACCGGTGTGTATTTCGAATTACCTCCCGATGTTACATCCACGCCATCGGTACCGATACCAATTGGGAATCGATAATTTGCATTCGCATAAACTCTTAAAGAAACTCCTCCATCAGAGGCATTTCCGGATGTTATAATCTTGTTGTCAACTGCCCCATCCGTAATTCGATAGGCTCCTTCAGAGGCATTACGATATAAATAATCCAGCTTTAGATTATAATCTCCAATATTAATATTACCATTATGGAAGTTTAAACGTTTAATATAAACATCAGATGTAAAAGTTATCACAGAAGCATCACCAGGATTACATTTCACAAGACCAAACTCTGCACCCTCGATAGTTTCAATATTGTAACTACCAGGTCTCAATCTTAAATTAGCCTCTCCGGGTGTAACGCCATGTTCATATGTTGTCAATACATCATTATTAACAATATCGCCATAAGCCCGAATGGAGAAAATACCCTGTTCCAATATTCCTGACTCAACTCTTAATTCTCCATGTGTTTTAATAAGTCGGTTTAAGACTCCTGAATTATCGCGATTAACCTCGTCGCTTGTTAGCGTTAGCTTTTTCCCACTTGGTTTATTCACAACAAAATTCCAGAAGTTTTGCTCCTCTCCATCATCTGCATTATTGTGCCATGTAAAATAAAGCTCACCATCTTCTGTTCCATTAAATGTGGTTGTATTCTTTGTCCACGACGCCGGCCATGAGCTGGCAGATCTTAATCCCCACTCATAAGTAGCTCCTCGTTCTATTGTGAAGTTTCGTCCAATATATACATCTGCTCCATTGTGATAAAACTCTGTATTATTGGCACCTTCAATGGTGAAATCGTTTAACACACGTAATGGCATGGCAGCCATCGTTTCCGTGTTATCATCAGTAGCTGTGAATGCATCTATCTCAATAGGCCATGTAGTTGAATGTGTATTTCTACAAATAAAGTTCCACACGGGGGCTCGAAGGTTTATCTTGTATGTTGAACCAACATTTTGTGCCGCATCAATAATAACAGTTCCACCAGATACATTGCTATTGGCATCTGATGAGTTCACAATCATCGCAAAATCATCGCCATCGCCGCCATTACCTTGATCTGTAATTCGTAAAGTACCGCCCGACATGTTGAACACATTGGTTTGGAAAGGTAAATGAAAAGAGGCATAGCCGCCTGTCTCATTCACGATATTAACCGTTCCTCCTGATTGAATATAGGCCCCCAGGTGATCTCCAGCTCCTCCCCAGGTTGAAGTTCTTACGGTATTTAGATTATGTGTTCCTCCTTCGAACTTTAAGGTACTACGTCCTCTAAGAATGGTACCACTTCCAGTAATTTCATTAAAGCTTGAGTTATCCGAACATTGTAAAGTACCGTATACGGCCAGCCAACTGGCGTCGTCAACAGTAACCGAGGCATTGGCATATAACCATAACCTGGCATCAGTATCAATATCATAGGTATTACCTTCAGCTAATTCGGCAATCACAATATTACTTCCCAGCTTCAAGGTACCGGCTAATAATCTTAAAGCTTTATTTCCATCTCGGTTGCCTCCGTTGTCATTATCTCCGCTAACAGCCTCATTATTTCTTCCGTAAAGGTTAAAATTAGCCGTAGCACTCGCCGAAACATCTAAAACATAAGTATCATCAACACCTTTATCACATGTTAACTGATTAAAACGTGTTACGCCATTACACAAAACAGTTTGATTTTGAGAGGCATTATTAAAAATGACCTCACAGGCTCCTGTATCGTCGTCATCATTGTAATCAGCACTTGTACGATTGGTAAAATAGGCGGTTCCATTATTTGTAAAATCACCTTCTATAATAAATTGGTGATATTGATCATGGTAACCTCCCCACCAGGTGTATGTATCACCAGAACCGGTCCGTATGGCAGCACCAGACTCCACCGTCACATTACCTTTAGTTGTCATGGTAATAACATCTGTAGATGCATTGTTATTTACTCTAAAGGTACCACTGGTAATCGTTAAGTTACCATTCAAGGTGTAATCACCCAGTAAGGTTAATTGCTGACCTGCAGACATGGAAACCTCCATACTATAGAAAGTGTAGTCATTTGCTATGGAATAATTATTACCATAGTAGACAACCGTACCCTTATCCTGCCCTTCATCAACAAATTGTGAACAATCGGTGTAGCTTGGAAAGTTGTCAGCGGCCATTAAAATACGGCCTTCACCAGAAATTTCATCAAAAGTATGACCTGTTGTCGTTCCCAGATCCAAACGACCATCAACATCAATTGAGGCACAATGTATGCTATTCAGATTCATGGTTACTGTTTTTCCATCTCTGATAACAACATGATCCGTTACTGCTTGTGGATATGAATTGCCCGGGTTATTAGGCAATGAACCGGACGGGTCTAATGTCCAGGTCTCCCAGTTATCCCAATCACCACTTATTAAGGTGTACCAGGTCACTCCAGGCGCTCCCTCAACAGGGCTATCTGTTTGGTTAATGGTACCAATGGTGTAATATCCATTTTGCAGGTTAGCATCCAGCACATCGAAAGAAACCTGGTCGGCATCTCCAATACTTGGTGTGGCACCTGAAACGACAGAGTAATTACCTGCATTAGTGCTTCGATACAACAAAACGTAATTAGCAATATCTTGTGGAAATTGTCCTCCGGTAATACCTTCTGGTAAATCAAAGGTCATACTAACATTGGTATTAGCTCCACTACTTTTTTCGACCCACCAATCGCGGGCCCATCGGGCTTCCACGCTTCCTGTTATATCTGAAGTAACAACGGCGTTGACCGTATTATTGTGGGCAAATACAATATATTCTCCTGAATTGAACGAACTGCCTGTTTCTGAAATGTAAAAACCGGCACTATTAGATACTGTTAGTGTACCATCAGATTCTTCACCAACTCCTGTATAATCGTTAAAGTACGAATTGTCATAATCGGCATCGGTGGCAAAAATGTCTGAACTAACCGTAATTCCGTATTTCTGACTTAGATAATTCTCTAATAATAAACGCTCAGCACTTTTTAATCCTCTATTAAAAATAATGACTTCGGCAATATCTCCTCTTAAAGCATTTGTATTACTTGAAGGTGTATCATTCCCAATATTTAAGTTTGATGCATAAGAACCAACTGCAGCAGTTTCACCACCATCGGTATCACTGAATGTTGAGTTATAAAAAATTTCTAAACTCTGCTTGACAATCGGATCGTATACGCCTGAGAGAATATAGGTATTTGCTCCAATAGTTCCACTCCCAAGTGACTGAGCATCTGCACCTCCATTATTAATAATCATTCTCAAATCACCATCATTTCTAATGTACATATTATAGGCACAATTAGAGTTCCAGGCAGAACTCTTAGAAACAACTCCCTGAAACTCACTAACACCATTTGACTTTAGTACAACAAAGACAGATACACCATCTGCAAAGCCTTCCAGCCCATTATCATCTGGTATTGATAAAAAGTCAGCATTAAACCGAATGACAGGCAAGTTATTAAAATCAGCTCCTCCATCAGCCACATATGTTGGTCTATAACCGACAGTTGATTGTTCGGCAATAAAACCATTTGACGACTGGTCTGTCCAGGAGCTAACAATATTAGAGCCATCCATAGTAACACCGGCGTCAGCTTTAAGCCATACTACAACCTCTTCACTACTTCCAACCCCACCAGGGCCTGTTTGACTATATACATGGCTCGCTATAAATAATAATAGCAAGTTTAAAATCCCTTTAGTAGAAGTATACTTCATAATCATGAGTTTGTCTAGAAATTATTATAAGGCTTAGCGATCCCCTAGTATAAGCCCTAAAGAGCCACAAAATTATAATTATTACGTAATAAAATACTGATATAACGTACTTAGGTTATCAGCATTAATTCCTCCAATAACAGCTAGCTGTTTATTTTCAACCACTTACACGCCAACAACAAAGACATTACCATTTTAAATATTTGACCAACAGCTCATTTTGTTCGATAAACGGAAAAAGCACATACCTATTTTTGCCACCCATTTAGACAGCGTTCTGCATATGATGATCTTTTCATTCATGACAAGTGTGATTTCATGAAGAAATAAATCTAATTTTCAAGCATATATCATGATTTTGAATAAACCATTTTCTTCACTGCTTTGTTAGTTAACTATTAATCATGCTCAAAATGTATTAAATCGTGAAGAAGATATTAATTGTTGATGATGCGGCAGATAGCCGACTGATTTTAAAAAGTATGTTGCGCAACTATGACGTTGAAGTGGTGGAAGCCAATGATGGTGTTGATGGCTGGAAAAAGATCGTTGCCGAACAACCCGACTTGGTTTTATTGGATTTACACATGCCTCATAAAGATGGCTTTTCGATATTGGAAGACCTGGAAGAAGAGTGGATGGGGATTCCAGTGGTTATTGTATCTGGTGATTCTCAAGAGGAAACCATTAGTGCCTGCGAATACTACGGTGCCAAAGCATTTCTGAAAAAACCAGTTGTGCTGGAAGAGTTTAAAGAGGCCATCAAGGTGTTGCCGTTATAGAGTTGAAAACTGATAAATTGACAAACTGGGTAATCGAGAAATTGGAGTCAACAAACTCTGGAGTACAATCTTTTAAAGTTTAACAGCCCCTTAACTAATCAAGACATAAATAACTCTACGACAACAGACCACGCACTTATTTTAGTCCCAGCCACATACTATTGCTAAAGTCTCTTTCTTTGTAATCGCGAAATACCAGCCAAAAATCATATTGCTCAACTTCACTCAGCTTAACTTTCCATAAATAGGATCCATCACGCCTTTCTCCTCCAGTTTGTTTATAACGAGTAGCGTATTGGCTGTGCAAACCGGCTATAACCAATAAGGTATCCGAGCCATAACCCAGCCCATTATCGTTCCATTTAAACAATACGCCATCCTCTGTGCGCTCAACACTTGCCTCTGCCGGCAGTGGCACAGAGCCCCGGCTCACCCGCGCATTAGTATAATCAAGGTATTGCTCAGGATAGACACCGCCGATAGCATTTAGCAAGTTATAAGATTTAGCAGCCATAAAAGCAGAACGCCCAACAGCTTCCTTTTGAAAAGTTATTCTTAATACATCTTTGTATGGCCCCAGAAATGCATTGACCAACTGCATCTTTTGTCGTTGTACCAATTGCTTCTCCGACTTCTTGTCTTTATACTGCCCGGGTAGTGAGCGCATATAGCTTTTACCATACATCTGGTAGGTGATAACATTGCCTACTCTCCCTGAAGAACCATCGTTAATATTAAATTGTGCCATAAATGTCTGGAATAATGATTTAACATTAGTACTTAAGTAACTACAACATCTTAATACGCCTGATATAGCCAAGCTGGTACATAAGGAACAGGCACTATACTTATTTCGCACCAGCTTATTACCAACAAGGTACCAGGCTCGCTTTAAAAACATATTCAAGTTATATTTAATACATACTAAAGTCAAGTTAAACTCAACTATAGTCGAATTTAATCTGAGTTTAATATGACTTTACTCTGAGTTTACTCTGAGTTTAGTGACTTGTTGGTACGAACCTGGCACGGAGCAGATAGCTAGTTGAACCGGACTGATACATACGCTCTTTTCCTAGTATATTATGAATATAAATGCTCAATTTGTACGGATGACATCTTTATTAGCATTCTAACAGTAAAGATATCATCCGTTAACGACTCAAAAAAAAGCCCGCTCATTTGCATGAACGGGCTATTGATCTTATCTGATTCAAATTACTTTATCAACACTTTTTCCTGGAATTGATGATTACTCCCAGATACCTTAACAATGTATATGCCTGGCTGAACATTTAACTCTGCTTCATATACTTCGCCACTAAACTCATCGTTCATCACCAGAGAACCAGAAACTGTATAAACCGCAACGGTCTTTTCCTGTATATCCCATCCACAGCTTACCTTTAAGAATGATCCATTTTGCACATATACTTTTACTTCAGCTCCATCTTCTGAATAAATATCATCAATATCGGTTGGCACTTCCGTTTTCGATGTCTTAAAATGCAATACAAAACGCTCATGGTCGACACCTTCTTCAGCCGTAAAATTATAAACAAAGTCATTAGTCAATGTAGTTGAAACACCTTTTTTGTCTTCCAATACAATATTATAATCGACACTTAAGGCATCAATTCCGCTTATGCGTAATTGCTGTTCTCCCTTTTTAGTTTGAACACCTAATATTTGCTGATAATCCTTGAGCTCATCAGGTAAAACATTAATCACTGTTTTAGTATCGTCCACAATTGAGTAGATATAAGAGTAGTTGGTACCTGAGTACATACGTTGTTTAGAATCCATATCTGTTAATGCCACATCTCCTTCAGGGAATAAAGCAATGACTGCTTCATCAGTTAAGCCGTGCTCATTACTTAGATAAAAGCGTAGAAGATTCTGTGGCGTTGTACTTACTGACTTTAATGTTGGAGTTGAGCTTGCATTCGTACGATTAGCTGCATCCATTGTAATTAATTTACCAGAATCATACTCACTATCTTTTGTTTTGATATAAAAGGCCTGATTTGGCGCAATCACGCCATCAAAAGTCTCAGGTACAGCAATGGTTGTAAATACACTATACGTTAAAAATTGCTTATCGTCATTGGAGTCAGAATCAGACACATAAACCGTTCCTTCTGTCGCTGCAAAATCTCCGCTATCATCAGCTACTTTAGGCAACTGGTAATAGGCCGGATATGGGTTAGCAATTATTTGCCAGCCATTTTGCACTTCTTTCGAATAGGATGCTTGATTGTTTAAAGCACCCACGTGCTCCACTACAGTGGATGGATTCAAAACTTTTAGCTGATAACCCCGAATCCGTTCACCTGAAGTGACTCCCTGGTTAAATTCAGTACCAGTGCTGCCCAGGTTAACTAAGCTACCAGCATCTGTATAATCATAAAGCACATATTTATTACCAGTGTTGCTTAAATCTGCTAAGATACCTTGGTAGGTAGCAATCGTCGGGTTTGAAATACTATGCCCAGTAAACCACCAATGTAATTCATCGTAGGTCCAGCGAACGGTAACATCGCCTGTAATGCTGGCGGCTGTATTAGTAATAATAGAAGTAGGCTGCGTATTAGTGTTTTCAATGATAAAATCTCCCTGAACATTGACATCTCCATTTATCGTCACTAAACTTCCTTTCATAATAGTAAGTGATGCGTTTGTCGAAATATCCAAATCATTCATACTGGCAGTTCCATCAATAATTGGGAAAGCATCGTTGTAATAAGGATGCTCTGGAATATAAATATCAGTCGCACCATCAGGAACTGAACCTGTGGACCAGTTACTTGAGACATTCCAATTTGTGTTTTGTCCTAACCATCCATCAGAAGCAACAACGATTGAATAATCTTCTGTTTCTCCATTCAAAGCATTACATGGTGTTGATGTATTATTACTTTGCGTAAAGCGCACTCGCATTCTTGTAGTCCCGGATAAAGCCCCTGGCGGAACGATAATCTGCCCTATCAAAACGCGACTTCCCGTATTACTGGTACTTCCAATTGCAAAGCTTTCGGAACTATCGAAGTTTTCATCACCATCCCAATCAACCCACACAATAGCATAACCTGTTCCTGTGTTATTTCTCACCCCTATACTAATATTGTAGGTTTCTCCTTTAGCAAAACTGGTTACCTGATCCAAAAATTCGGCATATCCACCATCGTCTCCTGTGGTATTATTAATACTTTCTATGATGACATTGGTTATATAACGATCGGATGAATTATTAACGGGCTGACAATAATTACCGACCGTCACCTGGTTAGAAACATCGGAGGTCCAGCTTCCGGAAGTAGCGCTAAGTGTTACTACGCCAGTTTCTGTAAATGTTAAATTAGCAAAAGAAGCCACCCCATTGACAGGCGACACAGTTACATTACTCATACCAATTGATCCACTCGCGCCATCATCATTCGTCATTACTACGTTGGTTGAGTAATTTAAATCGATATTACCATTAGCATCAGTAGCAGCCACTTCGGGCACTTGTCCTAAAATAGAATTGATAGTTGCATTAGCAGAGGGTTGTTGAGTAAAGCGCAGCTCGGTGGCAATTACCGAAACAGGGATAGCTCCACTCTCAACCATGTCAATTTTTATAAAATCATCTCCCAAACCAGTGACCATATTACTTCCTTCCAAGGCCAAATCAAAACTATCACCATCGTTAATACCATTGCTATTTAAATCGGCGTTTAACCACAATTTGATAGAATAGGTTTCCGGCGCATCCTGCGTTTCCAATAGAATCATATCGCTTGCTGTGAACGTGATTCCTGAACTTGTTATTACACCATCCATCCCTTCTGCTGGTATATCTGGTCCAAACAACCTAGCCCCTGCCAACGCATCGCTCCAATCACCAATTGTATTGGTTGCACCTTTACTAATACGCAATTGCTGAAGTCGTGTAATATCGAAATACTGCGATGATTTATCGGTTAGATCGAAAGAAAATACTTCTATCGCATCTGCCAATGTATTGGCAATTGAAGAAACTGATGTGGCTAATTTCTGTCCGTTGGTAATAGTTGATGTTGGTTCATAAATCCCGCCGACTTCTATGTTATCAATACAAAAAGCCGGTGGATAATAAGCAGAACCCGTACTGTTCCATCGAAATTCAAGCGTTTGAACACTTCCTACAAATGCATCCAGATTAATTGATTCCTTCGACCAGTTAGTTCCTTCACCAGAATACTCTTGTCCTATTTGCGTAGAACCTATAAAAACCGAGCCATAGTCATAAGTTGGGTTTCCCAGGCTCAACCAGTCAAAAGTTAAATTGGCCGTATGCAAATCGGTTAAATCAACTGTTATTGATAATGTAGCCCAATACGTTCCTCCACTTTCAACATAACCTGCGGTTGAACCATCAGCTGTTATGTAAGCAGAACGAGATCCACCTGAAACAAGATTTGTTCCTCCTAACAACCATGATGCCGAAGCAATATTAGAATAGCTTGATGACCATTCGGGATAAGCATCTGAGTTATCTTCCCAGTCTTCAAATAACACGGACACTTTGGCTGGTGTATTTGCACTAGCCTCTATACCAGTTGAATAAATACCATTTCGTGACGAAAAAGCTTTGTAATAATATACTGAACCGTAATTAAGTGGTGAGTGCTCATAACTTAACAAATCGCCAATAAACAGCACAGTCCCGCCACCGGGTAATACATCTCCTTCGTCATAAATGACACCCTCTTCAGGCGTCCCAAATACGCCATCGCTTGACCAAATCACTAATACTTCATCGTCATAAGCATTCTTTCCCCAACTTAAAGTATTGAACAAATCATTTGGGTTGGTTGCAGAAAAGGAAGTGGGGTCGGCAATCGTACCCGTGATTTTAAAATTATCGACACAAAAACCTGGGTTTTGGGAGGATCCACCTGTATTATTATACCATCTAAAGCGAATTGTTTTTATGCCGTTGTAATTAGCATTTGTTCCGTCTAAGGTTATTGATTCGCTTTGCCAGCTCGTTTGATCGTAGTAGCGTCGGGTATTATAAGTATCTGTGGAACCATTGAGTTGTACTCCATCAATATAGACCCTACCTGACTGATTGTAGTTACCATTTGCTTTCCATTCGAAGCTAAGCGTGATTGTTTCGAAATTTCTTAAATCGGCCTCCAACTCCAGGTATGTATCTGAATAAACGCCATTATCATAACCCGCTGAAATACCCAAATCATTTGAAATATAAGCTGATTGTGTACCCGTACTTGCTTCTGCTTTACCTCTTACCCACTCATTATCGGTTCCTCCATTAAACTCCCAAACGCTTATATCGCTTTCAAAACCTTCGCTGAAAGGCAATGCTACTGGTATCTTTACTGTTGTTGATAATGTAGATGAATAAATATCGTTATTGACCGACCAGATTGAATAGCTTATTTCATCGGAAAAGTTCCCGGTATGTGCAAAAGAACTGGCAGAACCGACATATATCACCTGGCCTCCACCACTTAAATAATCACCAGCAGTATAAGCCTGGCCGCTCTCGGGCCGGCCTATCGAGCCAAAAGTAGAGTAGGCGATTATTACATCATCATTATCTACACTCTTCACCCAATTCAGGTCAACTTGCGAAGTGGACGTGGCAGCTCCAGAAAAGCTTTGAGGACGAGCGACTTCACTACCGGTTATCCTCACCTCATCAATACAAAGTGCAGGATTTTCCCCAACACTCCAATCGAAATAAAACCAAAAACCAAGCTCAAATGAGGTGTTTAGATAATCGGTTATATCAATTACTTTTTCTTTCCAGGCTTCCTGACCGGCTAACTCCAAGTCACTGGTTAAGGATGTGTTAGTACGATTTTCATAAACAATACCGCCATCGTAGCCTGGCTCAGATATTCCTTTCCAATAAAAAGACAGTTCTAAACTTTTAAATGAACTGTAGTCAGTCGATGATAAATCAATGGTCTTCTCCATTGAAACCCATCCAGTTGAACCAGTATTGGCATCGTAACCTGCGGTTGCACCATCTTCACTCACATACGCAGCATTTCCCCCCATATACGCTTCATCTCCTCCTATGGCCCATGTATTACCACGGCTAGAACCGATTGACCAACTATTTGCATTTCCATTTTCAAAATCCTCATAAAATGGAGTTGAAGAAGAAAGCATATCTACCGTTAGTTTTACCGCCCGGGAATATTCACCTGTACTATTAACCGACCAAATTGCAAAATAGTTATCCACATCAGCTGTAATAGTAACCCCAAGCTGAGGCGACACAGAACCCGTGTATATCACTGTAGCACCATCAATATTATCGCCATTTGAATAGATAGTGGCATCAACCGGATTAATGGTTAGATCACTTGTTGCAACAGTGATGAGCACATCATCGCCATCTGCATTGGCTGTCCAACTTAAATCTACTGTCACATCAGTCAGGTTCGTGTAGGTAAAATTCGTCGGTTCGTCGACACTAGTAGCTAAGCCTGCCTTTACCAAGGCATCGTTTAGAGCTGTATTGTCAGATTCATCATTAATAAAATCTTCCTCATCTCCGGTATTAACCCCCATCCAGCCGGGGACATTGACGGTGGCGCTTGGATCAAGCACATAAATATCGCCCGAAGAGCTACTTCCACCTGACATTGTTAAATTACCTCCAACAACAATATTACCAGTGTTTCGAATGCTAGTATTGTTTAAGTAAACATCACCTGTCACAACAATATTCCCTGCTAACCGGGTGGATCCTCCTCCATAATTGTAAAAATCGCCATGGACGATGAGGGTAGCTCCATTGGCAACCCTTAACTCTTGATTAGCGTATAAGTTTCCAAATATTTCAACGACCGAACCACTTAAGAAGCGGTCTCTTGTCCAACCAGTATGGGTATAATTACCATTAACAGTAAAATCGCCACTGACTGTTCCATCAGCACTTGAGGTAAAATGACCGTTCGTGCTGACAGATGTTCCTGCAGCAATTGACCATCTTGCATTTATACTTGTTCCTCCCGGTATAACAGTTCCATCGGCATATGGATTCTGTCCTTTTACTCCTGCCCCCAACAGAAGTAATAATACTACAATGTAATAATATCTCATTTTTTTTATCCTTTTACTCCAGATTAATACACAAATGGATGATTAAATTATTCCAATTCATGCGTTATAATGCCATAAATCCCCACGTATAGCAATTTTAAAAAAGTTCGTAAAAATAACGATTTCCAGACTTTATAGTTCAAAAATTTGACAATTGAATACTATCCAGTGACAAACGTCTGATGGATAGATGTAGTAATTCTTTTTTATCCAGAATTAATAGTGATAAAACACTAGTTCGAATACCAGTGATAAAAAGGCTATTATGTCCCTATGAAACAACGGATTTACAATCCACATACGGAGATATAAAATATGGGTTGGCTAGATGTGTGACTTCCATCTAACCTTTAAATTAAATTTATTATTCACTTTTATAAGTAATATTAGCCTTAGAACCCAATTCTGTGACCGCGTATCAGCAGAAGCATCCTTTTTATTATTTCTATATCAATATATAAAAAGGCCCTCACAAATGAGAGCCTTTTGAAATATACTTTAAACAACTAAAGTCACTTTACAAATACCTTCTGCTGATAAACCTGCTCACCACCCGACACCTTAACAATGTATATGCCTGGCTGAACATTTAACTCTGCTTCATATACTTCGCCACTAAACTCATCGTTCATCATTAAAGAACCACTAATGGTAAACACCTCTATCGTTTTATCTCTTAAATCCCATTCGCATGTTACTTTTAAGCTTGACTCGTTTTGCACATATACTTTTACTTCAGCTCCATCTTCTGAATGAATATCATCAATATCGGTTGGCACTTCCGTTTTCGATGTCTTAAAATGCAACACAAAACGCTCATGGTCGACACCTTCTTCAGCTGTAAATGCGTAAACCGATGCATTGGTCATGGTGGTGAAAGTATCCATTCGCTTATCTTCTAATACAATTTCGTACTGCTCACCTAATTCATCTACGCCACTAATCCTCAATTCCTGCTCTCCTGCCTTTGTTTGGATTCCCAATATCTGTTGAAAATCCTCTAGATCCTCTGGCAATATATTAATTACAGTTTTAGTACCCTCCACCATCGAATAGATGTATGAGTAATTGGTTCCCGTATACATACGTTGTTTAGAATCCTGAGTATTTAAAGCTAAATCACCTTCAGGAAATAAAGCAATGACTGCTTCATCAGTTAAGCCGTGCTCATTACTTAGATAAAAGCGTAGAAGATTCTGTGGCGTTGTACTAACTGACTTTAATGATGGGGTTGAGCTTGCATTCGTACGATTAGCTGCATCCATTGTAATTAATTTGCCAGAATCATACTCACTATCTTTGGTCTTAATATAAAATGCTTGATTTGGCGCAATCACGCCATCAAAAGTCTCAGGTACAGCAATGGTTGTAAATACACTATACGTTAAAAATTGCTTATCGTCATTGGTATCTGAATCGGACACATAAACCGTTCCTTCTGTCGCTGCAAAATCTCCGCTATCATCAGCTACTTTAGGCAACTGGTAATAGGCCGGATATGGATTAGCAATTATTTGCCAGCCATTTTGCACTTCTTTCGAATAGGATACTTGATTGTTTAAAGCACCCACGTGCTCCACTACAGTGGATGGATTCAAAACTTTTAGCTGATAACCTCGAATCCGTTCACCTGAAGTGACTCCCTGGTTAAATTCAGTACCAGTGCTGCCCAGGTTAACAAAGCTACCAGCATCTGTATAATCATAAAGCACATATTTATTACCAGGGTTGCTTAAATCAGTTAAGATACCTTGGTAGGTAGCAATCGTCGGGTTTGAAATACTATGCCCGGTAAACCACCAATGTAATTCATCGTAGGTCCAGCGAACGGTAACATCACCTGTAATGCTGGCGGCTGTATTGGTAATAACTGATGCCGGTGAAGCATTTGTATTTTCAATTATAAAATCTCCGTTAACAGTAACATCTCCGTCAACATCCACTAATGCACCTGGCTTAATAGTCAGTGATGCATTATTTGCTATTTCTATATCTCCAATTGAGACTGAGCTGATAATAATTGGATACCTATCTCCATAAAGTGGATGTTCAGGAATATATACCGATGTACCGTTAGGAACTGAACCACTACTCCAGTTAGAATCTGCTGTCCAATCAGTATTTTGACCTTGCCAACTATTATCAGTCAATATTATTGTATAATCTTCAACTTCTCCATCTCCTATGCCATCTGGATGGCAACCATCTGAAGGAATAGTTTGATTTGTAACCATTACCCGCATTCTTGTTGCTCCAAGGGCAGCACCTGATGGCACAGTAAAGGTAGCATTAACAACTCCTGAACCCGACCTTGACACAGATAATTCCTGTTCCGAAGCATCAAAATCATCACCTCCATCATAATCAATCCATATAGATATATTTCGAGTGCCACTTAAATCATAGCCAACAGTAACGGTATACTCGTTGTTCCTTGTCAAACTGGTTGACTGATCTAAATAGTTTCCATAACCTCCATCTGCACCAGTGTAATTGTCGATGGTTGTATTAAGGTTAACTAAAGTAATAAAACTAGTATTTGTCAATGGAACACCTGTACAATAGTTAGATATTAAAACATTATTAGATATGCCGTCAGTTAGTACACCATCAGTTGCTGTTAATGTAACAGGCCCTCCACTGGCAGTAAAAGTAAGATCGGTATAAATCGCTTCTCCCGAGGCCACTCCGGGATCGGAATACGTCATAGCAATGCCTCCACTGTTTGTAATCACAATAGTACCTGTATAATCAGTATCAACATTCCCATTTTCATCAGTTCCGGCAACAACAGGTTGAGTTGCTAAAGCCTGATCAACACTAGCGTATGCGGAAGGTTGCTGAGTGAATTGCAATTGCGTTGCAATAATCCTCAAGGCATTTTTAGCATCGCCACTTTCAACCATTTGTGTTAAATCATCCTTAAAGCCAGAACCATCGTAAACTACCATATCATTGACATCTAACCTAAATTCAAACAACTGATTATCAAGAGTAGACTCTAGTGATGAATTTAACCAAATACGTAATTCATAATTCTCAATAGTTCCATCTTCAACTACAATCATTGAATCGCTTTCAAAAACAATATTGGTAGCATTTATAACTCCACTTAATTTTACGCCGGTACTTTCTCCTAAATCAGGTCCATACAAACTGGCGCCAGCTATGGCATTTGTCCAGTTAGCAATTTGGTTGTTATCACCTTGTGTAAAGGTAATCTGATGAAAAACCGTTGCACGCGTATCTGCCGTACCAAGATCTGTTATGTCAAAATCCAACACAGTCAACTCTTCTGCCTGAGTATCAACTATAGAACTAATATCATCGGGTTCAACACCTGCTCCGGCACTTATTTCAGAATCCTCATCATAGGTGCCTGTAATAGCAATATTATCCAGACACAACCCCGGATTTTCAGCAGAACCACTGGCATTTACCCACATAAATCTAAGGGTAGGCGTTTGATCAATATAGGCACTTAGATCTATTTCTAATTTTGTCCAGACTGTTTGATTATTAAGATTGCTCCCAACCTGAACTCCATCCAGATAAACTGCACCATAATCACTGATATTTCCATCTACCTTATAATAAAAAGCCAGTTTAGCGGAACCAAAATCTCTTAAATCAATAGCATGTTCTAACCAAATTGTAGCAGGATCACCTGTATCGTAATCGGCAGACATGCCTCCATCTGACGATACATAAGCCGATTGTGTTCCCTGGAAAGCTTCTGCCGTTCCTCTTGTCCAGGCATTGGTTGTTGAAGAACCCAAGGTCCAGCCAGTGATATCATTTTCCCAATCCTCAAAAAAACGTACATTGTCAGGCGTGGTCGCATTACCAGTTAAGGATGTAGAATAAATCAACCCACTTTTATGCCATATTTTATAATAATAAGTTCTGTTTGTTTGCAGAGGTTCATGTGTAAATGATGTACCTGTCCCTGCATAAATAATAGTACCTCCAGCCGTAAAAACATCTCCTTCAACATATTCTTGTCCTTTTACAGGTTCTCCGAAAGCCCCGGCATCGAAAGAATAAGCAACAATAACTTCATCCAATTGTGCATGTTTTGTCCACGACAAATTATTCGCCAAAGTATTATAATTCTCCACTGTAAAAGCCTGAACAGGATATATGGTACCATCTATTACAACATCATCAATACAAAAACCGGGTGTCTCAGAAGCATTCCATCCTGTTCTATTTACAAAGCGAATAAGTGATATATTCCCTAAATAAGCGTCCAATGAATAACTTTCTGAGCCGCCCCATGCACTAGTACGCTCAAGGTCTCCGGCATTCAACTGATTATTGTCAATATAAACATCGCCTTGAGCATCCCATTCTCCACTCGACTCATTTCCAAACTGCCATGCAAAATCAAGGGTAGCTGTTTGAAATCCTTTTAAGTTAACGGGCAGAGTAAGTTCATCATAAGTGGTAGCAAAATTATAAGTAGATGAAGTTATTCCACCATCTTCAGTCACATAGGCTGACTTAGAACCTGAGTTTGCTTCTGCTCTACCTATTACCCATTGGGTATAGGCATTAAAACCCAGGTTCCAAACTTCCACATCACCTTCGAAATCTTCCGTAAATGGTAGGGTAACGGGCAGTGAGGTTCTTGCAGACAAACCTGTTGAGTAATCACTTCCATTATTCGACCAGGCTTTATAATAAGCGACAGCTCCTGAAACATCAGCATGGGTGTATGACAATGCACTGCCCACATAAATTATTTCGCCGCCACCTACTAATAAATCACCAACACTATAACTCACTCCATCAACCAGGTTACCTATTGTTGAATTTGACGAGTAAGCTATAACAACAGGATGGGCGCTAGAATTTTGCTCCCATGTTAATTCAACATCATCGACACCAATTACACTTGCATTAAAAGACGCTAATCGCGCAACATTACTTCCAGTCATTCTGATATCATCGACACAAAATGCAGGATTGGTACCATCCATTCCCCAGGTTTGTTTCCACCTAAATTCTATATCTACAGTCTGACCACTATAATGTGTTAAATCAACAACTTTTTCCGTCCAACTTGTATAACCATAGAATTCATCCACTTCACTCTCCAGATTACCATCCACATATAACTCTCCTGTAGCAAATCCGTCTCTTCCCATGGCTTTAAAGAAGAACGAAAAGGAAACACTTTGGTAAGCTGGTATAGAAATAGACTTAGTTAATGAATAATCATCACTCCTTCTCGAATTATAACCAGGCGTTACTCCCAAATCTTCTGATATGTATGCAGAGTAGCTTCCTCGGTATGATGTACCGGTTCCTCTGTACCAATAGTTTTCCGAATCCCATCCTGAGGAGGCGGTCCAACCGTTTAAGCCGGATTCAAAATCGGTATCTTCAAAAGTTGTATTACTGGTAGTAACACCTGATGTAGTTGCTCCCATGGAATACTCAGAACTACCATCATAAGACCATATTTTATAATAATAAGATTGACCTTCAGTCAGACCTGTATGTGAATAACTTGAGGAAGCCCCCATAGCTAAAACAGTTCCTCCTCCTGTAATTGGATCATTAACACTATAAGTTCCGGTCGGTTCTCCAAATACACCATCAGTTGACCAAGCCAATAAAATATCTTCACCTAAGGTATTTAAAGACCAACCTAAGTCTAATTGAGTAGTCAATGAACCGGTAATGGTAAAAGCACCGGGGTTCTCAAGAGAATAACCTGTTATATTAATATCATCAAGATACCAATATCTATCGGCACCTGAAAACCCAGAAGGATATGTTAACTCGAAACGTATATTCACGGTAGAACCCGAGTAGCTACTAAGGTCGATGGTTCTATAAGTTGCACCTGTGTTATCAATCGTGGATTGATCGTAAGTCAATAGAACATCATAGGTGGCACCACTATCATCTGTAATAGATACAGTGCATGTTGTACTTCCAGTTCTATCTGTACGGTCTTCTCTGTAAATGAGCACATTCCCATATTGTGACAGGACAACTGATTGAGTTTCGATATACTCTGTCCGATTATTTCTGTCAACACTACCATAGATCTCTCCTGCGCTGTATGTATATCCACCATTATCGGGCCACCTGACGGCACTAATTGAACCACTGGAAAAGTCGTCTTCAAATAAAACTGATTGTCCATTCACAAACCCTACATCAATCAAAAGTATAGACAGCAACAACAAATAGGCATAAATATTTTTCATACATCAAGGTTTATCAAAACATACCAACAATTAAGGTTTCCACACCAAAAACAAATCCTAAAAATTTTATACGTATAATTCAATAAATAGATACAATAGTTAAGTTCTCTTTCATACTATTTTGGACATCCTTAAAGTTAGGCCAATTATGCACCAATGTCTAATGTCTTTTTTAGCGCAACATTGAATAATCTCAGTATTACAAACAAAAAAAGCCTCCACAAATGGAGGCTCTATCTAATCTATATGACAGTTTAATTACTTAATGAGTACTTTTTGTTGATAGGATTGATTTCCACAAGTGACTTTTACTATATACACACCTGTGTTGATATTTAGCTCTTTCATATATTCCTGTCCCGAATAATTGTCTGACAAAACTACTGAACCTGATAAGGTATAAACAGTAACCTTTTTCTCATGTGTATCCCAAGCACTTGCAATCTTTAATTTAGAACTATCGAGTATATAAATTCTCACCTTATCATCTTCTACATCATCCAAATCTGTAGCCACTTCACTTTTATGGGCAACATTAAATTGCAACACAAAACGTTCATGATCTTCACCTGCATCAGCCTTAAACTCATATACTGTGCTGCTGGTCATTTCAACCTCCTGACCTGTCTTTTTATCTAATAAAACGACTCCATAATCATTTATCAGATTATCAAGACCTGATATTTTTAAATACTGCGTGCCTTCTTTTGCTTTAATACCCAAAGGCTGTTCATAAGCATCTAGTGTCTCGGGCAATACATTAATAACCGTTTTTTCTCCATCTACCATTGAATAGATGTAAGAATAGTCGGTGCCATTGTGCATCATTTGCTTCGAGTCCTGACTATTTAAAGCAACATCTCCATCCGGGAATAATGCTATAACTGCTTCATCAGTTAAACCATGTTCATTAGATAGCTTTATGCGTAGAAGGTTTTCTTCTATTTCCTTAGGTGCTGACTTTAGTGTAACCCCTGATGCATGCACCAGATTTGACTTTCTCAAGACTATTGATTCCGCCGTATTGGTACCTTGAATGTAAAAGGCCTGCCCGGGAGCGATAATTCCATCTGTTATATTACCTGCTGAACCTTCAGGAACATCAATTCCATTCACTGTATTAAAAGTATAAAACTGTTTTGATGAACTATTGTCAGAATCTGATACATAAACAGTTTTTTCTGTTCCTTCAAAATCAAGACTACCAACGGGTATTTGATAATAGGCAGGATAAGGGTTGGCAATTATCTGCCAGCCATAAACAACCTGCTTTGAATAGCTTTCTTGGTTATTAGGCAGTCCGGTTTGTGAAATAGTTGTTGCATTCAACACCTTTAATTGATAACCTTTGATTCTTTCTCCTGAAGCTACTTCTTGATTAAACTCATAGGTTTCAACTTCAGAAGCCAGGTTGTTGAGCGTACCATCATTCTGATAATCGTATAAAGCATACTTATTGTTTGGATTAGATTCATCTGTTAAGATAGCTCGATAGTTGGCCATCGATGGATTTGAAATAGGATGTCCTATAAAAAACCAGTGTAATGGGTCAAAAGTCCAAGAGAACTCAATATTCCCTACAACATCACCATATACAATTAGCGATGTTGGACTGGCATTTGAGTTTTGAACTGTAAGTTTTGCTCCAAGTGGAATTGTAACATCTCCCAAGATTGTTACTTTACTACCTTCTGGTATAACTAATTCAGCTCCAGACTCCAAATCTAAATCCCACATAAAATATTCATTACCTGAACAAAACTGCGGATATAAAGCTACACCTGCACCAATAAATACATTATCACCTGTAGTTGGTGTATCTGTATTTGTCCAATTACCATCAATATCCCATTGTGTACTTCCTCCATTCCATGTAGCTGTCGTAAATAAAGTTTCATCAACGTTTTCTACAAAGTCTTCCACTATATCGCTTGGCAATACCCCAGCTTCAACTAAGTCACCTATATCACCTGAACCATTACCAGAACCGGTAAAGTCATCAGGATCACTTAAATACATTTGTCCTGCATTATCCTCAGCTGCTCCTCCATTCTTACCTGTGTAGTCATAAGCTCCTCCAACTACTAAAATACCAGTAGTTTCAATATTAAGCTCCAATGAATTTTTACCCCTTACATCCAAACTTCCAGTCACTACAAGCGTACCATAAACCTGAAAGTCAACATTATTTTGATTAACAGCTCCAACCACCAGATCTCCTTTAATATACATAATTGTATTCGCTTGAACTGTCAATTCCAAACAACTAAAATCTCCTTCAACAATATAAGTAACCGTATCATTAGGATTACCATTATCTACTATTGTCACCAACTCATTATAAGTCACTGGTCCTGTAACAGTTTGGCTTGTTGTGATATTTACAGCCATAAGACTAATACTCCCCACTTGCAACAACAAAACAGCTACCAATACTTTTATTCTTCGAATCATATTGTAATTCATATTCACCTATTTCTTTCCCAAAAAACATTTGTACGTATAGTAGTTTATAACGTTTCACCATCCTCTACTATTACATCATTACGTTAGTTTATACACACTTACAATACAAATGTAACACTTAATTGTGTTAATGAACTAAAAAAATTGATAAGCTGCGCAAATCCTTCGATTAACATAACGGCTATGCACTAAGCGTTATTAATTTGAGACTCCTTTTTAAACAACATTGATTGTTTCTCTCTACTTTCCTCCCTTATCCGTTCAGTTTTTCACTCCCGAATACCAGCTAATAAAAAAGCCTGTCGTCTGACAGGCTTTACTTTCATATTATATTTTCTACTCCACTTTCCTCAATGCTTTCCAATCGGCCACACAGCAGATTTTCCCTTTCAGTGCCGGGCACTTTTCCTCTAAAATACGTTCCACGTCGGCAGGTCGCTGCAGGCCGTTAAACAGTTCCAATGGGAAGTCTGCATCCGAAAGCTCGGGCTCTGTATCGACGTTACGTAAACCAAAGGTACGTACTTCAATCTCTTCAAAACCTGGCATTATCTGCGTATTACTTTTGATGTAGCTAAAAGCCCCTAGCCTATCTTCGGCTACCACCGGCACAACATGAAAGGCTTTATCAACCTGAGGCAACAACAACTGACGAAATTCGCGGCCCGAAATACCTAATACCATAGATAATACAATACCGCCTGAAATAATAATCTCACCAGGTTTGTAGCGCTGGTAGTTAAAGTGAATGGGATGCGTGTTTTTAAAATAGGTGGCCCAGAATAAGTTTTCACTTTTACCTACTGGCCTAACAAATGGATGTAACAACAAATCACCTGCATTAAAATCATCAATCTTGTTTTCAATTGAAATACCTCGCACACGGGCAAGTATCTTTTCTTTAAAATGATGATTTTTTAGGTGTTCAACCATTGTCTCCCCTGATTGCTGTAGCACATTAATGCGCGGAAACAAGGTGACACGCTCTAATGTAAAAACAGGCTCACCTTTCTGATTGGATAACACATGCTCAGAAACAACCGTTGAATAATTACCATTGGAGGTATCGCTTACATCCTTAATTTTAATCACGCAAGAGAAGGTATCACCAGCAAAGGCAGGATTTAAATATAAAGCGTTACGAATTTCCAGATGTAAAAGGCTTGAGTGTGCAAAATTCTCAACACCTAAACTTAATGTCAGGTTCATTAAAAAGCCATAGGGCAAAAACAACTCATGAAACCCTAAGATGCCGGCAAACTCGCGACTATTCTCCGGGTACGATGATGTCGGCATCAGGCCACTCCATAAGCTATGAACCGATTCATCAACGGTTATATTAAAATGACTGACAATCTCCTGACCTATCGATACTCGATTAATATCGAGGCCATAGTTTACTTTTCTGTTTGGCTTTATAAATCCTTGCATAGTCAACACTTAAGAGCATCATTCTGCTCTAAAAACATACTTTTTGGCGCTTCGCCCAAACCCGACTTACTTTTTGTTCTTGATGACAAAAACTAAGGAAAAAACATCAAGGCTGCACCTGCTTCTCTCAAAAAACTACGTTTGATTGATTGAAATTGATTCAACTCTCCGCCTACAGCGGTTCAAACAAGAATCAATTTTTAACCATCAATCTAAACTTGCTTTTTGGTTCATCAGCTGAGGCCAATGAAAAACATTACATTTTTTCAGCTCTGCAAACTAATGCATCATTGTTGTAAGCAACAAAAATAAAGCTTTTAGCGCTAGAAATAGTGCTCATAACAAGGCGACTAGCAAGAAATTCACCAACTACTTTCAATCGCAAAAGCAAATTAGCATAACTGCTTTCAATTTTTCAGGACTTTCCTAAACATCCTTTGAGATAATAAGAAAAGCGGGATAAAAAAGTTACCCCGCTCCTCAGACTCTTACACTTCGAGTGTTATATTTTCAACAGAAATCATTTTTAACACTGATTTTTATCACGCCAGGCTGTCGATTAATCCTCCCAACCTCGACTTTTTTTTATCCAATATGTAGTTAACCCGAGTTCGACGTAAAATTTCTTAACAATATTAAGTGTTTTATTGCTCTTACTTAATCTCAATCTCTAATTCAGCACCGGCCAAATCGGTATCACTACCATAGTCAACAACACCTAAAATGCTGTATTTTCCTTTTGCCAATGCTGAAGGCAGATAAAACTTCAACTCTCGTTTCCCTTGTGGTAAAACCGTAAAAGCACGCGATTTAATACGCGATGATTCTCCGGTTTTCAGATTAACCACATCCAGATAAGGTGCACAATCTAAAATGGTCTCCCCCGTATTCTCCACCTCCATCAGTAACTCTTGTTGATTACTGGCATTAACACCATTGTGGACAAATCGGGTAATATGCGCCTCTTTATACGTTACGCTTGGCGGTGTCTGAAAAATATGAATCAGAAACTGAAAGGTCTGCATAATCTGCATCCCGGTTTCATTCTCGGCTCCATTTTGTCCACCTGTATTTTCTTTTGATAACTTGACATTAGCTACTGCCCAACGTGCTGTGTTAGCTTCCGGCACATTAGGCACCTGCAGCATAATTTCAACATCTTGTGTTACACCCGGTGCCAGTTCAAAAAAGGCCGGCGATGCTGATAACCACTGCGAACACCCATGTTGATATTCTTCTTCTTCAATCAATTGTGTTTTCCCTTTATTACCCGTCGACCCAAAATTATTAAATACAACCTGAAACGTCTCCGTGCTACTTCCATTATTAGTGACACGAATTTTCTGACTTTTATAGCCCCCTAAAGCTTCTTTATAATACAAACGCGACGGCGAAACAGAAACACTCTGAGCATTCACCTGCGTGATGCCACCCAACACTAAACACATGAGTATAAAAACAAGATTTTTCATTGTTAAAATATTATATCCAACATCCAATTATTCTTCATCAACATACTGTCTGATGACAGCTTCTATTGTATTGTATTTTTTCTTAAACGACTTCAAATACTTCTTTGCTTCTTTTTCTGTTTGAAAAGCACCAACCGAATAGTATATGACATCCCCAGTCTGAATGGTATATATCACATCAATACCTGGCAAACTCTCTTCAAAATCAGATGGCTCATACAATATGGCTGTTGACTCAAACTGCACTCTAAATAACGTTTTATCAGCCTCCGTTGAAATCGTTTCAAAACGTTTACTAGAGTTAACGGGCTTTTCACCTGTTTCAACCGGCGCTGCATCCTGCTCTTCTTCCTTTGCAATTGGCAAATCATCAACTTTCACAATAGCGGCCTCCGCATATCCGAGTGTTTTTATTTTTTTAAGCAACTTTTTAACCGTTCCTTTCTTCGTTACTCCATTGGTTACATACAGGTATTTACCACTTATGGTTTCAATACACATCACATCTGCAACACTTTGTAAAGTATCTAATTCATCCAGCTTCAGGCGCTCTCGTTCCGCTCCAAACAACTGCACTACCTGCCCCTTTCCAATAGCTTCAGGCGGAGAAATTCTTATTAAACCAGCATCTTCACCCTGGCTGCCACTTCGGTTATCTCTTATACCTGCTGAACGCATTATCGCATTTGAGCCTCTCTTTGTTCCAAAATTGATGGTACGCTGCTTTTCAACCAGGAAGAATCCAACATTATAATTCTCTCCGCTGTTTTTTACCGAGAGGGGAATATTATTTTCCAAAAACTGGTAGCGAGAGCCAACAGCACCTTCGTTGATGGTGATGATGTAATCGCCGTTGGGCAAATACATGCTGTAATTACCGTATTGGTCGGTGAGCGAACTTAAAGACTCACCCGTCAACTGATTAACAGCAGTCACACGAATGCCTCCCAACACAATGGCTTTATCGTCACTGTGCACATCACGTTGCACAAAAATCCCACCACTCAAACGAGCCCCCCTTGACAAGGGAATATTTATCACTTGATTACCATCAATGTACTTATAAAACTCCTGTCCGCCATACCAGCCTTCAGTGGCAACCAACGGGATGGTTTCAATCTTGTAATTCCCTTTCGGCAAATGACGATATTCCACTTCTCCCTTGTAATTGGTTATGAGTTCGTATATCTCTTGCTGAAACAATATATCATCTTCCGTAAAGTTTTCAGATACAGGCGTCACCCGAATCAGCATGTTTTCATACCCCTCTTCTCCTCTGTCCTTTATACCGTTGCCATTTAAATCGCGAAACACCAGCATGGTAGCCCGATAATTACGATCGACACCTGCCGGCACATTCACATTAAACTTAATTCCAAACCCAAATTCAATGCGATTAGATGTACTGGCCGGCACTAAGAAATCAGTGCTCTGTATAGGTGAATAGTTAACCGTTGTCGACGAACGCTCATATTGAGCATTGGCATACAAGAGGTAATTGGCATATACGCTAAAGCGGAAACGACTTTTGCTATGATAAAACAACTCAGGACGTGCCACCAACTGATGGCGACCTTGTATTGTTCGGTAGTTGTAATTCATATTCAAATTAAGCTGCATCTTGTTCCTGGCGAACCAATAATCGTGATTCACCATGGCAAATAAGCGCTGGGGATTCTCTAAGGTATTCACATAGATAATTTGCTCATTTAAATAAAACGGGCCATAATAATAACGCACATTGGCATTAAAATGCTTATAACGCAGCGACAAGCGAATATTTGAAACAAAAATCGGGTCAATATCGGAATAGGTTGGAAAACTAGCCTGACCTGCAAAAACAGTCGAAAAGAAACTAGTTTGTTTATTAAGCCGGGTGCGGTATTCAAAACTTGCTCCAGCCGTATTGGTATTCAGAGCATTGGATTTGTACATAATATATTGGGGCTGCAACACAAAACTCTGTCCATTAACCGTCTGCAACATCTGCACAAAATAATTAGTCCTACTGGTTGAAATCGTATCGCGAATACTGCCATCGTATAATACATCTGATGGCGCATTTTCAAAAAAAGATCCACCACCACGTAAACGGATACGTTCGGTTATAGGGTAAGCTACCGTTGCTGAACTATTAATTACACCCCGGCGAGGCGCATACGATTCGGAATGATACAATCCATTAAAATTAATGGTAAACTTCTTTACTAAGCCCCAGTAACCCAGTTTCGCTCTATAACCAGTAACACCCTCAACACCTGCTCCTGTATAGTTTTCAATACTATAACCTCCTCCCAGCTGTATCGTGTGACTCTGATTCACGCGGTAATTAGCATCTACTGTTGCATAGTTCGACTGAATATCGTGCACCGTGTTATTAGTCGATTCATAATAAACATCGGCCTTTAATTTGTTCTTCTTGTATGTATAAAAGGCCCCATAGCCTGTTAAAAAAGGATCTTCAAAAGGCGATGGATTACCAATATAAATGGCTCCCACCTGATGGTTTTTATAGGTATAACTTCCCTTAATACCTGAACCGACCAGCAAGCTACCAATTTTACCGGCGGTGATATCACCCACTTCCACATTATAGTGTGGGGTAAAATAGCCCAGGTAGAAATAATCGCCTTGCAGAGCTCCAAAGTCAATTTGATTTTGAACAAAGCTGGCCTGGTAGTAATAGGAAAAATAGCGACTGTTACTAAGTTTCTTGTAACCATACAGCCCCAATGAACCATAGGTATTATCTTCAAGAATATTAAAGCTATTCCATTCCACTGTTAAAGGAAACGATGGCAAAACAGACTCTTCCACCTGCCTGCTATCCGATAGCTTTAAGAAATTGATATTGCCTGTCCATGTGCCTTTCGACAAGTGCTTCTGCCGTTCGTTCAGCACTTTAACCTTGATACGGTAACGCTTTACTTCCTCTTCGTCCTGTTGGGTTGGAAGAACGTCTTCTTCTATTCGGGCCACATTAAAGGTTAGGCTGGTATCCTGATTGACTCTTAGCAATAGCGGTAAACGTATTTCTTTTACCAGGTCACCCCGTTGGTTTTGAATCAATACGCCCGGCTCGGTAAGCGCATTAACGATTAATGCTTCATCGGCATTACCACTGTTAAACAGGTTTAAAGTACAGGTGGTTGAATCTGTATTTTGCGAGAAGTAGACCTGGTTGGATGATAAGTTGGCGCTCCAGTCCGATCGCTTTTTTATTTCAATGTTCCAGGTGGCGTTGGCGATAGTATAGCCTTGTGAAGTGAGAAAAACATTGGTGATATAGGTCATATCGCCCTGTAGATTACCAGCTGGTTGCAGGCGAACCGGAACAATCAGCGAATCATTTACGGCCAGTTGATATTTTTTGACTGACTTGCCAAGCATACGCCATCCTGCAGGTGGATTAACCATTAGCTTTACCTCCTGTGGCCGATTGGTATTGTTGACCAAGCGAAGCACATTACTCGCAAATTCAGATAGTTTTATTTCGGAATTAGGTTGTAAGAAATTCATGCTAACACCTGATTGTGCCTTCGCAGTATGAACCACCAAATTACATAATAACAAAATGGCCAGTGTGAAAAAGCTTTTATTCAGGTTACGCATCATTAATTAGGTATCATTTATAAATCCTGAACAAGAATGTAGTCAATTCTTAAACTGTAAGAGCCGGACTGCAAACCAAAACCTGGTACCACGCGCATATCCACGTTAAATTTATGGCACGATGGTGAGGCCAGATAATTGCCTGCCTGATTAGTTCCAACCGCCGGACAGTTAATAGTCGGGTCAGGGGCAACAGGTGAGCCGATGATATAAGTAGGAGCTAATATATCTTGTATTGGAAAAAATCCAGGCACCTGCGAAGTACCGGATGCATTGCGAAATTGCAACTCCAAAATATTGATTGGAGGAACGCTTCCTGTGGCCGAATAGACACTATTCACATCCCATTGTCCCGGCACGGTAGTGGTGGCTCCCACATACAAATCCCATTGGGTACCTACCGCTTCAATATTTAATTCACAAACATTCATAACAGTGATACCAGAAACATATTTCTGCACTGTATTAAAATCTAAATTAATGGCTGGAGAAGTTTTTATGGCAAAGTTAACGGACTGTGCTTTTGGAGTAAAACTGTTCCCCAACAGGCAGGCCACGACCATTATCAACTTAATATGTTTCTTCAATCCAGGCATTAATGAAGTGATTTTATAATACAACGAAAAGAAGGTGATGCACCCTCTTTTCGTCATTTGTTATGTTTTAACTCTACAAGTCTTCAACCAACGAGTAAACTACCTCCAGGTAATAGTAACCAGCCTGAGCATAATCAGGACCAGCCATTGCCACTGTTGAATTCGGGAATGTTGCTGGTATATCAGGCACCATACGCATATCAATGCGGAAACGGTGTGTCGTAGGATTACCTGCAGCCGTACCAGGAGCAAATGAGTTAGGAGCCAATCCGGTTCCAACGCCACCTGCTAAGAACTGAGTCGCAGCAGCTGGTACGCCGGCAGCAACACCTGAGTTAGTTAATCCTTTTAGAGACTCAAAGCCTGCTAAGAAATCTGATGGAGAAGCTGAGTTATCCACTGATGAGCGTAACTCTAAAATCTCTGCCGGCAAAGCAGCATTACCATTTGTTGAGTATGCTTCAACCTGGGTCCAATTATCTGTATTAGCATAAACAAATAAATCCCACGCTAATGTAGCATCCACCTCTAGTTGAGTGGCGTTAAAACGTGTGATACCCTGCTGGTACTCAGCAATGGTTTTAAAAGAAAAATCGACTTGTGGATTAGTTGTCATCGTAAGATTTAAAATCCCACGTAAATCCATCGTCACATAATTGTACTCCTCGTCTGACAACTGAGCACTAGCGCTTTGTGATATCCCCAAGAACAAAGCACCAACAAAAACAATTGCAAATAACTGTTTCATAATTCATTAAATTAAATTCATAAAATTGCTTGTGCGGGCTAGGAACCACAGTTACGATAAGGGATTACTTTTGTTTCATCAAAAAACATTTTTATAGTAGATAGAGCCAATTAAGCAACGAGCAAAAGCTAATGACACCACTATAAAACACTCATTTCCAGACACCATCCAACTCACAGTTACACTCATCACATTTTCCATAATTATTTAACTTTGAACGAATGGAATAACCCGTTCTGTATAATAAAACAGCTTGGCAAACCGGACAGTAAGTGTTTGAGTAATGGTTAGGGCCAATATTGCCAACATAAACATACTTCATACCTTTAGATACGGCCATTTCGGCCACTTGCAACAACAAAGCTATAGGGGTTGAATGCAGATAATGCAGTTTATAAGTGGGAACAAAACGGTTGTAATGTATAGGCACACTTTTAAACCCATTTTCAACTAGCCAATCAAGCATTTTTTCAATCATCGCCACATCATCAGAATAAGTAGGTACAAGCAGGTTGGTTATTTCGAGCCATACTCCGGCTTCTTTGAGCTTTAGCAGCGTATTAAGTACCGGTTTTAAGTGGACGCCTGATAATTCGTGGTAAACATTATCGTCAAATGTCTTCAAGTCTATATTGGCAGCATCGATAAAAGGCAGCAGTTCATCTAAAGGCTGAGGATTGATATAACCGGCAGAAACCATAATATTCTTCAATCCCTTTTCATTTGCCTTTTGAGCCGTATCTAACATGTATTCATAGTAGGCCACCGGGTCGGTGTAGGTGTATGATATCGATGAACATCCTTTTTGAATCGCCATGACTACGATATCATCAGGCTGTAAATCTAAATTCTGTGTTTCTAAAGGCGATGTCTGCGAAATGTCGTGATTCTGACAGTTTCGGCAAGCCAGGTTACATCCTGCAGTAGCTAAAGATAGTGTTGATGTTCCGGGCAAAAAGTGATACAAGGGCTTCTTTTCCACTGGGTCAATATGCAAGGCACAAGGATTGGCATAAGCCTCCGTTATAAGCATCCCATGTCGGTTGGTTCGCGTACGACACTTGCCTGTTTCTCCATTTAACAGACGGCACATATTCGGACACAGCTCACAGATGACAGTATTTCCTTTTTTGCGATAATATTTAGCCTCGTGCCTCATCTTTATCAGCTATAATCATTGCTTCAAATGTGAATATATTGGCATCTTTCCAACCATCCCAGCCTATCTGCGCTTTGCTTTTTGAACAATGCCCCAGAAACTCCTCTGTACTCCAATGGTTTCGGGCACCAACCTGTGGTAAAAACAGGCCACTGCTAAACCCTTTCTTAATATAAATTCCATGCCGTCCAACCTCAATTTCTTCTAAATTGTCCACTTGCTTCAGGGGCGTCAGCAGAGATATTTCAATATGTACATCTTCCAGTTCTTCCGCCTCAATAGCCTTAAAGCGCGAATCATAAAAAGCAGCATCGACCGCTAACTTTCGAATTAACTGCCCCAATGGCAACCTACTGTCAACGTGCCCCAAACACCCTCTTAATTCATCCTGACAATAGACAGATACAAATACACCAGAAACATCCAATGCCAACTCCTCTTCCTCTACCTTTTCTCCTTTAATATGACTGACAATAGACTGATGAGCCAAATTAAGCAGTGCTTTTCTTTCCTCCTGGGTTAAATTGTAAACGTTGGGTTTATCAGATATAGCGAAAGCCTGATAACCCACCACGCGTGACGTATCGCGCTGAAGTTTCATGCCGGAATGTTCATAGCTCAACTTATGGTATACCACAGCTTCATCGCGAGTTAAATACAAGAGCGTCAAAACAGCTGTCCAGCTACACAGGCCGGTTAAAAGGTTGGGCGTCAAACTTTCTTGCTGGTTCTCCAGGTGCTTGATTAGCTCTTCGGCTTTGTTGATGGAAATGACTTCGGCCGTACTTTTATCCTCTTCCCCGGCGAATGAAGCAGGTGGGTAATGCGAGAAATCAGTACTGATAACAAACAGGTTTGACGGTCTGAAGTAAGGCTTTAGCTGATCAGCTATTTGCTGAATCTCATCCGTATCTTTTGTGCCAATGAGTAAAGGCACTATCTGAAAATCACTTAACACACCTTGCAAAAAAGGCAACTGCACCTCCAAAGTGTGTTCATCACGATGCAAGTAGTTATTATACTGAAACAAGGGACTGTTGGAACATAATTCAGCAGTAATTTGGGTATTAACCACCACATCACCAATAGGTGTTTCAAAAATATCGACATCGCAAAGGGCCGCACCTTTATACGTTGCCTGGTGACTGGTACCAATCAGAAATACGGTATCAAACGCTTGCCCTATTATTTGCACAAAAGCATCGGCGGCTACACTGCCCGAATACACATAACCTGCATGCGGCACAATTAAGGCACGTATATTTTCAGAAGACAACACTTGTTCTTGTTCATCCAGGTAATGGTTAACCTTGGTCACCAGCAAATGTTTCTCACCGGGATAAAACGTGCCTGCTACTGCTGCTTTTCGTTTCATTGCTTAAATTATTACAACTAAAGTTACGACACTTTTATCCTATCTGAAAATCAACAAGAAAATATAAAGAAGTCAGCTAAAGACCTTCTTACATTGGAATATTTTACAATATTTTTCACATCAAAATTTGCAATCACAAGAAAAGCATATATCTTTGCACCCGCAATTGAGAAAAACAAGGATGACTCAGTAGCTCAGCTGGTAGAGCAACGCCCTTTTAAGGCGTGGGTCCAGGGTTCGAATCCCTGCTGAGTCACCACTTTTAGATCTTAAAGCGTAAGGTCTTAATTTTGAAAGCCGACAAAAGTCGGTATGAGGATGACTCAGTAGCTCAGCTGGTAGAGCAACGCCCTTTTAAGGCGTGGGTCCAGGGTTCGAATCCCTGCTGAGTCACCACTTTTAGACCTTTCAAGGAAGGTCTATTTTTTTGAAAGCCGACAAAAGTCGGTATAAGGATGACTCAGTAGCTCAGCTGGTAGAGCAACGCCCTTTTAAGGCGTGGGTCCAGGGTTCGAATCCCTGCTGAGTCACCAAGAAAGAAGCTTCGGTATAATACTGAAGCTTTTTTTTGTTTGTAGTCGTATCAATCTAACTATGAACTGGTGTATACTCATACCCATTGTTCACTCGAAGATAGTTTATAATTATTTCATCAATATTTATTCAATAATCATCGAAGAAACTTCGAGTTATTTTGTGTATGATCCATGCATCTATTTGGGGCTATTAAAGGAACTACCTCGGCCAATTCTTTCTGGCCTGTTGTTAGGTAAACCTTAATTATTTCGAAATACTAATCTTTGTTAAAGACTATAAAGGCTTACTTTTTTGGTACAGCTATTGTTTTAATACCAGCATATATTAACCTTTAAAATAATAAGCCATGATACTAGTTAAATTTTTCCTTGTAGCTGTTGTAACCATAGTTAGTGCGGCCGTTTTACTAGCAATTGTTGATACAGTTAGTCAGCTAAGACAGTAATTTCTTTATAGTTTCCTGTATACGATTCGCCACCATTGATTTGTTTCAGTGGCGGCGTTTCTTTACTATCTGAATCCAACCTAAGAAGGAAAAGGCAGAATCTTTACCTGCTCCATTCTTTATATAAGAAAGCATAAATCAAATCATCGCCCCATTTGCCTTCAATCAGTATTCTTTCTTTAAAATGAGCTTCTATTCTACTATAAACAATGTAATCCATCAATTTTAAGTTAATAACCGAAGTAACAAAACTATGTTACCGATTGTAATTAATAGTCTTTTTTAAGTTCCACTCCACATCTTCAACCATATATCCAGTTATAGGCAATTATTGCATTGAGCCTGTCGGCATAAATATTTCCGACAGTTTGGATATGAACAATCCATAATATAAACATATTATAATGCAACAAACGAGCCAGTTAACTCGTTAGGAAACTAAATAGATCTATCTCAATATCTGTTTTTATCAAAAAAAATCTATCATGAGAAAAACACACCAACTACTGACATTATTTATCAGCTTGCTTTTTATGACTCACCTAATTAATGCTCAGAGCATTGTTAGTTCTGTTGAAAAAGATTATTCTGGTATACATACTATTATTATTAATGGGTATTACAGCCGGGTTGAAGTTATGGGCACCAGCACTTCACAAACAATTCTTAAAGCAAATATCTCGTCATCTCTTCACCCCTACCTTAACATTCATCATAAAAGTGAAAATGGAACTCTGACCATTACGGTTGATACACCAAAATCGAATCCAGACAACACAAAAGGCCTTATTAGACTATCAGTACCTTCACGTACAAATATAGCTGTTAAAAACACCAATGGTCAGGTATTGTTGCAAAACCTGACAGGTACCAAGCAATCCATCAACACCACATTGGGAAAAATTCATCTTGAAAATATTTCTGCCACGGTTGACATCAAAACTGTATCAGGAGATGTAACAGTAGCAGGATTAAAAGGTCAATTGGAGTTATCAGCGCAGCTGGGAAATCATATACTCAGGCGTTGTAGCGGAGAAGCCTCTATTAATACCGGAAGAGGACATGTTACAGTTAGCGATTTCAATGGACCTCTTAAGATTCAAACCTCCAGCGGTCGCCAAACAATTAAAATGATGAATGGAAATATTGATTTGACATCAAAAGAAGGTGATCTGACGATAAACAATATTAAGGGACATATCAATGCAGAATCAACATCAGGTCAGGTTAATATTGAACAGGCCTCTGGTACAATATCTATTAACACCGTTGCAGGCAGTCAAACAGGAAAGTCAGTAAGATTAACAGGTAATTCAACATTCACTTCTTTATCAGGTAACATTTATTTTCAATTAATAAATCCCAAGAGCGAACTTAGTTTTCTGATGAAATCAAAATCGGGTATATTAAAAGCATACTCTAATACAGTTAAAAGAAGTTTAGCGCTTGGTTCAGGTCCAATTAAAATTAATAGCCAAACAGCATCAGGCAATCAAACATTCTATTAAATACAATTGGGAGAGATTGCCTCAAACCTCGAAGCATTGCACCATTGGCAAGAAATAGATATGTCTTTCAAAAAATAAAAGCACCCTTCCATTAACATTGTGGCAGAGTGCTTTTTTAATCGCTATGTTAGCCTAATTTCTTTTGGCATCAGTTATTGTCGTTGCCATCCACCCCCTAGAGCTTTATATAGATAAACCATCGACAGTAGCTCATCGCGCTTTGCATTATTAAGCTCGATTTCAGCATCTAAGAGATTCCGTTGCGCATCTAACAAATCAATATACCTAATGACACCATTGAGATATTGCAGTCGGGCTAGCTTTTGATAACTGAGAGAGGCAGCTTGGAGGTTCGACTGCGCTTCATACACCTCCTTAGCCTTTCGCACGGTCATAATAGCTGCATTGGTTTCCTGAAAGGCCACCAATACGGTTTGCTGATAAGCATATATTTGCTGCTCCAGCAAAGCCTCTGATACTTTTTGCTGCGCCTTTAATTTGCCCCCTTGAAAAATAGGCGCTAAAATGTCGCCGGCAAAAAACCAATAGGGTGATTTTAACAACTCACCTAAATCATCGTTCTCGCGACCAAAGCTGGATGTTAAGGACAAACGTGGAAAACGATTGGTGGTAGCCACCCCAACTTGGGCATTGGCTGCAATCAGTTCCTGCTCTGCTTTACGTATATCGGGGCGACGCTCTAATAGTTGAGCAGGTAACCCTGCCGGTAACTGCTCTGGCATCTCCTGCTCATCCAGTCTTTTCCAGGCATCAATTTCTGTTTTATAGGTACCCAGCAGCAGAGCCAGGGAATTTTGTGTCAGTCTGATTTTTCGTTCCAGCACCGGCACCAGTGTCATGGTTTTAGCCAGCTCCACTTCGGCCTGTTGCACCGATGTTTCCGATGTCAATCCTCCATTAAATCGTTTCTTGGCAAAGCCTACACCTTCCTCGCGAGCCTTCAGGGTTTGGCGGATGATATCCAACTCATCATACTGAGCAATCAGAACAAAATAGGTTTGGGCCACTTCGGCCACTATCGTCATTTGCAAAGCACGCTGTCCTTCTTGTGTGGCCAGGTAGTCGGCAATTGCCGCTTCACGCCCCCATCTTATATTGCCCCATAAATCAAGCTCCCAACTTAAAGTTCCTTCCAGTTCCAGTTCCGGTGATATTTCCTCATTATTTCCGCCATAGTTTTCCATCTCACGCTCGGCATGAAAATCAGCCGATAAATGCGGAAACAAATCAGCCGAAGCAATTCGTTTGGCCGCCATGTATTGCTTTAAACGAGCCGTAGCAATCAGCATATCTTTATTATTCTCCAACGCTTCGTGTATCAGACTCTGAAGAATCGTATCTGTGTAAAGTTTCCACCATGTTATATCGTCAATAGTGCTGGTATCTATGCTCATCTCCTCCAACTTACTTGGTAAGTTCAATTCGGGACGTGAATACTTCTTACCTACCTTACATGAGGTACTTAGCACCACCAGTGCTATCACTACCATTCCTGTTTGGGATAAAGTTTTTAATATATGTCTGTTCATTATCATCTACTTTAAGCGCTTAGTAATTCGCTCTTTCAGCTTATAAGTCATCACAAAGAAAAATGGCACTAATACAATACCAATTGTAATGGCCACCAACATTCCAAAAAACACTCCCGTACCTATTGAATGGCGACCAGCCGAACCCGGTCCTGTTGCCAATACCATAGGTAGCATACCCAACACAAAGGCCAGGGAGGTCATCACAATAGGTCTGAAACGTAGTTTACCAGCTAAAATGGCGGCCTGAACCACATCCATACCTTTGTCTACTTCCACCTTAGCGAATTCAACAATCAGAATAGCATTTTTAGCCGCTAAACCAATGAGTGTAACCAAACCTATTTGAAAATAGATGTCGTTTTCCAGCCCGGTTACCCAAACACCGGCAAAAGCACCTAAAGCAGCAATTGGCAGGGACAATAAGACGGCCACCGGCACCAGCCAGCTCTCGTATTGGGCTGCCAGAAAGAGAAAGACAAATAGAAAAACCAATCCCATAATCATACCCGTTTGCCCACCGGCCTGTTTTTCCTGGTAGGATAAACCACTCCAGTCGAGCCCGATATTTTCTGGCAAATGATTCTCCACCAACTCTTCCATCACTTCCATGGCATCACCAGAGCTATACCCACTGGCTGGTACGCCTCGGATAACCGCTGAAGAGAACATATTAAACCGCTTGATATTACCCGGACCTGTTGTGTAATTAGTACTACCCAAGGCTGTTAACGGCACCATAGCACCGTCGGCTCCTTTCACAAAGAACAATCCCAATGTATTTTGATTGGCCCTATAAGGGGCTTCGGCCTGAATATATACTTTATAGATACGGTTAAACATATTAAAGTCATTCACATAAACCGAACCTAAAAAGGCTTTCATGGTTGAGAAAACATCGGCCAATGGAATACCCAATAACTTAACCCTATCTCGATTCACATCAAAATAAATCTGTGGGATATCAGCCTGTAAAGCAGACGAAATATTATTCAGTTCTTTTCGCTGAGATGCATAATATAACAAGCTATCTGTTGCGTCAACCAAGTTTTCCAAGCTGGCACCCGACTTTGCCTGTAACTGCAATTCAAAACCACCCGAAGTACCCAGTCCTGGAATTACAGGTGGTTTGTTAAAAAACAAACGTGCTTCCGGAATATCATATAAATCCTTACGTGCTTTATCGATTACGCTCTGCAGGCTTAACTCATCATCTGTTCGATCGCCCCATGGCTTTAAGGTCACTGTGAGCTCAGCTCGCGACTGGTTAACACCTACTCGTGGACTTCTACCTGAAATACTTTGTACATAAGCCACGGCTTCCTGCTTCATAAAATAATCCACTACTTCGGCAGTAATAACTCGTGTCCGCTCCAGGGTAGCCCCTTCGTTTAACTCAATCTCAACCGTAAAAAAGCCCTGGTCCTCCTCCGGAATAAATGAGGTCGGTATCACACGGCTCAATATGAAGATGAATATCAGTGCCATGCCAAACCCCGCCAATATGCGTTTGGGGTTACCAGCGGCCTTAGTCAAAATACTCTGATATTTATTATTACTAAAATCTAACCAACTGTTAATTTTCCTGAAAACAATATGTTTCTTGCTTCCACCGGGTTTTAGAATAATAGCACACATGGCAGGGCTTAAAGTTAAGGCCACCACGGTTGAAATTAATACTGATACAACAATGGTCACCGAGAACTGGCGATACAATTCACCCGTGATACCCGATAAGAAACTAACTGGTACAAATACAGCTGCCAATACTAAGGAAGTGGCAATTAGAGCCCCAGACAAACCTTTCATAGCTTTATGCGTGGCTTCGCGTGCCCCCACTTTTTCTTCTTCCATGATGCGCTCCACATTTTCAACCACCACAATAGCATCGTCCACCACAATACCAATAGCAAGGATTAGTCCCAAAAGAGTCAACATATTTAAGGAGAAGCCCATGGCCATCATAAAGCCAAAAGTACCAATTAAAGATATTGGCACAGCAATGACAGGTATAACAGTAGCCCGCCAGTTCTGTAGCGATAAAAACACCACAATCACAACCAGCAGCAAGGCCTGAAATAAAGTTACATACACCTCTTTTATCGACTCTTTGATATAATCAGTCATATCAAAAGGAATCAGATAGTCCAGTCCTTCCGGGAAGTTCCGACTAATTTCGGCCAAAGCGCCACGCACATTTTCGGCTACTTCCACCGCATTGGCTCCTGGTAACAGGTAGATGGCCAGCATGGCTGCATTACCATTGTTAATACCGCTCTCCTGCGTATAAGATGACGATTCTAGTGATACACGGGCCACATCACGCATGCGAATAAGTGTGCCATCAGAATTAGCCCTCACGACTATTTGCTCAAACTCAGTTGCCGTTTCTAATCTCCCTTTAGTTGAAATGGGCATCGTCACATCAATGTACTGCATAGGCTGTAAGCCCAATTCACCGGCTGCAGATTCGCGGTTTTGGTCTTTTAAGGCATCCTGAAGATCCTTTACCGTTAATCCAAAACTGGCTAAGCGATCAGGCATCACCCAGATGCGCATCCCGTAATAACGACTACCCCGATTGGAAACACGCCCTACGCCAGGAATCCGTCGCAGCACATCCAACACATTAATGGTGGCAAAGTTACTCAGGTATATTTCGTCAAATTTAGGGTCCTCAGATACGAGACAAATGGTCATCAACTGACTGGATGATTGCTTCTCCACACCCAGACCATTTTGCACCACTTCAGCAGGCAAACGCGATTCGGCCAGCTTCACCCGGTTCTGTATTTCAACGGCAGCCAAATCAGGGTCAGCACCTACCTCAAAGGTCACATTAATCGATATCCCACCGGAGTTGGAACTGCTCGATTCCATATATATCATACCGGGTGTTCCGTTCAGCTCCTGCTCAATGGGTGTTGAAACAGCTTGAGAAACAGTTAAAGCACTTGCTCCGGGATAGGAACCACTTATGGTTACGACCGGTGGGGTTATTTTCGGATATTGATCAATGGGTAGAAACAGAAGACCAATAATTCCAATTAATACGATAAGAATAGAAATAACGGAGGAAAAGACCGGTCTTTCAATAAAAAATCCTGGTTTCATTAGTCTTCTTTTTTGTCCGTTAATTCATTAATTGTTGGTTCTACAGCTTTCACTTTAACGCCTGGATTTAACTTCTGCTGCCCCTCGATAATAATTACCTCATTCGCCCCGAGACCACGTTCCACAACAATTCTATTACCAATCTCAGGTCCAGTTTCAACAAATCGTTGTTCGGCGATACTATCTCGACGCATCACATACACAAAACTTCCGCCTTTTTCAATAATCAGCGACTTACGTGGTATTACTACCGCATCTTCGATGATATCGAGTAAGAATTTCACCTTGGTAAACTGGCCAGGTAACAACTCCTGATCTGGATTAGCCAGTTCGGCACGAACGCCAAAAGTACCGGTCTTAGGATCTACCTGCGGATCAGCAAAGTCAACAATTCCTTCAATAGGATATTCGGTATTATCGGCTAGAGTAACTTTAACAGTAGGCTGCCATGAGCGTGTACTGTCTGTTTCACCAATCGCTACATTTCTTTTTTTACTTCGTAAATAATCCAGCGCCGTCATTTTAAAGTCTACCAAAACAGTATCACTCTGCACAACAGTTGCCAATAAAGAATTATTACCCGGTCCGACCAAGGCTCCAATGTCAACATAACGCTCACTTATATTACCCTTTAAAGGTGAACGAACGGTGGTAAAATCAAATTCTAATTGATACTGTGCCAGGTCAGCCTCACTCATAGCCACTGCAGCTATTGCACTTTCCTGAGCAGCTCTGGCATTATCCATATCCAATTCACTGGCCGCATTGTCCATAAACAAAGGTTCAATACGTTTTAAATCACGATTGGCTTTATTAAAGGTAGCAATATCGCTTTTAAGCTGAGCTTTTGCCTTGTCGAGTCTTGCTTTATATTGTGATTGATCAATCAAAAATAATACCTCACCTTGCTCTACTCGTTTCCCTTCTTCAAACATCATTTGATGGAGATAGCCTTCTACTCGGGCTCGCACTTCCACATATCGATAGGCGCGTATTCGTCCAACATATTCTCCATAAAGCCTTACATCATCTTTTTGAACAGCAGATACAACAACTGCAGGATTTTGAACTTTTTCCTCTTTTTTGCAAGCTGATAAACACAGGCTGATGAGTATTAGCCCTATTATCTTTTGAGTCATAGTTTGTTTAGGTTAAATAATTTCAAAGTAAAAATAGCTATTTTATGAACATTCAAGTCTAATTTCAGTATTAATTTAAGGCGGTTAACTATAAACAAACCTAATGTTTTAGCTACTTCAACAAAAAGAGAAAAGACATTTTACTATTTTTGCTCATACAGCATTACTAAATCCTGTCATTAACTATTTTATTCAATACAACCATTAATGAAAGTCCTAATATTTTACACCAAAGAATTTGCCTATACCCCATCACAGAAAAACCTGGATAATGCACCCGACCCGGGCGAACCTCAAACTTTCAACGATTGTCTGCTGGCTTGCATACAGGTGGAAGAAACCGATGAAGGAAAAGGCGTGCGTAGTCGTGAGAAAAAGTTGGCCAACCACCTCAAATGGGCCGCACGCAAAAATAACACCGAAAAAATAGTACTGCATTCCTTTGCTCACCTGAGTGAATCAAAAGCCTCGGTAGAATTTACCAGGCAACTGTTTGACGATGCACAGATACGACTGCAGAATGCCGATTACCAAGTGGCACAAACCCCTTTTGGCTATTTCCTGGATCTGAAAATTGATGCACCAGGCTTTTCTTTAGCACGCATATGGGCAGAGTTATAGGGATGTGAGATGGAAGGATGTTGGATGAGGGGATGTAAGGATTTACGATGTGAGATTGTTCGAGTTGAATAGTGGAAATTCGAGGTCAATTTTAATAGCTTAGGATACTTTGATTAGAATCTAACTAATAAAATCCTCACATGAACCAGAAAATCCTTAAAGACCGGACGAAGCATTTTGCCATTAAAGTAATTGGCTTAACTGAAAACTTACCTCAAAATCACTTATGTAAACATATCAAATCTGAATCAATACGTTGCTCAACGTCTGTTGCTGCCAATTACTGAGTAGCCTGTCTGGCACAATCAAAAGCTGCATATATTGCCAACCTAAGTATCGTTATTGAAGAAGCCGATGAATCTGAATTTTGGATGGAACTATTACCGCACGACTCTATCGCACCACTTATTAAAGAAGCACATGAGCTTGCATTCATTATCACTCGCAAATCACTGAGAAATAAAAAGTAATTCCCCATCCACTAATCAAACATCTCTCTATCGAACATCGCAAATTACAACCTAGGACACTTCAAAACCAATATCTTTTAATCCTCACATCTAATATCGTACATCAAACATCCAGTTCTTCATCCATTTTCTTTCTCGGTTCATTCCTTATAATTCAGCTTCATCACAATATTCTTTTACATTTGTTGCCGGAGAGATTAAAAAAAGTTTGTAGCAGATGCATCCTTTCAAAAAAGCAGCTGTCATTACAACATCACGTTAACCTAGTATAGTATCAACCTAAATCTTTTTCATGGATTTTAAAAGACAGATATGGGCAGTTTTAGCCCTGTTTTTCCTTATAACCTTAACAGCCATTGCTCAAGAAAAATACACCATTAGCGGTGAAGTGATTGACGCAGAAACAGGGGAAGCACTTATTGGTGTAACCATCTACACAGCCGACAAAACAGTTGGCACCATGACTAACACCTATGGCTTTTATTCTCTGACAATTCCCAAAGGACAACAAACTATTTTTTACAGCTTTGTAGGCTACAAAACGCAGCAACGACAAATAAACCTAACGGCTAACCAAAGCATTAAAATTCAACTTCAAACCAATCAAACAGCTTTGAATGAAGTGGTGGTGAGTGCTGAAAAAAAAGATAAAAACATTGCTGCTACCCAGATGACAGGAGAAAAGCTGGACATGAAAACCATCGATAAGCTGCCGGTGTTATTTGGCGAGCGCGATGTGCTAAAAACCATCCAGTTACTACCTGGCATCAGCACAGTATCGGAAGGAGGCAATGGCTTTAGCGTACGCGGTGGCTCTATCGACCAGAACCTTATTTTACTGGATGAAGCACCAGTGTACAGCGCCTCTCACCTCATGGGTTTCTTCTCGGTTTTTAATGCCGATGCCATCAAAGGCATGACGGTATACAAAAGTGGCATTCCGGCCAATTATGGCGGACGAGCTGCTTCGGTGCTAGACATTACAATGCGCGATGGCAATATGAAGAAGTTTCAGGGCGCTGGAGGCATCGGTCTTCTGGCATCACGCTTAACACTGGAAGGACCAATCATTCAAGATAAAATGTCATTTATTGTATCGGGGCGACGTAGTTATGCCGACCTAATGGCCAAAGGTGCGAATCAGATTGACGGTGATACCCAGATGTATTTCTATGATTTAAATGCCAAGCTCAACTGGAAAATCAACGATAATAACCGCCTATTCCTGTCTGGCTATTTTGGTAAAGATGACTTTGGCTTCGATGACCTGGGCATGGACTGGGGCAATACAACTGCCACGCTTCGTTGGAACCACTTGTTTAGCTCGCAGCTCTTCTCCAACACCACAGCTTTATACAGCGAATACGATTATGGTTTTAACTTTGGCGACAATGGCAGTATGTCCTCAGGCATTAAAGACATTAGCCTGAAACAGGATTTTTCCTGGTATGCCAGTCCTAAAAACACCTTGAAATTTGGTTTAAATGCCACATACCATACATTCTATCCCGGCGAATTCCTGTTTGAAGACAATTCAATATCAGACATTAAAGTAGCCGAAAAGCAAGCATTAGAATCTTCAATATATATCAGCAATGAGCAAAAGCTGGGCACTCAACTAACTTTGGACTACGGTCTGAGGGCATCGATGTTTAACCAGTTTGGAGCCGGCAATAACACCTCCTACGACAATGATAACAACATTGTTGAAAAGGAATATTTCGAGAAAGGTGAAGTGATGCAAAGCTACTATGGCTTTGAGCCTCGCATAGGTCTAAATTATCGAATGAACAGCAAAAGCTCACTAAAAGCATCGTACAATCGCATGGTGCAGTACCTGCATTTGATGTCCAACAGTACATCGGGCCAGCCAACCGACACCTGGATGCCAAGTACCTTTAATATTGAACCAACAACGGTAAATCAATACTCTGTAGGATTCTTCCGCAACTTTATGGATAACACTTTTGAGTTTTCGGCTGAGACCTATTATAAAACCATGAACAACATCAGCGACTACAAAGACGGCACGCAGGTGATGCTTAATGAAGATATCGAATCGTATGTACTGCAGGGCGAAGGCCGCAGCTATGGCATGGAGCTTTATTTAAAGAAAAAATACGGTGCTTTTACCGGTTGGATTAGTTATACCTTATCCAACACCGATAACAAAATTGAAGGGATCAACAATGGCGACTGGTACGATTCGTCGTACGATAAAACACACGATGTATCCATTGTGACCAGTTACCAGTTTACCGACCGTGTTTCTGTATCGGCCAACTGGATATTCTATACCGGTAATGCTGTTACATTCCCAAGCGGAAAATACGAATTTGATGGCAACCAGGTACCTTATTACACAGAGCGCAATGGATACCGCATGCCCGATTATCATCGCCTGGATTTAAACGTGCATCTCGAAGGAAAAAACAAAGGACGATTTAGGTCGAGCTGGGATTTCTCGCTTTATAACCTTTACAACCAAATGAATGCCTATACCATTAACTTCCGCGAAAACGAGAATAACCCCAATGTTACCGAAGCAGTTAAACTAAGCTTGTTTGGCATTGTACCATCTGTTACCTGGAACTTTAAATTTTAAACACCCGATTATGAAACGATATATAATTTCCAAAGCCATGTTTTTCCTATCCCTATCTATGCTGATTGGAGGCTCACTCCAGTCGTGCGAAGAAGTCATTGATATTGACCTCAACGATGCTGACCCAAAATTATCGATTGACGGACAGATAACGCTTAATGAAACGGCTACTGTACAGTTAAGCTATACCACCAGCTATTTCTCTGAAGAAGAACCACAATACGAAGAATCAGCCACTGTTTCAATCAGCGACTCGGAAGGCAATAGTGAAACCCTGATTCATAAAGGTAAAGGCCTGTACGAAGGCTCCTTAATGCGAGGCCAGGTTGGCATGGAATATGAATTATCAGTGACAGTAGAAGAGAAAACATATAAAGGAAGTAGCCAGATATTAACTCCAACCGAGATTCTAAGCCTGGGCTATGAAAAATTTGATGGTTTTGGTGGGTCTGGCGATGAAGAGGAATACAACCTGATAATTACCCTGAAGAATAATCCCAACGAGGAAAATTACTTCCTGATAAAGTATTACCTGAACGACGAAGAAAAGGAAGATACATATAGCGTGTGGTCACACGAGTATTTCGCCAATGAGGAAACCATTGAATTTACGCCTCTGCGTTTTTCGTTTACAAAAGAAGATGTAGTTACACTGGTAGCCTATTCTATTGATGAAGGCACCTACGATTACTACTCGCAACTGGAAGAAATCATTGATCAGGAAGGTGGCGGCAGCTCCACACCTTTTAATCCTGAGTCGAATATGGGGGAAAATATCTTGGGTTATTTCCGTGCTTGGTCGTTTGACAAGCAAACGGTGCAGATTGAAGAAGAATAAATAATAAGCTGCTAGAAACTAGCCTCTAGCTTCTAGCAGCTAATAACTACTGTTTTTTCGATTCAATAATAATCACGCCATGTTCAGCTTTTTCGCCGTATAAAGCTTTTGCAGATTCATCCTTTAGTACAGTCATGCTTTTTATTTTTTCAGCATCTAAATCTTTTAAATCTCCATCAAATTCTTCGCCATCTAAAATGACATGAGGTTTTTTCTCACCTGAAGCTCCTTTTAGCCAAACATTTTCAGCCTTCTCACCACGACGTACCAACAAATTATTCATATCAGATTTGTTCATGGCTCCATAACCAACAACCACCACCTCATCTACATTTTTATCTGATTTGGTTTCAATCAAAATAGCACCATTCTTAGCATCTTCACCATACCTCTTAATAGCTTCTTCACCTTTAAGAACACTAACTTTCTCAACATCTTTTGCCTTTAGCATTTCACCATCAGTGATTCTTTCTCCATCAACAATATACAAAGGCGATTTGCCATTCTCGTCTGTTATATTTAGTTCAATAGAACTTATCTTCGCCTTTTCAGTCGATTTAAAAATAACTTTCTCTTCAGCCTTATCTTTTGTCGTCACCAAGACAACACCATTCTCAGCTCCTTCTCCATATAGTTGGGTTACTTCAGGATCTTTTAAAACAGTAACCACTTCAATATCTTCGGCATTCATATTTTCAACAGAGCGTCGTTCGCCATCAACAATAAAAACTGGTGCTTCTCCACTATCAGCATCAATGCTAAAAGATTCCACCTTTACCTTATCTGTTGACTTAAGTAAAACTTCTTCTTTGAGTGCTGATTTGGTGGTTATTTCAATCGCTCCATCTTTGGCTTTTTCGCCATATTTTTTAGTTGCTGCATCTCCTTTGAGAACATTCACGTTGTCAATAATTTCAACAGCTAGTTCATTCATTTCCTCTTTCGTCACTTCATTTCCATCAACAAAATAAAGCGAAGGCTCTGATTTTTTTACATTAAAAACAGACGAACGTTTTAAGGTCTCCATATAACTCTTGGTATGAATAGTAAAAGCACCATTCTCAGCTTTCTTACCAAGGGCTTTTACATGCAATCCGGCAGGACTTTTACCAATAGCACCAACATCACTTATATCCAAAGCGGCAACCTCTTCCTTTGTAGATGGCTGTTTATCTAAAACGAATTCCGGTTGATTAGTTTCTGGCCCATTCAAATGAATATGACCATTACTCGCTATCAGGGTAAACTCTTCACCTTTTGAATTCACCACTTGAGTTTTAATCTCTTCCCATTGTGAAGAAACCTGTTCTTTTTCCTCGATACTACGTTTCTGAAGCATAAACTCAAAATCAATTTGCAACAATTTACCTCTTAAGGCTTTGTCTTTTACTTCAGGCATGGTTTCAACCACACGCTTTGCTTCTTCTTCCAGATGTTTAGTCCCGTCGTTTTCATGGGTATATTTAGCTTGTGTCTTATCCGTGTCTTTGGCGTAAGCCACCACAACCACTTTATCCAGTTGAGTGGCACTGGCATTCGAACCAATTGTTACGTCACTTACCTTACCTTTTTTATCCACTTTAAAGTGAACGGTAACAGTACCTTCAACACCTTCTTCCTGCGCTTGAACAGGATATTTAATGCGCATAGCAAAGTATTTCCTTAAACTTTGTGCATCGTTAATCTCTAATTTATCAACAGGTTTAACAACCGTTTTGTCAGGGTTGGTAAAAGCCAGCAAAGCAGCTATTACAAGCGGCAAAACAAGTAGACCTTTAGCCCATCCTATTATTTTGTTAGTATGTTTTTTATTCATCATTACAAGTCTTTTTTTAGTTAAACTTTGGTTGAAGTTATTCACCAATTGCATTTGCTTATGGCCTTGTAATAAATTCAACAGGGAATACTGATATTCCTTTGGTTCGCAGGTAGTATGCACCATCGCGTTGTCAACACAATATTCATGGTTTTGGGCAATTAGCTTACGAAGCCACCACACAAACGGATTCCACCATTGGATAATCAGTAACCATTCGGCCAGCGAAATATCAATTGAATGTAATTGAGCACAGTGATTGCGCTCATGTTCCAGAATCATCTGCCTGTTAGGGTCTCTCTCCAAATGCTTTGGCAGGTAAATGGTTCGGAAAAATGAAAAAGGATTCACGCCCTTATCTTTCAGCAGCACAACACCAAAACCTTTATAGTGCTGATGTTGCCCACGTTTTTTTAATCGGTGGATATAGACATATCCCCAAATTAAGCGGACTACCAATAACAAACTAACAACTGCGTAAATGCTCAAACCAATCTGCGTCCAGTTAATTGATTCGGGCATCGCCACTACTTCACCATAAGTTACCGGCACATCCATTGTCAATACGAGTGGTTGAGCCGCTACTTCGGGTTTAAAAAACAAACTTTTTAACCAAGCAGGCATCGCCACAACAGGCACTATCCATGGTACGATTAAGGTGGCCAACAGCCATGCCCTGTTGCGGTTAAAAAAGTGGTCTTTTGCCAATAGTAAAACAAACAGTAGAACCGAAATCGCTATGATTCCGCCTGTCTTCAGTTGTAGTTCGATAAATGTGTCCATCAGTCCTGCTTTTTCTTTTCAATAATGTCAATCAACTCTTTTAAATCCTCCACATTCAGCTTGTCTTCATTTACAAAGAATGACACCACATTTTTGTAAGACGACTCAAAATAATCGGACACCACATTTTTGATAAACAATTTACGATATTCCTCTTTAGTAACCGCCGGATAATACTCGTGCGAATTACCATAAGAATTATGAGCTACATAACCTTTTTCCTCCAGTCCGCGAATAATGGTACTAAAAGTATTGTAGTGCGGTTTTGGCTCAGGATGCTGCTTCAGCAAGTCCTTCACAAAGCCCTTACCGGCTTCCCACAATATCTTCATCACATCTTCTTCGCGCTTGGTTAATCGTTTTGTAATCATCGTTATTGCATTAATAAAATTGTACCATGAATGTATTGACAAAACAAATATAACTATTCATTTCGTTTTATCAACTATTTTTTTCGTTAGCGAACGATTTTTTTAGTTACTAAAAAACAAAGCACTCCTAAACACTAGCCTTCAACACTCTAAAAAATCAGAAAAAAATGGACTTTAATTCTGTCAATTGGTTTTCAGTCAATTCCGACTTATCCTTTAGTAAAGCTGTTAGAACGGTCATCTTAGCAGCATTCTCCAGTACCTCAATCCGGTCGAAAGCCTGCAATAGAGATGTTCCTACAGCTAACACACCATGATTGGCCATCAAAATAACATCTGCCGCTTTACATGCAACAGCAACATTAGCCGCTAACTCTTCAGAACCAGGTGCTGCATACGCCGCTTTTTCAGGATGACCTAAAATGGTATAAGCTTCTGCCAGCAGATGCGTATTGATGGTTTTAGTTGTTACAGCAAACAAACTTCCCATCGGAGCATGGGCATGCACGATAGCCATAACATCGGACCGCTTATTATATATAGATAAATGCATACCTGTTTCCATGCTAACTTTATTGGATAAATCGACTAACTGACCATCCATGGCAACAATCGCAATCTGGCTGGCTTTGATTCGCCCTTTATCGGTTTCCGATGCCGTGATGGCAATATGATGTTCATCGATACGTAGACTGATATTACCACCCAATGAAGTTGTCAGCCCTTTCTTATACAAACGACGCATCCATTTAGCCACTTCCTTTTTTTCCTTCAAATATGCTTCTTTGTGCATGGTAATGTGCTTTTATGAATATCTACATTGATAGATAACATGATTATAATTCATCTCAAATCATTATTGTCCTAATTATATTGGCGCTTCGCCCAAACCCGACTTATGCTGAAACAATTAAGAATAATCAATTCTTCATTGTTCCGATGTTCTTGATGACAAAAACTAAGGAAAAAACATCAAGACTACACCCACTTCACTCTAAAAGCTACAATTGATTGACTGAAATTGATTAAACTCGCCTTTTTTCGTTCCTCCAAAAGGCTCGGACAGAAATCAATTTTTAATAGTCAAATCAACCTTGCTTTTAGGTTCACCGGCTGAGGTCATTCAAAATCACAACTTTACAAAAATAGGCACAAAGCCTTTAGGACGCTATTCATCTCAAATATAAAAATAAACGCAGAGACACCGAGTCGCAGAGCTTTTATTATAAAGACTATGCGACTCGGTGTCTCTGTGTTTATTTAAATATGCTCCCATCGTGGAGATCTACGCATGTCTTTCTTCTAAAACAATCATCAAAACCGGATTATTCATCCTTCTAATAATGACATTTATAAATATGTAAGACTATGATTTCTTTTATTGCCTTCAGATCTACTAAAAAAATTATTTTTGTACACGATGAGTACAATTAATGCCAAACGACATATTATACTTGGGCTATTTATAATTTGCAATATCCTACTTTTTGCCCAGGCCAATGCTGATTACGAAACAGCCAGACCCAAAGCAGGAGAAGGCCTTCACAGCTTTCTTATTCGTCATCAGCTATCGCCGAAAGAGTATCAGCAAACGTTTATAGAGCTCAACAAAGGAAAATTTGGCAAGAACAACTCCTTATTAGCCCATCAAAGCTATTTAATTCCCTCGGCCGAAATTGAATTATACGAACCACTTTATGGAACAGAGCGCGAACGATTTCCACTGGAGTCGACAGCATTAAAAGGAAGCGTTTTTTATTTGGTGGCGGGCCACGGTGGTCCCGACCCGGGTGCGATTGGAAAATATGGCAGTCACGAATTGCATGAAGACGAGTATGCTTATGACATCACACTTCGATTGGCCAAGAAGCTGCAGGAAAATGGTGCCAAGGTGCATTTTGTTATTCAGGATGAGGATGATGGCATCCGCGACCAACAAATATTACGCTACGACAATCATGAAACCTGTGGCACCAACACCATTCCGCTCGACCAGAACGAACGTCTTAAGCAGCGAACGCTTGAAGTTAATAAACTGTATAAACAAGATTCGGAAGCCTATCGTCGGTGCATCATCATTCACCTCGACAGTCGTAGTAAACGCAAGCAGATAGATGTTTTCTTCTATCACCACAAAAAAAGTAAAAGCGGTAAAAACCTGGCCTACCAATTGCGCGATACTTTTGACGAAAAATATAACCAACATCAACCTTCCCGTGGTTTTTCAGGAACCGTTAGTACGCGCAACCTCTACCTCTTAAGGAACACTACACCTGTTTCGGTATTCATCGAATTGGGAAATATCCAAAACTATCGCGACCAGCAACGGTTTGTTAAAGCCGATAATCGGCAAGCTTTGGCCAATTGGCTTTACGATGGAATAAAGAAAGATTTTGAAAGAAATAATAAGAAATAATCCTTACTTTTGCCTTTCGTATAATTTAAAACTAACTATTTAGTGTGGTTTGCAAAAATAAATATGGATATTGCAAGCCAATACTAAAAACACGCAAATACAGATTACAATGAAACCAACACTTTTAATTTTAGCAGCAGGTATGGGAAGTCGTTATGGCGGCTTGAAGCAGATGGATGAATTGGGTCCACACGGCGAATCAATCATCGATTACTCTGTTTATGATGCTATTCAATCGGGCTTTGAAAAGGTCGTTTTTGTTATTCGCGAAGATTTTGCTGAAGCCTTTAAGGAGCGCTTCGAACCTCGCCTGGCTGGAAAAATTAAAACCGAATACGTTTATCAGGATTTAAAAGATTTACCTGAAGGTTATTCAGTGCCAGAAGGACGTGAAAAACCTTGGGGAACAGGTCATGCCATTTTAATGGCGAAGGATGCCATCAAGGAGCCTTTTGCAATTATTAACGCTGATGATTTCTATGGTCGTGAAGCCTACAAACAGGTATTTGATTTTGTAGCCGAAAGCACGAATGCCAATGAATACGCCATGGTTGGTTATGCGCTTAACAACACACTTTCGGAGCACGGCACCGTGTCGCGCGGTGTTTGTGAAGCTGATGAAAAAGGCAACCTAGTCAACATTACCGAGCGCACTAAAATTGGCTACGAGGACGATAAAATCTTCTATTACGAAGAAAACAGCAAAACTGAGTTAACAGGTAATGAGGCTGTATCAATGAACTTCTGGGCCTTTAAACCAGAGTACTTCCAGCATTTAGAAACTGCGTTTATTGACTTCCTGAAAGAAAAAGGAACAGAAATGAAATCAGAGTTCTACTTTAATGCAGTGGTAGATACCATGATTAAAAAAGGTGAAGCCAGCACTAAAGTCATCCGCACCGATGCCAAATGGTTTGGTGTGACTTACCAGGAAGACAAGCCCTTGGTACAGAAAAAACTGGATCAGCTTATTGCAAAAGGTGTTTACCCTGAAAAACTTTGGTAAACCTCTTTTAAAAATACTTCTATTTAGACCTTAAGTTTTTGAAAAGCTTAAGGTCTTTTTTATTTTAGAGCTGATAATCTAATCTACAATGAAGAAAATACCATTCATACTCCTGATAATTGTTTGTATTGGCTGCAATAAGGATACTTTATCAATCTATCCTGAAATAAGATTCAGAAATTTTGAGAGATACATTGGTAACGATCTTGATTACTTTAAAGAAAAAAATAAGAAAAACCTGGTGCAACCTAAAGGCAAGATTTCTTATTACAGTGTCGAAACAGCCAATGGTTTCTACACAATATATCCCGAAAGCAGATGTCCTGTAAGCGGATCTTGCATTGACGATTGGGGCGACTCTGATAATTACATCATAGGAGGCGTATCTGGTCACTTTGAATATCAGGAGTCTTTAAAAAATGGTATTACAAGAATTAAAAACATCATACGTTTTAATTTAAATTCTCCACCATCTTTAATAAGATTCCAGAAACAATTAACGAGTGATTATTCATATGAGTTTAATAGCTACGAGCTATTATTCGAAAAAATTATCACTGAAGAGATTAAAAACTATAGTCTATTCTGGGAAGAATCAAATTATGTGTACTCAATAGATTACGGGAATGACAATGTCACTTTCTCAGTTCGTATGAATCACAATCTTAATAAATAAAACATGAAACAACTCCTATCACTCGCTATTATCCTCATAGCCCTAACAACTGCAGCGCAAACACCTAAAGGCAAAATCATTGAAGGCCAATCCATCTCAAGTAAGTTAACTGGTTATAATGTCAATTACTCTGTCTATCTACCACCTTGCTATGACACATCGGAGCGCTCCTACCCCGTTTTGTATTTATTGCATGGCTACAGCGATAACGAAACGGCCTGGGTACAATTTGGCGAAGTCAACCGCACAGCCGACAAGGCCATTGAAGAAGGTGTAATCCCGCCAATGATCATTGTAATGCCAGATGCCAAGGTCACCTGGTATGTGAATAAGTTTGATGGAACCGATCCTTTTGAAGATATGTTCTTCGAAGAGTTTATTCCTCAGATTGAGAAGCAATATCGCATTCGTTCTCAAAAAGAATTTCGTGCTGTGAGTGGCTTATCCATGGGCGGTCATGGTTCGCTGGTATATGCCATCAAACACCCAAATATGTTTGGTGCCTGTGCAGCTTTTAGCGCGGCTGTTTATACCAACGAAGAGATGAAAAACTATTTGACATCAGGTAATAAACAATGGTTTGCTCCCATTTATGGCGAATTAGATGAGAATGGTAATCTGCCTCAACACTGGATGAATTACAACATACTTAATATCATTGAAAAGTCTGAGCCGAAAATCTTCAATGGTGTGAAGTTTTATATCGATTGCGGCGATGATGATTTTTTGTACAAAGGCAATGCAGCGTTACATGTTTTGATGCGTGACAAAAACATCGAACACCAATATCGTATTCGTGAGGGTGCCCACAACTGGACTTACTGGCGAACCAACATCATCCATGGCTTGCAGTTTGTTGGTGATGTCTTTCATCGTCAGTAAAACAGCAAAACTCTGCCGCTATAATAAACGCTTAAAAATATATTGATCATGGAAAGTAACAATAGTGACAACCAAAAAATAATATACGGGGACAAAGCGTTTAACTGCACATTAGCGTTTGCACTACACTTAATTGGCGACAAGTACAAAAGTCTAATTTTATATCACTTAAAAGATGGCCCACAACGCTCAGGTGTATTACAGAAGAGCATTACTGACTTGTCAAACAGAATGTTTACCTACTCTATAAGAGCACTTGAAAAGGATAAACTGGTGAAGCGCACCATTTACCCGGTTACGCCTCCTAAAGTCGAATATGAACTAACGGAAGACGGAAAAAGCCTTATCCCCATTATTCTTGAATTAGACAAATGGGGACAAGACTTTGCTCAGACACATTACTTATATGCTCCTGCTGAATAATGTAATTCGTAGGAGTGTGAATAAATTTCAAATACAGTACCGAATGGGTCCTCAACATAACACATTTTAAAAGGCTTTTCGCCAGGATAGTATTCTCGGATTGGCATTCTTTGCTTTCCGCCTGCTTCTACTATTTTCTTTACCAATCCCTCTACATCTGGATCTTGCACCGAGAAATGAAACAATCCGGTTCTGAAAGGCTCAAATTTTGGTCTTGAATTTTTACTTTCATTAAATTCAAATAACTCAAACCCAATCTTATCACCTGATGATAAATGGGCAATTTTAAAACTCCCCCACCCTTCACCAAACACATCAATACACATCTGTCCAATGGCTGTTTCATTTTCTTCAACTACAACAGTTGGTTCCATTATCACATAAAAACCCATCACCTCAGTGTAAAACTTAACTGCCTCATGAATATCAGGCACGGTTATGCCAATATGTGAAAATGTTTTCGGATAAGGCTTCATCTTTTCATTTACGTTATTCATCTGTTTTGTTTTTTGTGAAATAATACTGCTTGTTATAAGCAAGAATAAACTAAGAGCAACTACAATTTTCTTCATTTTTATTATCATTTTTAGCTGCAAACCTAAACTCAAAATAACTACGAAACAATATCGCACAAGCATTGCAGATAGTAACACACATGTGTATTTTTAAGTGCAACAGCATAGTCTGCTAATAAAAAAAGCATCATTTTGAAAAAAATATTTGGAACCTATTAATTAAACCATCTTAGAAAGGGATAACATAATTTCACAGATGAGTTTGTTATTCACACAGATAAAAAATATCTTTAATACCCGTTAAGCTATAAGTCCCATTTATTAGCTTATTTATCAGGCATCATAGTTCGATTTGATGCCTGATTTATTAACCTTTTATTATCTACAAACCCATGAGCAGAGCAGTCATTGCTTTTCTGTTGCTTTGCTTTAAAATCTATGCAAATGAAAGCAATTATTAATCGAAGAGATTTCTTAAAAGCCGGAACGGTAACTGCTGTTGGTGCAGCTGTTCTTCCCCACGTTCTTTCCAGCTGCACTGCTGGACCGGCAAAAATTGGAGGTAACATGACCATTCACGACTATCTGGAACACTTTGGTGTGACCGAACAAATGATTCAGCAGATTATTGCTGAAGGATTATCAAAAGGCGGCGATTACTGCGATGTTTTCTTTCAGCACAGCATTGCCAATTACATTGGATTAGAGGACAATGCCGTTAACCGCGCCTATTCCGACATTAGCTTTGGAGTGGGTATTCGTGTATTAAAAGGCGACCAAACAGGCTATTCATTCAGCGAAGAAGTGAGCCTGGAAGCCATGAAGTCGGCGGCTAAAACAGCGGCCAACATTGCCAATAGCAGTGCCACTGTTGAGCCGGTTGCTTTTGAATCGCCCAAATTACCAAGCTACTATAAAATTAACACGGCCTGGGAAGAGGTGTCTATTAATGAAAAAATCCCTTACCTACAGCAGGTTAATGAAAAAGTGTTTGCACTGGACGGACGCGTTATTAAGTCAAACGTATGGTTCAACGATGAAACCTCTTATGTGCTTTTTGCCAACTCAGAGGGTCGCATGACATGCGATTATCAACCAATGGCGCAGTTATCGGTTAGCGTAACAGCCGAGCAGAACGGACAAAAAGAGCAAAACTATTTCGATTATTCAGGCCGTCGTGGCATCGAATTCTTTACGCCTGAAGCCATCAATACCTTAGCGAGTGAAGCTGTGAAACGCACCGTTTCTTTATTTGATGCTGTAAAACCTAAGGCTGGTGAATTACCAGTTGTATTAGCTGCGGGTAGTTCGGGTATCTTATTACACGAAGCAATCGGTCATGGTATGGAAGCAGACTTTAACCGTAAAGAGACATCTATCTTCAGCGATAAGATCGGTAAAAAAGTAGCTAAAGACTTTATCTCCATTGTTGATGACGGAACAAATGCAAACGTTCGTGGCTCAATCAATGTGGATGATGAAGGTAATAATACTGAAAAAACCTACATGGTGGCCGGCGGAACCATGGAATCGTATTTGCACGACCGCATCAGTGCCAAACATTACGGCGTGAAACCAACGGGTAATGGCCGACGAGAATCTTTCCGACATATGCCGATGCCTCGTATGCGTAACACCTACATGGAGAACGGACCTCATAAAAAAGAAGAAATTATTGAAAGTGTGAAATATGGTGTGTATGCCGAGTCCTTCTCAAATGGACAGGTAATGATTGGCGCCGGTGATTTCACTTTCTACGTTAAGTCGGGTTATTTGATTGAAAATGGTAAGCTAACACGTCCGATTAAAGACATCAACATCATTGGTAATGGACCAAAAGTATTGGCCGATATTGAAATGGTAGCTGATGACCTGAAGATGGCCGAAGGTGGCTGGACATGCGGTAAAAACGGACAAGGTGTGCCTGTTTCGCAAGGTTTGCCAACCGTTAAAGTATCCAAAATCACCGTTGGTGGTGTTAATGCTTAATCTTTAACCCGAAAAACGATAACGATGAACAATAAAGAACGACAAGAACTGGCCATGTGGGCCGTTGAGTTCGCCAAGCAAAAAGGAGCATCCGAAGTGGCTGCATCCATTAGCAATTCGCGCTCGGTTGAAATTGAAGTGCGCGAACAGAAGATAGAAACCATTAAGGAATCAACATCAAACGGTCTGAACCTGAATATTTATCGTGACCACAAATACTCAGGTCATTCAACCAATAACCTAAACAAGAAGGAGCTGGAGAAATTTATCACTGAAGCAGTTGAAGCCACCAAGTATTTAACAGCCGATGAATATCGTGAATTACCAGATCCATCGCTCTACCCAAGCGACTTGAGCAAGGATTTAAAACTAGAAGACAAGTCCTATTTACAGGTGACACCTGAGCAGCGTGTCCAAATCTCAAAAGAGATTGAGCAGGTAGCCCGTTCTAAAAGTGATAAAATTATTTCAGCAACCGGAGGTTTCAGCGACGACTATTCCGAAAGTGTGTTGGTACATAGTAACGGCTTAGTGGCTGAGCGCGCCTCAACATCATTCTGGGCAGGCGGTTCTGTAACGGTCAAAGATGGTGATGCTCGTCCTGAAGGTTGGCATTGGGGAGGCAGCCGCTTCTTTAATCAAATGCCATCGGCTGAAGAACTAGGTAGCAAATCAGCTGAATATGCGATTCAAAAGATGGGTCAGACCAAAATTGCATCAGGTAAATACGATATGCTGATTGAAAATCGCACAGCCGGACGCTTGCTATCAATGTTTATGCGCCCCATGTCGGCCAGAGCCTTGCAACAAAAAAGCTCCTACTTAGATGGTATGTTAGGCAAACAAATTGCCTCGCCACTCTTAACCGTCATTGATGATCCATTTATCGAAAGTGGTTTTGGCTCTCGCTTATATGATGGCCAGGGTATTGCGGCTAAAAAGCGTGTGATGATTGAAAAAGGCGTGCTCAAAGAGTATTACATCGACAATTATTACGGTAAAAAACTGGGAATGACACCCAATGGAGGTTCATCATCTAACATTCGTTTTGAACTGGGTCAGCGAGGTTTTAATGAAATTGTGAAAGATGTAAAATCTGGCATTTTCGTTACCTCATTTAACGGTGGTAACTCCAACTCAACAACCGGTGATTTCTCATTTGGTGTTTCCGGCTTTTTGGTTGAAGGTGGTAAAATCGTAAAACCTGTTAACGAAATGAATATCTCGGGAAATGCTAAAGAATTTTGGCAGCAGCTGACCGAAATGGGCAATGATCCCTATAAATATTCAAGTCTTCTAAGTCCTACATTAGTATTTAATGACATTGATTTTAGCGGATTGTAAAACAAGTTAAAAGTATATTGGCAGAAGGCAGTAGTTTATTCACAGTCTCCGTCGTTTAAAACAAAGAATAGGCTGTCAGATTTGGCAGCTTATTTTTTGTACTGAATTATATTTTCAGATTTTGAGGTCTTTTTATATTTTTGCGCTTTAATATTTAAAATATGGATCCAAATAGCCACAAAAAGCACCTGATAAATCGCCTTAACCCGGAAGAATTGAAACAACGTCTGGCTAATGAAACATATAGTCGCACCACTGTTTCTTTCTATCGCTATGTTATTATCGACAATCCTTCAGAGTTGCGTGATATTCTTTATTACATGTGGGATAAACTGCAGTGCTATGGCCGTATTTATCTGGCTAATGAAGGTATTAATGCACAAATGAGTGTGCCCGACCATTTTTGGCAGGATTTTAAGGAGCAGCTGAATACCATTCCTCAGTTTAAAGACATCCCCTTTAAAATAGCCGTGGAGGACAATGGACAATCTTTCCTCAAACTTCAAATTAAAGTACGGCAACAAATTGTGGCCGATGGATTACAATCGGATGAATACGATGTGACCAATGTGGGTCAACACCTGAGCGCTCAACAATGGAACCAAGCCATGGACGAAGGTGCTATTGTGGTTGATATGCGTAACCATTACGAAAGCGAGATCGGACGTTTTGATGGTGCTATTCTGCCCGATGCCGAAACATTTAAAGAAGAACTACCTGAGGTGGTTGATAAATTAAAAGGTAAAGAAGACCAGAAAATACTATTGTATTGTACGGGTGGTGTGCGTTGTGAAAAAACAAGTGCTTATCTCAAGCACCATGGTTTTTCAGATGTTAACCAGCTGCTGGGCGGTATTATAGATTACACACGACAAATTGAGTCAGAAAATATTGAGAATAAGTTTATCGGTAAAAACTTTGTATTTGATAATCGTTTAGGTGAACGCATTAGTGACGATATTATCAGCCATTGCCACCAATGCGGTGCACCTTGCGATACACACACCAATTGCGCCAATAAGCAATGTAACCTGCTCTTTATACAATGCGAGAGCTGCAGAGCAAAATACGATGCCTGTTGCAGTAACGATTGCCAGAGCTATATTTTAGCACCTGATGAGAAAAAGCCAGAACTGGCGCAGCAATTAACTTTTACCCGAGGAAAACGATTCCACAAACCTGTTCGCAGTGCTTAAATATTTTTGAAGCATGCGTTAGTTTCGTTAATTTGCACTTCCACATTTAGCAATTACGTATGAAAATTATATCATGGAATGTTAATGGCATCCGTGCCGTGATGAAAAAGGAATTTACTGAATCATTCAAGGCAATGGAGGCCGATATACTGTGCCTGCAGGAAACAAAAGCACAGGATAATCAGGTAACTGAAGCTCTGGCCGATTTTAACGACTATCATATTTACTCCAACTCGGCAGTTAAAAAAGGGTATTCGGGCACAGCTATTATCAGTAAAGAAAAACCACTGAGCATCACCAAAGATATGGGTATTGAAGAGCACGATCAGGAAGGACGTGTGCTTTGTGCCGAGTATGAAAACTTCTTTTTAGTAACCGTGTATGTGCCAAACTCAGGCAGCGAATTGAAGCGATTAAGCTATCGTCAGGAATGGGATAAAGATTTTTTCAACTACCTGAAAAAGCTGGAAGAAACGAAACCAGTGCTGGTATGTGGCGACTTTAACGTAGCCCACTCCGAAATTGATTTGGCGCGTCCAAAGCCTAATTACAACAAGTCGGCCGGCTATATGCAGGAAGAGATTGATGGTATGGATCGCTTTACGCAAGGTGGTTTCAAAGATACCTTCCGTTATTTTTATCCCGAAGTAACAGACAAATACTCATGGTGGAGCTACCGAGCCGGAGCACGCGGTAAGAATGTAGGCTGGAGAATCGATTATTTCTTAGCGTCTGAAAGTTTTTTACCTCAATTGAAAGATGCCTTTATCCTCAACGAAGTTATGGGTTCTGATCATTGTCCGGTTGGTGTGGAGTTATAATCTTTTAACAGATGTCATCGCTATTTGCTTGAATTGCTTAGCGATGACATCTGTTATACTTTCTTATTTTCCTTGCATAAGAGCATCTGCTAATTCGTTGCAAACTGCCAGTTTACCATCAATTAGGGTAGTTGTAGTAACAATTCCCTTTAAGCATAGCTTTTCATCAGGTAAGCGATAAATGTCTTGATAAAACATGTACTTAATGCCTTTGTGCTCCACGCGGGTACGTACCACAAATTTGTCATTGCTTTTCAATGGTGTCTTATACTGTAAATCAATGCGTGCCACTACAGCTACAATGTTCCTTTCAAACAACTCTTTAAAATTCACCCCAAGCGAATCAAGAAATTCATGACGAGTGTGTTCGAGGTAATTCTGGTAAACCGAGTTATTAACAATACCCTGCAAATCACATTCGTAATCACGCACTTTAAACTCTAATTCGTAATCGTATTGTTGAGTCATAATAAACTTTTTTGAAGCCATAAAAGTAATAAAAAAGGCTACCCAACAGGCAGCCCTTAACAATAACAGTCATATTATCTTATTGATCCTTATCCTCTTCTTTAAATTTAAAAAGCTTATACATCTTCTCAAAAATCTCAGTATTGTTATAAGTACCTATGAACTCTTCAGCTCCAGCCCCAAAAGCAAATACGGGCACCATAACAGCCGTATGGTCGCCAACATTAAAGCCAGCTTTCACATAACCTGCCTCCGAGTTTCCATCATTAATGGTCATTCCTCCAGTTTCATGGTCGGCTGTAACAATAACCAGTGTCCGCCTGTCTTCCATAGCAAATTTCAGGGCTTCAGCCAGTGCTCTATCCATATCTAAAACCTCGCCAGTAACGTAAGATGCGTCATTCTGATGGCCACCCCAATCAATCTGACTGCCCTCAACCATTAAAAAGAAACCTTTACTATCGGCATTGTCCAATATTTCAATCGCTTTACTTGTTGATTGTGTTAGCATCTCACCTCTATCGCGATAGCCAGGATTGTGAGCTACTGCTGTTAGAACTGCCAACTTACCAGAGTTAACTTCCTTCACTTCATCAATATTATAACCAACACGATAGCCTTTTTTATTTAGCTCCAGTACCAGGTTACGCCCGTCAACACGCTTGGTAAAAAAATCAGCTCCTCCGCCAATAAATACATCAATATCTGTTTCCAAAAAATCGGCAGCAATTGCCTCATACATGCTCCGCTGTGGCTGATGGGCTATAAACGAAGCCGGCGTGGCGTGGGTTATCGCTGACGTCGAAACCAACCCGGTGGCTTTTTCATTACGTTCGGCATATTCCAGAATAGTAGTGAGTTTTTCGCCATTCGCATCAATACCAATAGCTCCATTGTTCGTCCTCACTCCTGTTGAGAGAGCTGTTCCTCCGGCCGCCGAATCCGTCACATAATTATCAGCGCTTTGTGTTTTACTAAATCCAATATAGGGCATCTGCTCCATATTTAATCCACCGTTGACGGTGATACCTGAGAAAACCTGGGCTACGCCCATACCATCGCCAATAAACAAAATAATGTTCTTTGGACGCTTTTTAAAGCGTAGTTCATCGTAATTGATATCCAGAACATCGTATTTTTTTTCAATAGTATATTCATGTTTGGCATGAATATCTTTATAATCTTCCTGGGCAAAAACGCTATTTCCTATAAGGAATGCGACTGATAGAAATATAGTTGTTACACTTTTCATGGGACATTTTTTTAGTAGAATCAGCTAAAGAAATATATTTTAGTAAGAAAAACAACGCCAGCTCAGGTTTGTTTATTTATTTTCGTTTAGAATAGACATGTAAAACAAAATTATAATGGATAAAACAAAAATCTTATTTGTATGTCTGGGCAATATTTGTCGAAGCCCAAGTGCTGAAGCGGTGATGAAAGCCCTTGTTAAAAACCGCGGCATTGAGGAAGAATTTGAAATTGATTCAGCAGGCATTACGGGTTACCATGCTGGTGAACCTGCCGACCAACGTATGCAGCGGCACGCCCTGAATCGCGGCATTAACTTAACCAGTATCAGCCGACAGGTAAAAAGCCCCAAAGATTTTGATTACTTTGATTACATCATTGGCATGGACGACCAAAACATGGACGACCTTTATGGTTTATCGCCCAGTGACAAATCGGGCAAAATCAGCAAGATGACCGATTATTGCTCGCATCATCAAAATGCATCGGTTCCTGACCCCTACTATGGTGGTGCAGCCGGCTTTGAGTTAGTACTTGATATACTGGAAGATGCCTGTGATGGTTTGCTAAATCATATTGAAGCCAATGTCAAATAAGATTTTTTCGAAAATAGAAAAAGCTCTGCAATGCTCTATCACCAAGCAAAATATAGCTGGTGGTGGATGTATTGCTCAAAGCTCTGTCATTACCACCAATGATAAGCGCTCCTTCTTTTTAAAGCAAGGTTTTAGCGGTAGCATGTTTCGAAACGAAGCCAGAGGCTTGCAGGAACTTGCTAAAACCAAAGCCATTCGCATACCAGAAGTTATTTTAGTTGATGATGACTTGTTGTTGCTGGAAGCCATCAGAAGCGGACGTAAAAAAGCAGGTTTCTTCACTGAATTTGGCCAAGCCTTTGCCAGGATGCACCTCTTTACCCATTCATCCTATGGTTTTGATGAAGATAACTTTATTGGCTCTACCCCTCAGGTTAACAAATGGATGGATAACTGGGCAGACTTCTATTTTACCAATCGACTGTTATTTCAATTCAAACTAGCCGAAAAAAATGGCCATAGTGACAACTCTTTTCGAAAAGCATTTGCGGTTATTGAACAGAACATTGAAACCATACTAAAAGGAAGCGAAGAACCTCCATGTTTGTTGCATGGCGATTTATGGGGAGGCAACTATATGGTAGATGACCGCGGTGAAGCAGTATTGATAGACCCGGCCGTTTACTATGGCCATCGGGAAGCGGACTTGGCAATGACGAAACTTTTTGGCGGCTTCTCAGACGATTTTTATACCAGCTACAATGCCGCTTATCCTTTAAAAGATGGATATGCCTACCGGGAAAACATCTACTTACTCTATCATGTTCTGAACCATCTGAACCTATTTGGCGCATCATATAAACAACAAGCTATTCAATTGATGAACAGCTATCAATAAAAAAGGTGCTCACCACAACTCGAATGAACACCTTAGGATATTGATTTGTAGAAACTACTAACTCCTGATTTTATGTCCTTTCAATCCATAATAAAGGATGTAAAGAAAACATGGTATGCAAATAGCATAAGCATATTGAGCACTAAAAACATCCTTTAAGGATGCAAAAGCTGTTGGAATCAATGCTCCACCAACAATGGCAATCACCATCAATGATGAACCTGCTTTGGTGAATTTCCCTAAATCGGTCATTGCCAACGGCCACAAAGCCGGCCACATTAATGAGCAACCCAAGGCCATAAAAGCAATAAAATAAATTGAATAGGCCTCTGGCACTACAACCGTCATAACCGAACCAAACAAGGCCAAGTAGGCACAAATGCGCAATGCTCTATCCTGGCTAATAAACTTCGGAATAAACGCTGCCCCACAGATATAGCCAATCACCATGCCAATTGGTGCAATCCATGCATAATACTCAGCATTGGCCAATCCAAGGCTGGTAGCATAATCAACCAAAGTACCTAATGAGATGGTTTCAACACCTACATAAAGAAACAACGCCAACACGCCTAATAATAGGTGTGGAAACTGCCATATAGATGTTTTGTTAGCTGCATAGGGGCAGTCATCTGCGTTATCTTCATCTTCGCCAGCTGCCTTAATCTCAGGCAGCGGAGCAAGCAAAGCAATAACACCTAATAAAAGAAACACACCTATGATAATCATAAATGGTAAGTTGATATCAACCAATTGTACATGCTCAACTTCTTTTCCAATCACCAAAGCCAGAAATAGGGGAGCAATTGGCCACGCCAGTTTATTGGCGATACCCATTATGCTCATACGTTTTGCAGCGCTCTCAATGGGGCCTAAAATAGTTATATAAGGATTTACAGATGCCTGCAAGAAAGTATTACCCATTCCGCTAATAAAAGAGGCTACTAAAAATAAAGGCAAACTTTCGTTTTTGGCCGAAGGAATAAACAAGTAAAACCCGATGGCAAACATTAAGAATGAAAGTGCCATGGTGTTTTTATATCCAATCTTACCTATTACAAGTGACGCAGGGTATCCAAACAATAAAAAGGCCGAGAAAGTAGCTGCCAACACCAAATATGATTCTGTTGAGGATATTTCAAGTGCCGAATTTAAAAGTGGTATTAAGTAACTGTTAATGCCTAGTGCAAATCCTATTGCAAAAAACATTAAACCAATAATCATGATAGGAACCAAATAACTCTTCCCGTCATTTCCTGTAGAATTTGTCATGTCGATTATTTTTTGGTTTTAATTTTTGATGCAACAAATATACATTTAAAAACCAAAAATCTATCGTTTACTTTCGTTTTGAAGTAATTAATTTTCTTTTCATTTGTATAGAAATATTTCGAAAGCTTAACTGCATTGCTCTGAAATAAAATGGATATGTTCTTTACACAAGCGTGTTCTGTAGATGCGTTTAAGGCGATCACTATAATAAATTTGCCATGCTACGGGGATATCAGCATCAAGTTTGTTCAGCTGTTTCATGAAGGCCTCCATTGGTCGATTGGTGCGCAGTGCCTTAACCAATGGAACACTATTTCTACGCTCCTGATCGATGGAGAAATCCATCATAACATTATACAGTTCACGGGAAGTAAGCGGCTCAATCTTATAATAATTATCCGGATTGGATTCAATCTCATTGTACAGTCGTTCATAATCTTCATCAGAATCCATAAAATCCATAAAATCGTAATCCTCAGGAATAGCAATGACGCGCTTGCTTTGTCGCTGAACATACACAATCAGGTTATCATTCATCAGTTTAATAATACGCTCTATGAGTTCTGATGTATTCTTCATAACTGCTCTATTAAAAGGTAAATCTTCTGCCAATAAATTTATAATATTCTTTCAATAAAAGCACGAACTGAAGATTTATTTACGCTGAATATTGTCATGTTTTTAACTTTGTTTTATCATGTTCAATTTGGTATTTTAATTACGCTAACTATTTTTATAGCTTTCAAAAAATTTCTGAATACAAAAACATCATACAAAAGAAAGTAATTGAAAATTCATAACCAACATATTAACATTGAACTCATCCGTTCCGGAGATGAAGGCGCCTTTGAAAAAGTATATAAACAATACTTTAGTTCACTTTACTTTTTTGCCATCCAATATGTTGACAAAAAATCTGAAGCAGAAAACCTTGTCCAGGAAACTTTTTTATCGTTGTGGGTCAATAAAGAGAGTATAACAGGCCAATCGAACAACACAATAAAATCATGGCTTTACACCACTTTAAAAAATAAGTGCCTTAATTATCTGGAAAAGGAAAGTAATAAACGCCAATACACCAATTATCAGCGCCAAAAACATGAAGCTGACATTGATATCCTTGGGCAAATGCAAATATCAGATGTGACATTTGATGAAATTGAACAATTACTTCATAAAGCATTAGACGAAATGCCAGAGCAATGTCGAAGGGTTTTTGAATTAAGCCGCTTTAATGGACTAAAAAACAAAGAAATTGCTTTAGAACTCAACATCTCTATTAAAGCTGTGGAGGCTAACATGACCAGAGCTTTAAAGTCTTTGCGCATTCATTTAAAAGATTACCTGCCTCTTTGTATTTTACTAGGACTCATCTAAACAAGCTATTTTTTTTATTTCCTATGTAGGGTAACTAATCGTTTACCTGTCTTAATAATCAGAAGACAACGACACCATGAATAAAAAATTGATTTGGGAACTTATTACAAAACAGTTACCTCCTGATAAAGAAAGTGAACTCTGGGAACAGATTCAGGCATCACCTGAATGGTTGAGCCAATATAAAAACATGAAACGCATCTGGTCACTATCTGATAGCTACCGTGCGTTGCCGCAAAAAGACGTTGAGGCCAAATACAAAGAATTTAAGCAGTCATACCAAAGAAAAGAAGCAAAAAAATCATGGATATTGCCAATTTTGAAATACGCCGCAATTCTTATTATAGCATTCATCTCATCCTATTCGCTATGGATGTTTAACAATTCTCAATCATCAAACTATGTAGCAGTAAACCACTACGAAACGGGAAAAGGCAGTGTGAATACCATTCTATTAAGTGATGGCTCACAAATTTGGTTAAATGCCAACTCATCAATCGATATCAACAAAGCAGAATCCAACTACATTGAACTGCGATTAAGTGGTGAAGCACTATTTGACATTGTACACAACGACAATCGTCGTTTTATTGTCAATGTTAATCAGTTAAAAATTGAGGATTTAGGTACCCGTTTTAACATCAGAAGCTTTGAGAAAGATAAAGAAGTTATAGCGACTCTGATTGAAGGAGAAATTGAAATCAGTGACACCCAACATCAATTTACTGAGCATTTATTGCCTGGTCAACAAATGCAATACTCAACCATTGATGGACGCTATACGATAGCCAGTATCGACACAACTTATGTAGGAACCTGGAAGGATAGCAAGTTTGAATTTGTGAACAAATCACTGGAAGACATTGCACACGATTTGGAGAACTGGTATGGCGTTCATATCACGTTTAAAAACAAGAAAATTGCACAAGAGCGTTTTACTGGTGTCATTCAAAAAAGCACCAACATTGATAAAGTTCTGGAAGTCATTGCCTATTCGGCAGGCATTAAATACAGTATTAACAAAATAAACAATCAAACAGAAATTATGATCCAATAAAAAAGCAGCAGCCAGGTGGAAGCGGCTACTGCTTATAGTTTTTACGAAACTGCTCCAACAGTTTCATAATGTTTAATTATAACATCACAAATTTATGAAAAAAAAGCAAACTAGGCTCTGGTGGAAGCACCTGGGCATTGGGAAAATTCTACGTATCATGAAAATTACGTTCGTTCTAATGGTCGTATGCGGTTTGTCGGTATCGGCTGCCGGTTTTGGTCAAAACAAAAAACTAACCCTTTCGGTTAAAAATGCCACTCTTCTGGAGATATTCAAAGAAATTGAGGCGACAACCGATTTAGGCTTTTTGTATAAAAACGACCAGATAGATCTTAACCAAACCTTTTCGGTGAATGCCCAAAATGAAGATGTACATGAATTTTTGAGCGAATTGCTGGATGAAGCAAACTATACGTTCACCATCATCGAAAACAATGTAGTGGTAACCAAAGTACAATCAAGTACAAAAAACCAATCAATACAACAAGAAGCGGTTCAGGTAACCGGGAAAGTGGTTGATGCCAATGGAGACCCATTACCAGGAGTTAATGTGTACGATAAAACGAATCCTCAAAACGGTGTGATTACTGGCATTGACGGCAACTATACTATCAATGTCACTAATGAAAATGTTGTTTTAGCATTCTCATTTATCGGTTTTGAAGATCAAGAGGTACAGGTTGCTGGTCGCACAAAAGTTGACATAACCCTTGTTGAAGAGCAAATAGGGATTGAAGAAGTGGTTGTAACAGGTTATGGCACGGTGGCTAAGGAAGCTTATACAGGTTCAGCATCCATTGTTAGTGCTAAGAAAATTGAGGAACGCCCGGTAGCATCTTTCCAGGATGTTTTAAGAGGTAACTCTCCAGGTACCATTGTGACTGGAACCGGTCAGCCAGGTGTTATGAACAGCATACGCCTGCGTGGCATCAGCTCTATGAATGCGTCCAATGCACCGCTTTATGTCATTGATGGTGTCATTATGGACATTTCAAACATGTCGAGCAGCTCTCAGTACGCCACCAACCCGCTCAACTCCATTAACCCATCCGATATTAAATCGATGACAGTATTGAAAGATGCTGCTTCGGCTTCGCTTTATGGTTCACGAGGTGCCAATGGTGTTATTGTTATTACAACCAAACAAGGTCGCGAAAGTGATAAGCCGCAATACAGTGTGGATATGCAAATGGGTGTTTCAGAATTATTCAATGCCAGTAAACCAGATTTAGTTAACAAAGAGGAGTTTATGGAATTATGGCTGGAAGGTGAAATGCACTACCAGGTAAGACGCAAAACAGGCTACGACGATTTCTTTACAGAAATCCAAAACCTATATGCAGATAAAGAAAACTACATGGTCAATGGTCGAAACTACCACGATTGGTACAATTATGCCAAAGATCAGTTCAACAGTCATTTCAAAATCTACAGTCCTAATAACGATGATTACTACGATAACTTCTTTAATGAAGACGGTACTCCTGGTGAAGATTACGATAAATTGGCCGATACCAACTGGTACGATGAAATAACACGTGTGGCTCCTTTCCAAAAATTTAATGTTTCAACACAGGGTGGAAATAGTCACTTTAACTATTATGCTTCACTTGAATACTTTAACCAGGAAGGTATTATAATCGGTAGTGGTTTAGAGCGTTACTCACTGCGTACTAACCTTTCGTCGAAACCTAGTGGTGCACTCATTCATTGGGGATTAAACAACATGATGTCATACAGTGATCAGCAAGGACCGCGTTCTAATGCATATGGCTATGCCATGCCGCAATACACGGCTTTAGCCATTGCTCCTGTTGCCCCTGTTTACCTGGAAGATGGTTCCTACAACCTCAATCTGCCCAAAGGTGTTAACAATAACCAGAATCCTGTGGCTGTTTCCAAAGAAAACTATTACTTACGTCCACAAACCAAAATTATTACATCAGGATGGTTACAACTTAACTTCACTGATTACCTCAATTTGAATAGCAGAACTAACCTGGATTACACCCATGCCCGTCAGCGCAACTGGTACAATAAAGATTTTGGGGATGGATTGTCAGACGGTGGTTCTTTATACGAAAGAGATGCCCGTCGCCGTAAGTTAAGTAACACGACTTTGCTTAATTTTAATAAAAGCTTTAACGAAGTACACAGCATCAGCGGTTATGTAGGTGCAGAAGTAGAAGATGTAAAATACGAATACATTGGAGCATCAGGTGTTAATTTCCCAACAAATAACACACCTTACCTGAGTGCTGCAGCAACTCCTGAATCGGTTAGTGGTTCGGGTAACGAATATGGTATGTTCTCTATCTTGTCTGCCGCCAATTATGTGTATAATGGTAAATATTACTTATCGGCAACCTACCGTGTTGATGAATCGTCTCGTTTCTCTGAGGCGAACCGCAAAGGTAGTTTCTGGTCTGTTTCAGGGGCATGGCGCCTTTCAGAAGAGGATTTTATGTCGAACATTAGTTTTATAGATAATCTAAAACTAAAGGCGAGTATTGGTACCAATGGTACACTTCCTTCTGAATTATATGCCTGGCAGTCGCTTTATTCTTTTGGATATGACTACAAAGAGACACCCGGTTCAACGCCTCCTAGCATCGCCAATAAAGACTTAACCTGGGAGGAAAATGAAGTGTATAATATTGGTTTCGAATCACGTTTATTCAACCGTGTTAATTTTAACGTTGAATACTACAACCGAACAACCAAAAATTTATTACAAGACCTTCCTATATCGGGTACTAGTGGTTATACATCAATGCTGGTTAATTCTGATGCTAGCCTGAGCAACAGAGGTATTGAAGTGGATATTAATGCCGACATCATCCGCAACTCTGATTTTAACTGGAACATAAATGTAAATGCAGCCACCTTAAAAAATGAGTTTTCAGGCCTTGAAAACGACATTATAAGCACTACACAGATTAAGCGTAATGGCGAAAGCTACTACACCTGGTACATGCCAGAGTGGGCTGGTGTTGACCCTGAAACCGGAGAACAGCGATGGTATGGCAGAGATGAAGAGACTGGAGAGGAAATCATTGTTAAAGACTTTGATGATGCTGAACGTCGTATTTTAGGCAAAGCATTACCTAAAGTAACCGGAGGATTGTCCAGTACATTTACCTGGAAAGGTCTTGATTTTAGTTTCTTATTCACCTATGGAGTGGGACATCATGTGATGGACTATACTGGTCGTACGGCGACTAAAAATGATGGTTATCGCGATTATCGCGGCATTGAACGTAGTCAGCTCGATCGCTGGACACCTGACAACAGAAGCGGTAAAGAACCCATCCGTGTAAACTCATCAGGAACATGGAATCGCTACCGCTCGTCGCGTTACCTGTATAAAGGTGACTATCTGAAACTGAAGAACATTAAATTACAATATACCATCCCATCGTCGATAACGGATAAATTAAAACTGCGCAGCGCCAGCGTATTTGCACAGGCTGAAAACCTTTGGGTGGCTACAGAACTCGATGGCTTCGACCCTGAAATTTCGTTAAGTGGATACCGAGATCCTGATCAATATCCAACAGCGACAACATACACATTTGGTTTAAAGCTTAACTTTTAACACGTACTACAATGAAAAATAAACTATTAATAATTACCTTATTACTAGCTGTTTTATGGAGCTGTGATGATGTACTTGACAAACAACCATACACATCGATACCCGATTCTGAAATGTTTACCGATACTGAAGGTGCTCAACAAGCACTCAACGGTATTTACAACGAAATCAGCGGTGCCGACTACTATGGACGTCTTATCTATGCCTTTGAAGGCTCTAAAGGGCCCGATTTTTATGTGGAGGATACTGGTAACCGATTCCAGGAGGAAAATGGCTATCGCGAATCATCAACTTTAGATGGCTATGCCAACGATGCATGGGATAAAATTTACAGCACTATCTTTTTATGCAATAAAATGTTGGCTAATATCGACTTAACAGAAGGAGAGGCTGATGAAATCCGTCGATTAAGAGGTGAAGCTTTAGCCATTCGTACATTGGCCTATTTCGACCTGATGCGCTTATTTGCTTACCCGCCTACTTTCTCAGTTCCGGGAGGTGCCAATTACAATGACCAATACAAATGGGGTGTTCCATTGTTATTATCTCAGGAAGACCATATTAATGCATCAATAGAAGGACCAAAGCGAGTTGAGGCTGCTGCCTGTTATGCCCAAATCACTAGCGACTTTGAAGAGGCCGCTGGTTATTTAGATGGAACTTCTGCAGCATCAGGCACCATCTCATACGAAGCTGTCAATGCGATATTAGCACGTGTCTACTTGTATATGGGCGAATGGAGCAAAGTGATAACTGCTGGCGAAAAAGCCCTGGGTGGAACAAGCATGCTCGGTTATGCTGCTTATACAAGTAACTACTTTAAGCCTTATAACAGTGAAAGTATTTGGGAAATTGAGTATTCTTTAGCCGATAACCTGGGTTCTAACTCATTGAACCACCTAACGCGTAACCCAACAGTTGATATACCTGGTGATCCTAACGATGGAACCATAGCAGATGACGGAATTGGATATGCTGGTTATGGTGGTAACATCTATTTGGGTGCCCTACTGAATGAAGTAGATGGCGACGTGCGTCAATATCTGATTTGCGACAACGAATTGGGCGACGATACCGGAATTCGCAAATACATTGGTGATGGCAACCACTCGGTACACAATATCTATATGGTGCGTCTACCAGAAGTTTACCTGACTTTGGCCGAAGCCTATGCCGAACAAGGAACTGATCTTGGCAAGGCAGCTGAATACATGAATCATGTGTATGAAGCACGAACCAATGTTGAATATACTGCACCAGCGACAGGAGACCTAATCGTAGCCGACGTTTTAAAAGAACGCCGCAAAGAGTTGGTATTAGAAGGACACACATTTTGGGATCATTTCCGCCGTGCTATTCCTTTTGACCGCGAAGCTGAAGGCAACGTGAGTAATGATGTGGCACATATCGATTACACACAGCCTCAGGTGGTATATCCAATCCCAATGAATGAGATGGAAGCCAACCCTAACATACGAGATCAACAAAACCCTGGTTATGCCCCCTATGCTGCTGGCGAGTAAGGCAACATATGATTAAAGGTTTAGTTGTGTAATTTTTGCATAACCTTGGTAACAGTGCCGAAGAAGCCGATGTGTGACTGGCTTCTTCGGCCTTTTTAATATATTTACTCCCCTAAAACAGCATCGATGAAATTAACAGTAAGAAAAAGCATTGTTATAATTACTGGCGTAGCATTGGCCATTATTCTAGCCTTAAAGTTTTACCCTCGTTTAACAAGCCATGTTGTAGAAATAGATTTATTAAGCGAAGCAGGTATTAGCGATGGCCCTTACGTATTTTTCGACAACAAAACAACGAGCGTGCAATGGATTAGCAACGATTCGCTTTTTAAGTTAGAGAGCAAACCAAGCGACTATATCCACATTGGTGAAGGTGTTGATTTTAAATTCCAACCCAAACAATTACTGGCGTTAAACAGCAGGCCTGAAAACCAATATGACCAGGTGGATAAAATAGCTACATTAAGCGATATTCATGGTCAATACGAATTGTACATTCAATTATTGGAGGCCAACCACATTATTGACGCAAAAGGTAACTGGAGCTACGGCAAAGGCCACCTGGTAATTATTGGTGATGCCTTCGACCGGGGCGAAAAAGTGACCGAAACACTCTGGCATATTTTAAAACTAAGACAACAAGCCGACAAGGCAGGTGGCAAAGTGCACTATTTACTAGGCAACCACGACGTGATGGTTCTTAACGGTGATTTACGCTACATACACGATAAATACAAAACAGTTGCAGAACAAACCGGCTTAAGCTATGCACAGCTTTTCGCTCACAATTCATTAATGGGACAATGGCTCAGAAACTGTCCGGTGGTGCTGCGCATTAACAATATTATTTTTAACCATGCCGGTCTTTCTATGGCCATGGTCAATAGCGGACAAACAATTGATAAGATTAATAACACCTTTTCTACAAGCATTATTGACAACAATAAAGACAGTATTCGCGCCAGCGAAGAGTTATCCTTATTAGCACGTTCGCAAGGCCCCATCTGGTACCGCGGTTATTTCCGTGACACTACTTTAACAAATGCCTCTATTGACTCCATCCTTCATCATTTTAATGTGAACCATATAGTGGTTGGACACACCTCTATGGAGCAAGTTGAAGTATTGTTTGACAAGCGCATTCTGGCTGCCGATACATCCATTAAAAGAGGCGAAAACGGTGAACTATTAATCATTGATAATAACCGGTTTTATCGGGCAGGATTAGATGGTAAAAAAGAGCTGTTGTGGTAAAATATTGTTAATAACCATGCAACGGGAGTCGCTCGGCAGCGAGGGACCATGACGCGAATAACTCAGAAATTGAAGACAAGTATTTTGAGCAACCAAAGAAGTGGTTCTCGAAGTCTGTTCATTGAGTGGAGTCGAGATGACATTTAAACCAAACTGATTATCGACACCTAATTACTCCGACTCCGCTCAGTGACCGAGTTAGTTGTTTGAAGACAAGCTCTACGATTGCATAACTTCTTTACCCAATTTTGTTTCTATAACTTTTGTGGATACTGTTGGAATACTAAAACAAACTTGTGTTCCCACTTCCTGGTGAGAATTTACCCATATTTTACCTCCATGCAACTCCACAAATTCTTTACACAAAATTAAACCAAGACCTGTACCCTTTTTCGATATATCAGAACCGATATAATAAGTTTCCTTTTTATCAAACAGCTGATTTAACTTATCAGCTGTAATGCCGGTTCCCTTATCAATTACCGTAAAGCGAACTTCATGGTCGCTAATGGTTGCGGCAATAGACACCAGGCTATTTTCAGGGGTGTATCGAATGGCATTCGACACAAGATTACGAATCACAGTGCGAAACATATTAACATCCACCTTCAAACTAAGGCTTTTCTGCACATCAATAATAAAGTCAACATTTTTGTTATTAATCGATTGCTCTAATAATTGAACTGTTTGCTTGACAACCGGATAAATTGGTGTCGTTTGCGGACTATAAGAAATTTCACCACGCTGAGAGTTGGCCCACGTTAACAGATTCTCTAACAAATAATAGGTACTTGACGATGATACGCGGGCTGATTGAAGTAGATTCGTAACGTCTTGCGGTTCTAACTCTGGCAACTCCATATATAGCTCCACCAATTCTTTCAAGCCGCCAACAGGACCACGTAAATCATGCCCTATTATTGACAAAATACGGTCTTTTGACTGGCTTGATTGTTCCAGTTTCTTGTTAAGCGCTATCAGCTCTCCCTGTTTTAGCTTCAACTTTTCATCGGCACGTATCAATTTATTCCAATGCCGCTTCATGTAAAAACCATTAATTAACAAAACAACAATAAAAGCTATCACAAAAAAAACGATCACCTTTAAGCTCTTAAGTTCTGCTTGTTGTAGCTCATCTTCCTGTTGCATCAGTTTTATTGTCTGATCACGTCGTTCTATTTCAAATGCTTCTTCAATTTCAAGTAGTTGCTCAGAGAAAACGGCATTACTAATCGAATCTTTATCCGACGAAAAATCATAAAGAGCGGCTTGTGCCTGTTCTCTTTCTCCTTTTAAAATATAATAATCGGTAGTATTGAATTTAAAAGAAAGTATTTGTTCAGATGGGATTTTCAGTTTGGTAAGCCAATCACTCATTATGGTGTGATAGAATTCTGCATCTTGCATCTGTTGGGTCTTTATGCTAATCCTAAATAGGTTTTGATAGCTGGCAAACATCCCCAGTGAATCTTTCTCCTGTTGCTTTATGGCAAGAGATTTATTAATATATTTCTTCGCATTTGCCCAATCATGCTTATAAATATAGATGACTCCAAGGTTGTTATACAAAGGTTTTAAGCGCCTGGTATTATTACTAATATTAATACTCTCCTCAAGCATTTTGTAATACTCCAAGGCCTCATCTGCCTGCGCCTGTTCGGTGTAAAAGTTAGCCACATTTAAATACACCATTTCCTTTAAATTGCGATCAGTCGATTTATCAACCAAATTCAATAATTGCTGATTGTATTTGTTTGCCAATTCAAAATTATCCGTCTTAGAATAATAATTAGCCAGACGTGAAAAAGCATAAATAACGCCTAAATCATAATTGGTTGCCTTAAAGCACTTGGCCGCTTCATTAAACACACTATGCAGCTCTTCTACATCATTTTCATCAATAGCCCTAACACCAACAAAAAACAAAGCTTCACCGAGCCCTCTTTTACAATTGGACGCTCGCATTTCATTCACAGCAAGCTGCAGCAAAGAGTCTATCTCTAACCCTTCATTTTTATGTTGTTTACAAAATTGAATATAAAAAGCCGCTTGTTCGAACTCCTCTTTATGTGTAACTTCCTCAATAACCTCTTTTAAAAGTAACTCAAACTCAGTTCCCTTATTTTGTTTTGCTACAAACCGAATCGCTTTATCCTTAGCATCTAAATATTTATTAGTAAGTGAATCCTGCTCTGTAGCAAATACCAGATGTACTGATAGTAAACACAAAATCGTTAACAAGGAGGTTATTAGTCGCATTTGAGTAAGAGTATTAATCAGCGATGTAAAATACTATTTTTTTTGATGGATAAAAATCTGTTACTGAGCACTCACCTCACTTACCTCACCAACGGACACCTTTTTATAGCTTTTTGAAGGGATACTAAAGCATACTTTGGTTCCGGCCCCTACTTCTGATTCAATCCAGATGGTGCCACCATGGCGCTCCACAAACTCCTTACAGAGTATGAGTCCAAGACCAGTACCTTTGGCAGTCATTTCGGTGCCAATAAAGTAAGCTTCTTTCTTTTTAAAGATGCGTTCGGTTTCGTCGGCTGTCATACCCTCACCCTGGTCGCAGACGCAAAAATGGATGCTGCGGCCTTCTTCTTTAGCCGATATGTTTATCAGGCTGTCTTCCGGTGAGTATTTAAGGGCATTGGATACCAGGTTGCGAATGATGGTGCGCAGCATATTCATATCCACTTGCACCACCAATGCCTCGGGTATATCGTATTCGAATTTGACACGACGCGTATTGATGGAAGCATCCAGCAATTGCACGGTTTGTTTAATTAGAGGCAATAGAGGTGTTGATACCGGGTTATAAACGATATCGCCACGCTGAGAATTGGCCCAGCTTAGCAAGTTCTCTAACAGGTGGTAGGTACTAGTTGATGCTTCGCGAGCCGTTTTTAATAAATTATCAATATCATGAGGCTCGTATTCGGGCAGCTCCATATAAAGCTCAATCAATTCTTTTAAACCACCAACAGGTCCTCGTAAATCGTGACCGATAACCGACAAAATGCGCTCCTTGGCCAGGTTAGACACCCGCAATTGCTCGTTCATGCCGGTGATGTCTTCTTTCTGTCGCAACAGGCGGCGACGCGACTGCACTAACTCCTTGCGCTGACGGTTGATAAAATAGGCCACAATAATCATCAGTACTAAAAAGCCAACGGAAACATAGACCAAGATATTTTTTGTTTTTAGGCGCGCTTGGTTAAGGGCATCTTCTTTTTCGAGCAGAGCTATCTCACGGTCTTTTTCTTTGAGCTCAAAGCTCTTTTGCATGTCGATAAGCTTGTCGGAGAAAGCAGCGTTGGAAAGGGAGTCTTTAGAGTTGACTAAAACATTAATAGCTTCTCTTGCCTTTTCAATGTCATTTAGTAATAGATAATAGTCAATCTTTGAATAAAGAAAATTTAATCTAGTATTTATATCAAGATTATGTTCACAGTAGAGTATTTCTAATTTTTCTAGATAAATATGCGATAGTTCAAGATCTTTTTGATTAATTGAGAGTTCAAATAAGTTTTGAAGGGTAGTCGCAATTCCATTAATATCATTAATTTGATTTTTTAAACTAAGTGACTTGGTAAACTCCTGTTTAGCTTGGATAAATTTATTCATCTTAAGGAAAAGAGCTCCCTTGTTATTGTGGACCTTCGCTTTTTTAGAAATCGATAGAGTTTCAAAGTATTCTTTTTCAATTAACTCATATGCTTTAATAGACTCA
>NZ_JAFMVC010000089.1 GCF_025499605.1 Carboxylicivirga litoralis | reverse complement strand
ATTGAAATTGTCGCCCTCTCCTAATCCTCACCAAAGCCCAATGGTTTTCAAACGACTAAATTACAATTCTTAAGTTGATTTAAAAGCATTGGGCGAACAAATTGAAATCACCACTTTTCGCGAATCATAAACCCACACATGACTTATTATGCATTGTTGGGCGATGTTTGTTATTATTAATTAATCCGAGCTGTAAATTAAATTAGCTTGGCTTTAAAGTTATAAATTCCTGTTATTAATCCTGTTCTTCATTAGAAGTAATGCGCGTTGGCTTTGGTTTCTCTTTTTATCAACTCTGTCTAACCATCAAGTAATCATCTTGATAAATATGAGCATTTAGTATTCTTATTATAAGGTTTTATTAATCGGTCTAACCGTTGACACCTATAAAAATGCTCTATCTGTATTTTTCTAATGCTATCCTATTTATTAAATTAACTGTCTTGTAAATCAGTCCGCGCGTTGGATTATTTAAAGGCTAATTTTATTTTTTGTTGGCAATAGAAATTAGGTCTAGCTTGAATTCATTTGCGTGTCTGCCAATTCAAATCCTTACATGCGTCCACAATCATAGTTCCCATATAAATCACACTTAAAAATCAATCCGAAAAGGTGCGTTTGCAATTGTGAATTATCACTTTTCTCGCCAACAAAAAGCTCACCGCTGAGAAAATAGCGCCCAACGGACGCGGCTATGAAGCGTTGGGGGAATGTTGCCAGGTTTACCTTTCAAAAATCTAAGTAGCCAAAGCGTTGTATTTTGCTTTTACCTTTTTCGCTTCACAAAAGCCAAATCAACGATTTGGCGGTGGTCGGCTTTGTAGAAATTCTCCAAATTGAGCAGAATCCCCAATGCTTTATTAGCCATTGTTAGCACACGTAATTTTATCATTATAGAGTTCAATATCTCTTTCTAAGTCAAAGCCTAGTCTCAAATCAGTTAGGTCTTTCCTATTTAGTTTATTTTTTAAAAACATATTTTCAGATTCTGCTTTTACCAACCAAAAATCAAAAACTGAGTCGTTTGTTTTCAAGTCAAAGAAGGGTTGATTAAATGCTAAGAATTCATTTTTTGAAATACGTTTATAAAAGAGTGGCTTTTGTAATGCAAAGTTACCGATAGAATCAATAGTTTCTTCAAAGTGTTCTTGTTTGATGAATTCTATAATACTCTTTCGTTTATTAGCTACCATATAATTATAATCAATTTTCATTAGAATATGGTGAAGGTTTGCAGGTGTTAATTCAAAATCTTCACTTAAGTAATCCCGACAATAGTTCCCGTTTCTTATTGGCCGCTTTGCGTAATATTCATTGATAAACTCATTATATGATACTCCCTTTAATTCAAGTAGATTCTCAAATTCAGAGGTTATATATTCCCTAAATGCTTCAGCAAGTTCTAAGAAATTCACTACTTCAAACATGCCGTTATTATTCAATTTTAGATAATAACCTTTCTTATTGATTTTTGTATACCTGAAACCTAAGTACATGACAAAAGTTTATAACATTTATCTAAATCGCTGTTATTTATTGGATTGATTAACGCATTTGCGATTCTAATCAGTCCGTATTT
>NZ_JAFMVC010000088.1 GCF_025499605.1 Carboxylicivirga litoralis | reverse complement strand
ATCATTAGTTTTCAAGTAGTAAAGCATTGCAAAAAGATATTTTGAACTTGTTATATCTTCCTCTGTGTAACCATTAAAGAGTAATGCTTTTAGAAAAGTATATTGAAATGAATTTATTGTTGAAACATGCTCCTTACTTATCAGGTTGATTATAAGCGACAAATCATAGAAATTAATTATTTTAAAATCATCAGCTTCAAAATGTTCTAATTCTTCTCGAAGTTGAGTATAAAAACTTTGTATAGCCTCAAAATCCACAACACTTTGCATTAATTCCTTGAAAGATTGAATTACAGTGAACTTCGATAAAATCTCATGTTTTTGTTCTAGAGAAAAACTAAAACTGTTGAAACGAGATAAAAATCTTTTCTCATAAGATATTATTGATTTGAAAACCATCCCATTGACTTTGGTCTGTCTTTTCGAAAAATTGATGTTTTGCTTTCGTAAATAAGATGTAAAACTGTCATGAAAAAGCGAAATTCTATTTAATCGGATTTCAAAAAGATATGGATGTTCATCAATAAATTCACAAACAAGGTCTGCTAATTCATCGCCTAAAAACATACTTACTTCTGATTTCATGAAATAAGCACGAGAACAAAGAAATAACGAAAGTGAGGATTTTACTTTTGTATCAATTAGTATTTGTTCATAATAACTTTCTAATGAGGTAAGTTCATCTAATTCAGGTAAAGTTTTAGTGCTTTTAAATTGTTCTGCTACATATTTCACAATAATTGGATAACCACCAGTAGTTTTGAATATTTTACTTTTAGTACCATAGTCTATAATATGAAACAATTCTTCTAAAACTCTCTCTGTTTGGTTTCTATTCCAACTAGTAAGTTGCTGTTTCTTCCAACCTAACTCATCTTCAATTGGTCGGCTTAAAACAATAACTTTACAGACTTCTTTTAATCGGTCTATAAATGTAACGAATTGCTTAAATTCTGATGGATTGTAATTCTTGACATGGTCAAGACCATCAATAATTAGTGTATGATTGTTTCGTTTTATTTGGTTAATTATTTCATTTTCATCTCTGTGGCAAATATCATGGAACAACTTTTTTGAAAGGTCAAATAAGAATTTTTGAAATATAAGTCGGTCTTCTTTATCGTAGTCTTGTTCATGAAGCCAGAATCTATAAAGTAGATTGTTGGGAAATTTCCCTTGTAAAAATTCGACTAAATGGCTTTTACCTATTCCTGGTTTTCCCTCAATATGGAGAATGTTTTCAAATTCAATTATTTCTCTCTCAATATTAATTGTATCAATAAGTTTTGTGTTAAAAATGTCAATGACAGGCAATTCATTCTTTTGAATTATCCATTTTCTACTATCTAAATAGTTACTCAGAAATTTTTGAATTACAGACTTTCGGAATGGATTTAGCTTGTAAAAACTGGTTAATATTTCATCAATCTCTACTCTGTTGAGTGAAATTAAATACAAATCAGGCATTTTAAAAGCTGAAAATCCTAATATTTCGCAATTTGGAGCAATATCTATCTGATTAAAAAAAATGATATTAATATTACTTGAAAGTTTATGCGGCTTATTGTCTATAAATATTTCATTTTCTATCACATTTAGTTTTTC
>NZ_JAFMVC010000087.1 GCF_025499605.1 Carboxylicivirga litoralis | reverse complement strand
AGCCACAAAGAGATAAAGCAAATAATAACCGCCCTTGGCAATTAGCTCGGTTCCGGCAGGGTTGTTCAAGGGTAGCCCTGCCATTATTTAAGTATCAAATTCAGAACGATTATGAAGACAAAGACAGTAGCAAGAATTAAAGATGTTAGCATCATGCTTATTGATGATGCAGAAAAGTTAGTCCCCATTAAACCAATATGTCAAGCTTTAGAAGTTAATTACTCAAGCCAGTTAGAAAAGATTAAGAGTGATGAAATATTGGGTTCAACTGTACCGCTCAGGGGTATAGTTGCTGCCGATGGAAAAGAACGAGAAATGGCTTGTATTCCTTTTAAGCTTGTATTTGGTTGGCTATTTACAATTAACCCCAAGAATGTCAAGGCTGAGGCTAAAGAACAAATCATTAAGTATAGGCTGGAATGCTACAATGCCCTTTTTAATTATTTCACCGACCAGGGAGAGTTTTTAGAGCAAAAACAAAAGGCTTTGGAAAAGCAATTAGAAGAAGTGGAACGAATACGAAATGATTATAGCGACCAAAAGAAGCTGCTCAATGATGCAAGAAAAACACTTAACGATATTAAGGAGCTGACTTTTGAAGAATGGCAAATGAATAAAAGACAATTATCTCTGGACTTTCCAAACTAAAACACATGACAGTATTAGCACCGAATACGGTATCTAAGTTATATTATTTCGATAACCGCATAAAGAGTTTCTATGAAAAAAACGGCTACTCCAACGTTCCGTTTGATGGCAATAAAATTCAGAAAATGATTGAAGATTCACAGTTGGAGCTAAATGCTCTCTTTTACAAGATTTGGGGTTCAGATATGGGCTACCACCTGTTAGATAAGTTTTACGATTTCAGGGGTAACGTGTATGAGTTCTTTATGAGCCTTGATAGCAGTAACCGTGAGTTATTGACAGGAAAAGATTGGTAGCCGATGGATGTAAAAAGGGTCATAGAGCAAATCAATGATGAAGTTTACGAGGTTGTCTCCAATTTTGTCACACTAAAAAAAGCAGGGATTAATTACAAAGCTTGTTGTCCGTTTCATAATGAGAAAACGGCTTCGTTCAGTGTTAATCCGGCAAAAGGAATCTTCAAATGTTTTGGTTGTGATAAAGGCGGTAATGCCATTGAGTTTATTAAGGAGCATGAAAATGTTGAATTTAAAGAAGCTGTTGAAATTGGTGCAAAGCTTTTGAACCTCAATTTTGAATGGAAGAAAAGCACCAATTGGGATGAAGCCAAATTCAAACATGAAGAAAGCCTGAAAATTGCTTGTAGTATTATTGAGAAGTTCTTTTTGGAACAGGTTAATCACAAAGATGCCCAACAGTATATCAAGGAGCGTAACATGGCTATTCCTGAAAACGGCAGCTTCAATATTGGTTATGCTCCAACGGACAATGCTCTACTGTCCCATGCACGAGGAAAAGGATTAAAAACAGAGATACTTGAAGAAATTGGCGTACTTAAAAGCAATGACAAAGGCGTTTATGACTTTTTTAGAAACCGATTGATATTCCCTGTTTCCAACTCACGAGGTCAGACTATTGCATTTGCCGGGCGTGACCTGAATGAAAATCCGAAGGTCAAGTATTTGAATACACCTGAAAGTAGCATCTACATAAAAGGCAATGAGCTGTATGCTTTAAATGTGGCTCGCTTTGCCATTAAAAACAATGACAGAGCATATATAGTTGAAGGTTATTCCGATGTGCTTCGGATGCACGATATAGATGTGGTAAACACAGTTGCGAC
>NZ_JAFMVC010000086.1 GCF_025499605.1 Carboxylicivirga litoralis | reverse complement strand
AGCCACAAAGAGATAAAGCAAATAATAACCGCCCTTGGCAATTAGCTCGGTTCCGGCAGGGTTGTTCAAGGGTAGCCCTGCCATTATTTAAGTATAAAATTCAGAACGATTATGAAGACAAAGACAGTAGCAAGAATCAAAGATGTTAGCATCATGCTTATTGATGATGCAGAAAAGTTAGTACCCATAAAACCAATATGTCAAGCTTTAGAAGTTAATTACTCAAGCCAGTTAGAAAAAATTAAGAGTGATGAAATTTTGGGTTCAACTGTACCGCTCAGGGGTATAGTTGCTGCCGATGGGAAAGAACGAGAAATGGCTTGTATTCCTTTTAAGCTTGTATTCGGTTGGCTATTTACAATTAATCCCAAGAATGTCAAGTCTGAGGCTAAAGAACAAATCATTAAGTATAGGCTGGAATGCTACAATGCCCTTTTCAATTATTTCACCGACCAGGGAGAGTTTTTAGAGCAAAAGCAAAAAGCTTTGGAAAAGCAATTAGAAGAAGTGGAACGAATACGAAATGATTATAGCGACCAAAAGAAGCTGCTCAATGACGCACGAAAGACACTTAACGATATAAAGGAGTTGACTTTTGAAGAATGGCAAATGAATAAACGACAATTATCACTGGACTTTCCAAAATAAAACACATGACAGCATTAGCACCTAATACGGTATCGAAGTTATATTATTTCGATAACCGCATAAAGAGTTTCTATGAAAAAAACGGCTACTCCAACGTTCCGTTTGATGGCAATAAAATTCAAAAAATGATTGAAGATTCACAGTTGGAGCTGAATGCTCTCTTTTACAAGATTTGGGGTTCAGATATGGGCTACCACCTGTTAGATAAGTTTTACGATTTCAGGGGTAACGTGTATGAGTTTTTTATGAGCCTTGACAGCAGCAACCGTGAGTTAATGACAGGAAAAGATTGGTAGCCGATGGATGCAAAAAGGGTCATAGAACAAATCAATGATGAAGTTTACGAGATTGTCTCCAATTTTGTCACACTAAAGAAAGCAGGGATTAATTACAAAGCTTGTTGTCCGTTTCATAATGAAAAAACAGCTTCGTTCAGCGTTAATCCGGCAAAAGGAATTTTCAAATGCTTTGGTTGTGATAAAGGCGGTAATGCTATTGAGTTTATAAAGGAGCATGAAAATGTTGAGTTTAAAGAAGCCGTTGAAATTGGTGCAAAGCTTTTAAACCTCAATTTTGAATGGAAGAAAAGCACCAATTGGGATGAAGCCAAATTCAAACATGAAGAAAGTCTGAAAATTGCTTGTAGTATTATTGAGAAGTTCTTTTTGGAACAGGTTAATCACAAAGATGCCCAGCAGTATATCAAGGAGCGTAACATGGCTATTCCTGAAAACGGTAGTTTCAATATTGGTTATGCTCCAACGGACAATGCTCTACTGACCCATGCAAGAGAAAAAGGATTAAAAACAGAGATACTTGAAGAAATTGGCGTACTTAAAAGCAATGACAAAGGCGTTTATGACTTTTTTAGAAACCGATTGATATTTCCTGTTTCCAATTCACGAGGTCAGACTATTGCATTCGCCGGGCGTGACCTGAATGAAAATCCAAAGGTTAAGTATTTGAATACACCTGAAAGCAGAATCTACATAAAAGGCAATGAGCTGTATGCTTTAAATGTGGCTCGTTTTGCCATTAAAAACAATGACAGAGCATATATAGTTGAAGGTTATTCCGATGTGCTTCGGATGCACGATATAGATGTGGTAAACACAGTTGCGAC
>NZ_JAFMVC010000085.1 GCF_025499605.1 Carboxylicivirga litoralis | reverse complement strand
GTACTCAGACTTTAAATTATCTTTTACTTCATCATGAGATATCCCAAAAAAACTTTTTCTATTGTTAAGTATAAAACTGAAATTGATTAATGGATATTTCTTCAGAAATTCAATGAACTTAGGATTAACGGAACGAGTTTTCTTAATGTCAGTTTTAGCGTTTTCTTCAATAAACTCTTCCAACTCCTTTAAGTCTGAGATATATGGTATTAATGAAAAAGTAACTACATTATTTGGTTTACTCCTATCATCCAAACAATAATCACTAAAACATAACCATTTGGTAACAGATTTAACTTTTCCTATATAATTGTTTTCAATTTGTTCAATTGTCGATTTATTAAATGTATCATCTAATAATTTTTGTAGCATACTTTCCTCTTGTTTCATATTTTTCTGTTATCTGCTCGAATGCTTGCACCCAACGGCTCGAATATGCGTAGTGCGGGAGTTCGAAGCTCCAAGCAATCAAACCGCTATATTGTTTATTAAATGCTTTTATGTTCAAATTAACCAACCACCCCGCATTACGTATATTTATTGTTGTGGGTAGTTATTTTATTAAATAAAGAGGTTTGAAATTAGATTTCTTCAATTCACTTGCAACAGTTTTAAGTACATTATAAACATCACTTATTTTCTTTGCATACCCTTCATTTAATTGAATATGTCCTGTTTTATGAGTTTCCCATTTGAGTTTTATAATCTTTAAAGACTCAATACTATATCCTAGGTTTACAACTAATTGTTTATTTGGAGTTTTTAAATATTTATCAACTTCTGACTCCAAAGGCAAAACTAATTCATCAAATATCTTATTGAGTGGTTTTTGTTCCTTTGTCGAAAGGAAATCATTACATATTTTATTCTTTGCTGTTACAAAATCACAATTGGGCTCTGCCTCATTTACGATTCTTGAAGTCTCGTTCATAATTGAATTAAATTGTGTAAAAGCTGAATTCCAATTAGTCATTAATTCTTCTGTATAAGAATGAAATTTTTCATAATTATTTTGAATGTGAGCTTCTATCTTTACAAGAAATTCAACTTGACTAATGATATTAAAAATCATTTTAGCTTTCGTTTTCTCCTCTCCTTTTAAATTAAGCATTATTGTTTCAATCAACTCCCTTAATTCAATTTGCTGAAGTTTATCAACTAGCATTGATGAAAACTCAAATCTTTCAGTTTGAAGATTCGTTGATTCATTTAAGGCTTTAACAAATTTATTACAGCCATCAATTTGACTATTTATGGTTGGTTCTACAAATAATATCCAATGCTCAATGGTAGCTTTAATGGATTTCATTTCTGTTATTCTTTCAAGTTTTCCTTTAAACCAATTGATTAATTGACCAAGAAGAAAAACCAAGAGTGTAACTAAAACTGGTATAATTATACGCGCAAAACTATAATCTAATCCAAGAATTTTATTATTCGTTTCCTTTGATTTCGACGAAACTAATGTACTTTTCTGTAGTTGATTATTTAAAAATATGGAAGACGAATCCAAATTAACTGAGTTCAGCTTTTTATTTATATTCCATGTAAAGAGACCACTTTTAAGCTTAAATTTCATGTTTGGATACGCATGAAAAGGATTTATAACTGAAGTATCAACTCTAGTAGCCCATAACTCTTTCCAATTACCTCCATCGCCAGTTAGGCTATATGCCACTTGCCAAATATTATCACCTTTTTCAAGATATAGCATTTCTCCTTCAATACGCCAAGCCCTCGCTTGCACTGTAATGGTTAATAGTAATAGAATTACTAATGCTTTAAGCTTCATATTTTTCTTTTATTACGATTTTTCAATTTATGCGAGTCTTACTTTTTTAATTACCCACAACGGTGTTTGCATGATGCTGTGGCCAGCTTTAATGGTGGCCATGCATTATTGCATGTTGTTAGCCCTCGTATTTTATTCTTTTTATTTGAAA
>NZ_JAFMVC010000084.1 GCF_025499605.1 Carboxylicivirga litoralis | reverse complement strand
AGCAGAAAAAACCGAATTGAATGCAATTGAAATAAAAACGGAACGCAAAAAAGGCTGAATTGAAAAAAAATCAAAAAATTTTAATTTCTTTTTTCTCCGTTATTTTGCGTCAAAAAGTATAGTAAAATGTATGATAGGCAATTTTTAAAGACCACTTAAAAACCTTTGTAAAATACTGTATATATGTTTATTATGAATTATTTATTTTTCGTTCGGATATACTGTATATACATTGTTAGCCACAGTAATTTCATCCATTTTTTTTGAAATTTCAATCGCTTCATTTATCAAATCGTTTGGATAATCGTTAATTTGAAGAATCCGAATTGCATTTCTGTTTTTAAGTTTACCTTCTTTTAATTTATAATCAAAATCCACGTTATTGTCCTTCACAATCTCGCTGAAATGATATAGTTCATATTCGTCTGATAACATATCAGTCAATTCAATGTCATGAGTTGAAACAAATACAATATTATTATTTTTCGAAAGTGTTGAAAGAACTGCTTTTCCAGCCGAAATTCTTTCTATTGTGTTAGTTCCCTTAAAAATCTCGTCTAATAAAAATAGGTTTGGTTTTCCATTTGAACTTTTTTCAATCATTTCCTTAATAGTCAATACTTCCTCGAAATAATAGCTTTTATCGTTCATTAAATCATCACTAATCCTGATGGCTGAATAAATCCGCAACTTTGGAATTGACATAAGTTTGGCAAAACAAGTGTTTATTGTTAAGCCTGTAATCATATTTAATCCAATTGTCCGAATGAATGATGTTTTTCCAGACATATTTGAACCTGTCAACAAAATCGATTTGTCCGAAATCTCAATAGTATTTGTAATACAGTCAGGTATTAAAGGATGATAAACACTTTTTGCTGAAAGTTTTGATTTACTAATTTCTGGAAGACAATAATTATCTAATCCATTTCTTAGAGAAGCAATTGAAACTAAAACGTCAATTTCGCCAACAAAACTGAAAACATTTTCGATTTCTTTTCTCTTTGTATCAAGTCGCTTTAATACTCCGAATAGTAATAATGGCTCTAAAAGAAATGCAATTTTAAAGAGTTCTAAAATTCCCCAAAAAATTGCTTCTGATTCACTTTGCAGACTCGCTTCTAATCGAAAGAATGACATTCTATTACGTACTTGATTAATTATTCGGATAGAATTTGGCAATCCAGAGTCAAGTTCTTTAAATGCATGTTCTTTGAATAGATTATTTGCAATGTTATTTAATCTTAAGAGCTGTGGAATTGAACCAAGATATTTGTACAAATGTTTTTTGTTCCAATAATGAATTCCGATGTTAACCATAAAAGCACATAGAAAAACGAAAAACATCTGTGGATTAAATGGAATCATTATTAGTGACAACAAACTTGTAAATGACAACATCCGAATAACAAAAAACCATTTCGGCGGTTCCTGGTGTTCTTCTTGAAATAAAGATGAAATATAAAATACATCAGCTTTATTTAGTTTTTCAAGTTGCAGCTGAGTATTAATTCTGAAATCAATATCAGCTGTTAATTTTTGAATCAGCTCTTCTTTTTTGTCTTTGTTGCTGATATTATTTGGAATAGCACGCAAATTATTGTACAAACATTGTTGCCCAACTTTTGATGTTGTCCGGTCCAGAAACATGAACAATTCTTCAAAATCCAAGTCATTACAGGTTTTGTCAGAAAGTACTTGAAATGAATCGGAATTATCTTTGTTTAAGAAATATTTCTCAATCAAATCGAATCGGAAATCATCTTCTTTAAACTGTCCAAACGATTCTTTTAATTTCTCTATAATTTTCCTTTTTCGCATTGTTGTTATGTTGCAGGATTTTCGGTTATTGTGGCTAACGGTGTTTGCATGATGCTGTGGCCAGCTTTAATGGTGGCCATGCATTATTGCATGTTGTTAGCCCTCGTATTTTATTCTTTTTATTTGAA
>NZ_JAFMVC010000083.1 GCF_025499605.1 Carboxylicivirga litoralis | reverse complement strand
TCTCGGTAATCGTAACTATCTTCTTCTGTTCCCTCTTTTTTAGCTGAATATGCGACAAAAAGCCATTTATTAATTAAATCATCATAATTCATTCCTTTGCCGTTATCTTTTATTATGATTTTGGCATTATCTGAATAAATGTTTTCGAACGTTATTTCAACTTTTGTTGCGTGAGCATCATATGAATTTTTTACTAATTCAAAAACCGCAATAAAGTCATCACTAATTAAATCACTTCCTATGATGTTCTTTAATGCTGAACTAATTTTAAATTGTAATGGTGTTTTCTGCATTAGGAAATAAGCTGTTTTAAAATTAATCCTGCTTGTTCACCAAATAGTGGTGGAATTGCATTACCAATTTGAGAGTATCTGGGAACTTCTTGAGTTCTTCTTTTACCTCCTGTTGTATATTTTCCCTTAAACTCATATGTATCAGGAAAAGACTGTATTCTTGCATATTCACGTACAGTCATAATCCTAGGTTCACAGTAGTGGATATAGTCGTCAGGTAATGTAGTTATAGTTGGCGTTGGTTTATCTGCTTCCAGAATTTTTGTGCTACTTTTTTTAAGTTGAAACCTTTCTCTGTAAGTAGAACTTGTTAGATTTTCATCTAACGCAATTTTAAATCTAGTCTTTATTGTTTCTGTATGTTTTGCAAATCGATGACTATCAACTCTGCTATTTTTTCTTTTGTATTTTCGAATATATTTCTGATAATTTGATGTAGCTTCTCCATAAACTCCTTCTTTAAAGTTTTGTGTTTCAGAATCAATAACTCCATTAGATTCAAGCAAGTCTGAAATCGCATTTTCTAAAGTAGGGTTTAGGGTAAGGTTCTTACTGACTAAAAAGGCTTCTTTATTATTTGCAATTCCCTCAAAGAAACTATCCTTATTTATAGATGGATTTTCTTTAATGAAATCATTTTGAATTCCTACTAAAATAAATCTTGTTCTTTTCTGAGGTATACCATATTTAGAAAAATCAATTAACTGACCTTTTACAGAATATCCTAGATTTTGAAGTTGCTCAACTACGTAAGTTGAGTAAGCTTTACCTTTTTTGTTATTGTTTTTAAATCCAAGTGTAAAACCTCTAACATTTTCAAAAAAAATCAATTTTGGTTTTACAAAGTCAATGAATTTTATGTAAGAATTTATTAAATCGTTCCTTGAATCATTCTCAACTCTCCTTCCAGCCATTGAAAAACCTTGGCAAGGTGGCCCCCCTGCAACTAAGTCTATTTTTCCTCTCAGCTGAATTAAGTCATTAGAATTATTTTCTAAAATTTCATTTATGTCGTGGTGTTTCTGTTCTAACCAATTAGGCCAATCAAAATGTTTTTTCCTTTTGATTAAATTATATTCAAGAGTTTTAAAAGCATCTTCGCTTTTTTCAATTGCAAATGCTCCTTTCCAACCTGCATTATGAAGTCCAAGTGAAAGTCCTCCACAACCCGAAAACAAATCGATATATGTTTTAGAATCTTTCATTTAAGCTTTTTCTTTAGTAGAGTATAACAAATCTCGAATGTCAATATCTAATACATTTGCGATATTTAATAAATTTTCCAAAGAAGGTTGTCTAGCATTAGTACACCATTGAGATATAGTTGATTCATCTTTTCCAATTTGTTCAGCCAACCATTTGTTTTTCCTTCTTGTTTCAGCAAGAGCAACTTTAATCCTATTGATTTCCACTTTAGCCAATTTCTTTGTGTTTAACGCAAATATATTAACTTATTCGAAATTAAATTGACTTTGACTACGTTTATTTTCGGGTGGTGGTAAGGAAGTGAAAGCTCTTTTTATTTTGTAAGGTACGAGCAAAATAAAATGTGCTTGAACGTGTGGTGGCTCTTTTTTAGCTTGCTTACAACGGTGTTTGCATGATGCTGTGGCCAGCTTTAATGGTGGCCATGCATTATTGCATGTTGTTAGCCCTCGTATTTTATTCTTTTTATTTGAAA
>NZ_JAFMVC010000082.1 GCF_025499605.1 Carboxylicivirga litoralis | reverse complement strand
TGACGTTGATTTTTTAACTGCCATGTTTTCTAAATTTTAATTATTGATTCACAATTATTTATTGAAGCTTGATGCTTCCTAAATCTTCTTTATTGGTAGTTTTCTTAGGGGATGACTTCCGTTTAGCCGGAGTGCTGTCTTTTTTGCGGAACATGAGATAAGCTCCTGTACCTAAAAGGGCTGCAACACCTAAACCGATACCGACTTTTGCCCCTTTGCTCAGTTTCTTTTTGCCTGATGCAGTAGGATTCGTTGTAGTTGATTGTGGTGTGTAGTTCCCGGATTTCATAATGGGTTGTGGAGTGTAACTGCCTGATTGTGGCATGATACTATTTGATGGAGGCATCACGCTGTTTGTTGGTGGAGCATAAGCCTCGGTTGTTGGAGCTGCCTGATTGGTAAATTGAGATACCGCTTCTGTTGCAGGAGCTGCTTTTTTGAATTTACTCTTAACCTTTGTAAAGATGTTTTTGATAGGCTTTAACCAGCTTCCAATTTTTGCCAACACACCACTAGCTGCGGTTACTGAGGCTGCTGTGGCAACAGCACCCATATTGCCCAATTCTGCCAATTCGCCAATGGCTTCCAAACCTTTCAAATCGGCAAGCAAACCGTCAATTCCTTTAAGTGAGAAGTCGGAACTCTTTTGCTTTGCACCTTTCAGGATTGCTTTTCTAAGGTTGGATTCTTTACCCTGTAAACCTTTAAATAGCTTACGAACCTTGCCATGTGTCTTTTTCAGTTTGGCATGTTTTGCCGGGTCGATGTTGTATTTGCTTGCAAGTTCATCAGGTAAATAAGCGTATTGAAGCTTCTTAGCTATACCGAACATGTTTAAGCGTAAGGCTGCCAATAATCCGCCTCTAATTGCGATAGATAGAGGATTAAATCTTACAATTGCCTTAACTACTTTCTTGGCTACTTTGCCAATCTTTTTACCGACACGTTTTATTGCTTTGAAGAATCGACCTCTACGTCTTTTTCTTCTTCCCAAGCCGTCCATTTTATCGTCCAGCTCATCTAATTCAGCCAATCCCTGGATGGCTTCTGAATCGTATTTTATCAGACCTTTTTCGGCAAGCTTTTCTTCAATATCCGATAGCTTGTCCAATACGGCATCACGCTGTGGAGTATTCCAAAACTTGATTGCCTGGTCCAACATGGAAATGAATTGGTCAGGGTTTTGGACGTGAGCCATTTTATCCTTGTTATCCCGATTTTTTAAAAGATAATTCCGGGTACGGACTAAATAGTTGTAGGTGGCATCTTCCGCATCACCCAAGCCGTTTATGGCATCGTCAAAGTCAACACCTGAAACAATGGCAATAAGGTCTTCATGGTTGGCTTGTGCCTGATGACCACCAGCTAAATCAATACCTGATAAAACTGATATTGGTAAACCTAAAGCACTTGTGCCTGTGATACCATCAATACCTCGAAGCCCTGCCAATTGCAATGGTGACATATCAAAATCAGACCGTTCAAAGCTGTATGGCTTTTGATAATCGAACTTTGATAGAACAGGGTCAATAACAATTTCATCTTCGGAATCACCAACGGCAGGAACAATCACATAGATATGCTGAAAGTTCTTTTTACCGTCATACTTGGTAATACGGAGCTTGAAGGGAATACCCAAACACTTTAAAAGCGAACCCACAAAAATGCTGTAATCATCACAGTCAATCCCTGCATCTGATTTGCCTTTCTGTTTGAATTTGATTTGTCCGTCTAACCAGGAACGTGATGGAGTACGGAGCTGTTCCGTTCCGTCATCATCTTTATGGTACTGCAAATAGTTGTATGAAAAGTTGAAGATGTTTCGGCAAGTTTCTTTGAGAGAATCACCTTGCAGCATACTTGCCAGTTCCTCGACTTCCCGAAAATGTGTACCGATAATGTCAATACAACTTTCAACGGTTTCAATTACGTTGCCGTTTTTTATAAATGTGTCCTGTCCGTTTGCCTTTTTTATAAGGTGGTTGAAACGTTTACC
>NZ_JAFMVC010000081.1 GCF_025499605.1 Carboxylicivirga litoralis | reverse complement strand
TGACGTTGATTTTTTAACTGCCATGTTTTCTAAATTTTAATTATTGATTCACAATTATTTATTGAAGCTTGATGCTTCCTAAATCTTCTTTATTGCTTGTTTTCTTAGGGGATGATTTCCGCTTTGCCGGAGTGCTGTCTTTCTTGCGGAACATGAGATAAGCTCCTGTTCCAATAAGAGCTGCAACACCTAAACCAATACCGACTTTTGCACCTTTGCTCAGTTTCTTTTTGCCTGATGCAGTAGGGTTTGTTGTAGTCGATTGTGGTGTGTAGTTCCCAGATTTCATTATGGGTTGGGGAGTGTAACTGCCGGACTGTGGCATGATACTATTGGATGGAGGCATCACGCTGTTTGTTGGTGGAGCATAAGCTTCTGTTGTTGGAGCTGCCTGATTGTTAAATTGAGATACTGCTTCCGTTGCAGGAGCTGCTTTTTTGAATTTACTTTTAACCTTTGTAAAGATGTTTTTGATAGGCTTTAACCAGCTTCCGATTTTTGCCAATACACCACTTGCTGCGGTTACTGATGCTGCTGTGGCAACTGCACCCATATTGCCCAATTCTGCCAATTCACCAATGGCTTCCAAGCCTCTCAAATCAGCAAGTAAACCGTCAATGCCTTTAAGGGAAAAGTCAGAACTCTTTTGTTTTGCACCTTTCAGGATGGCTTTTCTAAGGTTGGATTCTTTACCCTGTAAACCCTTAAACAGTTTACGAACCTTGCCATGTGTCTTTTTCAGTTTGGCATGTTTAGCAGGGTCTATGTTGTATTTGCTTGCAAGCTCATCTGGTAAATAGGCATATTGTAGCTTCTTAGCTATACCGAACATGTTTAAACGCAAGGCTGCCAATAATCCGCCTCTGATTGCAATTGATAGAGGATTAAACCTTACAATTGCTTTAACTACTTTCTTGGCTACTTTGCCAATCTTCTTGCCGACACGTTTAATTGCTTTGAAGAATCGACCTCTGCGTCTTTTTCTTCTTCCCAAGCCGTCCATTTCATCGTCCAACTCATCCAATTCAGCCAATCCTTGGATGGCTTCTGAATCGTATTTAATCAGACCTTTTTCGGCAAGCTTTTCTTCAATATCTGATAGCTTGTCCAATACGGCATCTCGCTGTGGAGTATTCCAAAACTTGATTGCCTGGTCCAACATGGATATGAATTGGTCAGGGTTTTGGACGTGAGCCATCTTGTCCTTGTTATCCCTGTTCTTTAAAAGATAATTCCGGGTACGGACTAAATAGTTGTAGGTAGCATCTTCTGCATCACCCAAGCCGCTTATGGCATCGTCAAAGTCAACACCTGAAACAATGGCAATAAGGTCTTCATGGTTGGCTTGTGCCTGAATACCGCCAGCTAAATCAATACCTGACAAAACCGATATTGGCAAGCCTAAAGCACTTGTACCTGTAATACCGTCAATTCCTCTAAGCCCTGCCAACTGTAAAGGAGACATATCAAAATCAGACCGTTCAAAACTGTATGGTTTTTGGTAATCAAACTTTGAGAGAACAGGGTCGATAACGATTTCATCTTCGGAATCGCCAATAGCAGGAACAATCACATAGATATGCTGAAAGTTCTTTTTACCGTCATACTTGGTAATGCGGAGCTTGAACGGAATACCTAAACACTTTAAAAGCGAACCCACAAAAATGCTGTAATCATCACAGTCAATCCCTGCATCTGATTTGCCTTTTTGTTTGAACTTGATTTGTCCGTCTAACCAGGAACGTGATGGAGTTCGGAGTTGTTCCGTTCCGTCATCATCTTTATGGTACTGCAAATAGTTGTACGAAAAGTTGAAGATGTTTCGGCAAGACTCTTTGAGTGAACCACCTTGAAGGTTACTTGCCAGTTCCTCGACTTCCCGGAAATGTGTACCGATAATATCAATACAACTTTCAACGGTTTCAATTACGTTGCCGTTTTTTATAAATGTGTCCTGTCCGTTTGCCTTTTTTATAAGGTGGTTGAAACGTTTACC
>NZ_JAFMVC010000080.1 GCF_025499605.1 Carboxylicivirga litoralis | reverse complement strand
CTGTCGGTATTTGTGATAATACAGGTAGAACATAGATAAAAATAAATGCGGTAATTAGACTTATCGTTTTCATATGTATTTGTTTGGGTCATTTGTTGTACTGGTGCCAACGTTTAGTACATGATGCGTGGCTTGTGTTGCGCCTGCGGCAAGCTATGCATTATGCATATTGTTATAGCCCGTTGTTTAATTTTCCTGTTGCAAGCTTTTGTTTAAAGACACCTCCAATTCTTCCATCGAAATATTTTTTGCAATTATTACCCCTTTACTATCAATTAAAAAGTTTGTTGGAAAAACATTTATAGAAAGTTGGTTGGTTTCTCTTCCATTAATATCCCAATATTGTTTCCAAACAAGTTTATCTTTTTTAATTACATCTATCAAGTGCTCTCTATTAGAATCTTTGTCTATTGATATACCAACTATCTCAAACCCATGTGTACTAAATTGGTGATACAAATTCCTTAATTTGTTAAACTGTGCTCTACAGGGGTAACAGCTGCTAAACCAAAAATCAACTAATGTCAGAGAGTTCTTATTAAAAACATCTAAATTAAATGGTTCATTATTTAAACCTTTACATTTCAACAACGGAAATTCCTCTCCAACTGTAAGTAGTTTACCATCGTTTAGCTTCTTGGAAACAATAGTTCCTGCATATCCTCCTTTTATTTCCTCAGATAAAGCGTTATAAATTGAGTCATATATTGGTTCATACCCCCATCTTAATAAGTCAACAAGTCGCCAAAATGCAAAAAAGGAATTAGGGTGCTTTTTACAATACTTCAGTAACATTTCCTTATCTTCAATACGCAGAGAGTCATCCTCTTTTTTTAAATTCAGGTTGATTGTATTTGGAATGTTATAGTTATAATGAACTTGCAAGCTATCGCTCTTCCCATAAAATTTGTCCCATTTCTTTCTTAATTCTCCAAAGTATTCGTTGTATTTTGGATAGTCATTAGTCATTATTCGATTATCAACATTGGGTACTTTTCTTGAAGAATCAGTAACCAGTGTAATCGATTGTGTCCCTTTATCAAGGATGAAGTTTGAAGACATAAATCGATTGTCGAGTATTACAAATACACCCTGTGGTTCAGTTATATATCCAGAGAATGAGAATCTATTATTTTCTATTGGAGCTTCCAATTCATTTAAATCATTGGAAACAAATTCCGAAAAGAAGATAAGTATGATTTTTCCAGTATCTGCGTTTATTGTTCCATTCAATTCAAAGTAATATTGCTTTTCGTTCTGTCCAATGACATTGGTAAAATTCAGAAGCGATAGCATTAATAGTATAAATACATTTCTCATTTTATTTATTTTTTTGCAATGTGGTTTGAAATGGGCCACAACCCCCTTGCTGGTGCGCGAGTCCTCTCGCGTTCCTGTTAGCAAAACCACACGAAAGGTACGATAGCTATCGTACTCGTGCGGTAGAAGGGGCTTTACTTTTCTTTTTCATATTTATATCTATAAAGTCGATATTCAATATCAGGAATTAATAAATCCACTTTATCTATTAATTTTTCTATCGTTTTATGTTGATATCGAACAAGACTAATATTTTTACTTACAATTGAATCTCCACTTATTTTAATATCTGTACAACGTCCATCTAATCCATCTGTTTCATAATGACTTTCTAATCTATCATAATCTAATCTCATTATAAAAGAGTAAAAATCTGAAACCGATTTCTGGTTTAATTCAATCTGAAATATTATAGTGTCTTTACAATTTTAAAAATCACAGTTATACTTAATTCGTAATGAATCTTGATTGACATTGTAATATAAAGTATACCCTTCGGCACTATAAAAATGTCTCAACTCAATATTAAAATTCCTTACTGGCATTTGAGGATTACATCCTATTATTAAAATGACTCCAATAATGATTGTTATTAGCGTTCTCATAATTCCTATTTGCATATGGTTTTTGAGTATTGCGCACAATGGTAAATATAAATTACTCTTGCGGGTGCGCGAGTCCTCTCGCGTTCCTATTAAACAAAACCACACGAAAGGATTCGTGCGGTAGCAGGGGTAGCAGGGAACCGGACTGCTAAACGCTATAGCGGTGTGTTGCACCAGTAATTTATTAGTTCAAGTACTTATCAATATTTTTGGGTACTCTACC
>NZ_JAFMVC010000007.1 GCF_025499605.1 Carboxylicivirga litoralis | reverse complement strand
CAAGTTCAAAATATCTTTTTGCAATGCTTTACTACTTGAAAACTAATGATGCAACATTGCTTTTCAATGCCACAAGTAATGATTATTACGATACTGAGCATTTTATTGAGCAGTTAGAAGATGATATTGCAAAAGAAGAAAGGTATTTTATATTGCATCAAAATCAATTTTCCAAACAGAAAATTTCTGAATTGCTTGAACACAAATATGATTTAATGGAAATTCTACCAATAATTATCACAAATTTATTTGTTCATAATTCAGAAATAAAGGAATATTCAAAATTACTAAATTCAATTAAAGCTTATTTGAGCGATAAGAAAACCTCTTATGAAATTCTTCGTGTGTTTTTAGTTGATAATGACATTAACGAACATTTTGCATCTTATGTATTGAAATCTGCCAAACAGAATATTTTGGGATTAGGAAAAGAGAGTAGTACAAATGACTATGTAAACCTAGGTCTAAATGATTTCATACTTAAGAATAAACATCTAGGTAGTTTTGATTTACGAGACGAAATACACAACTATATTAGGCTATCAGTTCATCAACAAAGAAAAATTGATTTTTCAAGTATTTCAATGTTTTGGACAAAGTATTACAATCGTAAGGATTATTCGTTCTTAAATATTGGGACTGCATTAAAAATATTTGAAAACAAGAATTTTATAGAAGTTGAAGACTCTTGCAAATTAATAAAATCAATACAAGATATTTCAGAGAAAGGACACAGGTATCTTTTCAATGATTATATACAGCAACATTCTGCTGAGATAATTGAGTTTCTGCACAAGAATTTCGATTTTAAAGATTTACTGATTCAATGGTTAGATTTGCCGCCAAACTACATAAATGTCTTTCCTGATTTCATTTTTCAAAACGAGTTAAAAGATAGATTATTCTATCATCGCACTAACAAAGAAATCGAATTTAAGGAACTTGAGAACGTTTTAAAATCAGATAGGTTAGAGGAATTGAAGTATGTTTTAAACCTCTGGAAGTATAAAGTTCGAATTCCAAATAACCATATATCCAAAGACTGGTTGCTTTCGGAAAAAATTGAAATTATAGAATATACAGAAGAAGAGAATAAATACAAAAAAAATAGTCAAGAGCATTTTAATCAAGGTATTTTGACAATTGAGGATAAAGGCTTCATCTTAAAGAATAAGTTGAAAAGTTATGAAGTTGCTGGTTTTACAGATGGTTGGTATTCTGTATTTTCAGATTTAGAGATTTACGAATTGTTTGAACCAAATTCTGTAGTTGACAATATACAAAAGATACTATATAATGCAATTTTAGGAAAAGTGAGAGGTATTAATTCATATTGTCTATTGTATTATTTACCCGGCAATATTCCAAAACTAATAGACAACTTTAATGTAGATATTGAATATAGTCAGCTATTTGAAAGTTTCAAATATTATATTGATATGTCATTGTTTGATTTAAAGTATAACTACGATTAAATAGGATAAAGTAAAATAGTATAGTAAAGGGGAAGACTTGAATACTAGGGTTATACATCATGTATTCTATTTGCATATTCAGAGGTCCTTCGCGTCTCTGAAAATTTAATTAAGTTAGGGACATAGCATCAAACTATGCCCCAGGTAATTCTTATAAGTCTATAGTCAATTGCGATAGTTCTTTTTTCAAATTATCAGGATTAATTTGGATTAATTTGTTTTTAACTAATACAATAGGATATTTCAGTGTCATAGTATTGTTTTTACACCAAGGTAGCTCACCCCATCTTTTAATTATTTCAGTTCGTAAGCAGGACAGATATGTAGCGCGACCACTGGTCCATCCTTTACCTAAGGTTTCCCAATTAAAATTGTTGACAATTTCCAAGTCTGACATATTTGAGACCCTTTCAGCATACCTCTTTTCTAAATTGTTGTTCATTGTGTTAATTTTTAAAAGTTATTAATCATTAACACCAAGAATAGGAAGGGAATGTACATTTTTTGGCCAGCCGACCCACATCCTAAAACCACCGTGGTGTACAACCCGGTTGGTATCTCTTACGAGATTCTTGATGATAATTCAAAAGTAGCTAATAAGATTAAAGATTCCTATTTGTGTTAAAAATAAGCTATAATCAACTAAAGAAGAAATAAAATACTATTTTGCGCCCATTCATTATTCAATCAAATATTCACAACATGAAAAATAAATGTTATGATTTAATTTAAATAAATGAATAATGAAAATTACTACAGAAACTATTAAAAGAGCCTCTGAAGGCAATTTACAAGAACTTCAGAGCATCAAATCACATCTTATTGAACTAATCAACTCTAATAAAACATTAGAAAAACCCTTATCTGTCAACGATGTCTTAAATAGGGAAGTAAATCGCATAACCTCTATTGCTGTTGATTTTCTACCAGATAATAAAATAAGGCTATTCAAAATTAAGCTAAAAAAAATATCTCAGGAAAGCCTAAGTTCTCAATATGAAGAGCCTTATACAACGACAGCAATAAAAGTAAAGCGCAGCAAACACAAAGAGTTCTCAATTCTTTGCAAAACAAATGACCTTAAAGTTCAAGAAGAACTAGAAAAACTCATGGACAGATTTATTGCTCAATACAAATACTATTGAAAGACTAAAATGTTATTCACTTTCTTTGGAGAATAGCGGAATAGAACCGTTGACTTTTTTACCATCAATCTGGGGAGTTTCTCAACTGAATATGCTAATTGATATGCGGGAGTAACAATATCTGAGGTTGTTGCAATGTTGTGTAACAAATGTGTAACAAGTATAAAAAGAAAAAGGTTAGCTACTTTAGCTAACCTTCTCATTTTCAATCGTCGGGATGACAGGATTTGAACCTGCGACCCCTGGTCCCCCAGACCAGTGCGCTAACCGGGCTGCGCCACATCCCGCAATTTATAGATGCAAATTTAGTCAAAAACAGTTCTCTAGCAATCGAAGGCATTTAAAAAAGTTAAAAAAGATTGAGTGTTGGTAATTACTGTTCCTAATATTTAGGCGATTATAGATGAATTTATATTTTTGCTTCTACACATTACACATCAACCTAAATGCAACACCAGGTTAACGACATTGAATTAATTAAAGGAATAGAGCGAGGTGACGAGGCAGCTTTTCAGGAGTTGTTTCTTAAGTATTATGCCCAATTAGTTGTTTTTGCCCGTAAAGTGGTTGTTGATGACGACTTGGCCCGAGAGTTAGTGCAAGATGTAATTGTTAATTTCTACGAGAAACGAGGAGAAATTAAAATTCATTCATCACTTAAAGCTCATTTGTATCAATCGGTTCGGAACAGATGTTTGAACCAGATCAAACACAGCCAGATTCGTCGCGACCACCATGCTAACATTTACTTATCACAAAAAAACACCGAGGCTTATGTTGATGATAAATTAGAGGAAACGGAGCTTGAACAGAAAATTTTCTCAATTATTCAGACTTTACCAGCTCAGTGTAAGAAGATATTTGAAATGAGTCGCTTCGAAGGAGTTACTAATCAGGAAATAGCCGACAAGCTTGAATTATCAAAGCGAACTGTTGAAACGCAAATCAGTAAAGCCTTAAAAGTTTTGCGTACTAATCTGGCCGGATATCTTGATGTGTGGGCATTTATACTGTGGTTGTTTTTTAATAATTAAAAAAAAGGAAAAATAGATACGTGTGGAGTTAAAGTGGTTTGTCATATATTACGACACGAAGTACTTGTAACCTTTAAAGGATATAAAAATGGAATTCGTTTTTCAAATTTTAGCCGATCTGATATCACCTGTAGATGAGAAACAAGTGAAATCAGAAACTAACCAAATGACCGAAAATAAAAAAGAAGAAAGTCAGGCCGAAAAAACAGTGGAAACTACCACTGAAGAGCCTAATATTTTTGGGATGATGGATTTTCATTAAGAAAGATAGCCAGGTTGTAAATTAACTGGTTTTGATGAAAAAAGAAATACATGAAAGAAAAGATTAATATAGACGAACTGATTGTTAAACATCTGACCGATGATGTGTTGCCTGAAGAAAAGGTAACGCTTGAAGAGTGGGTGAAACAATCGGACGATAATGCCAGTTACTTTGAACAAATGGAAAAAGTCTGGGAGCGTTCAGAGGGACTTAAGGCTTTTCGTTGTGTTAATGTGATGGGCGATTTTGAACAGTTTAAAGCTAGAGTTGGCATGAAGTCAAAAGTAGTTAAGCTATCGTCCCGTCGTTCATTGATGCGGATCGCTGCAGTGATGGTGCCGGCAATAATGTTTGTCGCGGCTTATTCGCTTTATCAAAATGTTCCTGGTTTCGGTAAGTGGGAAGCTTTTTCTACAAGCAATAGGGTTGAAAGTATTGTTTTAGCTGATGCTTCTGAGGTTTCGCTAAATAAAAATAGTAACCTTATATACGAAAAAGGCCTTTCCGGTAAAGAAAGAAGCTTAAGATTAGAGGGTGAAGGTTACTTTAAAGTGGCAAAAAATCCAGAGAAACCATTTGTCGTTAAGGTTGGTAATGCTCAGGTAAAAGTTTTAGGTACTGAGTTTAATCTTGAAGAAGACAAAAATAGTAACATGGTTATGTTGGCTGTAACAGAAGGTCGTGTATTGTTTTCTTCTGGTGATAAGGCAGTTAAGGTCGTTGCGGGCGAGCGTGCTGTTTATGACAATGGAAACATCACTAAACAAGCTTTGACATCATCTAATTGTATAGCTTGGAAAACGGGGCAGATTGTATTTGATAAAGCCTCTTTGGATGAAGTTGTTGAAACAATCGTTGATCATTTTAATGAGGTTTCTGTGGTTGAAAACTCGTCAAAAAATACAGAGTTACACATTACTACACGCTTCAATAATCCTACATTAGAAGATGTGTTAGTGGAATTAAGAATTCATTTCATGAAAAAATTTGAGATTAATGATAACAAATTGATCATCTCTGATTAATTTCGGAGTTGATTAGTTTTTATGCCAATAATCTTAAACCATACATATAAAAGCACACTATTTGTTTTGCTCATTCTACTGGTACACACCGGACTGAATGGGCAAAATATTTTATATGAATATATTGAGTTACCTGCCTCAACAGGGTCTACTGAGTTCTTCTTATCTGAAATTGAAGAACAAACAGGAATTGTTTTTAGTTACAGCAATCAATTATGCTTTAAAGATAAAATAGTGCTGCCCAGGCAACAAGGGTATGTGCGTGAAATCCTTGATGTTCTATTTGCCAGTTGTCCATCCAATTATATTGTGCGCGGTCAGAAAATTATTATTCAACCCTATGAGGGAGAGCCTCAAAAGGTTGTTGTTAAGGGCTATGTGCTCGATAAATATACCAAAGAAGCTTTAATTCAAGCGAATGTTTACGAGTCAGATTTATTGCTTGGTACGGTTAGTAATAATTTCGGATTCTTTAGTATTACACTTCCAATAGGCTTTACGCATCTTAGTAGTTCGTATGTTGGTTATAAAAATCATCATCACTACGTTCAGTTAAATCAGGATACAACTTTATATTTTTGGATGGAGCCTAAAGATGAGCTCGAAGAGATTGCGGTTGTTGGTGAACGAGTGCCTGGAAAAGTTAAAAGCACACGTACTGGCACTATTGATGTGCCAATTGAGCAAATTAAAAAAGTGCCGGTTTTTCTTGGCGAAGTTGATATTGTCAAAAGTATTCAGCTTTTACCGGGCATTCAAAGTGGAGGTGAAGGTTTTAGTGAGTTGTATGTTAGAGGAGGTGGGCCAGATCAGAATTTAGTTTTAATGGATGATATTCCTATCTATAACTCCAGTCATTTACTGGGTTTTTTCTCAATATTTAATGCTGATGCGGTTAATAATGTACGCGTAATTAAAGGAGGTTTCCCGGCACGTTATGGTGGACGTTTATCGTCTGTAGTAGATATACGAATGTACGATGGCAATAATGAAGAGTTTAAGGGGACTGCAAGTGTAGGGTTGTTGTCTAGTCGCCTGGCGGTTGAGGGCCCTCTTATTAAAGACAAGTCATCTTTTTCTGTCTCTTTCAGGCGTACTTATTTTGACATTCTAACAAGTGTTTGGCAGCTCAACGAAGCTGATAAAAGTCGTTATTATTTCTACGATTTTAATACCAAATTAAATTACAAGTTATCATCAAAAGATAGGTTGTATTTTAGTGCTTACATGGGAAAAGACCGATATGGAATTTCGTATAATGAGCAAACAATAGATATAGAAAATCCTGAAGTACCCAATGCAACGCGTAAAATATATGATGAAAATGATGTTGGATGGCGTAATTATGTTGGAGCCGTAAGATGGAATCATATTTTTGGTGATAAAGTATTTGCCAATACAACTTTGTCATATAGTGATTATCGTTTCTTTATCGACCAATCATTAAATTACGTGTCAGATGGTGTATTGAGCCAGGGAAGCCAGGAGTACTATAGTGGTATACGTGATTGGAGTGCAAAAATAGATGTGGATTATCTGCCATCGCCAAAACATTACATTCGTTTTGGAGGCTCGGCCATCAACCATATTTTTTATCCTGGTATTGATGTGCAGCTAAGAGAAATTTCAGGGGGAGCACCTGTAGATACAACTTTTGGAGGAACTGAAATGTATCGGGCTGAGTATCGCTTTTACGTGGAGGATGATTTTCACCTGCTACCGCGTTTGAAGCTCAATATTGGAGGTCATTTTTCTTTGTTTCAAACGGAAAGTGATAAGTATTATTGGTCTGCAGAGCCCCGTTTGTCAGCGAGGTTTTTACTTAAGGATAACTTGTCCGTGAAAGCTGCTTATAGCCAGATGACTCAATATATGCACCTGTTGCGAACCTCAACTGTGGCTATGCCAACCGATATGTGGTTGCCAGTATCTAAGAATATTGCGCCCATGCGAGCCACCCAATCGGCACTTGGCTTTGAATATGAGATTAATAAAGGTTTTAATTTGTCGCTGGAATTTTACTATAAAGAGCTGACGAATATTTTGGCTTATAAAGAGACAGCTGGTTATTTCGATTTTGCATCAGATTGGCAAAGTAAACTGACAGCTGGAGATGGTGAGTCGTATGGTTTTGAACTGTTGTTACATCGTAAAATGGGCAATCTGTCCGGTTGGTTTGGTTATACCTATTCAAAATCAACCAATCAGTTCGATGAATTGAATAACGGTCGTGAATTTCCGGCCAATTTCGATCGTACGCACGATATATCTATTTATGCGACCTATAAGTTTTCTGAAAAAGTTGACATGGGTGTTACGTGGGCGTTCGGTACAGGTAATCCTATTACTCTGCCCGAAACAAAGTATTATTCACCGCAATTGCCAACTGCCGAAACACCTAATAATACTTCGTATAATCAGTATATTAACGAGCGTAATAGTTACCGAATGCCTAATTTTCATCGACTCGACCTGGGATTTAACTTTAAGAAGAAGAAAAGTTGGGGGAGTCGTTTATGGAGTGTTGGTCTGATGAATACCTATGGACGACAGAATCCGTTTTTCTTGTATTTTGAAGATAGAGAGAATGAACAAACAGGAGAAACAGAGCGTTCGTTACGGCAGTTTAGTCTGTTTCCGATTCCGTTGCCATATGTAAGATATACCGTTAAGTTTTAAGCTGAAATGAGGAAGGTTGGATACATAATAATGATGACTTTGGCATTGCTTGCGTGCGAAAAGGATATTGAGTTAGAGCTCAATCAAAAGAGCGATAAGCTCATTATGTATGCATTTGTCTACCCGGATAGTGCTTTGAACCTGCATTTCAGCAAAAGTCAGAGTATACTGTCTGTGGCGGATTATCAGCAAGTTGAAAAAGGGCGCTTTCAGCTTTATATTAATGATAACTTCCAGGGAGCGTACATATTGCCTTCGGATACGGTTTGGAGCAAATGGCCTGAATTTTCGTTTGACAGTGGTGATGATATAAGGATTAATGCGTATGAGTTTAATGGTGATACGGTTAATGCTACCTCTTTTATTCCTAAAGTCATTCCGATAATTAAGACAGATACAGTATCGGTAAAGCAAAATGTTTCAGAAATAGGTGTTGTTGAAATGTTAAGGATGAAAATAACTTTTCAGGAACCTGTTGGTGAAAAAAATTACTACCAGACTTTAATCATCCGTGAGGGTTGGGGTGATATTGAAGGAACGCCATATTATACGCGAAAAACAATTGCATACGATAAAGATGATTTGGTGTTTACAGGAGACCAGAGTGGAAGCCTGTTGCCCGGTATTGATTTTCAGGGGTTGTTTACCGATGATATTATCAACGGTAAAAAATACGAACTGGGTATAAACATTCCAAAGGATAACTTGTTTTTCGATTATTACGAAGATAAAGTGAAGATTACAATTTATCTCTATCATCACACATATGATTACTATAGTTATTTTCGTTCCACAATTTTGGCCGATGGCTATGAGGGATTTTATGAAGGATTACCGGTATTTGAGCCAGTGAAAATACATAGTAATATTGAAAATGGATTAGGTTTGTTTTCAGGAATAAATTTCGACAGCGATTCGCTGGTTTTTACGAAGTAATGTTCTGCCATAGTGGGTATAAAGAAGGCTGACAAGCTTATGAGAATCAGGTCAACGTGCGTGTAAAATGTCATGCTTTTAAGTACGGCATATATTTTGATGTGACAGGTGAAAATTTGTAGTTTTACAACTTATTTAGAAATCTTAATACATATAATATGGCTCTTTTTGGAAAAATGGAGAACCTGGATGCTCCACAAAATGAAAATAAAGAAATGGGAGAAGTAGAGAAAATAAAAGTATTGATTATTGGTTCAGGGCCAGCTGGTTATACGGCAGCTATTTATGCTTCGCGTGCCAACCTTAGTCCTGTTATGTATGAAGGAATGCAGCCAGGGGGGCAGTTGACAACCACTACTGAAGTTGAAAACTTTCCAGGATATCCCAAAGGAACAACTGGTCCTGAAATGATGGAAGAGTTGAAGCAACAGGCAGTGCGTTTTGGTACTGATGTTCGTTTTGGAATGGCGACAGCAGCCGACCTAAGTCAGCGTCCGTTTAAAGTAACAATCGACGGTAACAAAGTAGTGGAAACGGAAGCTTTGATTATTGCAACAGGTGCAACTGCGAAATACCTGGGTTTACCTGATGAAACTAAATATGCTGGCTCTGGTGTTTCTGCATGTGCAACGTGTGACGGGTTTTTCTATCGCGGAAAAGACGTAGCTGTTGTAGGTGGTGGAGACACGGCCTTAGAAGAAGCAATGTATTTGGCAGGTTTGTGTAAGAAGGTGTACCTGATTGTACGTCGTGATGTATTCCGTGCCTCTAAGGTGATGCAGGAACGAGCATTAAAAACACCAAATATCGAAGTGCTTTGGAAGCACCAAACTAAAGGCTTATTTGGTAATGGTGTAGTTGAAGGGGCTACATTAGTTAAAAATATGGGAACTCCAGAGGAAGAAGAAGTGAAGATTTCTATCGATGGATTCTTCTTAGGAATTGGTCATAAGCCTAATTCTGACATTTTTGTAGATTACATTGATACCAATGATGTTGGTTATATTCAAACAATACCAGGTACTTCAAAAACAAATGTTCCAGGAGTATTTGCTTGTGGTGATGTTCAGGACGATCAATACCGTCAGGCCGTAACGGCGGCAGGTTCAGGTTGTATGGCCGCCATTGATACAGAGCGTTTTTTAGCCGAGCAGGAATAAATTATATTTTTGAAAATATAGTGAAGGGATGGCATCTGTCATCCCTTTTTTTGAACAAGAGGGTAAGGTTTTGAAAGTTATTCCACCTAAAAAATGACGAACAATGCATTTTTGATGGTGAATTTTGCTTAAAATATTCTAGATTTGTATGATGTATTAAGAACAATAATTGATGGACGATATTTTTGGAAAAATAGGTACTAGCCAAACCTTAAGTCAAAAGATAGAAAGAAAAATAGAAGAAGCAATCAGGACAAAGAAGCTGATTGCCGGCACTAAACTCCCTTCGGAAAAGGAATTGTGCGAGAGTTTTGCAGTTAGTCGTACGGCTTTGCGCGAGGCACTACGTCGATTAAGTGCTCGTGGCTTAATTGAGATTAAGAAAGGTAGTGGAATGTATGTGTCAGAATTGAAGATTGAAGACGCTATTAAGTCTTTGAATCTTTATTATGATATGAAGTTTGATTCTAGCCTTATTCGACAAATAATTGAAGTAAGGCGAATTTTTGAACCAGAGATTGGTCGCTTGGCTGCTGTTAATCGCAGCGAAGAAGATTTAAAACTTTTGCAGGCTAATATTAAGGAGTTGGAAGGGTGTAATCCTGATAACACGCAGCTTGAAGTTGATTTGATTAACCGCTTTCATATGAATATGGCTAAGGCAACAGGTAATCCAATTGTAATTATTTCGATGGAGCCGATTTATTCGTTGCTGCCTCGAATGCGTAATATGATTTACGCCAATATAGAAGGGGAGAAAGAATATACCTTGCGTCTTCAAAAAGAGATTTATAAAGCAGTAACAGAAAAGGATAGTGAGAAATCTTATCAATATACTGTTGAATTGCTAGAGCGTAATATGGAAGTCTACGATAAGTACTTTAAAGAAGTTTAGAGTTCATTTAGATATAAAAAAAACGGGTTGTGATTTTATTCACAACCCGTTTTTGTAGATATTAACTTAAAACTAACCATTGTGCGCATCAATTGCTTTTTTAACAGAGCCATGCTTTAATAAAAGTTCTTTCGACTCCTCGTAAGTTAATTTGAGTTCTTCCATAATCATGCGAGAACCTCTGTCAACTAATTTTTTGTTGGTCAATTGCATGTTAACCATTCGATTACCTTTTACCCTGCCAAGTTTAATCATAATGGTAGTGGTAATCATATTCAGGATCATTTTTTGAGCTGTTCCAGCCTTTAAGCGTGTGCTGCCAGTCACAAACTCAGGTCCTACAATTGCTTCAATCGGAAATTCTGTTACGGCAGCTACTTTGCTGTTAGGATTACATGTGATGCAGCCTGTTAATAGACCATTTTTGCGCGCATGTTCAATTCCACCAATAACATATGGAGTCGTCCCCGATGCTGCAATGCCAATCACGGTATCCAGTTCATCAACTTTGTACTCTCCTAATTCATTCCAGGCTTTGTCTGCATCATCTTCAGCCGATTCAACAGCTTGACGTAATGCCCGGTCACCTCCGGCAATTAAGCCTATCACCATATTGTCAGGAACACCAAATGTTGGGGGCAGTTCCGATGCGTCAAGTACGCCCAGGCGTCCGCTGGTGCCAGCTCCAAGGTAAAATACACGACCACCTTGTTCCATGCGTGTAACAATGCGCTCAACCAGCTCTTTAATTTGTGGTAAAGCTTTTTGTATAGCGCTGTGAACATTGGCGTCTTCCTTATTAATATTCGTAATCAATTCTTCTACCGACATTTTTTCCAAATTGTCGAAATGCGAAGGAGATTCTGTTATGCTTAGTTTCTTGCTCTTATTTGCAGTCATACCTGTTAGTTTCCTGAGTTATGGTATTCAACAAGTCCTTGCATAGGAGCCTGACTTATTGTACCTAATTTCAAATGATGATTCTTTAATGCTGTTTCAAGCTGTGCTTTGAAGTGAAACGCAACACTACCTGTAAAATTAATGTCAAGTGCTTTGATGTTAGGGTATTGAAGTAGGTTTCTCTCAATGAACTCACCAAAAGCTTTGATAACTAAAGCCTCTAATTCTTTAATATGAATATTTTTAGATAAGAATTTAGAGTATTGCGCCATATATCGATTTGGAAAGGGTTTCTTATAAATATTATCTAAAATATTAGCTTGGTCGGTTTTGTATGTTTCAAAAAACAATTGCTTGGTTTCCTGGCTTAATTGATTTTTTAAAATATCACTGACCAGTTTTTTCCCAAGTACAGCACCACTGCCTTCATCGCCTATAATAAAACCGAGTGGTGAAACATTGTGTGTTACAGTTTTTCCGTCATACCGACACGAGTTAGAGCCTGTGCCTAGTATACAAGCCACACCTGTCTGGGTCTGGCATAATGAGCGTGCTGCACCAGTCAGGTCGCTGTCGACAGTTATATTATCGATGTCAAAAAACTCAGCAAGTGCTTTTTTGACGATATTGTTCTTTTCTTCATTGGCGCATCCGGCACCATAAAAGTGAATTTCTTGAGGCTTCGTATTATTTAATGTATATTCCTCCTTTAGATTTTGCAGTATGTCGGTTGAGGTTTGGTAAAACGGATTAATGCCTTTTGTAATGCATTTACCAATGATGCTACCATTTGAGGTAAGGCACCATTCTGTTTTTGTCGATCCGCTATCTGCAATTAGTATCATGATGTATTTGTATGATATGTGTTAAAAGGTTTAATCTCTCTTTGTAATAAGCTGTAATTAAGCTTGTGTTAATTAAATTATAGAGCTAGTTATTGCTTATTACGCTACAAATGTATAAATAAATTAGACATATTTCAAAATAATACGTAAGATGTATGACAAAAATTTGAATCTTGTGAAAAACTTCCTATTTTTGAACCATCATTAAAAAAATCCTATTGTGTTTTATATGAATACAGCTAAGTTAAATATTCTTTTTGTACTAGTAGTTGTTCTGTTAGGTTCGACTATCGGTAATGCTCAGAATTCTCTTAGGTCATTAAAAAACAATGATCTAAATGAGTTTATTCAGAATTGGAACAATCCATTAAACGAATGGGAGCATGTTGGTAAAATTCGCGTGGATTCTTTTTTAATTGATGAACAACAGAAGGTACTTACCTATTACTTTAATAAACCACTCTCTTATATTCCATGGCGTGAAAATAGGGTGAAAAGCTTTATTAATAGTATAAAGGAAGTTCAACCAGATAGTTTATCTGATTATAAAATGAAGGTATTTGCTAATGGATATGAACTGTCTTCATTAGTGCCAAATATATATAATACAACTGTGGGTATTGATAGCAGTCGTCTATCGACAAGCAATAGTGTGCAGCATATTACACGTTCGGATCAGGCGTTCTATCCAAAGGGCTTAAGTGGAAATCATTTGGCCTTGTGGCATAGTCATGGCTGGTACTACGAATCGAAGCTTGATAGGTGGGAGTGGCAACGCGCTCGTTTATATGGCTCTGTAGAGGATATCTCGCCAATGGTTTATGTATTGCCCTATATAGCACCAATGTTAGAAAATGCCGGTGCACTAACTTATATTCCGCGCGAACGTTGTTTTAATACCAATGAGATTATTATAGATAATGATAGGTCAACTGATGGTTCAAAGTTGGTGCTTAAGAAGAAGCTACACACCAGTTCGGATATTGGTTTTGGTTTAAAGGATACGCTTTTTGTTGGCGATAATCCTTTTTTGCATGGAACATCGCTGATGGTGAATGATGCCAAAGGAAAAGTAGTGGACTATATTCCTGTAATTCCAATGAAAGGGCAGTATGCTGTATATATTTCATACCAACAGAACGACGGTAATTCTAATAAAGTAACATACACTATTAATCACAGTGGTGGAGCAACGTCTTACGAAGTCAACCAACAGCTTGGAGGTGGGACATGGGTTTACCTTGGCTCCTTTGATTTCAATAAAGGGAAAGACGCAAGTATTGAAGTCTCAGGCCGTGGGCAAATTTCCATAGATGCGATTAAAATAGGTGGAGGTATGGGTAATGTGGCTCGTCGTCCTTCAGATGAGATTATGCCTAATCAATGGTCTTTAAACTATACAGGTGTTAAAAAGAAAGAGGCAATTGCGGTTAATCCTGAGGAATTTGCATGGAAAACGTCACAACGACCACGTTTTATGGAAGCTGGTCGCTACTGGTTGCAATATGCTGGCATGCCTGATACCTTAGTGTATAGTTTGAATAAAGAAAAGAATGATTATAATGATGATTATCAGAGCAGGGGCGAGTGGGTTGATTACCTGATGGGGGCGCCAAACGGACCAACAAACAGCAGAGATGTAAGCGGACTAAAGATACCTGTTGATTTAGCTTTTGCCTTCCATACTGATGCAGGTGTTACGCCCAATGATTCGGTAATTGGCACATTGGGTATTTATAGTGCAGAACGAGATAATGGTGTGTTTCCCAATGGGCAATCGAAGCTGGCTAGTCGCGATTTAACCGATGTTATTCAAACGCAGATTGTCAATGATGTTCGTGCCTTATATAATGAGGAATGGACGCGTCGAGGTATGTGGGATAAGCAATATTCAGAAGCATGGCGGCCAAATGTGCCAACTATGTTGTTGGAGTTATTATCACATCAGAATCTTGCTGACATGAAGTTTGGACTCGATCCCCACTTTCGTTTCGATGTGAGTCGTGCCATTTATAAGGGCATCCTGAAGTTTCAGGCTTTCCAGGAAGGACGTGATTATGTGGTGCAGCCTTTACCGGTTGATCATTTAGCTTTGACCGAAACGAGCAAAGGTTTTCAGTTAAGTTGGCAACCAGTGCTTGATTCATTAGAAGCAACTGCTGTTCCCGTAAGATATAAAGTATACACACGCATTGGGAGTAATGGTTTTGATAACGGAACTGTTGTGGATGGTACGACTTATGAGTTGCCTAAAATTAAAAAAAGGCAGATACTAAGTTTTAAAGTAACGGCTCTTAACGATGGTGGAGAAAGCTTTGCCAGTGAAGTCTTGTCAATTGGAATTGCTTCAAAGAAGGCAGAAAAGGTGTTAGTGGTGAATGCTTTTGATCGCATAAGCGCACCGGCCTTTGTTGATGAAGGTAATTTTGCTGGTATGGCCTGGTGGGATGATCAAGGTGTGCCTGATAAGTATGAGTATGCTTACACGGGGCATCAGTATGACTTTAACCGACAATCGCCCTGGATAGATGATGATAGCCCGGGCTGGGGTGCCAGTTATGCTACCGATGAAGGTCAAATCATAAAAGGTAATAGTCGTGACAATGTTATTATTCATGGGCAATCTATTTTAAAAGCCGGTTATTCATTTATTTCGGTTAGTGATGAAGTATTTGAATCACCTGAGTTCGATGCATCTTCTTACAAGGCTGTTGATATTATACTTGGAGAAGAAAAGACAACGACATCCTATAAAGGAAAGGCTCCAAAGTATAAAATTTACACGCCTGCCTTTATGGGTAAGGTGATGCAATTGACAGTTAATAAGCAGCATGTGTTTATGAGTGGAGCTTATGTGGGTTCTGATATTAAACTAAACAATGATACACTTGCCAATGATTTTGCCGCCGATGTTCTGCGATTTAAGTGGCGCACTAATCATGCAGTTAAAAATGGAAACGTTTATTCTACTGATTATGCTGCTCCTATTTTTATAGGGCAGGTTGAATTTAATACGGAACATAGCCCGGTGTTTTATACAGTTGAAGCTCCTGATGGGATTGAACCTGTTGGAATTAATGCGGTAACTGCTTTTCGTTACAACGAAAACAATGTGAGCGCCGGAACGCTGTACAATGGAGAGTACAAAACTGTCATATTGGGTTTTCCGTTTGAGACAGTGATGAGTGAAAAAGAGCGGGATGAATTGATGAAGCAGGTTCTGAAGTTCTTTTATGAAAAATGAGAAAAATACCCCGCAGATGTCGCAGATTAGCGCAGAACGTTTTTTTGAAAGAATCAGCGGATGTCAGCGCAATCAGTGGGAACCAAGAAATAACATAAAGACTAAATCAAAATACAATGGGTGAAAAAATAACTTGTATTCTGCCTTATTCAAATAAGGAGGAATTGAAGCCAACAATTGAGGCGTTTCAAGCGGAGAAAGCAACGAACATAATTGTGGTTGCTAAAGAAGCAGTAGAGGTAGAAGGTGCAAAAGTAGTTGTGACTGAAGGAGGATTGGATGCAACACAAACCTGGAAAACACTTCTTGGCGAGATTTCTGGTGAGTTTGTGGTTGTTTATACCAAAGCAATGGCTTTAAATATTGGTATGAATGCCCTTGAGCGCATGGCACGCTGTTGTAATGATGCAGGGGCGGGAATGGTTTATGCCGATTATTACGAGCAAAAAGAAGGTAAATTATCTGCTCATCCTGTTATTGAATACCAGGAGGGTAGTTTACGTGATGACTTTAACTTTGGTTCTTTATTGCTTTATAAAGCCAATGCATTAAAAACAGCCGTTGAAGCAATGGATGCGGATTATAAGCATGCGGCATTGTATGATATACGTTTACGCGTATCGCAGAAAAATGAACTAATGCATCTGCCTGAGCTGTTATATACCGAGGTGGAAATGGATACACGTCAATCGGGCGAGAAAATGTTTGACTATGTTGATCCTCGTAACCGCGACCGTCAGATTGAAATGGAAGTGGCATGCACGGCTCACCTAAAGGCAGTTGGTGCTTACCTGAAGCCTGAGTTTACAAAAATTGAGTTTACAGAGTCTGATTTTCCGGTTGAAGCATCGGTGATTATTCCGGTTCGAAACCGCGAAAAAACCATTGGCGATGCCATCGAATCCGTATTGAAGCAGAAGACAGATTTTGCTTTTAACCTGATTATTGTGGATAACCACTCAAGCGATAAAACATCTGAAATTATCCGTTCATTCAACGATGAGCGATTGATTCATATTATCCCTGAGCGAGATGACTTGGGTATTGGTGGCTGCTGGAATGCTGCAGTAGCTGATGCGCGTTGTGGTAAATTTGCTATTCAGTTGGATAGTGATGATTTATACATTGATGAAACAGTGATTGAGCGCGTTGTTAAAGCCTTCTATGAGCAAAATTGTGCCATGGTAGTAGGTAGCTATCAAATGGTGAACTTTAAGTTGGAAGAGATTCCTCCGGGCTTAATTGATCACAAAGAATGGACGCCTGAAAACGGACGTAACAACGCCTTGCGTATTAACGGACTTGGGGCACCACGTGCATTCTACACTCCGGTATTGCGCGATGTAAAAGTGCCAAATACAAGCTATGGTGAAGATTATGCGCTTGGTTTGAATATCAGCCGTAACTTCCAGATTGGACGTATTTATGACCCACTATACCTGTGCCGTCGTTGGGATGATAACTCTGATGCTTCATTGGATATCAATAAGATGAATGCGCATAACTTCTACAAGGATAAAATCCGTACTATGGAGTTTAAAGCGCGTCAACAGTTAGTCAGTAGAAAATAGTGATTAGTCAGTAGTAAAAAGAAAGACAAAAGAGGAGAGAGATGAGAATAGCAGCGGTGTTACTGTTTGAATCTTATATTTTTACACCATGTAAATCATCTCACTACTCATATCTTTCTTAAAATACTTCGAACTAAATAATAACAAAGCTGTAAATAGCTATTAGCTAAAGGCTAGTTGCTATCAGCTAACATAAACCAAGCTGTAAATAATCCCGATAGCTATCGGGACTGGCAGCTATAAGCTAGTAGCTTATTATGAATATTTCTCTCAAAACCAAAAAACTAATACAAGGCCAGATTCAAAATTGGAGTCTGGCCACTACCAATTATGCAGGATTGCAAAAGGTAAAGAACAAAAGTGTAACGCTGCATGGAGGTGCAGAAGTAAAAGTTCAGTTTAATCCTGAGCGCATGCGCTCTTCGGCTGCTAAGGTAGATGCGAAGTCAATTCAGGAACGTCCTTGCTTCTTGTGCGAGAAGAATCGCCCTACTGAACAGGAAGGGATTAATGTCGATGATTATACTGTTTTAATTAATCCATTCCCAATTTTTCCGGAGCATCTTACAATTCCGCATCAAGAACATACACTGCAGCTGATAGAGCCCTATTTTCCTTCTATGCTAAAATTGGCTAAGGAGTTAAATGAATTTACACTGTTTTATAACGGGCCTAAGTGCGGTGCTTCGGCACCTGACCATTTTCATTTTCAGGCAGGAGTAAAAGGGTTTATGCCTGTTGAGGAAGATTTCAGAAAAGAAGCGTTTGCACACTTGTTTGAAGTGCAGGATAATGTGAAAATATATAACTGGAAAGGCTATCATCGTGGTGTTATCACATTTGCAGGTATTAATGCTGAGGCAATAGCAAGTCTGTTTAGAAATTTGCATGAATTATTATGGGCTAATCAGCAAGAGGAAGTTGAGCCGATGCTAAATGTACTGGCATACTATGAGAACGATGAATATGTGGTACATGTGTTTCCTCGTATTTTGCACCGTCCGTCATGTTATTTTGCTGAGGGTGATGAGCAAATTCTGATTAGTCCGGCTTCAGTTGATATGGGTGGCGTATTTATCACACCACGTCCGGAAGATTTTGAAAAAATAAGCGCCAATGATGTGGCCGATATTCTTAGTCAGGTCTGTATGGATGAAGATGATTGTTTGTTGCTTTTAAAGAAGCTATTAAAGAGTAACTAGAAATAATGAAATTCCCCCATCGCCTGAAGGCACTTCCCCCAAGGGAAGAGTTTGTGTCTGGTAATTATTCTCCCCTTGGGGAGATACCCAAAGGGAGGGGGAGTATCTGGAAGCTAAAAATACTGAGAGATAAACCCTAAAAAAAGTCTAACAGCGAAGCGGTCTAAAAAAATGAACTACTCCATTACCCAATATCAATCAAACGACTTATTACGATTAACGGCTTTTTTAAATGCCAGTTGGCAGTACGATAGCATTACAGAAGCTATTTTGCAAGAAAAGTTGGAAGGCGATCCGTACTGGATGCCGGAAGCTACATTTGTTTGCAAAGATGCTGAAGAAATTATTGGTTTTATGCAAGGTGTGATGCGTGATATTCGCGGTACGCGTTACGCATATATCAAGCTGATGGCGGTTGATGGTGCATATCGACGCCAGGGAATCGCATCTGCCCTATTTGATAAGTTGGAGACTATCTTTAGGGAGCGAGAAGCTGATGTGGTACGCATCTACGATGTGCCATTAAACTATTTTATGCCTGGTATTGATCCCCGTTATACACCAGCATTATGCTGGGCTATGCGAAAAGGATTCGAGCGCTTTGGTGATACATCAAACCTGTTGGTTGATTTAAACCAGGATTGGGATATGAGTGTTAAAGAGGCAGCACTTCAGGCAGATAATATTGAGGTGCGTCGTGCTAATCATGAGGATAAGCAAGCTATTCTTGATTTTATAAAACATGAATGGTTGCTGTGGAGTAATGAGGTGGAGATGGCTTTTAAAGACGATCAACCATCGATTCATATTGCCTTATTAAATGGAGAGGTAAAAGCTTTCTCGGCACACAATGCTAATAATAAAGGTACAGGCTGGTTTGGGCCGATGGGTACACATCCCGATTTGCGAGGTAAAGGTATGGGAGCCATCTTGTTAAAACGGTGCTTGCAAGATATGAAAGACATGGGCTTATCACATTCAATTATTCCATGGGTCGGTCCTATTGATTTTTACTCCTGGCACAGCAATGCTGTGGTTGACAGGGTGTTTTGGCGATATGAGAAGAAACTAAAGTAAAAGAGAAGAGAAGTGAGTGACGAGAAGTGATACGGTTTGTATCTTCTTTCAATTCTTTTTTCTCACAATAAATAAATTAAGCACTGTGCACTGCGCACTAATAACATTGTAACAACAGCTTCGGACTCCCAACGATAACTATCGTGGCATCGGAATTCGGACTAAAGAAAATATCATGGAAAAAATCCCGGTTATACATGTTGGTATTCAGTTTAAAGAGACCATTGAATTTACATTAGAAGGATCATACGTAACCACGGCAGGCATTAATCTGAATGGAAAATACAAGGCTGTCCGTGTCAATGGTGGTCTTGAGTTGAGTGATGGTAAAGAGAAAATTAATTTACCATCAGGCTCATTGCTAGAACCAGCGACTGCTAATGCTTTTTTTACGCTTCATGATGTAACCATTGGGATTAACTTCCACTGGGAACGCGACGAAGACCAATCGTTTAAAGGTGGTTTGAAGCTTCTGATTGAAAATGAAAAGATAACCGCGATAAATGTGCTGCCGGTTGAAGATTATTTGATGAGTGTGATTTCTTCGGAGATGAGTGCTACTTCGTCTTTGGAGTTATTAAAAGCTCATGCGGTCATTTCGCGCAGCTGGTTGCTGGCCCAGATTGAAAAGAATCAATCTATCCAAAAGGCGGATGATACTTATCAATCAGTGTTTGAGTCGGATGAGAAATTTATTAAATGGTACGACCGTGAAGATCATATCAACTTTGATGTGTGTGCCGATGATCATTGCCAGCGTTACCAAGGGATAACACGTTCGACCACTACTGAGGTGGAAGATGCTGTCCGTGCCACCTGGGGTGAAGTATTGATGAATGGGGATGCCATTTGTGATGCGCGTTTTTCGAAATGCTGCGGTGGAATGGTTGAGCAATTTGAAAATGTGTGGGAGCCGGTGAATCATCCTTACTTACAGGCCTTCGCTGATAATGATAAGAACCCTCAAGGTTTTGATATTAATCTAAAGAATGAGAGCAATGCTGAAAAGTGGATGCTGGGCAGTCCCGATGCATTCTGTAATACTGATAATAAGGAAGTATTGAGTCAGGTATTGAATGATTATGATCAGGAAACCAATGATTTCTACCGCTGGGAAGTGAAGTACACGCAGAAAGAAGTGAGCGAATTGGTGAAAAAACGTACGGGGTTCGATTTTGGGTTGATTAAGGATATGGTGCCTGTTGAGCGCGGTGATTCAGGTCGTTTGATTGAATTAAAGATTATTGGCGACAAAAAGACTTTAACTATAGGTAAAGAGTTGGAGATTCGAAAAGCCTTATCCGAATCGCACCTGTATAGCTCGGCTTTTATTGTTGAAAAATCGGAATTAAACGGTGAACTCAACTTTATACTAAAAGGTGCAGGTTGGGGGCACGGTGTTGGCCTTTGTCAAATAGGAGCTGCGGTTATGGGCGCTAAAGGTTACGATTATAATGCTATCTTAATGCATTATTTCAGAGGGGCAGAGTTAAAGAGAAAGTATTAAAGAAGGAAGACAGAAGATAGAAGACGCCTGTTTGTATGTAGACAGGGAAGTTGCTTCGGTCTTCAGTCATCAAATATATAACTATGAAACAAAAATCGCCTTGGGCCTGGGTGCCCACCTTATATTTTGCTGAAGGAATACCCTACGTGGTGGTGATGACCTTGGCAGTTATCATGTATAAGAAACTGGACATCTCCAACACCGATATTGCTTTGTATACATCATGGTTGTATCTGCCTTGGGTTATCAAGCCATTCTGGAGTCCGGTGGTTGACGTCATTAAAAGTAAACGTTGGTGGATTGTTACCATGCAGCTGCTGATTGGAGCAGGTTTAGCAGGTATTGCTTTTACCATTCCAACGAACTTCTTCTTTCAATCCACATTGGCTTTTTTCTGGTTGTTGGCTTTTAGTTCTGCTACGCATGACATTGCTGCCGACGGTTTTTATATGTTTGGAATGGATGAGAGTAAACAGGCTTATTTTATTGGAATTCGCAGTACTTTTTACCGTTTGTCAATGATAGCCGGACAGGGATTGTTGGTTTTTTTAGCTGGTCAATTAGAAGAAATGACTCTCTTTGGCAATGAAGGGCCAAGTGTTCCACTCGCCTGGTCATTAACTTTTTATATTATTACAGGCATGTTCCTGGTGTTTGCCCTCTATCATAAATTTGCATTGCCACATCCCGAAGAGGATAAAAACAAAGAAGTGAAGAGCTTAAGTGAAGTAATGAGCGATTTTGGTCATACTTTCTCTACGTTTTTCACTAAAAAAGATATTTGGGTGATAATGGGCATGTTGTTGACTTACCGTTTAGGTGAGTCGCAATTGGTAAAGATGGCATCGCCTTTTTTGTTAGATGGTCGCGATGTGGGAGGTTTAGGATTAACAACCAGCCAGGTAGGTATTGTGTATGGTACCATTGGTGTTATCTTTCTGACTATTGGAGGTATACTAGGCGGTTTAGTGGCCTCTCGTAAAGGTTTAAAATACTGGTTGTGGCCGATGGTAATTGCCATTAACCTGCCAAACCTTGTGTATGTGTATCTGTCTTATGTCTTGCCTGAATCATTTGTTTTAGTAAGTATCTCGGTTGCCATCGAGCAGTTTGGATACGGCTTTGGGTTTACAGCCTACATGTTGTATCAAATCTATGTTTCTGAAGGGGAGCACAAAACGGCTCATTTCGCTTTTTGTACCGGTTTGATGGCTTTAGGTATGATGGTGCCGGGAATGATTTCGGGCTGGATTCAGGAAATGATAGGTTATCAGCATTTCTTTATCTGGGTAATACTTTGTACAATTCCTAGTTTTATTATGGTGAAATTGATTAAGGTGGATCCAACTTTCGGAATTAAAAAGAAATAATCTCTTCCCTTTTTTGAAATTCTCCCCTTGGTGAGAAGCCCGGAGGGAGAGGGGTGTCAACTTTAAACTCGTCAACTCCTAAACTAAAACATATGTCAAAATCCAAACGATACCTGGCTCTTGATGTTCTTAGAGGCATTACCATCTCTGGAATGATTCTGGTGAATACACCAGGGAGTTGGTCATATATCTACCCACCATTGCGACATGCCGCCTGGCACGGTTGTACACCAACCGATTTGGTGTTTCCTTTCTTTTTGTTCGTCATGGGTGTTTCTATGTTTTTTTCCTTTGCCAAGTATGGAGATGGACTAAATCAATCGTCACTGTTGAAGATTGGAAAGCGTGGATTACTGATTTTTGCAATAGGTTTGTTTTTGAATTCATTTCCCCAGTGGCAAATGGATTTTTCTAAATTGCGCATTATGGGGGTATTGCAGCGAATTGCTGTAGTGTATGTGTTTAGCTCGCTTATTGTGTTGTCGTTTAAGCAACGAGGCGTAATCATAAGTAGCGTACTGCTGGTGCTTGTTCATTGGCTCGCTCTTAATTTATTGGGAGGTGAACAACCTTATTCGCTTGAGCAAAACGCGACCATTGCTTTTGATAAAGCTATTTTAGGCGAAAATCACCTATACAAAGGCTTTGGATTGCCTTTCGATCCTGAAGGTATTTTTAGCTCTCTCTCAGCCATTGCAACAGTATTGTCAGGCTACCTAGTTGGTTTGCTGATTAAAAACTCTGATAAAGCAAGGTTGCCGCTTAAGCTGGTAATGTACGGTGGTAGTTTGGTTGTTCTAGGGTGGTTATGGAGTTGGGTATTGCCATTAAACAAGCCGCTCTGGACAGGCTCGTATGTTGCCTATACTGCTGGTTTGGCCATGTTGTTATTGAGTTTATTAGTTTGGCTGGTGGATATCAAAGGGTATAAAAAGTGGACATCTTTCTTCGTGGTGTTCGGTATGAACCCTTTGTTTATTTTTGCTTTTTCCATCTTATGGATAAAGATCATAGCCCGACTCATTAAATTCAGTTTTATCAATGGCGATGCACCTGAAGTTATGAATGGTTATACTGCCTTGTACGAAAAGGTATTTGTACCAATTGCTGGTAATATGAATGGTTCCTTATTGTTTGCTTTGGTACACATCGTTTTCTTTTGGTTGATAGGCTGGGTATTGTACCGCAATAAGATATTTATAAAAGTTTAAGTACAAGCTTGTACTTTTGTGTTTGTGTGTATTATAATGTAAAGCCGGCCCTTGGGTTGGCTTTCTGTTTTATATTGCATGTGTAGGCTAATCGCCTTCAAAGACAATAAAAAATACCACCAAGTCACCAAGAATATAAAGATTTACTTCGTGTTCCTGGTGACTTGGTGGTGATAAAAAAGAGTTTATTTTAAATCAACTTTGTAGGCTTCTAAAAGTCAATTTAGTATTAACCCGAGTTCGATTTAAATTTCAGAATTCAGAGTGTCATAAAGAATTGATTTACAAGGCAAATTTTGCAGGGCTAGCGAGCTAGCTCGAAAAATTTAACGCTGTAAATTAATTTTTTATGATAAAGCATAGGTGCTTCACTTATAAACAGCGATTTTCTTCCCCAAAATTATTCAAAATAGCCCGCTATTCTTTCATAATTTTAGATTGAAACTCACTATTTATAAGCGATCTGAATCAGAAATTTTACGTCGAACTCGGGTTGTTATCTTCGATTAGTTGGCTAGTAAATAAAATACTTGCCTGCTATCTTTCTAAATTGAGGTATGTCTTTATACCACATCTTTTCAATGTCGGCCACTTGCCAGTTTTTAGTGAATTCTTTTCTTACTTTATCACTGCCACTTACTTTATCAAACATGCTAATGCGCGATTCTGAGCACAATTCAAATACATTGTGTTTCGGCCATAAAGCATAGGCTTCTTGCAAGATGTAAAACTGAATAAGCGATAATGGTGCTTTCATGTAATCGGTAAAGTGAACTTGCACACCATGAACCATTTTGCCCTTAGAAACACTGTAATAAGGTTTAAAATGCACAGGTCGGAATAGAATACCTTCAATTTTCAAAGCATTCAGGTTGTTGGCCAAGCTGTCTGCATCAATCCATTCGGCGGCAAATAGCTGGAATGGTAATGTATAGCCAACGCCAATGTTGTAGACATATAATTCGCCCAATATGCCGCTAACCGGATAAAAGTAGGATGAGTGCGCATGTGGGATATGTGGTGAAGAAGGAATCCATGGTAAGCCAGTTTCTTCAAAGGTCATGGTGCGTTGCCAACCGTCCATTTTAATAACTTCTAAATCACATTGCACACCATCTTTAAGTAGTTTTTCACCATTTAAAAGTTCTGCTAACTCTCCAACGGTCAAGCCGTGTACATATGGTATTGGGAATTGACTAACGAAAGAAATAAAATCAGGCTCGGTAATAACACCTTCCATTTTTAATCCGCCCAAAGGGTTCGGACGATCGAGTACCACCATTTTGATGTTGTTCTCAGCAGCAGCTTCCATGGCCAATCCAAGTGTACTAATATAAGTGTAAGAACGCGAACCGATATCCTGAATATCATAAACTAATACATCGACATCCTTTAACATCTCAGCACTCGGTTTTTTATTTTTGCCATAAAGGCTATAAACCGGGAGTTTCGTCTTAGGGTCGGTAAAAAATTCAACTTTATCGCCGGCCGAGTAGTCTCCGCGCACACCATGCTCTGGTCCGTATAAGGCTACTAATTCAATATTCGATGCTTCAAACAGTATATCAACTGTAGATTTTAATTCACTATTAACGCCCGTTGGGTTGGTAATAAGACCAACGCGTTTGCTATTCAGGGAGTTAAAATTGGATTTTTGTAATACTTCTATGCCAGTTTTAACTTTTTGAGCATGTATTAAAGTGTATGAAAAAATTAGTATGGCAAAAAAAACGGTTCGTCTCATGTTATTTTCTTGTTAATTGTTAAAAAGTGTTTTGAATCTCGATTATCGTCGTTACATTTGTAATATGTAATACAAATATAATTTGTTTTTTTAATTTACGACTACTATTACGAAGTTATGCAAAACCCACTATCAAAACTGTTAATCGCTAATTTGTTTGTTTTTTTGTTTGTTAGTTGTCAATCTGATAAGGGATATAAAACCGATTGGAACTTACCTGCTTTTTTATTGAAACAGGGAGAATTAAGTCAACTTGAATTTTGGGCTGATTCGGTTAAAGGGCAGTCAACTCAATTTGATGTGCAATGGATGAAAGCCGATTCGTTTGCTCAAATAGCCAAGCGGATTGCGATTGATTTCAGTGTTGATAAAGATGTTGTAAAAGAGCAGTTAATTGAACGAGTTGGTGATTTTACAGAAGAAGAGTGGAGAGATTGGAATGCGTCAGGTTTACTGGAAGGTAGAATGTTGAATGGCGAAAAGAAGTATTTCAAACGTGCGGTATCAAACCTGGCTATATTAACCGGAAAAGGAGATGGATTGTTGGATGAGGCTTTGGATGCTTTTTGTTTGGAGCATTCAGTCGAGGTCATTAAAGAAACTAAGCAGGTAAAGAATAGTAGAGTTGCAAAACGAAGTTTTGTAATTGAATATAGTTTGGCTGTTGATGCAAATGCGATTCCTGCTGGTGAAGTTCTTCGCTGCTGGTTGCCTTATCCAAAAGCGCACCATGCACGACAAGGGAGTGTCAAGTTTTTAGGCAGTTTTCCTGAAGAATATAGGGTGTCTGAAGATTCGTGTGTGCATCGGAGTATTTACCTTGAGCAGGTTGCGGTGTCTAATCAAAAGACAGAGTTTAAGTTAACGTTTAGTTTTGATACCCAGGCTGAGTATGTTGATTTGTCTCAAGAGCATGTTTTGCCATATGATCAGGAAAGTGTTGTTTATAAAGAGTATACCAAGCAGCGGTTGCCGCACATTGCTTTTACGAAAGAAATCATGCAGCTGACTGATAGTATTTGTGGTGAAGACGTTGAGCCGGTTGAGCTTGTAAAAAAGATTTACTATTGGATTGATAAAACCATACCGTGGGCAGGAGCACTCGAATATGGTATTATGCCTAATATTCCGGAATATGTGTTGAGTTATAAAAAAGGGGATTGTGGTATGCAGACTTTACTGTTCATGAGTATGGCTCGTTATAAGGGTATTCCGGTGCGCTGGCAAAGTGGTTGGATGCTGCATCCGGGAGAAGTAAACCTGCATGATTGGTGTGAGGTGTATTATCAAGGTGTAGGATGGGTGCCATTAGATATGTCTTTTAGTTTGCAGAAATCTAATGATGAACAGTTACGTAACTTTTATATATCAGGTATCGATGCTTATCGTTTGATAGTGAACGATGGTATAGGTGCTGAGTTTTGCCCTTCTAAACAATATTTACGAAGCGAACCTTGGGACTTTCAGCGTGGTGAGGTAGAATGGAAAGGTGGTAATCTGTATTTCGATCAGTGGGATTATCATATGTCAGTCAGTTATAAATAGTAATAGTAGAGCTATCTATTGTTGAATAATAGCAATAAGATGTCGTACATGTTATAAAAAATACAATAAATGTTTGTATTTGTTAATACTATTTATAATTTTGACATGTGTAAGATGTAATACAACATACCAAAGAAATGAAAACTATCCTACTGGTCTTCCAAGTGGCTGTAATATTAATACTTGCAGCATGCAATAATTCGAACGAAGCCATATTGGCAGAAGTTGAATCTGTAAAAGCACATTGGGTTCCCGATTCAAGAGTGGCCCTGTTTGATGTTGATGCGCAAGTCACCTCCAATAAAATTTTTCTTTCAGGAGAAACAACAATTGAAGAAGCTAAAGCTGATTTAATTGCAAAACTTCAAAAACTTAAGCTAACAATTGTTGATAGTGTAAAAGTATTGCCAGCACGCAAGCAAAAGTGGGCCATCACTTTAATTAGTGTAGCTAATTTAAGAGAGGGGCCCCGGCATTCGGCGCAGTTGGTTTCTCAAGCGATTATGGGAACGCCATTACAAGTCTTAAAGTCAGAAGGAGGCTGGAGTTTGGTGCAGTCTCCAGATCAATATATTGCCTGGGTTAATAATTCATCTATTGTAAAGATGGATGAGAAAGCATTTTCAAACTGGAAAAATAGTAAGCGTGTCATAGTGGTTGAAGATTGCTGGTTGAAGGATGCTGAGGGTAATCGGATTAATGATTTAGTGAAAGGTTGTATTCTTCAGAAGGAAAAAACGTCTGGTAAAGTTTATCTGTCACTTCCCGATGGCCGAAAAGGTATGGTGGAAACTAAAAATCTAAAAGACTTGGAAGGATGGTTGTCGAATGTTGAATTGATTCAGGATGCATTGGTTGAGCAAGCAATGACTTTTATGGGCTTGCCTTATTTATGGGGTGGAACATCTTCAAAAGCCGTTGACTGTTCTGGTTTTATGAAGAATATCTACTTCATGAATGGTTATATCCTGGCCAGAGATGCTTCGCAGCAAATTAACTACGGGCAAAGTGTCGAGCTTAAAGTTGAAGCGTTAGAGGTGGGTGATTTGTTGTTTTTCGGCAATAAAGAAAAAGGCAAAGTTACACATGTGGCCATGTATATTGGAGATACTGAATATATCCATGCTTCAGGACGAGTAAAGATTAATAGTCTTGATGAAAGTCGTGAGAATTATAGTGAATACAGAACCGCATCATGGTTGGGAGCGCAGCGCTATATCGGACAGGAGAAGAATGAAGGTTTAATGCCTGTTTCTCAGCATGGCTGGTATATTAATTCAATTCAATAAAAGGGGGAATGTTGATGAATAACAGAAGAGATTTTATAAAGAAGTCAGGACTGATTGCCGGATCCGCATTTGTTGCAGGTTCATTAAAAGCTTGTGGTTCTGCCGATTCTCAAAAAGTTCAAAATCCAAATGCAAAGATGAAACTGTCTTTTAAACCATATGATTTACAGTTGAAGCACACTTTTACGATTGCTTCAAATTCAAGAACTACAACACCGGTTATGTTGGTGGAAATTGAGTATGATGGTGTTGTTGGATACGGTGAAGCATCTATGCCTCCTTATCTGGGTGAATCGCACGAAACAGCAGCTCAGTTTTTATCAATGGTGAATCTTGAGCAGTTTGCCAGCCCGTTTTTATTAGAAGATATTCTGGTTTATGTCGACAGAGTGATGCCTGGTAATTACGCTGCCAAGGCATCTGTTGATATCGCCTTACATGATTTATTGGGCAAATTGGTAGGACAGCCATTGCATAAAATGTGGGGGCTGGATGCCTCAAAAACACCAAATACGAGCTTTACCATTGGTATTGATGAGCCGGATGTGGTACGTGAGAAAGTGAAAGAGGCATCGCCTTATAATATATTGAAAGTGAAACTGGGCAGGGGGAATGATAAGGAAATGATAACAACTATACGTTCGGTTACCGATAAACCCTTATGTGTAGATGTTAACCAGGGATGGAAAGATAAACACGAAGCCCTGGATCTAATCCATTGGTTGAAAGAACAAGGTGTTGTTTTTGTTGAGCAACCAATGTCGAAGGCTAAAGAGGCCATGGATGATATGGCTTGGTTAACTGAAAACAGTCCTTTGCCAACCATCGCCGATGAAGCATTACAAACAGTTGATGATGTACTGCCTTTAAAAGGTGTTTATTCCGGTATCAATATTAAGCTAATGAAATGTGGTGGCCTCCGTGCCGGACGAAAGATGATAACCCTGGCTCGTGCCATGGATATGAAGGTGATGATTGGCTGTATGACCGCTACGTCATGTGCTATCTCTGCAGCCTCGCAAATATCTCCTTTGGTTGATTGGGCTGATTTAGATGGTAATCTATTGATTTCGAATGATGTGTACGTGGGTGTGAAGGTGATTGACGGTAAGGTGACACTAAATGAGTTGCCGGGGATTGGAGTAGTAAAATTATAGAAGAGCAGGTGCATAATGGCTTTAAATAGTAACATATCTGAATTTAAAAAAAAGGTAAAAGCAATATTGCCTATGCAACAGGTGTATGCCGAATACATCGATCGTTTTGCAAAGGGAACTGATGCGGGTTTTTATCGATTGATACCTCAATTGGTGGTTCAGGTGAATAATGAGCAGGAATTACAAAAGGTGGTCAGTCTGGCACATCAATTTACGGTTGCCATTACTTTTAAAGCCGGGGGTACTAGCCTGTCGGGACAAACTATTTCTGATTCCGTTTTAATTGAAATTGGTCCTGGATTCAGTCAATATGAAATACTTGATGCAGGCCAAAAAATAAAACTACAGCCGGGTGTTCGTGGAGGATTTGCCAATCAGCAGTTGGCCAAATTAGGCTATAAAATTGGGCCAAGTCCGGCGTCTATTAATGCAGCTAAAATTGGTGGTATTGTCGCCAATAATGCCAGTGGCGCCAGCTATGGCATCGTTACCAATAGTTACAACACCATTGAAGCCATGCGCATTGTTATGGCCGATGGAACTTTGCTGGTGACCAACGACAAAAATAGTCGTGCTGCATTTGCTCAAAGTCACAAAGACTTATTGAATGAACTGCTTGCTATTCGCGAGCAAATACTTAATACAAAAAGTGTATCTGATAAAATAAAATCGAAATATCAGTTAAAAAATACGACAGGGTACGGGATGAATTCCTTTTTGGATTTTGAAGACCCTATTGATATTTTGATGCATTTGATGGTGGGGTCGGAAGGGACTTTGGGTTTCATATCTGAAGTAACGATGAAGACCATTGAAGATCCTGCCTGTAGGACTTGTGCATTGATATTCCTCCCTTCTATTAAAGATGCAGCTAAATGCATCATGCCATTGCGTTCGTGTAAAGTGAGTGCTGCTGAGTTAATGGATAGAAATGCTTTGAAAGCAGTTGAGGATGTGGAAGGGTTACCGGCTTTTTTAAAGGAATTACCCGATGGAACGGCTGCATTGCTTGTTGAAACAGCAGCGCACAACGAAAAAGATTTGTTGGCCCAGCAACAGGAAATAGTTGAGCAATTAAGTGCAATTGAAACTATATTCCCCATTGCCTTTACCGATAATGAGAAAGATTATAATACCTACTGGAAAGTACGAAAAGGATTGTTTACCTCAGCAGCCGCCACACGATCAGCAGGAACTACTTGTATCATTGAAGATGTGGCATTTCCGGGTGAAGTTTTGGATGAAGCCTTACCTGAACTGCAGATTTTACTTGATAAGCATCATTATAAGGGCTCTGTAACATGGGGGCACCTTTTGGATGGTAATATTCATTTCCTTGTAATGCCTGAATTTAAGCAATCGTGGCAAATGGATAACTACAAGGTATTTATGCATAGTTTGTCCGAGTTGGTGGTTGACCGATTCAATGGTAGTTTAAAAGCTGAGCATGGTACGGGGCGTAATATGGCACCATTTGTTGAGTACGAATGGGGGAGCGAGGTCTATGATTTAATGAAGCAATTAAAGAAAGCTATTGACCCGACGAATATTTTAAATCCAGGCGTATTGCTCAATGATGATGCAGAGGTGTATATCAAAAATATCAAGCCACTTCCTGAAGCGCATCCGATTATCGACAACTGTATCGAATGTGGCTTTTGCGAAAGCAGCTGCCCGTCGCGCGATTTAACGCTGACACCACGACAGCGCATTGCTGTTTATCGGGCATTGGAGGCCGGGGAAGTTGATTCGAAAAAAGAATACCGAAAGCTGGCAAAAGCGTTTGCCTATAAAGGTGACGAAAGTTGTGCAACAGATGGCCTTTGTGCATTAAATTGCCCGGTTGGTATTAATATCGGTAAGCTAATTAAAGAGCTGCGATTTGAGAAAAAAGGAAAAATAGCCACAGCTACAGCTGGTTTTATAGCCAACAATTATGCGGCATTTAATAGCATTGCACGAGGCGCTTTAAGCGTTGTTGGAGGTTTTCAAAAGGTATTACCTGAGAAGTTGATGGAAAAAGGTGGAGCTTTTGTGCATAAAGCTTCCGGTAGAAGTATGCCATTCTGGAATAAGCACATGCCATTAGCTGCGAAAAAAGTTGATACCGCATCTACTATCAGTTCTGATAGAAAAGTGGTGTATTTCCCGGCTTGCATTAACCGCATGATGGGTAATGATGTCGATACAAATTCAAAAGAAGCTTTAACAGCAGTCACTAAAAAACTGGTTAATAAGGCCGGTTATGAAATACTTTATCCTGAGAACCTGACCAGCCTTTGCTGTGGAATGGCATTCGACAGTAAGGGCTTTAAAGGTCAGGGAATGGACAAACTAAAAGAGCTGGAAGCAGCATTGATGCAAGCAACAGAAAATGGACGTTTTCCTATTTTATGTGATATGAGCCCTTGCTTGCTGCGCATGAAGGAGTTAATGGCAAAGGAGTTGGAGCTGCTTGAACCAATAGAATTTACGCTTCGCTATTTAAAAGAGCATTTACAGTTTAATATTCAGGAGGAGACGGTGATGGTGCATGCAACATGCAGTTCAACAAAAATGGGCCTGGATAACAAACTGGTAGAATTGGCTCAATTATGTGCTACAGAAGTTATCAAACCAGAGAAAACTGGCTGTTGTGGTTGGGCTGGCGATAAGGGCTTTAACCTGCCCGAGCTGAATAAGAGTGCTTTAAAATATCTGAAAGAGGAAGTACCTGAAAGGGCAGTGGCCGGATACAGTACCAGCCGAACCTGTGAAATAGGCCTGTCATTGCACAGTGGATTGAACTATCAATCGATTCTTTACCTGGTTGATAAAGCAACGAAAGTTAGTAGTTAACAGAATAAATGTGAAAGTTAAAATAATATCCAATTAATCAATTAAAAGTAAGTGTCTATGAAAAAGAATGCTCGGTTTTTATATCAATTGACAATTTGTCGTTGGGATTTACTTGTTGAATAAGTCTAAAATCTATTAAAATCTAAAAAATGAAATCAATGAAAAAAGTTTTAGTGAGCTTGTTTTTGTTGTGTTGCATTGTTTATGCGCATGCACAAGTGAAAACCATTAGCGGTGTAGTAAAGGATGATCAAAAAATGCCTTTGCCCGGTGTTAATGTTGTTTTGAAAAGTAATCCATCGCAAGGTACAATAACCGATATTGATGGTAAATATTCGTTGGAAGCAGCGGATGATGAAGTGTTAGTATTTCGTTTTATTGGAATGAAAACTACCGAAGTGGTCGTAGCAGGTCAAACAACGATTGATGTGACAATGGAATCTGAATTTATTGGTTTGGATGAAGTGGTGGCAGTTGGTTATGGTGTTCAGAAAAAAAGCGATATTACAGGAGCTGTAGCTTCAGTAGATGCAGAAGTGCTGGAAAGTCAGCCAGTGGCGAGTGCAGCTACTATGTTGCAGGGACGTGCTTCTGGTGTGATGGTTACAGAAACATCTGGTGCTCCTGGTTCGGGTATATCTGTGCGCGTTCGCGGTACCGGTACGGTTAATAACTCATCACCATTATATGTTGTTGATGGAATTTTGTTAAATGATATAGGTTTTCTAAATCCATCGGATGTGGCTAATATGGAGGTGCTAAAAGATGCTTCTGCTACAGCAATCTATGGTTCGCGTGGAGCTAACGGTGTTATTTTAATAACCACCAAAACAGGTAACTCTGATGATGTAAAAGTGCAGCTGGAAGTAATGAGTGGTGTTCAGCAGGTTTGGAATGAGCCTGACTTAATGAATTCATCTGATTGGTTGGCTATTTATAACGAGTCGCAGAATAATGCTGCTGCCTTTACAGGTTCAAGCGCTTATAAACCATTGAATCTACAGTCGCCTTCTGATGATGCTAACCAGACCACTGATTGGTTTGATGAGGTAACGCGAGTTGGTAAAGTTTATAAAGCCAATGCTACTATTTCTCGCGGAGATGCGAAATCAAATTCCTTAATAAGTGTAGGATATTTCAAAAATGAAGGTATTGTTCTTAATTCGATGTATGAGCGTTTTAATGCCCGTATTAATAACAATTATTTTATGGGAGATAAGTGGGAAGCTGGTTTTAATGTGGCTATAGCTCATGAAGAAACAGATGCCGTTACAGGAAATGCAATTAATGGTATTTTAACGCTCGCTCAACGTTTAGATCCCTTAACTCCTGTTTTTCAGGATAATGGAGAATATGCTTCAACGCCTTACTCTGACTTGGCTAACCCGGTGGCTCAGTTGAATAGAGATGTATATAATGATAAGGACTTAAGTGTTTTGGCACGTGCTTATATTCAGTTTGAGCCGGTTAAGAATTTATTCATTAAAAGTGCGTTGAGCTTAAACCTATATCGCAATAAAAGTAAAACCTACTATCCGGCTTATGACTATGGTAATGAGTTAAGAGCGGTTAATAATATCTCAAAAACAGTAGATGATACTGATGGTATATTAACAGAAAATACGATCAACTATATTCTTACAAAAGATAAGCACAACTTGTCTTTGTTAGGTGGTTTTACGGCTGAACAAACTAAGTATGAGTATTTAGGGGCATCACGTAATAATGTGCCAAATGATATTGAAGAGCTTCAGTATATTTCCGCTTCTGCTGATATTGAGAGTACAAATGCCTGGAATTCGGGAACGGATATTCGTATGTATTCGTACTTAGCACGTTTGAACTATGATTATGCTGGTAAATATTTCTTAACAGCTTCGTTCCGTCGCGATGGTTCTTCTGTTTTCGGTCCCGATAAGCGTTTGGGTAGTTTCCCATCAATGTCATTAGGTTGGAAGTTAAGAAATGAACCATTTATGGATTGGCTATCGGAAGATATTGTTAATCGTATTAAAGTAAGAGCTGGATGGGGTCGCGTAGGTAATGCTAAAATCAATCCTTATTCTTTTACTTCAACGGTTCAAACAAAAGATAGTCGTGTGGAATACAGTTATGTATTCAGTGATAAAGAGCAGCCAGGAGCAGCGCCGGTTAAGATGGCCAATACGGAAGTGCAATGGGAGACAGTTGAGTCAACTAACTTCGGTGTCGATATGGCTTTCTTAAGCGATAAAATTAGCTTATCTGCTGATTACTTTGTAAAAGAAACCAAAGATATGTTGGTGCAGGTACCTATTGCTGAGTATGCAGGGTATGATGGCAGTCCTTATGTAAATGCCGGTAGTGTTAAAAACAAAGGATTTGAAATCGACTTAGGTTATCGTGGTAAAATCGGGAGTGATTTGAAGTTTGCTGTGAATTTAAACGCTTCTCATGTTGATAATGAAGTGACTAGTTTAGGTGGAGGTCAGCCAATTATCGCAGGTAGTGTAAGTTTAGTTGGTTCTGTAACTCGTACCATGGAAGGCTTGCCAATTGGTTCATTCTATGGTTATGAAGTAGAAGGTGTTTTCCAGTCTGATGCTGAAGTGGCCAGCAGCCCACAGTCGGGTGACCCTATTGGAGCTGGTGATTTCCGTTTTAAGGATCAGTGGACCGATAAAGACAATGATGGTGTATTGGAAGAGCCAGATGGCGTTATCGATTCTAATGACCGTACTATGATTGGTAACCCAATTCCTGACTTATTTTATGGTCTTAACATTGACTTAGAGTACAAAAACTGGGATATGTCAATATTCTTCCAGGGTGTTCAGGGTAATGATATTTTCAATGGTTTTAAGTATTATAATTATGCCGACTATAAGCGTTTTGCACTGACTAACGATTATAAAAACCACTGGACAGCACAGAATGGTTCCAGTTCAATGTTTGGATTAAACGCAGCTACTACAGAATACAATTTGAAAGCATCGAATTTTTATGTTGAAGATGGATCATATTTAAGATTGAAAAACCTACAGATAGGTTACACATTTAGAGATTTAGCACCTTGGTTATCATCAGTGAGATTGTATTTCTCAGGTCAGAACTTATTAACATTCACTGATTATTCAGGTTTAGATCCTGAGATTGGAGCCTCTAGTTCAACTCAAGCTTCCTTAACACAAGGAATTGACTACGGTACATACCCTCAATCAAGAACTTATTCATTTGGAGCAAGTGTAACTTTCTAATAGAAGATAACAATGAAAAGATTTAAAAATATATTATTAGCTAGTTTGATTGTCTTCGCAGTAGGAGCGTGTAGCGAAGATTATCTGGATACCGATAAGATTGGAGAGCAAACAGAAGGTAGTTTCTACTCTAATGATGCCGAGTTGATTAAAGCAGCCAATGCTTGTTATGCTCCTTTGTGGGAATACCATTATAACTGGGGGCGTACATCGATGAATAACTCAAGTACGGATGACGCTGTTGACCGTGAAGATTTACAACTAAGAGAATTCACGTTTAACTCTGGTCACTTCTTGTTCTTGTATAATTATCGCTACAATTATCGCGGGATATTGATTGCCAATAAGTTGATTCAGAATGTGGAAGGTGTTGATATTCCAGGTGTAGCGGATAAGGATTTACAAAAGCGAGTGGTTGCTGAAGCGAAGTATATGCGTGCTTATTACTACTACGATTTGGTAAAGATGTTTGGTGATATACCTTTAATTACGGTGCCATTATTGAAGGATGATTTAACACAGACGCGCGCCAGTGCTGATTTGGTTTTTGAGCAGATTGAAAAAGATTTATTGGAAGCTGCCGCCGATTTGCCTACAAAAGCTGAAATGGCCGACATTGAAGAGTTGGGTAGGGCCACTAAAGGTGCTGCATATGGCTTATTAACTAAAGTGTGTATGACGCAGGCTAGTTCTGGTTATTCAAGTCAATCGTTCTATGATGATTCTAAGTGGGCAGATGCTAAAAAGTATGCGGAGGAAGTATTTAAGCTAGGATATGATTTGTATCGTGGTGATTACAATGATATTTTCACCGAAGCAGGAGAGAATGGGATAGGTTCGATTTTCGAAGTTCAGTTTTATGATTCTCCGTTGGATGATGGTGCATTTACGAATAATGGTAACTTCACTACTTTCCTAAACATGCCTTGGTTGGGAGCAGCTGACCCTTATGGACGTTACCAGGCGACTTATGACTTGTATCTTGAGTTTGAAGATGATGATCCACGTCGTGAGCAGTCATTAATGAATTCACTAACTTTTGGTGAAGAATGGTCATATGAAAATAGTGAAGGAGAAACTGTAATTCCTGTTGTGAATGAGGATTTAACAGGTTTTAGTAATTACAAGCATTATTTGTCACGCGAGCGTTACTTTAGTTTAGGTAACTTCCGAAATTCGCCAATCAATGAGCGTATTATTCGCTTATCGGATATTTATTTGGTGTACGCCGAGGCTTGTTATCATACGGGTGATGAAGGTACGGCTCGTACTTATGTGAACTATGTGCGCGATAGAGCTCGTCAAGGTGATGCTACTGTATTGCCAGATGTTACTGTATCGGGTACTGACCTATTGGATGCCATTTATCATGAGCGCCGTGTGGAGCTGTGTGGTGAAGGTCATCGTTTCCATGACTTAGTGCGTACTGGTCGTTTGGAGAAAGAGGTAAAAACAGATGGTTATAAAGTGAAAGCGGCATTAACAAAAGAAGCAGATGGAAGTATTACTGTTTCAGATTCAGGTGAGCCTGTATTCAAGGCCACGAACTTGCAAATGCCTAAGAATTTATTCTTCCCAATACCACAGAGTGAGGTTGATAATACTGGTGGTGTTATCACTCAAAACCCTGGGTACTAATATTTGCTTTTAATAATAAATGGATAAAGGGGGCGCGTGTGCCCTCTTTATTTGTTTTTAGTAACTTGTAGTTTATCCTTTAATTCGATAGTTATGCCCATTATTACCAAAGTTGAGGTCATTAAACTCAATATCCCTTATAAAGAACCTTTTGTTATTTCATTAGGAGTTATCCCATCGGCCACCAATGTGTTGGTGCGCATTCATAGTTCCGATGGATTCGTTGGGACAGGAGAGTGTGCCCCTTTTGTGTTTATTGTTGGCGAAACGCAGGAAACTGTTTTTGAGTTGTCAAAGCAGCTGGCCGGACTACTGAAGGGGAAGGATCCGTATGAGCTGAATGAGCGGTTGGCGGAGATTGATAAAGCAGTTTATGCCAATTATACCATGAAAAGTGCTTTTGATATGGCCTTGTATGATTTGGCTGCTAAACGCGCTGGTTTGCCCTTGTATCAGTACCTGGGTGGTTCAAATAATCGCGACATATATACGGATATGACCATTAGTATTGGTGCGCCCGAGAAGGTGGCGGCTGATGCTTTGAGGTTTCAGGAGGAAGGATTTCCGGCCATAAAAGTAAAATTGGGAACTACAACTAAAGACGATGTGGCGCGAGTTAGAGCCATTCGTGAGGCTGTTGGTGATCATTATCCCATTCGCATTGATGCTAATCAGGGCTGGGATGTGATAACGGCCATCAAAACACTTCAGGAACTCAATCAATACAATATCGAGCATTGCGAAGAACCAATTGCATCCTGGAATTATATGGAGATGCCTAAAGTACGACAGAATAGTCCAATACCGATTATGGCAGATGAGTCCGTATTTACGCATCATGATGCCATGAAACTGGCTAAAATTGGCGCTTGTGATTATTTTAACATCAAGTTTTCCAAATCGGGAGGCATCAATACAGCCATTAAAATTAATGCCATTGCCGAAGCAGCGGGCATCAAGTGTCAAGTAGGGTGTATGTCTGAGTCGCGTTATGCACTGACAGCTCTAATGCATTTTGTCTTGGCTAGCCCCAATGTGGTGCATTACGATATTGATTCTTCGTTGATGCTGGCTGAGGATCCTGTTGTTGGTGGAATCAATTATGAAGGAAAGGGCTTGTGGACCATAAGTGAAGAGCCTGGTATTGGTGCTGAGTTTGATGAGGATTATCTGAGGGGATCGGAATGGATGGTAGTTTAATAGGAAGATGAATATGAGGAAACTATTCAATTCGATATTGCACAGGTATGTGTTTGTTTTGTTAATAATGAATGTTCTTTGGGCCTGTAATCGGCCTGAAAGACTATCGATAGCATTCTTCACTGATATTCATGTTGTACCAGGAAATCAACATGAAGAAGTATTTCAGAAGGCGATTGAGGAAGTCAATGCTGGGGAGTTTGATTTTGTGGTAATAACAGGTGATTTATCCAATATGGGGTCGGATGAAGAATTAAAAGCAGTCAAAGCAATTCTCGATAACATAGAGGTGCCTTATTATGTATTGCCGGGCAATCACGAAACAAACTGGTCAGAAACGGGTGGAGCAACCTATCAGAAGTTGTTTGGCGACGACCGCTTTTTCTTTACAACAGAAGCTTATCAGTTTGTTGGGTTTAATACCGGTCCATATATGAAGATGGGCGACGGACATGTCAAAAAAGAGGATGTTAAGTGGCTTAAAGACAGACTGAATCTGAGTGATAGTAATAAGCACCTGATATCGCTGGCGCATTACCCTTTGATGGATGGTCTGGATAATTGGCCCGAAATTACGGCTCAATTAAAAAAATACGATGTTAAAATGGCTTTCTGTGGTCATGGTCATAAATTACAACTGCTCAATTTTAATGGTATACCAGGTGTGATGGGGCGTGCCCTGATAGGGCGTGATAAAGACGATAAGGGTTATAATATTATTGAACTGGAAGGTGATTCTGTTTGGGTTAAAAGTAAGCAATTAGGATGTGAGCTGCAGCTCGCATTTAGTTGGGACATTCATCGAACAAATCAGATTGATTCTCTGGAATTTCCTCATCCGGTTGATTATTTAATAAATAAGCAATTTAGGAATCACCAACCGGAAATATTGTTCGAATCGCCTGCCTCAATTATGGGAGGAGTCGCTCAGGAGGATGAGTGTTTATATTGGTTGGCTTCGGATGGAGCGTTTAATTGCTTTGACCTTGCTACAAGTGAAATAAAATGGGCGCAAAATCTTTGCAAACCTCAATATTCAACGCCGGTTGTTTATAAGCATCTAACGATTGTAGGAACTTCACAGGGACAGGTAAAAGCTTTTGATAAGCGTTCTGGAAAATTGGTTTGGGAGACCGATGTGCATTATCCTGTATTCAGTGAAGGGAAGATAGATGGCGATGATCTTTATGTTGCCTGTGGAAAGGGCGGTATGCTTAGGCTCAACGCTTCTACGGGTGAGGTGCTGTGGCAATATAATGAGGTTAATGGTTTTGTTCAGGTGACACCATGTATTACGGACGATAAAGTAATATTTGGTGCCTGGGATACCTTCCTGCATTGCGTGGATAAAAATTCAGGGCAACAGGTGTGGAAGTGGACCAATGGACATCGGGCAAAGCTGTATTCACCGGGCAATGTGACGCCGGTGGTGAGTAATGATAAAGTGTTTATTGTTGCTCCCGACAGACGTATGACAGTCATAAATCTGGAGAATGGAGAACAGTTGTTCAGAACTAACAAGCACAAGGTACGTGAGTCATCCGGGATATCGACTGATGGTCGTTATTTCTTTGCCAAGTTAATGAATGATTCAATTGTGGTTTATCCTACAGTTGACTATAATTTGGAAAAGGACTGGTCAGTTAATGTAGGTTTTGGTTATGAGCATAACCCGGTGCCCTTGCTCGAAGCGGATGGTATAGTTTATGGCGGAACAAAGAATGGAGAAGTATTTGCTGTAGGTGTTGAATCTAAAAAGCTTTTGTGGCGCTACAAAATAAGTAACTCATCGATTAATAAATTGCAGTTTATGGATAACCAACAACTTTTGGTTAATTCAATGGATGGTAAAATTGTTGTTTTTAGTAAGTAAAGCCTAATAATTCAAAAGAAAGAAGATGAAATATAGTTTAAGTCTATTAATGGTGTGTATGTGTTTAAGTGCATTGGGTCAGATGAAGCCTGTTAAAGCCAGTGATGCGGTGTTTACCTATTCGGGACGAATAGATAAAAGGAATCCAGATGCAGTTCGTTATGATTGGCCCGGTGTATCTGTTTGCTTTCAATTTACAGGTAATCAGTTGGCTTTTGTAATGGATGGCGGCGCTACCAATTATTTCAATGTGTTTATCGATGGCAGGTTACATGAAGTATTGATGGCGCCTGCTGATTCGGTTTACAACATAAAAGGTATCAAAGGGCGGGGCTGGCATACCTGTTGTTTGCAGAAACGCACCGAAGGTGAGCAGGGGACGGTAACGTTTAAGGGTGTTCGGCTGGCGGCTAAAGCAGAGGTTAAATCGTGTGAGAAGCTTCCTGCAAGGCGCATTGAATTTATTGGTAATTCGTTAACAGCTGGTTATGGAACGGAAGGCCAATCGGGCGATGAGAAATTTCTGCCTGCAACGGAAAATGTGGATAAGTCCTATGCTTTTATTACAGCCCGGGCTTTTAATGCGGAGTGTTATGTGACGGCTCATTCTGGTTTGGGAGTGGTGCGTAATTATGCCGGTAAGCCCATGGCAACCTTGACCGATCGTTATCGCCAGACCTTTGATATGGATACATCGCTAATTTGGAATTTTAATGATTGGCAACCGCATGCTGTTGTTATTAACCTGGGTTCTAATGATTATTCGGCCAATGGAGCGCCTAGCAAAGCCCTGTTTATCGACCGTTATAAACGTTTTCTTCAGGAAATAAGATCTTACTATGGTGATGTGCCTGTTTTTTGCATTGTTGGCCCTATACGTGACGAGCCTTTGTTTTCTAATGTCAAGCAGGCGGTTGAAGAGGCACGGGTTATTTACAACGATCATCATCTTTATTTTATCGCGATACCACCAGCATTACTTAATCGTAATACCGATTATGGTTCCGACTGGCACCCTTCTTATAAGGGACAATTAAAAATGGCCAATCACATTATTCCCACCATTGCCAATGTGCTGGATTGGGATTATAGCATGGAGGAATGTAAATAATTCAGATATGCCTGACAATTGTCAACTAGTGGACAAATAAGGGGCTTGTTCGGGATTAACCTCGCTGGGAGCGTGGTTGATCCGATGGTGTCCCGTAGGTGGAACGAAGGAGTTCCCTATCTGAGATGATAAGCACCTAAGGAAAATTTAAATGAAGGTTTAATTGACGCAGCGCAAAGAGCTTTTGCGTAATGTCTTTTGTCTTTAATCTAAAATTTGTTTATTCTTTCCCGGTTCTTTTAAAAAAGTGCTTCGAATCGCCCCATTCGCTGTAGCCAATTTCGCGGCCTGCCATTTCAACGCGTATACTCAGGCAGTTGGAGCAGTCGTCTGCACCTTCATCGGTGCAAGGCTTGTTTTCGTATAGTGTATAGTCTTTACGATTAGCTGTTGGGGTGATGTTGGGCATAATCACATTGGCACCGTAGCGCAGTGCTTTTTCGCGTCCCATTGGGTCAATGGCTTGCAGGGCTGTAGCAGCGGCAATGTTAATATCTGGCATCAGCAAGCGAAGTGTAGCAATCATATTAAGTGCCACCTCAAATCGTCGTTGTATAGGCCATAAGTCATCCTTATACTTGTATAAAGGTGTTTCGGTATGTTCGATAAATGGCCCCATGCCCACCATATCAACATTGAGTTCTTTAAAGAATAGTAAGTCATCAGCCAGGTCGTCGTATGTTTGGAATGGCAAGCCAATCATCACGCCAGTTCCTGTTTGGTAGCCAATCTTTTGGAGTGAGTGAAGGCAATTAACGCGTGCTTCAAAATTATGCTTTTTGTCCTCTGGATGAATTTTATAGTAAAGATTTCTGTTTGAACTTTCAATTCGTAAGAGGTAGCGATGGGCACCTGCATCAAACCATTCCTGGTAGGTTTCCTCGCTTTGTTCTCCCAAAGAAATAGTGATGCCCAACTCGCCTTTGGTGACTTCTTTAATTTTTTTAAGTAGGCTTGTAATGCGCTCGGTAAAAGCTTTGTCACTTCTTTCACCCGATTGTAAAACCAGTGAGCCGTATTTGTGTTCGTGGGCAAAGATGGCAGCATCGATAATGGCTTTGTCGTCTATGTCGTAACGCTCAGAGTGGCTGTTGCTTTTTCGAATGCCACAATAATAACAGTCTTTGGTACAATAATTTGAGAATTCGACAAGGCCTCTAAAAAACACTTTTTTCCCCAGGGTTTTAACGTAATTTTCACCAACTGCCTTTAAATAAAAATCTCTTTCTTCACCTTCCAGACCTATCAGAAAGCTTAGGTTTTCTTTGTTAAGCTCCTTGTTATTAATGACTTTCTGAATTCTTTCAATGCTCATCTTTCCCTTTTTTAGATTGCGTAAAAATAACAAAAAAACAATAGCTAATGGTTTGAAAGTTGAATCATTCGTGTATTTTTGCGCAGGTAACAATTTGTTACCAAAAGTTATTTGAGTTATTGGTGGTCTTGTGTTAGTATCTTTATTTATAGGCTTTTTATAAGCTTATGATTTTAATCATATTTAAACATGACTTTCTTTAAAAACTCATTTTTTTTTGAATGACGACAGACAAAATAGTACACAGATGATAAATGAACAACTACTTAATCCGAAAAGCATTGTTGTGGTAGGAGCCTCTGACGATGTGATGAAACCTGGTGGTAAGATTCTTAAAAATATTGTTGACGGTAATTATAAAGGCGATTTATATGTAACTAATCTTAAGAGTGATGAGGTGCAGGGTATCAAATCCTATCGTGATGTAGTTGATTTGCCTGAGAATATCGATTTAGCAGTTTTAGCTATTGCTGCTAAGTTTTGTCCGCAGACTGTTGAGGTGTTGGCGAAGCAGAAAGGAACGAAAGCTTTTATTATTATCTCAGCTGGTTTTAGTGAAGAAAATGAAGAGGGAGCTGCTTTGGAACATCAGATTGTTGATACTATCAATGAGGTGGGTGGTTGTTTAATTGGTCCGAATTGTGTGGGTGTTTTAACAACGAATCATAGTAGTGTGTTTACTACGCCAATTCCTGCATTGGAGTCGATGGGAGCTGATTTTATCTCAGGTTCTGGAGCAACGGCAGTGTTTATCATCGAGGCTGGAATGGCCAAAGGACTTAAGTTTAATAGTGTTTATTCGGTGGGTAACAGTGCGCAGACAGGTGTTGAAGAGGTGTTGGAATACCTGGATAATACCTATGTTGAAGGCAAGAGTTCGAAGATTAAGTTGCTGTACTTAGAAAGTGTTAATAATCCGCAGAAGCTGTTGAAGCATGCATCTTCCTTGATTACGAAAGGATGTAAGATTGCAGCTGTTAAAGCAGGTAGTTCAGATGCCGGTAGTCGCGCGGCATCGAGTCATACCGGTGCATTGGCAAGCAGTGATTTGGCTGTTGATGCCTTGTTTAAAAAGGCTGGAATTGTACGTTGTTACGGTCGCGAGGAGTTGGCTAATGTGGCAGCTGTGTTTATGGTAGAAGAGCTGAAAGGTAAGAATGTCGCTATCATTACGCATGCAGGTGGTCCTGCGGTGATGTTAACCGATGCTTTATCAAACGGAGGTTTGGAAGTGCCTGCCATTGAAGGGGAGAAAGCAGAAGCTTTGCTAGAGAAGTTGTATCCCGGTTCAAGTGTGGCCAATCCAATCGATTTCTTAGCTACCGGAACAGCAGAGCAGTTGGGGGATATTATCGATGCCTGCGAAAATGATTTCGAGCACATCGATGCCATGGCAGTTGTATTTGGTAGTCCTGGTTTGTTTTCCAATGCCGGGGTGTACAAAGTGTTGCACGAGAAGATTAGAGCGTGTAAAAAGCCAATTTATCCAATTTTACCTTCTGTGGTGAATGTGAAAGACGATATTGAGATGTTCATCAATATGGGTAATGTTAACTTCCCGGATGAGGTGTTATTTGGAAACGCGCTTACTAAGATATACAATACGCCAAAACCTGTGATGGCAGAGGTGAATAACGATGGTGTTGATGTTGCAGAGGTGCGTCGCATTATTGACGGACAGAAAGATGGCTATGTGGCGCCAGAGATAGTTCAGGAGTTGCTGGATGCAGCAGGCGTGCCGCGGGTAAAAGAGTTTGTAGGTGATAAAGTAGAAGATTTGCAGGCTGCTATTGCTGAGGTGGGGTACCCTGTAGTAATGAAAGTTGTTGGCCCGGTTCATAAGTCAGATGTCGGCGGAGTTGTGTTGGGCGTTGATTCAGACGAGCAATTGAAGGCAGAGTTTGAACGTATGATGAAGATACAGGATGCGACAGGGGTGATGTTGCAGCCAATGCTAAGCGGTAAGGAATTGTTTGTAGGGGCAACTTATGAGCCTGGTTTTGGTCACATGGTATTGTGTGGTATGGGCGGTATCTTTATTGAGGTATTGAAAGATGTCAGCTCTGGTTTGGCACCGTTGAATCAGGAAGAAGCACTTGGAATGATTCGTGGTTTAAAGAGTTATAAAATTATAGAAGGAGTGAGAGGGCAAAAAGGTATTGACGAGAATAAGTATGCGGAGATTGTAGCGCGCTTGTCGAATATGTTGTGTCATGCTCCTGAAATTAAAGAAATGGATATAAATCCTTTGCTGGGCGAGGGCGATAAAATTGTTGCCGTAGATGCCCGCATACGGATTGAGAAGTAACTGTTTGTGTATTGATAATGATGAAAAAGTCGGTGCTTCAATGGAAGGCCGGCTTTTTTATTGCCCTTTTCTTCATTAAGGAATAAATTCTTTAATATGGATTGTATTGAAATTTTTTTGAAGCCTGAGGAGTGCATTGCGACTGTGTTTAAAGAAATTTAGCGTTAAACTTGATTTAAATCATTATTCCTAATCATGCAATAATCTAAAATCCTTTTATTTTTGTGGAGCCTTACAATTTGAAATGTTCTGAATGGTTTGTTAATTAAGTATTAAACAGTGAATTGTTGCTTGATTAATTAGATGTTGATGACAGATTTTAATTGAGGGTGGAAATAAATAAGAAAGCAATGAATAAAGTTGTTAAAGATATACTGTTTGTATTGGCTATTGTGGTGTTTTTTATACCATTCTTTTTGTGTGATACAGTGTTTGGCTGGTACACAAATTTTAACCTGCAACATCCAATGGTAATGAGTTTCCTGAAGTTCGCTATATTGGCTACTTTAGGAGAGGTTATCGGGTTGCGAATTAAAACTGGTCAATATACAGCAAATGGATTTGGAATAGTGCCACGTGCTCTCATATGGGGACTTTTGGGATTAACTATTAAAATGGCATTTGTTATTTTTGCATCCGGAGTTCCTGTTTTTCTTGAGAAAATGGGTTTGGCTAATGCGTTGGAGGTGATGAAACAACCGTTCTCATCTTCTAAATTATTAGTAGCCTTCAGTATCAGTGCTGCTATGAACCTGATTTATGCACCTGTAATGATGACTTTACATCGTATTACAGATACACATATTGTTGCCAATGGAGGTAAAATGGCTTGTATGTTTAAGCCAATCCCTTTTGGTAAAATAATGAGCGAGATGGATTGGGGCATGCAATGGAATTTTGTCTTTAAAAAGACCATACCGTTCTTCTGGATTCCGGCACATACAATCACATTTTTAATGCCCGCCGAATATCGGGTCTTATTCGCTGCGCTATTGGGAATTGTATTAGGAGTACTGTTGGCAATAGCTGCAAACAAGAAAGCTTCGTGACTTCTGCAGGTTGCATATCTCGGTTAAAAAAAGCATATTTGAATAAATATAAACACTTCTGTAAAAATCAATAACTATGTCTAAGATTGGTATTTTTTATGGTCCTGAATTGGGTAGCGTTGAGAAAGTTGCTCGTGTTATCGAAAGTAAATTTGGGGCTGATAAAGTTGAGTTAGTGGCGGTTAAAAATGCAAACGAAACGGCTCTTCAGCAATTCGATAAGTTAATTTTTGGTATGTCTACAATAGGTAAGACAAACTGGGATTCTGAACATAAAGATACTGACTGGGATGAGTTTGTAAGCAATTTTGATAAGGTAAACTGGAGTGGCAAAAAAATAGCCATGTACGGATTGGGAGATCATGTTCAATATCCTCAGCATTTTGTAGATGCTTTGGGTTGGATGTATGAGCGCTTGGAAAATACAGCAGCTGAACTAGTGGGTTTCTGCTCAACAGATGGTTATACTTATGAAGAATCAGAGGGTATCAAAGATGGTTTGTTTTTAGGATTGCCGGTTGATGAGGATAACGAGTCTGATAAAACAGATAGTCGCGTAGAGAATTGGATTAACCGACTCATTAACGAGTGTGGCTTTTAATAATATAACTGATGGGGTGGTGCTATGTACCACCCTTTTTGTTTCTAACCTTATTGGGATATCAAATATTCCTCTTGAATACAAATCACATGCAATCACACATTAATACACCAATCGATGCTAAAATCGTAGATGAGGTTTTGGCTAAATATCAGATTGGGGATTTGAACAATGCAACTATTCGCGAGATTGTTTCCATTGTTAATGATATTGAAGAGAAGAGCGGCGAGAAATTTATCCGCATGGAAATGGGTGTTCCGGGTTTGATGCCATCTGAAATTGCTACTAATGCAGAAATTGAGGCTTTGAAAAATGGCGTGGCATCCAAATATCCCATGCTGGAGGGTATTAAGCCATTGAAGGAAGAGGCCAGTCGTTTTGTTAAGGCGTTCCTGAATTTAGATATTGCGCCTGAATGTTGCGTACCAACCGTTGGCTCTATGCAGGGCTCATATGCTAATTTCCTGGTTTGTGGTCAGATTTATAAAGAGCGTGACACCTTGTTGTTTATCGATCCGGGCTTTCCGGTGCAAAAGCAGCAGCTGGATGTGTTGGGTTATAAATACGAATCTTTCGACGTGTATAACTATCGTGGCGAAGCATTGCGCGAAAAGTTAGAATCGTACTTTAAGACAGGAAAGATTAACGCTGTTGTTTATTCCAACCCTAATAACCCAACCTGGGTATGTTTCACCGAGTCGGAGTTAAAGATTATTGGTGAGCTGGCAACTAAATATGATGTGGTTGTTATTGAGGATCTGGCTTATTTTGCCATGGATTTCCGCAACGATTTGTCTAAGCCTTTTGAAGCTCCTTATCAGGTTTCGGTGGGGCATTATACCGACAATTATGTGTTGCTCATCTCCAGCTCAAAAGCTTTTAGTTATGCCGGGCAGCGGATGAGTTTAACATGTATGTCCAATACCCTGTATCATCGTCAGTATGACGATTTGGAAGAGCGCTTTGGAGTGGCTAAGTATGGACAGGTGTTGGTGACACGTGTATTGTATTCGCTTTCGTCAGGTACTTGTCATTCTGCTCAATATGCATTAGCTGCTATGTTGAAAGCTGCTAACGATGGAGAGTTTAACTTTCTGGAGGAGGTAAAGGATTACAAAGAACGTGGTAAGGTGATGAAAGATTTGTTTTTAGCCAATGGTTTTAACCTGACTTACGATAAAGATATTGATCAGCCATTGGCAGATGGTTTCTATTTCACAGTTTCGTATAAAGATATGACAGGCGGGCAGTTGCTCGAAAAGCTGTTGTATTATGGAATTAGTGCTATCACATTAGGCAAAACAGGTAGTAAGCAAGAGAGTTTGCGTGCTTGTGTTTCTCAAACAGGAAGTGAGCGTTTCGATGACCTTCGGGTGCGCCTGGAAGCCTTTAGTGCTGATCATGCATAAATTAGGTGAGTGCTAATGAATTGTAAGCTTGTTTATATTCTTTATAAACAAGGATATACTGATGGTCGTCATGTTGAAATGTTGTGCATTAGTTTAAATTTGTAACATCTATTAAAGACTCTATAATATGGCAAAAGCAAAAGGTGCAATTGTAGTGGATACAGCGAGATGCAAAGGCTGCGGCGTTTGTACAACAGCTTGCCCTACAAAGGTAATTGAATTGGCTGCCGAAGTTAACGGCAAGGGGTATCATTATGCCTACATGGCAAATCCTGATAGCTGTATCGGTTGTTCCAACTGTGGGATTATTTGTCCCGATACTTGTATTACTGTTTATCGTGCTAAGGCAGGCGCTACTGCTTAATGTAAAACTCATAAAGGAAATTTAGTCACACATGAGAGAATTAAAATTAATGAAAGGTAATGAGGCGATTGCTGAGGCTGCTATCCGCGCTGGTGTGGATGGTTACTTTGGTTATCCTATTACTCCTCAGTCGGAAGTAATGGAAACCCTCATGCTTGAAAAGCCTTGGGAGACAACCGGGATGGTTGTGTTGCAGGCCGAAAGTGAAATCGCATCTATTAACATGGTATATGGTGGTGCCGGATGTGGTAAACGTGTAATGACTTCTTCTTCAAGTCCGGGCGTGAGTTTGATGCAGGAAGGTTTAACCTACCTGGCAGGAGCTGAGTTGCCTTGTGTGGTGGTTAACGTTGTTAGGGGAGGACCTGGTTTAGGAACCATCCAGCCTGCGCAGTCCGATTACTTCCAGACCGTAAAAGGTGGTGGTCACGGTGATTATAAACTAATTACATTAGCACCGGCTTCGGTACAGGAAATGGCTGATTTTGTTGAGACAGCTTTTGATTTAGCTTTCAAATATCGCAACCCGGTTATGATTTTATCGGATGGTGTGATTGGTCAGATGATGGAAAAAGTGGAGTTGAAGGAATTCCAACCACGTTGGACCAATGAATACATCGAGGAAAATCATCCTTGGGCGACAACAGGTAAGAAAGCTAACCGCGATAAAAATATTATTACTTCAGTACAGTTAGAAGCATCTGTTCAAGAGGCTTTCAACCACAAGCTACAGAATAAATACCAACAGGTAGAAGAGAATGAAGTATTGTTTGAAGAAGTAATGTGCGACGATGCCGAATACTTAATCGTAGCTTACGGTTCAAGTGCTCGTATTTGTCAGAAGTCTGTTGAGATAGCTCGCGAGAAAGGCATCAAAGTAGGGATGCTTCGTCCTATTACTTTATATCCGTTCCCAAGTAAGCGGCTTATGGAAAGATCGAAGCAGATGAAAGGTATTTTATCTGTTGAGATGAGTGCCGGTCAGATGGTTGAAGATGTGAAGCTAGCTGTAGAATGTAAAGTGCCTGTTGAGCACTTTGGTCGCTTTGGTGGTTCAGTACACTCACCAGGTGAAGTTGTTGAAGCATTGGAGCAAAAATTAATCGGAGGATAAGCAATGTCAGATATTAATACAATTATAAAGCCTGAAAACATCATCTATAAAAAGACTGATGTTCTTTCAGAAAACGAATTGCACTATTGTCCTGGATGTAGCCACGGTACAGTGCACAAATTGATTGCTGAGGTAATCGAAGAAATGGGTATGCAGGATACAACAATTGGTATTGCTCCGGTAGGTTGTTCTGTGTTAGCCTATAACTACTTGGAAATTGACTGGCAGGAAGCTGCTCACGGTCGTGCACCAGCATTGGCTACTGCCGTGAAGCGTTTAATGCCAGAGAAAAACGTTTTCTCGTACCAGGGAGATGGTGATATGGCTGCTATTGGTACAGCCGAAACCATTCACGCTTGTAACCGTGGCGAGAACATTGTGATGGTTTTCATTAACAATGGTATTTATGGTATGACGGGTGGTCAGATGGCACCAACAACTTTACCAGGTATGCCGGCGTCTACTTGTCCGGCTGGTCGCGACGTCAGCCACGATGGTGCACCTATCAAGATTTCTGAATTGTTAGCACAGTTACCAGGAACTTGTTATGTGACTCGTCAGTCGGTTCATACAGCCGCCAATGTGCGTAAGACTAAAAAGGCTTTGAAGAAGGCTTTCGAAAACCAACAGGCCAACAAAGGTACGTCGTTGGTAGAGGTGGTCTCAACTTGTAGCTCTGGTTGGAAAATGACACCTGTTAAAGCGAATGAATGGATGGAAGAAAACATGTTCCCATACTATCCGCTTGGTGATATTAAAAACGAGTAGTTCGGTTTAATCTTTTAAAATTGTAAACAAATGAAAGAAGAAATAGTAATAGCCGGATTTGGTGGACAGGGTGTACTTTCAATGGGTAAGATTTTAGCTTATTCAGGCGTAATGCAAGATATGGAAGTATCGTGGATGCCAGCTTACGGACCAGAGATGCGTGGTGGTACAGCTAACGTAACCGTTATTTTAAGTGACGACCGCATCAGCTCACCAATTTTACATGAATATGATACGGCCATCATTCTTAACCAGCAGTCGATGGATAAGTTTGAAAAGGATGTGAAGCCAGGTGGTACCTTAATTTATGACGGAAACGGTATCACTCGTCATCCTGAACGTACAGATATCAACATTTACCGTGTGGATGCCACTGAAGAAGCAGCACGCATGCATGCTGTTAAAACATTTAACATGATTGTGTTAGGTGGTTACCTTCAGGTGAAGCCTATTGTTAAAATGGAAAATGTAATCGCTGGTTTGAAGAAGTCATTACCAGAGCGTCACCATCACTTGATTCCGATGAACGAGAAAGCGATTTCTCGAGGTGGTGAAATCATAAAAGAAGTTTCGTTGGTGGAATAGATTCCACTTGTTCATAAAGTTAAAAGAGCGCATCGTTTGATGCGCTCTTTTAGTATAGTTACGTTAGTGAAACCTTTAGAACGCAAAGTTGCAGTATTATACTGCCTTAGGGTAGTTGATGACTAAAATGTTTTAACCAATTTTAGGAAGATATGTTGCAAAGCAATTTGTATTAACCTGAGTTCGATTTAAATTTCAGAATTCAGATTGTCATAAAGGGTTGATATACAAGGCAAATTTTGCAGTAGATTAGTTTTTTATGATAAAGCATAGATGTTTCACTTATAAACAGCAATTTTCTTCCCGAAAATTATTCAAAATAGCCCGCTATTCTTTCATAATTTTCGATTGAAACTCACTATTTATAAGCGATCTGAATCAGAAATTTTACGTCGAATTCAGGGTATTATTTTCCAGAAGTAAAAACTTAGCATTAGTTTTGTGGCCATGAATTATCCGATAGCAAACAACAAACATCGTTCAGCAGGTGTATTTAAAAGGTGGAGTCGTAAGGGCTATGCCATCTTTGGTTCGCTGGGGTTTGTGGTGCATATCGGGCGTTTATCAGTGGTACTGTTGCAGTGTATCGGGCAATTGATATTGCATATTGAAACAGAGCTTCAACTGGCATTAAAGTCTTTGGAAGAGGAGGAAGGTAATGAACAGGAGTTGGTTGAGCTTGAATTAATCACATTAGTAAGTAACGCTGATGTAGTTATTGGTGCATATAAGAAACGAAGATAATATTTCGAACCGTCAATGGGCTTGTCCTGTTGGCGGTTTTTTATTTTATACGGTATGATTCAGGAAATTAAAGAACGAGTATTAAGCGGTGGTGCTATTGAACTGAAAGAAGCATTGGCATTAGTGTCGATGGAAAATAAGGAGGAGTTGTATGCAGTTGCCAATGAAATACGACAGTATTTTATGGGCGATAAAATGGATACCTGTTCCATCTTAAATGCGCGGTCGGGACGCTGTTCAGAGGACTGTAAGTGGTGCGCCCAATCGGCTTTTCATAAAACCAAAGTAGACGAATACGAGCTGGTTGATATGAAAGTAGCCGAGCAGCAAGCGATGGAAAATGCCAACCAAGGGGTGAATAAGTTTTCGCTGGTGACTAGCGGACGTGCTCTTTCCAATAAAAACCTGGGTGAGTTGTGTGGTGTGTATAAAAAGATTGGTAAGCAATCGAATATACAGCTGTGTGCTTCAATGGGATTGCTTAAAAAAGAGCAGCTGGAAAAACTGGTTGAGGCAGGTGTGAAGCACTACCATTGTAACATCGAGACGGCTCCTTCATTCTTTAAGTACCTTTGTACTACCCATACGATGGAAGAGAAGATTAAAACCATTAAAATGGCGCAAGAACTGGGCATGGGTGTTTGTTCTGGCGGTATCATTGGCATGGGAGAAACCATGGAGCAACGTATTGAGATGGCTTTTACCCTGTGTGAATTAAATATCCGCTCGATACCAATTAATATTTTGATGAAGGTGGAAGGCACTAAAATAGGTGATGTGGCTCCACTGAGTGATGAAGAAGTACTGACCTCGTTTGCTCTGTTTCGAATGATAAACCCTCAGGCTAATATTCGACTGGCAGGAGGGCGACAGTTGATCGCGCATATACAAGAGCGTGTTTTAAAAGCGGGTGTTAGCGCAGCTTTGGTTGGTGACTACCTGACAACAGTCGGAACAAACATTGCACAGGATAAAGAAATATTTAAGAATGCCGGCTTTTCATTGAGTGTTGGGAGATAATAGTATGGATACACAGCAACTAATAAATATCGATCGCCGTCATATCTGGCACCCCTATGCTTCAATGCTTGACCCCTTACCGGTTTATCCGGTTGAACGTGCCGAAGCGTGTACCATTTATCTGAAAGATGGAAGAGAGCTGACAGACGGTATGTCATCGTGGTGGGCAGCCATCCACGGATACAATCATCCGGTTTTAAATGCAGCCCTTGAGAAGCAATTAAAAAGCATGTCGCACATCATGTTTGGTGGTTTAACGCACGAACCGGCAGTTGAATTAACGCAAAAGCTGATTGAGCTAACCCCTCCGTCATTGCAGAAAGTGTTTTATTCTGATTCGGGTTCGGTTGCTGTGGAAGTGGCGATGAAGATGGCGTTGCAGTTCTGGATTGCACAAGAGAAGAGCGAGAAAGCAAAATTTGCTACCATTCGTTCCGGTTATCATGGTGATACCTGGAATGCCATGTCAGTTTGTGACCCGGAAACAGGCATGCATCATATCTTTAATAAGGCTTTACCGGTTCATTTTTTCGCAGAACAACTACGCTGTCGATTTGGTGATAGTGATGTGCAGGCAGATCTGGATTCGATGCACCAGATTCTGGATGTCCATCATACCGAGATTGCAGCAGTTATTTTGGAGCCGATAGTGCAGGGGGCAGGTGGTATGTGGTTTTATTCTGCCAGTTACCTGAAGGAGTTGAAAGCCATGTGTGAGCGTTATAATGTGCTGTTAATTGCCGATGAAATTGCCACTGGTTTTGGCCGTACCGGAAAGATGTTTGCTTGTGAGCATTCAGGTATTGAGCCGGATATCATGTGCCTGGGAAAAGCCATCACAGGCGGTTACATGAGTTTTGCCGCTACTTTAGCAAGTGATGAAGTGGCAGAGACCATTAGCAAGGGTGAACCGGGAGTGTTTATGCATGGGCCTACTTTTATGGGTAACCCATTGGCGTGTGCCGTGGCCAACGCCAGTATTGATTTGCTTTTACAATCAGATTGGCCATTGAAGGTAAAGCACATTGAGTCGCAATTAGAAGCAGGACTGTGTGAATGTTCCGAATTATCCAATGTCGAAGATGTACGTTGTTTGGGTGCTATTGGGGTTGTAGAACTGGAGAAGGCAGTAGATATGGCCGTTGTACAAAAACGTTTTGTGGAGTTGGGTGTGTGGGTGCGTCCTTTTGGTCGGAATGTATATCTGATGCCGCCTTTTATTATTAGTGATGAGGAGATAAAAAAGTTATGCAAAGCTGTTTGCCAGGTTATAAAAGAGGAGGGAAATAAATGAACTACGATGAGCAGTTGTTAAAAATACGTGATGCTGGCCTGATGCGGGAATTGAGGGCTGTTGAAGCAAAGGGAGGTGCTACTTGTAACTATCGGGGGCAAGACTTGATTAACCTGGCTTCAAACGATTACCTGGGGCTGGCGAATGATATGGCTTTGAAGCAAGCCTTTATTCATCAGGCCTGGAAGGGTGATGCATGGATGAGCTTTGGCGCTTCGTCATCACGATTGTTAACTGGTAACACTGCACTATACGAGGAGGTGGAGGAGTTGCTTTGTCAGTATTACAAGGCAGATGCCGCCCTGTTTTTTAACAGTGGCTACCATGCCAACATGGGTATTTTGCCGGCTTTAACGGAGAAGGGTGACTTAATTTTGTCGGATAAGCTGTGTCATGCCAGTATCATTGATGGTATTCGTTTAAGCCAGGCGGATCATGTGCGTTTTCGCCATCTGGATTATGGGCAATTGAACACTTTACTGGAGAAAAAGCGACATCTCTATAAGCGTGTGTTTATTGTTGTTGAGTCGGTATATAGCATGGATGGTGATGCGGCTGATCTAGCGCAATTGGTCGCACTCAAAGAACAATATGATTGCCTGTTATATGTGGATGAAGCACATGCTGTTGGTGCTGTTGGTGATACTGGTTTAGGTTTGTGCGAGCAACAAAAAGTAGCAGAGCGAATCGATATTGTTGTTGGCACCATGGGTAAAGCTTATGCATCTGTTGGTGCTTTTGCCATTATGAATTCTACGTTGAAGAGGTTGCTGGTCAACAAAGCCCGAACATTAATTTATACAACTGCCTTGCCGCCGGTTAATATGGCATGGACCAAATTTATCATTGAACGCATGCCGGCGTTAAAGCCGCAACGACAGCAACTGAATATATTATCCACTTATATGCATAAAGCCCTGTCGGCAAAAGGCTACAATGTTCATAAAAGCCATATTGTGCCAGTGATGGTGGGAGATAACAAGGTGGCAGTGCAGTTGTCGGAGCATATGTACAAAGAAGGATTTCTGGTGTTTCCGATTCGCCCGCCTACCGTGCCGGTTAATACTACGCGTCTACGAATCTCGTTAACGGCTGATATGTCCATCAGTGCTTTAGAAAAATTAATGCAGTTTATTCCTGAGTGTAAAAATCAAAACAATGAAATATAGTTGGTTGCATAAGAAGAATTCGCACCATCTCATCCTCTTTTTTAATGGATGGAGTTGTGATGAGTATCCTTTTTCTCCTTTGAAGAGTGGAGAATGTGATGTGTTGATGTTGAATGATTATCGTGACTTAACCATGCCGGAGGAGGTGTTCGAGTTTATGGAAGTTTATCAGAAAATATCGGTTGTAGCCTGGTCTTTTGGTGTTTGGGTGGCGCAGGTAGCATTGTATCCATTAAAAGAAACGTTGCGGCATACCATCGCGATAAACGGCACTTTACAACCTGTTGATAAAGAATTTGGTATTCCGGCGCCAATTGCCCTGGGAACGCTATCCGGTTTAAATGATAAAAATTTAGAAAAGTTTCAGCGTCGTATGTTTTCGGATAAAAGCCATTGGAAACAGTTTGTTGATAATAAGCCTCAACGCGGTTTCGATGAGGTAAAGAACGAGTTGTTTTTATTACTTCAGCATTTTAAGGTTCAGAAGTTAAAAGACGATTTCTATAATACTGCTGTTATAGGTCGTAGTGATTTGATTTTTTCGGCATCCAACCAGCTTAGCTATTGGGAAGGTAAAGCTGATGTAGTTAAAGTGTCAGGCGGCCATTTTTGTTTTTATGATTTCAGTAATTGGTATGACATTATCAACTTATCTTAAAAATTATGCAAGTAGCAACAGAGACAGTAAGAGAATTAAAGACGGTTGATAAGGCTTTATTGAAAAAACGCTTTGGATCAGCTGTTTCCACCTACGATGCTCACGCCAAAGTGCAAGTGCAGATGGCAGTTCGGCTGGTGGAAATGGCTAAGGATGTATTGCCGAAGTATCAGCAAAATAGTCTTGAAATTGGCTGTGGCACAGGATTGCTCACTCGCGAAATGATGAATGAATTCGCACCTGATACTTATATAGGTAACGATCTGGTGGATGGGGTGAGTAGCACGATTGAGGCTATCGTAAACAACAAGGTTTCTAAATACACTTTTTTAGCAGGGGATGCCGAGCACTTAAAGTTTCCTAAACAGATGGATAGTATCTGGTCGGGGGCAACCATCCAGTGGGTATTGCAGCTTCAGGTGTTTTTCTCCAAACTTTCGTCTATTTTAAAACCGGATGGTTACTTGGTGATATCGTCCTTTGGCCCAGGTAATTATCGAGAGGTAAAGAATATTACAGGTAATGGAATTGTTTATCAGTCGATAGAAGAGATAATTGAGGCTGCAGGTGATTTTGAGCTCTTGAAATTTGAGCAGTGGCAAGAACAGTTGTGGTTTGAAAAGCCGATGGATATATTAAAGCATATGCGTTACACGGGTGTTAACGGTGTTACGAACTGTCAGTGGAACAAAGGTAAAATGCAGGCTTTTGAAGTAGCTTACGAAAAGTATGCTCAACTTGAGGGCTATCCACTTACTTACCATCCTTATTTAATGATTTTTAAAAAGAAATAATGGCGACTTATTTTATTACAGCAATTGATACTGACGCCGGCAAAACCTTTGTTACCGGATTGTTGGCTAAATATTTAAAGGATCAGCAACAAGAAGTTATAACAATGAAGCTATCGCAAACGGGCTGTGATACCGTTTCAGAAGATATTGAAGTGCACCGCCGTTTGATGGGGTTGGATTTGTTGCCTGAAGATAAGCAAGGACTAACTTGTCCTTATGTATTTCAATTCCCTGCCAGTCCGCATTTGGCAGCCGAAATGGAAGGGACTCAGATTGAGAAAGAGCAATTAGATAAAGCGATTGTCACCATTGAACAGCAGTATGAAACAGTTTTACTTGAAGGTGTTGGAGGTTTAATGGTCCCGATAAATTATGAGTTGATGCTGGTGGATTATATCCAGAAGCATAACTTTCCGGTTATTTTAGTGACATCCGGACGACTGGGCTCTATTAATCACACGCTGCTTACATTAGAAGTCATGAAGAACAGAAACATTCCTTTGTACGGAGTCATTTACAATCATTATCCGATTACTGCTCCAGAAATAACAGAAGATTCGGCCGGGGTTCTGAAGCGCTGCCTGAATAGTTACTTTCCGAATGCTTTATGGGGCGAAGTGCCAATCGTAGAAGCTAATACTACAGCTGTTAAACTGCAGTTGAAAGGCTGGTTTATCGAATAAAACAGAGAGAGCTCCACAGATGTTATCGCTTGAAGCGATGACATCTGTACTCTAATAACCTGAACTCCCTTTTAAAACAGAATTTCTCGAATTTCAGTGTTCAATCGTGCATTTCTCTTTCTTTTTCCTTAACTTTTTAATGCTAATGATTAAAACCGAACACTATGAAAGGGGGTAATATCAACTTAATCGATCTTGATTTTGAATATAAGCTTTGGAAAAATCGCCTGGCGCTATTTGTGAAAGAGATTGATATATTGAAGGATAGAAATAATGAAGTGAAGCATGAGCAAAACATTGTTGAGCTGAACACGGTTGAATTGATGGTGCTGGATGAGCATACTGAACAGCTTAATAAATTGGCGAACCGAATAAAGGTGCAAGAGAACGAATTACAGTTCTATAACAAGGATTTTCCCATTACTCAAAAACATCAGTATTATCGAGATCATGAAGAGTTAAGAGCCAAGATGGAAGACATCTCTAAAGTTCATTTTAATCGGGTGACCGATTTAACAAAGGCATTGGGCATTTAAAATATTACAATCAGGTCGGGTTTGGACATAGGAGCTTGCAGCAGTTTGTTGCAGGTTCTTTTTTGATTGAAGTGTTTCGAGTTCCCAGTTTTCGGTTCCCAGTTCAGCCAATTAACACATCAACAAATTAACAGTTTCTCGGTTTTACAGCTTAACAATTCTTCAATTTTACAGTTTCCCAGTTAATCTTGTTTTGGGTTTCTTGTCCAACTTCTCAACTCATAATCTTTTCAACAATTTTATAAGTCCAAAGTAGTAAGTTCGAAATCCGAAAAAGTATCCAGTATAAATTCAGTTTATCAGTTCACCGATTCGACGATTTTTCAGTTTAACAATTCGTCATTTTTCCCTTTCTTTGCTGAAAAGAATAAGCCATGTACAAAGACTTTAAAACGCGCATCAAAGTAAAAGCTGAGATGGAGGATGCTTTTGCTGCCTTTATCAATCCATTCACCATTGAATTGTGGAGTGGTTATCCGGCAGTGATGAGCAAGGAACCTAATTCTGAGTTCTCACTTTGGGAAGGTGATATTGCCGGCCGTGTTTTGGAAGTAGAGGAAGAGAAAAAGATTGTACAAGAGTGGTATTTTGGCGAACAGGATGAGCCATCTATCGTTACCTTAAAGTTTTTTTCGCAGGGAGGCTCTAAAGTGCAAATTGATTTATTGCATACGAATATTCCTGATGAAGCTTATGAAGATATCGTGGAAGGCTGGAACGACTATTACCTTGGGGCGATCAAAACCTTTTTAGAGGTAGAGTAAAGAGATATATGATGTAAGGGATCTCTATTTATAGTAAGATGTTTCTCCTGTTTCAATTTATCAGTTCTACAGTTAACCCATTCACCAACTCCACACAAAAATCCATCTTTTAAACACTTTTAACTGAATCTGTTGCGCAACATAATAAAAGCATGACTTTCATCAATTTCTAAGGGGCTATTATCCAATAATTTTGCTGTCAAATATCACAGCTGTTTAGCAGCTGATAGACAAGACCCATGTTACAGCGTATAGAAACCGTAGAATTGGCTAACAAAAAAGTTCATGCTATCTATTTTAGCCCGGCCCGATCCACCAAGAAAATTGTTGAAGCAATTGCCAGCGGTATATCAGGTGAGTTCATGGTCCATGATATTACCCAGGGCTTGCACCACCCAATAGAATTGACTTCATCAGATATTGTAGTAGTTGGTGTGCCAGCCTTCTCTGGTCGTGTTCCTGAATTAGCCGCTCAATATATCTCTCAGATTAAAGGTAATGGGGCTCGTGCAATTGTGGCTTGTGCTTATGGTAACTGTCATTACGAAAATACGCTGAGCGAGTTAAGTAACATTTGTGTTAAAGCTGGGTTTGTTCCAATTAGTTCAGGTGCCTTTGTGTCGCGTCACTCCTTATTTCCCGAGTTGGGCAAAGGGCGACCCGATGCCAGAGATTTGGAGAATGCCCAGCAGTTTGGCAAAAAGAGTGTGATGCACTCGCGCCTGATGAATGGTGGTGTATTTAAATTAGATAGCAGTATATCAAGCAGGGCACAGGGCGTTGTTCCACCAGTAGTCAAAGCCAATGCTGATTGCAATTTCTGTGGACGCTGTGTGCAGGCTTGCCCGGTTGGTGCAATTGATGCCAGCAACCCTAAAAAAACCGATAGAGAAGCGTGCATCTCTTGTACACGCTGTATTGATGTATGTCCATACGGAGCGCGCCAATTCAGTGGCTTGATGTATATGATTACCAAAAAACGCTTTGTAGATAAGAATAAAGAGCGCAAGGAGATAGAGGTTAATATTCCATTGTAAAAGTCCGGGAATAATCTACATTCTATAGCTGGCAGGTTCTCTTGTAAGCTTTTTTGCCAATAGTATTCCAGTAGGAGATATGCTCTGAAGTTCATTTCCAGTAATTTACTTTAGGATGACCCATAAATCCCGTATCTTTAATTATGGTTAATTCTGTAAATCCTCTGTGCTATGCTATTATCAGCTAATCATCAACTCGATCACATCGCTATTACTGTTAAATCACATATGTTGCTTCGTCAGCTATTGCATGAAAATCCTATTCTGGAAGAGATAATGCGAAATGCCAGAAATGAAACTGAAGTATTAGTGGGCGTGCGCAATTGGGTGTTGGATGAAATCAAAAAGAATCCGGATGCTTATCGTTTTTATAAACGAGAAGTACACGGAAGAGAAGCCTTTGAGAAACTGAGCTGGAAAGATTTTGCAGCCATCCGCATATTGGATTATATCGATAATGCAGGCCGGGAGTTTGAAGATTTGAATCTGCGGGGTGAAAAGGCCATCAGCAATCCTATTCACCTGATTTGGCTGGCTGTAACTAACGGAACTGGAGGAGCCAAGCCCTTTTTCTTTAAAGATATGCTGATGCTCTTCAAGCAATTCAGAGGTGAATACAAGCGAACGATTCCATCCAAAGAACAAGTGGAGCAATGGATGGAACGATGGAGCTCTGGCCTTGACCCAAGAATTGTTAAGCTGCGTGAGGAAAACAAGGAGCGCATTTTAAAAATTATCATCCGTTTGATTGATTCCGGTGAGATGAGTAATAGTCGCTTTGTTTTCCCTGAGGGCTTATCAAAAGAGCAAAAATACCTGCAGGCATTGGACTGGTGGGAAGACCATCGCTTTCATTTACGCTTTGCAGTGCGTTCGCCAGATTTGTTAAACGAAATGCTCGACAATTCGCTCGACCCTGATACCATGAAGGTTTTATATGAAGCTGAGGCTAAAGGTATCCCGTTTTTTGTTAATCCTTATTATTTGTCTTTATTACATGTGCGGGTGCCTTATTTTGCTGTAGGTGCCGATTTGGCTATCCGTCATTATGTTATTTACAGCCAGAAATTGATTGATGAATATGGTAACATTGTGGCCTGGGAAAAAGAGGATATCGTGAAACCGGGCGAACCCAATGCCGCTGGCTGGTATTTGCCAAGCGAGCACAATATTCATCGGCGTTATCCCGAAGTAGCCATTCTGATTCCCGATACCATGGGACGCGCATGTGGTGGTTTGTGTGCTTCGTGCCAGCGCATGTACGATTTTCAGAGAGGGAACCTGAATTTTAACCTGGACAAATTGAAGCCCAAGCAGACCTGGGATGAGAAACTAGATAATCTATTAGAATATTTTGAAAAAGATGCGCAGTTGCGCGATATATTGATAACTGGCGGAGATGCTTTGATGAGTTCTGATCATTCCTTGCAAAAGATACTGGACAGGGTTTACCAGATGGCTGCCAATAAGCTTGAAGCCAACAAAAGCCGCCCTGAAGGTGAAAAGTATGCACAAATAGTACGCGTTCGACTGGGTAGCCGTTTGCCGGTGTATATGCCACAGCGCATTACATCTGATTTAGTGAGGATATTAGGTGATTTCAAAACCAAAGCTTCCAAAATTGGGATTCAGCAATTTTTTATGCAAACCCATTTTGAATCACCTATGGAAGTCACACCAGAAGCGCGCAGAGCTATTAAACAGTTGAATGAAGCAGGCTGGACAGTGACCAACCAGCATGTTTTTACAACTGCAGCATCGCGTCGTGGTCATGCCGCCAAGCTACGAAAGGTACTGAATGGGATTGGTGTTATCAATTACTACACTTTCAGCGTTAAAGGCTATATGGAAAATAGCTTCAATTTTGCCACCAATGAGCGAGCTGTGCAGGAACAGATGGAAGAAAAGGTGATTGGTAAAATTCCAACGAAGTATTATTCTGCTATCAAGGAGTTTCCTAATAATGCCAGTGCCATAGAAGAGGAGATGGCAAAGTTGATGCAAGAGAGTGGGTTGCCATTTTTAGGTACCGACCGAAATGTGCTCAACCTGCCAGGTGTAGGTAAGAGCTTGACGTTTCGCACTATAGGGATTACCCGCTATGGGCGACGCATCCTCGAGTTTGAACTGGATCATACCCGAAACCATAGCCCTGCCATGAAACAAATGGACAAGGTGATAATTATAGAATCGAAATCGATTAGTGAATATCAGCGTCAGATAGAAGATTTGGGAGAAGATTTCGAAGATTACAGAAGCATCTGGGGCTATTCTATTGGCGAAACCGAGCAGCGTATTCCTATTTATGATTATCCGGGCTATTCTTATCAGTTGACGCAGAAGTTTACGAACCTTAAAGAGGAGGTGGATAAGTAAAAAGAGGCTGAGTTGACTTGATATATAGAGGTTATCTTATAGAGGTGCTGATAACCGATGAGAAGTGATATTTTATGATTTTAGTTAGATTTTTGATGACAATTTTTGAGTTTTTTTATTCGTGGTGGTAATAATTTGGTATTTTAGTTTCCGTTTTATCAGACCAACTCAAAATAATGAAGAAAAAAAATCTAACCTGGTGGATTATTGGTTTCCTGGGTTTTGCCTCTTTTGTCATGGGCGTATGGGGATTGCGAGCTTTATATTATCAGAATAATATTGATTATCATGGTAGTGATTTGTTTTTTACGGCAATGAAGCTATTCGCCATGGAATCAAATGATGATTTTAAACTACCCATTCTACTTGATATTGCTCGTTGGATGGCTCCGCTAACGCTTATTGCAGCGGCAACAATTACTATTCTGCATTTTATAAGACGAGAGTTTCGCGATTTTTTCCTTTTTCGAAAGAAAGGCCATATCATTATAGCCTCCCTCAATGAACGTTCTCGCTATTTGATAAAAGATTTACTGAAACAAGGAGAAAAGGTTGTAATCATCTCAGATGTAGAAGATCCTCATCGCTATGATCCTGTTGAAAAGCTGGGCGCTGCAATTGTTGAAGGAGATATTAATTCTAAAACTTTTCTAAAACAGATTGCCGCTCATAAAGCCAAGGCTTTTGTTTTTTTGGATGAGAATGATGATGATAATATATCAAAAGCAATGTCAATATCTCACTTTTTAGTGGATAAAAGTAAGGTTGATAATCAAACTTTATATACACACGTTGCAGACGGGATTAAGCTGAATGAATTAAACGAATTACAGTTTCTGAAGCAAATTAAAGATGTTGGTAAGGGAAATTATAATTTTCGATTTATTGCCAGCAATGAACGGGCATCGCGCATGATCTTTAACAAGTATTCTCCTGATGTATTTAAACCTGTTAATGTAGATTCAGAACAAGTGCATGTGGCTATCATTGGTTCAGGTAAGCTGGCTCAAAGTATGGTTATTCGTCTGGCACGCATAGGTCATTATGCTAATTTGAAAAAAGTGAAGGTGACTATTTTTCATGATAATGAAAAGAGAAGTGCTCGCCTATATCAAGGTATTCGTTCGCTAAAGCAACTGATTGATATTGAAGATGTGTTTTGTGAAGATTTAGTGTTGTTTAATGAAGAGAACTTTGAAAAAATACATCATCAACAGGCTTTTTCGGTTGCCTATTTAATGTGCGAAAACGATGAAACAGCCATTAGTGTGTTAAATCGCCTGTCACGTATCAAAAGCAAAGATCAGCTTGATACAGTATTAACGTTAAACAACCCTGAAGGTGTTTTGAGTAAGTGGTATAATGTCAAAGAATTAAATAAGCTAAATATTCATAAGTTTAACGTTATCGAAGAGTCTTTTACCCACGAAGCTTTGTTGTCGGAAGAACTGGATATGATAGCATTAAAAATAAATGCAGGTTATCATGGTATTGAAGATGCTAGAGAGGCTCAACAATTATGGTATAATCTGGATAGTGTTGGGCAGGATGCTAATCGGGAACCGGCTGATCATATCTATGTGAAGTTAAGGGCTTTAAATAGGGACGTAGATAGAGCTATAGAGCAAATTCCTACTTTAGAAGAGTCACAGCCTGAGGTAATGGAATTATTAGCTGAGATGGAACACAAACGTTGGTATGCACACAAGGTACTGAGTGGTTATCAATATGGCCCTGTATCCAGTGTAGAAGATAAGACCAACGAATACCTGATACCGTATGCCGATCTTGATGAAGCAACCAAGAAATATGACAGAGATATAATTACTGCTATTCCGAAGTTGATGAAGAACTAATGAGCTTAAGAATAATGAACAAACTACCCCGACAATTAATTGAGAAACTGGCTGAACAAGTACATATTCGCTGGATGGAAAAACGTAAAGCCGAAGGCTGGTCATACGGGCCTGAACGCAACGATGAACGTAAACAAACGCCTTGCATGGTGCCATACGATGAACTTTCGGAATTAGAAAAAGACTATGATCGGTCAACGGCACGACAAACCCTCGAAAGCATAATTGAATTGGGCTATAATGTTGTGAAGCGATAAAGCTAAGCTGGTTTTTTAGGTGGACAAAGGTGTTTTATCTCTATAGTTACTGTTGTCATTGCAAATGACTAATGAGCATCGGTCCATAATTATTACTCAATAAAAGAACACTTCTTAATGCAAAACTACATATACAGCAATCCTACTGATAGTATTGTAACTGACATTTCAAAGGGGGTAATCGAGATAACAGGTATTTTTTCGTGTGAAGAAGAAATACTAGATGAATTTGATGGCTGGTTGGACAATTATTTGGTTTCACCTCATAGCAAGACAGAGCTGTGTTTTCATATCGCTGATGACATAGAACCTTCAGCGAAAGCATTCCTTAGCTCAATACTCAGGAAATGTAATGCTTTCGCTAATGCAGAATCGATTATTATCTATTGGTATTATTCTGATTTAGAACAGAAAACTTATGAACTAGGGAAGGAGCTTGAAAAGCTTTTTGAAAAAGGGTTTGTATTCAAAAAAGAAATTACAGGCAATAAAGCATCGGCTTTAGAGCTCATTCGCAAAGCCAATAATGCCGTTGAACAAGGGATATTAGCACAAAGCTTCAAGTTTTTCAATCAATATGTGGAGTATCATAATGAAAAATGGAAACAGGCTTTTGTTTATAAGCTTGCGAACAACATTATTCATTCCAATGTGCTACCAGTTTTTGTTGGGAAAGAATACGACTTGTTATTAACGACTGAAAAAGATTTGTCTGATGACGAGTTTAGTTATGGGGTGTATCTAACTTATTTTTTCGAAAGTTCACAAAGCCAGGTTGTTTGTAACTCCCGTTACGAGGCTGTAATAAAACGGTTGGCCGAAGTGAAGGAAATGATAGAAATGGTTTTGGATGATGACTATGATCTTTTTGTGAAAGCACTTGTTTTGGCAAGAGATAGTAAAGATTGTTTTATAAACCATAATTTGTTTCAGATTGAAGAAGGATTGATCTTATATGCTAATCTCGAAACATTTGATTTGCAAGACCTCTTTAATTCCAATGAGCTCGACGAGGTGTCTGATGATTATCGGGATTTTACGATGGCTTTAGGAAAGTTTTTGATCGAAGAAGAGAAAAAAAGCGTAGAAGATAACTGTTCAGAGCCAATAGATAAGGTGGTAACTCCACCAGAACCTGTTATTGCATCCAGTAAAGTGAGAAATATTGCCAGTAATCGCTTTATTGAGTTTGTTGACAAATCCAGAGTAGCATTTGATAATTACTCAGAGAAGAATACCATTTTTCAATTGTCACCCAACATGGTGTTTTTAACTCACGGTAATATCGAAATAACAAAACTGGCCAAGTATTATTCAAATATTGCACTAAAGAACTTTAGCGTCAATGTAGATAGTTTTAACTTTCGTACCATTAGCTCGCAAAGCGAACTGGCATCAAAGCTAAGTTCGTTTTCAGATAAAATCATTGTCATCGCAAACCTTGAAAAGGAGCTGAATGCAGAGCGAAACCTAACACTTGATGTGAGTCGCGAAGATTTAATGAACTTCCTGTGTGACCACATTGAGAAGGATAAATGTAATTTATATGTGTTAGGGATGAGTCGCAAAAGTTGGGAGGCTTTGTCGGCGCAATACCAATGTTTAAAAATTTGTTTTCAGCATGTGTTTGAGTTTAGCGAGTATACGGCTGAAAACATGTTACATTATTACCAAAAAGAATTAGAAAAAATTGGAGGCGAACTTCATTACGAAGCCCGTGATTTGGTGCTCGAATACTTTGCGTATATGAAGCAGAATGTTCCACCATCTCATTATCGTCCGATGTTATCAAAAATGCTGGCTCGTGAATCAAAGCTTAATGCTATTTTACGAAAACCTGTTGAGTACAATCATTTGGTATGTGTGCAGCGTGGCGATGTTGAAAATTCAATAAAGGATGAATATCAGTCGACCCATAAACTATCGCTCCGTGAGGTTTCTGAAGATTTAGATAAGCTGGTTGGACTATCGAAGGTTAAGAACCAGGTAAAAGAGCTGTCAGCTTTGGTTAAGATGGAGCAATTGCGGAAAGAAAGTGATGCTACGGTGTCATTAAATTCTTTGTTTCTAGGTAATCCAGGTACCGGAAAAACCACTGTTGCCGAAAGTTACGGGCAGATTTTTAAAAGCATAGGTGTATTACCCAAAGGACATGTTGTAACGGCGAAGCGTCATGATATTGTTGGTCAGTATATTGGAGAAACAGCTCGACAGATGAAGAAACTCATCGATCAGTCTTATGGAGGCATTCTGTTTATTGATGAAGCCTATGCTTTGTATAAATCTGACAATGACCGTGATTATGGTCATGAAGCTATTGATACGCTGGTAAGCGAACTGGAACTAATGCGAAATACATCATGCGTTGTTTTAGCTGGTTACCCCGATAAGATGATGCACTTTCTTGATTCCAATCCAGGTTTGCGAAGTCGTTTTCCAAATACCATCCATTTTGAGGACTATACGGTTGAGGAGCTGTTAACTATCTTCAATCAGCTTATTCATTCAGGAGGTTACAAACTTGATGACGAAGCCATGCCTGTTCTGAAAGAGATAATTGCTCATCTGGTGGTGAATAAAGACCATAATTTCGGTAATGCCCGCGAATGCAGAAACCATTATGAAAAATTAAAGCTGATACAAGCTGCGCGTATTATTTATGATCATAATCAGGAACACAACGATATTAATCAGTTTACAAAAGCAGATGTGGAAAAATTAGCCATGGCTTCTTTATCCAGACCCAATAATATAAAACGTAATAAAATAGGATATTAAAAATTAAACCAAACTCAATACCTATGAAACATGATATATTTATTTCGCACTCTTCCAAGGATAGTAAACTCGCAATGACAATTTGCGATGAACTGGAAAAGAAAGATATTAAAGCATGGATAGCACCCAGAGATTTAATACCTGGAAATCCTTATGGGGCTGAAATTGTAAGAGGAATTGAGAATACCAGTATTGTTCTGTTGGTATTCACCGAGAATTCATATAGTTCTGCACCTTGTCGACGGGAGATTGAGCGGGCTTGTAGTCACAATAAAATAATCATTAACCTTCGTTTTGAGGATATTCCACTGGATTCTGAGTGGCAATACCTTATTTCATCGGTTCATTGGTTAGATGCTATCAATTTAAAGCTTAGCCTGGTACTCCGCGAATTGACGTCATTTGTAAAAACTCAGTTAGCATCTGATATCGACACAAGTAATACTCCGGCTTTGGCTAAGGAGGTGGATGTTTTTTTGAAGCAATCAAATGAAGAAACCTTGAATTGGTTAGGAGAGGTTACTTCTAAGAATAATAAACGGTTTCTGGCCAGTAATGCTCATAAGTACAACCCGGAGTCATATGTTGAACGCGAGTCGTTCCAGGCCTTTTTTAAAGAGAACAAGACTAAGCCGCTTATGTTTGTTCTTGGGGAAGCTGGTATGGGGAAGACCAATGAGATGTGTAACTTAATTCAGCAGCTTTCTGATAAAGATGAAACATCGTGCCTTGCTTTCAATAGTCAGTTGCTAGATGAAGGGTTTAATAGAGTGTTACATGCAGTATATACTGATAGCAGAAGATTGAGCCTCGAACATATTCTTGAGAAGATCAATCAGGAAGCTAAAGAAAGTGGTGTCAGGCATTATTTTTTCTTTGATGCCATCAATGAGGCCAGTTCTTATCCTGTTGAAGAAGAGCGTTTCGCTGCTTATCCTTATGTGCAGTTGCTTAAGGATGTAGTGAATCTGTTGCTGGATGAAAAATATTCTCAATTTACGCTGGTTGTGTCGTGTCGTAATACTCCTTTCGAGCATCTGAAAAACAGAATTGCTACGGAGCTATATATGGACATGGCCAATGTGCCTATTTTCTCGCTCGAACGTTTTAGTAACAATGAGTTAATTGCTGTTTTTGATAAGTACTGCGTGCAATATGGTATCCAAACGAGTCGGGAACAATTTATTTCGCTTGAATTTGCTAAAATACGAGATAGCCTGTCATCACCTCTGTTGTTTAAACTCGTTGTTCAGAGTTATGAAAACAAAGAATTACCAAATCATATTGAGCAATATGACTTTGTGGTGATAGTTAAAAACTTATTAAGCAAAAACTTATTTGAAAGTAATTTTAGTGCTTATGAGTTGTTGCTTCGATTAACACAAGTCTTTCGAAAGAAGCATATCGATAACCTGAATATTGCCAAGATTTTGGGCTCTAACGATAAGGAGCTGATTTCTCTAAAAGAAGCTTTTATTGGGGCTGATGGCAAACTGTCAGAAGTGAGTAGTATTTTGTTTAAAGACGGGTATCTAAAGTATTCCAATGGAAGCATTCGTTTTACATATGAAAAAGTGCAGGAAGCCTTATTTGAGATTTCCTTTTTTAATGAATATGAAAACCAATACGAACGTGGTATTATCCCGGCAAAAGTTTACGAAGAGATTATCTTAGAGCAAAAGCTCGAATACGATATTGTAAGTTATTCATATTTGTGTAATGCATTGGTTAATAACTATCTGGTAACAAAGGATGACGAGTGTTTGAAGACCACGGTATTAAACTCCAGGCACCGGATACAGGTATTGGGAGCACTGTTGTTGTCTAAGCTAAGTGCCATAGGTTATGAATCAACAGCTCGTGAGATGGTGAAAATGATGCTGTATTCAAGTGACTCTGAAATATTGGATTCGGCACTGAAGACGATTAGTATTTTTTACCATCAATATAAAACAGCCGATGAGTTTAAGGTCATTGCTAATACGCAAAAATCACCTACAAACTACTTTATTAACTTGTTTAACAACAGTAATAACCATGAAGTTTTAAATAAAGCCGGGGTGTTTATTTACAATATCATCTTGCAAAATAGCCACCTGGCCGATCAAATACTGAATGAGCTGTATGTTGGTATTCTAAAGGGGAATACCATTAATATGAATTTTATGATGCAACTGGGCTTGTTGTCATTTGTTGTATCGATTGATAAGTTGGTGAATGAGAAAGAAAATATTCAACAATGCAAGGCAGCTATAAATGATAATGTACTCTTATATTGGAATAAAATATTTGAGAAAGTATTCGATTCAGGTTGTAAAGTCTACCATCCTGATCATGAAAAAGCTTCAAAGTATATCAGTTTAATACCGGGTTTCTTAAGAAATACCTTGTTGAAGATGGGTATTAAATTAGCCATGCTAAAATATTTTAATATACAGTCGGATTATACAAATAACCTTAAAGAGTACGAAAACTTCTGGAAAAACCTTCCTGCTAAATCAAGTAATGGCGAGTGGTCAAAAAGAGCATTTAGTGAGATAACGGAGTTGTTTGATTCTAACATTCCTTTGGATCAAAGCAAATCAAAACTCATTGTTGAAGGCATCAAAACAGGCGATGTACTAAGTTTTATGATGATTGAGCGCTTACTCATTATTCGTGGTATGCATGATTGGCAACCTGTGCGGGAGATTATTGAAAAGGCACTCAGTTTAAATCAAGCAGATAGTGACTATGTGCCGTATATTCAGATGTCTTATTGTTATGTGTTGTTTCACATTATTGACAAGTCGCTGGTTAATGAGTGGCGTGATGACATAGAAGAGGTGGCTTTTAAATTATTAGAAAAAACAGCACTCCAATGGTCAAAGACTACTTATGGGCGATTTAAAACGCCCTACATCGATAATGTAAAGACCAGTTATGGTTATTATAAGCAATTTGTAATTAACTGGTATATTATTGCAGCTTGTAAAAAAGCTGGTGGCGATAAATATGGTATTGACCATATGCCAATGTTAAAAGAACTGATTGACGAATTGGTGAGTTCAAAAGAAAAAGATAGGGATTTGCTTTTTTATATTATTGAAAATATATCACTTACAGCAACTAACCTGGGTAAAATATACAGTGCCCTGGCACTTTATGATTATATCCTTTCAAAGGTCAATACCGAAAGGCTTCTTGATGAATTTAATTTGCCTAAAGAGACAGAAGAATACAAGGATAAAAAGTTAGATGAGTACATGATTAGTATTCTGAATACCATTCGGTCATTTTTTCCTAATCAGACTTTGCGATACGAAGCGGATAAATTAATTTTACACAAATTCCAAGGTAATCCTTTAGCTGCTGCCATCTTGAGCAAAACAAAGGTGATTACTGTTACAGAGGAGACTTTAGGTTCATTACTCACTAGTCGTTTTGGAAATTTCTTCGTTTGGGGGCTCAATGACCAGGATGTACGTTCTTTCTTTATCAAAGTTCTGACATGCTCCGAAAATGTAAAGAATGGAAAAGATTGGGCTTTTAAAAGTATTCAATATGCTTTTAATGATTTGTTAAAGGTTAAAATCTAATGCAGTATGAAAATCCTTAAAATAGTGTTGGTAGCTGTTGTTGCTCTTATTTTGGTGAGTTTTACAGTTAATAACTTTTTCATTAATTCAGAAATGATAGATAGAGAAATAGCAGTAGTTGGCCATCGGGGCGCTGGAGCTTTAGCACCTGAAAATTCGTTGGCCGCCATTAATAAAGCCATAGAGCTTCAGGTCGATCTAATTGAGATTGATGTGCAACGAACAAAAGATAATGTCATTATTGTGTTGCACGATGAATCAATTGATCGCACCAGTAATGGAGAGGGCGTAGTTGGTGAGATGACATTTAAGGAGATTCGTTCGAAACAATTGCTCGATGCTAATGGGAAAGAATCAGACCAAATTATCCCAACTCTTACCGAAGTGATGGAGCTGATAAATGGTCAAACTCAGTTGTTAATTGAAATTAAACAAGGGAGTGAGGTTTATCCGGGTATCGAAGATGAAATAGTAAAACTAATTGCAGACAAAAAAGCAGAAGCCTGGTGTGTAGTCCAGTCTTTTAATGATGATATTCTTCTGAAAGTACATGATTTGAATCCTGATTTGCGTCTGCACAAACTTTTTTACGGTAATATTTTCGGTTTAGGGATAAAGCGTAAAGCCCTGGATGCCTACCCTCATGTTGAAGCATTTAATTCCTTTTATTGGCTTACAAGCAAGCGCTTTGTTGAAAAAGTGCATCAACTTAATAAGAAAGTTCATGTATGGACGGTTAATAGTGCAGGAGCGGTGAAGCAAAGTAAGAAAAAAGGCGTAGATGGGGTTATAACGGATAATCCCACTTTGCTTGAACAGTAAGTGATATCGACTGCTAAGTTTCATACATAGGCTAATACTACTTGTGGATAAAAGTAATGAAAGATGTTCATCAATAAGCCTCTTTTTGAAGCACCATTGGTGAACATCTATCGTTAGGCGATTTCAAATTTGCATCTGAAATGGCTTAATATATTTTAATGGGACTTGTTTACTTTTAATAAAATTCAAAGTAAATTTGATAATTCATTAACCTACAGTCTTTAAGCAATTCGTGTTTCAGAATTTTATTATTAGCCTAAAAATTTAAGAACATGAGAAAAACTATTAAAGCATTTGCTATGCTTATTGGCATTGGCGCTATTTTGTGTATCCAATCCTGTGAATATCTCGATTCTATTGGCGGTTCTAAAGCCTTGAGTGATAAGCTAAATCAGGAGCGTATGAAGGTTGGTCGTGCTTTACTCGAAGTGACAGGAGGGGGAATAGATGAAATTCTTCCTTATTACGCAGACGATATCGAATATCATGATCCAATCGTTGATATTTTTGGAAAAGAACACATGACCGGTTTCCTTTATCAGCTCATCGAAAACTCATCACCCGATTTGGAGACAATTGTTGAGGAAGAAACGATTATTGATGATGTTTATTCAGCTACATGGTTGATGAAAGGTACTTTTAACGGGATTTATTATGAAGCCAAAGGGATTTCAATTTTCAAGTTTAAGCCTTATTCTTTAAAAGTGTATTACCAGCGTGATTATTATTCTGAGGGCGATATTATGGCTACTTTAAGCAGTCCAGATCCAAATGTGCCTGGCCTGGACCAATTAATGTGGTTCTTCAGAGAGCAGTATAAGTGCTCTGTTGTTCCAGGCTATCCTTGTTCACTTCCGCCACCTTCTCCAACAAATGTTCCACAAGGTTTGAAAGGAAAAACGCTGTTTAATAAACAGCTTAGCGTCGCTCGTCTGCTGGTTCAGCTTGATGCCAATAATTGGCCAACCGTTATTCCTTATCTGGCTGATAATTATGAATACCACGATCCTATTGTTGATATCTACACGCCCACTACGATGGCTGAATTCCTGGCTCGCTTGTTTGACGGCTCAGAAGATTTATATACTGTTGTAGAAGACGAAACCCTTGTAGATGATATTTATATGGCCACATGGACCATGACAGGTATGGTGAACGGGGCTGTGATAGAAGCGCCGGGCATGTCTATTGTGAAGTTTAAAAAAGGAACTAAAAAGGTTGTATACTCACGTGATTATTACTCTGAGGGTGATATTATGCTTGGTATTGACCAGCTTCGTGAAGCCGTTTATGGTTTTCGCGAATACTACCTTTGTGCAGTCGATCCAAAGCACGATTGTCAGTTGCCACAATAAAGTTGAGGTAACATAAAAAGTATAAAAATAGCCTGGAAGTATACTTCCAGGCTATTTTATATAGTGCCTATTGCTTTAATACTTAATTGATAGAGCTTTGGTTCTGCTGGAAAAATTCTTCCAGGTTAACAGGCTTTCTGTTAATCTTTAAATGCGCTTCATCATGTTTTCAACCTCTTTAATCTGGGCTGTCAACATTTTTTGCTTATCCAGTTTTTTGGCATCCATCAAATGAATTTTAGCCAGTTTTTTATTCCTCTTCGAGAGATAGAAACCTGCCAGATTCAGCTTAGCCATGGCCTGATCGCTTTTCAGACGAAGTCCGGTTGATAGTGCTTTTTTAAAACTTTTCTCAGCCAATGCCGGTTGATGGGTTTGCGCTTGCGTTAATCCCAGAATGTAGTAATAATAGGCTTCCTGGCTTTGTATCATATTCTCCGGGTGTTTCACTTTTAAAAGCATACTTTCTGCTGAAGCAAACTTGTTTCTTCGGATAAAGTAAAAGGCCAGCAGGTTCTTTTCATTTCTAAACTGAAACAAAACAAACAGTAAAGCAATAAACACAGCTAGCACACCCCAGCCAACAAAGCCATTGATAAAAAGAAAAACTGATGAAATAGTTATAAGGATGGCAATTATTAGTCGTATGAATTTTCCAATCATGATTAAACGTTTTTTATTTTATGCCACAAAACAATACAATTTGAGCAATAAAACAAGGGTTTGAGAGCAATCATTTTCTTTAATTGTTTTATTGTGTTGTGATGCAGTAAACTACATTGTTTTTTTGCAATGGCAAATCGTTGTTCAGGCACCTGAATATTGATAGAATCCTATTCAGTATGGATTAAGATTGCGTTTTATGAGACAATATTCAATGAATGGATACTAAAATAACAAGACTAATAATACCTAAAAGTAGGGATTTGAAATAACTATTAATTAACTACTTTTGTAGGTGTGAAATTAAAAATCTATTCCATATCATTATTAGTATCATTCCTGGCAATATTAAGCCATCAAATGATACCACATCATCATCATGATAGTGCTTTGGATAGCTTTTCAAATTTTCAAACACAAGCTGAAGCTCATGCCCATGATGGTGATTATGGGCATCATCACCATCATGAAGATAAAGATACGGGTAATGCACACAGTCATTCGTTTCCGCCACATGACCATTCATTAACATCTGAAGATTACAGTTTTGCAAGATTGATAATAGATTCAGGAACAACCTTAAAAGTAAGCTCTTTTGTTGTTCTCCTTCTAAATACTACAGAATCTATAAACGATCAACTTCTTAATAAAAAGGAAAGAAGGTATTCAGATATACCATTTCTGATAAAATCATTATTTCAACCCGGAGCCATTGGCTTACGGGCACCACCTTGTATGGCCTAAACTCTAGGTTAATACTATCTCATTTTTATTTTTTATTAATCTTCCGCAATCATGCGGAATAAAAATCAATCAATTATGAAGCGATTCATGTATTTATTGGTGTTCTCTGTTTATATGTCATTTATGGCTGTTTCTTGTGGTTTAAAGTCTGAAAAGACCTCTGACCACGGACATGAGCATGGTACTGAAACACACGATCATGACCACGACCATCACGACCACACAGAGCAGGAAGAGTTTGTTGTATCGAAAGACACAACAAAAACCTCTGAAGAAGAACACCACGACCATGACCATGATCACGACCACGACCACGACCATGATCATGATCATCAACATTAATCAATATTCCGTCCCGTCCCGATAACAAGCGGGATACGGGACGGAATAATCAAACAAACATTAAAAAAATGAATAAAATATATATAAGTATTGTTGCAGCATTAGGATTATTGACATCCTGCCTCAACAATCAAAACTCACACGGTCACTCACATGATGTTATTGGAGGCCATGCAGCTCATGATGACCATGCGCATGAAGCAGGAGCCTTAAGCTATACCCTGTTTGCAAATAATTTTGAGCTATTTGTTGAGTTCCCTGCCTTATCAGTTGGACAAACCAGTTCGTTTGCGGCTCATTTTACCGACTTAAGTACTTATAAACCTGTTTCTGACGGTAAGCTGACGGTAAGTATCGTTAAAGGCGATAAAGGCATTCGTCACAGTGTAGATGCACCTGCGTCGCCAGGTATTTTCCGTCCATCACTACAACCCAAAGAAGCCGGTACTTACAAAATGCTTTTTGAGTTAGTTAGCTCCACCGGAAAGGTGACCTTTGAAATACCGCAAGTGCAGGTGTATGCCAGTGCAGATGAAGCCGCTCATGCTATTGAGGAAGAAGCAGAGGGTGACGAAATCAGTTTTCTGAAGGAGCAAGCCTGGAAAACAGATTTCGCAACTCAGGAGGTCATTTTGCAAGCCTTCTATTCTGTTATTCACACTTCAGCAAAGGTTGGCGGGCAACCACAATCATCCGTCGCAGTCAATGCTCAGGCTAATGGTCAGGTTAACCTTTTTGCCATAGCCGGACAATCGGTAAAGAAAGGTGAACTGCTGGCAGTTGTTACCGCATCGGGTATTGAAAACAATATCGACATCAAAATGAGCGAAAGCAAAATTGCTTATGAGAAGAGTAAGGCTGACTATGATCGTGCTAAGCCGCTGGTAGCTAAACAAGTGGTTTCTCAAAAGGACTACCTGCAAATAGAATCTCAATATAAACAGGATTCCATAAAATATTATCAGTTGGCCAGTCAGGTTTCGCAGGATGGCTTAAAAATCACATCGCCAATTGATGGGTTTGTAGATGGGGTTCATGTTACAAACGGACAATTCGTTAATAATGGTTCTGTAGTGTTGAAGGTGAGTAACAGAAACAAACTACTTATTGAAGCCTTTGTTAATCAATCGGACTTTGAAAAAGTAAATGGGATATTTGATGCCAACTTTACTTATGGTGACAAAAAAGAATCAATAACGCTGAAGCAGCTTGATGGGGAAGTTGCTTCCAGCAATGCTTTTATCACAGAGGGCATCACCAGAATACCAGTCAATTTTACGGCTTTTAATAATGGGCAATTAATGCCCGGCATGTATGTGGAAGCTTTTCTAAAAACAGGTAAGAAAGAGAATGCTTTGGTTATTCCTTTATCAGCCATCATTGAAGAGCAGGGAATGTATTACGTTTTTGTTCAAACCGGAGGAGAATCCTTTGTAAAACGTCAGGTTGAAATAGCTAATAATGATGGTATTCTTACTGAAGTTAGCTCAGGTTTATCCGTTGGTGAAAGGATTGTTACTCAGGGTGCCTACCAGATAAAGCTGGCGGCCATGGCGGGTGATTTACCGCTACATGGTCATACGCATTAAATCAGGAAGCTATGTTGAAACGAACATGGATTTTAGCATACTCAATTGCTTTGAGAATGACTAAAATTCAGCGGGTGTTTCAGATGGCAATAGAAAAGAAAGAATATACATATGAATAAGATAATTGACTTTTCTTTAAAGAACAGGCTTCTCGTGCTGTTTATGGCTTTCATCCTTTTGCTGGGAGGAAGTTATGTGGCCACCCAGATGGAAGTTGATGTGTTTCCCGACCTGACCGCTCCATCGGTAGTGGTGCTGACAGAGGCACATGGTATGGCCACCGAGGAAGTGGAAAGGCTGGTCACATTTCCAATAGAAACAGCCGTAAACGGAGCCACCAACGTGCGACGGGTCCGTTCATCATCGGCGACAGGCATATCTATTGTATGGGTGGATTTTGAATGGGATACCGATATTTTTAAAGCCCGGCAGATTGTTAGTGAAAAATTAGCAACTGTTGCCGAACGTTTACCTGAAAATGCAGGTAATCCAACACTGGCACCCCAGTCATCTATTATTGGTGAGATAATGGTGATAACTGTTTCTTCTGATTCTTTACCGCCAATGGATTTAAGAACCATAGCCGACTGGCAGGTGCGCAACCGCTTATTGTCAATTGGCGGTGTGTCACAGGTGGTTGTTATGGGAGGTGATTTCAAACAGTATATTGTTGAAGCTGATCCTGAGAAGATGGACTATTATGGCGTTAGCTTTATGGAGCTGTTTGAAGCTTGTGATCACCTGAACCAAAATGCCACAGGTAGTTTTTTGAACGACTTTGGAAATGAGTATGTGATACGTGGTGTTATCAGAACCAGTAATCTAAGTGATATTGGAAACTCGGTCATCAAGGTTGTGAACGGACATCCTGTTTCCGTTAATGATGTGGCCGTAGTCAAAACAGGTGCGGCTCCTAAAATTGGCGCCGGTTATTTAAACAGCCAGCCGGCTGTTGTGATGACGGTTTTAAAACAACCCAATACCAATACTTTGGTGCTAACCGAAAAGATTGATGAAGCCATAGCCGGTTTGCAGGAAACATTGCCATCGCATGTGAAAATAAGAACAGATGTTTTCAGGCAGTCTGATTTCATTATCAGAGCAGTTGATAATGTTACCAGAGCACTGCTCGAAGGCGGATTATTTGTCATGATCATTCTCTTCTTATTTCTGTTGAATTTCAGAACCACTGTTATTTCGCTTGTTGCTATCCCTCTTTCGTTGCTGGTGGCAGTCATTACACTCAGGTGGATGGGGTTAACCATTAATACCATGTCATTGGGAGGAATGGCCATTGCCATTGGTTCATTGGTGGATGATGCCATCATTGATGTGGATAATGTGCTCAAACGCTTAAAAGAAAATGCACGGCTGCCAAAAGAAAAGCAGGAATTGAAATTGAAGGTGATCTATAATGCTTCAAAGGAGATACGGGCATCTATTTTAAATGCCACATTGATCATTATTGTGGCATTCGTTCCTTTATTTTTTCTTTCAGGCATGGAAGGGCGCATGTTACAGCCATTGGGCATTTCATTCATTGTGTCTTTGTTTGCATCCTTAGTGGTGGCCATTACGCTTACTCCAGTTATGTGTAGCTTTTTACTGACCAATGATAAGCAATTACAGGCTCACGAGACGGGTAGCAGATGGGTGCGATGGCTGAATAAGAAATACGGACTGGCACTGGAGCGCTCATTGCATTTCAAGAAATCGATGATCGGGTCAGCAGGTGTATTATTCATTGTCTCCATGTTTGTATTCTTTAATCTGGGCAGAAGTTTCCTGCCTGAATTTAATGAAGGAATGCTCACATTGAGTACAGTTAGTCTTCCGGGTATTTCACTGGAAGAGAGCAATAAAATGAACCTGCTGCTTGAAAAGGAAATGCTTGAAATGAAGGAAATCAATACCATTGTGCGACGCACCGGGCGTGCCGAACTGGACGAACATGCACAAGGTGTTTTCTCATCAGAGGTTGATGTACCTTTTGACTTGAACGGTCGCTCTAAAGACGATTTTCTGGAAGAATTGCGAAGTCGGCTGGGAACGATACGAGGCATCAACATTACGGTTGGCCAGCCACTGTCGCACCGCATTGACCACATGCTTTCCGGAACAAGAGCTAACATTGCCATCAAAGTGTTTGGCACCGATTTGCATAAAATGTTCTCATTGGCAACACAAATAAAATCGAATATCTCCGGAATAGATGGTTTGGTGGATGTGAACGTAGAGCAGCAGGTGGAAATTCCACAATTGCAAATCAAACCCAAACGTGAAATGCTTAAGCAATATGGCATCCCGATTAACGAATTTGCGGAGTTTATTGATGTGGCTTTTGCAGGGGAAAAAGTGTCGGAAGTATATGAGGGCAATATGAGCTTTGACCTGATTTTACGATACAACGACAGGTATCGCCACTCCATCGAAGCTGTTAAAAATACTTTGATTGATACGCACGATGGTCATAAAGTGGCTTTAAAGGAAGTCGCCGACATCATTTCTGCTTCAGGCCCCAATACCATTAGCAGGGAAAACGTGCAGCGTAAAGTGGTTGTTTCTGCCAATGTTTCGGGGCGCGATTTAAGAAGTGTTGTTACCGATGTACAGGATAATATAAAAGAGAACATTAATCTGCCTGAAAACTATTACATCGAATATGGCGGACAGTTTGAAAGTGAAGAAAAGGCATCGAGCCTGCTTTTCTATACTTCGCTTTTGGCCATTCTCATTATCTTTCTTCTACTGTATATGGAGTTCAGAAACCTCACTGTATCAGGTATTATTCTGCTTAATCTTCCTCTGGCATTGATTGGCGGAGTTGTTAGCATCTGGTTAACCTCAGGCATGTTAAGTATTCCGGCTATTATTGGTTTTATTACCTTATTTGGCATAGCTACGCGTAACGGAATATTATTGGTTTCGCGTTATAATGCCTTGCAGGACGAAGGAGAACCGCTTTATAAAGCCATTATACATGGTTCGATGGATCGCTTAAATCCTATACTTATGACGGCATTAACTGCGGCACTGGCCTTAATACCGCTGGCGTTTGCCGGAGATCAGCCCGGAAATGAAATACAAAGCCCAATGGCAGTTGTCATCCTTGGTGGCTTATTCAGCTCCACATTGCTCAACGTGTTTATTGTTCCTGCGGTGTATTATTTAATTAAGAAAAAGGAGGCGAAATAATGAAGAAATTAGTTTATATCTTTTTGCTTTTAACTGTTTCATCAGCTCTGTTCAGCCAGTCTTTTGACGATTTAATGCAGAGCATCGAGCAAAACAATCCCAGGTTGCAGACCCTTCAAAAGTGGCTGGAAGCAGAAGAAGTGTATTCAAAAACAGGTGTGTATCCTAACAATCCAACAGTTAGTTATAACTATTTATTTGGTAATCCTGATAATATTGGTGATCAAAAGGAATTTGAAATTATTCAATCCTTTCAACTGCCGGGTTATTATACTTCAAAGGCCGATTTGCAGAAATTAGGTTTTCAGCAAAAGCAAGCCCTGGCCGAAAAAGAGAAACGGGATATCATGCATGCTGCCAGAACACTTTATTTTAATTTGGTTTGGCTTCAAAAAAGAGTGGAGTTTCTCGAAAAACGAAATTCTGAAGCTGCAACTCTTGTTACTCTAATGAAGGAAGGGCTTGACGGTGGTGAAGTGTCGAAACCTGCTTACGATAAGGCCCGGATTTATGCCATTAGGGTTAAAAACCAATGGCAACAAACCATGTCTGAGCTCAGTATTTATACTGAGCAGTTGAAACAGCAAAATGGCGGCTTAGGCATAGATAACCAAGAGTATAAATATCCTGTCGACTGGGCATTGCCTCAACTGGACTCCTTGCTTTTAAATCTGGCAGACACAAACCCTGACTTAGTAATGGCACAACTGAAATTACACGAAGCAGAAACCAATATTAAGAATTCCAGAATGGAAAGCTGGCCCAGCTTTGAACTGGGATATAAATCAGAAACTATTTTGAATCAAAAGTTGCAGGGTATTCATGCCGGATTATCCATTCCTTTATGGCAAAATAAAAACGCCGTGAAGTATGCTAAGTTGCAAACTGAATGGTCGATGGTGAATTTAAACCAACAGGAAAGTGAATATAAAACGAAGGCTTCTACTCTGTATTCTGAAGTTGTGACATTGAAAAACAGTTATGAAGAGATGAAAGTCATCATGGATGAGCAACAGCTTTCAGAGAGCAATCTGGAGTTACTGAAATCCGGGCAGATTTCGTTTTCAGAATACCTGGTTGATGCAGATTTGATATGGGATAGCCAGAGTCAATACCTGAGTTATGAACATGATTATTTTAAGTGTTTAAGCCAGCTTAAAATGATGGAGTAATATTAATATGGAGGAGGGTGTCCAAAGATAAAGTTTTAAGCTAAGTGCGATAGCTATCGCATTTGGCGGGAAATAGTAATGTTTTTGGACATTCTCCTCCATACGATTGTAGTTTTTACTATACACATACAGATCATTTTAAAATATGATTGGTATAACTGCTTCAAATAGTTTTTTATCTGCAGTTCTTTCAATAAATACTCAATTGTCTATCCGGTCTTCTTCAGCCTCCATCTTATTTTCAGCGAAGCCAGTCATCTTTTCTATGGTGGCGGTTATATTTTCCCCGGGCACGACTTATTTTGCTTCAAACGCCGGCTTTTAGCACTCCGGTGTTTGACAAATTTTCTCCAACGCCGAAGAAATTAGCTTCGGTTTCGGAGTGTAGCAACAGGTCTTTCGGAGACCAATGAATGGGCCTCGCTGAAAAAAAATGAAACCATCAGAGAAAAAAGAATCAGGACTTGAGAAAAATAAGGGAAGGGCAGAGCAAAAAGAAGCGTGAGTTGAGCTTTTCAGGTGGTAGCATTAGAAATACAAACAGAAGCCGGAGCTTTTAAAATTGAAGGCGAAGAAAATAACTGATTGGACGGAGCATTTATTATGAAGTGCTGAGAAAGGCACTGCAAAAGTTGGACTTTTGTAGCACTCACTAAAACCATCCGGGCGCTAAGCGGTTAAATGCTATAGGTCGTAAAAAAATCCGGAGGTCTGCGTCCGGATTTCTCTGATTTACTCTTCTATGTTAACCTTGCGTCGTGTACTTGGGAAACGAGTTTTCAGGTCGTCGTATACTTCTTTTGCACCTGGAACGTTATTCTTGGCTGCTAACTTCACATTGTTATAAAACAATAATGCAGTGTTATAGGCTTCACTGCCTGCCAGCATAGCTGTATCGTTTATCTGACTTGCCAGTTCGTTTAATAAACCTTCAACCGGCAATAAGCCTGTGGCATCGGCTACATCAATATCAAAATCTTCCTGTTTGGCAAATGAGGGCATAAGCTCAGGATATTGTGTGCTGTAGTCATGCGAATTTGTAACGAAAGCCAATGTCTTTTCACCCATCTTGGGTAAGGCTCTTCTTTCATCTTTGGTTAAAGTGGTTGAATAAGGAGCCAATGCACTTTTAACCTCAGTTAATTTAGTTATGGCTGCTTCAATCACATCCTTTGGGATGCTTTCCGAATGATTATTCTTCATTTTTCATATATTTGAAATGTTACAATGAGCGCGAACCACGCTGCCCCAAAGTTTGCAGACCGACGGACAGCTGTGATTCGTGCTTTTTAATTAATAATAAATTAACAATAAAATTACTTTCGAAACAGATTTTCCTTGATTAACGCCCGTTTTATTTTGATAAAGATGAAAATATTACTGACTAACAAAAATAGTATATCTGGGATGGGTGTTGGGGTTGTTAATCAAACAAGTTGGAGGATGTGGGTGTTGATTGGGAGTGTAGAATTTATTTAACTAAAATTCGAAAAAGCAAAACCTCTTTTAAAAGTATTATCCACGCCCAGGTCTCTGTGAAGTTTGTTGTTAATAGTGGAATATGTATATTATTTTAAGAAACTGTTTAAATTTTGTTTTTGTGAGTTATTTTGAATGAATTATGCTCTCATATGAAGCAAAACCGATGCGAAACACAAGTTCGTGAATACCCATTAAAACAGTTACACATGAACAATAGCATCGCTATTTAAAGAAGTTGTTTCTAAGTCTTGTTGCTTAATCAAGCTTAATAAATTCGCTTATTGTTGTTGATCTGTCTAAAGAGTGCATAAATAGTTCAATTGATTCTACTTCGGGCCACAAGCCAGACTCATCTGATGTGATAAAAATATGATCAAAGAGGTAGGTGTTATCGTTTTTTTGTATCAGTGCGCTTACTTTAAATGGTTCGGTTTGCACAAGCTTTACGGGAAGTTGCTTTTGTGAGACAAGCCTCAGCCAATAAGTGTTTGAATCATTTTCGCAGGGTTTTGTTTTTACACCAAAGGCATAGTGCTTTTCAAAGAAGGACAGGTCTTCTGTTTTCTTACCTTCTTCGTACATAAGCCAATAGATGTTTACTGGTTTTTTAGGATCTAACCATCCCTTTTCGTTAAAATTGGCTTCGTATATTACTGTATTGGTGTTTGTTGAGCGCTGAATATAAAAAAGCAGCTCAGGTTTCTTTTCTGGAATCGGGTAGCTTGTAACAGCTTTGAAATTCAGGATTAGTAATAATTGAATGAAAAGTATTTTCATCTATATAAATTCATTTTCAATCGTTGGATGCCTGCCCGATGCACGGGGGCAACTCTTAAGAAAAACTGTCCTCCAAACCAATTCCGGAGCGGGCTATCCTCTTGTGAGGGAAATTGGATGCCGTTTCTTTATGCTCCACCTTATGTAATGCACGCCAATTTAATATATCACACAATCAATTGCAAATAGTATATAAAGGTATAACGTTGATATCCATCTAAAAAACACCGGTGTCACAGAACCTGTTTATACCAGTCAGTTCCTTATTTATCTTTGTATAGACTTGGGAGATAAAAAGAAGTGCCTACTTCTGGATATTTCAACCTTAGTAGTTTCTCCGGATTGGGGGTGGTAGTATTCGTATAAAAGGGGATGTCCAAAATTAACATTTGCTCATCGAGCGGAGTCGAGATGAAATGTAATTGAAGTTAATTATCAGTTAATCATCAATTCGACTCCGCTCAGTGAGCGGCTTCTTTAGGTGTTTTTGTACAGCCTCTTGTGGGCATTGATTATATTATGACCGATTGTTTAAGCTAATTACAATTATCTACTGACCTTTTTTAATGTTATCATCATAATAGTTGCTTAATGATTTGTAGAAGCTGTAACAAAGCACAATCAATAATAGTGCAAATGGTAAACCGGTTAATATTGAAGCTGTTTGTAAGGCTGTTAAACCTCCGCCAATTAATAAAATGCCAGCTACCAGGCCTTCCATTGAAGCCCAGAATATCTTCTGACCAACAGGAGCGTCGTGTCGGCCTCCCGATGTTAGTGTATCTACTACCATAGAGCCCGAATCAGATGATGTTACAAAGAAACTAGCCACCAATATCACGGCTAAAAGCGACGATAAAAAGGCAAGAGGATATTGTTCGAGTAGCTTATAAATGGCTGTTGCAACATTGTCATTAACGGCGTTGGTAATGGCTGTGTTGCCTATTAATTCCTGGTATAGTGCACTGCCTCCAAATACCGACATCCAGATAAAAGTTAATAGTGTGGGAACCAGTAATACACCAAGAATGAATTCTTTTATTGTTCGTCCTCTGGAGATGCGAGCAATAAAGATACCAACAAATGGAGACCATGAAATCCACCAGGCCCAATAAAATACAGTCCATGAGTTTTGCCAGTGCTTGGTTTCATTAACACCTTTGTATGACTCGGTCCAGAAGCTGAGTTCAAAAAATTCATTGAGGTAATGGCCTAAGTTTTGAACAAACGATTTAGCTAAGAATACAGTGGGGCCAACTAATAATAGAAATATCAATAAAATCAGGGCAAAACGCATGTTCCACTCGCTGAGGCGGCGTATGCCTTTATCAAGGCCAAGTATCAATGATAAGGTTGCTATGCCTGTTATCACAATTATCAGTATAATTTGAACTGTTGTGTTGAGCTCGAAATTAAATAGGTAGCTTAAGCCTGCATTAACTTGTTGCACGCCAAAGCCAAGAGAGGTAGCCAAACCAAAAATAGTGGCTATAACTGATATAATATCAATGGCGTCGCCAATAGGACCATATATTTTATCACCCAATAAAGGATGGAAAATAGAGCGAATGGTCAATGGAAGCTTTCGGTTAAATGTGAAAAAGGCCAGGGCTAATCCAACAATTGCATAAACTGCCCAAGCGTGAACGCCCCAATGCAGAAAAGTAATGCCCATTGCGGATTTGGCTGCTTCTATCTTGTCAGTATTGTCGGTTAAAGGATTACTATTATAGTGAAAAATAGGTTCGGCCACACTCCAAAATAATAAGCCAATTCCCATTCCGGCACTAAAAAGCATGGCAAACCAACCTTTTTTCGAGAATTCAGGTCTTGCATCTTTACCGCCTAAGCGAATCTTACCAAATTTGCTGAAACCTAAAAACAGTGCAAATAGCAGCATTACATTAACCATCAGGATGAAAAACCATCCTGTTTTGTTGGAAACAGTTGATTGTATTTGCGAAAAATACTTTTCCATAGGTTTTCCAACAATAAGGGTTGTAATTACCAGTATTGAAATAACTAATAAGGAGGTTATAAAAACCGGTCCATTTGCTTTAATACCTAAAAAAGTTCGCTTGTCGCTTCTTTTGTATTTCTGTTCCATAATATCTTACTAAAAATAATAACCGATGTTAACGTTAAAACGCAGGTGCCAATCTGCATTTGCTGTTCCTTCTGCAAATGCATTGGTCCATTCAGGTCCTAGCCAGGCATGATTTTTACCCCATGCAGCATCTATATAAGTGTAGATTGGTCCAGCTGCGATCAGGCAACCTAGAACATTCATATACGAGTCGTGAAAATTATTATTCGACTTATTAAACCATGAGAAATCGTTGTAAAGCATGAGGTAATCAATTGCTTCATGCTTGCATGGTAGCGTATACGAAGCTCCGGCACTTACTATTTGCCCTTTAGCCGCAACTTGGTATGGCGCACCATAGGCTGCCATTTCAATAACATCTTTGTATTGCGTTGAATCGTTTGGATTTTTATTAAAAGTTAGTGCCTGAAGCTTGAGCCCTAACTTCTTTCCACTGTAGCGATACCCGATTGCAAAAGCCGAGTGATCGCCAATTTTGTTTGTCACAATATTGTATAAACCGCCATACATGGCCGATAAAATTATACTGGATGAATTGTTGGACCCAAAGTTATAGGCCAGTTTAACATTAGCCTGATTTACCTCTTTGTTTCGCCCCGAAACGTCGTATGAATAGCGATTGGCTGAAATAGCAGAGGTATTGCCAAAGTTTAATTCTTCAGCATTTTTGTAGAATGCAACTTGTAACTGCAGGCGTGTATACGTCTTCATCCATTTTATACCCATGTCGTGGTCGTCCTCCAGTCCAACGTAATATGGCAGATTAAAGAACCAACTGTTAGAATTGTAAGGCTGTAAACCAAACGGCACCTGGTTGAGTCCAAGCTGCCAGGTACTGTTATTATCGGTGTTGTATTCTATCCAGCCTTGTTTTAACATGCCGCCTCCAAAACTATTCGAATAGAAACGATATTCGGCATTGAAACCTATCTTTTTATAACTACCGGTAGCATTGATTCGGAATACATCATAGCCAAAATCACCTCCTCTTTTTGTCTGTTCATCTTTCCAATCGGAGAGGTTGTAGTTAAAACGTAAAGCTCCGCCTATATTCACTTTAGGTTTTTCGTCGGACTGAGAAAGAGCTACAAGGTGACTACTTGTTAGAAATGAAGCAATAAAGATCCATTTTTTGATTCGCATACTATTAATTCTTTGTTCAAATTGTTACTCCCTCTTGGATGTTATTCCTAGCTGAAAGGTTTCAAAAACAGCTTGAAACCAGATAACCTCAATAATGGATGTGTAGATTTTTTCGAGGTCGCAAAGGTATATTTTATGGTGTGAAATAACAAATTTGTTCTATGCGAACTATCTTTAATTGCCTTTATTCTAGAGTATATCTAGCCAATAGTCGGCACCGGTCATAATTAGTTCAATCGATACAGTTCCTAATAGCATGGCTATAACTCGGCCGGCAATATCAATGTATTGCTCTATGAGTTCTTCTTTTTTAGTTTGTATTCTGTCGTGTATTATTTTAAGCAATGCAATTATAGAAATACACAATAAAACAGCACAGCCAATTGCAGCCAGTGCCAGATAGTTGTTCAATTGTTCGCCTATTAGTACGCTGTAGCTAATGGTGCCAGGGCCTATAAAGATGGGCATGGCAATGGCACCTGCCACATGTTTTGATTCGCCTCGGAGCGATTCGATGGACGAATTGCCTTTAAATACAAATTGAATACCTGTTAGTAGAAAAATAATTCCACCAAAAATCTGAAAGGAGGCTAAGCGGGCATTAAAAACACTATTAAATATGCTATCACCTAAAATAGCAAAGCACGAAAAGGTTACGAAACTTATTAACCCAGCTCGGATGAGTATTTTAATGAACACGTACATCGATTTGCTTTTAACAATGTCGATGAGGTAAACAATTAATAAAAAAGGGTTAAGTAGAATAAGTAAAAGTGTAATAGAACGAATGAAATCTGACATACATATTAATTTTTCACGCGTTTTTCAATGTATTTTGAGTTGATAATGCGCAAGACTCCCATGTAATCCATCTTAAATTCTATCAAATCGCCAACTTTATAGTTATTTGGGTTGTTTTTGAGGTCAACAACAAGCATGTCTGAGCTTGCGCCTACAAAGCTGATGGCTTGATCAACAGGTGTAATGTGTTTTTCATCCACATCTAATAGCCCTAAATCGAGTATGCCTCTAATGGATGTTTGTCCGACTTGTTTATTGTCAAATTCCTTCTCTTCACCTTCTACATTTACGCCCATCTCACCCATTGGGACCAATGGTTTTTCACTTAACTCAATGATTTCAGAGTATAGTCGAAACACATCTGGCTTCATGTTTTTGTAGGTTGTGTTATTGTATACATCGGTGCCAAGAAATAGCGTTTCACCCACCCGGAAGTGGTTAATTCCTTTCGGCAGTAGACTCTGAAAAATCAAAGGAATGGTAACTGATGAACCACCCGAAACAAACTCAATTTGTTTGTTGAATCGAGCCTCAATTAATTGTTCGTATAAGCATAATTGAATGAGTTTATCGTGGTTAGGAAGTACGCCGTATAAACAAGAGAGGTTGGTGCCAATGCCTACTACTTCAATGTTTTTTAATCTAAAAACCTGCTTGTAAAACTGCATAAACTTATCGCCCATCACTCCTTCTCGTAATTCGCCAAGTTCAATCATTATAATCACCTGGTGAACCTTATTTTGTTTAATAGCTTCTTCAGATAATAGCTGAATCGTATTAATTTCGGTGTTGAGACTAACGTCGGCATACTTTACAATACTGGGTATCGATCTTTTGGCAGGTGGCTTTATGTAAGTGGTTTTAACTTTGGGATTGAGCTGTTTGATTGTTTTTAGGTTGGAGATGCGGGAATCACAGAAATCGGTGATGCCAAGATCCATTAGTACTTTCAGGTAATCTTTGTTACCGCAAAGTAGTTTTGAAACAACCGACCACTGAATGTCGTTGCTTTTAAAGATTTTGTTAAGGTAATTAAAGTTACTCTTTAACTTTTCTTTGTTTAATGTGATAAATGCCATCGCTGCTATTATTTATTTACATTATTGGAGTAACGCATTTCTGCATACTTCGTTTTAAAGCCAATGCGTTCATATAATTTTTTTGCAGGATTGTCATATTCGACGTGTAATTTGACATCGCCATGGCAATGGGCAAAGGCTTCTTCTATTATTTGCTGACCAAAACCTCGTCCTCTGTATGTTTTATCAACAGCAACGTACACTAAAATGTGGTCGGGTATATAACCGCTCATGCCCGTGTGGTTAATGACTAGTGCACCAACAAGTTCGTTATTGAAAAAAGCCGCCAGCGCAAATCCGCCTTCACTTTTTTCTGATGAGAAGGCATAGTTGAGGCATTTGTTTATGTCTTCTTTAGGGTCGCCATATTCGCCCAGGTGAGTAAAAAGAAAATCAACATATTCATTTCTGCTGACTTCAATAAAATCTTTGTCACTATTGAATTTTTTAATTTCTAACATCATCGATTTAAATTTATGCTGTTCTTGTTCTTTGTTTTTGTTCTTCTGCTTTGCAGTTAAATTGTGCCACCTTGTCAGGTTATGTACATCGTTCATAATGTGATTGATTTGCGTGATAATTAACCTTAATAATAGGTCAAATCCGTCTTTTGCCAATTAGAAATGAGGTGCTCGATGGCGTAGGTCACTGCCGAAACACTTATGCCAACAATGTTAGCATCAAGTCCCCATATTATTGAAACGTCTAATAAGATGAGACATAGTGTTGTAAAACCACCTGAAATCATAGCGATAAGCGCCGCATTGGGGTTGGGTTTTTTAAGAAATAGGGCTGCTAATACAGGTATGATCATACCGGATACCATAAAGGAATAAGAGTGGAGCATAAGCTCAAGCACACTGGTTACTTTTAGGGCGATAAATAAGGCTAAAACGCCTATTATTAATGTAATGAGTTGCGAGTATCGTAAGTTGTACTTTGACTTGTGTAGTTTAAATACATCGGTCAATACATTACCAGAAGCGGCCATGAGGCAGCTGTCGGCTGTTGACATGATGGCCGAAAAGTAGGCCGAAAGGACGATGCCCATAAAGCCAACCGGTAATATGGTTCGCAGTAAAACGGGCAAGCCCATTTCAGCATCCAGAGTGGATAAAGTATAATCCGTCAGAAGTCCATTCTCCAGGGCCACGCGAGCAAACATTCCCAGGCTTACTCCAAGGAAAGCCATTAATGGATATTCAAACAAACCAGCGATTAACCAGCCTCGTTGAGCTGTTTTGGTATCTTTAGCGGCATAAATGCGCTGATACAAGGTCATGCCAATAAACCAGATGGGGACAATCGTAAACATCCAGTTAACGATTTGTGACCAGGAGACAGCTGTCAGGCTTAGGAAATCGGGCTTTAAGGTTTTCTGAATCGTTTCTATGCCACCCACCTTGAAATAGGCAAAAGGTAAGGCAACGAATAATAAGCCGCCCATTAAGATAATCCACTGAATGGTATCGGTGTAGATGACCGCCTTAAGTCCGCCCAGTACTGTATAGACAACTGCAATGGTTCCCATAACGATTAGCGCTATTTCAATTGATAGTTCAGGAAAAGTAGAAGCTGCCAGCTTAGCACCGGCCAGTATTTGCGAAGAGGTAAAGCCGATGTAACCAATCGCTGAGATGATACCGGCAAATAAGGCCACGCGTTTACCGTAAACGCCACCCAGAAATTGGGGGAATGTTAAGAGTTTTTGGGCTTTTCCTATTTTGGATACTTTCGGGATTAAGAAGACGGCGCTCAGCCAGGCGCCAATCAAGCCTGTGAAGAGTAACCAGCTACCGGATAGTCCCATGATAAAGCCCAGTCCTCCCAGTCCGATAGAAAAGCCGCCTCCTACATCGGTTGCTACAACTGAAAGGCCAATGTGGCCGGCTTTTAGTGTTCGTCCTCCAACATAATAATCATCGGGTGTTTTATTGCGCATCATAAAGAAGAAGCCCACACCTAGCATGGCAATCAGGTAGATGACAAAAATAAGTATATCAATAAAGTGCATGAAGTCTTTAATTAAGTTGTTATGGTCAGTCGAAAAAGAAATGGGGCAAAGGGCAGGTAAAAGCTCTGGATTGTAGTTGGTAGCCACGTTTGACTGTCGTTTTGGTTTGAGTGAAATTACAATCTGTTACTCGTCATATGCATCAGCAGGAAGACGGATAGTGAATACATAAAAGAACGTCCTGTCTGCTATTAGAAGGAACGATTGGCTTCTTCCCATGTAAGCAAGCTGTCGTTTGCCCCATTTAGAATTAAATCAGGTCAATGGCGAGCTCTAATTTTGTGCTACGCCCGGCATATCGTATATAGCCTTTGTTTATCAGTGAGTAGATTGTCTCTTTCCCTTTGTTATAAGAGAGGTTCGATTGCTTAATGATTTCTCCGTAAATGCATTGACCTTCTTCTTTTAATAGTAAAAGAATTTCCTTTTCTATTTCATTGTTGAGTGATGTGAGTTTGATAGATTTTACTTCTTTCATACTAACATTTTTCTAACTGATTATTATTTATTTCATTGTAGTGTTTGCAATTGTTCCAACCTTTTACTCCTCTATGGCAAAACACGTTTTTATAGATGAGCAAGGGTGGTTTTTCAATGGTTTTTTTACCGTTATATAATTCGCAGTTTTTTGTGTAAGGGCATTTTTTTGGGGGCATAAGTGAAGGTTTTTTCTATAGGTGTTTATAAAGAATGTTCATGCTTTCGATGCTACCGGCTATGTTGGTGTTTTTAATTAAAGTTCCGGCATACTGGTAGTTAGCTCGTAAGAATGTTTTATTCATCGGAAGAGAGTTGAGTCGGGCAATGGTATATAGAGAGGTAATGTTTTGCTTTAGCATTTCTGTCTCCATTGTTTGTAAAATATAGGTTGCCAGTCGGTTGCCTTGATGGGCTTTAAGGGTGGCAAAGTCAGTCATTTCGGCATTGCCACCTTTGCGATCAACTTCGGCAGCTGCCACAGCTACAATCTTTCCATTCTTTTCAGCGCCAAAGTAATGGATGTCGTTCTCCATCGATTCCTTTAAAAATGCCGGGTCGTGAATTGGGAAGGGGTAGGTTTCAAATATTTCATCGTATATATGGGCAATCTGATTGATATCGTGAATGCCCAGTGGCCTGATGTTATAGGAGGAGCTGGTTAATGTCTTGGCCTCTTTCTGCTGATAAAGCAGTTGGCCAAGCCCATTCAGTTTATCCTTTTCGATGTTTAGCAACCTGTCAGAGCTTAAAAATTTAGAGATGAAAAATACATCTTCCTCATCGTTATAGAACTGTGGGATGGCTGCCTCGAGGATAAAACCATTGGCATAAAACAATGGGGCTGCCCATTTAGGCACTTTGCAAAAAATCTTTGTATAGCCTTCTGCCCGAGCCATTTTTGTTAACTCAACAGGCATTGTTGTAGCGTCGCGTTTATTTAGCTTCATTAAATAAACACGATCGTTGTGTTTGCCATGTTGTATCAAAGAACCGTTTCCAATACTTTCTACTACATCACTTACTATCGTCTCTTCTTTGTAAACGTTCATTATTTTCAGGTATTAAAGAAATTACATCTGACGAATCAGATAAAAGCTTTTCAATTCCAATGGCTTTTGATTCATCCCGTTCACTGATGTTCAGTTCCAGGGTGCAATCATCGCATTGGTGGTCGCACAATTTATGCTCGTAGTTGTCGGGTTCTTTATAGGTTGTTATAACGCCTTCATAATTACGAAGGACAACTTTATTCGTAGACCAGGAGATTATATAGTTAGGCATCACAGGTATTTTTCCACCCCCACCTGGCGCATCAATCACGTATGTTGGGCGGGCAAAGCCACTGGTGTGACCTATAAGGCTCTCCATTATCTCAATGCCTTTGCCGATAGGTGTTCTGAAATGAGATAGTCCTTCAGATAAATCGCATTGATACAAATAGTAGGGGCGTACCCGGTTTTGTACCAATTTGTGCAATAGTTTTTTCATGATTCTGGGACAATCATTCACGCCTGCTAATAACACCGATTGATTACCCAATGGGAAACCGCCATCGGCCAGCTTTGCCAGTGCTTCTTTGGCTGAACTGGTGATTTCATTAGGGTGGTTAAAATGGGTATTGATCCACAGCGGCTGGTGTTTTTTTAATAGCGATACTAGGTTATCGGTGATGCGATATGGTAACACAACCGGAATTCTTGTTCCTATACGAATAATTTCGATGTGTTTAATGCTCCGGAGTTCTGTAAGTAGCCAGTCTATCTTTTCATCGGGCAGCATTAATGGATCGCCACCGGATAATAAAACATCCCGCACTTGCGGATTTTGCCTGATGTATTCAATGCCTTTTAGTAATTGTTCTTTAGAGGGCACGAAATCAGTATCTCCGACCTTACGTTTGCGTGTGCAATGGCGGCAATACATAGCGCACATATTGCTCACATGAAACAGAACTCTGTCGGGGTAGCGATGGGTGATGCCTTCGATGGGGCTGTCTTTATCCTCCGAAAGCGGATCGGACATTTCTGATTTTAATACAGATAATTCATCAGTACCACCAAAGGCCTGCTTGAAAACAGGGTCGTTATGGTAATTATTTTGGTCAATTAATGAAAGGTAATAGGGGGTAATAGACAGGGGGAATTTTTGAAAGGTTTTTTTTAGTGCTTCGCGTTCCTTTCTTTCGAATTGTATGCCTGTCAGGTGTTCGAAGGTTTCTAGATTGCGAATGGTGTTTTTGAGTTGCCACTTCCAGTTTTTCCATCTGGACGCTTCGCAGGTGTTTTCAATTTTGTTTTCGATCTCTTGCTGAATCTCATTATAAATCATCTAATCGTTAAATTGTTTCTATGCGAACAAAATTAGATAAAATACAATAAATATCCTAATCACGGCATCTTGTGTGTCATGATTGTTCCTATGAAAATAAGGTCTGGATTACTTATTCAACTTCCGAATCTAAGTCTCCTTGTTGTTCATTATCAATCTTTAACATGATGATTGGAGAGGCGTCTACTTGTTCGATGTCCAATAGAGCCACCAAAGACTCCAGGCCATTTTCTAATTTTGATAATTCAGTGCTGTCTAATTTATCTAAACGTTCTGATAATTGTTCGTGTAGCAATGGTGGAATGGTTTTTAGTAATTCATCACCAGCTGAAGTTAAAACAATATTTGCAACACGTTTATCCCCGGCCTTTGGCAATCGGGCCAGATATCCTTTTTTCTCCAGGCGGTTAATAATGCCGCTAACGGTGCTGGAGTTGAGATTGACATATTTGCGTATTTCTCCTTGCGTAGCTTGATAGTTTGGTGATTCTCGCAGATAGCTAAGGCAAAGTACCTGAGGTATGCTAACACCATATTCTTTTTGGATTTTCTTAGATTCTATGTCTATTGATCGAACGATCTTTCTGATTTTGATTAATATTTCTTGTGTATCCATTAGTTAATCTTTATTAATGCGCTATTATTCTTTATCAAAGCTATCTACAACAATCGCACCCATGGATGCCGGGAATGAGATGATTATTACTCTTTTTAGAGCAATGTACATATCTGAAAGTATCGGAAATTTATTGAGTGCAAATAATACAATTATGACAACACAAAAAGTAACGAAATAATCAAATAAAACCCTAAAGATATAGGTTCGTATTCGGTTTTTTACTTTACCCTGGTAGATGCCGCGAAAAGCATATATGCTAATAAAACTTAGGCTTAAAATGATGACGACAACTAAGTTAATAGCTGGTAAGGTTCTGCTCATATTCCATGCTTCTTCGGTAAAAGCAATTGGGACAGATAGAACTGATGAGCCAATGATTAGTTGGCTTAAATCTTCCAGGTCAAGTTTTTTAATCATTTAACAAATGTACTGAATTAAGCTATTAATCAAACATCAGATACCAGGTCAGGGAAAAGTAGTTAACACTCGTTGGCTTAATATTTTTATTTTTGTAATGAGCATGTGCTCTGACCAAATATAAAATCATCGACCTATGAAAGTAGTTGCGTTTAACGGAAGTCCTAAAAAGGAAGGCAATACTTACCATGCCTTGAAAATCGTATGTGAGCAGTTGGAGAAACAAGGTATTGAAGTGGAGATTGTTCACTTGGGCAATAAGGGCATTAAAGGTTGCCTCGCTTGCGGAAAATGCCGTGAGAACAAAGATGAGCGATGCATTATTAAAACGGATGGTGTTAATGACTGGATTCAGTTGATGAAAAAAGCTGATGGTGTGATCTTTGGTTCGCCGGTGCATTATGCGGCTTTAAGTGCTAATATCAAGGCATTTCTCGACCGGGCTTTTTATGTGTCTGGCTCCAATGGTAACCTGTTCCGCCATAAGGTTGGGGCTAGTATAGCTGCGGTGCGCCGTTCGGGTGGTTTGCCTACCTTCAATGAGATGAATAACTTTTTGAACTACGCTGAAATGTTTATCCCAACCTCTAATTATTGGAATGTGATACATGGTGCGGCACCCGGCGAGGTGATGCAAGATGAAGAAGGAGTGCAGATTATGCGTGTATTGGGCAGAAATATGGCCTATCTTCTTCAACTTATTGAAGCAGGGATAGGTAGCGTGGAAGCTCCTGCGCAGGAAGAGAAGGTGTATACTAATTTTGTGAGGTAAATCCGGACTAGTCAGCAGTGATGAAAGTTATTTGTTGTCGTGAATGGTAGTGGTTTCTTTGTAGTTATAACCCCTTGAAAGACTATCGGTTTGCATTAATAAGTAGGACGATTATCGCTAATCATACTTACGACTGATAATATTGACCCGGAAGCTTTATCTGCTGCTTTCGGGTTTTTTTGTATTGTTCATTCGATGCTTAGGTTGGAAAATAAGCCAATTATCGTATTTCATTCATTCCCTCTTTTGCTTGTTTTATGTGTGGTTAATGATGTTTTATTTTCTTAAATAATCAATTGGTACTATTTAGATTAATATAATCGTTTTCTAAAGAATGAAAAGTGGGACAACTTTTAAAGAATATAGCTGTTATAAACAATAACTTTCTCAACTGTATTTAATGGGGGTATATTGTTGTTGACTATTAGAAGTTATAAAAACTGTAGTATTGATGTTAATGATTTTTGTATAAATGAAAAAGATAATTCCATTATTAGGCATGTTGATGCTTGTACAGCATCTGGCATCGCAAAATTGGCAAACAGACTTTGCTACGGCACAGCAGCTGGCTGGAGAAAAGCAACAAGCAATTGTTTTGGTATTTCAAGGCTCGGACTGGTGTGCACCTTGTATGAAGCTTGAAAGAGAAATCTTTGATACAGATGAATTCAAGACTTATGCACAAAAACATTTGGTAATGCTAAAGGCTGACTTTCCGCGACGCAAAAAGAATAAACTTAGTAATGAACAAGAAGCTCATAATCGAAAGCTGGCTGAAAAATATAATACCGAGGGCTATTTCCCCTTAGTAGTTGTTATGGATAGCACCGGAAAAGTGTTAGGTAAGTTAGGTTATGAAAATGTAAGCGTAGCCAATTATATTAAAAAGATTGAGGGTATTATAAAGTGAACAAACAACTGTTATTTATTTTTTTAAGCTTCCTGTCAATTGGAGCTTTGGCCCAAAAGCCTTATAAGCGAACCCTGCTTTTGATGGGTAGTCGATTTGACATTACCGTGGTTGCCAATACCGAAGAAGAGGGAAGTGCTTATATACAGTTGGCCATCGATGAAATTAAACGTATCGAAGGACTGATATCATCGTGGGATGAGCATTCGCAAACGTCACTGATTAATGAAAAGGCAGGTGTTGAAGCGGTTATTGTTGAAGCTGAGTTGTTTGAGTTAATTCAGCGTGCAGTCCGTTTATCAGCTCTGACTGATGGGGCATTTGATATATCCTATGCATCCATGGATCGTATCTGGAAGTTTGATGGAAGCATGACAAACATGCCATCTGATGCTGATGTAAAAGCCTCGGTTGCAAAAGTTGGGTTTCAAAATATTGTGTTGGATGCACAAAAGCATACTGTCTATCTGGCAAAGAAGGGAATGAAGATAGGTTTTGGAGCTATAGGGAAAGGTTATGCCGCCGATAAGGCAAAGGCACTCCTCATGTCAAAGGGTGTTCAGGCAGGTATAATTAATGCTTCGGGCGATATGAATAGTTGGGGCCAACAACCTGATGGGCAGGAATGGAAGGTGGCGATTGTTAATCCAATGGATAAGCATAAAACATTTGCCCTGTTGCCCATAAAAGACGGAGCCGTTGTTACCTCGGGCGATTATGAAAAGTATGTTGAGTTTGGTGGCGAACGCTACTCTCATATTATTGATCCACGAACAGGCTACCCTTCCAAAGGTATTGTTAGCGCTACGGTTTTTGCGCCATCCGCCGAGCTGGCCGATGCTTTAGCTACATCACTTTTTGTGATGGGTATAGAGGCTGGTATTGATATGATTAACCAGTTGCCGAAAGTAGATTGTATTATTGTTGATGATAAAGGATTGGTGCATCAATCAGATAATATCTTAATTGAAAATATGAATAAGCAGTAATCTAATAGTGATAGAGATGAAGAAAATAATAGTGATGTGTATTGGCATAATAACCATAGCTTCGCTTGGTTCTTGTGTGGCTGTAAAAGGTTATGAGCAAGTTAACCTTAATGATCCTGACATGGCTTTGGCTGATAAGAAAGCGCGTCAAAACATTAAAACCTTCCATGCCTACAGGGAAGCTGCAGCCGGAGCCAATGGAGGCAAGACTGGTGGTGGTTGCGGATGTAATTAATAGTAAAGTAAGAAGGAAGAAATGATTAGATATATCGTATTAATTTTATTGTGTTTTTCTATTGCTGGAATGTCGATTGCCCAGCAAACTGATTCAACTAAGGTTTATAAGAAAAGGGTGTTGGAACAGACGGAAATTGATTTTGTAGGAAGTTATTATACTCAGGATGGTGATAATGCTGCAGTAACAGGAGGCAGGGGAACGGAGGAGTTGATAAATGAAACAGCAACCGTTGTGATTGCTATACCTCTCAATGAAGACGATGTTTTAACTATTAATGCGGGCATCTCGGCTTATACGTCAGCATCTTCAGGAAATATCGATCCTTTTTCAAGTCGTCCGGCCGACCCATTTGTGCAGGCTTCTGGTGCTTCGGGAAGTGATGTTTGGAAGGGGATAGGAACGACATATTCTCATAGTTCCGATGACCGAAACCGTATTTGGACAGCGAACCTGTCTTTGGCCTCAGAGTACGATTATTTTTCTTTTGGCTTTGGAGCCAGTTATACAATGTTGTTTAATGAGAAAAATACAGAATTAACCGTAAAAGGGAATGTTTTTCTTGATAAATGGGATGAGTTGTATCCATCGGAATTACGTCCGTTTAAAGATGGTGGTTTGGGCTTGGAAGATCCTTTATTTACCGAAAACGAGATAACAGGTAATGAGAACTATTCACCTCAGTTTAACGAGTTGGATGAAACGGCTCGTAACTCTTATGCTGTGGGCTTAAATTTTTCACAAATACTAAGTAAGCGACTGCAAGGCTCCATTGCAATAGATTTGGTACAGCAGAGTGGTCTGCTGTCAACACCGTTTCAACGGGTTTATTTTAGTGATTTTGATGCGTCGTATATCGATAACTTTCACCTGGCTGATGATATTGAGCGCTTGCCAGACACGCGTTTGAAGCTGGCCATTGGTGGACGACTAAATTACTACATCAATGAAGTTTTTGTGTTGCGTACTTTTTATCGTTACTATTATGACGACTGGGGTGTTAATTCGAATACTTTTAATGTAGAGTTGCCGATAAAGGTAAGTCCCAAGTTCACTTTATACCCAATGTATCGCTATTACGATCAATCGGCTATTGATTATTTTGCTCCATATAACCAGCATTTATCAACGGATAGGTACTATACTTCCGATTACGATATGTCTAATTATACTGCCGATCAATATGGATTTGGTGTTACTTATACCGATGTTTTTACGAAGATGCACATTGGTAGTTGGCACGTTAAAAGTATTGATTTAACCTGTAATAAATATGATAGGAGCACCGGACTGGATGCCTTGATAATAACGGGAGGATTAAGTATCGTTATCGATAAGTAAAATGAAACGGTATGTTACAAATAGAATTCATCCGGCGGTACAATTGTGACTGCCGGATTTGTTTTACAATACAGCTACTTTAATCACAATCTTCTCAACAACCGATGGTGCATCAATGCTGATGCAAGGAGCATGAAGGTCTTCGGGGTATAAAATACAACCCATTCCTGCAGTTAATCGAAAATTGGAGTAGTCGGCTACTTTTGAAAAATGCAGGTCTTTGTCTGAGTCATAGTCACCTTCTTTCACCATTCTGCTTGTAGGAGCCACCAATATTTGCTCAACGCCTTTGTGGATGTATTGAATGTCAATGTACTTCTTGTGGCCTTCCATCTTAGCTTCTGAGATAGCCTTGGTTTCATAGGTTTGGAAGATAGCAAAAACCTGTCGGCCATCAATTTCTACCTCAAGAGGTTTATTGATGCTTACTTCTTTAAAAATTTCCTCAAGATTGGTGTTGTTAAGGTAGTTAAGTGCTTTTTGAAAATGCTCAGAGCTCTGTTTGTATAGAGTTGCTAATGTGCCAGTTATTGCCATTATAATTATTTTAAGGTTGTTACCAAAGATAGTGTATTTTCGAATTAGTTTAAGAGTTTGTTGTATTTGGATGAAGGAGTAAACTATAGATTTCCGTGTTTTAAAGGCAAAGTATATTTTACAAGCTGTGAATTCTTCTTCGCCTTTTTCAAGGGGGAGTACCTTGAAGCAGGAAAGGGGAGGGGTAATATTAGGAATTATTCAGTTAACTATTAAATGCAAAGGGCTGGACAATTATATCCCAGCCCTCAACAGGTTTAGTTGTGCAAATACTAAGTAATAACATTGCGAAGCAATGTGGAAAGTATACAGATTTTGGTTTATTGACAATGAATGTATTTTAATACCAATTCCCTAATTTCATCATTTTTGCCATACAGGCGTTCGCTGAGGTTTTTATCTTCAAAACCTTTTAGTTTTTCAATGGTATGGTTGATAACACGCTCAGGGAAAATGCCATTGTTTTCGAATAGTTCACGTTTGCTCTCTAGTCGCTCAGCCGATTCGTAGCAAGATGTTGGTAATTGCTCTAGTCCACCTTCCGGCATTTGATGAAAGATATTGCCATTTACATATAGCTTTTCAGCTCTATCTAATGCATCAGGCATGTTAATACCATGCTCAGCTGCTGTTATTAATCCGGCAATGGTTAAATGAATATTGGCAGAACCATCTGGAGCGCGGAACTCAACAGTCTGCTTGCTGTCGGTTGGTGCAGGCGTAATGTTAATGCCAGGGTTAGCATCAAAAATCATGTTTTCAACACCACCAGTCCAGCCAAGAGGTACGCGAACCAAAGCCGAACGGTTGCGGTCGCCCCAGCAAATATTGGTCGGAGCTTCCTGATGAGGTACAAGGCGTAGGTATGAAGTAGGAATGGTATTTCCAAAGGCAGTTAAGGCATCTGCCATATCTAGTATGCCGGCAACCACTTTCTTAGCAGTGTCGCTTAGTCCATTATCGCCCAGCATTATATTTTTGCCATCTTTCTCGACTAACATGTGGAAGTGAAGACCACTACCAGCTTTTCCAACAGTGATTTTAGGAGCAAAACTGATTTCAACATTCAGCTTTTCTGCTAACATGCGCAATACCCATTTGGCAATTAGCATTTGATCAGCAGCAAACTCTGGGTCGGTTGGTAAAAATTCTATCTCGTGCTGCTCGTAAGCTTCGTTACCGGCTGTAAAAGTGCCAACTTCAGCGTGACCGTATTTTATTTGACCACCGCACTGCGCAATTAACTTTAGTGCTTCTTTGCGCATGGCTTCAAATTTGGCAAAGGGCTCTGATTCGTGGTAACCTTTTTGGTCAGATGCCGGGAAATTACTTGAGCGCTCGCTATTAACATAGTACTCCAATTCACCTAAAAACTTCATACTCTTGCCTGTTGATGACATAAAGTGCTTGTGTGCTTTTCGTAAGATGTTTTCAGGAGCCGATTCCAATGCCTGCCCTTTGTGATCGTAGAAGGAGCAAAGGATTTCCAAAGAAGGCACTTCCGAGAAAGGATTTAAGAATGCTGTTCTGTAGCGAGGGACAACATACAAATCGCTGCTTCCTGCTTCCATAAAAGAAAACAAGCTGGAGCCATCAACACGTTCGCCTGCTGATAAAATAGCATCTAAATGTTCAAGGCTGGAAGCAACAAAGTTTAGGCTTTTTAAGCGGCCATCTTCAGCAACGTATCTGAAATTAAGCATTCTGATTTCGTTGGCTTCCATATATTTAATGATATCCTCTTTTGTGAAATCAGATGCTGGTTTCTGCAAATATTTCACCAATGGATTGGGATTTAAAGTAACAGATAAGTTCATGGTTGTTTCTTAAATTTTTGACAATTGCAAGATGCATAGAGAAAAATAGTAAATGGATGATGAAAGTCATTAAATTCGAAAAATGGATATGTTTTAAAGCATGAGGATGGGGTTTTGGTATAGAAAAGTGAAAAAAAGACCTTAAAAAAATAAAATGAATGGGGTAGCGTGAGTAATAGTAGTAATGTGTGGTTTGGTTTATTATCGATTTTATAAGTCTGTTTGTTGAAAAAGTACGGAGCTATGGTGTGATTTTTGTATGTTTATCGGGCAAAAAAACAGAATATGCGACTAAGGTTAGTGATACTGCTTTTATTGGGCTTGAATATTCACACAATTGGACAAGAGACAAGTGAGTTTGGTGGCTTAAATGCTGATATGTTGAAAAGTGACCTCTCATCTATTTCAGATACCTTACCAATAGCTGACTTTAGTATGAATGTTGGAGTGAGTGCTTTTTCCGATTTTGGGAATATGTATGGTTTTAATACTTACCTGGCACCGCAATGGTCCTTAATGCCATTAAAAAAGTTTCAGGTAGATGTGTTGCCTTATGTGAGTCGCACTAATTACTATAACGTGCCTGTGTGGGGAGTAGTTGATGCTACCAAGCTAACGCTGGACGAATCAATGTTGCAGTTTGGCGTTTATGCCCAAGGCACTTACTTAATAAATGACAAGTGGTATGCAGGCGCGGCTGTTTTTCTGGATACAACAATGCCTGAAAATGAGAACTCTCAATTTAAGGGTCTGAGTAATTATGGAGCATCAACTTATGTCGGCTATAAATTCTCCGATAACTTTAGTGCAGAAGTCTCTTTTGGAGTGAGTAAATATCCGACTTTCTATAATCCATCACCTGGTTTCACGCCATTGATGCACCCGCGTAATCCATATAACCGCTTCTAAGGTTTTGACAAATCGTCGAACTACCGAATTGACAAACTGTTGAGTTGTTTATTTTTTGAATTGGTAAACTGATTTGATAGTTCTATAGATATTAATCGAATCTTTTACGATTTAATCCTTAATCCACCTGTAAATGTCCAACTCTTAAAGCACACGCGTTTGTCCTTTTCGAATTAAATTGATATATTCAACTGACTCAAATTTAATCACGTACATCCTAAAATCTGTGCTATGCTAAATATTGCTCTTTTTGGCCCACCGGGTGCTGGTAAAGGCACTCAATCAGAATTTCTACTTAAAAAATACAACCTGTTTTATATTTCAACCGGCGATATTTTGCGTAAAGAGTTGGCTGAAGAAACGAAACTGGGATTACAGGCCAAGAGTATTATAGCGCAAGGAGGTCTGGTATCGGATGAGATTATTGTGCAGATTATTGAAAAAACCATTAAAAACAATCCTGATGCAAATGGTTTCCTGTTTGATGGTTTTCCACGTACGTATGTTCAAGCCTATATTCTTGAAGGATTGATGATTAAGTTGCGCACTAAGCTGGATTTGTTGATAAGTGTTGAAGTACCCGAGGAAGAATCCGTTCAGCGCTTATTGTTAAGAGGGGAGACTTCAGGGCGATTAGATGACAATGAAGAGGTAATACGGAACCGTTTACGAGAATACGATGAGAAAACTAAGCCTGTGCTCGACTTTTATAAAGAGCAAGGTAATTACGTAGCTGTTAATGGTGTACAGAAGATTAAAAAAGTAACATCAGATATCCGGAAGGTAGTTAATAAAGTACTTGCTAAAAAACAGGTGAACATTGTGTTGTTCGGCTCGCCGGGGTCGGGACGAGGTTCGCTAGGGAAAGCCATTGCTGAAAAATACAAGCTGGAGTTTGTGTCAACCGGCGATATGATTGACGAAGAAATAAAGAACGGAACACCGCTGGGCGTGAAAGTGAAGGAGTTGTATGAGAATGGGCAGTTGGTGCCTGATGAAATGGTTATTCAATTGATTGAAAAGAAGATTGAGCAATCGAAGAAAGCAAAGGGCTTTATTTTCAAAGGCTATCCACGTACGTTGGTGCAGTCTTATATTCTGGATGGGATTCTGCAGAAGCATGATTCCATTATCAATAAAATTATGGAATTAAAAGTGGATACGCTGGAATTAATTCGACGACTGGATAACCGTAGTAAAACAGATGCCTGCATGCCTTACGATACGAGCACAGAGAAAATAGTTAAGCGGCTGCAGGAGCATCAGGACAAGACTATGCCAGTGATTGATAAATACAGGGAAATACATCATGTGGCTGAGATTGATGGCACTGCTTCGTTCGATGAAGTGATGGAGCGGGTGTCAAAAGAAATAGAGAGTAGTTTTAAATCTCTCGACTAATGCACAGTTAAGTATTTGTTAGCTTGAAAGGGATAATAAAAAAGCGCAAAGCTGTTGGAATTCCATCCATGCTTTGCGCTCTTTTGTTGATTAACCTGAGTTTGTCGTAAAATTAAAATCGAACTCGGGTTATTAGTCTGCTCTATTATAATTCAATAATCTGATCCTTTTTAGTCTGTGCATCAACAACTGTAATAGCTGCCATATCTACAATTTCGCGGACCGAGCTCTGCTGTTGCAGTACATGAATTGGTTTTCGGATACCCAATAAAATAGGGCCGATAATTTCTACCTGGCCTAACTCATGCATCATTTTGTAGGCAATATTACCCGAACTCAAACTTGGGAAAATAATGGTATTAACATCTTTGTCACCCAATTTTGAGAAGGGGAAGCGTTTGGAGCGTAGTTCGGCATTAAAAGCATAATTGGCCTGCATTTCTCCATCGACCAGCAAGCTTGGATAATTGTCGTGTAGATATTTTACAGCTTCACGCACTCGCTTTGGACTACCATCGCGTGTGGATCCAAAGTTGGAGTAGGACACCATCGCAACCACGGGATCGATGTTGAACTTCTTCACCTCATTAACAGTCAGAAGTGTAGTATCAGCTAATGTGCGGAACGATGGCTCATAATTAACTGTTGTATCAGCAAAGAAGAAGGGCCCTTTTTTGGTCATCACAATGTACATGCCTGCTATGTGATTCAGTGTGTTATTGGTGCCGGATATCTGCAAAGCCGGACGAATGGTGTCAGCATATTTGTTAGAAAATCCACCTAGAAAACCATCAGCCTCGCCTGTTTCCACCATCATTACTCCAAAGTAATTTTGGTCTAACATCTGATAGAGTGCTTCTTCTTTATTTAATCCTTTGCGTTGTCGTTTTTGATATAATATTTCTGCATATTCAGCGCGTTTTTTAGCGGCTTTCTTAGATTTGTTGTCGATGATTTGCAGATCCAACACATTGAGGTTGTTTTTATTGGCTATTTCTTCAATTTTTTGTTTATCACCCAGTAAAATTGGCTCGGCAATATTTTGAGAGCGCACAACTTCAATGGCTTTTAAGACTTTAAAAGAATCGGCATCAGAAAAAACAATGCGTTTCTTGTCCGATTTAGCACGGGTTCTGATATCGCGTACCAGTTTATTGTAAATGCCCATTCGCTTCATCAGATCAATCTTATATTGATCCCAATCAATAATATCGAGCCGCGCTACACCTGTTTCCATGGCTGCTTTAGCTACGGCTGGTGCCACCTCGGTAATCAATCTTGGATCAAGAGGTTTGGGGATAATGTATTCTTTGCCAAAGATGAGGTTTTGACTTTTGTAAGCAGCATTTACCTGGTCGGGCACTTCTTTTTTAGCTAATTCGGCCAAGGCATAAACAGCCGCTTTTTTCATCTCTTCATTAATGGCCCTGGCTCTCACATCTAAAGCTCCTCTGAAAATAAAGGGAAAGCCCAGTACATTATTGACCTGGTTAGGATAATCGGAGCGGCCAGTCGCCACAATTACATCAGGACGCGCTGCGATGGCATCTTCGTAACTTATCTCAGGGATGGGATTAGCTAGAGCAAATACAATCGGATTATCAGCCATTGTTTGCACCATTTCTTTCGAAAGGATATTGCCTTTAGACAAACCAAGGAACATATCGGCTCCTTTAATAACATCTTCTAAATTTGACAATTTGCTATCTTGTGCGAAGTCAACTTTATACTTATTCAGGTCGGTACGGTGCGTTGTCATCAAACCTTTGCTATCCAGCATCCACACATTTTTGCGTTTAACACCCAGGCTGATGTAGAGTCGAGAACACATAATAGCAGATGCACCTGCCCCGTTAACCACCACTTTAATGTCCTCAATTTTTTTGCCTGCCACTTCAATGGCATTTAATAAACCGGCGGCAGAAATGATCGCAGTTCCGTGTTGATCATCGTGAAAAACCGGAATGTCCAGCTCTTTCTGCAGGCGTGTTTCTATTTCAAAGCACTCTGGTGCTTTAATGTCTTCCAGGTTGATGCCGCCAAATGTTGGCGCAATGGCTTTAACGACTTTTACCATGTCATCAATTCCTTTTTCATCGACTTCAATGTCGAATACATCTACATCGGCAAAAACTTTAAAAAGTAATCCTTTGCCCTCCATAACAGGTTTGCCTGCTGTGGCACCAATATCACCCAGACCCAGTACGGCTGTTCCGTTGGATATAACGCCAACGAGGTTGCCTTTGGCGGTATAGCGATAGGCATCATCGGGGTTTAATTCAATTTCTTTACAAGGTTCTGCAACCCCAGGTGAATAAGCAAGAGATAAATCAAGTTGCGAGCTATAGGGTTTGGTTGGTACGACTTCAATTTTCCCCGGTCTGCCATTTTCATGGTATTGAAGGGCATCTTGTTTGTTGGTGGACATGATCTAGTTTTTTGATGAATGTGTTAAAAGCTCAAAATTATTTGAAAAGATTAAGGTTAACATTGATAAATATGCAGATATTTATATGTTTTGTATCACTCTTCCATAAAAGAAAGTTACTTAAAGGAAATAGTAAAATCCAATTAAGTATTGTTTTTAAGGGGATTGCAGGTCAGTCTTTTGTTTGTAATCAAAAATCTAACATGCTGATGGTGTAAATAATAAAGTTTCTGTGATTGAATAAAAAATAACTCGCGTTGCTTATTGCAAATTATTAACTTTGCACGCTGTAGTTTAATCAGACCTTAAGTAAATCATTGAAGTTAATTACGAAATCTAATCGTTTAGAAACGAAAATATATAAGTATGTCAGTTGCTCAGGAAAGACGTAAAAAAGTCACCACTCATGTATTGAGTGAGATGAAAATGCGAAATGAAAAAATAGCCATGTTGACGGCATATGATTATTCACTCGCTAAAATTGTTGACAGTGCAGGTGTAGATGTCATATTGGTGGGTGATTCGGCCTCTAATGTAATGGCTGGATGGGAAACAACTTTACCGATTACACTAGATCAAATGATTTATCATGGTGCTTCAGTGGTGCGCGCTGTGCAGCGTTCGTTGGTGGTGGTTGACATGCCATTCGGAACCTATCAGGGCAACTCGAAAGAAGCCTTAACATCGGCTATTCGAATTATGAAGGAAACGGCAGCTGATGCCGTAAAGCTTGAAGGTGGTAAGGAGATTATTGAGTCGGTTGAGCGTATATTGTGTGCCGGTATTCCTGTTATGGGGCATTTGGGATTGACCCCCCAGTCGATTCACAAATTTGGTACTTATACCGTTCGTGCCAAGCAAGAAGAAGAGGCCAGAAAGCTAATTGAAGATGCTCATTTGTTAGAAGAAGCAGGTTGTTTTGGTATTGTGCTCGAGAAGATTCCAGCGGCATTAGCTGGTCAGGTGGCTAAAGAGGTGAAGATTCCAATCATCGGTATTGGAGCGGGTAACCAGGTTGATGGGCAAGTTTTAGTGTTGCACGATATGTTGGGTATTAACCAAGAGTTTTCACCGCGATTCTTACGTCGTTACCATAATTTATTTGCAGAGGTTAGTGGTGCCGTTGGTAACTACATTGAAGATGTTAAAAGTGTGGATTTTCCTAATGAGCGTGAACAGTACTAGGTTAGACGGAAGACTGGAGATAGAAGACTGGAGAACAAAAAATAGAATAGAAAAAATAATAAAGCTGTAAATCGCTACCCCGATAGTTATCGGAGGCTGGCGGCTAGCAGTCAGAGGCCAAGTAAAATGAAGAAACTAGATATACTATACGAAGATAACCACATTATTGCGGTTAATAAGTCAGCGTCGGATATTGTGCAGGGTGATAAAACGGGTGATGAAACGTTGAGTGATCGTGTAAAGGCTTATATCAAAAAGAAATATGATAAGCCAGGAGAGGTTTTTCTGGGCGTTGTTCACCGATTGGACAGGCCGGTAAGTGGAGTGGTGTTGTTTGCGCGTACCAGCAAAGCGTTGAGTCGTCTGAATAAGATGTTTCAGGAGAAGACAATTAAAAAGACTTATTGGGCTTTGGTAGCTGAGTTACCAACTGAAGATAGTGGTCGATTGAAGCACTATATATTAAAGAATTCGGAGAAAAATAAATCATATGCTTTTCCGAAGCCACGAAATGGAGCTAAAGAAGCTATTCTGAATTATCGATTAGTTTCCGGGCTAAAGAACTATTACATGTTAGAAGTTGACCTGGAAACAGGCCGCCATCATCAGATTCGTTGTCAATTAGCAAAGATTGGTTGCCCAATCCGTGGTGATTTAAAATATGGCTTCCCGCGCTCCAATAAAGATGGAAGTATCTCGCTTCATGCCCGCAAAATTGAGTTTGAACATCCGGTTAAGAAAGAGCCTATAACAATTATAGCTTCTACACCTGATACCGAGAACTTGTGGAAGGAATTTCGAAATGTGAATGGCTAAGAAAAGGCTGCTGGCTATTAGCTGTCAGCTTTCTTGATTAATCCTTCACCTACAAAGGATAAAGGCAGCAAATCTTTGCTGCTTTTTATTTTTTGTATAGATGAATGCCCAACCAGCAGTATATCGTAGGCTTTTTTAAACCTCAATTCTGTTTCCAGCATTACTTGCCGACACGCACCGCAGGGTGCAACGGGATTATCTAATACTCCATTTTTGTTTCTGGCGATGATGGCTATTGAAACAACCGGGCTGTCAGGATATTGAGCATTAGCATAGAAAATAGCGGTTCGCTCAGCACATAAGCCCGATGGGTAGGCGGCATTTTCTTGATTACTACCAGTTATGATTTCTCCATTTTCGAGCAGAACGGCAGCGCCAACATAAAATTCGGAGTAGGGCGCGTAGGCTTTATTGCAAGCTTCTTCAGCCTTTTGAAGTAAAATTTGCTCTTGTTGGCTTAATTCTTCCGACGACTCAAATACGTCAATGCTGGTGGTTAAGTTTAATTTCTTCATATGTTTTGAAAATGGGCACACAATATAGTGATTATGGGCGAACAGCGAAGTATAGATAATGAAAAAGGAGACCAATTGGTCTCCTTTAATATCCTTTGCTTAAAAAAATTAAGCGTTTGTAGCTTTCTTAACAATAGCTTTGAAAGCTTCCGGGTGGTTCATTGCCAGGTCAGCAAGAACTTTACGGTTGATTTCGATGTTTTGAGCGTGCAACATACCCATTAATTTGCTGTATGATACACCTTCCAAACGAGCTGCTGCGTTAATACGCTGAATCCATAATGCACGGAATGTGCTCTTTTTCTTCTTTCTGTCGCGGTAAGCGTATGAAAGACCTTTTTCGTATGCGTTTTTAGCAACTGTCCATACGTTTTTTCTACGTCCAAAGTAACCTTTGGTTTGCTTTAAAAGCTTTCTGCGTCGTTCTCTTGACGCTACATGATTTACTGATCTTGGCATTTTAAAATCATTTTCGAATGGTTAGCGCCCCCTTTGGGAATCTTCTTAGCTAATTCACTCTGGTTAAAAAAAATCTTTTCTTCTTCTCGTTGAAATTCGAATTACTTCATGTTCAATAATAGCTTGATGTTTGTTTCATCAGCTTTGTGAACAGTGCCAGCATAGGTCAAATTTCTCTTCTGCTTCGTTGTCTTCTTAGTTAAGATGTGACTTTTGAAAGCATGCTTCCTCTTGATTTTTCCGCTTCCGGTAATCGTAAAACGCTTTTTAGCACCGGAATTTGTCTTCATTTTTGGCATTATTCCTATATATTTAGTTATAAAAAATAAGCTATTTTTTCTTAGCGCTTACCTTTGGCGAGATAAACATCGTCATACGTTTACCTTCTAACTTAGGCAATTGCTCCACTTTGCCAATTTCCTCAAGATCCTGTGCAAAACGTAATAAAAGAATCTCACCTTTATCTTTAAAAAGAATTGAACGTCCTTTAAAGAATACATAGGCTTTTACTTTTGCACCTTCGCCAAGGAATTTCTCAGCATGTTTTAACTTAAACTGATAATCGTGATCGTCAGTATTTGGACCGAAACGAATTTCCTTAACAACAACTTTAACAGCTTTTGCTTTCAGCTCTTTTTGCTTGCGTTTTTGTTGATAAAGGAATTTTTGGTAATCCGTTATCTTACATACAGGTGGATCAGCATTTGGCGAAATTTCTACCAAATCCAAGTCCAACTCGTCAGCAATCTTAATGGCTTCCATTGTAGGGTATACGCCTGGATTCTCGATGTTATCTCCAACCAATCGTACTTGTGGTACCCTGATATTTCTGTTAATTCTGTGAGCAGGCTCCTGTTTTACCGGACGCACATGCCTTCTGTTTGGTCTAGCTATTGTTAAACCCTCCTTTGATTAATTAATACTTATTGTTCGATCTCAGAAAGCATTTTCTCTACTTCCTGATTGATAAAATCAACAAAATCTTGTTGAGTCATCGCTCCTTTATCTCCTTCTCCCTGCTTGCGAACGGCAATTTTGCCTTCCGCTGCTTCCTTTTCTCCTACGATCAGAAGGTATGGAATTCGCTTTAACTCATTGTCCCTTATCTTCTTACCGATTTTCTCATTACGGTCGTCAAGAACGGCACGAATATCGGAATTATTTAGGAAATTTAAAACTTTTTCTGCGTAATCATTATATTTTTCGCTGATAGGCAAAATGACCACTTGCTCAGGTGTTAACCATAATGGAAATTTACCGGCTGTGTGCTCAATCAATACCGCTACGAAACGTTCCATACTTCCAAACGGTGCGCGGTGAATCATCACTGGTCGGTGCTTCTGATTATCGCTACCAATGTATTCTAATTCGAAGCGCTCAGGTAAGTTGTAGTCCACCTGAATGGTTCCCAACTGCCATTTACGGCCTAAGGCATCTTTTACCATAAAGTCAAGCTTTGGACCGTAGAAAGCAGCTTCGCCATATTCAACTACCGCATTCATGTCTCTTTCTTCACAAGCTTCTATAATAGCTTGTTCAGCTTTGTTCCAGTTTTCTTCACTACCAATGTACTTAGAGTGATCGTTCTGGTCGCGCAAAGAAATTTGAGTAATAAACTCTTTAAAGTCTAATGCCTTAAAGATGTATAGTATAATGTCGATTACCTTTTTAAACTCGTCCTTCAATTGATCCGGGCGGCAGAATAAGTGAGCATCATCCTGAGTGAAACCACGTACCCTTGTTAACCCATGTAACTCACCGCTCTGCTCATAGCGATAAACGGTTCCGAATTCAGCAAAACGAATCGGCAGATCTTTGTAAGAACGAGGCTTGGTTTTGAAAATCTCACAGTGGTGAGGGCAGTTCATCGGTTTTAGCAAAAACTCTTCGCCTTCGGCCGGTGTGTTAATCGGCTGGAACGAGTCCTTACCATATTTGGCATAGTGACCAGATGTCACATATAATTCCTTGTTTCCAATATGAGGTGTGATAACAGGTTCGTAACCATATTTTACCTGTACGCGCTTTAAGAAATTTTCTAAGCGCTCACGTAGTTTGGCTCCTTTAGGCAACCATAATGGTAAACCCTGACCAACTTTTTGTGAGAAGGCAAATAGCTCCAACTCTTTACCGATTTTACGGTGGTCGCGTTTTTGGGCTTCTTCCAACATAACCAGGTATTCCTCAAGCATTTTAGCTTTAGGGAAAGAGATGGCATAGATACGCGTTAACTGCTTGCGCGTTTCATCACCACGCCAGTAGGCACCTGCCACGTTTAATAACTTAACCGCTTTAATTGGCGAAGTTGATGGTAAGTGCGGTCCGCGACATAAATCGGTAAAGTTACCTTGTTCGTAGAACGAAATAGTACCGTCTTCTAATTCATTGATCAATTCCAACTTGTACTCATCGTTCTTTTTAGTAAAGTAATCTAAAGCTTCCGCTTTTGATACCTCACTGCGTACGTAGGCATTTTTCTGACTGGCCAGCTCCTTGAATTTCTTTTCAATTTTAGGCAGGTCAGAATCTTTAATAACCGTATCGCCAGTATCTATATCGTAGTAAAAACCATTTTCGATGGTTGGACCAATACCAAATTTGGTACCCGGATAAAGCGCTTCTATGGCTTCAGCCATCAAGTGAGCTGATGAATGCCAGAATGCATGCTTCCCTTCCTCATCTTCCCATTTGTGCAATTTGATGCTTGCATCCGTGGTGATAGGGCGCGTTAAATCCATTAAGGTGTCGTTAACCGTAATTGATAAAACTTCTTTAGCCAATCGGGGGCTAATACTCTGCGCAATTTCTAAACCCGTTACGCCTGCTTCAAACTCTCTGACACTTTGGTCTGGAAAGGTAATTTTTATCATGCTCCTATTGCTTAGATTTTAAAAAACATGCAAAGATAAGTAAAACGCCTGAAAGCATTGATTGGATAGCGCTTTTTTTCGCGATAATTAAGGCTAATTTTAAAATGCTGTCAAATACCATTGTTTTATCGGCATTGAATTTGTTAGATTTGAACTTCGTTCATTGGAAACTGTTTAAAAATAAATAATTTATAGATGAAGTACTTAAGCATTTTATTGACATTGGTATTGATGTCGGGAATGGTATTTGCGCAAAAGCCGACCGTTTCACTGGAAGATATTACTGCGAAAGGTACATTTAACGCACGTTCGGTGCGCGGTGTACGCTCAATGGCAGATGGGATTCATTACACGACTCTTGAAGAGGGCAAGCGCATTGTGAAGTATCAGTATGCAACCGGTAAGAAGGTAGCAGATGTTTTTGACCTTGAAAAAGAGATGAAAGGCGAATTTGATATTGAGCGCATCGAAGGGTATGAGTTCAATGGCAATGAAACGAAAATTCTGATATACACCAATAGTGAGCATATTTACCGTCATTCGTTCAGAGCGAATTACTATGTATACGATATTCAGTATAATGAAATAAAGCCTTTGTCGGAAGACGGTAAACAGCAAATAGCTTCCTTTTCACCAAACGGCGAAATGGTGGCCTACGTGCGCGATAACGATTTGTTTTTGGCCAAGCTAAAGTTTGGAACTGAAAGTGCCATTACCGAGGATGGTGAGTTCAATAAAATTATTAATGGTATGCCTGACTGGGTGTATGAAGAAGAGTTTGGTTACAACAAAGCTTACGAATGGTCGCCCGATAGCAAAGAGATTGCGTTTGTGCGATTTGACGAGTCTAACGTGAAGGAGTTTGCATTTCCCGTGTACCAGGCTTCTTATCCTGATAATGAAGAAAATAGCTTATATCCGGGTTTGTATCAATATAAATATCCTAAAGCAGGAGAAGATAATTCAATTGTTAGTGTGCATGTTTTTAACATTAAAAATCGCACTACTAAAACAATGGATATTGGTACAGAAACCGATATTTATATTCCACGTGTTCGCTTTACGCAAGAAGAAGGTAAATTGGGTATCATCAAATTAAATCGTCATCAAAACTATTTGGAGCTGATGATTGCCAACACCAACTCCGGGGTTTGTAATACGGTGTTTACTGATAGAAACGAGCGTTATATCGAGCAGGATGTGTTGGATAACCTTCAGTTTTTGGAAGACAGAAAACACTTTGTGTATGTAGGGGAGTTAGATGGCTATAACCATATTCATTTGTTTACCATGGCTGGACGTAAAGTTCGTCAGATAACCAAAGGAGAGTGGGATGTAACCGATTATCTGGGTTACGATTCAAAAACACGCATGTTCTATTACCAGGCAGCAGCAAAGTCGCCAATGCAGCGCGAAGTATATGCCGTTCGCAATGACGGAAAAAAGAGCATGGCGTTCTCAACGGTTGAAGGAACGAACAAAGCCGTATTTAGCAAAGGCTTTAAATATTACATCAACTATTTATCCAATACTACAACGCCTACTTTAGTGACTTTGCACGATGGTAAAGGCAAGCAGATTCGCGTGTTGGAAGATAATAAAGCCCTAAAAGAGCGTGTGGCCCAGTTTGAGATAAGCCCGAAAGAATTCTTTACGTTTAAAACAAGCGAAGGTGTTGAGTTAAACGGGTGGATGGTGAAACCATTGAACTTCGATGCTTCTAAGCAATACCCTGTGTTGATGGTGCAGTATAGTGGACCAAATTCACAGCAGGTATTGGATAACTGGCGTATCGGCTGGGAGCAGTATTTAGCAGCCGAAGGTTATATGGTGGCGTGTGTCGATCCACGTGGTACTGGTGCCAGAGGCGAAGAGTTTCGTAAGTGTACCTATCGCAAACTGGGTAAATATGAGTCGGATGACCAGATTGAAGCGGCTAAATATTTAGGTTCATTGGATTATGTGGATGCCAAGCGAATTGGTATATGGGGCTGGAGCTTCGGTGGTTTTATGTCGTCGTTGTGTTTGAGCAAATCGGATGTATTTAAAATTGGTATCGCTGTTGCTCCGGTAACGAACTGGCGCTACTACGATTCGGTTTATACCGAGCGATATATGCGCAAGCCTCAGGAAAATGCCAACGGTTACGACGATAATAGCCCAATTAACCATGTAGATAACTTAAGTGGACGTTTGTTTTTAATTCATGGCACGGCCGATGATAATGTGCATTTCCAGAATGTGATGGAATATGTTGACCGTTTGGTGCAGGCTGGTAAGCAGTTCGATATGTTTGCCTATCCTAACCGTAATCACAGTATTTATGGAGGTAATGTGCGCAATCACTTGTATCGCATGAAAGCGGATTATATTTTTAGAAATTTATAAAAGATGTAATAGCTTTTAAATTATAAAGAAAAGGGCCGCACCTTTATTTGCAGTATTGCATTTAAAGATGCGGCCCTTTTTTACACTTTCTCTTCCCGTTTGTTTTAATACACATTAATGTGTCTCAGGAAACGGCAGACCGCCTGCAATAGCCAGTCGTATTTCGCTCAAAATGTATATTTCAACCTGCTGAAAGCGCATGGCTGTTACCGGACCATTGACTTTATTCACTTTCTTAACGAAGGTATTAAGCAACTTATCGTGTTGCTTTTTTATGGTCATGGTTTGCTTTAAAAACTGAGCCGCTTGTTCGTTGGTCAGATCGTCATATTTTTCGCCATAATCCATCAGTACGGCTAAGCGTTGTTGTCCTAATTCTTTTCGCTTGGTTTCATAGCTGTCGTATAACGTCCAAAAGGCGCTTTTTGTCGTTTCATCGGGTTGCACCACTTCGGCCATCAGGGCTTTTTTCTCCATACCAAAAATTGACTGAAAGTAATCGATTTCCTCTTTGGCCGACTGGGCCGATACACTGCTTAAACACAGCAGCAGCACAAACATTATTATGGTGTTTTTCATAGATTATCGTTTATTGATGTTTTACACGATACTTAATTAAGAAGGCATTTATCTTCGGTACTCTAACGTTTCTTATAGCTTTTTGTAATCAGAATACTCGTATACATCCTTTAATGGAACCATCTGACCAAATCCTTTTACATCCATTTTAAATGTTTCCTTCTTCAATTGGTAAATCTGCTCGGCCTCATTGTAGGTATAGTTCACAAGCAATGAAAATTTTTCAGCCTTTAGCGGCCAGTCTTTTAATGGCTTTTCATTTACAAATTCTGCTTTTTCAAGCTGTTTGGTCGATTTATTAATGAAGGCTTTGCCTTTACAATTAGCCAAAAAAACATATCGCTCGGGTAAGCCAGATTTAATGTACTTAAAGCTAATAACCAAATAATCCTTATCGTCGAGTTCGATATTCAAAGACGATTTATCAATTGTTTTATTAATACCCTTCTCTTTTATATTGAACCGTTTATTAAAGTCCCTAAGCTCTTTTTTCGATGGTTCATTACCATTATATTTTAGCAAAATCCAACGTTCGCGAACTTTCATTGTCGGATCAAACCTGGCTTTCTCCACATTGATTTCCGAATCCCAATCGGAAGTGATTGTAATATTAAATGCATATTGGCTATGAGATACTAAAATACTATTAGCAAGCTGTTCAATGGATAAATCATAATCTTTCAGTTTGCTATCCACTTCATTTTCCTGGGCCGTTATGCTTACCGAAATAAGCAGTAATAGGCCATAAAATAGTTTTTTCATAATTATAAGTTTAACGAATATGGTGCAGGTGTTTGTTATTCTTTAACTTCTAAAATTTCACTTGGTCGCCAGGTTTTCTCGATCCAGGGTTTCAGCGGGCCATATAAACGAAGTGCAACAAACCAGCTTTTTCCGGGTATGGTTTGTAGCCAGTTGTTGTCGTAGCCATCGGGAGCCTTTGGTCCAAAAAAGATATCGTAGGAGCCATCTTCATTTTGAAGCAGGCCTTCATCCTGGCTGCCTACCGAAGGAAGCACCTGATCGGTTTGCAGCATTGAGCGGGTTTGTGTATCATAGATGGTTAATGCCCAAAAATCTTTTGCCGGCGGGTTTTTAGGGATATGGATTTTATAAGTTTTTGATCCGTCCATCGGCAGCTTATTCTCATCAACATAGGCGATGGCATAATCAGAACCAACACCCGGAATTGTTACAGCCATAGCGGGTGTGACCGCCGTATAGGAGTAATGGAACATCACCCGGGCATCGGAGTTCATGGTTTTACCATCTTTGCCGTTAAAGAACACGTTCTTGTCTAAAAAGCCCATTATCCAGGCGCTGTTGGAATCTGGGAATACTTTAATGCCACTCATATTATCCACGCTGCCACTGGTTCTTGGATACCAAACGATGCTTCTGGCTGTTGCATTGCCGATAGCTACTGCATCAGTTAGTATGCGCTTCATTCTTTCATCCGGATTAAAAGGTTTTCCTTTTTCAATTCCAATTGAAGCCAGTAAACCACGGGTCTCTGCATCAATTAGATCTAAAGGCTCTTCCTGAATAACATCATTTAAGTGAACATAGAAATTAAAATCATTGTCGTGAATGGTGTTGAATGTTTTTCCACTCCCATTAATAAACTCCATGGCGGGGGGATTGTCTTTCTGACTCAAAGGATAAACCTTCATATTATCCTTGATATTTTTTACTGCTACGTCAAGGCCATTGGCAATGGAAGCTCTCATAAATGTCCACACTCTGTATGATGGAGAATTTACAATGAAATAATCGTCAGGCAGCTCTCCTTCATAATCCGGAGGTACCATTAAATACTGGCCTCCCCGGCCTTTATCAGGACCCATCGGGCCGATGTCGCATAAATACCTGAACCAAGCATCGTTAAAAGCCCCAAGCATGCCGGGTGGAATCTCCAGTACGACTGGTCCTGTCTCTTTTAGATTGAGATAAGGCGTTACGTAGAGTGTTGAAGTATTAGCCGTCAGAAATAAGGGTTTTGAATCCATTAAATTTTCTGTCATGATGACTTTATTAATGGCATTCACGCCTAACGCTTCAGGTCCTACCATAAGTTGGTGAACCGATGCTGCAGGAATTCCTTTTAAAAACACATCCACGCCTCTCATTCGATCCAGATTGTCATACACCAGTTCGGCTGTTTCAGGTAGTGGTGCCCCATCCAAAAACTTTAATTCACCGATAGAGGTTGATACATGATCCGGAGTGGTTATCCCCTCAGGGATATCTGTAGTTTGCTGATAGGTTGGGATATCTTGCTGTGTTGCCTGTTTCTCGGTACACGACCAAAGAATAATAGAACCAACAAGTGTTATGGCTAAAATCTTTTTATACATAGCTATGATTTTTTATTTACTTTTTAATCATTTGTGGTTTTACCCAATCTCCTGATAAGGTCTCAGGTTTCGGCAAATACAATCGCATTATAACTGAAAATGGTCCTTTGGGTGCAGGTAGCCAATTGGGTTCTTTTTCTTTGCCCGGTGATTCACTTTGAAAATAAAGGGTAAGTCCTCCGTCTTCGTCAAAAACGAAATCGTCCATCATAGGTGAATTGAGCAGGTAACGGTTAAGCGGGTTCTCCACGAGAAGGCTCGCCGGAAGCTCATACATGGTTAATGACCAAAAAGCATTTACAGGGGGCAATTGCCCCGGTTCAAAACGAAGGGTGTACTTGTTGGTACCGTTAAGGGGGGCATTTTCCGAATCGACATAATAGCCCGGGTAAATCGCTTCCTGGGCACTCGCTCCCCATATTCCCATCACAGCAGCTGCCATCCTGTAGCTGTAGTTGTTGTTAAGATGTTGTCTGGTGCCAAATATTTCTGCCGATCCTATTTCTCCAGCTTCTCCTTGAGATTTTATTACTGCAAAGTCTGCCCAGGCATCTGCAATCCCTTGTTTGATGGCTTTTTGGATCTCTGGTGAAAAATCATCCCAGTTGAATTCCTGACCGGCGCCGATACCAAGCTTGGCAAAGCGTTTCATTAATTCTTTTTCTGAAGGATGGGTAGGACAGAATTGCAGGAGATAGTTCAATTGCTCAAATACCTTTGGAGACGCTTTTATTTCATCCTGCGTCAACGGTTTAATGAATTGAATATCCGGAGCTGCTTGTGGTGCGGGTATATCAAGAAAAGAAGACAGTGGTTGAAGTTTATACCCCGATTGAATTTGCTTCACATTCTCAAGATCATTCGGATTGAAAAGTTGAGTTCTGTACACTGCCAACACCCATTCGGTTTCGGCAGGAATCAGCTTTTCGATACCATCGGGTATTTCGCCTATCCATTCCGGGCCGGCAATTAGAAAATGTCCACCACCATTACCCACGGTTCGCGTACCGATAAAGTCAAAATTATGGGTGTACATATCAATAAGCTGCACACTGAAATAGCGTCCTTCTTCAATTTCAGGAAGGGTAAGAACCATGGGTTCTGAACGCAGATCCAAGGCAGCAAAGCTATACGGCGTATCAGAATTTGCAGTCTGTATCGTACGGTCTTCATGGGTATATACCCTGGCCATATTGATCACTTTATTCCAGGGACCTTTGTAGTCCGGGCTGCTTTCATCGATGAAGTAATTGTAAAGGCCGCGATAGTGATCCACCATCGGGTTGGCATAGGTATAGGCTTCTTTGGCTATTTGTTGGACTTGTTCCGGGCTAAGGTTTGCTTGTTTTGAGTTACATCCGGCGATCACGATTAGAATGCCGGCACTAAATAATAAGAGCTTTTTCATAGGACATTAATGGGGTTATTTGTTAATTAAAAAGTTATGAATCACTTCGTATTAACAAATATACCCAACGGGCACAAGAGAAACTTAGACAGGGGTGTCAGGTTTTGGCACGATAGGGTGATAAAAGCGTGGTATCGCCTTATTTTTTAATGGCCAGGGTTGATTCAAGCGTAAGTGAGGCGCTGCACAGGCCCAGCGTGTTTTCCATTATTTCAATGGCCAGGTTAATCATGGAATCTTCAGTGAGTTGATGGGTGTTTAACCGGATGTACCAGGTATCTGTTAAGATGTGGTAGAATTGAATAATTTCCTGATCAGACTTATTGGTTTTAAAATGCGCTTTTATAAAAGGCAAGAGCAGGCGTATGGTGGCTTCATTGCTTTCCCGGTATAATTTGTAAAACGGCTCCACATCGCCATGTAGAAATAACTGTTGGTGAAAAAGTACGTTGTTTTTGTATTTGAATAAAACGGTGTAAAGATCTGGAATCAGCGTTTTAACAGTCTTTTGCAGATCGCATTGGCATTGTTGGCACTTATGTTGATGGAATTTTAAGAGTTCAGAAACGAGATAGTCTTTGTCGTCAAAGTGGTAATAGAAAGTGGCGCGGGGGAACTGTGCTTTTTCAGCCAGTGCCTTCAGGCTAAAATCGGGTCCGCTGTGAGCGAATTCGATATAGGCTGCTTCAAGCCACTTGTTGTATGTATCTCTACTTTTCATTATGGTTCTGTTGGTTAAGCCTAATATAAACAGAATTACCATAAAAAAGCTGTTATTCCAATAACTTTAGTTGAGATGAAGAAAGAAACGCTGATGTTTATTTATATATCTGGTCATGTTTATGAGTGCATCTCCTTGCACCTCCGACATGGATTTCAGATTTTGCATTCTGGACTTTTACTACTTCTTCAGCTCTTCTTTCAAATATTTAGCTGTATAGCTCTTTTTCTTGTGTGCTACCTCTTCTGGTGTCCCGGCTGCCATTAATTGACCACCAAAACGACCGCCATCAGGGCCTATGTCGATAATGTGGTCGGCTACCTTTATAACATCCAGGTTGTGCTCAATAACCAATACTGTGTTGCCTTTGGCTACCAGGCGCTGCAATACGTCCAATAATACGCGGATATCTTCAAAATGCAAGCCGGTGGTTGGCTCATCCAGTATATAGATGGTTTTACCCGTATCACGTTTGGCCAGTTCGGCGGCCAGTTTTACACGTTGACTTTCGCCACCTGAAAGTGTTGTAGAAGGCTGTCCCAAGGTGATGTAGCCCAGGCCTACATCCTGCAATGTTTTTAATATTTTCGAAAGCTTGGGAATATGCTGGAAGAATTCAACAGCCTGGTTGATTGTCATGTCCAGCACATCGCTGATGGACTTGCCTTTATACCTAACTTCGCAGGTCTCGCGGTTGTAACGTCGGCCTCCGCAATCGGGGCATTCGACCATCACATCGGGTAAAAAGTTCATTTCAATCACTTGCACACCGCCACCTTTACAGGTTTCGCAGCGTCCGCCAGCTACGTTAAACGAGAATCGACCTGGTTTGTAAGCGCGTATCTTTGATTCCGGCAGTTCGGCAAACAGTTTTCTTATTTCATCAAATATCTTGGTATAGGTCGCCGGGTTGGAGCGAGGCGTGCGTCCCAAAGGTTTTTGGTCAACATCAACCACCTTATCCAGGTGCTCCAGTCCTTCAACCGACTTGTAAGGAAGCGGGTCTTTCACCGAATTGTAAAAATGTTGGTTGAGAATAGGGTAGAGTGTTTCGTTAATCAAAGTTGATTTTCCACTACCCGAAACGCCTGTAACACATATAAGTTTTCCCAGTGGGAATTCAACATTAATACCTTGCAGGTTATGACCTGTAGCTCCTTTTATTATAATTGATTTACCATTTCCTTCCCGTCGTTGCTTAGGCGTTTCAATTTTTTTCTTACCCGTGAGGTAATCGGCCGTTAGCGAGTTGCTTTGCAATATTTGCATGGGTGTACCATGTGCCACAACTTCACCGCCATGGCGCCCGGCATGCGGCCCCATATCAACTACGTAGTCGGCTGCCATCATCATGTCGTGGTCGTGTTCAACTACTAACACACTGTTGCCTGTGTCGCGCAGTTGACAAAGCGAATCGATGAGGCGATGATTGTCACGCTGATGCAGTCCAATGCTTGGCTCGTCGAGTATGTATAATACATTAAGTAATTGAGAGCCAATCTGTGTGGCCAGCCTTATTCGCTGACTTTCGCCTCCCGAAAGCGTCATGGCGCTGCGGTTGAGCGACAGGTACTCTAATCCTACATTAATCAGAAAGCCCAGGCGATTGCGTATTTCTTTTAGAACTTCAAAGCCGATGGTTTTTTGTTTATCGCTCATGCGGTCTTCCAGTCCCTGAAACCATTCATGCAGCAAGCCCAAATCCATTTCGGCTAATTCGGCAATGTTCTTATTGTCAATTTTAAAATGAAGAGCTTCTTTGTTCAGGCGTTGTCCTCCGCATTCGGTACAAGTATTGTTCTTGATGAATTGGTTGGCCCATTTGCGGGCTTTCATCGATGTGTCGTTATCCTGTTGTTCGAGGATGTACTTGATAACGCCCTCAAAGCTCAAATAATAATTCGATGAGGAACCTAATGGTGTATTTTTCAAGGTCAATGGTTCGCTTGAGCCATGCAAAATGGTATCCATTGCCTCTTCCGGGATGTTTTTGATCGCCGTGTTTAGTGTAAAACCGTATTTTTCACCGATGGCTTCAATTTGCCAGAATATCAGGTTGTTTTTGTATTTGCCTAATGGTGCAATGCCGCCTTTTTTGATGGTTGAATTCGCATCGGGTACAATCTTATCAAAATCTACTTCGTCAACCGTGCCAAGACCTTTGCACTTGGGGCAGGCCCCTTGTGGCGAGTTAAATGAGAAGGAGTGAGGAGCCGGTTCGTTGTATGAAATGCCAGATGTGGGGCACATCAACTGCCGACTGAAAAAGCGTTGCTCATCGGTGTCCTTATCAATCAGCATCATAATGCCTTTACCGTGTTGCATAGCCAGTTTGATGCTTTCTTTCAATCGTTTAGTGTCTTTATCGGAAACAGCCACGCGATCGACCACCATCTCTATAAAATGAGTTTTATATCGATCCACTTTCATGCCGTGCACCACTTCTTGTATTTCACCATCGATGCGCACATGAATAAAGCCTTTTTTGCGGATTTGTTCAAACAGCTCTTTGTAATGTCCCTTTCGGCCTTTTACCAATGGCGCAGCAATGTATACCTTTCGGCCTTTAAATTGCTCAAGAATCAAATGTAGAATCTGGTCGTCGGTGTATTTGACCATTTTTTCACCTGTATTGTATGAGAAGGCTTCCCCGGCTCGGGCATAAAATAATCGAAGGAAATCATAAATCTCGGTGATGGTACCTACTGTTGAGCGAGGATTCTTACCGGTTGTTTTTTGCTCAATGGAGATAACAGGACTCAATCCGGTAATTTTGTCCACATCGGGGCGCTCCATGTTCCCCAGAAACTGACGGGCATAGGCCGAGAATGTTTCGATATAGCGGCGTTGGCCTTCGGCATAAATAGTATCAAATGCGAGGGATGATTTTCCGCTACCACTCAAGCCGGTTACAACAACGAGTTTGTTGCGCGGAATAGATACATCAATATTTTGAAGATTGTGCACGCGTGCGCCTAATACATCAATTTGCTCGGTTTCATCAACTTGCTCAATCGCTTGTGTTACTTCTTCCTTCATCCGCCAGATTATTGAAAATGGTTCAAGGTTTTTTCAGAAAAAACATCCAAAGATAATGAATAGTTCTGATGGGGCGAAAGGGTTTATTCGGAGTAATACTTGCGGAATAATACTGTTTACTAATCAAAATGCGCCTTTAAAGCGCTTAGCGGATTAGAGACTTGCAAAAAAAAAGCAACCTGGATTTAGATTGCTTTTCAATTGGTGATATAAAATTTTTATATGCTGTCTTTTTTTGCAATAGCTTTTTGCTCCATAAACTGCTTTGAGCTTAGAGGCAAAGCAATGCTATATGTTTTTTTGCTCGAATTGGTCAGATAAGCTTCACGCAACCAGGGGTTTAAATCCTTTAGTTCTTTGTAGGTAGTGCCGTGTTCAATGGCAAAATCAGCAAAGTTTTTAACACCTGTTTTTATTTCAAAATTAGTTATTTGAATTTCTGAATATAAATCCTCATGCTTGACATGGAAACCGTATTGCTCAGCATTGTTAAGGATTTCTTTGATGGCTAATATGCGATAGACGTAACGGCCTGTTTCCTCGCCTAAAAGTAAGTCGTAGTAACTTTTTGTTTTTTGGCGCTCTAACTGGCGATTAATGCCTGAACGACCAGCATTATAGGCGGCAGCAGCCAGTGTCCAGCTGCCATAGTGGTCATGCATTTTCTTTAAGTACTTGCAGGCTGCTTGTGTCGACTTTTCAATATGATAGCGTTCGTCAACTTCTTTGGTAACTTCCAGTCCATATTCACGTGCTGTGGCACGCATAAATTGCCAGAGACCAACAGCTCCGGCCGGTGATTTGGCGCGCGGCATAAAGCTGCTTTCTATTAGTGAAAGGTATTTAAAGTCATCAGGAACGCCCTGTTCTTTTAAAATAGGTTCAATAATTGGGAAATACCGATTGGCACGCTTGATAAATAAGATGGTTTGCGATTGCCAGTAAGTGTTAACAAGTAATTCACGGTCGAAACTTTCTTTTACATCGTAGCGTTGGATAGGTACTTCTTCCCCGGCAAAATTGACGGCGGCAGGTATGTCAAGCGATGAAATGGCATAGCTGTTTATGTTGGCTTCGGTCTCAACTTTTACTGTCGGCTCTGATGAGTGAATAAACAGTTGAGATACTAAAACTATAGCAATAATTGCTGTGGAAACAGATAATACTTTTGTGAAAAAATTCGCTTTCATAACCTCTCTCGTTCTCAAAATTGTCAATGGACACCAAAAATAATTTTTCGGTTAAACAAACCAAAAAGCGTGCCGCATTAGTTATTAACACTATGAATTTTTCTTAATGGTGGTAGGTTATAAGTAGTACGCCGGCGACCTAAAAATGTTTGCTTAAAAAGCAAAAAAAAGAGAGCCTCAACGACTCTCTTCTTGTGTTTTAGTTGATTACTGATTCAGGGTCAATAAATTGACCGTCTTTTTTTATTTCAAGATGGAGATGTGGACCAGTTGAGATACCGCTGCTGCCTAGTAAACCAATTATGTCTCCTTCTTTCACTTTCTGGCCTTCTTTTACTTTGTAGGCATTTAATTGTGAGTAAAGCGACGAGTAGCCGTCTTCATGGTCGATAATAACATAGCGTCCATAGCCTTTGCCTTCCACAAAATCGAGCTTGACAGTCCGAACGGTACCATCGCCAATGGCCAAAATGTTTGTATTAAATGGGGCGACATAATCAACGCCGTTGTGCTGCTTCATCTTTTTTGTAATCGGATGTTTACGCATGCCAAAGCCAGATGATATTTTGGTCAGTTGATCTTTTTTAATCGGAGAAGAAAACGATATCTCCTCATCTTTAGAAATATTGATACCTTTTGAAGGTGCGATAATTATTTGACGGGGATAAGCATTTTCAAGTTCCTTTATTGTTGTTGATGCTTTGGCATCAGGAGTTTTAAAGGCGTCAACTGTTACAGGATTGTAGACCCTGTCGTCATTTGGCCAATTATGTATTTCTTCTTCAGAAAATGTTGTAGTTGTTTGGCTTATTGTAGCTGAAGCAAATACAATTAATAAGGCCACTACAAATGGTAGAGTTACTAATAAGCGTTTAATCGGATTTGATTTATAATTTGCCATTTTTATTCGTTTTTTGATGAGTTGATATGAGAAAGGACTCATCAGAGGCGAAAAGTGTTGGGAGGCAGATTGTTGAATTACTAAGTTAAAATAATCTTTTACCGAGATGTTTTTTGTTGCATCATTATCTGCCTGAAATTCATGAACCTCTTCTAATGCCTTTCGATACAAATAAATAAACGGGTTCATCCAAAAGACAATAAGCATTAGTTCCATCAAAAGCCGATCGAGCGAATGTTTGTGCTTCAGGTGACTTAATTCGTGGTTAACAATACTGTTGCCATTGGGCGAACGCCAAACAGCTTGGGAAATGAAGATATAACGAAAGAAAGAAAAGGTATAGTGCTGGTTAAAAAGCACCAGCGTAAAATTTTGATGTGTTATTTTTTCATTGGCATCAATGGTTTTCCAAAGTTGTGTAATATGCTTTATAAATCTGAACAGAACAATCAATGAAACAGCTGCAGGTAACAACCACCAGTAATCCATCAAAGAGTTTTTAGTGCTTTCAATCAGTGGAATAATTGCTGACTCTTCGGTAAAAATAAACTGATTGACGGTTGATTGTACAGTTGTAAAAATGGTGGCTTGCTCACTGCCATTGGTGTTGATATTTATCTTTATTAGTGGGAAGAGATAACTAAACAGAAGGCTAATTAACAAATAGAAACGGTTAAACGTAAAGAACGATTCTTTGCGAAATAGCCACAAGAACAGCAGATAGAAAATGCCTGAAGCTACAGTGCTTTTTAGCAGGTATAAAACAAGTGTTTCCATCATTTTTTCTTTTCAGTTATTTGTTGATCAATCAGAGCTTTTAGCTCTTCCAGTTCAGAAACAGATAGGTCGCTTTCTTTAGTAAAGAAAGAGGCAAATTGCTGCTGCGAATTATTAAAAAAGTTTTGAACCAGGTTTTTCATATACTTCTTTGAGTAATCCGTTTTCTTAATAAGTGGATAGTACTCATTTACTTTTCCGTATGTGTTAAAACCAATGGCTTTTTTCTTAACCAATACCCGTACAACAGTTGATACGGTTGTGTAAGCTGGGCGCGGCTCCGGATATTGTTCAACAATATCTTTTAAAAACCCTTTTTCAATATGCCACAGGTACTGCATTACCTGTTCTTCTGCTTTCGTTAATTCTATCATTTTCCCAAAATGTTTGCTGCAAATATATAACTATAAAAGTAGTCACCAAATTATTTTACTAGTTTTATTACTATATTTATAGTCATAAAACATAATAGCATTATAAATAAGCCTTTATGTGTTGATATCCTATGTTGGTGCTTCTATTTGTTAATCGTTAATATATTTAATACATTAATGCCTCTTAATAATCAATCAATGACCAATCATCAGTACGATATCGAATTAATTGTCAAAGCTGCAATTGAACCTACTGTTGTGTTTGAAAATCAAGGCTATGATGCGGTTCTGATAAACGATAAAGCGATAGAGTTTTTTAGTTTGTCAGAGGATGCGGGGTATACTTTACGTCATTTTTGCACTCGTGCCGATTTATTTAATATGAAAGCTGCTACAGCTGTTTTTAATGACCTCAAGTATAATGATTCAATATTGATTGATTGGCCGGTGCGTTTAGGTAAGGTACGGTGGTTATCTGCCTATATTGAATTGATTCAAAGCAGTGGGAATGATTATGTAGTGGTTGTTTTTCGCAATAACACTTTAGCGAAAGAGAGTTTGCTAAAGCTCGATAATATGGTAGTATATCGGGAAATGCTTGATCAACTTCTGGCCTATAATACTAATGTTAATGTTGAAGAAATACCGGCAATTATCGACCAGTCGTTAAAAATGGTCGGCAATTATTTTTTGTGCGACAGAAGTTATGTGTTCGAATACAGCGAAGACTTAAAGTTTAAAAGCAATATTAATGAATGGTGTGCGCCGGGCATTGAGCCATACATTGAAGATTTACAGAATATTCCTATTAACTCATTTCCTTATCTGAAAAAAAAGCTGCTGAAAATGGAATTGGTTTGTGTTGATGAAATCAATGCTTTGCCCGAAGAAGCTATTGAAGAGCGAGAAGAGTTTGCCAAAGAAGGTATTCAATCGATTTTACTGATTCCCTTTAGTGAAGGAGAAAAACCAATTGGTTTTATTGGATTGGATTATGTGCACATGCAGAAGCAATGGTCTGAAAGTGAGGTGTCTAATTTGAAGTTATTAGCACGTACTTTTGCTAATTTATTGGTTCGTGTTCGTAACGAACGGCAGATTGTAGACAATAAAAATATGTATCAGACCCTATTTGAAGCAGCTAATGAAGGAATTCTGATTTTTAAAAATAATGTGTGTATTGATGCCAATAACAAAGCTTTGGATGAGTTGCATTGCTCATTAAAACAACTGCTTGGCAAAAGTCTTGTTGAGTTGTCGGCCACTAGTCAGGCAAACGAAAAGTCACCAGCATATGCGAATGTTTACCTAACAGAAGCCGAAAGAGGAAGTCCTCAGAATGTAGAGTGGCGCATTAAGCGATTTGATACAACCGAGTTTGAGGCCGAGTTGGGCTTAAATAGTTTTCAGCAAGGTGATAATGTGTTGGTAATCGTTATTTTCAGAGATGTCAGTGAGCACAAACGCACAGTTAGTAATTTGATTGATAATCAACGTTTGTTGCGAAAAGAGATTGACAATATTGTACATCCACTGGTAGATGCCAATGAAATAACTTTGCTCGATGTTTTTGATGTGGAGCAATTGCAAAAAATGCAGGATGCTTTCTCTTTCGCTACAGGAATCTCATCTCTGATAACCGATATCAATGGAGAGCCGATTACCCAGATGTCCTTTTCAAATCGTATTTGTGAAAAAGTACGTTCAACAGAAACAGGGCAACAGATGTGTATGAAAAGTGGAAGGGAGCTAGGTGAGCGAGCCAAAAAAGTGTTACGACCCGTTTCTAGCCCATGCCAATCGTGTGGTTTTATAGATGCTGCATCGCCAATAATTGTGGATGGCAAACATATTGGGAATTGGTTAATTGGACAAGTGCGACCAAACGATTTGGATGTAAAACATTTGCTTGAATATACGCGCAGTTTAAACCTGGATGATGAAGGTATTATTGATGATTTTAAAGAGATGGTGCAGGTAGCACCCGATAATTTTAAAAAAATACTAAATCTATTGAATGTGCTTACGATTGAGTTGTCGGCTTTAGGTTATAAAAACCTGAAGTTGGCCAAAGCGGTTAGCGAGCATCTAGACATGGAAAAGGAGTTGCGACAATCGAAGCAAGAAGCAGAAGAAAGTGACCGACTTAAATCAGCTTTTTTGGCCAACCTATCTCACGAGATTCGAACGCCAATGAATGGTATTGTTGGGTTTTCAGAACTCCTGCAATACGATGGGTTAACACCTGATGATCGTCGGGAATACGTGCGATTGATTCATCAAAGCTCCAGTCAGTTATTAAATATTATCAACGACATTATCGATATTTCCAAGATTGAATCCGGTCAAATAGATGTGCATGCAGGGTATCTCGATTTGGTTAGCTTAGGCGCTGATCTGCAGGCTTTCTTCGATGATCTGGCCGCAGATAAAGGTATTGAATTAAAATTTGAGTCAAACGAATTAAGTGAATTTGAAATATATTCAGATGAAGTGAAATTACGGCAGGTTTTGACTAACCTAATTTCAAATGCGATAAAATTTACAGCCAATGGACACGTTGTTTTTGGCTATGAAGTATTGAAGAGTTCCGAGATTGAGCTCTTTGTTCAGGATTCGGGTATTGGCATTGATACTAATGACGTGGAGTTTATCTTCGATCGATTTTGGCAGGCCAAAGATTCGGACGTTAAAAAAGGAGGGACCGGATTGGGCTTAGCCATTACCAAAGCGTATGTTGAGCTGCTTGGCGGGCATATTAATGTGGAGTCACAGCGCGATGTTGGAACACGTTTTAGTTTTGTGATTCCCAAAGAACTCAAATAAAAAAAGAGAAGCACGTTATGAACTTCTCTTTCTATATGGTTTGTAAATTTTCTTTACACAATACCTGCAAATCCCATAAAAGCCAAAGCTAAAAGACCTGCAACAACTAAGGCAATTGGAGTGCCTTTCATGCCTTTCGGAATATCCATTAAATCCAGTTGCTCACGAATACCAGCAAAAGTGATTAATGCTAATCCAAAACCAATGGCATTAGCAATGGCAAATACAACCGACTCAACAATGTTAAAATCTTTCTGAATCGTCATAATGGCCACACCTAAAATTGCACAGTTGGTGGTAATCAATGGTAAGAATACACCTAATGCCTGATATAATGGCGGGCTAACTTTCTTTAAAATAATCTCTACCAGCTGCACTAATGATGCAATAACCAGAATAAATGAGATGGTCTGAAGATAACCTACTCCAAATGGTTCCAGAACTGTTTTTTGAAGAAAGAACGTTACGATGGTAGCAATGACCATAACGAAAGTAACGGCACCAGTCATCCCAATACCTGTCGAAATCTTTTTAGAAACACCTAAAAACGGACAAATACCTAAGAACTGGCTTAATACAATGTTGTTAACAAAGATGGCCGATATTACAATTAATACATATTCCATAGCTTAAGCCTCCTTTTTAACCTGGTTAATAAATGCAATTAAGTATCCTAAGGCGATAAATGCACCTGGTGCCAAAACGAATACTAACATACCATAATCTTCAGGGAAGATAACAGAACCAAATAGTTTACCGCTTCCTAATAACTCACGGATAGAACCTAAAATGGTTAGCGCCATGGCAAAACCAAGTCCCATTCCTAATCCGTCAATAATGGATGAGCCAATATTGTTTTTAGAAGCGAACGCTTCTGCACGTCCTAATACCAAGCAGTTTACAACGATAAGCGGAATAAATAATCCTAGCGAATCAAATAAAGCTGGTACGTAGGCTTGCATGGTCATTTCCACTATGGTTACAAAAGTGGCGATTACTACGATAAAGGCCGGAATACGCACTTTATCCGGAATTAGATTTTTAATTAACGCCACAACAAGGTTTGACATCACCAATACAAAAGTAGTAGCTAAGCCCATGCCCAAGCCATCAATAGCCGACGACGTAACACCTAAAGTAGGACACATTCCCAGAAGAAGCGTGAAAACGGCATTCTCCTTAAAAAATCCTTTTGAAAAATTATTCCACTGATTCATTCTGCACCTCCTTCCTCAGATGAGGTATTTGAAGCAACCGGCTGGTCGCCTTGGTTTGTTGTATAAGTTTCATAAGCAACCTGTATGGCATGTAAAAAGGCACGTGAACTAATTGTAGCGGCTGTTATAGCATCTACTTCACCACCATCTTTACTAACGGTCAGGTTGTTGTTTTTAGGGTTTTTACCTAATATGCTCTGGTTGCCTTTGTCGGTTTTAAACCAAACGTCCATTTTAGTACCTAACCCTGGTGTCTCCTTATGTTCCAAAACCTGGTAATTAATGATGGAGCCATCAGGTTTCAAACCAACCATGATTTTAATATTTCCACCAAAGCCTGTATTGGTCATACTTTCAATGGCTACACCAATCAGGTTGCCATCTTTCTTCGCCGGAAACAACTTTAGGTCAAATCCTTCTTTAGACTTTAATTCATACATTTCATCACCCGGATTATTATTAAATCCAGGCACAACTTCTTTAATTGCTGCTTGCTGCTTGGCAGCTTTAGCAGCCGCAATAGGTTCTTTTGTGAGCTCGTACATGCCGCCCAATGAAGCTCCTGCCACACATGTGATTACCAGCAGGGTTAAAACCATATTTTTAAGCGTCGATTCTGTTTTTGCCATGATTTTTATTTTTCCTGCATTAAGCTTTAGCTGGTTTTACAACTTCGCCAAAGCGTTTAGGTTTCACATATTTGTCAATTAGAGGAACAAAGCCATTCATGATTAAGATAGCAAACGATACGCCTTCCGGATAAGCACCGAATACGCGAATTACTACCGTGATGACACCAATGCCAATACCATAAATTATCATTCCTTTATTCGCCATAGGAGAACTTACATAGTCCGTTGCCATAAAAATAGCGCCTAACATCACACCACCTGTTAACAAGTGGAATAATGGACCGGCATATGCTTCGGGGTTCACTAAATGCAAAATACCTGTAAAGACTGCAACTGAGCCGATGACTGCAACAGGAATGTGCCAGGTGATGATTTTGCGAATCAACATAAACAATAAACCCACTAATAAAGCAATCGCGGCAACCTCGCCACCAGAACCTCCCGAGTTACCAAAAAACAATTCAGTGTATGAAGGTATTTTAGCCATCAGTGCACTTACTGATTCACCATTGGCTAAACCTTCTTTCATAATAGAAAGGGGAGTGGCGCCGGTGCTGGCATCCAGATAACTTGCCTGTGATTCGATTGGTTTTGGCCATAAAGTCATCTGAACCGGGAAGGAGATAAGCAAGAATACACGTCCTACCAATGCCGGGTTAAACGGGTTGTTACCCAATCCTCCGAATGACATTTTTCCGATACCGATGGCCACCAAGCTACCAATAATAATTATCCAGAGAGGCAGATTGGTTGGCATGTTAAAAGCTAATAGCAGTCCGGTTAAAGCGGCTGAACCATCCATAATGGTTGATTCATTTTTTAACAGGAACTTTTGGATGGCCCACTCAAAAAATACGCACGACAATACAGCTGTGATTGTAACTATTGCAGCACCCAGACCAAAATAGTACAAAGAGGCTGCCAGTGCCGGAACAAGGGCTATAATCACCCCATACATGTTCTTTTTCACAGAGTCGCCACTGTGCACATGCGGGGATGGTGATACGGTTAACCTATTCATATTTAATAATTTTCTTTTTTTACTTCTTGTTACAAAAAGCTGATAGCTAATGGCCGTCAGCTACTGGCTATTTCGTTCTGCTTCGCATGATTTGTCCAACCTTGCCTTTCCCCAAACGGATGTAGTCAAGCAATGGACGCCCTGCAGGGCACGTATAGCTGCATGAACCACATTCGATACAGTCCATGATTTTTTCCTCTTCGGCTCTGTCCCAGATGGCTTTGTCGGATACAGTGCTTAATAAATATGGAGACAAGCCCATTGGACAAACAGATACACACTTTGAGCAGCGAATGCAGGCTTCCAATTTAGGTCGTTTCGCAATCTCATTTGGCATAATCAATACACCAGAGCTTCCTTTTGTAATTGGCACTTCAATAGAAGATAAAGCTTTACCCATCATGGGGCCACCGCCAATAACTTTACCGGTATCTTCAGGTAGGCCACCGGCGGCATCAATCAGCTGGTTAAGTGGCGTACCAACGCGCGTTAAGAAGTTAGATGGTTTTGTAACGGATTTACCGGTTACTGTTACCACGCGCTCAAAAAGAGGTTTGTTCTTTTGAACAGCTTCATAAACAGCCAATGTGGTACCAACATTTTGAACAACAGCTCCTACCTCAATTGGTAATTTTCCCGATGGAATCTGACGGCCAATACAGGCGTCGATAAGCTGTTTTTCACCTCCTTGCGGATATTGTACTTTTAAGGATTGAATGGTGATACCAGGATATTTTTTTGCCAATTCGCTCATGTGCTTAATGGCATCCGGCTTGTTGTTTTCAATACCAATGATGGCCTTGTCAACTTTAAGGGCTTTCATTAATATCTGTGTGCCAACCATTATTTCATCGCCTTTTTCCATCATTAACTGATGGTCGGCAGTCAAATAAGGTTCACACTCAACACCGTTCAATATCAGAACATCACAGGTTTTTCCGGGAGGAACAGAAAGCTTAACATGTGCCGGGAACGTAGCACCACCAAGTCCTACAATACCAGCTTCGCCTACTTTCTTAATAATATCTTCTGGTGAGGCTGTAATGTCTTTAACTAAATCTTCTGAACGGTCGATGCTTTCGTCCCATTCGTCGCCTTCAACTTTAATGATGATGGCTTTGCGTTTGTAGCCGCTGGCATCCAATACATCGTCTATTTTAAAGACTTTACCTGAAACAGGTGAATGGATATTGGCCGATACAAAACCGGTTGATTTGGCAATTAATTGACCCACTTTTACTTCGTCGCCTTTTGCAACAACAGGCTCTGAAGGTGCTCCAATATGTTGGGCAATAGGAACCGAAACTTGCTCGGGAACGGGCAAGACCTCAATCTTTTGGCCGGCTGAGAATTTGTTTTCTGCCGGGTGAACCCCTCCTAGTGAGAATGTTTTTAACACGATTGGTCCTCCTATTTTATAATGTTTTTACTTATTTTAATTCACTCAGGGCTGATAGCTGGTGGCTAACAGCTGATAGCTTTTTTTTACTCTGCTTTCTCTTCAACTGGTTTTTCCACCTTTGGTTTTGGAGGAGGGAAGTTGACCATATGAATCGCATTGGTTGGACATTCGGCTACACACTTACGACACAACTTACATTTGTCGTAGTCGATGTAGGCCAAATTGTTTTCAACTGTGATGGCATCGAAAGGACAGATTTTCTGACACTTTTTACAGCCAATACATGCAGCCGAGCAAGCTTTTTTAGCAGCTGCTCCTTTGTCGGTATTAATACACGATACAAAAATACGACGGTTTTTAGGTCCTTTCTTGCGCAGCTCGATAATGTTTTTAGGACACGCATCCACACAAGCACCGCACGATACACAGTTATCTTCTTTAATTATCGGAAGACCTGTTTTTTCATCCATGTACATGGCGTCGAAGGCACAAGCGTCAACACATTCGCCTAATCCGAGGCAACCATTCGAACAACCAGTGTCGCCGCCATACAACGATGAGGCGATTGAACATGAAGTGGCACCGTCATATTCGGTTATTCGAGGACGATTTTCGCACGTTCCGTTACAACGGACAACGGCGACCATTGGAGCTGCTGCGGCTACTTCTTTACCTAGAATAGCTGCTGCTGCACTCATTGTTTCAGCACCTCCAACGGGGCAGTTTAAACCTGAAATATCATCAGATTTAACCATGGCCTCAGCAAAAGCTCGACATCCCGGAAATCCACATCCACCGCAATTAGCTGCAGGCAGTGCTTCTTCGACCTGATCAATTCGAGGATCTTCAAAAACTTTGAATTTCTGTGCTACAAAATAAAGTATGATAGCGGCTAAAGCCCCTAACACACCTAACGAAATTATAGTTATCAGAACAACATTCATATTTAGTTGATTTGATGTTTTATAGTAAATGAAAAAGTTCTTTTAAGCTTATTTTTATTTGCGTATATGATAGTGTAATAAGGAACAAGAATAGCTAGTGCTAAACCGCCTGCTAATAATTCATTATTAGTAAGGTAGAAAGAAACAATTAATGCAGCCAGCATCAGGATAATTGGATAAATGTAGGCTAATAATACAGCCTTGGGTGCCAGTGACTTCTTGCCTAGTAACATTACTTTTTGACCTATCTCAAAACTGCTTTCATTTTGATAGACATCAACCAGTTTATCCTGTAAATCAGCAGCAGTACATGAACCTTTTGCATGGCATGAAGCACATGCCGATTCATTAACAATTCTCACTTTAATATGCTGTGGATTCACCTCTGCTACAAAGCCTTCGTGTTCTATGTAATCTATGTCTGCCATATACGTAGGGTCACAAATGTAACGAAGTAATGGAATTGTTGTAAACTACATTGGGTATTTGTATTTAGAATTAATAAAAATAAGAGTGTATTCTTACAGTTAATTAGCTATGATTTAGTAGTATTGCTCATGATGGGCTGTAAATTATTGGTTGTAAAAGATTTATAAAGAAAAAAATCCGTAATATATTAAAGAAAATTATCGCGATTTTAAGCAGGCTGTTATATCACACTATATCCTAATGATAATACCACCATACCAGTTTCGAGGTAGTGCCGGGTAATAATATCTGGGAAGATTGTTGCCAAAGGAAGGAGCATTAATTAATAACATAGAGGCATATTGCTTGTCGTTGATGTTATTTATGCCCAAATAAAAAGTAGTGGCTATTTTACCAATCGTGGTATTATGACTTAATTTACAGTTTAGCACACTGAAATCATCATATCGCTTACTGTTGCTGTCGGTTAAATATTGCTGGCCGAAGAACTGGTTATTAATATACAGTTGAGTTTTTCTTAATATGTAGGTAGCTGACAGATGTGCTGTATACTCCGGTATTCCTGGCAAGTGTTTGTGACTGTAGTCAATGCCTTCATCTGTAAACCGTTCAAACTTATTAATTGAATGAGAGAAAGTTCCCGATAACTTAATGTGACTGAGATTATTGAAATCCAACTGGTGTTGAACAGATAATTCGACTCCCTTATGGCTTGTTTCTCCGGCATTGATACCATAGAAAAGTTCTTCGCTTTCTCGTTTAGTAACTAATAGGTTATTCAACTTTATCCAATAAAGAGTAAAATCAGCATTTGTTTTGTTATTGACTGATTGATAGTGGTAACCAATATCTACATGATAACCTTCTTCGGGTTTAATGGAGGCATTAAAGCTGCCATCGGGCATTTGAGCCTCTTCAACTGAAGGTGTTGAAAAACCATGTCCGGCAGCCGCAAAAAGGTTGGAAGAATTCGTGAGTTGATAATTTATGCCTAATCGTGGAGAAAGCGTTGCTGGATATTGATGGTCTGACTTTATTCCATTGACTTTATCCTTATTCTTATAACTAGTGATGTTGTAGTTTAAGCCCGCTTGCATAATGAGTTTATCAGATATATCAATATCGAGCAAGCCAAAAATATTAATATAGCTTCGTTCAATATCATTTTTGTTAAGGAGTTGCCCTAAATTGTTGGGTCTAACACCATATAACTTGACGGTATTCATTTCATTTATGGCCTCAAAGCCTAGCGCTAACCGAATGGATTGTTTCCGATAGCTCAATTTATTTCGAATGCCAATTGTCAGTTTAGATTCATCAAGTTGGTTAAAGGGCCTGAGTTCATCTAATGTAGAGATGATGCCAAAAAGATGGAGAGAGTTGGAAAGGAGGTTATTCAAACCAGAGCTTAATCCAATTGATATAATTTGACGATTTGATTTTTCGTAGCCTTCAATGGCGGCCCATGAGTCAGCGGCTTTTTCCGGTTGATTATAAAAGTCAACGCTGTCAAGTGAACTTGGAATGTGAGCATTTAAATGGCGGTGGTTGTATAAATAATGTAATAGATGGGTGCCTAGCTTGTATTTGCCTTTCAGTGTAATGTTATAACGCTTGTATTCACTGTTATTCCGGTAGCCATCAGAGATAAGTTGATTGGCCGTTAACCAGGTAGTGCCTTTTTCCTGTTTTAATACGGCTGACAACTGACTGGAGTATGTGCCGTAACTGCCAGCTTCAAAGCCTGCTGCTATGCTTGTTTTGGAGGCTGGATACCATGGATTTATCAGTACAACACCACCAAGTCCAGCACCATATAGGGCAGAGGACGGACCTTTCAGTATTTGAATATTATTGATGTCATTAAAGCCTATGTCTTCAATGGAGCTAACACCATCGCCATCGGTCAAGGGGATGTCGCCCCAATAAGCTTTAATGCGGTTACTGTTGTATGGTGTACGCGAACCAATGCCACGAATGGTTATACGGCTGGTGCTAAGTGTACCTTGTTGCATTAGTACACCTGGCAAGTTATTTAGCTGTTGTGATAACAAGTATGAATTACCCGATTGAATAGTCAATGAATCAATACTAACCAAACTACCCGGCCATTGTTTTACCGATAGAATTGTGACCGGTGCACTAACCGTCACCTCATTAAGTTGCCGTTGTTTAAGGTTGGTTGTGTCTATTTGGGCAGTAGTTGGTTGCCAAAAACAGCTAAGTAAAAAACACAGACAGTTGGTTAATGCTGATATGCGCATGAGTTGTTTACAATGGTATAAGCTTTAAGATCTTTCCAGGTTTCTCAATGGCGACATAAATATATCCATCCGGACTCATCTCAACATTTCGAACTCGACCTATGCCTTCCAGTAATTTTTCTTCGTGTATAACTTTTTCGTCACTTACGACAACCCGTTGCAGGTATTCAAAACGAAGCGAACCGGTCAGAATATTGTTCTTCCAATTGGGGTAACGGTCTCCTTTTACAAAGGTCATACCGCACGGAGCAATGCTGGGCGTCCAATAATGCAAAGGTTGTTCCATGCCTGCTTTGGCTGTATCGTTAGTGAAGGTAGTGCCGTTGTAATTAATGCCAAATGAGATAAGCGGCCAGCCATAGTTTTTGCCAGGTTTGATAATATTGATTTCGTCGCCGCCTTTGGGACCATGCTCATCGGTCCAGATATACCCCGTTTCAGGATGCATACATACGCCTTGCGGATTACGATGACCATAAGAGAATATACTTGCCCGTGCATCTTTTACATCCACGAAAGGGTTATCTTCAGGAATACGGCCATCATCATATATCCGGTGTATTTTTCCACAATCGTTATCCAGTGATTGTGGGTTGCGGTCACGGTTCCCGCGGTCGCCAACCGAAAAGTACAGGTAACCTTCTTTGTCAAATTCAAGCTTACAACCAAAATGGTGGCGTCGGTCGGTTTCTGGTGCTGCTTTAAAAATAACTTGCTTATCAACCAGTTGATGGCCTTGTAATCGGGCTCTCATAATAGCTGTATTGGCTATGGTATTGTCACTTTTATTAGGCGATGAATAAGCGATATAAATCCAACCATTTTGCTCATATTGAGGGTGAAGTTCCAAATCAAGCAATCCTCCTTGCCCTTTTTCAAATACTTCAGGTGAATTGGCGACAAGTATTAGCTCTTCATCACTAGTATAAAGCAATAATGTACCACTTCGTTCAGAAATCAGCAAGGAACTATCAGGCAGAAACTCTAACCCCCAGGGAACATCTAAACCACTCACTATTGTGTCTACCCTGAAGTTTTGAACTTCACTTTCGTGGATTCCTGTTCTCTTGCTAGATGAAGTTTTTTCGGTTTGTTTTTGCTGTGCTAGGGCTAAAATATATTCGGCTAGCTGTTCAATTTCATTATCCGTTAATCCTTTCTCAAAAGAGGGCATTCCAAAGGATATACGCCCCAATTTTATACTGTTGATAATCTCATCTTTGCTATTTCCAAATAACCATTGCCGATTTGTAAATGGCGATTTATTCTGATTGTGACAACCAATGCAATAATCATTATAAAGCTTTTCTGCGTCCTTGGACGTTTGAACTGTTTTCTTTGAGTTACAGCCACTAATAAGTAGTAGGCCGCTGCTGAAAATTGCCAGAAATAATAACCTTTTCATAATAGCGATATTGGGTGAGTCGGTGTTATAACAATGAGACTCAGGTATTGTTTTGGGAATCAGTTTTCAAATAGCGCCTTCATCATCGTCTAGCTTGGAAAATGGAAGGGGTCAAACATTTTCCATTAAAGTTCTTATTTCGAACTCATCTAAAAAGTGTTTTTGTTGAACAAATAATTTTAATAGTCTATTTTTAAGAATAAGAATTCAAATCTTTACTTAATAAGGCGTTAAATAGTCATTAAATATCTCCCAAGGAACCTAAACCATGAAACAATTCTTCTTATCTGCAACGATGTTGACCATTATGACCTGTGCATGGGCACAAGATGAGCCTACAGGAACTTTCGAAATATTTGGTCATGTGATGACAGATGCAGGTTATAATTTTGATCAGGTCAATCCTGATTTTTCGGATGTGATGCGTCCGACACAACTGCCTGCTTACAAAAACCAATATGGAAGTGATGGAAATGTATTTTACAGCGTTCGCCAATCCATGTTAGGAATGGAGAGTGTTACGCCAACTCCATTAGGCGATTTAAATATCTTATTTGTTATGGATTTATTTGGCGTTGGGAGTAATACCGGGCAAACGGCTTTTCATATTTTATATGCCTATGCTGAATTGGGAAAGATTGGTGTGGGCCATAACTGGAGCTTATTTTGCGATATTGGGTGTTTTCCCAATATGATAGAATATTGGGGGCCAGTAGGCTTGTCATTGTGCAAGAATGTCCAATTTCGATATATCCCTATTCAAGGGCGTAATCAATTAGCTGTTGCGCTTGAACGCCCTGGTGGGACAGCTGATGAAGGTGTGTATGATGGACGTATTGAACTGGATGATGCCAAAGCAAAATTTGATTTACCCGATTTATCGGCTGAGTTTAGAATGACACGTAATTGGGGCTATGCGGAATTGTCTGGATTGGTAAGGCAAATTAAATGGATTGATATCGGAGAGCAGCCCTATGATGTGAGCGGTAAAGCTATTGGCTGGGGGGTGCATTTGAGCTCCAATATTAAGCTGAATGAAAACAATATGCTTATTGCGCAAGGTATTGTTGGTGAAGGTATACAAAACTATATGAATGATGCTCCAACTGATATAGGGTTGGAGCGAAGTTACGATGACCCGAACCATCCGGTAGATGGGGTGGTGATTCCATTGAAATCATTTACTTTGTATCTGAACCATGTTTGGAATAAGAAATTCACCAGTGCAGTTGGATATTCGGCTATTTTCATCGATAATACTGATGGTCAAAGAGATGATGCGTTTCGAAAAGGACAGTACGCAAGTGCCAACTTGTTATATCATCCAGCACCTCGAATAATGGGGGGGATAGAGTTGCTATGGATTCGACGTGATAACTTCAGAGATGGTTGGGATGCCTCAGCTACTAAAATCCAGTTTTCTTTACGTTATACGTTTAATAAAATGTTGTAAACAGAAATTCCAGATCCAGTCATTATATTTGCACTTTATAGTGTTGATAAAACAAAATTCAATGAAGATAGCAGTTATTGGAACAGGTGGAGTAGGCGGGTATTTTGGCGCAAAACTGGCACAGGCGGATAATGAGGTGACATTCATCGCCAGGGGTGCACATCTGGAAGCCATAAGAGAAAATGGATTGTTGGTTAAAAGTGTTTATGGTGATATGCACATCACTAATGTCAATGCCACGGATAAAATCACGGATATTAACAAGGCTGATTTGGTTTTAGTAGCTGTTAAAGCATGGCAGATAAAAGAAATTAGAGAGGAAATAAATCATATTTTACACAGTAACAGTATCGTATTGCCTCTACAAAATGGAGTATTGGCTGCTGATGAGTTAGCTGAGGTGATACCAGCCAAGCATATCATGGGAGGCTTGTGTCGTATTTTTAGCCTGATTGAAGCGCCTGGAGTGGTAAATCATGTTGGTTTTAAGCCGGAGATCGTTTTTGGCGAACGTAACGGCTCTCTTTCAACACGGATGGGCAAACTGACCCAATTATTTGAACACGCAGGCGTTGCTCATAAGGCATCACGAGATATTGAAGCCGATGTGTGGAAGAAATTTATCTTTATCTGCACCAGTGCTTTGTTGGCGGTTACCAAAACAACTTATGGCGAACTGCGCGAGCTCAACGAAACACGCCAGATGATGATTGCTTTGCTGAATGAGATTTATGCTGTTTCGCAGAAGAAAGGTGTGAATATAAAGCCAAATTTTATTGATAAAACTATCGAAGTTATAGATTCTGTAGCCTATGATTCTACTTCGTCTCTAACCCGTGATGTGTGGGAAGGCAAGCCATCGGAAATTGATTATCAGAATGGAACTGTTGTGAAATTAGCCGAACAATACGGTGTTGATGTGCCAGTTAATCGATTTATCTGTAATTGTATTTTGCCAATGGAGTTGAAGGCGAGAGGGAAGTTTGGGGGATAAAAAAAATGTATTTCTAAAGCAAGTTATTAACCCATTCGATGCATTGTTTGGCGATAAACTCCCGTTGTCTATCATTATGCACTTCATGATACATGTTTTCAAACTCTCTATATTGAATCAGTTCAGGGTGTTTCAGGGCCATTTCCCGACTGGCCCAATGAGACGTAATTTGGTCTTTATTGCCATGTAAAAGCAAGGTTGGCACTTTTAACAAATGGATGTTGTTCATAGCCCACAAACCTTGCCTGGTAACGTTGTATAATAAGCGAAACGAAATCCGTCTATGGTTTAGCTCATCTATGTTATAAGCGTGTACTTCTTGTTGTTTGCTGCTTATGTAATCAGTGTTTAATCTACTTTTAGTTGTAACATTGGGTATGATGATACTGAATAGCCGGACAAGTATTTTTGTAAAACCCGACAAATCATGACTTAGTTTTAACCAGGGAGACGAAATAATAGCGCCCTTAAATGGGTAATTGCGCTGCAGTAGGTAGTTTAATGCAATATTCCCTCCCATGCTATGGCCATAAAGAAATTTTGGAATATCCGGAAAAATAGATTCAGTCTTTTCAATTAGCAGGTCAATGTCATCCAATAGTTGTTGAAAAGATTGAATGACACCACGCTTGCCTTCAGAACGGCCATGGCCAATCTGATCCATACTGATAAACGCGATGTTTTCAGCTTTAAAAAGCTTGATGTAGGGCGTGTAGCGCGAACAGTGCTCACCAAAACCGTGAATTAAAACAATCACAGCCCGGGGCTTCTCTGAACAAAACCAGCTTTGTCCAAATAAGGTTTTGCCTGATACAGATGAAATGGTAAAAGTGTCCCGAATCATCTTACTTGTTTGATAATTCACGGGCAGCATCATTATCCAATAACCAAACTGTTTTGTTGGTGTCAACCAACGCTGCCGGATATTGGGTGTAATTACCTTTTTGATTGATGATTTTATCTACTTTCTCAGCTTTGCTACTGCCAGTTACCAAAAAGAAGATACGCTGGCTGTTGTTGATGACGCTTCCTGTTAGGGTTACTCTGTTTTGTCCACTTACGGGATGTTGGGCCAACTCGCAAGTTGCCGAACTGTTCCACAGCTTAATTTGGTGTGGAAAGATAGAAGCCGTATGTCCGTCATCGCCCATGCCCAGCAGCATAATATCGAATTGTGGCAACCCATTAGCTTTGGGCACATTATCATCAACTTGTTCAATATAGTCCTCTAAAGCTTTCTTTGGTTCGAGCTCTCCTTTTACTCTGAAAATATTAACGCCACGGGTTTTTACATGATCGAACAAATACTCGCGCGTCATCCCGAAGTTACTTTCTGTATCATCTGGAGCAACGCAGCGTTCATCACCCCAAAAAAAGCGAATCTTCGTCCAATCTATTGATTTAGCATAGTCTTTGGCCAAAACTTCAAAGATAGCCTTAGGAGTACTTCCTCCAGATAGTGCAATATAAAGTTCAGGTTTTTCCTGACTTGCTTTTAAAAGTAAGTCGCCAAAGTAATACGCCAATTCTTCTTTGCTGTTAAATATCTTCTTCATGGTTTTTAATTAAGGAGATTAGACCTACAATTCGCAATAATTACCATCATTGGCTAGGTTCTTACAAGGATAGCGCCATGTAATATCTTGTTCTTCAATTAATTCATCTGATATGTCAGGCCCCCAGGTGCCGGCGGGATAACCATGCACTGGAATGCTGTCATCATTTTTCCAGGCATTCAATATCGGGTCAACAAACTTCCAGGCAGCTTCAACTGCATCACCTCGGTGATAGAGGGTGCTGTCGCCCAACATACAATCGAGCAATAGTCGCTCGTAAGCACTTGGTAAATAGGTGTCTGATAAGTCGCTATAATGAAAATCCATATTCACGTTTTGCACCTTAAAACCGGCTCCTGGAACTTTCATTCCAAACTTCATCAACACACCTTCGTCTGGCTGGATGCGTATAACCAGTTGGTTGTGGTTTTTGGTAATTGATTCGTCATCGGCAAAAAGGTGATGGGGTGTTGCTTTAAAATGAATAACTATCTCAGTTACACGCGTCGGCATCATTTTACCACTTCGAATGTAAAACGGCACATCAGCCCATCGCCAATTGTCAATAAATAATTTAATCGCAGCAAATGTTTCGGTGCGCGAATCGGGGGCAACACCTTCTTCGTCGCGGTAACCTTTTACTTGCTCCCCTTTAATTGTAGATGCTATATATTGTCCACGTATGGCATATTGGGCAACCTCTTCCTCCTTTATGGGGCGCAGAGAATGAAAGACTTTGGCAATTTCATTACGGATATTGTTGGAATCGATTAAGGTGGGTGGTTCCATGGCTACTAAGCCAGCGAGCAGTAGCAAATGGTTTTGAATCATATCGCGCATGGCACCCGAGCCTTCGTAATAGCCACCACGATTACCAACACCAATGTTTTCGGCACCTGTAATCTCTACATGATGAATGTAATTGCGATTCCACAATGGTTCGAAAATCCCGTTAGAGAAACGCGTGACCAACAGGTTTTGCACGGTTTCTTTACCCAGGTAATGGTCGATGCGATATATCTGCTCTTCTTTAAAGAATTTCAGCAATTCATTGTTGAGCTTTTGGGCTGTTTGAAGGTCGTAACCAAAAGGTTTTTCAACAATGAGACGTTTAAAACCACTAGTTTCATCGCTTAGCCCTTGCAGTGAAAGTTGCTCAGGGATTATTTCGTACATGTTTGGCGGTGTGGCCAGATAGTAGATAAAGTTGTTGTCGGTTTCACACTCCTCATCCAGTTCGCGCAACTTACCTTTTAAAAGGCAGTATTCATCGGGCTCTTTAGTGTCAAACGAAAAGTAGTGAAGTTTTTCAAGGTAGCTGTTCAGCTTTTCTTCACTTTCAGGTGTGTTAAGTGCAAATTGTTCAATGCCTTTTTTCATCTTTTGACGAAAATCAGTATTGCTTAAATCGGTCCTGCCCAATCCAAGGATGGCAAATTTTTCGGGCAGCAAGCCCTGGTCGAATAAATCAAAAACAGCGGGCACCAATTTTCGATAGGTTAAATCGCCAGAGGCACCGAAAATGACAAGTATGTGGTTTTTAGGTTGAATCATATTTTACACTATTGTTATCGATAGAAATAGCTCGCAAGATAGCGAACCGGCAATCATTTTAACAAGTCCGGAAGTAGTATTGTTTGCGCAAATGAAAAGGATCATGTTATTCATCTGTTCAAGAATGGAATGACATGATCCTTTATTGGTATTTCCAATGAGGTGCTATTATTAACCTGAGTTCGACGTAAAATTTCTGATTCAGATCGCTTATAAAAAGTCAGTTTCAATCGAAAATTATGAAAGAATAGCGGGCTATTTTGATTAAATTTCGGGAGGAAAATTGCTGTTTATAAGTGAAACATCTATGATTTATCATAAAAAACTAATCTACTGCTTTAAATTTTTCGAGCTAGCTCGCTAGCCCTGCAAAATTTACCTTGTATATCAGCTCTTTATGATAATATGAATTCTGAAATATAAATCGAACTCAGGTTATTAGTTCAAACTGAAAATGTTTTTTAATGTACTCTTCAAATAATAAATAAGTCGATTAACAAACTAGCAATAAAACAACTCATCAGGTGATTTTTGCTTCTAGCTGCCAGATGGGGTAATAGCTTAATCAATGTTGATGCCTACTCTGAATCCCCAGCGTGCATAGCTGCCATCTTCAAAGCCTGCAAATACGCCGGCACTTCCAATCAGGAAGATTTGGTTCATACTATAGCCTACCTCAACATAGTTTTTGTAATTAGGCTGTGTCAGGTAATTGGCGTATAAGTTTTCAGTCCATAGGCGGTTGCTTAGCACGGGTAAAAACTTAAGCAATAGGTATGGAGTTGTGTATGATACGTGTGCTTTTGCATACCATTCATTGGTGCTGTAGCGGTAATCGTCGAGTAGCATAAACGCATTTTCCCACGATTTGAAATTAACCGGTATTTCGGATGTGTTAAAGTGCTGGAAACGTGAAAAATGCATATGGTCGTTACGCGAAAAATAGCCGGCACCTACTTGCCAGTTGAAGGCGTTAAAGATACCCCATTCCTTTTTTTGAGAAATTTCCCCGCTAAATTGCTCATAATCAGCTTCACTGTCAAATATGTTGTTCAGGCCTCGTTGATAATTAAACTTAAATGTCGGATACCTTGAGCCAACATTGTATTTCCGCCCTTTGTACACACGATAATGCATGCGCGGCGTGTACGTGATTTCAACAGAGGTAAACATGTCTGACTGATCCATCAGGTGCTCGGGAGTCAGCTGATCGTTAGGTGGAATATTAGGCGCATACTCTTCATCTTTATCAATTATCGACCAATTGGTGTTGTTTGCAAGTTGCTTGTAGGAGCTATAGGAAGCTGCCAGACGAACGCGCATACCATGTAGTGGCTCAAAAGAACCATTGATGGCTGCATAATCTTTCTGGTACAATTTCATGTAATGATCTTTAAAAAATAAAGACGAGAACATGTTTAAAGTACGATCAATCCCATACTTGCTATTGAAATCCATGCTTTGCTGTCCGCCCGAAAGTGTAATATTAGCGCGGCTTTTCTTACCAAAGCTATACCAGGCATTGGCATCCCACAATACTTTTTCACGGGCAAAGGCATACGACACTGTTGGCGAAAGTCCGAAGGAACGAAGAGAGTCCACTTTATGTCGCAGTGTAAAGCCTTGTTCATAACTCCAGCCGTCAACGGCATTAAAATCAACTTGCTTCAAACCAATTAAGCCATGATAGGTTATGCGGGTGGCTGAGTCGTTGGCATAAAATGTATGTCCGCCAAGGAAACCACCCGATATTTTATTGAACATCGATTTTTTCTTTTTCTCTGTTTTAACCGTATCAGCTTCAATTTTTGCCAGTTTAATCGAGTCTTTTATTTCAAAGCTACGCAATTCATCACTGGTGAGTGGGATTGGGCGCATGCTTTCCCAGTAGCTTGAGTCGCGCCTGGTGGTATCCTTCTTATGTGTTATCTTGTAAGTGTTTTTAATTTCCAGCGATTCCTCTTTTAATTCTTCTTCTTTTCGCGATTCTTTTTCAATCAGACGCGAAAGTTTGATCATATCCCGGTTCGATAGCTCTTCTTTAGCCAGCAGTTCTTCCATTTTTTTCTGCTGTCGAGTCATCTCTTCTTCTTTCTTCGCTTGTTGTTCGGCTGCTTGTTTAGCCGCTTCTTCAGCAGCATATTGCTTCATAAGAGTAGCCGGAACCGGTAAGTCAGCATTCAGCTTTATATCGGAGTATTTGACCGATCCAGCATATCGAAAATCGGCCTTAACGCCCATTATTGAGGCTTCCACTTTAAAGCGGTGACTGATTGGTAACCATGAACGCTCTTTGACCGGCGCATAGACTTGTTTAATATTAATGGTGCCAAAAAAGGCATTGTTAGTTACATCAATTGAATGGATGTTCCACAAATTATCAACAATATAGATGTAACCACTATAGGTTTGCTGGCTTTTTCGTTTAGGCACTATTTTAATTTTGTTCACCGCCACATCGCCCTCGTAAAAAAAGCCTTCATATACATACTTATAATGAGAAAATGCATTGGGAGCCAAAGGCGAAATAGCCATGTCCTGATGAGGTTCGTAAAAGCTGTAGGTGATGTAACCCATCACATTGTCTTCTTCAGAACCAGGAAATGTGGAACGAGAAGAAAGAACAGTGTGGTCGTAGTTGTCAGGTGCGGCAAACGCAATCTCATTTATCGATTCCATGGTGTAGGTCTTGCCTTCTTCAATAATGAGTTCGTTATCATCTACCTCAGCTTTCATCATTTTCTGAATCAGCTTTGGAATTTTCTTCATAAGCAAGCTGCCTTTCAGGTATACTTCGGCATTGTATTGTTCAGTTTGGCGTTGGTAATAGGGGGCCAGACTAATTGCTTTTCGCATAATAGGGTATGCAGGATCTTCACCACCAGAATAGACCCGAACTTCTTTGATTCGATATTCTTGTTTTTTGAGAACAATGTTGTTGGTGATGTATGTATCGTTGATATTAACCGTTACTTCTGTCTTTTGAAAACCAAGGCCTTGAAAGACTATGGTATACTTTCCGGCAGGCAATTGAATTTCATATTCGCCTAGATCGTTGGTGGTGGTTCCGGAGGTAGTTTCTTTCAAATAGATGGTGGCAAACGGGATGGTATTGCCTGATTCGTCGGTTACGGTTCCTTTTACTCCTTGTGAAAGAGCTACTTTGGGAAGCAGAAATAATAAGAGTAGAAAACAAATTTTGTGCATAGGTTTAGTGTTAGATTATGGTTTAAGTCGTTGGGTTGAATGTTTTAAGCACAATCAAAAACAGATGCTAATGTATATATTTTATTATATAAATTAGCACGAGCTCACCAAATTGACAATAATTTCAATGTAAGGCGAACAGGCATCAATAAAGGTTACAGGGTGGGGGATTTCTAAAATTTTAAACTAAATGAATTGTTGATAGTGTAAAATAAACTATCAACATCAGGTGGCACAAGGTTATCGTAGTCAAAGCGAAGGTAAAGTGCAAAGGTAAACTTCTTGGTTATTTTTACATTAAAGCGTGTTTCACTCCAGATACGAAAATCAGCAGGATCGGAGTAGTCTGGTTCGTAATAAGTACTGTGCGAAAGCGATGCATTATCCGACATTTGCCAGTCAGTTGCTAACATGGAACTGAATTTAACCAGGCTTTTACGACGTTCGTAAGTATCTGTTTCAAACAACTCATTGAGGTAAATAGTATAAGCAACCAGAAATAACGAGAATTTTTCTTTGTCGGCAATGTTAAAACGAGGGCCTCCACCAACTACATGGCGGTGTTTCAATTGCTTCACACGGTTATATTGGTACTGGTAGAATGCCTCTGCAATAATAATTTTATCAGGGACCCAGTGGTTGTACTTAAACATAATACCACCGTTGTTGACATTTCGCTCATCGTCAACTTTACTGAAACCAATATCAGATGAAAAAAGGTAAGTATTATCGTTATCGTTATACTGTAATTTAAGTCTTGACATAATTTGGGTCATGTCAGTTGTGGTATGCACAAGGTTTAGCCCCAGATTTACATTGCCCTGAAATCCTTTATTGGGGTCTTTAGTTCGTCGTTTGTCAATGCTAACAATTTGAGCAATAGTAGAAATGCTAATGGCAGTCAGCAATATGATTGTTGTTATCCCTCTGTGCATAGTCAAATTGTTTTGTGACAAAAATAAACATTCTGCCGAGTTGTGAAAAAATAGCTGAAAAGATGAGAAAAATCAGGCAAAAAAACTGTTAAAAAGCATGATTTTTATATCGATTTATAATCTAAATTTGCGATGATATTATAACATGTTGAAACGCTTTAAAAAGTAATACAATGCCTAATATTTCTGATAGAGGACAACAGATGCCGGCATCTCCAATTCGTAAGCTGGTGCCATTTGCCGAGGCGGCAAAAGCAAAGGGAACAAAAGTATTCCATTTGAATATTGGACAGCCCGATATTAAAACGCCGGAAGTAGCGCTTGACGCTATTCGTAACATTGACCTGAAGGTGGTTGAATACAGCCATTCGGCAGGTATTGTAAGTTATCGTCAGAAGTTGGCTAAAATGTATCAAAGCATTGATATTAATGTTGATGAGAATGAGATTTTAGTCACTGCCGGAGGTTCTGAAGCTATCACCTTTGCGTTTTTAACATGTTTGAATCCTGGTGATGAGGTTATTATTCCCGAGCCGTTCTATGCTAACTACAATGGATTTGCTGTATCAGCAGGTGTTGAAGTAAAGCCAATTCGTTCAAGCATTGAAGATGGTTTTGCATTGCCGGCTATTGAAGAGTTTGAGAAAATGATTACGCCAAATACAAAGGCCATTGTCATCTGTAATCCCAACAACCCAACAGGTTATTTATACTCGCAAGAGGAAATGGATCAGTTGAAGCAAATTGTGTTGAAGCACGATTTGTATCTATTTTCAGATGAGGTATATCGTGAGTTCTGTTACGATGGTGAGCAGCACATTTCAGCCATGCACCTAAAAGGTATTGAAAACAATGTGGTGATGTTTGATTCGGTATCGAAGCGTTACAGTGAGTGTGGGGTGCGTATTGGCGCATTGGTAACTAAAAATAAATCTATTTTAGAAACGGCGCTTAAATTTGGTCAGGCGCGTTTGAGCCCTCCTGGTTTTGGTCAGATTGCAGCTGAGGCATCTCTGGATACGCCTAAAGAATACTTCGACGAAGTATATGCTGAATATATTGCTCGTCGCAATTTCTTAGTTGAAGGTTTGAATAAGATTGAAGGAGTTTATACGCCAACACCCAAAGGAGCGTTCTATACGGTTGCTAAATTACCTATTGATGATTCTGATAAATTTTGCCAGTGGATTTTAAGTGAATTTGAGTACAAAGGACAAACTGTGATGATGGCACCGGCTTCAGGTTTCTACAGCACGCCAGGTGCAGGGAAAGACGAAGTGCGAATTGCTTATGTGTTGAATAAAGAAGATTTAGGCAATGCGCTTGAGACATTAGAAGCGGCATTGAAAGCCTATCCTGGACGTACGCTTTAAGAAGCTGACGTTTAAAAAAAAATATAGCCGGGGTGCGACTATTGATTAATTTGATAGTCACACTCCGGCTTTGTTTTGCAAAGAACCTAAATTATCATCGCTTTTTCTAACTTTGTACAAAACCGAGCACATTGAATATTGAACTTTTTATAGCGCGTAAAATTGCCTCAGGAGGCTTAGTTGGAAAGAAACTGGCCGGTCCAGTTATTAAGGTGGCCACATTGGGTATTATCTTAGGTGTTATAGTGATGATTGTTTCAATAGCAGTTGGCTTTGGGTTTAAAGGCGAGATTCGTGAGAAAATAAGTGGCTTTGCATCTCACATTCAAATCATGAGTTACGACTATAACTATTCGCCTGAAACTAATCCCATATCCATCGATAAAGGTTTAGAAGCTGAAGTAATGGCTGTTGAAGGTGTTAGTTATATTCAGCGTTTTGCTACTAAGCCGGGTATTATCAAAGCCGATGAGGCAATTCAGGGGGTTGTACTCAAGGGGGTTGATCAATCTTACAACTGGGACTTTATAAAGTCTATTTTAGTAGAAGGAAGATTACCGTCTTTTAATGATTCTGTTCGATCCAATGAGATTTTAGTTTCAGAAGATATTGCTCGAATGCTCGATTTTAAAGTAGGCGATAAAATACGCATGTACTTTATTCAAGACAGGGCGTTGGCACGACGTTTTGATATTGTTGGCATTTATAATTCGCATTTTCCTGAGTACGATAAGCGTTTTGCTTTTGTTGATTTAAGGCATGTACAAAAGCTAAATGACTGGGACGAAACACAAATATCGGGTTACGAAATTGGTGTATCATCATTTAATAAGATGGAGCAGGTGAATGAGGAAATTTATTACCTGACCAGTGCTAAAGTAGAGGCCGATGGTACGATGCTCCGTAACCGAACAATTAAACAGTTGCAACCGCAAATATTTGGCTGGCTGGATATTCTTGATACCAACGTCTATGTTATTTTGCTCCTGATTATTTTGGTTGCCAGTTTTAATATGATATCGGGCTTGCTCATCCTTATACTCGAGCGAACGAATATGATTGGCATCTTAAAAGCACTAGGTGCTGAAGATTGGAATTTGAGAAAGGTTTTCGTGTATTTATCAGGATTTATTATTGGTCGGGGAATGATTTGGGGTAATGTCATTGGAATTGCTATCTGTGTCATTCAAAAATACACGAAGGTCATCAAACTAGATCCGGCTAACTACTATCTTTCTACAGTGCCAATACATATTTCTCCGTTGGAATTGGTTTTGCTAAATCTTGGTGTGCTAGTGGTGACCATGACCATGATGTTGGGACCTACTTATCTTGTGTCAAGAATTCTTCCTGTGAAGGCCATTCGTTTTAACTAAAAATAATTGTCCGTTAACTGACATCTGGTGTGCGATATCGTGCAGTATTAAAAAGATGTTTAGAGAAAAAATTCACATAGAATTTTTTTGTGATTTGGCGTATGAATTGTAAATATTTGTTATTCAGCATCTTGTATTTTTATTGCAATTATTTTTCAAAAAAAATCAGGTTTTACAATTATTGGTACGGTTGTTGATTTGAGATGAACAAATACTTAATTAAGGTTTAAGTTAATAAATGGGACAAATAGCCGGGAACGCCCGGCTTTTTTTATGCCTTAATTTTAGCGTCTGGTAAACTAGGAATAATCATGACAATTTGTTAACTTAAAAGAGAACAAACTGTTGGATTTCTAAGTTACATTGTAAAGAAAAGTGTATGAAGAAGGAGATTAAGTTGCTTGTCCGGGATCTTACCAGACCGCTGCCCGGAAAAGATGCACAGAAGCTAATGTCGCCCTCGGTTCGATTTACCGGGAATATTAAATACAATCCAGAAACAGCAAGAGTAAGTAGTGTTTTAATCTTGCTATATAAAAAGGATAATGAGTGGATGATTCCATTGATTCAACGACCTACGTATGATGGAGCGCACAGTGGACAAGTCAGTTTTCCTGGAGGGAAATTTGAACAGGGTGATTGTTCGTATTTGGACACTGCTTTGCGCGAGGCTGAAGAAGAGATAGGCATTAATCGCGATGAGGTTAGTTTTATCACAGAATTAAGTTCTTTGTACATCCCCAATTCCAATTTTATTGTTTATCCGCAAGTTTGCATTACAGAAATAGAGCCGGTTTTTATTCCGGACCTACGAGAGGTGGAAGAAGTCATTGAAGCGCCGGTTCGTCAGCTGCTAATGCCTGAAACTGTTCACCGTTTTACACGCAATATTAATGGTGTTCGTGTTGATGCTCCTTTTTACAAAATTGACGATTACGTAATTTGGGGAGCAACAGCCATGATGCTCAGCGAATTTTTGCAACAAATTAAGCTATCGGAAGTTTTTACTAATCGTTTATCACATTCTTATAATGCGTGTAACGCTCCAGAATGTCGTTAACATAGTGGTATGGTTCTTCGCCACGACAATAACCAAATTTAACAACCGGATCGTTATAAAATGATGGTTTCGATTTATTAAGCAGATAGTAGTCTACATTATCATCCCAAATATGTGGATTTTTATTATTCTTCTCTGCCAATCGCATGGCATCTTCAACATGGCCTGGGCCTACATTGTACGAGGCTAAAACAAACTTCAGTCGTTCATCAGGATCCGTAATGATATCCTGAAAACGTTTATCTAGCCAGATTAAGAATTTCAATCCCCCTTGAATATTATCTTGTGGTGACGTAATTTTTTCAACGCCAAATGTTTCAGCAGTTTTTGGCATCAATTGCATTAGACCAATCGCACCAGCCCAGCTTTCTACTTCAGGTAAAAAGCGTGATTCCTGGTAGATTAATGCGGCTACCAATCGCCAGTCTAAGTTATGTTTTAAGCTCTCTTCTTTAATAATGGCGTCATAAGCCGACACACGGCCTCCTTTGATAGAGTGGAAGCTCGAGTTAACCAGGTGGGTTGAACGTTTATTGATGAAGTACTTTCTGTAAATACGTTTATATTGATTGGTTTTTTTGAAGTTAATCAGCCAGTTATCCACCACGTCTTTTAAGTCAGAAGATGTGGGGCGCACTGCCCAGGCAATTTTCTGTGGAAAACTAACGGCTGTTGCAATGTCAATATTATCATAAAAGTTGAGGTTGATACGAGCCAGGTTGTCGTCACACACGGTATAGGGAATTTCACCATTGGCAACCAAAGCAATCAGTTGTTCCACTTCGTAATCAGGTATTTCAACAATATGAATGCTATCACCTATTTCATTCGCCAGATTTTTTAAGCGAGCGACATAGGCTGAGTTTTCCTGGACGTAAATTGTTTTACCTGCCAGTTCGAGCTGATTTCGAATAATAGAATTGGCAGTATTTGATTTTTCATCTGATGGTTTTTGTTGTACCAATACCTGGTGAGTAACACAGTGAGGTTCGGTAAATGTTACCTGTTGTGTTCTGTCTCGCGTTATGGTCAGGTTGGTGGCAATTAGGTCCACATCACCTTTTAATAGGCTGTCAAAGTTCTTTTCAACATTGTTTGATACAACGATTTCTAATTTTAATCCCAGAGTGTTGCTAAGTGCCTGTAGAAGCTCAAGCTGGTAACCCAGCGGACGCCCTTTGTAAACGAAATAGTTAGTAGAGTTATAGTCGGTAACTACCCGTATTTTACCACGCTTCACAATGTCGTCCAAGTCTATCGTCGATGACTCGATAGGCTGTTTCTCTGCTACTTGCTCATTTTTTAATTGACAACTGGCAGCGAATAAAACGACAGTTAATAAGGCGATAAATTTCATCATAACAACTTCTTAAAAACAGGTACAAAGTTAATGACTTGTACCCATAAAAAGTTATTTAGGTTACTTCGTTAGTCATAAAAATTCCACGATACGCCAAATTTAAGGCTGCGTGGATTGCCGGGATATTGATACGAGGTGTAATATGGTTCGTTTGGATAACCTTCATTAACATGGTCGAATTTAACGTAGATGCGGGCTCGTTTCAGCTGAAAGTTGGCAAATACATCAATAAAAGGATAGTCGCCCACTTTTTCAGTGCGTTGATTCACAAACTGTCCTGTTGCCGGCATATACATTGGAGCATAGTACTTACTATTGTATCTGGCATCAAAACCAATCTGGAAATGTAATACCTTGAATAGTGTATTTTGATAATACGTAGAGTTGTATAACGCCAATTTAGGAACAGGTATATATTCATCATGGCTGGTATATTGGGCGATAATATCATTCACACTATGAATACGACCCAATTTAAAATGCTTTTTTAAACGTGCGCTCAGAACCTGAACCACAGTGCTTGTTTGAATAGGTAAGCCCGATGCATTCCAGTAGATGTGTTCAGTGACTATGTTAGCACCACCGCTTATTTCAATACGTCGGGTTGGGATTCGAATTCCACCTCGGATACGCACACTTTTCACCTGGTTAAAATCTTCTTTCCATTGTAAGTGGTTGGAGAAGTATTGGTTTTCAAATAACTCAGGTTGACGCAAGTAGATGCCTCCATTGGCAAAGAACCCAGCCGTGTCTTTATGGATGCGGAATTGAGAATTTAAATTACCAGTAATTTCAGAATCTCCAGCCCGATAGCCCTGAAAATAAAACTTAAGACCGGCATTCCACCAGAAGTTCTTACCCAGGTTTTTAAATATCTGACCGCCAATTGCAGAGTTAACCAGCGTTGTGTCTCGTGTTTGGTAATTAATAATGCCTTTATTCTCATCATCCAATCCGTAGGTCGTCTGCCCGGGAAATTTATAGTACATGATGTCGTTTGTAATATAGGCTCTAAGTCCAAAACGTAAAAGAGAGTTAGCTTCTTCGTTAAATTTAATCTGGAATGTATTAACCAGGTTGTTGTAAAGAGTACTATCTCGTGTTTGTAGTGAGTCGCGGTAAATATTTGGATAATAGGGAGAATCAGTGATGTAGTATGATTCTAAATCATCAATTTGGTACTCGCGTTTTCCTTGATCAAATTTTAGCGTGTGGAATATGGTGCTGACCGGTAATTCGTTAATCGTCGAGTCTTTGTCTTGAACACTTATGTTTCCAATTGATAACGAATGGTTGTAAAAAAACTGCAGGTTGTTTATTTTGGTGTAGGCTGTTTGGAAATGGACGGGTATTTCGTCGGGCTCCAGATCATTGAATTTATTTTCGGCACCGGTCAGATTAATACCACCATTTTCCTGGTTTTCAATTTTAGCATAAATGAAGGCCATGTGCATGTTATAGCGTTTGCCATTATAACTACTCCAGAATTTGAAGTTTTGATTTTCAGCTTTTTGTCCCTGGTATAATCCAATTGATGAGTTGAGCTGGTATTGCAGGCCAACATTAAAATGCTTATTGATATTTTGCGTGTATAGAGCACTAATTGCCTCCTCAGAACGACGCTTGGGACCACCGAAATGATAGGTTAGATTAACGTATGGTGTTTTAGTGTTGTAGAAATATATTTCGTGCGGCTGAGGAATATAGGTCAGGAACGAATTATAAAACAGATAGCCGTAATGCTTTTCCTGCTCATCAAAAATCATCGATTGGTTAGCTGAATTCATGTTTCCCAGCCAGTTTTGAGCAATGCTCTTTTTAAAGATTGGGTTATAAATTTGATAACCATTTGACATGGTATCAACAGCAACCGTGTCACTAAATGTAAAATGGTCTCTTAGTTTCCATGCATTTACATCAGGAGGGATAAAATCACCTTGTGGTTGTTCACCTTCGCCCATTTGACCATCGCCTTGCCCCATGCCCATTTGGTCGGGGCCTCCACTACTAAGCTTGCGTTGAGCAGATGAATAGGAGACGAATAAAAGGCTTATTATTAGGGTTAGAAGGTATTTGTTGAAGCTAAATGTCATAATTTATATCAATCAATTCGTTCGAATTATAATACAACAAGTGGCACCGAAAAGCTGAGCCAATGGCAAATATAGCCAAAAAGTTTGCAATGGTTTATATTATTCGAGGTGCGACTTTTACCCAATGGTAATAGTGGCACCTCGAACAGTTAATCAAAGATGGTGTCTCTGATCTTATTTTTTACGTAACACAATGTTGACTTGCACGCCATTAAAATTCCAGTTTTCACGAATCTTATTTTCTAAGAAACGCTTATATGGATCTTTAATGTATTGCGGCAGGTTACAGAAGAACGCAAACGTTGGGGATTGCGTTGGTAGCTGTGTTACATATTTGATTTTTATGAATTTACCTTTGGTTGATGGAGGCGGAAACTTATCAATTAAAGGCAGTAAAGTATCATTCAATTTAGAAGTCGTAATTTTCGTCTCCTTGTTTTCATATACCTGCAAAGCTTCTTCAATGGCCTTGTGAATACGCTGCTTGGTGATGGCTGAAGTAAACACAATGGGGAAATCGGTGTATGGCGCCATGGCATCGCGCACCATTGCCTCAAACTTCTTAACCGTATGCGTATCTTTCTCAATCAGGTCCCACTTGTTAACCAATACAACAATACCTTTTTTGTTGCGCTGAATCAAGTTAAAGATCTTCTGATCCTGTGCTTCAAAACCGCGCGTGGCATCAATCATCAGCATACAAACATCAGAGTTTTCAATGGCACGGACAGCGCGCATCACCGAATAGAACTCCAAATCTTCGTTAACTTTTGATTTTTTGCGTAAACCAGCTGTGTCAACTAAATAAAAGTCGTGGCCAAATTTATTGTAGCGTGTAAAAATAGAGTCACGTGTGGTACCTGAAATCGGCGTTACAATATTTCGTTCCTCACCAATGAAGGCATTGATAATCGAAGATTTACCAGCATTAGGACGCCCCACAATGGTGAACTTAGGTAGGTCTAGTTCCTGCTCGTTTTCATCTTTTGGAAACATGGATACCAGCTTATCCAGAAACTCTCCTGTGCCAGCGCCATTAATCGCCGAAATAGGATAGAGGTGTTCTAATCCTAATGAGTAAAAGTAACTCGATTCGGTGATACGTTCATTGTTATCAACCTTATTAACCACCATCAGTACCGGTTTTTCCGAACGACGCAATACATCTGCTACGCCTTCGTCATAGTCGGTGATGCCAGTTACAACATCCACTACAAAAACAATAATGTCTGCTTCCTCAATAGCAATCAATACCTGGCGACGAATGGCTTCTTCAAAAATATCATCAGAGTTGGTTGCATAACCGCCGGTATCAATCACCGAAAAGTCTACACCATTCCAAAATGCTTTGCCATATAAGCGGTCGCGTGTTACACCGGCTTCCTCATTCACAATAGCTTGGCGCGTTCCGGTTAATCGATTAAAAAGTGTTGATTTTCCCACATTAGGGCGACCAACAATTGCAACTATATTTCCCATGACGATAATTCTTTTGTTTTTTCGGGGCTGCAAAGGTAATTAAACTACTGCTATACACCAATTTTAATTAAAGCCTCTGCCTTTTATCTTTGTCCTCCGTCTCCTGTCTTCCGTCCTCCGTCTCGTGTCTTTTTACTTCAACTCATAACCATGGCCGCGCAAAAAGTTTTCTTTATCGCGCCAGTCTTTACTTACTTTAACGTAAGTAGTCAGGTTCACTTTTTTCTTAAAGAAGCCTTCCATGTCTTTGCGGGCTTCAATGCCTACCCACTTTAACTTGACACCTTTATGACCAATAATAATGCCTTTTTGCGACTCACGTGCTACATGAATTACTGCACGGATATCAATACGTTCTTCAGCTTCTTTAAATTCCTCCACTTCCACTTCAACTGAGTAAGGAATTTCTTTTTTGTATTGAACCAGAATCTTTTCGCGGATAATCTCTGTCACAAAAAAACGTTCTGATTTATCTGTCAATGATTCTTTATCGAAATAAGGTGGTGAATCGGGCAATAACTCAATAATGCGGTCAAATAAATTCTGAACATTGAACTTATGCAGAGCCGACATGGGGAAAACTTCCGCATTGGGCAATTGTACTTTCCAAAAGTCCATAATGTCATCCAGCTTATTTTGGTCGATGAGGTCAATTTTATTCACTACCAATAAAACAGGGATATCAGTTTTTTGTACCGAACTTAAAAAATCATCGTTTTTATCCGGCTTTTCAAAAGTATCAGTTACATATAATATGATGTCGGCATCGGTCAAGGCCGATTTTGAAAACTTCAGCATCGACTCTTGTAACTTATAATTAGGTTTTAACACCCCTGGCGTGTCCGAAAATACAATTTGGTACTCTGGTTTATTCACAATACCAAAAATACGGTGCCTGGTGGTTTGTGCTTTTGATGTGATAATCGATAAGCGCTCACCCACCAATTCGTTGGATAAAGTTGATTTTCCAACATTGGGGTTTCCTACAATATTTACAAAGCCTGCTTTATGTGTCATAATCCTTTTTTCTTTTCTGCTGCGAAGATACGATTATTTGTTCAGTGCAGTGAGATATCGTTTTAGGAGAATTTTTCGGCAAGCAATTTATTTTTTTTAGTAATATATTTACGTGACGTAACATGCAATGCATGGCACTTGTTGCAAGTTTAACGACTTGCCAGTGATAAATCTTAAACCTAATGAACGATGAGAAGAATGAATATTTTCAGTTGGATTTCCCTATTCCTAATAAGCCTTTGCCTGGCTTGCTCACCACAAAAGAAAAAGATGTCGCAATCAAATACAACACATGTCATTCCATTGCCTGAAAAAATTACTCCAATGGCAGGCTCCTTTGTATTAAACAAATCAACCAAGTGGGTGGTCCAAAATGAAGAAACCGATTCAATAATTACGTTTTTTTCAGACAAAATAAAGCAATCTACTGGATTTGAGTTAGAAACAGCAAAAGAAGAACCTTCCAATAACTTTGTTTCTCTAAATATCAATACTGCTTTGCCAGGAGGTAAAGAGGCTTATGCTTTATCTGTGACAAAAGATTTTGTATACATCAGTGGCGGTTCGGCGCAAGGCCTTTTTTATGGTCTGCAAACATTACTACAGTTATTACCTGCCGAAATTGAAAGCTCAAGCCTTGTGAAGAAGTCGATGTGGACTATTCCTGCCGTTGAAATCAAAGATAAACCTCGCTTTAAGTGGCGCGGGATGCATCTGGATGTATGCCGTCATTTTGTGCCTGTGGAAAATATTAAGAAGCACCTGGATATGATGGCCATGTTTAAAATGAATACTTTCCACTGGCACCTGACTGAAGACCAGGCCTGGCGTATCGAGATTAAAAAATATCCCAGGTTAACTGAGGTTGGAGCAACACGTATTGAAGGTGAGGGACATACTTACTCCGGTTATTATTCACAGGAGGATGTGAAAGAGATTGTTGCCTATGCGGCCGAACGCTTTATCACCGTGGTGCCAGAGATTGAATTGCCTGGACATGCATTGGCCGCTCTGGCCGCCTACCCGGAGTACTCGTGTACCGGAGGTCCTTTTGAGGTGCGTAATGTGTGGGGGGTAGAGCCCGATGTGTATTGTGCCGGCAACGATGATACGTTTCAGTTTTTAGAGGATGTGATTGACGAAGTAGTGGCATTGTTTCCATCGCCTTATTTTCATATTGGTGGTGATGAGTGCCCAAAAGAACGTTGGGAGAAGTGCCGAAAGTGTCAAAGGCGCATGAGACAGGAAGGGCTAAAAGATGAGCACGAGCTACAAAGCTATTTCATAAAACGCATTGAAAAAGTATTGATAGCCCACAACAAAAAGATGATTGGCTGGGACGAGATACTAGAAGGAGGCTTGGCTGAATCAGCAGCTGTTATGTCGTGGCGTGGTGAAGAAGGAGGCATTGAAGCCGCCTCGCAAGGACACGATGTGGTGATGACGCCCGGTAATTGGTGTTACCTCGACCATTATCAGGGTGATTACCGCATTGAACCGGTTGCCATCGGTGGTTACACCACGCTCGAAGAAGCTTATAATTACGAACCTGTGCCTGCCGAATTAGAAGCTGATAAGGTGCACCATGTGTTGGGAACCCAAGGCAACGTGTGGACCGAGTATATGTATACGCCAGCATTAGTGGAATATCGCGTTTATCCACGTTTAATAGCACTGGCCGAAGTAAACTGGACATCGAAAGCACAGAAAGACTATCAGAGTTTTGTTAAGCGCTTGGATAACAATTTAGTCCGATTGGATTTACACACTATTAACTATCACATTCCTTTGCCCGAAGGACCGGTGGATAAAGTGGTGTATCTTGATAAGGCCAGGCTAGAATTCACGAATACTCGTAATTACCCTATGGTGTATACCACTGATGGTTCTGAACCAACAACAACGTCAGATGTGTATAAAAACGTACTTACTTTCACAGAAGATAAAACCATTAAGATTGCAACACTTTTGCCGCATGGTAAAATGAGTAAAGCCAGAACTATTGAAATTAATAAAACTAATAAACACAGGGCTGTAAGTGCTGAAACTACCAAAGAGGGATTAGCTGAACAATACATTGACAAAACATTTGTGTATGCTGCAAATATAGATAAAGTGACGGACTGGAAAGAAAGGGATGGACTGGTTGAAAACCGGGGGAGTAAATACAGGAAGACCGATTATAAACAACCGTCATCGCATATATTTACTGGTTACCTTACCATTGAAGAAGATGGTGTTTACGAATTTCAAACCAATCTTGACCAGTTTTATATTGCAGGGCAGTTATTGATTGATAACGATGGAGAAGTCAAGCGCTTCTCACGTCATAACACAACGATTGCCTTGGCAAAGGGCAAACACCCGGTAAAACTGGTGTATCTTAACAATGTTATTGGCGGCTGGCCTCAAGCCTGGAATGGGCCGAAAGTGGAGTATAGGAAGTTAGGAGACGAGAAATTTATCCGTGTGACAAACGAGATGTATAGTTTCTAAGAAGGATTAAAAAGCGTAATTTAGGGATGGTTTAAGGATCGCATCTTTATTAGCATTATGGCTATTAAGATGCGATCCTTTGTTTCTTTCTGATGTACTTGAAAACCATGTTTTCAATTTTTCATTAATTAATGTATTTTCGCAGCTGATTTATTCTAAACAGTTAAAATAAATACATAGATGAACAAAATTAGTTATGCCCTTGGGATGAACCTGGCTCAGAATCTTAAAGCTTCAGGTATCGAGACGATTGAATATTCAGAATTTACAAAAGGGCTGGAAGCTGCTTTTGAAGGACAAGAAACTCAAATGTCAGCTGACGAAGCTAATCAAACATTACAGCAATTCTTTGGTGAGCTGCAGGCTAAGCAAGCTGAAGCCGCTATTCAGGCTGGAAAAGATTTCTTGACTGAGAATGCAAAGAAAGAAGGTGTTACTGCTCTTGAAAGTGGATTACAATACGAAATCATCACAGAAGGAAATGGTGACAAGCCATCGGCTACTGACCAGGTTGAGTGTCACTATCACGGTACTTTAATTGATGGTACTGTTTTCGATAGTTCAGTACAGCGTGGAGAGCCTGCAACATTCCCGGTTAATGGCGTTATCCAGGGATGGGTTGAAGCGTTACAGTTAATGCCAGTTGGAAGTAAGTGGCGTTTATATATTCCATCTGACTTAGCTTATGGTGAGCGCGGTGCAGGTCAGCACATTGGCCCTCACACAACATTGATTTTTGAAGTTGAGCTATTGGCTATTAAATAATCAATTCTTACATAAATTTTAATAATTATCAGATGAAAGTAACAAATCTACTAGCTGCCTTTACCTTGGTTGTGATGGTGATGGCATCGTGTACTAAAGTTCCGAATACCGGAAAAATGGATTTTGCAGACCAAACGGATAGTGTGAGTTATGCACTTGGTTATCTTCAGGCTGCTAATTTGAAAAAACAATTTGAGCGTTGGCCTATAGAAGTTGATTCTGCATCGTGTGTAGGATTGGCAAAAACATTGGCTAAGTCTGAAATGAAAAAAGCAAATCGTGAGCACCTGGAAGGCATGTTCAATGAGATTGATGAAGCTGCTTTTATGAAAGGCTTCTTAAACGAGTTTGCTTACAATAAGTCGTATTTTACTGAGATGACTGCCGATATGTACCTGCGTAAGGTGATGGAAGCCATCAAAAAAGTAAAAGATGCTGAGCGTGAAGAAAAAGCGGCTGCTAATCTGGCTGAAGGACAGAAGTTTCTGGAAGATAACGCCAAACGTTCTGAGGTGAAAACAACAGAGTCGGGTCTTCAATACGAAGTGTTAAAAGAAGGCAACGGTGTTGTTGCAACTAAAAGCGACCGTGTGAAGTGCCAGTACCATGGTACATTAATCGACGGAACTGTTTTTGATAGCTCAGTGGAGCGTCAGGATACGGCTCAGTTTGCTGTGACTGGTGTTATCAAAGGATGGACTGAAGCTTTACAGCTAATGCCTGAAGGAAGTAAGTGGCGTTTATACATCCCTGCTGACCTGGCTTATGGTGAGCGTGGTTCAGGTGCTAAAATTGGCCCTCATTCAACACTTATTTTCGACCTTGATTTAATTGAGGTGGTTCAGAAGAAGTAATTAAATGTATTCTATAGCTAAAGAAGAGGCTGTCAACCGGACATGCCTCTTTTTTTTGTTTTTCAAAGTAATTAAATATCACTTTCTTAAAGCTTTATGAAGACAGCGTTACGATTTTTACGTTTCAGGCATATGCAGTTATTGGGTATCCTTTTTATGCTTATAGGATGCCAGGTAAAGCCAAATTTAATTCCTTTTACGGTTGAAGAAGAGTTATTTGATCAGGATGAATTGGATGACTTAGGCTTAGACACACTTTCAGGAACACAAACGATTACCATATATGCAGCCGATAGTTTAAATGATCATTATTGTAATGGCGTGGTGATGACCAGCTTTAAAGGGATGTTATTTTGCCAATGGCAAAGTTCACAGGATGATGAAGATGCTCCGGATACCTGGGTGGCGTATTCCAAAAGCAATGACGGTGAACAGTGGTCTAAACCGGCAATATTGGTGCCATCCATAAAAGATGGCTATTGTTCATCAGGCGGTTGGTGGACGTGCAATGATACATTAATAGCTTATATTCATGTATGGCCTGTGAGTGTTAAGCCTCGGGGAGGGTATACTTTTTACACCAAAACAGGAGACGGTATTCATTGGTCGAATTTAGAGCCGGTGTTAATGGCTAACGGAGATACCATGCGGGCTGTCATTGAACAAGACCCAAAGGTTCTGGCTTCAGGGAGGATGATATGTGCTGCACATTTTCAACCGGGTTTAGTTGTTTCGCCCATATACACTGATGATCGGTCCGGGGTAAGAGGGTGGAGTCGGGCTAATTTTAACAATTTGTCAGTAGATAATAATGTTTCAAGAGAAATTGAACCGAGTTCTTTTGTCAGGAAAGACAGTGCACTGGTCATGGTATTTCGTGATCAAAAAAGCTCCTATAAAAAGCTAGCCTCAATTAGCTTAGATGAAGGCGCAAATTGGTCAACGCCAATACTAACAAATATGCCTGATTCGAGAACCAAACAAAGCGCAGGTAATTTACCTGATGGAAGTTGTTACCTAGTTGGAAACCCTGTTGATGGTAAAAGAAGAAGCCCATTGGTATTGACACTAAGTGAGGATGGTCACTGTTTTAACAAAGCCTTTGTGTTAAGAAAAGGAGGAAAGACATTGCCTAAATTAGAATATGAAGGTAAATATAAGCGAGTAGGCTATCATTATCCCAAATCAATGGTTTGGCAAAATTACTTGTATGTATCCTACGCTACCAATAAAGAAAGAGTCGAATTTACCAGGGTGCCTTTAAGCAGTTTGAAATAATATTAAACGAGCAGTTTTACCTGAAAATAAAGCCTTCTTTCAGTGGATCGTTTGGGTCGAACCAGAACTCATTTTTTCCAGTTATATGAGCTGTTCCGCTTACTTCAGGTATAATGGCCTTATGTGGTCCATAAGTTGTTTCTCCGGTAACCATCACATCCATGGTGGTGCCCAGTATACTTTCTATCGTAATGCACTCACCGGTTGTTAACTCGCCTTTAGCATGATGAAGAGCAGCACGTGCACTCACACCAGAACCCGTTGAGGAACGGTCGACTTCGCCCTCGGCAAAGATGCAGACATTGCGACTGTGGTGCTTCGGATTTTGTGGTTTTCCTGTGAAGATAGTACCATATAAAAAGCTTAAATCCTTTTCAAATGGATGTGTGATGTCGTATTTTTCCATAACCGCATGTTTTATACGGCGTCCCCAATCAATCAATTGGTTATAGTCTTTTTCTTCCATGCCTATGCCCAGATTATCGGCATCCACAAAGGCATAAAAAGCACCGCCATAAGCCACGTCAAATGTCACCTCACCAATGCCATCGACCAGAATTGTTTCATCCTGGAGCAATAAAAAAGAGGGTACATTCAGAAAAGATACTTTTTCAACGCTGCCATTCCTGCGAAAGGCTTTTGAGCGAATCAAGCCAGGAGGCGCATCAATAATTAACTCCGGCTCATTACCATCTTTTGTAATCATACCGGTGTCAAACACCAGTTTGGTTAAAGCAATAATGGCATGACCGCACATGGTGCTGTAGCCTTCGTTATGCAAAAAGAATGTGCCAAAATCTGCATTCTCAGTAATTGGTTCTGTAATGATGGCGCCATACATATCGGCATGACCACGCGGTTCGAACATGGTGCCCGTGCGGATATAATCTAAATTATCTTTGAAATAATGTCGTTTCTCAAGGATGTCTGTACCTCTAATTTGAGGTAAGCCACTGTATAATACGCGCAATGGTTCACCGCCGGTGTGTAAATCAACTGTTTTAAGCTGGAGCCAGTCCTTTGGTGGCTGCCAGTTCCAGTTATTGAGATTGAGCATGGCTGTATGTTTAGTAGTTGACTGATTTTAAAATTTGAACTGAGCGTAAAGCCTAAAGAGCAAAGACTGAATAGTATTGGTCCTCATTTCCTCTCCCTTTGGGGAGTATTTAGTGCAGAGTAATCTTCCCCTGGGGGAAGTGCCGTTAGGCGATGGGGGCAATTTTATTCATCATGCTCCTTGCAAACAGTTGGAGTGATTAGCAAATAGCTACAAATCAACTTCTTCTCCCAAATTACCTTCGCATGCTTTTTCGAACACCAACTTAGCCGCAAATAAATCAAAGATACCCTGACCGACACTCTTGAAAAGCCGGGTTTCCCTGAATCCTAGTTCGTTGGGTTGCTCTATAAGCGTTGATATATGCTTGAATTGCGTTGGTTTAACCAGTCCGTTTTCTAAGGGGAAAATCAGGTCACCGCTTTCGGTTTTACCATGTTCGGCATCAATCCACACGCTGTCAATCAAGCGAAAAACCGACTCTGGTAATTCGCGCATATCAGGCTTGTAAGACCCCACACTGATAAAGCATCGTCCCACAATCAAGTCTTCCAGGTTAGGAATAACCGGCTCTGACGAGTTGGTGGCGGTCACCACAATTTCACTGTTGACCACTACCTGTTGCTCATCTTCGCAAAGTGCTACATCTACATTGGGGCATTTAGTGGCCATAAAATTGATAAATTCACTTATGGTTTGTGGTGAACGGTCGTACACATACACGCGTTCCAGATCGCGCTCATGACTCGCCATCCAAGCGATATGACGACCTTGAGGACCACCACCAATGACACCTAATGTAGTTGCTAAAGGATCTGATAAATGCCGAATTCCAACACAAGCAACGGCTGCTGTGCGCATGGCCGTTAGCTTAGCACCATTGAGCAATGCCAAAGCTTCGCCTGTAGCGCCATCGTTTAAAACAACTGTTCCATTGATGGCAGCTTTTCCTTTTTTTATATTCTCAGGAAAGACAGAAACCTGCTTGGTGGCAAACATATCCGGGCCAAACGATGGCATCAACAGTAAAGTATTATCATTGATGTCGACATGCATGCGCTCTGGGGTGAAATAGTCCTCATCGTATGATGACTTAAGGGCTAATTCCATGATGTCTGTCCACAAAGTGGGTTCGGCTATTTGCTCAATGATTGGTGCAGAAAGAATTCGCATAATTCTGGGTTAAAATGCTTTTAAGCGTTCTTTTTCAACATCTTCAATGGTTTTTGGTAGAGGCTTACCTAATAATCTACAGCCATTTTCTGTAATTAAAAAGTCTTCCTCGTTACGGCAACCACCAAAGTTTTTGTATTCTTCAAGTTTATTGAAATTTAAGAACTCTAGCAAATGCTTTTCTGATTTCCATTTGTCAATGAGTTGAGGGATGAAGTAAATGCCTGGTTCAATGGTTAATACAAAACCTGGTTCTAACTTACGACCAAGACGTAGAGATTTCATTCCAAACTGTGTGCTTTTCGCTTCGTTATCGTAACCTACATATTGCTCGCCTAAATCTTCCATATCGTGTACATCTAAGCCCATCATATGCCCTAAGCCGCAAGGGAAAAACGTGGCGTGAGCGCCACAGGCAACTGCATCATCAATGTTTCCCTTGACGAAGCCCAAGTCTTTCATGCCACGCATCACCTCACGTGCCGATTCGAGGTAAACTTCTTTAAAGGCCACACCCGGTTTTAACATTGCAATGGCTTTCTCATGTGCATTTAAAGCCACCTGGTAGATGTCTTTTTGTCGTGATGTAAAAGCCTTACCGACCGGAAAAGTGCTGGACATATCACCGGCATAGCCCATGGTTGTCTCGGCTCCGGCATCTAAAAGGAATAGCTGACCATCTTTTAATGTATTGCCATGGTAGTGATTGTGCAGGGTTTGACCATTTACAGTGGCAATAACGGGGAAAGAAATAGCGCCATTCTCCGCTAATGCTATTTTTTCTACTTCAGCAGCAATCTGTGCCTCCGTTATACATGGTCGAGCCATACGCATGGCGGCTAAATGCATATTAACGGTGGTGTTAACGGCTTTTTCTATTTCAACAATTTCCTCATCTGTTTTGTAATTGCGTTGTTTGATAACGGCCAACACCATCTCCAAAGAGGCTTTATCTTTAATGGCTGATGGCATGATATTTAACCATTCTAGCAGCTTGATTTTGCTTTCACCGCGATAAACAGGTAGGAAATGAATGGGGCGACCATTGGATTTTGCAGTTTCTAATGTGGCCATCAGATCAGCTGTTGTTCCGGTTTTATTAACGCCACAAGTGGCAGCACGCTCTGCAATAGTTAGCTGATTCCCCATCCACACAATGTGGTCAATAGTGTAGTCATCGCCATAAATGATTGATTCACCACTTTCAGCATCAACGATGCCCACTAAATCAGGATGACTCAGTCCGAAGAAGTATAAAAAGCTACTATCCTGACGAAAGCGGTAGGTGTTGTCTGCGTAGTTCATTGGGCTTTCGGTGTTACCAATAAACAACATGAGACCTTTGTCAACATCTTTTGCCAGTTGCTGACGGCGTTTGATATAGGTTTCTTTTGAGAACATAGGAATTGTGGTTTTACTGTTATTGGATTTTATAATTTTTAGGCGGCTGAGTACCATGTAAGTGCTTCACGAAAAAGTCCCAACGTTTGCGTGTCATATACTTATCGTAATACACCTGCCCATGGTCTTTATTGGGAATCAATATTAACTCAAAGTCCTTATTGGCCTTTACCAATTCAGCAGCCAGGCGCATGGATGCTGTTGGATTTACGTTCTGATCCTGATCGCCATGAACTAAAAGCAGTTGTCCCTTAAGGTTTCCAGCGTGTGTGTAATTGCTTTGTTCATCATAGTTTTTGCCAGCAGGATAACCCATGTATAGTTCGGGCCACCAGGCTTTGGCTGAGCGGTGGTCGTGGTTACCAGCAGTGGCTACTCCAACTTTATAAAAATCAGGATAAGCTAAAAGGGCTCTCACAGCATCATATCCTCCGGCAGAATGACCAAAGATGCCAACACGAGTGGCATCCATCCATGGATATTTCTCAGCCAATGTTTTAATAGCAATCATCTTATCAGGTCCACCAATATCACCCAGGTTCCGATACGACACATCGTGAAAAGCCTTAGAACGGAAGGCAGAACCCATACCATCGATATTAACCAATACGAAGTCAAGCTGGGCCAGGGGAGTATCATCATTGGACAATCCACGCCAGAACGTTTTGGGTGCTCTGATGGTCTGCGGACCGCTGTAGGTGCCTTCAATCACCGGGTATTTTTTATTGGGATCGAAATTAGCCGGTTTAAATAGCACACCGTAAATATCCGTCTTGCCATCACGTCCTTTTACTTTAAAAGGTTCTGGTTTTTGCCAGCCCATAGCCAGTATTTCAGAGATGTCGCCTGTTTCCAGTTTGGTGATAATACGTCCATCTTTGCTATGACGCAGAACGGCAACATTGGTCTCCTGTACGGTTGAGTAATTATCAACAAAATATTGACCGTTTTCATCGAAAAATACGGTGTGGTGAGCTGTTTCGGCTGTTAGTTTCTTTAAGCCTGAGCCATTAAATCTGACAGAATAGAGCAATGGGTAATATGGGTCGATGCCATTTTCTTTGCCTCCTGCTGTGAAAAAGATGCGCTGGTTCTTCTCGTCGATGTATTTTATTTCACGGACAACATAGTTGCCTTTTGTTACCTGGTTAATAACTCGGCCACTGGCTTGGTCGATTCGGTAAATGTGTTGCCATCCATCGCGTTCTGATAACCAAAGTAACTGCTGCTGCTTATCCAGAATTCGCAAATCACTAATATTAGGGTCTACATAGGTTTGGGCACTCTCAGTGAAGACAGTTCTGGTCTTACCCGATTGCGCTGTCACTTCAAATATTTCCACAGACTGATAGCCACGTGCAAAGCTCACCTGGTAGGCCTTTGAACCATCTTTCGTCCAATTGAAGCCATATGCTAGAAAAGTTGCTTTGGCCGGAATGTCTAACTGTTGATAACTGCCTTTCTCAACATCAATCAATATGTACTCAACTGTCGGAACAATGCTGTCACCAGCAATAGGGCGCTCGTATTCCCGTACTTCAGCGCGATGGCCTTCATCGGGCAATATTTTGTACAAGTATAAGTTACGGGCTTGTCGGCGATCATATTTGCCTGCTATAATGTATTTACCATCAGGGCTCCAGTTAATGTCCAGTTCGAGCGGATGATCGTTTTCTAACTCAATGTTTTTGGTGGAATACCACGACGGTGATACCCCATAACCATATTTCTGAGTTCCATTCGTGGTGATTTGTATAGAATCCGTTCCTGTTTTTAGCCAGATATTGTAATCGTGCACCACAACCGTTTTACTTTTGTCAGGAGAAACCGATGATAATTTTTGTATTTCGGTCTTATCAAATTTGCTTATTGAATTATCTGCAATCAGATATTTATACCATTGTTTGTTGGCCTTAAAAATTAAGGTATCACCTTCCTTGTTCATTTCTAAGGATGTAATGGGTAAGTTATAAGGTTTCACTTCTTTATTCAATTCTTTGGTGAGAAGTGTCGCGAGTTTTTCCTGATTGAATAAAGCCTTTTTATTACCGTTTTTCACCTCGCATCTAATGTATTCGGTTCCCTTTTTAGTATTAATCGAGTACCAGAAGAAAGAAGTGTCTTTGACCCATTGAGGATTGACCCATGAGCGGTAATACTTTTTTGTAATATTCGACGAGATGAATTGCTCGGCACGTCGATAGTCGCTTGTGTCGATGCTAATCTGACTTTTTGCCGAAGTCAGATTGCACACAACACATAAAAGAATGATTATTTGCTTCATTGAATTTGATTTACTTATAAACTGTTTGGATTGTTGATTTGCATATACACAGGTACATGCAAGTATGTTAATGACCGTTGGTCACTAATTATTATCAGTTATGATGGTATTTAATCAGGAGATCCAGCACTCGAATAAGCCTATGCCGAAGCGGCCATATAGACTTATTAATGCTAAGGATGAAAATAAAAAACGCATAATGCAGTGCAAATTGTGGTTTTTGCACTTTATAGAAACAGAGTTATTCGCTGTAGCTTTATTCATTATACATTTTGACTTAGGAAAGCGCAATGTAATAAATTCATGTTATATCAGGGGATTTTGTACTGAAAAATATTTAGAACCTGATATATAACATCAAATTAAATAATTAAACTCAGTTTTAAATACAATTTCTGATTGCTTCTTCCAGTAACTGTATGTTGTTTTCACTATAACCGGTTTTATAATAAACAATCTCGCCATTTTTAATGATGAGGTTGGTAGGTAAATGTTGTGGCTTTTGACCGGTTTTGTATTGAGTATCTGGATTGAGTTGAAAAAGGTAATTAGCAAGGTCAGTATGGTTATGCAGGTGGAAATAGATAAAATCGTGTTTTTGCAGGTCGAGCCATTCAATCACTTCTTTTTCTTTCTCGGCATTGATGGCTAGGAATAAAACACCATCTTTCTCGTATTTATCCACGAGTTTATTCAGGTGTGGAATTTCTTTAGCACAGGGTTGACACCAGGTAGCCCAGAGGTTGATGACAAAGATGCTGTTATGGCTTTCATCTGTCAGAAAATCATCTTGTTCCAGTACTTTTCGGATGGGTTCGTCAATGTTGTCATAATGGCGAAATATGGCCGTTTGCTGCCAGCGCGAAATGGCATTCGTGCTTATTAACAAGCCGATAAAACAGAAAGTAATAATATATGGAATGACTTTGGTTTTCATTGTGAAGTAATTAAAATTGTTTTTGAATATTCGTAATCTTGTATAAAATGTGGATAGAATATTTATCAGATAAAAGCCTAAACACAGAGACGCGGAGATGCAGAGAATTATATAAGATACTCATAAAAAGCTCTGCGTCTTTGTGTCTCTGCGTTTATCATTATGCGTAAATATGGACAATCAAAATTGTTTTTTCAGAATAACACGATGCAATAAGATAATGCTGACAAAGAAGTAGATGCTTATGGCAACTAGCTGCGGTATATTTAGAATGGATTGGCCAATGATGGCTTTTAAGCTACTCAGCGGTGCCAGGTTAAAGTATTCTAGTTCCCACTGTCGTTGTGCGTAGGACACCAACCAAGACTCTAGCAGCCAGTAAAAGAAAAATGGCAAAATAATCAGGTGACCTGGCTGATAGAAGCTCAGTAATATGGCAAGATTACCAATCGCAAATAAGAAGAGCATAAAAGCCAGCAGGCTATTGAGGTTAAGTTCGGTTAGCAATTGCCAGGGATAGATGCCAAAAATAAGGCCTGCCACTGCAGACATCAGGAAGTTAAGAGCCAGGAAAACAATTGTGTACACCACTAACTGAACCTGGCAATACATAAAAATACGAAGTCGGCTGCTTCCAAAAAGCAACAAGCTTGTATAGTAGCTACTTGTGTTGTAATGAGAAATGGTTTGTATCAACCACATGGTGAAGAATAAACCGGGTAGGGAGGCGCTCATACTTCTTTGGCATAGGTGGCGAGCCAAATCAATGCCACTGAGGTGATTATTATTGCCAGACCAAAGAGCCAGCAGTGCTGAGAAGAAAAGTATTAGCCCCAGAACTAAAAGGGGAATAGCAACTCGCCAACTGCTCAGTATTTGTTTTTCGTGACGAATAAAACGTTTCATATTAAAGTTGGGTTTGAGGTTGTAGCCATTGCATTATAACTGATTTGTTTTCTGAGTTGGAGACCTCGTTTTTATCAAGCACTTTTTTAATTTGCCCTTTTTCCATAATAATCACTTGTTCCATGGTGTTTGATAATTCACTTAACAGGTGGGTGGATAAAAGAATGAGCTTGCCTTCCACTATTTTTCGTTCCAATACCTTTTGAAGCAACTCAATGCCCAGTGGGTCGAGGCCGTTAAAAGGCTCGTCGAGTACTAAAACCGGGGGCTCGCCGAGGAAGGCCGTTATTAGCGAAAGCCGTTTAACCATGCCTACCGACAGGGCTTTAAACTTTTTGTTAATAGCCTCTTTTAATTGCCAGTAGCCAAGCCAATAGTCTATTTCGTCATCGCTGATGTACTTTTCTTCTTGTGCCATTTTTAAAATCTGACCCAATTTAAGGTTGGGTTCTGTTTTAAAAGGCTCGAGCGATAGGCCTAGGTGGCGGCGATACTCATTGGCACAAGTGACATTATTGAGTTCAATGCTTCCACTATATGGAAGACACAAACCTCCTATTAATCGAAACAAGGTGGATTTGCCACAACCATTGGCGCCTGCAAACACATACAAGCCTGCTTCTTTAGTTTGAAAAGTAATATCTTTTATCACTCCCTGTTTCCCAAACTGATGGTTTAAGTTTTTAATCTTCAACATTGGCTGTACTGTTTTCTTCAAATTGAATTTCCAGTGATTTTTCCCATTCCAGGTCTTCAATGGCTTTACCCGGTAATGGCTTTTGTTTAATCATGCTATAGTTTTCCCAGAATTCAGGATTGTAAGGATAATTTGTTTCATAGGAGTTTTCGTGCCGGTCAAGCAGTTCTTTCTGCCGGATGCGTTCGCGTTGCTGACGCTCAGTAACAACATTGGTGATAACCAGTAATTGCTCAGCCCATTGGCGCGATTTCACCTTTTTGTCTTTATCATCGGCATCGGGGTTTTCATAGATAAAAGATTTAGCCCTGGACCAATCAAGGTCTTTAATGTACTTTAAATAATACTTGCCGTTAATCTGCTGAAAACTATACTCATTATCCCAAAGCGTTTTATTACCTATCCGAAATACCTGTTTTTGCTTGTCGTCACCATAGTATTCTTCAACCCGGTTCATTTTTAAGATGCCATAATCAGATGCATTGATGTAGATATAGCCACCAAAGAAATCATCGCCAACCTCAGATGCGCGTTTGCCGTTGGGGTATAAGGCGTCGTATTCATACTTCACTTTGTAAACCTTGGTAGAATCGAGCCACATGGCGCCTTCAAACTCGTATTTGAATGTATTGTAGTCAACCAAAGGCCTGAACCACCAATCTGCTTTATACGTACGAACGGGATTGCCAATAGCCCGGTAAAACATGTTCCGGTGTCCACCAAATAAATATTTCTCAGTTCTCTCAAAAGCCCATTTGTATTTTGCATCCATTGGCACCAGGTAATTCTGGCTTTTCCGAATTTCTCTAATCTTTATTTTGGTTGTTGATGATGGCATATCAATGCCCTTATCTTCGACTAATAAAGCCGCTTCAATCAACTGAACAAACGTGGAGTCGCGAAAGCCAGTACGGCGATAGAAAGCGTCCATCTGAGCGGTTTTTCGGTGGTAATTACGTTTGATACGTTTGCAGGCCATACGCACCAGGTCTTCAGCTGTGTTGCCATTGGGCAGTACCAATACTTCGTTGAGGTTGTAGGGTTTGGGTCGTAACGCGATGTTTAAGTTCAGGCTGTCTCCTTGCGGGATGATGATGGTCGTATCAGAATAGCCCATGCACGAAAACTCAAGAGGCAGCCCGCTTAAAACAGATGGCACGTGTAGCTCAAAACCACCTTCGGCATTGGTGATGGAGCCAGTGCCCCAGTCGCGTTGCAAAATATGAGCAAAGGGCAGAGGTTCATTCGAGTTTAAATCTCTTAAACGGCCACTTACTAAGATGGTCTGCTCATTGGGGTTGGTCACAATCAGGTTGCTGCCTTTGAGCTGAATATCTAAATGACTTTCGTAAGCCAGTCGTTTTAGATAATCGTCTAAGGGCAGGCTATCCTTAGGTGGATAGATGGTTCGTTGCAGGTTAACCATGTCCTCGCTAAAGCACAACTCCAGCTGGTTAGCCTGGGCAACACTGTCCAGATAAAAATGGGTGGTTTTTTGTGCTTCTGTATTGAAAATGCAAATAAACAAGTAGGTTAGAAGAAGGAATGTTGTTCTCATAGACTTAGGATGAAGGTATTTTCGTTTTGGATTAATTTAAGTTTAAGGGTTAAAGCAATTATTTCAAGGGCATTGTAAGGGTCTTTGTCTTTTATGGTTCCGCTAAAGCGCAATTGCCCAATCTGTGCTGTTTGAAGTTCAATATCAACATTGTAGTAGGCCTTTAGCTCAAGGATAACATCATCAAGAGCTGTGCTTTTAAACTTCAGTTGATATGTGGCCCACGACGAAGCATTCAGATTGTGTTGCTTTGTTTTGTGATAAGCTCCATTGGAATAACTTATCATCTCGCCAGGTTCTAATATCTGTTTTTGAGCTAACCATTGCTTAGGTTTAAAAGACACTTTTCCTTGATCAAGAAAAACTGCCGTTGGCGTATTGTCTTTGGCTGTTATGGTAAATTGAGTACCCAAGACTTTGGTGTAAGCCTTGTGTGTTTCAACAATAAAAGGGTGTTCGGGATCATGAACCACGTCAAACCAGGCTTTACCATTGAGCTTAACCGTTCGTTTTGCTGCTTTAAATGATTCGGGATAGATTAATTCACTGCCTTTAGCTAAAATAACCCTCGTACTATCAGGTAGAAGTGTCTCTTGCTGTGTAGTAGCTATTATTCGAATGGTTTTGTTTTCGGGTTTTAATAGCCATAATACACTACCAACTGAAATCAATGCGATGAAAACAGCGGCTGTTTTTATCGTCTGCCTTATGAATTGTAGACGGGAAAGGCGTTGATGAACTTTTATTAAAGCTTGATCAGTTTTGGGCTGAAATGTGGTAATTCCGGTTTGTTTGTCGTCCCAGAAAAACAAAAAGGCCTTAAAGAACGATTCATTTTCTTTAGATGCGTGGCGCCACTCATTTAATTCGGTTTCGGCTTCAGAACCAATAGAATTGTCTAGCTTAGATAATATTTTATTAATGGGAGCTTCTTTTTGCATGAGCTTTTGGTTTCTTGCTTCGTCTTTAGGTTGTAATATTGGTTGATAGCATGCCCCAAAGGGGCAATAGGTTTTCTATAAACAAGACTCATAGGACGATGTCCTATGCTGATATTTGAAGCCCGTTGGGCTTCAGAATACTTCTCATTTTTAACATTTTGGTATCGCTTTTTCTTTAAAGAGGAAGCCCAAACCAAATACCCCTAAAGATTCTCAATAAAAAATAAAATAAGCAGGCTTTTTATGAAAGGATGCAGCTCAGTGCGTAATTTCTGGATGGCAATTGATAGTTGATTTTCAACCGTTTTAACCGATATATTAAGATAGTCGGCAATTTCAGCATTGGTTAATCCTTCATAACGGCGTAATAAAAATATCTGGCGACACTTATCGGGTAGATTGCTGACAGCTTTTTCTATATGAGGTCTGAATGCTTCCCAGTTTTCTTTTTCTTCGAGGCTCAATTCAGACGGAGCTTCGAGAGCATATTGATTTTCGTAGAATTTTTGTGTTTTGTTTTTCTTTAATAGCCAGAGGCACTGGTTGTATGTGGTTTTGAACAAATAGGATTTGATATTGTCCACCTGATTTAGTTGTAGCCTCTTTTCCCACAATGTCACAAAAATATTCTGTACGGCTTCTTCTGCTAATAAAGTAGAATGGGTGATGGTGTGGGCAAAACGGCATAAGGAAGGATAAAGCATTTTAAATAGCTTATCGAAAGCAGCTTTGTCATTTGCCTTAAGTGCATTCCATAGTATTTGAGGGTTGTTGGTCTTGTCCATCCTGCATTAGGTTGAACTCAAAAGTAGTTTAAACAGATGAAAAACAAAAAAGGCTCGACAAATTGCCGAGCCTCTATATCATTTGCGATACAGTTTAAAACGTATATCGGGCACTTATGGATAAACCCATGTTGAAATTATTGTTTGTTGGGCCAAAGCCAATCTGAGGCATGGTGTCTACACTCAGGTTAAGCGGTATCTCTTCAAAGTTATATTCGGCACCAATCTGCCCGCCAATACCAAGGTAAGCGCCTGAATCACCGCTACCAGAGTAATCATTGTTATAGCTCCATGAACCAAGCGTTGCAGCCGGACCGGCATACCAGTTAAAACCGCTTTCTATGTCCCACACCCATTGGTATACACCAGAAAGGTTAAAGCCATTACCATTGGTGTTGGAGTGAAATCCCAAATCAACCTCAATACGGTTGTAGTTCGATAAACCATACTGATAAGTTACTTGCGAACCAAACGTGTTTCCGGCTCCCAATCGAGCACCAATAGCGTGCTGGTTTTTAACCTGGCTAAAGGCAGCCATGCTGAATAGGCAAACGGCTAGTGTCAATAGTTGTCTCTTCATCTTTTTATTAAGGTTATTAAATAATTTTCAATCAAATTGTATAATTAGAGCTGTAAAAATAAACATCAATATGCCAATACAAAATAATAAATGACATATGAATGAATAATGCTTAAGGTAAAACGAATAATGGTAAAAAATATTATACTATTTCGAAGACTGTTGTTGCAAAGGTATCTCGAAAAAGAAGGTAGCGCCTTTGCCAACTTCTGATTCTACCCAAATTTTGCCACCATGCTCGTTAACGGCAATTTTGCAAAAGTTCAAACCTAGTCCATTTGAGTTAGCCATGCCCGATTTTTGGGTTTTAACCTGCAGGTAAAGATCAAAGATGCTTTCTCTGTGTTCCTTTTGTATCCCGATGCCTTCATCCTGTACTGACAGAAGTAAAGTGTTTTCTTTAGCTTCATCAGAAAGTTTGCTTCGGAGGGTTATTTTACCACTAACCTTACTGTATTTAATAGCATTGGTTAGCAGGTTGATATAAACACGGCGAATAATATCTTTATCGACGGATAATTGCAGGTGTTGGGTGAGGTTAATAATTTCTATTTGATTGTCTTTGAGTAGGAAACGTACTTCATCAATCGCCTCGTTAGCCAGTTGACGGATATCACATTGCTGATAGAACAATTTGAGGGAATGTGTTTCGTAACGCCTGACATCCAGTATGTTTTCAACTAAGCACAACATCTGGCGGCTGGCACTGTTGATGTGTTCAAGGTATTTTACTTCATTCAATGATGAAAGACCAATAATGCCGTTAAGTGGATTTTTTAAGTCGTGAACAATCATGCTAATGATGCTTTCTTTAAACGACTCTAACTTTTTATTTTGAGCAAGAATTCCCTGCAATTCATTTTTCTGATGTTGCAGCCTTTCCTTTTGACTTAATATGGCAGCTGTTCGTTCGGTTACTTTTTTCTGTAGCATTCTTTTGGTTCGGCTTAACTCACGAATCCTCAGGAAATGCAACGATAAGATGGTGATAACAATAAATACCAATAGTCCAAAATATATCCATATGGAATGCCACCATGGCGCATTTTTAATAATCGTAATTTCTTTGGCAGCATCCTGATTAATATCGAAGCTAAGGTTGTTTATTGGATATATCCTGAGCTTGTATTTGCCAGGTTGCATGTTTAAAAACGCTATTTCATCAACCGTATAAAAAACTTCGCTTTCAATGCCGTTTTTGCTGATTGTATAGGCAATATTGGTATTGTTGTTGCGATAATCAATTGTGTTAACCTTAATGCTAAATAAGTCAATATTATGCGATAAGGATATTTTTTCAGTGTAATTAATTTGTTGAGTCAGTATCTCTTTTTCATCGTATAGTTGTCCAGGTTTTATTGGCGTATTGTAAATTTTTAATTCGCTGATAAATACATCAGGTGAACTGCTACCAGGCGAATAGTTCTCTGGGGAAATGACATTGAAACCGTTTGTTCCGCCAAATAGAAGTTGGCCGTTACTGCGTTTGTAGTAGGCTCCCGGATGAAATTCTTTATTCTGGATATTGGGACTAACAATACGTTCCATCTTTTCATTTGTCCTGTTATATCGATACAATCCTGAAGAGCTGCTTATCCAGAGATGCGTTGGATCTGTTTCGATGATACCATAGTAATCAATGGCATCGTTAGACGTGTGTATTGGATCAAAAGTATTTGTATTATTATTGAATTCGAACAATCCTTTATTGCTAGCTATGTAAGTACTTGAATCGGATGTGATACTCGTGCTGTAGCATATGGTGGTGATGATTGAATTAAACATTTCACCCGAGCCGCTTGGTGTGCTGATTCGGAAAGCACCTTTTCCGGCACTCGACAGCCAAAGTTTTTCCTGGTTGATTAATTCAATATGGAAAAAGTCCTGGATTTCATACTCATTGGCATAGTAGACTTTTATTTTTTCAAATTTATTATGGTGGTATTTATAAAAACCACCATCTACAGTGGCTACATAAAGTATTGAATCATTTAGCTGTTTTATGTTGCGGATGAAATTGCTTTCCAGCTTTGAATTAATGGTGTTAAAATTAGTGATTTGCTTTTGCTCAGGATCAATGATGAAAAGGCCATTGTTGTAGGTTCCGGCGTATATGGTTTTCTTATCGATTGAAGAGGATAAAGCAGTAACAGGGAGCTTTTTAAGTTGATTTAGTACTTTTTTATAAAAAGAAGAATGGTTGGTTGTACTGAGCAGGCTGTCGAATATAGCCAGGCCATTTTCAGTTCCTACCCAAACGTTTTTCGCCTTATCTTCAGTAAAGCAATTCACGTTTTTATTAGGCAGAATTCCACCATTAGTAGTTGTTTTGTAAATGTGTTCAATACCATCGCTTTCATACATCGATTGACTAAATCCAGCTTTAAAATAGCCTACCCACAATAAGCCATCTTTATCTAAAAAAAGGCTTTCGAGTTGATTGCTTCTTAAAGAATACATGTTGGAGTAGGAGTGTTGGAGGTGTTGAAAGCTATAATCATCCGGATTAACGATATATAGTCCACCACCATCGGAGCTGATAAAAATGCCATATTCAGGATGCGCAATAATATCGGACAGATGCGAATTGGACAGTTCTTTGGTTAGTTCACCCGCCGAATTGATGTGCTGGTAGTTTTCATCCAGGATCATAAGGCCACTGTATTCGCTTCCAATCCAGTATTGGTTGTTTTTATCTTTAACAACGCAGGTAATGTTTTTAATTGGAGCCCTAATTTCAGCCACCTTCTGGTAGGTGCCAGTTTGCGTATTTAGCTCAATAATTTCTCCGGCATTGGTGAAAATACTTAGTAGATGCTTGTATTTGGGAATAATTGCCCGTATATCCGGGATGCCTTTACTCAACACTTCTTCAAATGAGTAGTGTGTGAAGGTATCTCCAATCTTCTGACTCAGGCAATAATTGCTACCTATCCATAATTGTTCTTCAAATACAGTTAGGCAGTTAATGTAGTTATCACTAATGGTTGTGTTGCTCAAGTTATCATTCATCCAGTAGTGATTGTATTCACCGGTTTCAATATTAACACTAAGTAAACCATCGCCCCAGGTACCAACCCATATCGTGTTCTTTTGATGCTCTGCAATTGATGTAACAGATACTTGCAGCGTACTAATCGAATCAACAATAAAGTTCTTTAGTGGGATAAATTCCTGTCCGGTAAATAGGTCAATGCTTTTATCTGTTCCAATCCACATCAAATTGTTGTTGGCTTTATAAAAGCAGGTTACTGTGCTGCCCGACAGGCCATCATCGGTGTTAAAGGATTTGAATTTTAAATTGTTACCAACTGCATAAGAGGAGATTAAGCAGCTAATGAGGAAAATATATGTGAGGCGTTTTAACATTAGTATTGTTGTTTGGGTATTCGTGTTCCTAATTAACAAATTAAAATTCAAATTAACTTTTAATAACTGTGAATCAATATTCTTGGCACGCTAATTGGAATTTACCTGATAGATTTTTTTCATAGATTTGGGTTAGGTTAGTAAATGGGATTATAAGCAACGGTTTAGGTCCCATTTTTTTTATTTAATACTATCTAACTAACATTTTACCGGCCAGTTCACTGGCTTTGTCAATGCCACATAACTCGCTCACTAAATTCAACGAGAACTGCATGGCGGCACCAATACCATTCGCTGTAATAAACTGATCGTCTTTTACGGATTGCTGTTTCGAAATACGTGCCCCTTTTAGTTTGTCTTCAAAGCCAGGATAGCAAGTCGCCTCTTTATTCTTCAGTAAACCTAATTCACCAAAAACAAGTGGAGCCGCACAAATGGCACCAAGCAGTTTACCATCTTTGGCAAATTGCAGGACGACCTTTTTAAGCCCTTCATGTGCATTCAGGTTATTGGTGCCTGGCATTCCTCCTGGTAAAACAAGAGCATCGAATGTAGAGAAGTTAGTTTCAGAAAATAGTTGGTCGGCTATGACAGTAATGTTATGAGCGCCGCAAACGTTTTTTGTCTCTGAAATTGATATAGTAGTTACCTGCAGTTCGGCTCTTCGTAAAACATCCACTGGTGTTAAGGCTTCAACTTCTTCAAAACCATCGGCTAAAAATAAGGCAATTTGTTTCATATGTTTGTATTTTCTTTCATTTGCCATATGGAACTCCGAAGAAAATTTAATCGTCCACCTGTGTGTAAAATTGGATAATTAAATTTTACATCCTCGTTTCATGTGTTGAATTTATTTTGATTGGTCAGATGCCTGCCTGCTGGCAAACGGGAAACGCCCAAATAAAATCACCCATTCATTTGTATATAGATTGAATTAGCATGGTCGTTTCATGTGGTTTAAATGAGTTAGTTTTCCTTCTGCACCATAAAAGTAATGAAAGTATATGAAGAAGGAAAGGGAGGCGGGGTGGAGTACAAGTCAGATTATAGCCTATAGGGGTGTTTTGTTGATAATCCGTTTAAACCAAAGAACTCAATTTTCCTGGAATGTCTGGACAAAAAAAAGGGTGCCTTTCGACACCCTCGTTATATGATTTTGAAATCATTGATTTAATTATCATTCATCGAAATCAAAAACTCTTCGTTTGAGCTTGTTTTTCGCATTCTGTCGTGCAAGAACTCCATGGCTTCTACAGCAGTCATGTCTGATAGATAGTTGCGCAGAATCCAGATGCGGTTCATCATTTCTGGCTCTATCAACAGATCTTCACGGCGTGTACTTGATAAGTTAACATCAACAGCAGGGAAGATACGCTTGTTCGAAAGCTTACGCTCAAGCTGAAGTTCCATGTTACCGGTTCCTTTAAATTCCTCGAAAATGACTTCATCCATTTTTGAACCAGTTTCGGTTAATGCCGTGGCGATAATTGTTAACGAACCACCTTTTTCAATATTACGGGCAGCACCAAAGAATCGTTTTGGACGGTGTAATGCATTGGCATCCACACCACCAGATAATACTTTACCCGATGCAGGAGAAACCGTGTTGTAAGCACGAGCCAAACGGGTGATAGAGTCAAGAAGAACAACAACATCGTGGCCACATTCAACCATGCGCTTAGCTTTCTCCAACACAATGTTAGCTACTTTCACGTGACGTTCAGCCGGCTCATCAAATGTAGACGATACCACCTCGGCATTAACGCTGCGCGCCATATCTGTTACCTCTTCCGGACGTTCATCGATTAATAAAATAATCATATAAACCTCAGGGTGATTAGCGGCAATGGCGTTTGCGACATCTTTTAACAGAACCGTTTTACCTGTCTTAGGCTGGGCAACAATCAAACCACGCTGACCTTTACCAATAGGCGAGAACATATCAACAACACGTGATGATAAGTTGGCTTTAGGACCAGTTGTTAAATTAAATTTCTCATCCGGGAAAATCGGCGTTAAGTGGTCAAATGGCACACGGTCGCGTACAAAAGCAGGCTCACGTCCGTTAATTTGCTCTACCTTAATTAGAGGGAAATACTTTTCGCCTTCTTTTGGCGGACGAATGGTGCCTAATACGCTATCGCCTGTTTTCAAGCCAAATAACTTGATTTGAGATTGAGAAACGTAAATATCATCTGGTGAATTCAGGTAGTTATAGTCTGACGAACGTAAGAAACCATAGCCATCAGGCATAATTTCCAATACGCCGGATGCAGAAATAATGCCTTCGAATTCGTACTGCTTGTCGTTGTTACGCTCATTCTGGCGACGGTTATCACGGTTATCGCGATTTTGGAAACGACGTTTATCGTCCTGCTGGCGGTTGTCACGGTTGCGGTTATCACGATTATCTCTATTGTCGCGATCATCACGACGCTTAAATTCGCGTGGTGCTTCTGTTTTTTCTTCCGTCTGCTCTTTAGCTTCTGCTTTTTCCTCTACAGGAGCTGCTTTAACTTCTGGTTTAGGCTCAGGTTTAGCTTCTTTGATCGGCTCTTTTTTAGTGACTTTTTTAACAACAGGAGCTTCTTTGGCTTCTTTAACCTCTTCTGTCTTTTCTTCTTTGTCGTTAATAGCACCAGCAGCTTCCGCTACTTTTGATTTAACCGATGAAGCAATAGGTCCGTCGTTGCGTTGCGTGCGCGGACGCTTGGTTCTTGGTTTCTTTTCGGCAGGCTTGTCTTTTTTGGCTTTTTTATCACCTGAAACCTGAATGGCTTGTTCGTCAAGAATTTTGTAAATCAAATCTTGTTTTTTAAAGGACTCAACGCGCTTAACATTAAGTTCTTTAGCTATTTGACGCAATTCGGTCAATAGCTTTTTGTTTAGTTCTAGTATATCATACATAACTATAGAAACAATATTTTAAGAAATATCTTTTTGGATTAATTTGTATTCTGAAAATTGTTTGTACTCGAAAGTCAATTTAGGATTGACCACCTGACAGGCGTCAACATGATTGATGCAAATGTATGCAAAGTTTATCTACTCGCAAAACATATTCGTCAAATTAATGAATTGAGCTTATTTTTTTAAGTATCAATCACTTTGTCAATCGCAAAAAAAAATGCATTTTTAAAGTACGGTTAAACAAAAAGCGTGGATGCGACGTTGTTTTAATTAGCCAGGACCAAATATAACTGATTCGATATGAGACAACTTAAGATTACTAAACAGGTAACCAACCGCGAAACGCCATCGTTGGATAAGTATCTGCATGAGATTGGGAAAGTAAAGCTTCTAAATGCTGATGAGGAAGTTGTTTTAGCCAAGAAAATCCGTCAGGGGGATAATAAAGCCTTGGAACGTCTGATAAATGCCAATCTGCGATTTGTGGTATCTGTATCTAAGCAATATCAGAATCAGGGTTTGAGCTTGCCCGATTTGATTAATGAAGGGAACCTCGGTTTAATAAAAGCAGCTCAGCGTTTTGATGAAACACGTGGCTTTAAGTTTATTAGTTATGCTGTTTGGTGGATTCGTCAATCGATACTTCAGGCTTTGGCTGAGCAGGCACGCATTGTTCGTTTGCCGCTTAATAAAATTGGTTCAATTAATAAAGTTAACAATGCGTTCTCACGTTTAGAACAGGATTTCCAGCGTGAACCAACAGCCGATGAGATAGCGCAGATATTGGAAATTGCACCCAAAGAGGTGAAGGAAGCATTAAAAGTATCATCACGCCATGTATCGATGGATGCGCCTTTGAAAAAGGATGAAGACAACACTTTATATGATGTTTTATTATCCAATGATTCATTAAGTCCGGATACGCATTTATTGGATGATTCATTGCGTCAGGAGATTGACCGTTCATTGGCAACGCTTTCAACGCGCGAATCGGATATTATTAAATTGTACTATGGCTTGAGTGGTGAACCTCCTTATTCATTGGAAGAAATTGGCAAACTCTTTAATTTAACCCGTGAACGAGTGCGGCAGATAAAAGAGAAAGCCATTAAGCGTTTGAAGAATACTTACAGAAGTAAAATATTACGTTCTTTCCTCGGGCAATAGTAAATAATGTAAAATATCATATCCGTATAACTGAATGTGTTGTATTTTTGCAACACATTTTTTATTGATTAAAACAAGCAATCGGGCAATGAAACATCTTATCGCACCATCGTTACTGGCAGCAGATTTTAGTAATCTGAAAAAGGATATTGAAATGATAAATAACAGTGAAGCCGATTGGTTTCACCTGGATATTATGGATGGCGTGTTTGTGCCCAATATTTCATTCGGAATTCCTGTTTTAGAGTCGATTAAACCCTTAGCTAAAAAGCCATTTGATGTACACCTGATGATTACGCAGCCTGAGCGCTACATTGAAATGTTTAAGAATGCAGGAACTGATTTGTTTAATGTGCATTATGAAGCAAGTACGCATTTGCATCGCACCGTACAAACAGTTCATGCTGCTAATATGAAAGCTGGTGTAACATTGAATCCGCATACCCCCATTGCTGTATTGGAAGATATTGTCAGTGAGCTGGATTTGGTTCTGTTAATGTCAGTCAACCCGGGGTTTGGGGGACAAAAGTTTATTCAGAACACTTATAATAAGGTAGAGCAATTAAAAGAGCTGATATTAAAGAAGAACAGCCGAGCATTGATTCAGGTTGATGGAGGCGTTGATAATAGTAATGCTGCCCAGTTGGTTGAAAAAGGTGCTGATGTTTTAGTAGCAGGAAGTTATGTGTTTAAATCGCCCAATCCGGAAGAGACGATTAAAGGTCTGAAGGACTTGCGTTTTTAAGAAAAAAAGAGATAAAAGTAAGGTACAAGAGGGTGGCCTAAAATAAAGTTTCACGCTAAAAACGCTAAGGATTTCGCAAAGGACGCAAAGTATAGAGTGTTATTATTCAAAACTTTGCGTTCTTTGTGATTTTCTTGCTTTGCGCACTTTGCGAGAAATAGTAATGTTTTTGAACACCCTCTTTTATGTCTGAATATTTGAGGTATTAACTCACCTTATAACATCAAAAATTCGTTTGGTAATTATTGGAAGGATTTTCACTCAAATTATAAATTGGATGCCAAGGTCGAGGCGTGTTGAAAGATGTCTTTAAATCGCTTTATTTAAAGTAGGCAGTTTTGAGTTTCGCCAGTTAGCTGATTTGTGTTTGAGTCTTGTTCGAGCCTTGAACGTGTCGGCGTTGTACCACAATCGTAGCATGAACGCCCTTTTATCGACTCTTGTTCGGCAGTTCTTCGGCAACGCGCGTATGCCGAACAACTACCGAACAAGAACCGAAGAAGATACGAAGCAGGTACGACTGTGTTACGAAGCAGGTAGCATGCAGATGCGAATATTAAACGTATGAGATTTGATATCTGCCGAACAACTTGGTAGTCATTTTTCTAAATCTTATTTTTGTAGCACACATTTTATTATGGGAGAAAAATTAAAAAATGACCCATTGGGGCAGGCGGCACTCGATTATTTGAGTGGTAAGCGGGGACTGGAAATTGAAGTGCAATCGAATATTGTTGAGGACGATGTTATTCCGGTGGATTATCTTTTTAGAGATTATAGGCAAATGCCGCCCCTGGAGCAAAGAGCTCTGAATCATTGTGTTGGGAAAGTATTGGATATAGGAGGTGCGGTGGGGTCGCATGCACTTGAGCTTCAAAAGAAAGGTGTTGATGTTACCTTGCTGGACACTTCGTATGGCTGTTGCCAGGTGGCCCGACAGCGAGGGGTGAAGCAAGTTGTTAATGAAGATTTCTATACTTATGAGCCTTCAGGACAATACGATACCTTATTGCTGATGATGAATGGTATTGGGCTGGCAGCCGCGATTGATCACTTGCCTGTGTTTTTTAACAAAGCAAAACAGTTGTTAAAACCAGGAGGTCAAATTATACTCGATAGCTCTGATTTGCGTTATCTCTACATCGATGAGGATAGCTATTGCGAAGTGCCTGAAGAAGCTTATTACGGAGAGGTTATGTATACCATGGCCTATGGTGGTCATAAAACAAATCCCTTCGAGTGGTTGTTTATTGATCCGGTTCTGTTAACTGTTAAAGCTAAAGAAAATGGTTTTAACTTTAATAAATTAGCTGACGGTGAGCACTACGATTACTTGACAAGTTTGACACTTATCAAGTAAATTTGCCTAGTTATAACGATAATGTTGACATTCGTCAAAGAATGTGTAGTTGTTATATGTTTAGCAAAACGATTGTGTTTTAGTTGGATGCAAATTAGTATCTTCGAAAGTCATTTGAAGTTTGAAAAATAAGAGGTTATGAAAAATATATACGCTGTTTTAGGATTGCTTATTTTAGTAGGATTTAGTAGTGTTCAGGGGCAGACATATTCACCTACACAAGGCGGAGTTGGAGTTTCTATTTCACCAACAATTACCATTACTTTTTCACAAACAGTTACTTTGGGTAATAACAAGAATATTTATGTGGCAAAATCTGATTGGTCAGAATATATAACTTTGACTACTGGAAAGTCGGCGCCACCCCCTCCTGCAATTCCTACGGATTCCAGGTTAGATGCAACAGGCACCGTGTTAACCATTGATTTGTCAGGAGAATCATTAACGCCAGGTACAGAGTATCTTGTGTTTACTGATACTGATGCTATATTAGTGGGAGGAGTTGGTTGGAATAGTTTAACAGATGATAGTTTTTATCGATTTACAACGGAAACAGCAGACCCAGTGTTTTCTCCAGAACGCGATGCTATTGGTGTGTCAAGTTCCCCTTTAATTACATTAACTCTTCCTGGAACTGTTACATTAGGTGAAGGTGTAAATATCTATGTTGCTAAATCTGATTGGAGTTCATTTTATACTTTAGCAACGGGGAGAACAACTCCTCCAATATCAACAGACTCAAGATTATCTGTGAGTGGAAGTGACCTAATTATAGATTTTACCGGTGAGACACTTGATTCATCAACAGAGTATCTTGTTTATTCAGATGCTGGAGCAATTCTTCTTAATGGGAGTGCATGGGATGTATTAACTGATGATGCATATTGGCATTTTACAACTGCGGCTCCATTAGAAATAAGTTCATATAGTCCTGCTCAAAATGCGACAAATGTAGCATTGAATCAAGACTTAGTTCTTACTTTTAATCAGGATATCCAGTGGACAGGTAATGACGGGGATATATACATATGGGAGCAAGGAAGTGGAGAGCGTTATATTACTTATTATCAGTCACCAACTACTCCCAACGGTAATGTGGTGCCATCGGGAAATACTTTTACAATATATTTAACAAAGAATTTTCTTGAGAGCTCCTCTTACTATGTGACTATTCCTAATAATATGTTGGAAGCAGTTAGTGGTGAGGATTTTGTTGGTATTAATAATGGCGTTGATAATAACTGGCGTTTTACAACAGTTGGTCCGCCAACGTGGGCAACAGGTTACCCGTTAACGCAAAACTTGTCACCAACAAATGTTGATATTGTTGGACAGACTGATAAGGATGGGACATATTGTTATATTGTAACAACTAACTCTAATACGCCTTCAGTTGCACAAATCAAAGGCGGTGTTGATCAAAATGGTGATGCAGCCATGTATGAAAATTCAGCTGCTCCTGGAACTATGACCGCAGATGTTGAATTTAGTGAATCGCTGGATATTACAGGCATTGATTCAAGCCCGACGACCTATTATGTCTTTTTTGTAACTACGTCCGATAGTGGTTTGGATTCAGAAATTGGGGCGACAAGCTTTACAACAGTAGAGAGAGATGCGCCAGTTGTTGAATCAACCAATCCGTTGGATGGAGCAACAGATATTTCAATTAGTTCTGATATTGTGATTACATATGATGAGCCAATTCGTAATTTGGATGGTTCAGTCATTGATGACACGAATGTTGCGGATTTAATTTCAATACCTGGCTTTATCAACTTTAATGCAACCATTAATGCCAGTAAAGATATAATTACCGTTTCACCTATTACGCCATTTGATGGAAATACAACCTATACTGTTGTGTTAGGGTTGGTTGAGGATTATCTTGGTAATGAGCAGGTTGCGCCGGTTTATTCGTTTAGTTTCACAACTTCCAGCTATATCACCTGGGATGGTTCAGCATCAAGTGACTGGAATGATGACGATAACTGGTCAGCACCATATTCTTCCGGTTTAAATGTAATCATCCCTTCGTCCGGAGTGGGATCGATGCCTGTTATAACCAGTAGTCTTTCAGAAAATGTGGTTGGAGATATCGTTATTGAGGCTGGCGCCAGTCTGGAAATTTCGTCGTCTGGTAGTTTGACCGTTACAGGTGCTTTTGTAATGGAATCTTCATACTCCGATCCTGGAAATGCTTCGTTAATAAATGAAGGAACCTTGAGTATCATAGTACCAAGCAATGTTCAAATTCAGCAGAATGCCTCTTCATCACCGGCCAAGTGGTACTATATCTCATCGCCTGTTTCAGGAGCTAGTGAAAATACAATGAACGTTAGTGGTGGTATTCAATTGTGGGATACACCAACAGGTTTGTTTTCTCAGATTGGTTCGGGAGTAACATTAACCGCAGCACGTGGTTATAGAAGCTGGTCGAGCACCGATATGGTATTTAGTGGTGCCATAAATGATGCAGGAAGTTATGCTTATGATGCCAACCAATCCTCATCAAATCCATACGGATGGGAATTAGTAGGTAATCCTTATCCTTGTTCGATTGATTGGAGTGGAATTGGTACTACAGGATTGTTAGATGCTTTCTGGATTTGGATTAATGACCAATCAATATATGGAACGTATAATGGAAATGCATTGCTTGGAACAAACTTGTCACCAATTTCACCGGCGGTAATACCATCCAATCAGGCATTTTGGGTGAGAGTTGATAATGACGCAACTATGGGAACTGTTACAATACCTTCTTCGGCACGTACTCATAATACAACAACCTACCTTAAAAGTAGTAATAAAGTTGACCAGGGCGTTGTACGTTTAGTTGCCATTAATGGTGATAAAAAGGATGAATTAGTTTTTGGTTTCAATGCTGATGCTAAGGATACTTTTGACAGCTATGATTCGAAGAAGCGATTTGCAGCAGACTATGCCAATTATTTTGAAATATATAGTCTTAATAACGGTGAGAAACTAACAATCGATTCATATTCGGCTTTAAATGGAGTTGCACGAGCCATTCCATTAGGAGTTAAAGTGCCGGCGGAAGGTGAATATGTAGTATCGCTTTCTGAATTGGAAAATATTCCTTCGGATTATACCGTAAAGATTGAAGATAAAGAGGCCGTGGATGAAAGTGATAGATATGTTGACCTTCAGGCGGAAGATTTAAAATTTACTTCATCTGCCGGAAGCTTCAATGAACGATTTGTCTTACATATAGTTCCTGGTGTGACAACCGATATTGATGTTGTTGATGAAAACAATATTAAAATATATGCAGCTGAGAATGTTATTTATATGGATGTTAATAACTTGACTGAGCCAATATATCAACTATATTCATTGTCGGGACAATTGTTAGAGCAGGGGCAATTAAATAGTAATGCCTTAAATTCTGTAAATACTAACTATAAGGGTGTTGTGGTTGTTAAGGTATCAAGTGAGGAAAGTGTAATTTCTGAAAAGGTTTTTGTTAAGTAGAGAAAAAATATTTCCTTTGTCTATTATTTGATTAGAATGAAAATAAAGAATAAGAAGATATATAAAACGCCAACTGTACAGGAATATGTGATTGATGGTGATATTTCATTGGTCTTAATGTCATGGACTGATCCTGATAATCCTCCAGGTGGAGAAGATCCTGTACCGACGGCTGCAGCAACACAGAGTAGTGCTCTTCAAGAAAACCCCTTCGACGAAAACAATTTACAATAGCAAATAAAAATAACAAAGGCGACCAACGGTCGCCTTTGTTATTTTTATTTTGAAATCTATCAATCTCTAATGACCTAATAGCCTAATTAACTATCTTACATTGTTACTTGCCAGGTGTCTTCCAGGTTGTTTTTCCAATCGCTGAATTTCTCATTGCCACCGCGTACTTTCCAGTCAGAGTCAACGGTCAGTTTAGAGCTGATGCCGCCACGAGGATTGCAAATCATCGTTACACGGATGCGTTCCGGCTCATAGGTTTCAACCATATGATCGTAAAATACATTGATTAAGCGCTCGTAAGAAACTGTAATGTTACGTAAGTGGTGTACATATTCTTTCAACGACTTTAGCTCAATAATGCGCTTCTTTGGGTAAAATGTAATAAATACATCCGCAAAATCCGGCTGGTTCTTCACGCCTAAAAAGGTGAATTCAGGAATTTTAATCTTAATCTCGTAGGCCTGCCCGGTTGGGTTTGGTAAAGACTTTAAGATGGATGCATCAATGTCTTTGTACGTTAATACTTTTTGTTCCATTAATTAAATAATTTCGGTTTATGTTTTGCTTTATGAAGCACAAAAATAGTGATTTATAGCGGATGAAGAGGGCAATAGTGATAAATGTTAGTTTTTTAGGTAGAAGAGAGTGGATGGAAGGCAGAGGTGAGGGGAAGACCGAAGACTGCTGCCAAAGACTGAGGCAAGGAGGCTATATGGATTTTATCTAAATTCTCTTCGGACTTCATGTTTTTTTGATGTCCTTAATTGATAGAAATAGAGTAGCTTATGTTGTTTTAAGATGTTGGGTTATTTTCTGCTATGTCAATCGTCTCACTACTCACATCTCACTACTCACATCTAATTAAGAAAACTTCGGACTTTTTTAACTAATTTTGCGCCCGAAAAACGATATAGAAGTGGGACGATCACGAAGAAGTAAACCTTTATTAAAAAAGGTAACCATAACAGATGTAGCGGCCGAGGGTAAAGCTATGTGCCGGGTGGAAGACCGTGTGGTGTTTGTGCAACGCGCAGTGCCAGGTGATGTTGTTGATGTGCAGGTGACTAAAAAGCGCAGGAGCTATTACGAAGGTTTTCCTGTTTTTTTTCACGAATACAGCTCTATTCGGCAAGAACCATTCTGTGAGCATTTTGGTGTTTGTGGCGGTTGCAAATGGCAGGCACTACCGTATGAACATCAGCTAAAATATAAAGAGCGCGAGGTGTTGAATAACCTATCGCGCATTGGTAAGGTTGAGTTACCTGAGTCAATGCCAATTTTGGGCTCTGAAAAAACAGAGTTTTACCGTAATAAGCTGGAGTTTACTTTTTCGAATAACCGTTGGTTGTCGGAGGAAGAGCTGCAAAGTGAAGAACCAATAGAACATCGCAATGGAGTTGGTTTTCACATACCGGGCATGTTTGATAAAGTAGAAGATGTGAAGAAGTGTCATCTTCAAAAGGATCCATCCAATGCTATTCGATTGGCCATTATGGACTATGCACTGGAGCATGGTTTAACTTTTTTTGATTTGAAAAAGCAGGAGGGTTTCTTACGAACATTAATCATCCGCACAAGTTCTACAGGTGAGTTAATGGTTATCCTGACTTTGTTTCATGAGGATAAAGAAAACAGGGAGGCTTTGTTGACTCATATCAAAGAGCAATTTCCTGAGATTACTTCATTGATGTATGTGATTAACGCTAAAAAGAATGATACCATTACCGATCAGGATATAATTCTGTTTAGTGGTCGTGATCATATTTTTGAGGAGATGGAAGGATTAAAGTTTAAGATTGGCCCAAAATCATTCTATCAAACGAATTCGGAGCAAGCGTATGAGTTATATAAAGTAACCCGTGAATTTGCGAATATCAAGCAGCATGAAGTTGTTTATGATTTATATACCGGAACGGGTACCATTGCTAACTTTGTAGCTCAGCAAGCTAAGAAAGTAGTGGGAGTGGAGTATGTGCCTGAAGCGATTGAAGATGCAAAAGTCAATTCGGCTATTAATGGCATTGAAAACACCGTGTTTTTTGCGGGTGATATGAAGGATGTGCTGAACTTTAATTTTATTGAAAAGCAAGGTCATCCCGATGTGATGATTGTTGATCCACCTCGTGCCGGTATGCATGCCGATGTTGTAGAGACCATTTTAACCACAGCTCCGGATCGTATTGTGTATGTTAGTTGTAATTCAGCTACTCAGGCGCGTGATTTAAACTTGTTGGATGTACGTTACAAAGTAACAAAAGTGCAACCCGTTGATATGTTTCCACATACACATCATGTTGAAAATGTGGTGCTTTTAGAAAGGAAGTAAGAAGCAGACAAATATACAAAGCCGCAGCCTACTATCGTTTATCTGATGGTAGCTGCGGTTTTTTGTATGGTGTTATTAGCAATTATCGCATTTGAACTTGCTTGTTCTTTCTGGCGTTTAATAGCAATGTTTTGCATCCATCTGGATAAAAATGGTGTTTTATTCATCCAAAACAATAAGGTATTTACTGACCCAGGGATACAAATGACTTTATCGCTGTTAAGGTTTGCTAATGACGTATCAACTACTTTTTCTATGGGTGTCCATAAAAAGCGCGGAACACGTTCAACAAATTCCGCTTCCCTTTTGATTGACGAATGGAAAGCAGTGGGCGTAAAACCAGGGCTTAGGGCTTGCACTTTAATACCATATGGTGCTACTTCACTCTGAAGTGTTTGCGAAAATTTAATGATTGCTGCTTTGGTGGTGGCATACATGACGCTTCCTGGAAGTTCCATAAATGCAGCAAAAGAAGCCAGGTTAATGATGTAGCCTTTATGCTGTCGTATCATTGTTTTAAGGACGGCTTTGCTAAATCGAATGGTGCTGACAAGGTGTACATTCAGCATTTTAAGCTGTTCTTCCAGTGAAATCTCCATAAAAAAGCCTGCAATGCCAAATCCTGCATTGTTAACAAGTAGGTCAATGCGTTGTAGTTCTTTTAATTGTTGTTCAACTTTCAGTATATCCCTTTCCTTCGATAAATCAGCAACCATGTAATCGACTATTGCATGATATTGATCGTATAATGATGCTGCTGTTTTTTGAAGCTTTTCATTGTTTCTGCCAATCAATAGTAGGCTATAACCTTCTTGGGCAAGCTTATTGGCAAAAGCAAGACCAATGCCACTGGTTGGACCTGTCAATACGGCAAATTTTCTGTGTGCAATCATTTTAATGGTGTTTCCTACTGATAAAGTTAATTAATATTAGGTAGTTCTGTTTGGCTTTCTGTTTAAAATGACAATATACAAGGGCGAAAGTTGCATGTGACTGTATGGAGTATATCATAAAGAAAGCTTTATTTTAACAATGCTTGATTTTACCTATCTTCATCATGGCATGTAAATTGCTATTTCTGTGTCATTCTTATGAACCTAAACAAAACTTAATTTTATTGCTATGAGGGTAATTAATAGATGTAAAGTAATTAGCACGAGATTTCTGTTTGTATTGATACTGCAGGTCGTTGTTGTGAGCTCAATGGCTCAAACCGATCTTATCAAACTGAAACAAGTTATAGAAGAGGACAGTACCTTGTTGAACGGTTTGGCTGGATATGATGCTCCTGTTCGAAATGATATTTTAATAGTTGCTCAACATCCTGAAGTGCTCAATCGGCTAAAAGACCAGCAGGAAGCGGCACAACAATCGTTTCAGAATATTATAGGAGATTATGATCGTGATACACAATTTGGTATTTATGAATTGAGTCGTTATCCTGATTTAATTAAAGAATTAACCATCCAGGGGAAGCTGAAGAAGAAAGAGATAGAGAATATAATCTTGTCTTATCCTGAAGATATTCATGAAGCAGCTTTGAAATATGGACGAAAGTGCTACAAAGCACTGGCTTCGATTGAGCACCTGAATGAAAAGAACCAAAAAGGCTTTGATGATTTGATTAGTAAATACGATACTGATTTTCAGGCATCGATAAAACGCCTAATAGATACACCAGAGGTTTTATCGACTATGGCCGAAAATATTGAGTTTACACGATTGGCGGGAAGCGTATATAAGCAATATCCCGAAGATGTGGATGCAAAGCTGGAAGTGCTGCATAACCAAATAAAAGCGCAAAAGGAGCAGGAGCTAGCTGATTATCAGGAGGAACTAAAAGAAGATCCGGAGGCTTACCAGGAGATGTTGAATGCGGCAGAGCAGTTTGCAGCAGAAGAGATGAGTAACAAAAGTATTACTGACCCGGTGACAAAAGAGGTGGAAGTGGTGCATGTTAACCATTACTCCTATTGGTATGGTTATCCCTATTGGTACAGTTATCCTTATTGGCGACCATATCCATGGTATTATCATACGGGTTTTTATTATGGACCACGAGGCGTTGTGTTTATTGGCATGCCTTCCTATTGGTATGTGGGATGGCACCACCGCTATTATCCGAACCGCTATCCGCACCTGACGTATCATTATTATCGTCATTCGTATCGCCATCCGCACTCTTATTATAATTTTAACCGTACAGTGAATGTCAATATCAAAAACAATATGAATATTGACCGTAGTAACCTGGCACGTATTGATAACAACCGGGGAAAGATTATTCCTAGGCAATGGCCCAGCCAGCGCCCGGTAGCAAGGCCGGATGCTCGTCCATCGGCACGACCAGAGGCCAGGCCGGCAACCCGTCCATCGACACGCCCGACGCAACCAACCCAAAGGCCGTCTACTCGTCCGTCGACCAGGCCAACGCAGCCAACAACGAAACCTTCTACCGGACCTGCTACGCGACCAAGTACGCCAACAACACGTCCGGCAACCCGACCTGCGCCACGAACGAATTATAATAACTATCGTTCGAATGAGAGTTTCAGGCAGAGTTGGAGTCGGCCATCAACACCTGCAGCACGACCAGCTGCTCGCCCTTCTGGAGGTTTTAGAAGGCGGTAAAGTTATCTGATTATTGAACCTTAAATGCTTGGGCATATGAAAAAGTTATTGGTTTTAGTAATGATAGGAAGTTTGTTAGGATCATGTTCTTCTATTCGTACGACCGCGGATTGGGACCCATCTGCTGATTTCAGGGCTTATCAAACATTTAATTTTAGTCAGAGTTTTAGTGAGGTAAAGGTGAGTGATTTGGATAAGCGCCGGATTAAAAATGCCATTAAAGTGGAAATGGAGAAACGTGGATACTCGCTTTCTGAACAGCCAGACCTATTAGTGAACGGTTATGTCACAGCTGTTGACAAAACGGTAGTTACCAACACGCATTATGGTGGTTGTGGACCATATTACTATGGTTGGGGAGGTTGGTATACATCTACCGATGTTAATAAATACCGCGAAGGTACCTTGATAATTAGTTTGATTGATGTACGCCAGAAGCAATTGGTTTGGGAAGGTAGAGCCGAAGGTTTTATTCCTCCTTCGCGTGGTGAAAAGCGCACCAGAGCCACCGATGAACTTATGAAGCAACTCTTTTTAGAATATCCGATAAAATGACGAAATCATAGAATTATATCGACCTTAAGGTTTCTAAAGCCTTAAGGTCATTTTTTAGCTTAATCGTCCTTTGTAATCGTCGTAACCAAACTCTTTAACCACGTTCAAGCCTTTTTTATTGTCCCAAATAGCAATGGCTGGGTGAGGAACACCATTAAACATAGTGGTTTTCACCATCGTGTAGTGAATCATGTCTTCAAAGATTAGCTGGTCGCCAATTTGTAACTCTTTGTTAAATGACCAAAACTCCATGTAGTCGCCAGCCAGGCAGCTGTTGCCGCCGAGGCGATAATGGTATTTGCCTTCAATGACTCCTTGTTCACTATTTCGCACCCTGGGTTGATAAGGCATCTCGAGGCAGTCGGGCATATGTGCTGTAAACGACACATCCAGAATAGCTGTTTTAATGCCATTGTTCTCAACAATATCTACTACTGAGGACACTAAATCACCGGTTTCCCAGGCAAAAGCACTGCCGGGCTCCAGGATGATGTGCAGGTTCCATTTTTCTTTGAAGCGTTTTAATAGTTGAATAAGGTGCTCCGTATCGTAACCTTTTCGGGTCATCAGGTGACCGCCTCCCATGTTGATCCATTTAACCTGAGTGAGGTGGTTGGCAAAACGCTCTTCAATAGCTTTGAGGGTAAGCTCTAAATCATAAGACGATGATTCGCATAAAGTATGGAAATGAAGTCCTTCAATTTCTTCAGGCAGTTGTTCAGGCAGTTGACTGGCAATTATGCCTAATCGGGAACCCGGCGCACATGGATTATAAAGGTCGGTTTCCACATCGCTAAACTGTGGATTGATGCGCAAACCAACAGAAATTTTATCTGTATGTTCTTTAATGTTTTGCTTAAAATGGTTGAATTGCGATAAGGAATTGAAGGTGATGTGACTGCTCATGGCCATTATCTCCTTAAAATCTTCTGTTTTGTAGGCAGGAGAATAGGTGTGTGCTTTGCTGCCCATCTCTTCAAAAGCCAATCTTGCTTCAAAAACAGAACTGGCAGTTGCTTTAGGAATATATTCCCGCACAATGGGGAAAGCACTCCACATCGAAAAAGCTTTAAACGCCATGATAATTTCTATTCCGGCTCTATCACGAACCGATTTGATGAGTTGAAGGTTGTTTCGAAGGAGCTGCTCATCAAGTACATAGCAGGGTGTCTTTATTTGTGAATAATCAATTGGCATAGCATCATATTTTACGCAAAAATAAGAAATCAAACGAATTAAAATGCAAAGACCGCTACCCATGCAGGTAACGGCCTTTAGCAGACTTTTGTTTTTATGGCTAATGTTTGTCTATTCTCCGCTTTTTCCGTAGTTAGGCAACACACGGGCACTTGGGTCATTCACATCGCAATTTTCCCATTCTTTGTTTGGCATCCAGAAATCTTTCACTGATTGGCTCCTGCCTGGGAAGTGTTGTTCAAATATTTCACGATACATTAATGACTCTTTAGAAATAGGAGTGGCATGCGTATATTTTGCTTTTTTGGCTTCAAACTCCTCATCGCTATACATTTCTTCTGCATAAGCTTTTAAGTAGTCAACGACGCTGTGCCCCACGGCATCAGAGAAGGCTGCTTTTTCGCGATATAAAATATCTTTTGGCAGATAATCACCTTCAAAAGCTTTGCGCAACAAGTATTTTCCAATACCTGTGAAGTTCATTTTTTTCTCAGGTTGAATGCTCATCACGTACTCTACGAAATCCAGGTCGCCAAATGGTACGCGGGCTTCCAAGCCGTTACAGGAGATGCTTCGGTCGGCCCGCAATACATCGTACATGTAAATTTCTTTCAGTCGCTTCTCTGCTTCTTGCTGGAAAGCTTCCGGTGACGGTGCAAAGTCGGTGTATTTATAACCAAAAATTTCATCACTAATTTCGCCGGTCATCAGTACTTTGATGTCGGTATTTTCCGAAACGTATTTACAAACCATGTACATACCCATAGATGCACGAATGGTGGTAATGTCGTAGGTTTCGATACAGTATATCAAGTGACTTAGTGAATCAAAAATATCCTGACGTTTAAATAGCACTTCGGTGTGATCGGCTCCTAAGTAATCTGCTACAATACGGGCATATTTAGTGTCAATCGGGTCGTCTTCAATACCAACGGCAAAGGTGCGTATTGGCTTATTCAGCATGCGGGCGCCTACGGCACACACCAGGCTCGAATCCAGACCGCCACTCAATAAGAAACCAACCGGAACATCAGCATGCAAACGCTTTTCAATACCTTTTGTCAGGTAATGATTGATGTTCATAAATATTTCATCCTGTTCGTGATCAACAAACTTCTCAACTTTAGAAATGTCGCGGTACTGTTTGATGGATTCACCGTCATAATAATGCCCCGGAGGAAATGGTTTTACATCATCGCATAGGTCGTGCAATGACTTCATTTCGCTGGCAAACATGATGGCACCATCTTTATCGTGACCGTAAAATAACGGACGAATACCGATAGGATCGCGTGCTGCAAAGTATTTTTTGGCAACTGAGTCGTAAATGACGAATACGAATTCAGCATCCAGTGATTTAGCTGTTTCTTCAATGCCTTTTTCAAGGAACAAAGGAATAATTACCTCGCAGTCACTTGATGATTTAAATTCAAACGAATTCTCATATTTTGTTTTAAGCGCATTGTAATTATATACTTCTCCATTACATACCAAATTAATGTGCTTATAAACTAAAGGCTGATTACCATTTGCAGAAACATCCATAATGCTTAAACGGTGGAATCCCATCCAGCCATTATCATCAAAATCTCTTGTTATTGAGTTATCAGGTCCACGGTATTGGATCTTTTTAAACTCTCTGGCAAACTTAAGTTTGTCCATTTTGTCGCTTCCTGTATAAACTGCAAATCCACACATGACAATTATATTTTTAATTAGTAATGGAGTAAATTGTTTTATATTCTGATTCAAAAGTAATGAATCATTATTTAAAAACAAGAAAAACTATCAAAAAATAAGTAAAAAGATAAAATAAATAACAAATAGTAATATCTAAATTGTGGGGGTGGTTGTGAGTATTGTTATTTTAATGCTTGTGCGAAAGAGCTTAAAAAAGGGGGTGTGAGTGGAATTGAGTGAATGGTGGTTGGTTCAAATAATAAAAAAAGGGGGGTATCTCAATAATTATTAAAAATGCAAATTATTACAATAACACACTATTTAGTTACAAAATGAAAAATGTAAAGGTGGTTATGTGTCATAGTGATTTGTAGGGATGCAAAAAAAAAGCTGTCCTTTGGACAGCTTTTTAGGTATACTTAGTTATTGCTTTATAACTCAATATCAACATCGTGTTGTTCAACCCATGGTAAGCCAAGTTTGTTTAGCTGTTCCATAAACGGATCTGGATTGAATTCTTCTACATTATATACACCTTCTTTTTTCCAAAGGCCTTGCAGGTACATCATGGCACCAATGGTTGCTGGCACACCTGTTGTGTAACTCACGCCTTGTGCACCCGTTTCGTTATAGGCATCCTGGTGTTTGCAATTGTTGTAGATGTAATAGGTTTTCTCCTTACCATCTTTCAAACCTCTGATGCGACAGCCAATCGATGTTTCACCCGTGTAGTTCTCACCTAAATCACCCGGATCTGGCAATACGGCTTTCAGGAATTGGATAGGTACAATCTCCTTACCTTCATACATAATTGGTTCGATGCCTGCCATGCCTATATTCTGAATCACTCTCAAATGAGTCAGGTACTCCTGGCCAAAGGTCATCCAGAAACGGGCACGCTTCAATGATGGGAAGTTTTTGGTTAATGATTCTAACTCTTCGTGATAAATAACGTATGATTCACGTTCGCCAATATTGGGGTAGTTCAAAGGTTTGTGTATTTCATGTGGTTCTGTTTCCACCCACTGGCCATTTTCCCAGTACTTGCCCTTTTGTGTGACTTCGCGGATGTTAATCTCAGGATTGAAGTTAGTTGCAAACGCTTTTCCATGATCACCTCCATTACAATCAACAATATCCAGATACTGAATTTCATCGAAGTGATGTTTAGCCGCATGGGCGGTGAAAATACTTGTTACACCTGGGTCGAAACCACAACCCAAAATTGCGGTAATACCAGCTTCTTTAAATTTGTCCTGATAGGCCCATTGCCATTTGTATTCAAATTTGGCTTCGTCAATTGGTTCGTAATTAGCTGTGTCCAGGTAGGCTGTTTTAGTCTCCAGACAGGCGTCCATAATGGTTAAATCCTGATAAGGAAGTGCCACATTGACTACAATATCAGGCTTGAACTCATTAATTAGTTCAACTAATTCAGGTACATTATCAGCATCCACTTGTCCTGTTTGGATGCGATTTCCACCAATACGCTCAGCAATAGCATCGCACTTACTTTTTGTGCGGCTGGCAAGCATAATTTCAGTAAAAACAGATGGCAGTGAAGCCATCTTGTGAGCCACTACGGTACCAACACCACCAGCTCCAATGATTAAAACTTTACCCATTTTATAAGAAATAATAAAACGTAATGTACTGTATTATTGATGATAATAAACGATGCGCACGTGATTATGGCATCAGTGCAAATTGACAAAAAAAATAGAAAAGTAGCAATAGGTTTTTCGAATAATATTTGAGGGAATTTAGCAAAGAAAGAAATGGCTATTAATTTATTATCAACTAGACCAGTAGGTCTGTTTTGATTATTGAATGTGCTGTTAAGTAAATATTAAAGTGTTGTATATTAGTGTGTGAAGTTGTGTTTTTAAATCTATATTTTGTACTTTTCGGCCGATAAATGAAATTGAATATGTTAAAATATAGATTTGTATTTGTTTTATTGGCTTCGATAACCCTGTTGTCGTCGTGTTTTTCGTCAGGAGAAAAGAATAATGCGGCTTCTGAATCAGTTGTTATTGGTTTTTATAATCTGGAAAACCTATTTGATACAATTGATACCCCCGAAGTTCGTGATGAGGAGTTTACACCTAAGGGCAAGAAGGCATGGGATGCGGAACGATATGAAGTTAAATTGGCAAATATGTCAGCTATTATTGGTGCTTTAGGGGATACTGTATTAAATGCGGGGCCTGCCATTATTGGTTTGTGTGAAGTTGAAAACAGGAGTGTTTTGGAAGATTTAGTAAACCATCCCAACTTAAAAGCTTATAATTATCAGATAGTGCATCAGGATTCGCCTGATAAAAGAGGTATAGATGTTGCTTTGTTGTACCGATCAAATTATTTCAAGGTGGATAATGTTGATGCACTACCTCTTTATATATATGATCAGGAAGATGGAGCGCGAGTTTTTACCCGCGATCAATTGTTAGTAAGTGGTCAATTAAAAGGAGAGCAATTCCATGTGGTTGTTAATCATTGGCCTTCACGTTATGGCGGTGAGGAGCGAAGTCGACCATCGCGAAAAGCAGCGGCGCAATTGACGCGCTCTATTGTTGATTCATTGCAAACTCTGGATAAGGATGCTAATATTATTGTGATGGGAGATTTAAATGATGATCCGAATAATGTTAGCGTTAAAGATGAGTTGAGGGCTGTTGTTAAAAATGATTTAAGCGGTAATGATTTGTATAACCCTCTTGCCGAAAAGCACCAGGAGGGAGTGGGAACACTTTGTTATCGGGGCTACTGGAATATGTTTGACCAGATTATTATTTCGCAGAACCTATTAAATAAAACGACTGGTTTACGTTTTCGCAATGCCTATATATACGACTCAGAGCAATTGCGTGAACAGGATGGGAAGTATAAAGGCTATCCATTAAGAACTTATGTGGGAAATAGATACATGGGAGGATATAGCGATCACTTTCCCGTATTTATCGTATTAGAATAGTATTTATTAGTTTATACCTTTAGTTATGGATGAATGGTCGGATGGCAAAAGTGCTTTCCGGCCATCTCTGTTTTAAAAAGGTTTATTTGTAGAGATTGTTTGTTTTGATGTACTCAAAGGCCACTTCAGGAATTAAGTAGGGTACTTCTTTTCCCACTTTGATCCATGAGCGAATGTCGGTGGATGCCAATTCAACCAAGGGAGCATTCGTTAATTTACAATTAGCAGGTAATTGCCCATCGTTGATGGAGTAGCCCAGCCGCGGATAAACCAATAACTGGTGTTTGTCCATAATTTCATCTGCCGCCTTCCATTTGTTGAAACGAACAATATTGTCAGCTCCCATAATAATACTGAATTGACAGTTAGGGTGCTTACCCTCAAGTGCTTTCAGCGTATCAATAGTATAAGATGGGACAGGTAAGCTGAGCTCTATGGCTTCCACCCGATAGCTCTTTTGGTGCTGAATTGCCAATCGCACCATTTCTATACGATGTTCTGCACTTAATAAGTCATCGGCCTTTTTAAAAGGGTTTTGGGGGCTAACGACAAACCAGATTTCATCTAGGTCTTCAAAAGCAAGCATGTAGTTGGCAAGTGCCAAATGCCCAATATGAATGGGATTGAATGAGCCAAAAAACAAACCTACTGATTTCATGGAAGTTTATTTAATTAAAAAGCTGGCAAGTGCTTTCTCTGTTTCTTCAAGAGCCTGTTCAAGCTTATCGTTCACAATAACCTTATCAAATTCTGGTGCAAAGGTCAATTCTTTTTCAGCTTTGGCAATGCGCATATCAATTTTTTCAGAGGAATCAGTACCTCTGCTGGTAAGCCTGTTTCTCAACTCTTCAATAGAGGGGGGCTGAACGAATATACTCAGTGCTTTATCGCCGTACATTTTTTTGATATTAACTCCTCCAACAACATCAACATCAAAAACAATATTGTTACCGGCTGTACAGATGCGATCTACCTCACTTTTCAATGTGCCATAATAGGTGTTTTTATACACTTCTTCCCACTCCAGGAAAGCACCTTCGGCAATTTTAGCTCTGAATTCGTCTGGCGACAAGAAATGATATTCTACCCCATTTCTTTCATTTCCACGAGGTGCCCGGCTTGTGGCTGATATAGAGAATTCCAGATTAAAGCCTTTGTCTAGCAAGGCTTGTACGATAGTACTTTTGCCCGAGCCTGATGGCGCTGAAAATATAATGAGTTTACCTTCTTTTTTTGTTTTGTTGACGGTCGTATGGTAACAGAAATCTTTCACTGGGGAGTTTTTGTAGTGTTGGACGATTACTTAGAAACTGTTTAAATTTTGTTTTTGTGAGTTATTTTGAATGAATTATGTTCTCAGATGAAGCAAAACTAATGCGAAATGAAATTCGTGAATGCGATAAACAATAGACACAGAATGAACAATAGCATCGCTATTTAAAGAAGTTTTGCAGAAATATGAGGGCTTAAGTCGTCAAAATAAACCGAAGGATAAAACTTAAACAGTTTCTTAAAGCACATTTAATATTTGTTCTTTAATTTTCTCTAACTCGTCTTTCATGCGAATAACTATCTTTTGCAGATCGGCATCGTTGGCTTTTGATCCGAGGGTATTTATTTCCCGGCCAATCTCCTGACTGATAAAACCGAGTTTTTTACCAACGGGTTCAGTGCTTTCGATGGTTTCCATGAAATAGTTAAGGTGATTGCTCAGTCTTACTTTCTCCTCGGTTACATCGAGTTTTTCCAAATAAAAGATGATTTCCTGTTCAAAGCGGTTTTCATCTATTTTGTTACTTTGCCCAAGTTCTTCCAGGTTTTCACGTATACGCGTCTTGATTTTTTCAATGCGCTGTGATTCATAATTAGGAACCTCGTTTAAAAGTTCACCAATCATTTTAATTCGGTCTTTAATATCAGCTTCAAGGGCCTGACCTTCACTTCTTCTGAATGCTGTAATGTCCTTAATCGCCTCACTTAACGTGTTTGAAATAGCTTTCCACTCTTCCTCATCCAGCTCAGCCAGTTCCACTTTTACCGTATCGGGCAAAGGCATAATAACCTTCAGATAATCGGTAGAGTTATCGAGGCCGAGGTTATTGGCAATATTCTTCAATTGCTCGTGATAATTAGCGATAACCTGCTGATTGATTTTGGTAATTTTATCTGAGGTGGCAGCTTCCACATAAAAACTTAAGTCAATTTTGCCTCTTGATAATTGTTTGCCCAATAAACTTCTGACTTCAATTTCTTTTTCCCGGTACAGGTTTGGTAGACGTGTATTGAGGTCTAACTGTTTGCTGTTGAGTGATTTTATTTCAATGCTTATTTTTTTATTAGGGAGCTCGCATACTGCTTTCCCATAACCGGTCATCGACTGAATCATAAGTTTCTAATATTACAAGTAAAGCTCAAAGGTAATCTTTTTCCAGTATTTGACTAAGTAAAATAAGAGAGGCTCTTAATAGAAAATATGTTTGTCTAAATAAAATTATTAAACATCAAACAATCAATGAGTTTTATTTAGAAGAAGGTTAAATGACTAAGAAAAAGAATAAAAGATTAAACAAAAATGATTGAGTTGAGTTTTCCTTACAAATCACCTTTTAAAAACCATTAAATATTAAGGACATGAAACGATTTATTGACATTTTTGGAAGAAACCTAATGGTAATAATGCTTTTATTGGGTTTAGCATTTGTAAATGTATCTTGTGAAGACGACGACGATAAAGATGAGTCAGGCGATATGGATCCTATGCCTGAAGAATCGATGACTATTACTGACATTGCCGCAGGTAATGCCGATTTCAGTATTCTGGTGGCAGCGCTTCAAAAGGTAGGCTTAGACGATGATTTGGCTACAAAGACAAGTGAGTTCACTGTATTTGCTCCAACAAACGCAGCTTTTAGCGATTTATTGAATGAACTGGACGTATCTGGTTTGGATGATATTCCAGACGATGTTTTGACTAGCGTTTTATTGTACCATGTTGTTGCAGGTACAAACAAAGCATCAATGATTTCAAGCGGTTATTATTCAACGCTTAGCACTGGGCCAATGGATGGTTATGGTTTGTCATTCTACGTAGATATGGAAAATACGATGATAAATGGTCGGGCTAATATCACCTCGACGGATATAGAGGCTGATAATGGTGTTATACACGTTATTGATAAAGTTATTTTACCGATGAGTATTACAGATCATGCTATTGCGAATCCAGCTTTCTCGTCACTGGTAGCCGGTGTTTCTAAAGCAGGTTTAGTAGAAGCTTTAGCCGATGAAAGTGCAACTTATACGGTTTTTGCACCTACGGATGATGCATTTAATATGTTTTTTACTGACGCAGATCTCACATTGGATGACCTGAGTGCAGAAACTTTAAGTTCAGTTATCTTGTACCATGCCATGAGCGACTTTATACCTGCATCGATGGTAGAAGCCGGATATTTTCCAACCTTGAGTACTGCATTTGACCGAAATGTGAGTGTTAAAATCGATACCGAAGGGGGTGTGTTTTTAAACTCAGATAGTGAGGTTGTTGCTACGAATGTTGTTGCTACGAATGGAGTGATTCATGCGATTAATAAAGTGATTATGCCTCCAAGCGTTGTAGATATTGCCATTGATAATGCAAACTTTTCCATCTTAGTGGAAGCTGTTGTTAAGGCTGAGTTGGTTGATGCTTTGTCAGGAGATGGTCCGTTTACAGTTTTTGCGCCAACCAATGCTGCTTTTGAAGAATTGTTTACCGCGATTGGAGTTACAGGTATTGCAGATTTATCCAAAGAAGATTTAACTCCGATTCTTTTAGCTCATGTTGTTAGTGGAAACGTCGCTTCAACTGATTTAAGTAACGGAAATGTGCCTACACTTAATGAGCAAAAAACACTGGCAATCAACATCGATAGTGGTGTTTCAATTGATGGTGCTATCAATGTAGTTGCTGCTGATGTACAGGGTAATAATGGAATAGTTCACGTTATTGACAAGGTGATTGTTCCTTAATAATCGGCTCTGGCGTTGAGCTTAAGGGGACATTGGGTGTCCCCTTTTTTGTTGCTTATATTTCTGAAATTGCTGAACATTATTTGCCAAATAAGCGTTTAAAGTTCTATTAACCTGAGTCCGATTTAAATTTCAGAATTCAGATTGTCATAAAGAATTGATATACAAGGCAAATTTTGGAGGGCTAGCGAGCTAGTTCGAAAAATTTTACGTCGAACTCAGGTTATTAAAGCAAGAAAGACTATAGATAGACCGGATATGGCATTTTATTCAATAAAAGATTTAGAAAAGATTTCAGGGATTAAGGCCCATACAATCAGAATTTGGGAGCGTCGCTACAACCTGATTGAGCCCCAACGAACAACAACAAATATTCGTTTTTATAACGATGATGATTTAAAACGAATATTAAATGTTTCTATCCTGAACCAAAATGGCTATAAGATATCTAAAATTGCCATGATGTCTGAGGTTCAACTTCGGGAACGAGTGATTGATTTGTGCCTGGATACCCGAAATACTGATGTTCAGATTGAAAGCTTGTTGGTTGCTATGCTCGAAATGGATGAAAACAAATTCACCAATGTACTCACCAATTCAATTATCAAACTAGGTTTTGAATCCACTGTTGAAACTATCTTATTCCCATTTTTGGATAGGATAGGTATATTATGGCAGGCGGGTACTATTAATCCCGCTCAGGAACACTTTATATCTAATCTGATTCGTCAGAAACTAATAGTCGCGATTGATAATGAAATGCAGAATTTTGTTCCAAAGGCTAATAAGAATATAGTCTTCTTCTTGCCTGAGAACGAATTGCATGAAATAGGCCTGTTGTTTTACAGTTTGATTGCCCGTAAAGAGGGCTATAATGTTGTTTATTTAGGGGCATCTGTCCCGGTTGAAGATTTAAAAGTAGTGGTTGATGTAAGAGGAGCTGATGCTTTATTTACTTCATTTGTGTCAGCGAGAAAGAAAGAAGAATTGGAGCAATTGTTGATAGACATAGTTGAAACAATTCCTAATATCCCTCTCTATATGATGGGTTTGCAGGTGCGAGAAATACAGCCGGCTATTCCATCATCTTGTCAAATAATAAGTTCATCGAAAGAGTTTAAAGAGAAAATTAGTCAATTGTAAACTTATTGGGGTTTAACGACCCCCTTGTATTTCCATCTTCCGGTAAAATAGTAGATAAAAGAGCCTGCCAGTCCCATACTCCAGCCAATTGGGATGGCCCACCAAATGCCGTTTACTCCAAAGTGTTTGGATAAGACCACTGCAAAAGGGATACGAATAACCCAAAGCGAAAATAATGTAATGAACATTGGTATTAATGTGTCGCCGGCACCTCGTAATACGCCATGCATTACAAACATGGTTGAGAATATCATATAAAATGAGCTGACAATTACCAGGTAGTTGGCGCCATGAGAAATGACCGCTTCATCTTGTGTAAAAGCTCGCATCATTAGTTCGCCAAAAAAGATAACGGTGAGCATTACAATCAGAGATATGCCCCAGGCCATAAACAAAGTGGCGCGTAGTCCTTTTTTTATGCGATCTACTTTTTGTGCTCCAAGGTTCTGCCCAACAAAGGCCGATAGGGCACTGGCCAGATTAAGCGCTGGCATAGCAGCTAATGCATCAATTCGACTGGCAACAGAGAAGGCGGCCAAAACATCGGTATCAAAATTATTAACAATACGAATAAGCGCCATAATTCCCAGGGCAACGAATGTTTGTTGAAAGCCCGTAGGTAAACCTATTCGAATGCTCTGCATAAATAATTCCTTGTCGAAGCGAAATTTAAAGACATTAAAGGAGATGATCTGATGCCTCTTATTCAGGTAAATAGCTCCTGAAATAAAAGCTCCAGCCTGTGCAATCAATGTAGCATAGGCAACGCCGCTAATGCCCCACTCAAAAACAACAATAAAAACAATATCCAGAACGATATTTACAATGGTGGCAATAACCATAAAATACAGAGGGGTCATGGAGTCGCCTAAACCACGTAAGATGGAAGATGTTCCACTGAAACCAAAAAACGCTATCATACCCATCATAAAAACGTTGAAGTAATCGGTAGCTAACGGGATTACTGCTTCTTCGACATGCAGCAACCTAAAAATCTCTTCACTAAAGAAAATACCAATGCTGGTAATAATGATTGAGGCAATAAATAAGAAGATATAGGTGGTATCAATGGCTCTTTTTACTTTTTCCAGGTTTTTAGCGCCAAAATACTGACTGATAATGATAGTTGCACCACTGCCAATTCCAATAACAAATGCAATCAATGCATAGAAAATAGGAGAGGAGGCTCCTATGGCGGCCAATGCTTCTTTACCAAGGTAATTACCAACAATAACACTATCAACTACGTGATAAAGCTGCTGAAGTAGGTTGCCCAGCACCATAGGTAATGCAAATTTAAAAATCAGTTTAGCTTCATTGCCTACGGTCAGGTCTTTCATGTAGATATTTCTATTGAGTATTGACAAGTACAACCAATTGATGGCTGCTTTGGTTTATTTTAACCCGCAATATGCATTAGCTAATCTATTGCATCTTGAAACTACTTCAAAACAAAACGTTTTACTCACTTGCTTCAACTCACCATAGCCGTGCTATGAATCGTCTCAGTAAGTATTTGTTTTATTGTATTTTCAATGTTCATCACAAAATCTAATGTATAATCCGGGTTTAAGCCGAGTGCAAAGCAAGATAAAAAAACAGGGGCATGCAAAACTAGCACTAAAAAAAGGCTGGCTCCAAAACGGAACCAACCTTTAAGTGCGTGATTGAGTAATTGTTATATTATACTGTTTCTTTTACAGAAGGCGCTAACTCCACAGTAAAGTGACGCATTAATGGCGCTTCTTCAAGAATGGTATATCCGCTCTTAATTTCATCACGACGATCGTAAACATTTTTCAATGCTACGGCAATAACGTCCATGTGATTGTTGGTGTAAACGCGACGAGGAATGGCTAAACGCAATAATTCCAAGTCCGGATAACGGTTTTCACGTGTTTCAGGATCCCTGTCGGCCAATAGAGTACCAATTTCTACGCCACGAATACCAGCTTCTTTATACAATTCAATGCCTAATGTCTGGGCAATGTATTCTTCTTTAGAGATGTGTGGTAAGAAGCGCTTAGCATCTACAAAAATAGCATGGCCACCAAATGGCTCTTGAACCGGTACACCAAATTCTTTAAGCTTATTACCAAGGTATGCCACTTGCTTAATGCGTGTTTCCAGGTAGTCGAACTCGGTTCCTTCATCCAGTCCTTGAGCTAAAGCATTCATATCGCGACCCGACATACCTCCGTAAGTCACAAATCCTTCGTAAATAATATTAAACTGGCTGGCTTTTTTGAATAAGTCCTCTTCGCGTAATGCGATAAAACCACCCATGTTTACGATAGCATCTTTCTTACTACTCATGGTCATGCCATCGGCGTAAGTATACATCTCTTTTACAATTTCTTTGATGCTCTTATCGGCATAGCCTTCTTCGCGTAGTTTGATGAAATAAGCATTTTCAGCAAAACGAGCAGAATCGAATAATACGCGGATGCCATATTCTTTAGCCAAGGCGTATACTTCGCGCATGTTTTGCATCGAAACAGGCTGACCTCCTGATGAGTTACAAGTTACTGTCACAATAATCATCGGGATATTCTCCTTGGGGTGCGATTGTAAAACGTGCTCCAGTTTATTTAAATCAAGGTTGCCTTTGAATGGATGATCAACTGTTGTATCAAAAGCCTCATCGATGGTGCAGTCAATAGCGCTGGCTTTTCTGAATTCGATATGGCCTTTGGTTGTGTCAAAGTGTGAGTTTCCCGGAACAACATTACCTTCTTTAACTAAAGCAGAGAATAATACATTCTCGGCTGCACGCCCTTGGTGAGTTGGTAAAAAGTAATCGAAACCAAGGATGTTTTTAATAGCATTTTTAAGGTTGTAATACGATGAAGCACCAGCGTAGCTTTCATCGCCTAACATCATTGCAGCCCACTGACGATCGCTCATAGCACCGGTTCCACTATCGGTTAATAAGTCGATGAAAACTTGGTCGCTACGAAGGTTAAATAAATTGTATTTAGCATCTTTGATCCACGCTTCTCTTTCTTCACGTGTACTTTTACGGATGGGTTCAACCATCTTAATCTTAAAAGATTCTGAAAAAGGTAATTCCATTGTATATGTATTTTTAGTTTTTTTAGAAATAGCAGGTGCCAATAACTAACAAATCAAATTGCATGCTACAACAACAGTGCAATTCGTATTGATAAAATAGTATTGAAATATTAAGGTAGAGAGTGCCGTTTGTTAACGGCCATTAATAGGTGAATTCGTCGCGGTTTTTAATGTTTATAAAAACCCGATTCGACAATGCAGATTGTATATAGTTATTCACCATTTTCATCTATTAATTGATGCAAATGTAAAAAACTAAAATAACTGACAAAAAAAAGTGGTGTTAAATTGTAAGGTTTATGCTGAAAATCATATTTACATATTAAGCAACTTCTGATTAATTGACATTTACTTAGTGTTTTATGATTTTTAAAGAGGAGATTTAAAATGAAAGCTTCTATGGGACTGAAAGTTGTAGTTTATTAATTATTCTATGGATATACCGTGTTTTTATGAACATGTTAATACTAAAATTATACCATTTTGAATACTTTATTGCTTCGGGTTTACGGATAATCCTGTTATTTTTGCCCAATAAAATAGCCTGCACATCAATACATGCATCAGTTTTATGAGTATTTCTTCAGTTACAAATAAAAGGTTAGTTATTATCTTGCTGGTTTTCTGCTTTGGATTGTCCACTTTAATAAAAGCACAATGGCAAGGGGTTGGTTTTGATTGGCGTTATTGGTCCGAAGAGCCATCTTTGCATCGACCATGGCAACGCAGGTTATTTAAATATCAGGATGTAGATAGGTACCCTCAATTCAATCAACTTTACATTGCCGAATACATTGGACAGCAAGTTGAAGAGCAAAAGGAATTTGAAAGTTACCTGTTTCCTCCGTTAAAAAAGTACAGCATTGAAACTTATAAGTTTGAGCCCAAATTCAGGATGCCAATTCTGCCTGATATATGGTATCAACCGCAGTTTTACACAAAAAAAGAGTTGCGCGAATATGAAGAGTTAATGCGGTCGACAGCTTTATCCAATAAACACAAAGAGAAGTTTAGTGAACGGTTTTTTATATCAGAGGCGCGTGATAATTACGTATTTACACATCCTGAAAATATAATGCATTCATGGGATTCAATTCCTGAGCCTCCAAGACTTGGGCGAGGTGGTTTTTTAAAACGGCGCTCGGCTCGTGACGGTATTAACTTGCTTTTGCGGGATAATGCCTATGATACGCACCCAAGTTTAGAAAAAATAAAATTTTCTTCAGGGCCGTGGACATTAAAAGGAACAGAGAATATTCTGCTATCGCAGGGATATGTTGAAAACTGGGTGAAAGGGGGAGAAAGTAGTATTAGTCTTGGTAGTGACTTGCGCCTAATTGCCAACTATAAAAAAGGAAAGCATGAATGGGATAACTATATAATTCATAAAATAGGCGTTGTTTCGACCGAAAATGATCCGGGGCGGGTTAATACTGATTTGATTGAACTCAACACTAAGTATGGTCATAAAGCTTCAGAAAAATGGTATTACAGTTTCTTGTATAATTTTAAAACGCAGTTTTTTTATGGTTATAATAAGGATGACGTTGATAAAGAAACTCCAATCTCCGGCTTTTTAGCTCCGGCCTATATGTCGTTTGCCATTGGTATGGACTTTAAGCCGAGTAGTAAATATACATTGCTGTTGTCTCCTATTACCACACGTGTTACGCTTGTTAATGATATTGACAAATTTGACGAAACAGATTATGGTATTGCCGAAGGTGAAAAAACCAATGTGGTTAATGGTATCTCTATTGTCAATAACCTTGCCTATCAAGTATCAAAAGAGGTAAAACTATCGTCAATGTTAGATGCTTTTTACCAATATTTAGGTAAAGTAAGAGAAGGAGAAGAGCGTCAGGTTCAAATAGACTGGGAGGTTATTGCCGATATGCGTATTAATCGTTTTTTGACAACTCGAATATTGGCTCATTTGCGTTACTTTACCAACGAATCGAATAGGGTACAAATACGCGAAAGTTTTAACATTACTTTTAGTTATAATTTTTAAAAATAGCTGAAAGTCAAGTGTTAATATATAGCTAACATTCGTTTTAACTTCTTTTAACTTTAGTTATTATGTGTTAGTGATAAAACGCTTTAAATTTGCAGTGTAAGAATAAGGGAAAAACAAATAGAGTTTAGGGAAAAGATTTGTAACCATTTTATTTTTCTTGCGTAATAGAAGTTGAAATTAAGGCACTAAGTGCCAATAAAGATATTGAGTAAGTTTTCTCATAGTTTAGGGTTAGGTTTGGTTAAAAGTTGAAAGTCGTCTTAAAGAATGCTTTAAGGCGGCTTTCTTTTTTATATGATTTGTTAAGAACCAATTCTTAAATTAGCTTGTTGTTTTATTAGTTATTCTTCAATAATCTTGAATTGAGTTTTAAAAAGGACAAGCAGTATTATAAATTTAGCTTCTACGGTTTTTTCAAGAACCTTAAACTCTTCGATCCCTTTCTGTTGTTGTTTTTCGTCGAAAGTGGAATTTCATACTCTGAGATTGGTGTTTTGTATGCTTTTCGTGAGTTAGTAGTCAATTTGCTTGAGGTAGTTTCTGGTGTGATTGCAGATGTCCTAGGTCGTAAGAGGGCTATGGTGAGTGCCTTTACTAGTTATTTGCTAAGTTTTGTTCTCTTTTATTTATTTTCTGGTTTTTGGGGATTTTTGCTGGCTTTTTTCTTTTATGGAATAGGAGATGCTTTTCGAACGGGCACACATAAGGCCATGATTCATGCTTACCTGGTTAAAAACAATTGGCAGGCCGAAAAAACACGTTATTACGGCATGACCCGATCGTGGTCGCAGAAAGGTTCCGCAATATCGTCATTAATTAGCGCAGCTTTGGTGTTGTATACTGGAGATTATGCATTAATGTTTTTGATGACAACTATTCCATATTTATTCGATTTATTGCTCTTAAGTTCCTACCCTTCTTATTTAAATGGAGATACAAGTGGGACATTACGATCGGTTGTTCAAGGGTTTAGATTGCATATGGGCAAGCTGGTCAAGGCCATTGTTAATCGTTCGGCCTTAAAAGCTATTGTGTTAACCAGTGGATTTACAGGTTATTATAAAGCTATACGTGATTATATTCAGATAATAATTACAACATTGGCAACTGCATATGTGTTGTCTGATTCGTTTACTAAAGAGCAAAATACGTCTATCTATATTGGTTTTATTTATTTTGTCATTTATTTAATTACTTCATACGCCTCGCGGAATGCTTATCGTCTAGAAACTTTTTTTACACAGGCAACAAGCCGTCTGGGCTGGCTGCAAATTTCAGGTTATGTTTTTGGTCTGGCAGCAGGTGTGTTGTTCATGATGGACAATGTCGTTTCAGCCTTGTTGTTGTTTTCCACTATTCTGATTATTCAAAACTTACGAAGACCATTAGCAGTCAAGTATATTACTACCCAGTTTGACGAAAAGATAATGGCTAGTGTTATGTCAGTAGAAAGTCAGAGCGAAACACTTTTTGCTTCTATTTTGGCATTTTTATTAGGAATTTTAGTCGATGTTATTGGATTGGGGTGGGGAATCGCCTGTTTGTCTGTATTATTAATAATCGTGTCGATTGCTTTTCGATGGATAAAGGTTTAGATTACTTAAAAACGTAATGTATGATGAAAAATAGTTTATGGCTTTTAGTTCAGTACATGACAAAAGTATAATTAATTGAAAATCAATTAATTAAGTAGTTAAATTGCTTGCTTAAAACCTTGATATTCAGTATCTTACAAAA
>NZ_JAFMVC010000079.1 GCF_025499605.1 Carboxylicivirga litoralis | reverse complement strand
TTTTTTTACTGAAAAACGAGGGTGGTCACTTTGAATCGTTACAAGGTGGTCACATTAAATCGTTTGAGGGTGGTCAATATGGCCGTTATTTCCATTATGGTGAGGGTTTGGTTGTGTTTGGCTATGTTTTGCCCGAATTGGTTGGATTTGGTTATTTTTGGGTGGAGGGTACAAAAAAAGTCGGTGGTGTACCGACTTAAAAAAAAATAGAGATTTTTTTTATCACTCAAGTTTTACCTTCCCAAAGGTCTCCAATTCCATAAACTTAGATTTAAATAATCCTGATGGCATTTTCTTTTTAAGAAGGTTATGGAAATTTTCGTCATGGGTTGATAGGATTATTTGTTTTTTCTGGTTAACCACAATTCCTCTAAATAGGTCAATTGTGGATAGAATATTAATGCTATCCATAGACTGAATCGGATCGTCAATAAAAATGCTTTCAATTGGATTCCCTTCATCATCTTTTGCATTCAAAGCTTTTGCTAAGAAAATACTTAGACTTAAAATGTTGAGCTGTGCTGTGCTAAAATATAGGTTAGGTATTATTGGGTCTTCATCACTATCATCTTTATATAAACAAACATTTAGTTTTGGTTTGTCATCTTTAAAGTCGCAGATAAATTTCAACCTTTTGTAATCAGGGTGTGGATCAATTCTTTTGTATAAATCATTAATTAAGTCTTCATAGAAAAACGAACTTATTTGATTATCCAAGTAATCAGATACTTTTAGCCTTTCTTGTTCTAATAGAGGCTTTACATTTTCTTCCAAGAATTTCTTTTGTTTGATTATTTCAGCTTCTTCTTTTTTTGCTTTTTGATATTTTAAAAATGGCTCAACGTTTTGTTTTAGTTCTTTAAGTAGTTTGAATTTGAGTGTTTTTTGCTCTGCTTTCTCAATTTTATCTATGAATGTTCTTTTGTTTTTTTCAAGTTCAGCTTTTAGTTTTTCTTTGTTATCTTCTTCAATAGTCAAACCTACTTCAGTATTTAAAAATCTTTCGAAGCCTGTTATGTTTCTTTGCAAAATCTGAATTTCTTGATTCAATTCTGAAAGCTCTTTATTTATCAGCTCTTCATTCGTATTCGTTAAGTCTTTTTCCAAATCCTTTACTTTATTGGATATATCCTGAATTGATGAGCTAAGTTGTTGTATGTTTTCAGAAACTTCGGTCTGTTTTTGTTTTAAAAGTTCAAGGTTTGGTTTTGTATCAATGAACTCCTTTTTAAAATAATCAACTATTGAATTATAAGCTTTGTCAGACTTTAATTCAGTCAATGTGTTCTTTAAGACTTCTAAATTATTTTCAAAACCTTTAATATCTGAATGCTTATTATTTAAATCTTCTTGAATTTTATTAAGAGAATCATTATTAGTGCTTACACTTTTTTCAAAACCTTTTATTGATTCTGAAACATCTTGTTTGTATGATTCAAATGTAGAGCCATTCAAAATAGTATTTAGCTTGTTAAGTTCGTCCTGGTATGTTTTAATCTCAGCTTCAATGTTTTTAATAGCTTCATTATTTTCAGATAGCTTTTCAAGAATAGAGTTTTGCTTTTTATTTTTTGCATCCAACGATTTTTGCAGTGATGATTGAATTGCAGATATTTTTTCACTTAGTGATTGGTTTAAATCATTTAGCACTGCTTCTATGCCACTTCTAGATTTAAGAAGCTCAGATTGCTTTTGCGACAGGAACTTGTTATTAGATATTTTTGCAGTTAACTCATTATAAGATTTATAATCATAATTACACAATGGGCAGACAGAGCTTTGCGCCTTATCAGCTAATTCAGCACCTCTTGTAACAAATTCTTCAATATCTTGAGATAACTCTTTTTGTGCTTGTATTTCTTGATTTAGCTTTTTAAGTTTCTCATTCTGTTTTGTAATATTTTCCTTAATTGTATCAAGCTCCGTAATAGATTCCTTATAATCCTTAAATTCTTTTTCAAAAATTGACGGCAGCTGTTTGTTTTCAAGGTCATTAATAGCCTTTTGCAGATTGTCAATTTCCAGCTTTATGAACTGATATTGTTTATTAAGTGATTCAACGTTTTCTTTCTTACTTTTTAAGTTTATTATGCCTTCTTTAAATTTTTCACTATCGTTAGTTGTTTTCTGACTTAATACTTGGCATTCATGAAGCTTGTCGTTTAAGGTTTTAATATCAGATTGAGATTTTGTTATTTTTGTCTTTAAATGAGCTTCATCTAGCTTTATTTTTTTTATGCTGTCATTAAGCTCATTTTTAC
>NZ_JAFMVC010000078.1 GCF_025499605.1 Carboxylicivirga litoralis | reverse complement strand
CTACATTTTCCTAAGACGTTTTAGCTCAAAAGACGATAAAAGCCGTTTGGTTTGCTGTCCTTACTTCGCTCAAAGTATTGATACAGAAATGGTAGGTATAGAAAATCATATCAACTATATCCATCGACCAAATGGAGATTTAAATGATAATGAGATTTGGGGAATTTCTGCCCTTTATAGCAGTAGTTTATTTGATACGTTTTTTAGAACCTTTAATGGCAATACCCAAGTTGGTGCATCGGAATTAAAACAAATTAAAATGCCGCCACTTAAAGATATTGAGGTTATTGGAAATAAAGTTAAACAATCACAAAACCATAATAAACAAGAGATTGATAAAATAATTAGTGAAGTACTTTTAGAAAATATTTATGTCAAAAATACAAGAAGCTCAAGCAATTTTGAAAGAGTTGGGGTTGCCTGATGCTCAACAAAATGAAATATCTGGTTATACACTTTTAGCACTGTGTAATATCAAAGAAAAGGACAAATGGTCTAAAGCATTTAAGCAAAGTCACGGAGTAACAAAAGGAATAATGACTTTTATTTCTGAGAATTACGAGAAGGAATATGCTCCAAACACCCGTGAAACTTTTAGAAGACAAGTACTTCATCAATTTGTACAGGCTGGTATTGCCGATTACAATCCTGATATTCCTGATTTACCAGTAAATAGCCCAAGAGCACATTACGCAGTATCTGAAATCGCATTGGAGACAATAAAAGCATACAGAACAAGAGGTTGGAAGACCGCGGTTACAAACTTTAAATCCCAAATCGGGGTGTTAAAAGAAAAGTATAGCAAGGAAAGAGAAATGTCAAGAGTTCCTTTGAAACTTGCAAATGGAAAGGTGTTGATGTTATCACCAGGAAAACACAATGAGGTTCAGGCTGCAATAGTGGAAGAATTTGCTTCAAGGTTTGCACAAGGTTCAATATTGCTCTACGTTGGAGATACTGAAAACAAAGATTTGCACATAGAAAAGGAAAAGCTTGAAAGTATTGGTATTCCGATTACAGAACATAGTAAATTACCTGATGTAGTAATTTATGACGAGAATAAAAATTGGTTATACTTGATTGAAGCGGTTACATCACATGGTCCGATGTCGCCAAAACGGATTGTTGAACTTGAAGATTTCCTAAAAGATTGCAAAGCGGGTAAAATATATGTTTCTGCATTCCCTGACTTTTCAGAGTTTAAGAAACACACCAATGACATTGCTTGGGATACAGAAGTTTGGATAATGGATTTCCCTGAACACATGATTCACTTTAACGGTGACAGATTTTTAGGGCCGAGATAATATGCCAGCCCTTCGCAACCATACACATTGCCAAGTCGCTCGAAAAAGCCAGCGCACAGACCAAAACTTGTCAAAGAGTATGGCTGCCCTATTGCGCGGACAGACTGCGGAGGATAAAGCACTAAAACACAACAATATGTATAAGTAATGCCGAGTAAAGTGGGTAATTTAAACATTTGCTCTCGTGTCAAATTTCATCGTATCTTGATACGAAAGTGCTTCGAAATTCGGCACTACTCATACATGCACCGTTGTGGTGCATTGCCCATATTCCACAGAAGCAATCAATAATTTGAAATTCAACGAAAAAGATAATTCATGGCAGATGTATTTAATACTTTCATAAAAGGTTTAACAGACCATGAGTTAGCTATCTACACTGGTTATCAATATCAAAGTTTGTTAGCTTATTCAAAAGAAGAACTAAAGAAAGAAATTGCACATAGAAGTATGTCAAAAGAGCAATTAGCCAGCTATTTTAAGACAAAACTTTCGTATGAAAAAGAAAGTAAATCTTGCGAAAGGTGTGGTTCGAATAAATTCTTTAGTGATATTGACATTGAACACCATGGAAGTAAATACTCATCATATGACATAGAAGTCCAGACGATGCGGTGTAGGATATGTAATTATAACCCATCAAAAGTCCCACCCAAAAATTTCTATGAATGGGTAAAGCGACTATTTATAGACAAAAACAAAACAGAAAGAATTGTAAAACATTACGATTGGGCTGACTTCTAAAATAAAAATAAAACGCACCACAACAAGCCATCATAAAGTAGCCCTGGCTTTGGCGAGATTTGGAAGTTCAGCTCCCGCGCCAGCTGAGGCAAAATTAAGAAAGCGAATATACCACACGCACCAGTGCCACTTCATATGGCCGAACCGTTAGCCCTCATATGACGCAATATCGTAGTAGCTAATAAAGAAGCAGGTATTTGGCAGTTGGGAGAACCGCCTCAAGGCAATGGCGTAAAG
>NZ_JAFMVC010000077.1 GCF_025499605.1 Carboxylicivirga litoralis | reverse complement strand
CCCCCGTTTCAAAATCACCAGATTTTCTCAATGCTCTTTCTATTTTAGTTTCCACATCAGGAGTAACTTTAAAATTAATCTTCATCATTCTTTAAAATTGAATCATTTGCAATATTTAAAATCTCCTGTTCTGACAATCCAAGTTCATTCACAATTTGCTCGTTACCAAAACAAACAAAACAGTTTGAATATGATTTAAAGCCTGTTGTGTCAACTTTTATACATTCAAACTCTTCTTTGAAAATCCATTTTTTTTCATTCCCCCATAAAATTATATTTGGTTTTGATTTGAACACCTCTACATTTTCTGAAAGGAGAACTTCTAGAGCCATTTTTACAGTAAAAAGCGAAATATATTTTGCATCAATACTTAGTGCAGGAGTAGGAAGTATTTCACCTTCCTCTGTTTCGTTATAATTAATGAACTTAGTGTCTGGTGTGTCATTAAAACCATCTTGTGTTTCTAATATTCTAGATAACTTATTGTTCATGCATTCAAAACAAGGTGTTATATTTGGAATAATTCTTATAATCTCTCCACCATATCCTAGTGGATAGACTTTAGAATGTAATGATGGTATTTTATATAACCAACAAAATTCATTAATTACTTCTTCTATCTCTGCCGTTGCATTTACAATTATATCAGCGCTTTTTATTTTCTCACTAACATGACTTGGTATTGTTATGATTTTAGTGTCAATACAATCAACCTTGATAAATGGATTAATTCTTTGTAATTTATTTTTTAAGGCTTGCGTTTTCTTTAAGCCAACATCTTCAAGACCACATGTATGTCTAATTACATTCTCCACGGTTAGATAATCATCATCAATTAGTGTCAATTCAGAAACACCAGATTTTACAAATTCTTCGGCTATAACACTCCCTGAAGAACCGCAACCAATGATGGCGACTTTCTTTTTGCTTATTAATGTAGTTTTTTTAGAATCGGGAGTCCTTGAGTTGAGTTGGGTTAAATCAGGATTATAACATCCAAAATATTCAACTTTACCGTCTTTGTGATTGATTTTAGCGTATAATTCGGCTTTATTACCAGCAATAAAAACAATATGCTCAGTTTTATCTTTTTCTAGTTTTTCTTGAGCCTCTTTAACCGTAAGAATTTGCTTATTATTTAAAAACTCAACGAACTTATTTAAATCTTCTTTAAACACAATTGAGTTTAGTTGATTTTGAGATGCTTTAATCCAGGTTCCAATGTTTTTTGAAAACAAGAGATTTAGACCCCATATTTTTAAGTATTCACTTTCTATAATTTTTTTAAAATAATCTTTATCTGGTTTTTCTACTGGTAATATGGGACTTACAATTATCCTGCTATCTCCCATTGGGCTGAAATAGTCAAAATCCCCAATTGTAGAATCTTTAGGCAGAGGAAGAGGAAATGGGACAATGCACCTAATAATTCTTTTTGTGATATCTAATTTTGTTGGCTCAGCTTCTTCGTAAACATCTAACTTACCTGTTTTATTCTCAATCATATCTAAAGCTGCTAACAACAACTTTTCCAAACTCTTTATAATATCAACTGCTGAAAGTGAAGAATTCCAAGTTTTGTCTCTAATGTCCAGACAGAAGGCAGTACTAATGAATTGATGATTTCCTACCCAGTCCTTTTCCCTTCCTTTGGGATAAATATAAGGAATAGAAAAAGGATAATTTTGAGGATATTTGAGTTCAAATGGAAATTTGATTGAACCTCCAATTTTAGTTGGAAGATATATAGTACCAGATAACCATAGTAATTCCTTTCGAATAAAGAATTCAAAATCGTTTGATTCCCATTCAATGTTTAGCCTTATTTTTTCTCTGGCAAAAATATGCTTTTTGTCTTCCCACCATTTCATTTTTGAAAGCCTTCTCTTTTGGTTTTAGGAAGTTTTTTTGGTAATTCTGTGTCTATTTTTTGAGCTACATTTGCCGATAATAGGGTAGATGTTGACTTTAATAATCCTTTATTACTGATATTACTAAATGATTTGTCTGTTATTTTTTTTCCAAAAATAGGCGAAAATGATTCTTGGATTTTATTTAACTCTTTTAATTCAACAGAAGAAGACAATTCTAATTTTACCTTATTTAACCATTCGTAAAAATTCTTTTCTTTTTGGGGATTTTCAGGCCATTTGTCGGCAAAGTTTTCTTCTTCATTAACAGGATTACCAATCCATTTTATCCATTTGTTATGCTCTACAGAAAACTTAGTTTCGATGAAAGATTCCATGTTTTCAACAACATTGGTTAATGCTGTGATTATATCAGTCTCTTTA
>NZ_JAFMVC010000076.1 GCF_025499605.1 Carboxylicivirga litoralis | reverse complement strand
ATTGGTTAATGCTGTGATTATATCAGTCTCTTTATTGTATGCTTTAGAAGATAAAGTAGTGATAATTATTGAAATTGGTTTATCTTCATCTCCATTAAACATTATATCCCTATGCCTTTTAAGAATTTGTACTACTCGTTGAAGAGGAAGTTTTTCTTTTTGGTATGTTGGCAATGGATTTACTGATTCGCTAAGAAAAACAGATTTTCGAATTGAAATACTACACCTTTCTTGAAACCATGCTGCATATCCAAATGGATTACTTTTATTCCAGTAATCAGGATTGGTTTCATTGAAGTAATTATCTTCTTGGTTGTCAGTAATTTTTATTGCAGTTTTTTCAAAATCCTTAAAGTCTGTTGCAGAAAATGCTTTTTCAAGGATGACTCTATGACCTTCAGAGACGATTGACGGTAAGATATCCATGTGATATTTGGATGAATCAGCATAGTTCAAAGTCCAACATCTGCGACCTTCTTCATCAAGCATTTCTTTATAAGTTTTGTTTTCTTTAAGCCTATCACCAACAATTTTCTTTAAATGATATTGTGCCCAATCTGCTTTTTTCCCTTCCAACCTACAAACTAAATCTACATCCAGTTCATCTGAATCATTAACTGGTTTTATCATAGTACCAAGCAAGAAAGAACCCTGTGGTAAAATTTCAGGTTTGTATGGTGATAGTAATGATTTTTCGTCAGCAAGCCATTTACCTACAGCTTGATAACTTTGAACCGCGAACTTGTATTGGGTTTCTGAAATATCAAGATTGTTTCCAATTTCTTCTAATATCTCATTAAACTGGGCTTTAATTTCATTTGTTAACATAGGATTTAGTTTTATATTTCTATTGTTGATTATTTTCCAATTCAACTATAGATTGTTATTTTATTTCAAGTGTTTTAAAAAAACCTGAGTTAATTTTATTTTCATCATAAACTATAAGAGGCATATCCGCTTTTGGCATCCAACACCTACCAAGCTCTATTGCCGTTGCTATTGGCATAGCGGGAAAAATACTTAATGGAGTAGCACTTGAATACTTTAGTTTGATTTGATTAAACAATGTTCTGATTATTCTTGAAAATTCATTTAACTGCTCTTTTGTTTTAAGAAAATCATTAAATGGTTTATCTATTGTTAATGTATAAATGGAACAGTCTTCTCCCAAAATATTTGTAATTCTGTTATTTTCAATGTTAGCACTAAGAGAAATATTTAATGCTACTTTATCATAAATCTTGTCAGGCTCGATTATTTGATAGTTTTCAGATAATCCGTTATTTAAAAGATTCCATGTTTTTGGATTCCTAACTGGTTGATGAATCTCCACATTATGAATATCATTCAACAAAGTTCCAAGCTTGATTAATAATGGCATTGGGGCAAATGCAAATAATGAAATGTGATTTATTTGATTTTGACTTAATAAAGGTGCGAGTCTCTGGGCAAAGTTTGTTTCTAATGCTTTTAATTCAACTTCGAAAAAGAAATCATCCTTATCTCTAAATGGACTATCTTCTAGTCCTAATTGAACATCGATGGTCTGTGCAGGGTAATAATTAGGGAGTAGATAGTTTGCTAAATACTTAAAGTCAAAAGTTGGAGAGTGTTGCCCTACATTAGCTTTATATGTAACAATATGACTATGATGGTTTTGTTTAATTGATGTTATAAGACTAATTCTATCTTCATGTTCCTTTTTCCATGTTCTCAATAAGTCAGCAGGATATTTGTCTTCATTATCATCAATTTCTTTGTGGCACTTTCTACACAAGAGCATAAGATTTGAGAACTCTTGCTGTAAATCTTCTGAGTCCTTATTTCCTCTTGGTCCATCTTGACTTGCACCTATTATGTGTGCAACTTCAGCAAAATTTCCATCACTTAGCGTCAAACCGTTATACCAAACAGGTTCATTGCACCCACTAAATTCACAACGTCCAGCAGATTTTATCCATAACTCTAGCTTTATTTTCTCAGGTATTGGTTTTCTTGCCATATTTAATTTCTTCAGTTGTTTATGTTTTTAGCCTTGCTCCTAACGGTAAGTATATGCAAAGTAGGCGATTGCGGGCTTCAAACTTATCATACCGAGACAATTTTGAAGCGGGCTACAACCCCTGAATTTACTACTATCTCGCCTATTTTGTATATACATTGTACACTACTTACTTTTTATTTCTTGATATTGCTTAATGGTTCATTTACTGCTTATTAGCCCGTTTCCAATTTCGTTATATTACCCAAAATTCATATATTTGACATGTATTTGTATGTTAGAAAGTATATGAAGCGAAACATACAAAACACCCTGTAAATAAAGGGTTGTACAATATAGTAAAAAAACGAAAAACAGTTTGTATGGGAGCAAAAGTTAGTACGTCGATAGTTTTATATAAAAGCCAAAC
>NZ_JAFMVC010000075.1 GCF_025499605.1 Carboxylicivirga litoralis | reverse complement strand
CACACCAACAAAAGTGCAAGTATCAGCATCATGTTCGAGGATGGTACTTACATCAACGATTTGGGAACGTTCCTGGTCCTTCGTGATTTCTCCTATCAAATCAACATCTGCTCATTGAGCAATAAGGTGGATGGTGTGGTCGGAACATACGTTAAGCCTGTAATTTTCCAAAGTGATAAGGCTATTGAAATATACAATAGTGCTATCAACTTTGCCGACATACGCTTTGAATATACCGATGCCGGAAGCGGTGCTATTGCTTTTCTGAACAGTACCACAAACATTGATGATTGCTGTTTTGAGGCAAAGGTTAATCAATCGTGTGTATTTGACAGGGGCTACAATAAGATTGTGTTTTCCGATACCTACTTCAAGATGAACAGGGATATTCAGGACACGATACTCGACAGGGCTTCGGTTGGTTCATTCATCAATATTGCACGTTCAAAATCCGCTCCGGAATACAGACCCAAAACCATTGTTCAGCAAATTAGTGGAGGTTTGATAATCGCAGGGAATGTGGAAGACTTACTCATTTCAGAGAAAAGCCCTGTGTATATGCCCAATGGTGGTATCGAGGTACACGGTGGTTTTGTAACCGACCCTGACGGTAATATCAATATTGCCATTCCAACAAAGCTTTCGCAGTTGGAAAACGATATGAACCTCACTTCTAATTTTGAGGAACTGCAAAACAAACCAACGACCATTAGTGCTGAACAAGCAACGGCAATTGAGAACAACAACAAAAAGAGCAGCTACCCACAAGCAGATGCAGAAAAGCTTGCAGGGATTGAAGAAGGTGCTACTGCCGGGGCTGATTGGAATACCAATATTCAAAACAAGCCTACTACCATATCGGCAGAACAATCGGCAGCTATCGAAGCAAATACGCAAAAGCGTTCTTATCCCGAAGCAGATGAAAACAAGTTGGCAGGGATTGAAGAAAACGCCACCGTTGGAGCTGACTGGGACACGAATGTACAGAACAAACCTGTAACCATCTCTCCACAACAAGCAGCCGATATTGAAGCTAATAATGCTAAACGCAGTTATCCGCAAGCCGATGAAGATAAGCTTTCTGGCATAGAGGAAAATGCAACTGTCGGAGCAGATTGGGAAACGAATATTGCCAATAAACCAACTACAATTTCAGAGGAACAGGCGACTGCTATTGAAGCGAATGCAGCCAAACGTTCATATCCCGAAGCTGATGAAAACAAATTGGCAGGGATTGAAGAAGGTGCGACTGTTGGAGGTGATTGGGAAACCAATATTCAAAATAAACCTCTTACTATTTCAGCAGAACAGGCAGCAGCTATTGTGGCGAATACCGAAAAAAGAAGCTACCCACAAGCCGATGAAGATAAGCTTTCAGGCATAGAAGAAAATGCAACTGCCGGAGCTGATTGGGAAACAAATATAGCCAATAAGCCAACCACCATTTCAGAAGAACAGGCTACGGCTATTGAAGCAAACACAGCCAAACGTTCTTATCCCGAAGCGGATGAAACCAAACTTGGAGGAATCGAAGAAGGTGCAACTGTTGGAGCTGATTGGGAAACAAATATTAAGAATAAACCTGTTACCATTTCAGCAGAACAGGCAGCAGCCATTGAAACCAATGCTCAAAAACGAAGCTACCCACAAGCAGACCAGGACAAACTTTCGGGTATCGAAGAAAACGCCACAGCCGGGGCGGATTGGAATACAAATATTGCCAATAAGCCTGCTACCATAACAGAGGAACAAGCTACCGCTATTGAAGCGAATACAGTAAAACGTACTTATCCCGAAGCGGACGAAACAAAGCTTGGAGGAATTGAAGAAGGTGCGACTGTTGGAGCAGATTGGGACACCAATATTCAGAATAAACCGACAACCATATCGGCAGAACAGGCAGCAGCCATTGAAGCCAATAATGCCAAACGTTCATACCCCGAAGCCGATGAAACTAAACTTGGTGGTATTGAAGAAAATGCCACCGTTGGGGCTGATTGGGATGTCAATTTGCAGAACGTTCCTGACTTCCTGAAAAAGTTCCTACAGGTGTATGCCGATTCCGGCATTTTCTCAGGTGAAGATTGGGAAGCAAAGCTGGCTGAGATATTGAACTTCCAAATCAACTTCATGAAAAACTTCGTGGATGCCGATGTGGACAGCCTTTCGGTAGATGTTGCAGGGAACAACCTAAAACTCACTTTCAAAGACGAAACCGACAAAACCATTACACTCCAATAATTATGAAAGCATTAGTAATAGCAAGCCTTTTCACGGCATTTATAGCATTGGTAGTTTATCTTACCTCCATCATAGCGGTTCATGGCATCCGCAAATCAATTTCCGATAGTAATTACTTTTTACGCAAACCCTACAAGCTTGTATTTGAGATAGTGATGTGGGTTTGTGGACTGGCCATCATCAT
>NZ_JAFMVC010000074.1 GCF_025499605.1 Carboxylicivirga litoralis | reverse complement strand
ATGATGATGGCCAGTCCACAAACCCACATCACTATCTCAAATACAAGCTTGTAGGGTTTGCGTAAAAAGTAATTACTATCGGAAATTGATTTGCGAATGCCATGAGCCGCTATGATTGAGGTAAGATAAACAACCAATGCTATAAATGCCGTGAAAAGGCTTGCTATTACTAATGCTTTCATAATTATTGTAGTGTAATGGTTTTGTCTGTTTCGTCTTTGAAAGTGAGCTTCAGATTGTTTCCTGCAACATCTACCGATAGGCTATCCACATCGGCATCCACGAAGTTTTTCATGAAGTTGATTTGGAAGTTCAGTATCTCAGCCAGCTTTGTTTCCCAATCTTCACCTGAGAAAATGCCGGAATCAGCATATACCTGTAAGAACTTTTTTAGGAAGTCAGGAATGTTCTGCAAATTGACATCCCAGTCAGCCCCAACGGTGGCATTTTCTTCAATACCCGAAAGCTTGTCTTCATCTGCTTGTGGGTAACTGCGTTTAGCATTATTGGCTTCAATGGCTGCTACCTGTTCTACTGATATGGTTGTCGGTTTATTCTGAATATTGGTGTCCCAATCGGCTCCAACAGTAGCACCCTCTTCAATTCCACCAAGCTTGGTTTCATCCGCTTCGGGATAAGAGCGTTTTGCCGTGTTCGCTTCAATAGCAGTAGATTGTTCCTCTGTTATGGTAGTAGGTTTATTGGCAATATTCGTATTCCAATCCGCCCCGGCTGTGGCGTTTTCTTCAATACCCGAAAGTTTGTCCTGGTCAGCTTGTGGGTAGCTTCGTTTTTGGGCATTGGTTTCAATAGCTGCTGCCTGTTCTGCCGAAATGGTAACAGGTTTATTCTGAATATTAGTTTCCCAATCTGCTCCAACAGTAGCACCTTCTTCAATTCCTCCAAGCTTTGTTTCATCCGCTTCGGGGTATGAACGTTTAGCTGTGTTCGCTTCAATAGCGGTTGCCTGTTCCTCAGAAATAGTGGTCGGCTTATTGGCAATATTTGTCTCCCAATCAGCTCCGGCAGTTGCGTTTTCTTCTATGCCAGAAAGTTTATCTTGATCGGCTTGTGGGTAGCTTCGCTTTTCGGTATTTGCTTCAATAGCTGCTGCCTGTTCTACCGATATGGTCACAGGTTTATTTTGAATATTGGTTTCCCAATCTGCTCCCACAGTAGCCCCTTCTTCAATCCCTGCCAATTTGTTTTCATCCCCTTCGGGATAGGAACGTTTTGCAGTATTTGCCTCGATTGCGGTTGCTTGTTCCGCTGTAATCGTTGTTGGTTTGTTGGCAATATTTGTTTCCCAATCAGCTCCGACAGTTGCATTTTCCTCTATGCCCGAAAGTTTATCTTCATCGGCTTGCGGATAACTGCGTTTAGCATTATTGGCTTCAATATCGGCAGCTTGCTGTGGAGAGATGGTTACAGGTTTGTTCTGAACATTCGTGTCCCAATCCGCACCAACGGTGGCGTTTTCTTCAATCCCTGCCAACTTGTTTTCATCGGTTTCGGGATAAGAACGTTTTTGTGTATTTGCCTCGATAGCTGCTGCCTGTTCTACTGATATGGTAGTTGGCTTATTCTGAATATTGGTATTCCAATCAGCCCCGGCAGTAGCACCTTCCTCAATCCCTGCAAGCTTTTCTGCATCAGCTTGTGGGTAGCTGCTCTTTTTGTTGTTGTTCTCAATTGCCGTTGCCTGTTCTGCACTAATGGTCGTTGGTTTGTTTTGCAGTTCCTCAAAATTAGAAGTCAGGTTCATATCGTTTTCCAACTGCGAAAGCTTTGTTGGAATGGCAATATTTATATTACCATCAGGGTCGGTTACAAAACCACCGTGTACCTCGATACCACCATTGGGCATATACACAGGACTTTTCTCAGATATGAGCAAATCTTCAACATTCCCGGCGATTATCAGACCGCCACTAATTTGCTGTACAATGGTTTTTGGTCTGTATTCCGGAGCGGACTTTGAACGTGCAATATTGATGAATGAACCAACCGAAGCCCTGTCAAGTATCGTGTCCTGAATATCCCTGTTCATCTTGAAGTAGGTATCAGAAAACACAATCTTGTTGTAGCCCCTGTCAAATACACACGATTGATTGACCTTCGCCTCAAAACAGCAATCATCAATGTTGGTGGTACTGTTCAGAAAGGCAATTGCACCGCTTCCGGCATCGGTATATTCAAAACGTATGTCTGCAAAATTGATAGCACTATTGTAAATTTCAATAGCCTTATCACTTTGGAAAATCACAGGCTTAACGAATGTTCCAACCACACCATCCACCTTATTGCTCAATGAGCAGATGTTGATTTGGTAGGAGAAATCACGAAGGACCAGGAACGTTCCCAAATCGTTGATGTAAGTACCATCCTCGAACATGATGCTGATACTTGCACTTTTGTTGGTGTG
>NZ_JAFMVC010000073.1 GCF_025499605.1 Carboxylicivirga litoralis | reverse complement strand
AATTTTTTCATTAACTTTCTTTAAAACATCTTTATCAACTTCAAAATCGATTTCTTTTTGAACCCATAATAAGGATTCTTTTAAGCTGTTAATCTCAGCCTCGTTGACGGATAATAGATTTACAATTTTTTTATAGTAATCTCCAGTCTCCGTATCACCGAAATAAGTCATAAATTTCTCATAACGTTCTTTCGGGTCATCAACTTTAAGAAAAGCGTCAATCCATTCTTGAGATAAGATTACCGTTTGAAAATATTTATTTTTTACCTTATTGTCATCAAAGTGAAAATCTTTGCTTCTTTTTGTTTTTGCAGAAGGAACTTTATTTATAATTGGTTTATCAGACTTTGTGGTATATAAACGTACTTCTGAGGGTATGTTATCGTCAGTAACATATCGGTTTCGCAATATTTTCTGACCACCATTACCTTTCCTTAATGCTCGCTCGTTAGTTGCAATATCTTTAGGTAATTTATTTTTAAGAAAGCGGTCGATACTATTTGTTATACCATATTCAACAGCATCATAAAATGAAGTTTTACCAAAGCCATTAGGAGCACATATTGAAACAAAATCGGCAATATTTCCTTTTTCCCCTTCGACTTCAAAATCGAATGTGCCATCTTCGACTTTTTGATATGCCCTGAATGCTTGTATTTCTACTTTCCTAAATTTCATCTCTTAACGATTTTTCAATTTGCTTTAAAATGGATTTTGAATACTCTGCATAGTCGCTTTTTTTAGATGGAGATTCAAACATATTTATTGCATTATCAATTAATGAATTTCTTATAATGCTTGATTTTTCTGGGCTTTCAACTATTTTTAAAATATCCTCATTTGTAATGTGATTCCTCACAATATTGAGAATATTGTCATTATCTAATTCACTCGGATAATCTTCCAAAACTATTTTCCGACTACTAAATTTATTGTTTTCTATTTCATATTTGAGTTCCTTATTTGCTTCTTTTGATAGGTAGAATACATAAAAATTCCACTTCGAGAACTCATCTTTTTTCAAGGTAAGTAATTCAGCAGATATAAAACTATTGAAGTTTTTCCACTGTGTTGTCATAGTCTCAAAATCCTTAAATTCGACAATAGCAACAAGAATGTTACCACCCCAACATATTTCACCAATAGATAGGTAATTTATAGGGAAAGCTTCTTCTATATTCTCAAATAAATTTGAATTATCTATTTCTTTATAAGATGTTTCTTGTTTCATTTTTTAAAATCTCTTTTATGTTTGTCCCTGAAGCATTTAAAAAAGCATCTGCATTTCTAATAATATGATCTTGAAATTTATATATATTAATTAATCTCAAGTCTCTAAATGGGTCTTGTATTGTATTACTAATATTCATATCATCCCTAGGAACTGCGATATTAAACTCTAACACATCAGAAGAAACTTCCACTAAACTTGTTGATTTTTCTCTTGTTGCACATACAATAACACTTCCTCCTTTTTCTACATCTGATAAATCAGACCTATAAATATCTTCTAATCTTTTAGTCCATTTATCAGTATCAACTAAAATTAGCCTTCGTTTTTTGCTTAAATCTTTTAGTTCATCGTATGTTAGTTTATTATCAGTATGTAATTGGTTTATTGTTGTTAATTCTAAAAACGAAACCCATAAAGCTTTGTGGTTAATAAGAGAAGGATTACAATTATGTACCAGTAAAGAATCCCCAAATAACTCTAATATTTTTTCGGGGCTAAAATCAGCACATAAATTACTTGCAATATTAAGTAGCTGATTATGTATCAAATCTTTCTTTGCAAGAAAATTATCTAGTTCAAAAATCTCCTTAGTTAAGTTTGAAAAAGAAACAATATATGGTGGATATAATGGCGAAAGTTCAATTGGATTACTGTTTATAATCTCATCAAAGAATGATAACGGAGCAAATTCAATTCTTCCTAAAGATTCAGTATCATCTGTAGTTGTCATTTTCTTTTGAATCCCGGCTAATAAAAAACAACTATCCTCAATTTTAATAATTCCACCTCCTGACTGCCCAATTACTTCATGATGTAAAGCTGGAACTCCAAGAGTTGCTTCTATATAACCATATTCTTTTGGCTGAGTTAATTCGAGCTTATTGTCCCGAAATGAATAATCATTATCGATTCTTGATAGAGGGTGTCCAGATAGAAAATATTTTTCAGAATTATATTCTAAAGAGTCGTCCCTTAACAGGGACTCAATGTCACTAACTCTTTTAACTTTAAAAATAGCAGCGTCTTTATTGGTATCTTCATGTATAAATGGAGAACCAATTATTTCAAGTTTTTCCGGAATTACATCATGTGCATCGTTCAGCGTTTGCCTTGTTATTTTATTATTGTCTTCTAAAACATGTTTTGCAGTTAAAACATAACTATAATCATCACTAGCTGGTTGAAATAAACAACCGCTTCCGGAATTTACAATA
>NZ_JAFMVC010000072.1 GCF_025499605.1 Carboxylicivirga litoralis | reverse complement strand
AACAACCAATGGTTCTGGAATTGGTTTATTTCAAGTAAAAGATTTGGTTAATAACAGCTTGAAAGGAGATATTGATATTAAATCAGATGAGAAAAAAGGTACCTGTATAAAAATTACGATAGGATGAAATTAGAATATAAAATACTTTGGCTTGACGACCAAATTCAGGACTTCATTGATGATGAAATGATTCAAGAAGTAGAAGAATATTTAATTGAACAAGGTTTTCAACCGAAAATTATAACTGTTTCAAAATCAGAAGATTTTTTCAAATCTTTAGATGATTCATTTGACTTAATTTTAACTGATTATCACTTAAATGATATTAATGGAGACGAAGTCATTAAAAAGATTCGTAGCCAAGAGTTTTCTGTCTTATCTGAAGTGCTTTTCTATACTGCTAAAGCAGACTTAAAAGATACCGATAAAATCAATCGAGTTAGTTTTTTAGAGACTAATACTCTTTTAGGAGACCACAGAGATTTAGTTTTGCAAGCAACAATAAGTCTAATTGGACTTACATTAAAGAAATTCCAGAACATAATAGCAATGCGAGGAATGATAATGCATGAGACAAGTTCTCTTGATGTTGAAATGATTGAAATAATCAAAAAAGCATTAAAAAATGAGAGCTTAAATTTTGAAGAATTATCCGTATCAATTTACGACCAATTAATTGATTTGTTTACCAAGAAAACTGAATTTGTCCAAGAGTGTAAACGAAAAATGAATTTCAATCAGTTGACCAAGGACAATTTTGTTTATAGTGCTAAGTATAAAATATTAACTCTATCAAAAATTCTAGAAGACCTGAAAATGGCAGATTTTTCATCTGAATATGATTCTGAAATTAATTCTATTAGGAATAAGTTCGCACACGCAGTTTTGGAAAAGGATGAAAACGGAAGAGAATTTTTCAAACACAAAGAGGATGGAATTGATTTCAACGAAGACCTTTGTAAGGTAATTAGGGAAAATATTGTTAAGCACAAGTCAAATCTAGATGAATTGAAAGAAAGAATTTAAATCAACCCTAACTATGTTCAAGCACATTTAAAGTTTGCTCGTACCTCACAAATTTAAAAGAGCTTTCACGCCAACGCTAGAACACATGTGAAATGAAAAAAAGCCAGCTTACAACACGGCATCATAAACCATGCGGGGTGCGGTGATTCGCGGAGTTGCGGTGATTTTAATAAGTCCGCCCAATGCTTTTAAAGCAACTATTTATTGTTAAATTTAGTCCCTGTAAAAGCATTGGGCTCAGTACGATGAAAGAAAGGGCGTACTATTTTAATCCCCGCACGGTTCATATGCCCAATCCGTTAGCAGCAAAATTAATCAAAAAATGGAATCTGTATTTTCAAGAGCATATAGTTATAGAGAAAGAAAGAGTAAAAATAATTTAGAGAACTATTTGATAGAGGTTTTTTCATTTTGTTTAGGAAGTGATTCTAAATTCTTAAATAGTTTTTTAGAATTAATTGATATGCCGAATGGAGATGGATACTCAATAAACACTCAGTCTACATATAAAGAGGGACGACCTGATATTGTTATTGAAAATGAATCAACATTTATAATTATTGAATGTAAGATAGAAGCTCCAGAAAGATTTAATCAGTTGAAAGATTATTCAAAAATTGTAAATAGAAATTCCAAGAAAAACAAAAAACTGATTTATCTAACCAAATATTATCAATACAAAGAAATTAAAAACTATACAGGAGAGTATCAAAATATAAAATGGGTAGATGTAGCAAAATGCATTATAGATAATAATAATGATATAACTAAAGAATTAAAGAAGTTTTTAAGTGAAAAAAATATAGCAATGGAGAATAAACTTACTACTCAAGACTTAGTGACATTGGATGGTATTCCAAGTTCAATTTCAAAAATGGATGAAATTATTGAATCTGTTAAAGATTACTTTGAACAGAAAATAGGAAAATTGTCAAAGCCTTCAAGCAGAAGTACTTGGTTAAGTAGTGCAGCTTATTTTAATAATTTTAAAATAAGTAAGACTATGGCTGTAGATTTAGGTTTTATGTGGTGGTGGGGTGATGGAAAGATTTATTTATCTGTAAGAATTTATATAGCCAAAAGTGATGCAAATTATAATAAAAAGAAAGATTTTTTTCAAAAGAAGTTAGACGAATGGGAAATTGAAGAAGATGATAAAGAATATGTTGTAGGTAATTACTTAAATATTAATGAAATTATCGCTGTAGAGGAAGACCAGCTTGAGGCCATGATTGAATTTATGAAGGAGAATATAGATGTAGTTTCTGAGTTGAAAAAGCAAAATGGGGATTTTTTTAAATAGTAAATATCTTTTGAATGTAAATAAATTCAGCTGCTAACACGGCATCATAAACCATGCGGGGTGTTGTGGTTTGCTGAGTTGCGGTGATTTCAATTTGTCCGCCCAATGCTTTTCTAGAAACTTATTATTGTTAAATTTAGTCCCTGTAAAAGCATTGGGCTTAGTGCGATGGAAGAAAAGTTGTACTATTTTAATCCCCGCACGGTTCATATGCCCAATCCGTTAGCCCTCATATGACGCAATATCGTAGTAGCTAATAAAGAAGCAGGTATTTGGCAGTTGTGTGAACCGCCTCAAGGCAATGGCGTAAAGAAA
>NZ_JAFMVC010000071.1 GCF_025499605.1 Carboxylicivirga litoralis | reverse complement strand
ATGAAAAGATAAAAACAAATACAACGCTTTGGCTCAGTTAAGTTTGGAAGTGAAATCTGGTTAATGCTCACTTACGCTTCATAGCCTTAACGTTGGCGGTAATAGAGATGCGTACTGAGAATCCACGATACTTGAATTATTTAATGACTGAATATACTTAAAACACTTAAAAAAATGATGTTATGAAAAAACTAGCACTGATTGTTTATTTGATTTTAACGATAACAAATACCCAATCGCAAGAAAAACCAAACGTAATCTATTTTCTTGTAGATAATCTTGGTATGGGTGAACTTAGTTGTTATGATGGTGGCATAACCCGAGGTGTAGAAACACCAAGATTAGATAAATTAGCCGAGCAAGGTTTACAACTTTGGAATTTTGCCCCGGAAACGCAATGCACCCCATCACGTTCTGCTTTAATGACCGGACGCTATTCTATTCGCTCTGGCAACCACACTGTTGCATTAGCAGGTGAAGAAGGAGGTATTGTTGCGTGGGAAAAAACCATGGCCGAAGTTTTCTCAGATAATGGTTACGCAACCTCATGTGTTGGCAAATGGCACATTGGTGCTTCAGAAGGGCGCTGGCCAACAGATAATGGGTTTGATGAATGGTACGGACCGGCTCACTCCTATGATGAAGCTCTATGGGCGGAAGACCCATGGTACAACCCTGAAAGGGACCCAATATCCTATATGTATGAAGGTAAAAAAGATGGCACGGTAAAATCAACCGTTCAACTTACTAGAGAACTAAAACGAGATTTGGATGTGGAATATATGAATCGCAGCAAAGCATTCATTAAAAAAAGTGTTGACAATAATAAACCCTTTTTCCTTTATTTCAATTATACACTCATGCACATGCCTAACGACCCTAGATTAGAATTCAAGGGCAAAACAGGTCATGGCGATTGGGCTGATTGTATTTTACAAATGGATACCGATTTTGGTCGTTTAATGGATTTTTTGAAAGAAGCCGGTGTTGATAAAAATACTATTGTTGTTTTTTCCGGAGACAACGGTCCTGAGTATATGGAGCCATGGAGAGGTGATGCCGGCAGATTTGTTGGTTCTTATTTTACCGGCATGGAAGGTAGTTTAAGGACACCTTGTATTGTGCATTACCCTGAAAAGGTACCTGCCGGACAGGTGAGTAACGAAATAGTTCATATTACCGACATGTATACAACCCTGATAAGTTGGACGGGCGGTAATGTACCTACAGACCGCGTAATAGATGGTTATGACCAGCGTCTTTTTTTTGAAGGCAAGCAAGATAAATCAGACCGAGAAGGTTTTCCCTATTGGATGGGTGAGACCATGTATGGCGTAAAATGGAACAACTTTAAAGTGGTTTTTGTGGCAAAGGAAACATTTGCTGCACCTGAAAAAAAATTGGCAACACCTTGGCTTATCAACCTTGATACCGACCCCAAAGAGGAAAAACCATATAGCTACCCACATCTTCATACCTGGGTTATGGCTCATGTCGGTAAAATTCTTAAAGAATATCAAGGAAGTATTCAGAAAGAGCCGTGCATTCCGGCTGGTGCTCCACTAGATTACAAACCAATGCAATAAACTACTACCGCCAACAATTTGTATAAGCAATAGCAGTGAAAGTGCTTGATTTTAAGTTATGCACGCCGCTCAAACTTCATCATAATTTGTTGAGTTTGTAGCACGCAAACTGCTACTGCTCATACAAGTGGCCGTTAGCCTCAATTTAAAAAACAAAGAACATAGAATAATGAAGTTTATTAATACAAATGGGATTACACTATTACTAATATTATCAATTATTAGCATGACTGGATGCTCTATCCCTTCAAATATCAACTTTGACCGAATTAAAGAGTATCAATACCCCTTATTATCAAATTCTAAGGAAACAACTTTTGTTTATAGTAAAATCAATTCATCAGAAACCACATACAAACGAAAGAAAATAATTCAAAACGGAGAACTTCAATACTTGTCATCAATACAAGGAGCAGGAAAGCTAAAATTTGACTCAGTAATTATTGACATTAACAATCCTTTTAAAATCTTAGAAACTTATCGCTTTGATTATGATTCTAATGATAATATATCAGGAATAACTAATGGAATAATCGAAAATGAAAAGTTAGTTAATAATACTTTCTATTCAACTACAAAATATGAAAAGAACGATATTTTAATGAAAACAGACTATGACCTGAAATTTATAAAAGACACAATTTATAATTGGAATGGTAATGATATTCCAGCATTATATTTTGAAACTAAAATAGAAGTAAAATTCAAACATAATTTAATGCCGCTTTTAAATAAAACAAACAAAATGTCTGGTTATTCCATTTACGCTAAAAACCTTGGCTTAGCGAGGTATGGGACAAAAATAGATGGGGAATTGATAGAATGGAATTTAAAAAGAATTGAATAAAAAAAACTGAGGCTAACACGCCGCCATAGCGCATAGCAGAGTCTGGCTGTTTTTGGTTGTGCAGATTCCCGCCTCGATAGTCTCGTCCTCTCGGACGGACAATCTCAACGCAAATCTGCTACAGCGCCATGCGGCCAACCGTTAGCCCTCATATGACGCAATATCGTAGTAGCTAATAAAGAAGCAGGTATTTGGCAGTTGGGAGAACCGCCTCAAGGCAATGGCGTAAAG
>NZ_JAFMVC010000070.1 GCF_025499605.1 Carboxylicivirga litoralis | reverse complement strand
GTCACTTTGGAGCGTCAAAGGGTGGTCAATTTCGTTCGTTAGACCTGGTCAATTTAAATCGTTAAGAGGTGGTCAACTTCAGCGTTTTTTCCATACAACCGTTCCCGATTCTATGGGACACGAAATGCACATCGCAATCCGGAAAGTAAAGAAAAGTATCGGGATGCCATTGTTTGACTACGCCTGTGAGAAACTCGATTACAGTAATGACGAGCTTGTAAAGTCGCTTTCATGCGAACAGATTGATGCAGTATCATTAGCAATTTACAATATCGAGAAGCGTGGCCAGGGGATTATTGTTGGCGACCAAACAGGAATTGGCAAAGGAAGAACCGCAGCAGCTTTAATTCGCTACGGTGTTAAAAGCGGTCTGCAACCTGTGTTCCTATCCGAAAAGCCTAACCTGTTTACTGACCTCTATCGGGATTTATCCGACATTGGAAGTTCTGCCCTGGTTCCGTTTATCGTGAACACCAAAGAGAGCAAAACCAATGTGAAGGACAAAAGCGGTAAAGTGATATATACTGCTCCTGAAAAACCAACACAAGAAAGGATTATAAAGAGCAAGCAAGTTCCCAACAACTACAACTTTGTTTGTGCCACCTATTCGCAGTTCAATCAGCCGAAAAAGCCAGCCAAACAAGAGTTTTTAAATGCTGCAAGTAGCGGTAATATAATCATCATGGATGAAGCTCACAATGCTTCGGGTAGTTCCAACACAGGTGAGTTTATGCAAGATGTAATAAGGCAAACCAAAGGCGTTTGTTTCCTGTCAGCCACATTTGCAAAACGACCTGATAACATGCCTATTTACGCTCAAAAAACATCAATGAGCGATGCTAATATGAGCAAAGAGGATTTGGTGGAAGCTATTACTAAAGGCGGTGTTGCATTGCAGGAAGTTTTAGCAGCCCAATTGGTTTCAGAGGGTCAAATGATTAGGCGTGAACGCTCTTTTGAAGGTGTAGAAGTTAACTATATCGAGCTGAAAGAAAAAGCCAAAGAGCAAGCTGAAACAGCCGATAAAATAACTTCAATCATTCGAGATATAATCGGGTTCCAGGAGAAGTACATTAACAAACAGGTTGATGAGCTTGATAAGATTGCAGCAGCCGAAAGTAAAGAGGTTGAAACACGCAAAGGAACAGAAAAAGCAGGGGTTGATAATATTCCGTATTTCTCAAAAGTCTTCAACGTAATCAATCAATTACTCTTTAGTTTGAATGCCTCTGATGTTGCCGACCATGCCATAAACAGACTGAAAGAAGGTAAGAAACCTATCATTGCTTTTGCCTCCACAATGGGAAGTTTTTTAGAAGGAATGGCAAAACCCGATGATGTGATAAACGGTGATTTCTCAACCGTTTTGGAAAAGGGTTTGGATTCAGTTCTTCGCTACACAGAAAAGGATATTGATGGAGAATCACAGGGCAAACAGTTTAACATTGCCGATTTATCGGAAGATGCTCAATTGGCTTACTATGATATTATCAGACGAATTGAACAGGCATCCACAGGAATCACAATCAGTCCGCTTGATTTAATTATCCAAAAGATAAAAGAAGCCGGCTATTCAGTAGGAGAAGTTACAGGGCGAAAGCTTTGTGTACAGTACAAGAACCTGAACAAGAAAAACACTACCGCCCTGGTGATGAGCCGAAAAAAGGAAAACACAGCCGACTTGTTCCGTCAATTCAACGACAATGAAATTGATTGTTTGCTGATTAACCAAAGTGGTTCAACAGGAGCTTCGGCACATGCCATTGTCACCGATAAAGTGCCAGCAGAAAAGGTTAAGCAGCGTGTGATGGTGATACTCCAACCTGAACTGAACATCAATACCGAGATTCAAAAGCGTGGACGTATCAACCGCACAGGGCAGATAATGAAACCGATTTACGATTACATTATCTCATCCATCCCTGCACAAAAGCGGTTTATGATGATGCTCAAAAAGAAGCTGAAATCATTGGATGCCAATACCTCCTCCAACCAAAAAAGCAGCAAATCACAATTGGAATCCGATGACTTTTTAAATAAGTACGGTGACAAAGTGGTTCGCCAATACATGTTGGAGAATGAGGAACTAAACAAAGCTCTGGATAACCCTCTTAAATTTGAGGGTAAAGAGAGTGATGAGACACCATCCGAAGGTGATGCTTCAAAAGTAACAGGGCGTGTGGCTGTTTTATCGGTTAAGGAACAGGAAAAGTTTTACCAAGAGGTTATTGAGCGATATAACGATTACATCGAATACCTCAAGCAAGCCGATGAGTATGACCTTGAAGTGGAAGTCCTGAACCTGAAAGCAGAATCACTTGAAAAACGAGTTGTGATTGCCGGGAAAGGTGGACGTTCTGTTTTTGGTAACGATACTTTTTTGGAAAAATGCGAATGTAACGTACTTAAAAAGCCGTATGGTAAAGCAGAACTTGAAAAGCTGATTCAAAAACAACTAAGAAGTAAACACCCCGATAGTATTTCTGAAGAAATAGTTTCAGCTCACGAGAATTTTGTCCAAAACAAGTTATCTGACGATTTAAAGGCGTTGGAAGAAAAATATAAAGAGCTTTTTAATGGCATTACCGATGAGAAAAGCTATCAGAAAATTCCTGTATATGACAAAGCAGCCCAAAGGGATTATGTTGCTGAAAGAACCGAAGAAATTGAAGAAGGAAAACAAGCCGAGATTACCAAGACCAAAACACAAAGCGAGAACCGCAAACGCTACCTGAACAACTT
>NZ_JAFMVC010000006.1 GCF_025499605.1 Carboxylicivirga litoralis | reverse complement strand
AAATACGGACTGATTAGAATCGCAAATGCGTTAATCAATCCAATAAATAACAGCGATTTAGATAAATGTTATAAACTTTTGTCATGTACTTAGGTCCAAAACATAAAGTCGCACCTTTATTATATCATGTAAATAAAGATGCGATACTTTTTTACTCTTGTGCTTACCGCTTCCTTTTTCCTTCTCCCTTATACGGGCTGTGATAACAAGGCATGGCACTAATGCCATTTTTTGATTTTGGCTGTTTCCCTTTGGGTTCATCACAGCGGGGTACAATACTCAAACCAAAACGCAGGTTGAGATTGCGTTGGTTTTCGAGTTTGAAGAAACCAAACAGGTTATCGGCGGCAGCATGCAGATGAAACACGCCCATCTTAACACCTAATCCGGCACCTATATTAAAGTAATCGCCATTGATGGCGGTATACGACAGCGACGCATTGAATCGTCTATAATCATAAGTGTTAGCCGATAGAGTGAAGGCCGGCATTAGTTTATTACGTTGCAGTCGGCTGTAAAAAACAGCTCCTGCGTTCAGATGATTGGTGAGCGTTCGCGTGGCTCCCAGGTAGAGCTCTGGCGTTAAGCGGGTGGTAAAACCGCCATTGTCGGGAACCGGCAAAAACTGGTGACGCAAGCTGTCATTAAGTTCCTGGGCATAATCGCCACTGTTAAAGTCGGTGGATGAATCGGTGCCTGTGAATTCAAACACCCCATCCGATACAAAGGTATTCAGATCGCTGCCCCAGCTGATAAGCCCCAGGTTAAGCAAACTGCCTGAGAACGTCGTCTTTTCATCGTATTGATAGATAAAACCAAAATCGAAGCCCATGCCCAGGTTCTTTTTGTTCATCATGTATTGCATCCAGTCAACATCTTCGCGTAATTCAATATTTTCGACATATCCTTCATCATCCAGCTCTACTTCAATGGGAAAAGACGTGTGGATTTTGGTATCTAAATCAATAAGCAAACCAAAATTATTGGAATTAGTGGTCAAGCCTCCTTGTGTTTTGGGCGTATAAACCGATCCTTTACCAAACAACAACTTGGCATGCACCCCTAATGTTAATCGTTCAGACACATCGCGCGCAATGCCCAGGGCATACTCCCTGAAATGCAGGCCATTTACTCTTAAACCATTGATGGAAGCCTGACGCCCCACAAATGGAGTGTTTCCATACCATACTAGTTCGGCCACTTCTTTAGGTACAGTGTTGTAAGACGTTATTTTCTCAGTCACTGATAAGGTTATCCAGTTATTCTTTAACCAGAAACCGGCATATAGCGGGGTATAATAAACCGATGATTGCACTATCTCGGTATTATTAAAATTATCAACCACCTGGTCGAAATTAAAGTAGGTTGAATCCACCGAGCTATCGTAGCGCAAGCCTTCATTCAGTGAAAAAGCACTGTTGTTATAATTAACATGCGTTGAAGCCAGCCCCGGGAAACCAACAATCCACTTGCATTGGTAGCTAACGGCCGGATTGACATAGTTGGCTTGTGGCACATCGTGCATCAGAAACAAAGTAAGGTTTTGTTGTGCTTCAGTGAGTTTGATGCTAAAAACCAACATTATAAGGAGTATATACCTGAGAGCTTTCTGCATCTAAAAGTTATTAATGCTATAATCGATTTGTGCCTGCACTCCGATAGCCGCTAACAGGCTATAATTATCAAAATTATTAACAACCTGCTGAGTCAATAGTAATTCATTAACAGCTCCTTTAATCACAATCTTTTCGGAGAATAATAAACCATCAATTTGTTCATCACTCAATGGAAGTTTATATGGGTATGGATCGGTGTGCATTTCTTGAATCACTCGTCCATTCTCATCAATTTCAGCCGCTTTTATAGAAAGTGGAGTAGGAGTTAAAGGAACATCCCTTCCATAGATGTCAATAAAGTACAGATCCACTTCAATTTCAGCCGGATAGTGGTTGGTAATATCAAATTGCAGCATCAACGAAACAATGTATTTGCGCTCGGCCACCGACGATTCAATGTTAAAGAAAACAGTATCCGACTCTGTCCAGCTAACCGGTGTTGAGCCAATAGGATCGGGTAAATCAAAAGGCAAATCAGTCACTTCATCGTACCGTGCTTCCAACTTACCCAGTGGCAGCGATAAGTTAGGTTTGAACTCGATTTCTTCAGATATTTTATTAGTATCTAAATCGGTGCAAGCCAACAAACTAAAAGCATATAGAAATATAAACAAAAGGCGTTGAAACATATTTCTCAAATTTGTGTAACTGGTGGTGCTTTATAATATTAACCATCAAGAAGACGAAAATATTGCCCGCTTAGTTGGCAATTTAAGGAATTAAAAAATGGTTTTCACTGAACTTCGTTTGTTAAAGGCTGTTTGATTTTTATGAAAGTCACTCTTCTTTTAATAGACTGTTTAATCATCTTATCGAGTGTCGGATGTCAATCATCACAAAAAAAAAGGAACATGCACACAAACGCTTTAATCAACGAAACCAGCCCCTACTTACTACAGCATGCACACAATCCTGTCGATTGGTATCCCTGGGGCGATGAGGCCTTGCAAAAAGCCAAAGAGGAAGATAAGCTGTTGCTGATAAGCGTTGGTTATTCGGCCTGCCACTGGTGCCATGTGATGGAGCACGAGTCCTTTGAAAATGAAGCTGTGGCAGCTATTATGAATGAGCATTTTATATGCATTAAAGTGGACAGAGAGGAACGGCCTGACGTGGATAAAATATACATGGAAGCAGTGCAAATGTTAACAGGACGTGGAGGCTGGCCCCTCAATTGTTTTGCCCTGCCCGATGGTCGGCCAGTTTGGGGTGGTACCTATTTCTCAAAACAACAATGGATACAGGTGCTTCAGCACTTAGCAGAATTAAATCAGAATGGCCAGGATAAACTACAGCAACAAGCTGAGGCTTTGACTCAGGGCATACAACAGCTGGAAATGCCATTAGCTGAAGCAATGGATACGCCTGATATTTATCAAGCGCTTGTTGATAGCCGCAGTCGATTTGATACTCACCATGGGGGCTTTGGTGCGGCGCCTAAATTTCCAATGCCTGTTTCGCTGCATTTAATCCATCAGCTGGGAAGCAACAAACAGGATAAAGAACTATTAGATTTTGTGCATTTAACGCTTGAACGCATGGCTTCTGGTGGCATCTACGACCAGGTGGGAGGTGGCTTTGCCCGCTACTCGGTTGATGAGCGGTGGTTTGCACCTCACTTTGAAAAGATGTTGTATGATAATGCCCAGCTCATCTCGTTGTATAGCAATGCCTATAAAACCACTCAAAATAAACTATACAAGCGCATTGTGGATGAAACTATTCAGTTCGTTGAGCGGGAGCTAACAGCACCCGAAGGCCTCTTTTATTCGGCACTCGATGCGGATAGTGAGGGAGAAGAAGGGCAGTTTTATGTTTGGAAGTTTCAAGAACTAAAAGATATAGTAGGCGATGACGAGCATTTTTTCCGTTATTTCAATATTGAAGCTTACGGCAACTGGGAAAAGGGTAACAACATTCTTCATGGTGATATAACACGTGAAGTATATGCTACTAACAACCAACTGCCTGCAGATGATTTTGACAAACAAATGACAGCCTCTCTACAGAAGCTATTAGAGGTGCGGGAGGGCCGCGTTCGACCCGGATTAGATGATAAAGCACTGACGGCATGGAATGCCCTGATGATAAAAGGTTTTTGCGAGGCTTACCAGGCCTTTGGCGAGCCAAGATATCTGTCACTGGCCGAAAAAGCGATGCACTACCTGATGCAGCATGCCAAACAAGAAAATGGCTCACTGCTTCGAACCACCAAAAACGGCATTAGTAAAATTGATGCCTTTCTCGATGATTATGCGTTTATGATTGATGCGCTCATCAGCTTGTATGAAGTAACGTTTAACGAAAGCTATCTGGATGAAGCAAATGTTATAACACGTTACACCATTGAGCACTTTTTCAACACAACGGCTCAGGTGTTTTATTATACGTCTAAAAGTGGCGAGCAGCTCATTGCCCGCAAAACCGATGTGCAGGATAATGTGATTCCTTCGTCGGTGGGTGCCATGGCGAACAACCTGATTCGTTTGCATCAGTTGTATCATATTCCCAAGTATGAAACCGTAGCCAATCAATTGATTCAAAAGATGTACAAATTAGCCTCAGAACACCCGACCTACTATGCACAATGGGCTTTACTAACACACTTACAAAATCAGCGACAGGAAATTGTTATTGCCGGTAAAGATGCTGAAAAGTTCAGAGGCGAACTACAAAAGCAGTTGCGACCGGGTGTTATTTATGCCGGCTCTTTGGATGGGGAATCAGAACTTGAACTATTGAAAAATCGCTATAAAGAAGGAGTGACTTTGATTTATCAATGTCAAAATAAAACCTGTGAGTTGCCGGTTGAAAAGCCTGAGGATATACAAACGCTTTAAAGTTAACCACAAAGGTCACTAAAAAAACTTCGTGTTCTTTGTGCATTAGTGGAATCGCATTTAAGAAATTCTTTTCTCAACTCAAGCCGTTGAGGCTTCCCCTTTTTGTTCATAAAAATTAGCCTTTGAAGGAATTCACGATTTACGCTACGCTTCAATTGCCTTCAGCGCAAAAAGGGGAGAAAAAGGCCGCCGACTAAAGCACTCGTTTACCCATTATGACATCACTACGGGAAAAATTTAATGATTGACAGCTTGGTATCAAATTTTTCTCCCCTCCGTTTATGCCAATGGGTCCCAAACTGCGTCACTTATGTCGGTATAGCGCAAGAAAAAACTTCATTAATTTTAAATGCGATTGCCGTGGTGGTAAAACAAAAAACATGCGAACCATCCTTCGATAATTCGCATGCAATCTATTAGGGTTGATTGTTATTAGTTAGATGATATACGAGTCCCCTTTCCTTTTTTATCAACAATAATTGATTCAATTGTGCCATCATCACCAAAAACTATTTCAACGCCTTTTTCTTTGTAATCCTTAATCATCTGAGCTTGCTCTTCCGGTGAGTAAGTCTTTTTGTTTTTCTCACGCTGCTGCTTAATATCCTCACCATCGTTTAGTGAAAAATTAATCGGCACTGTGAAACTCACATTAACTGCTTTTCCTCGTTGTTTTCCTGGTGTCCATTGTGGCATGGATGAAACAACACGAATAGCTTCCTCATCTAAAATAGAATGTCCACTACTTCGGGCTACTTTCACATCTTTTACGGTGCCATCATCAGCTACAATGAATGTAATATAAGCTCGTCCGAAGGCACCAGTATTTTGTGCTTCAGGCGGATACTTTACATTTGTGGCAATAAACTCGCGAAGCCCTTCCTCTCCCTTAGGGAATTCTGGCATTTCTTCAACTATAAAAAATACAGGTCCTGTCGTTCCCTTTAATTGGGCATTGGTATTTTCAACGGCTTCTTGTATCTCTATTTCGTCTTGTGTTTTTTCCGGCTCTATATCGCGCAGTTCACAAGCAAACAGCACTGCTACCAGCGATAAGGTAACAATGGCAAACACCGATTTTAAACTAAATAACTTTTGAATATTATCTTTCTTCATCATGGTAAATCGTTTTTTAGTAAGCGACTGGTTGAAGTTATTCACCGGCAGCAGGCGGGCACCCGTGGCCTGAAACAACAACAACTCTTTGTAACTTTTAGCTGAATAGCCCTTTTCGAGCACCTGCTTATCGGCCTGAAACTCGTGTAGCTCTTTGAGCAAACTGCGTAAGAACCACGCAAAAGGGTTGAACCATTGAACAATCAGCAGCAATTCGAGCAAAAGCACATCCCAACTGTGCCTGAGTCGAACATGGGTGAGTTCGTGAATCATAATCTGCTCCAGCTCCTTTTCGGAGTAGCGCGATTGATTGACAAACACCACATTAAAGAATGAAAAGGGATTGAACTGACCGGGCAGGTCAGCTACTTTATACCCATTAAAACTAATCAGTTTCACTTTACCGGCCAATCCGCCCAATCGGATAAAACCATAAAGCAAGCGCAGCAATAAACCACCGCAACCAATAATATAAAGCCATTTAAAAGCCGACGACTGTGCCACAACAGGCACTACAGCCGCTTTTGTGTTTTGGGCATAAACAGTAATGGCTTCCAACACATTTCCCACATATACTTCGCCTTCGAGCGCCACTGTTCTGTAAATTGAAAACGTAATCAGCGGAACAACGGTAGCAGCCAGCAAGGAGCTAAGCAGGTAAATGCGATTGAACTTAAAGGTTGGTTCGTAGTGCATTACCAAACGGTAAAATGCCGTTAGCAAGCCCAGTATGACAGCAGATTCAAATAAATAATTGACGATTAGGTTCATGACATTATTATTCTTAAATATATTAAGGTCGATGAAACATTAAATAAACACAGAGACGCAAAGACGCTGAGCTATTTAAGCTTGAAAAAAACACTCTGCGACTCAGTGCCTCAGTGTTGTTTTTTTCAGAGCATTTGTTTTTACATCATCCATCTTAATATGCATGATTACAAGTATTATTCTTTATCCAAATCTTTCTTTACATCATTCAGCAATTCCTCTAGTTGCTTGACATCCATTTTATCTTCTTTGGCAAAAAAGGACACCATGTTTTTAAACGAATCCTGAAAGTAGTTTGACATAAAGCGCTTCATAAAGGCTTTTTTATAAATCTCCTTTGAGACAATCGGAAAATACACATATCCCTTGCCGAGCTTTTCATGGTCGACAAATCCTTTGTTCTCGAGAATACGCACAATGGTGGATACTGTGTTATAGGCCGGCTTGGGTTCCGGCATTAGCTCTATGATGCTCTTCACATTGGTCTTGCCCAGTTCCCAAAGTTTTTGCATCACTTGTTCTTCTGCTTTAGTTAGTTCTTTCATTCTATTCAACTAAATTGTTAGTTCAAATATAAGGCATATTTTTAAAGGGAAGCATATTTTTCCACTATTTTTTTAGTTGGTAAAAATTCAGACCTCTTCTTCCTGCAAAATTTTCTCTGCTAAATCACGCACAAAATCGTGCTTCCTTATCTGCTCTTCTGCATCACCAAGGTCATAAGCTTCGAGTGTAAGCACATCAATCAACACCACGCCCAAAGCTTTAAATACCCGCTTAAATTGCTCAATGGTTATATCGCAGTCACCTTCACCCGAACCAGCAGGTAGTATCAATGCAGCACGTTTGCCATGTAGCTTTTTATTGACAAAGTAGGGTCTGAAGCGGTCAATCATTAGTTTTGTTTGTGCAGTGGGGCCAAACCAGTAAATGGGTGTACCAAAAATAATCACATCCGCCCATTCCATGTTTTTATATAAAACCGACATCCCATCTTTTTGGATACATTCCTGCTTGTCTACTTTACATCGGCGACAATCGATGCAAGGTTGAATTTGATGATGATACAGATAATAGGTTCGGCATGTAGCTCCGCTCTTGCTTAAATGCTCATCTAATCGTGTTGCGATAGTGGCTGTGTTTCCGCTCGTTCGTGGGCTTCCGATAAATATGGCAACGTGCATAAGGTTTTGATTTTATGTGTAACGCACAAAATACTAATGTTTTACAATTTAATCCATTTTACTTTGATTTTTAGGTGTAACAAATGAAGAAACCAGCTCGTCCTACCTCTGAATAACTTAAAACAAGGATGATGAAGAAAGCTATACTAATTATATCCATTATTTCAGTTGTATTACTCACATCAACGAATAGCACAGCACAAGAAAAATCGAAGAACCTTATTTCTGTTGAGGAAAAAGGAGGAAAGAATATTATTAAAGCACCCGGCGTAAAACTGGAAGTAGATGAACGCAACGACACCATCACCAAAATTACCATTGGTCGTCGGCGTTTTGAAGTGATTGAAGATTATAACCGGGCCCGCATAAGAATGGTGCGTGTGCCACGCGAAAAGTTTAAAGGCCACTGGGCAGGTTGCGACCTTGGTTTTAACGGTTATATGACCTCTGATTTCTCGACCGACCTGCCACCCGATGCCTTATTTATGGATTTAAACGCTTCTAAATCGGTTACTTTCAGCATTAACTTTTTACAATATAACATTGGATTGCAAAAACATAAAAACAACTTTGGTATGGTGTTGGGTGCCGGCTGGACATTCTATAATTACCGTACCGATCAGGCTTTTTACTTTGAGCGCGATGAAGCAACAGGCAAAACCATTGGTGTGCCGGTAGAAGATACGCGTAAGGTAGAAAAGAACAAGATTACCACGTCTTTTATTAATATTCCTTTGCTGTTTGAATGGCAGATACCCGCATCTGAACCTTTTCATCGTTTTTACATCTCAGCAGGGCCTTATTGTGGTTTTAAGCTGGGTGGACATACCAAAATCGTGTACAAAGAAGATGGCGATCGCAACAAAGACAAAGGCCGTGATGACATTAACCTGAACCCCTTCCAATATGGCGCCATGGTGCGCATGGGTTATCGCTTTATCAACCTGTATGCGACTTATAATTTTTCAACTTTTTATACCGATAATCGCGGACCTGAGCTTTATCCATTTACCATAGGCATCTCACTCATTCAATTTTAAAACACCAGCTACCATGCAAAAATTATTGGCTATATCATTATTACTTTTCACCTTCTCACTCTTTACGGCATCGTCGCAAACCATCGAACCTGAAATAGCTTCGCTGTATGAGCGCCATTGGGAGATTAAACCAGGGATTTACCGGGTATTGAAAGATGGTAAAGTAGGCATAGTGCAAGCCAGTGGAGAAATCATCGTGCCCTGTGAATATAACCAGGTGTGGAACCTGGATGATAATGGCTTTTTCAGAGTGTTGAAATCGGGCAAAGCAGGTGTTTTTCATATTAGCGGTCAAATTATTATTCCGGCTGAATATGATCAGGTTTGGCCGTTTAACAATGGCTTAGCCAAAGTGCTTAAACAAGGAAAATTAGGTTATTTCAATAAGCAGGGTCACCAGGTGGTGCCTTGTGAGTATCAGCAAATATGGGCTTTTGACAACGGACGCGCACGTGTGTTGCGAGCTGGTAAAATTGGCTATATCGATGAAAGCGGTAACGAAATTATTCCTTGTGAATACCAGCAAATTTGGTCATTCGAAAATGGTAAAGCCCGCATTTTAAAAGATGGTAAAGTTGGTTACATCGATTATATGGGTAACGAAATAATTCCACCCATGTACACCCACATCTGGGCCTTTGATGAAGGTAAAGCCAAAGTACTATTGGAAGGACAGATGGTGTGGATAGACGAAAGCGGTCAGCCATTGGATTTGCCGGTGCCGCAGAACGATTATGTGGAACCCTCATCAACCAAAGTAACAACTAAGGGCAAGGATGAAAAAGAAGTGCTGATAGAAGATGAAAACGGCAATAAAACGCATATCCGAATACTAGGCGGTGATATTGTGGTGAATGAGCGAGGTAATGACACTTATATTGAGATTGGTGGTGAAAAGCGTGATCGTTATCGCTATCGTAACCATCGCTTTAAAGGGCACTACACGGGTGTTGAGTTTGCTTTTAATAACTACCTCAACTATAATAACGAAACCGTATCGGCTAGTGACTTTATGGCGCTGGACGCTGGCAAATCGAACAGTTGGGCCATCAATGCCATCCAGTGGAGCATTGGTCTCGACCGAAGAGGCAACATTGGCCTGGTAACCGGTCTGGGGATTGAATGGAACAATTATCATTTTTCCAACCCCATACTATTAACGAAAGATGCCGATGGCAATATTACTTACGAAGATGCCACGCGTCCGCTGGATAAAAACAAGCTGGTAACAACGCATTTAAATATGCCATTGTTGATGGAGTTTCAGGTACCGACCAATCGTTATGGAAATACGTTCTATTTCTCGGCCGGTGCCATTGGCGGCATGCGCATTAACTCCTACAACCGCATTGTGTACGATGACAATGATAATCCGCACAAACAAAAGAAAAAAGGCAGCTACAATGTGCAGCAATTCCGCTATGGTGCCATGGTGCGCATGGGCTACCGCGCCATCAACCTGTTTGGCACCTACTATTTCTCAACCCTGTTTGAAGAAAACAAAGGGCCAGAATTGTACCCGGTTTCGGTGGGTTTAAGTATCTATCTGGATATTTAATAGAACGACTTTCGTAGCTTAAATAAGCTGTTAATAAAGATACGCTCCTTATTAAAAGATTAAACCACAAAGGCACAAAGTTGACAAAGTATTTCTTCGTGTTCTTCGTGCCTTTGTGGTAGATATGCCATACGTAATAAAACCTACCAACAAGCTATCAGCTAAGCCCCTTCTTTGGGATCAACCTCGCTGGGAGCGAGGTTAGGACGACCATGCCCCGAAGCTGTTACGAAGCGGTTCCTAAGGATGAATAACGGAAATACAATCTCTGCTTCACCTGACAGCAATATAGATTTTCAGTTGTCAAGGAAGGTCAATCAAACATTACTTTCATGCCTCTTATCAAAATATTTTATAAACACATGTAATTTATGTGTTCACTTGTTGGTGTAATCATATATTTGCCGGACTAACACTTTAAAACGTAATAAATGAAAAAAATTCTATTGCTTTTAACAGCTTGTTTAATTGCAGGAGCAGGCTATGCGCAAAAATTAAAAACCCTGGACGGAAAGCCGGATTGTATTAAGGGCGACCAAAACATAAACATCATATTTACTTATGATGATTTGAAGGTTGGTAAAATGAGTGAAGCTGATTACATTGAGCGCGAGACGGCTGAACGCAACGAGAAAGAAGCTGGCACTGGAGATGAATGGGCCGTTAAATGGGAAAAGGACCAGGAAGACAGATACCCACCTAAGTTTATAGAGCTATTCAACATTCACGGCGATAAGCTTTTTGGCTCAAAAGTAGTGGCAAACAGCGAAACGGCTAAATACACCATTTGTGTTAATACACCTTTTATCGAGCCAGGTTTTAACGTTGGTGTGATGAGAAAGCCAGCAAAAACCAACCACATCATCACTATTTATGAAACGGCTAAGCCTGATGTGATTTTACACAAATTAGAAATTATCGCCAGCCCGGGTACAGGAGCGGCAGGTTACGATTTTGATGCAGGTTATCGTATCCAGGAGGCCTTTGCTAAGGCTGCTAAGGAATACGCTCAGTTTATGTATAAGAAGCATTTGAAATAGGCTTCAAATACAGAAACGAAAATTAAAGAGGCTGTGTAAAAACACGAATATTTCTCGCAAAGTGCGCAAAGCAAGAAAATCGCAAAGAACGCATAGTATTGAAAAATAACAGTTTAAATTTTGCGACCATTGCGAAAATCTTAGCGGTCTTTGCGTGAATCTTTATTTTCGGATACCCTCTTTTTTCATGTCAAATGTGGTTTTTACCATTGGCCTAAAATAAAAGACATAAAAAAAACCCGGTGAACTCATTCCACCGGGTTTTAATATTTTAGAAGTCGACTTATTGAAAACGACTCTTAATCTTACAAATTCTTAAAGGCTTCGCGCATACTTACTTTTTTGCTGATAATACCCTGAAGATCTGAAATCTTCACGCGCTCCTGTTCCATGGTGTCGCGGTAACGAATAGTTACGGTATCATCTTCTAAAGCCTGGTGGTCTACCGTTACACAGAAAGGCGTACCAATGGCATCCTGACGGCGGTAACGCTTACCAATGCTGTCTTTTTCATCGTACTGACAATTGAAATCGAACTTCAGCTCATCAATAATAGCACGGGCTTTTTCAGGCAGACCATCTTTTTTTACCAATGGCATCACGGCCAGCTTAATTGGAGCTAATACCGGAGGCAGGTTCAATACCACACGGGTTTCTTTTTTGCCGTCTTTTCCTTCTATTTCTTCCTCATTATAAGCACCGGCCATAATGCTTAAGAACATGCGATCCACACCAATAGATGTCTCTACCACGTAAGGTACATAGCTCTTGTTTAACTCAGGGTCGAAGTATTGAATTTTCTTGCCCGAGAACTCCTGATGCTGCGATAAATCGAAGTCGGTACGCGAGTGGATACCTTCCACTTCTTTAAATCCAAATGGCATCTTGAATTCGATATCGGTAGCGGCATTGGCGTAGTGAGCCAACTTCTCATGATCATGATAACGGTACTTTTCTTCACCCATACCCAACGACTTATGCCAGCGCAAACGGGCATCTTTCCAGTAGTCGAACCACTTCATCTCTTCACCCGGACGCACAAAGAATTGCATTTCCATCTGTTCGAACTCACGCATACGGAAAATGAACTGGCGCGCCACAATCTCGTTACGGAAAGCTTTACCAATTTGAGCGATACCAAATGGCAGCTTCATACGACCTGTCTTTTGCACGTTGAGGTAGTTCACAAAAATACCCTGTGCTGTTTCTGGTCGCAAGTAGATGGTTTGAGCACCATCGGCTGTTGAACCCATTTCGGTTGAGAACATCAGGTTAAACTGACGTACATCGGTCCAGTTTTTAGTGCCTGAAATAGGGCAGGCAATTTCGTAATCAACAATAATCTGACGCAAATCTTCCAGGTCGTTATCGTTTAAGGCCTTGGCAAATCGAGCGTGCACTTCATCAATTTTCTTTTGATTAGAAAGAACACGAGGATTGGTTTCCAGAAATTGTGCTTTATCAAAGCTCTCACCAAAACGTTTCTCAGCCTTCTTAACTTCCTTATTGATTTTCTCTTCGAACTTCTGAATCAAGTCCTCGATCAACACATCGGCGCGATAACGTTTTTTACTGTCTTTGTTATCAATCAAAGGATCGTTAAAGGCATCCACATGGCCCGAAGCCTTCCAGGTTGTTGGGTGCATAAAAATAGCCGAGTCGATACCCACCACATTTTCGTGCAACAACACCATGGCATCCCACCAGTATTTCTTAATGTTATTTTTGAGCTCAACTCCATTTTGCGCATAATCATACACAGCGCCTAATCCATCATAGATTTCGCTCGATTGAAAAACAAAACCGTACTCTTTACAGTGAGCCACCAGCTTTTTAAAAACGTCCTCTTGTGCCATATTATATTGTTATGATTTTTAATCGGAAGCACAAAAATAGTTGAAATTTGAAAAGTAGGGAAGTTTTTTTGTGTTAACCTTTAATTGTTTTTGATATAAGCACTTATAGCTTCAATATCTCATGAACGATAAATGATGACCTTATCTTTACCCAATAAACCCTGATACCTGTCAGTTATGTAACTATTAGTGAGTTATCACGTATCTGACTTCTAGCAACCTAGTTCCAAAGTATTGAATATTATATTGAGCATTTGAGAGAAAGGCTTTACAAAGCCGTGGGGATTACTTTTTTGTGGATGAGGAAATATAACAAACCAATTTTATCAGAGGTTAAGATTGACACCAGTACATCGTTAATATTAATGAGTACTGTTTTAGGCGGTGGCAATGGCCAGGGTGGTGGCTGGGGACCTGGTGGAAAGCCCAAAGGTGCAGCCCAAGTTGACAATACTCAACTCACCAGTAATCCTTTTGAAACCAATCCTTTTCAATAATGCACGGTGCTCTCTAATCAAAAATCGAATATATTTTTACTTAAAAAGCCACCCCGAAAAACGGGATGGCTTCAACATTAAGATGTGTGTGTCCTGAATTTCACAGGTTTAAATTCTCGTTAGAATTTAAAGTTTAGTCCGCCGAGCACCATGCCCGGAATTTCATCCATATAAGCAAACTCTCTGTCTTTCATGTTAAGGATATTGCGTCCGTTAACAAAGAAGGTTAAGTTATCATTGGCTTTATATGATACTTTGGTGTTTAATAAGAACTTGCCAGCAATGTTTTCGGTGCTGTATTGCCCCTCGTAGGTTTGCTCGCCGTAGAAGTATGCTTGTGGGAAAATCTCCAGCTTCTTAATTGGGCGATAGGTTAATGAGAAACCACCGAAGTAGGATGGTGTTGATTTATGCTCGTAATCGTCTTTGGTATCTGTTGGCCAGGTTGATGATTCTGCATAGAAAATCTGCGACGGCACATCGGCAGGGGTAATAGCACCAGTAGCCAGACCGTAACCCAATTGCTGTAGTTTCAAAGTGGCAGCATCTGTTTGTTCGGTATTGGCGGATGCTCCAGCAGCTAAAAAGCCAATCAGCTCATTCCGGTTATAAGGCATATAATTATCCAGCTTCGTTTGCTGAACAGTGAAATGCGCATTGGCAACCAATTTTGCATTAATAACCCAGTCAATATTAATGCTTGCTCCCAATTGCTTCGATTTCAAATCTAAATTAGTATACTGAATATTTACTGAATCGGGAAGAACTAATGGCTGTGCTCCTTGTGTTAAAATTGCTAGCGGGTTTTTAATTGCCAAATTGGTATAAACTGGCATCAAGGCACCAAAGCCTTCAGATACATTGTAGAATGCTTCAAAATCAATCAATAAGTTTTTTGTGGGACGTGTACGATAGCCCAATTCAATCATGTCCATGGTTTTTAAATCATGGCTTTTGTTTCCATCGAACTGCATCACACGAGGATAAGGCATGTTGACAATATTCCAGGTGTAGTTAGAATACGTATTAACCAGGAATGATGACTGGTTAGCACGTGAATAAACGGCACGGATAATATTATTGTCATTTAGCTTGTACGAACCTACAAACTGCCATGAAGCATAAATATCATCAGGGTTGTTGTACTGCTCAGCGCGCAAAGCAGCCACTAAACGCAGCTTATCAGTTGGGCGGTAATCGAAGCGAGCACTACCGGCAAAGATATTGATGGTTTGCTCTTCATTTAGATAACCATTACCCACTTTGGCAATGTGTTTTGAATCATCATAAGACATCGACTGGTAGCTAACACCAGGACGGATGCTTACTTTACCCAAATTCCAATCATACTCGGCCTGAATATTGAACTGTTCATTATCCAACTCGAAGCCCTCGTTGCCGGCCATATAATCGATGGTTCCGCCATTATAGTTGGCCTGAAGACTCAGTCCTTTATAGTTCGCTCTTAAATCAACATATGATGTAGCTGCAACTTTTGTGGTATATGGTGTTGGTACATCACCCATACTTGAAGTAACAGCCTGTGATTGTTGATGTCCAGCCATCAGGTTGATGGTCGTATTCTCGTTTGGCATAAAATCCAGATAGGCATTTACCCCCATACGCTCCTTTGCCTGATCAGGATCAGGGAATGACTTATAAATATCATAGGTTTCACCTTTTACATCGTATGGAGGCCATAATGGCAATGTGCCATTTTGCATGCGGTTAATTTCATCACGAGTAAAATAGCCAGGATCAACCGGATTACCATCTAAAGAATACTGAGCTCCGCCTCTGTCATAGATGAGAAGCTCTTCACGTTCACGATCGCGGGTTTCGAAGTTCCCGGTTAAACCGATATTGAATTTATCGCTTATTTTTTTGCGAAATGCCACATCTCCCAGGTAGGTGTTTAATGTACCAGCTTGCACATTACCCGATACAAGAGGCGACTCTTTTGTAATATTCTGGGTGATGATATTGATTACGCCCGACAAGGCATTAGGGCCATACAGTGCACTGGCTGGGCCACGCACTACCTCGATTCGATCGATGTCCTCGAAACTTACCGGAAGCGTTTCCCATAATGTGCCACCATGCGAGTAGTTAAATACCGGACGGCCGTTAATCATTACCAGCGTATTCATATTTTCGGAATACAAAAGCATGTTTTTAGCCGGTAAGTTATCGTTACCACGAATGTGCACATCGTAGTTGCCATTCGTTTTCTCGCGTACAATAACACCAGGCACCAGGCGTAATGCTTCTTCGATTGATGTAGCTCCCGATGCAATAATCTGCTCGTGCGACAAAACGGTTGTTGACAATGGTGAATCGAACAGACTTTCTTCTGACTTTGATGCAGAAGTGACATCCTTATTCAATAGTAATTCATATAATTCTTCAAGCGATGAAACGCCAACAATATCAATGGCTGCCATCAGGTCGTCAAGATCCAAAGCACTTAACTCCTCTGTCGTCATCGATAAAATCTTCTCTTTCGTTAAAGATTTTTCACCTTCCTGAGCCATCGTATTTATGCCTAAGAAAAGTGAAACCAATAAAACTGTGATATATTTAATTCTTAACATTTTTTCGACTTTAAAACGTTGTTATTGCACTTGCATACCCAAACTGAGTACTTTTTGTGTCACCTTTAGGTTATGGCTTTCGATAATAGATGGGCAAATTTCGTAGCGCAATTTACCTCCTACAGTCAAAAATGAAATGCCCGCTCCTTGTTTACATAGGCCACCTTTGTCGGCCACCAACAAAACAGGCTTGCCTTCATTTTCGTGACTTAAAGTGTTCATCAACGAACTTTTTGCACTCCCTAAAAACACCATGTGCGTATCAGCAATGTCTTTTACGCTTCTCGCGGTAACAACCTTAATGCTTTTATTACCTGCTTTTTTAACTTTTGCAATCTTTTCCAGTTCGGCACTAATTTCATCATCACCCAAAACCGTAATAACTAACTCGCTACCAACTGCAGAAGCAGGCCATTCAATGTTTTTGGTAAAGTTGTACAGGAAAAGTGCTTTGAAAGTGGCAGTCTGCCCTTTCATCTCACTCATCATTGCGCCCAAGCACAGGACGCACAGTAACAGAATTGTTTTCTTCATTTGATTTGTTTGTTTTGCATGTATATCAATTTTAGATAGTTCCATTTCTATCAGGCAAGACAAACATTTAGATGACTCTGGGAGATTAACGGCATAGCACACTCATTAGTATTTCTACTGCATGTTACCGGTTGTGAAACCGACCATCACTTAATAGGATGTTTTTATACCGCTAATCCCAATGAGTTTTATATCCAAACCGATTATCTTCCCCAAATAACCTGCTCTTAATAATAATGCGGCGAAAATAGATTTATCGCCACTAATGCCAAAATAATTATGATTAAAGACCATAATATTATGACGAATGAAACAGGTAAAGAAGTACTTATTTCATATACTGCGACATATAATCCTTGATCGTGAAATAGCAAACGATTGAGAGTGGAATCGCTTACAAAAACCGGCTGCCTTTGTTAGAAATGTTTATTAACCCTTATGTTGTCAGTTAAATGGTCGATAATCATAAATGCTTGTGTTATTATCATTATTCGGTGAGTAATATTAGTTCTTCACTTCAATGCTACTATAACCAGAGGCATCTTTTTTCAATTCGATTTGAGTTGTCACACGTTCCTTAAGGGCAGGTACATGACTAATAATACCAATTGTTCGATTGGTTTCGTTCTGCAGTTTCTCCAATGCCGACAATGCCACATCCAGCGTATTTTGGTCGAGGGTTCCAAAGCCTTCATCGATAAACAAGCTACCAATGACCGTGTTTTGTCCTGCCAAATCAGATAATCCTAATGCCAATGACAAACTAACCAAAAAGCTTTCACCACCTGACAGGGTTTTAACCGAACGCTCGGCATTGCCATGATACATATCAACCACAAACAACTCATCGGTCGTATCGTTTTTAACGTGTTTCACTTTGTACCGATCGCTCAACAGTTTCAAATGGTTATTCGCTAATTGAAGCACTTGCTTTAAAGTCAACTCTTGCGCAAACCTTGAAAATTTATTGCCCGTTGCATCTCCAATCAAGCTGCTTAATTCATCCCAGCGCTGAAAATTCTTTTGTTGTTTCTCAATGGCTTGAACTTTCTCCTTTTGCTTCTCTTTATTTTTAATGTCTGTTGCGATTTTTTGTTGCAAGCTGCCCGCATTACCCAAATCAGCTTTCAGTTGCAATTCCTGCTGCGCGATAAGCTCCTTTAATTCAGGCTCGGTGAGTCGGTTGTTTTCAACGGCTGCTTTTATTTGGCTCAGCTTTTCATTTTGCTCTTTTAAAGAATGGTTTAATTCGGTAGAAGTCTTAACAAAAGCTTCTTGTTGCTGCTGTATGCGTCTTGCCTCATCATCTGTCAACAATAAAGAGAGGACATCCTTTATAGAGGCTAATCCTCTTTGTTTTAATTTTTCATTGAGTTGGTGGCTTTGCTGTAACAAATTTTGCTGCTCTTCTTTTAATTCCTTTTCCAAGTCGAATAAACGTTCTTCCAAGGTCTTGAACAGAACAGTTGACTTTTCCAGATTAACCTCCAACAGCTTGCGAGCTTCATCCAGTTGGCTTTGTTGTTTATTTAAGGCCTGTTCAACTTCTTCAGGCACACGGTCTCCGAATAATTTATGGCGTTTATCTTTTTGCTTTACAAGAACTTGCTTGACTTCATTCAACTCATTACTTTGCCTAGCAAAGTTTTGTATATGCTCTTGTAATTGTTTTCCTTTTTCTTTCCAGGCAGTTGATTGTGCCGATAGTTCTTTTTCCTCCAGCTGCAACTGCTCTTTCTTTTTAGCATACAAAGAATAGCTCTTTCTAAGGTTTTCGATGCTTTCACTCAAAGGCATTCCGGCGTTAAATCCAAATCCGGCAAGTTTATCTGTCACCTGATTTTGCAACTTTACCAATGCTTTCAAATCATTGGCCAGCATGGTATATTCTTTGTTTCTTGCAATTGCCTTCTCCAGGCGTTCAATGGTCGTTATTTGTTGCTCCAGTTTCTTAAAATCATTCAAATGCGACTCCCTGGAGTCTTTTACTATTTCCTCGGTAACCTCATTTAAGCCCAACGAATAATTATCAATTACTTGTTGAATTAAATTAGTGTAATCACCTAATTTATTATCACATACAGCTAATTGTTTTGTGTAATTTACAACTGTTGTTTTTAGAACCGACAGCTGTTCACCAAATAGTTTTTCTTTATTCTGCAGTTCGCGATGCTGAGCATTGGTTTTCTTAAGAGCCTCATCTGTCTCACTCTTTGTTGATTGGTAATTATCAATATACGGATGTTGATGAGAACCACATAGGGGACAAGCTTCATCGGGCTTTAAAAGCCGACGTGCATCTTCATACTTAGCCTCCAGTAATTCACGTTCGTGTCGGGCATTAAGTTCGTCAAGGCGTTTTTGATTAATCTCTAAGGCTTGACCAATCTTATTTAACTCTTTCTCCTTTATTGCAATGTTATTAGAGCTTATATCTAACTCTTTAGTTAAGCTTTCTTTTTCGGCCCAAACTCTTTGTTTTTCTCTACAGACATCCAACATGCGTTCAAAAGCCTGGCTCTTTTGCTGAAGTTTTTTAGCGTCTTCTTTTAGTGTCTCAATACCAGGGAGCTCTTTGGGCAAAATGTTTTTTTGGTCCTGAATAAAGCGTTCACTTTGTTCCACCACCTTTTGTACAAGTGTCAAACGCACAGCCTCCTCTGAAGTTTCTTGCAATGCCGTTCGGGTTTGTGCCGATTCCACCGAATTGATGCTATTGTTTACCAGCTCAGCACGATGAGTTATTGTTTGAAGTTGTTGCTCAAGGAGTGGCAATTGGTCACCGGCATTAGCTATGCGGCTATTTTTCTCAAGAAAAGTGGTAATGCTTGTTATTTCTTTTTCTTTTGAACTCAAAAGAGTTTCCTGCTTCTTAATTTCCAGATGCAGCTCATCAATTTGTTGGCCAATAGTTTTGTTCTGCTTCTCAAGTGATTGATAACTATTTTGAACAACCTGTATCTCCGAATCTAAAACACGGACTTGTTTAATAAGCAATTGTGTTTCTTGTTGCTTTTTATCAAAAACATCACTTTCCAGTTTTAGTGACTTAAGTTGAACTTTAGTTGCATCCTGTATCTCCTTCTCAGAATGTAATTTAATACTCTTGTCTGTTTTTTCTTTCTGCTTCTCTTTAATGTTTTTTTCTCTCTGTTCAACAGCAAGTATTTCAGCTTTTAGTGGTACTATTTCCTGATGCTTTTCGAGGCTGATTTGCTTCGTTTTAAACGCCTCTAATTCATTGTTTAGCTGAGCCAGGTGTTTTTTCTTTTCTTCAATTGAAGCTGTTAATTGATTGTATTCCTGAATTTTTTGTAATTGCTTTCTGAATTTACCTAAATCATCCTCGCGCTTTTTATTGCATTTTTTTAAAGTCTCCAACTCATTTTCTGCCGCTTGTCGCTGTTCTTCACTAAGTATCTCAATCCCTTCCAACTGTATTTTTAAATACTCCAGTTCTTTTACCTCTTTGCCGCGCCGCTCATAGCAAGCACGCCCCAATTGACGATAGATCTCTGTCCCTGTAATTTTCTCCAGCAATTCTCCTCGCTCATTGGCATTCGATTTCAGAAAACGGGCAAAATCACCTTGTGACAGCAAAATTGAACGTAAAAACTGGTCGAAGTTAAGACCTATTAACTTAGCATTTTCCTTGGGCACTTCATTTCGTTTGTCAGCCATACTTACAAACTGCCCATCATCTTCCTGCTTAGAAAGCACCAAAGTGTAATCGCGCAGATTACCATTACGATTGCGCGAAATTCCCCACTGAGAGCGGTAAGTAATGTTTTTTACCCGATAATCAAGTTGTGCCCAGGCTTCATCGGTGTTGCGAGTGATAATACTTCCCAGTCGGGCAATGTCATTTTTTGATACTGAACCACTGCGCGGTGTCTGGTTGTATAAGGCCAGAGTAATCGCATCCAAAATGGTGGATTTACCAGCTCCTGTTGGTCCGGTGATGGCAAACAAGCCGGTATTGCCAATTGGCCCTTTTTCAAAATCAATCAGGTGTTCACCTTTCAGCGAATTCAGGTTTTTTATGCGAAGTTGAAGTAATTGCATGTACTATTCGTTTTCCGATTGATGAAAGAAATCATCCATTAATTCAGCAAAAGTTTCCGATACGCTTTCTTGATTATGCACTTTTTTGGCCGATAATAAATTATCAAACACATCATTAATACTTAAATCTGCCAATGAGTTCACGGCTTCATAATCATCCAACTGATTATCGTTTATAAATCGTAAACTTGGCTTGGTAATAAGTAATTGATTATCTGTCTTATTAACATCTTCAATTAAAGTTTCAAACTTAGCTCTGATTGAAGTATCCAGAACCTGCTCTTCAATCATCACCTCAGCCCAGTCTTCGAGTTCCGAAGTGCCTTTATAGTTAGTTAGCTGCTCCGAAACCTCTTCAAAACTACCTTTAAAAGCGATCAACTTGCGGAAGGCTGGCACTTTAATATCACGGATATCTACTATCTTTTTTCCTTCAACCGATAATACGATAACCTGCTTGTTATCTTTTCTCTCTGAGAAACTTAAAGGCAATGGAGAACCTGAATAACGAATGGTGTCTTTAAACTTTTGCGGGCGATGAATGTGCCCTAATGCCACATAGTCAAATTTGTCCGGAAATGAATCCACCCTTAGACCTGCCAGGTTACCAATATGAATATCACGTTCGCTTTCTGACTGGCTGGCACCCTGCACATATAAATGGCCCATTGCGATAAGCGGACAAGTATATTTGCCGGCTTCTTCTGCCAATTGCTGGTAGTGTTTTACGATACCATTGTTAACAGCGTCTTTGGCTTCTTCATAAGATTCACTGGCATTAATCTCGCGAATATCTTTATCGCGCAAAAACGGAACGGCCGCTACCACACATTGCAGCTCATTATTAATAGATACCTCAATTAATTCGTCACTGATAGTCTCTTTTGCACCTCCAATTACCTGAATATTTAGCGCTGACAACACATCGGCAGGCGCTTCCAGGGTGCTAATATAATCGTGATTACCTCCTGTAATAATCACCTGACGACAGGAACTACCAATTAAAGAGGTTAAAAACTGGTAATACAGCTTTAGGGCGCTGTTCGAAGGAAAACCAACGTCGAATACATCACCTGAAATCAGGAGCACGTCAATGCCCTCATCCTGAATTTGCTGATGCAACCAATTAAATAATAACTGAAACTCCTCGTCGCGATCATGGCCATGCAATTTTTGTCCAATGTGCCAATCGGAGGTATGAAGTATCTTCATTAACAACTATTTAAATAATTCTTCCAAAATAATGATGGATGATTCAATGCACTTTGAACAGACTCTGTCTTTAAGCTTGTGCTCTGTGAAAAACTGCCTGCCGGCATCTGTTCTGATATCACATTCCAACAAATGAACACACTGATCGGTTTGGTGTCGCTGGCAAAACTCCTTGCGAAATGTTTGAATCATCTCAGGTGTTAACGTTTTTCGTTTATCAAAGTCGTCAATCACCTTTGAATTATGAAGTCCAATCACCATGTAAGCTCCAGTTACCGCGCCACAAGCTTTTTGCATTTTCCCCATGCCACCTCCAAAACCAAGGGCCATATCTAGGGCTTGTTGCTCGTTCACATCTAATTCGTCAACGTAGGCTTTTATAACCGATTGTGCGCAATTGTTGCCATTGTAGAAAGCATCAATTGCTGTAGTTATTTTCTTTTCCATGTGCAGGTGATTTGTTAGCACTGTAAAAATAACAAATGATTTGTTTTTTGTTGAGTATAACAGCTGTTGATTCTACTAAAAACAATATTGCAATTGAACTTTCCATTCTGTCAGCTGATTGCCATCTATCAGCTGGTAAGCTGAGCCTATCTCATCTAAATTGGAATAATTGGTATGAGCCAGCCTCGCCCAGATTCGAAGGTTTTTAACAGGCTTAACGCTGGCGTTTAAAAGCACCCTTGTGCCTTTATTCATATAAGCCGGAATGGTAAAAGCATACAGCACATCTGGCTCGTAAGCATAGATGCGACTGTTGTAATCTTCAATATTAAAAAGCACATAGCGAGCACTTAAGCTGAACTTCGCAGCTTTAAAACTCACATCCTGAAAAGCCATCCAACCGGCGCTTGATGTTTCATCTTGTTTATAAAAAGCTTGCTCAAGCTGTGTTTGAAAACGCCATCTATCACTTGGTTTATAAGTATAAAACAATCGCAAATTATCCTTCTGGTAATTAACTACTTTATACATAACTACACTTTCACTTGTGTTGATTTCTTTCTGAGTTGACTTGTAGCGTAAATAGGCCGAATGATGATTATTTAAATGATAATCGGCTTGAGCAAACCACTCAAATCCCGTTGAAGGACGATAGACATTATAACGTAACCAATCGTATGAAAACACGTCGGCAAAGGCTTTTAATGACAAGCGACTTAGGGGTTTCAGGCAGATGGATGCAAACGCACCAGATTCACCGCCTCTGCTGGATGATTCAGAAAATGGGTTGGAAAGGATGGCCGAGTAACCTTTACTATATTGACGATAAGCCACTGAAACAGCTATATCAAATCCAGGATTGTAAGTTAATCCCTGGTAAATACCATAATCTGTATAATTTTGGACAGCGACCTCGCCAAACAGGGTTAAGCGATTTAAGAATAAGGCATTGGATAACCATACTGTTTCCTGCTTATTGCCAGAAAAGCGGTATTTATCTTTTAAATGTTCTTTTTTCGCTATCGACTCATCAATCGACCAATTGACATAACCCGCATCCAAATGAAACAGATGGTGCCGATAGGCTGTTTGCAGACCATAAACGGTTTCATTTATTGCCAAACGATTATCCAACTCGGTTTGAGTGCGATGATAACCCGTTTCCTGTAGCGATGAGATGCTGAGCTCGTTAAGGGTATCGTTTACAAAGGATGCATCGCGCTTTTTGTACGAAGCAAAGGGCGACACCGACCAAGAGCCAAAATTAAGTTTAACAGCTGTTCCTCTTAAAAATGAGCTTTCATTAACCGATGTATAGGAATTGATACCTTTCGCACGCCGTCGTAATTGAGCTATCTCTGTCGATTTTGAAAAGGCCATATCTGTCCAAACACCTAAACCCTGCCCAAATGACAAGCGATAATCTCCTATAATCCATGTATCGATAAATTTTATGGGATTGTTGATACGTACAAATCCCGATGTGAAATCTGCTTCCGGGAAATAATTAGGAAAAGCCTTTTCACCCTGATCCTTTTCCAAGGTGAAGCCAGCCTCAATCTTATCTCCATAGTAAAAGCGTGCTCGCGCCAGCCATTTCTCTTTCGAACCCAAATAGGCAGATGGGGTGGTGTCATTTATAGCTTTATAGCCAATTGGTGTTTGCACCGTGCTTTGAACCCGAGACAAAACATTGCCGTAGAACCTGTTATTCTTCTTTTGCTCAGTTGGTTCAACCACCACAAATGGCAAAAGGTAAGAGATAGTCAGGCTATCCATTTGCTCCACTGCCTGCAGTTCATAAACAGAATGCAGCTCGCCATTGGTATAACGGTAATACAGGAAATTCTCAATCTGATAATCGTTTAAGAAAAACAGTTGCTCCAAATCTTCTTTTTTCGCCTCGTTTAGGTTAATTGGATGCTGACTAATCATTATTAGCTCATTAACCATTTCTTCGTAATCTATATTACCAAGCTGCTGGTCGGCCATCGTTTCCAGCATGTCGCTTATCATTTTTTGCAAATCATCAGTTTGTTGAGCAAACATCAATAACGGCCAGCACAAACAGACTGTAAATAACAATCGCTTTACCATTATTTTTGTTTCTTCTTAAATGAATACGTTAAACCAGCACCCGATGTGATGCCCAATTGCTGATGATGTGCAAAGCCAACATCGATGGCTAAACCTGCAATGTGGAAAGCTCCACCGAAAGTCAATTCAACAGGCTGACCTTTAACACCACCTCGAACAAACAACTTGTCTTTAAAACTAAACTGAAGTGCTGCTTTGTAAACCAGGTCATGCTCTAATTGCTTTTCGACTTCAACTACTGACATAAAACGTGAAGCAATAGAATATTTAATGGCAGTATTAAAGAAGGTTGGCAAGGCATATTCATCATCTTGGTATTTGATTTTGCCTTGCTCCGGATTTTGAATGTAAACACCCAGTTCAAAACTCCCTGAAATTGTAAATCCCAATCCTAACGAAGCATAAAAAGCATCGGCTCTATCGGCTGCTTCAATCTGATGCGATAAATAATTGAATTGCATTCCCGCTTTTACATTTTCGCCAAATAGGCGACTATAGGACAAAGCATATCGGCTATAATTACTTTTGGAATATCCTGTCTGAAAAACCAGTCCTGAGAAAGTGCCAACACGCGAAGGAAGCACCAGAGTTACGGCCCTAGAGCTGAGTTCATCCATATTAAAACGCATCTGATAGGCTGCTCCAACCGAAATGTTTTGATAGGCAGAAAGATTAGCTGTATTACTTAGACTGGCCCAGGGCGAATCTTCAAAAACTTTGGTGAATGCCAACGATGAACTGACAGGTCCTGAATAATCAAGAGATTGTGCATGGATTGAAAATTGAAAGCTATAAAGCCCCAATAAAAGGATTAAGGTTGATTTAGTCATATCTGGATTTTAGTCTTATCAATAAAAATATTTACATAAATCCAGAATGTCAAATGATACAACCAGGCTAATTGACTAAATGTATATAAATAGATATATATTGAGACCTCTTGAGGGAATCGTTAATGATGCATTTAGAACATGAAACCTTCTAAACTATTTTTCGTATTCAGTGCTCATGAGCCAATCTAATCACAATATAAAAAATGCTAACACCCTCAATCAGGTATTTTCAAGTCTCAATTCTTTTTTAATAGAACACCTTAAACACTCCATTGTTGTTATAGTTCAACTTGATGAAAAGCGTGATGCGGGTTATGTTAAGAGTATAGGAGGGATTAATAAGCCGATATTTAACAAACTCATTCGTATTTTAGGTTTAAATCCGGTTGGAAAATATTTCAAAAACACGACTTATGGTCGCAAGCACATCTATTCCTCGCGACACTTCAAACAATTCCCAAGCAATTTATATGAATTATCTGGAAAGCTTTTTCCGGAATGGCTATTCAAAACCATCGAAAATCTGTTCAATTTTGATAACATCTATTACAAAGGTCTTACGTGTGATAATCAGGCCATGGGTGCGGTCGTTGTGTTTACACGTGAAAATGAAGATTATAAACTGAGTGCTCTGGAAATCGAAGTGGACAGGTATGCCCTCAAAATGAAAGAAATCCTGGATGATTACAATAGCGAAATACTTGGCATTGGCATCAAAGAACGTTTTACCCATGCCTTATTGGCCAATATTAATCATGAAATTAGAACTCCATTAAATGGCATTATTGGTTTACTGGATGCGGGACTCAAACTTTTAAATGAAAATGAAAACACGCGTGAGCTTACGCATACCATTTGGCAAAATTCAATAGACCTAACAAACAAACTCGACAGCCTTTTGCTTATCTCCGAGTTTGAAGCCAAAAGCGTTTCCTTGAAACTCAGAATGCAAACCATAGAATCACTTATTATTCAACTAAACAATGTGATACGTGGGATAGGAAATGAATATAAGTCAAGAGAAATTAACCTGTTTTATAATGCGTCTGTCAATCTGGGTTTAACAACCTACATTGATTTGTATTATTTCGATTTTACTATTAGAGAGTTGTTGCGTAATGCAATCAAGTTTTCGGAAGAGAAAATCGACATTAAACTAAAAACGTTTAAAAATGCAATTGTGATTGATGTCATTGATAAAGGCATTGGAATGACGGCGCAAGAACAAGAGTTTCTTTTCTCGCGCTACTTTCAAAGCCATAAAAAAACAACAACACGTAATGGATTGGGAATTGGCTTAAGTATTATTAAACACATCGCCAGACACCATAACTGGTCAATTAACATTAAAAGTGAAACAAACAAAGGTACTTGTGTTCAATTACGCCTGCCTATAACCAGCTAAATAATTTTTCAATTGTTTGCTCTTTGCTTATTAACAGTGTTTGAAAACCCAGTTTAGCAGCAGCATTCAGGTTAATTTGCGAATCATCTAAAAACAATGTTGTCGAAGGGTTGAGCCCTGTCTCTTCAACCACTTTCTTAAAGGCCCCTAAATCTGGTTTGCTCTGCTTGATTTTATACGAATAAAATACCTCAGTAAAAAGCTTTTCAGCATTTTCATAACCATCGGCCATTTGCGTATATTTCTTACAGTGTAACTCATTGGTATTACTCAATAAATAGACTGGGTAGCGGCACTTTAGCTTTTCCACGACTTCAATGCGCTCTTTACGGAAAGCCACAATCATTTCGTTCCAGGCATTAACTATTTGTATGTCTTTAACTCGTTGAGGTAAAAGCTCCTGAATCTGTTCAATAAACTCATCCGTAGTAATAGCTCCCAGTTCATATTGCTTAAAAAGTCCTTGGTGATGAGCTTGTGTAATTTGCACATCCAGGTTTTTTAAACCCAGCCGGCTAAAAGCTTCAATGGCTGCAGCTGGACTGATATCAACTATCACTCCTCCAAGATCAAACAAATAAGTATCAATTTCAGGCCAGTTTATTTCCTTTTCTTGCATTGCGATGAGTTTCAAGCGTTGACTACAAATGTATAAACAGAAACAAGAATGATTATGCTTAAAAGATAAATAATTAATTGAATCTATCTTAACCTTATTACAATTTGTGGGCTTCATACCACTGTTAATTCATTTAAATTCTTAGTTTTGCTAACCTGAAATGTGCTAATGTTTTTTTAGCAAACAGAAACCTCAAATATCACCATCTATTATGTCAATATTGGAAAACATTCTGGAAGAAGCTGAAGAATGGGCGGTTAACAAACATAAGAAACCTGCCGACTATGACGAATCAAAGCTTCCAAAACTAACGCAAATAGCCAATACGATCACTTGCGGTTCGGTGCTATTATGCAGCGGTACTGCAGCCGAAAGCCGACTAATTGAAGAGATTGATGGCACCGATTTTAGTCATGCAGCTATGATTGTTAAATTTAAAAACAGCAAAGAGCTTTATCTATGGACTGCCGACACTGTTGACGAACTGGTTGATGAAATCAGGAAAGAGAAAGATATAAAACATGCCGGCACGCATCTATTGAAACTGGAAGAGTATGTTGCCTCTTTGGATAAAATTTATCCCTCGCCCGATGGTTCAAGCTATCGATTTGCCGTTGCGCGCCTGCAAGGTGTTGATGTTGACGAAAAAAAACTTTGGAACATATTATATAAGTACGATGGCACACCATTTCCGTCAACTGAAGATGAGTTGCTTCACTGGCTAGCCGGACAACTTGATATTGATGCAGGTATGGACACGTCATTTTGCGCTCAAATGGTGGCAAAAACTTACCAGGAGATGGGCTGGTTATCTTCAGATAAACCAGCTAATCATTACAATCCCGGATCGTTTGCTAAAACAGATGATATAAACGAAAAGTTAATTAACGGTGCAAAACTGGCATCCCCGGAATATTTTAAGTTGTAAAAAGGCGTCAAAAAGTGGTATAATTTGAGCTTCGAAACACAGAACATAAAACAGAACTTCAGACTTTATCTAGAGGAGATAACCATAAGGTATATACCGGCTTTTACCATCTCTGCTATGGTTATCATCTCTTGGTTTGCCTATTCCGATTTATTTATCCGTCAGAGTGTTAATGCATTTTATACCCGCCTTATTCCACTTGCGCTGGGTTACTCTCTATTGTTTTTCCACTACCTTAACAAAGGGAAAAACAAACGGCTTGAATACAATTGGTACAACATACTTACTTTAAGTACCTTATTAATGATGTATGCCAAATACCTGGTCTACCTCCCATACGAAGGTGACGCTTATTCGGTAACGGGCATTATTGTACTTATATTCATTCTGGCACTTGATTTTAAGGTTAGTTTGCCAAGTGCTATCTTGTCGTTTTTCGGACCACTGCTTGCTACCATCTTAACTTTCTTGTTTGTCGCAGAACTTCCTGATTCGAAATGGGTTAATTATTCCAACTTGTTTCCGATGACCATAATTGCTTTTATCGCAAATAGGGCTCACTACAGATTGAGGTACAAACTATTTAAATCAAATTATCTGCTCAATATCGAACAACAAAATGCGAAAGAGCTATACGAGGAAACGCTTTGTGTTAACGAATATCTGAATGAGAAGAATGAGAAAATTGAACAACAAAAAAAATCCATTATTGCGGCCAATAAAGAGCTTCGGAAATTAAGTCAAACCAAAGACAAATTTTTCTCTATCATATCACACGACCTGAAAACCCCATTTAATTCAATCATTGGATTCTCCAGCTTGCTGTCTCAACACTACGATCAGTTTTCAGATGAAGATCGTAAGAATTACCTGGATATTATTGAAAAAAGTGCCAACAATACGCACAAGCTATTAGATAATTTGCTTGAGTGGTCGCAATTACAGAACTCAAAAGACAACCTGAAATTAGAGAAAACCAACTTATTTCTGCTGGGGAATGAAATTATTGCCTTATTACAGCAAATGGGCGATGAAAAAGAAATAACACTAATCAACAACATCGAAGCCGATACCGAAGCAAAGGTTGATATCAATAAAATAAAAAGCGTAATGCGCAATCTGGTTTCAAATGCCATTAAGTTCACAAAAGAAGGAGGAAGCGTTACCCTTGAAAGCAATACTTCAAATGGAGCCCTTGAATTGTCCGTTGCTGATACAGGCATTGGTATTGAACCAGATAAAGTAAATCGCTTATTCAATATTTCTGAAAAAGTATCCACTCCGGGCACCAATAAAGAATCAGGAACTGGCCTGGGGCTGCTACTATGCGACGAATTTGTTAAACGTCACAATGGAAGAATCTGGGTTGTGAGCGAAATAAACAAAGGCACTACCTTTAAATTCTCGTTACCTCAAAACACCAATGTCAACTAACTCAATAAATTGTGTTAAACCAAGTTAAATCAACACAATAAGTCACTTTTTTACTGCACAAAGCAAAGTCAAAAACTTCATTTTTGATGAAAAGCATTATCTTTGCAGCACTTTTCTCATTTTTTGGACAGAAAAGGTAACGGTTGACAGTTAATTCTGTCATTTTAGTAATATTCTAAAAATAGATTAATAGAATGAGTACGTTGGAACTGAGCGAACAGGAAATTATCAGACGAAAAAGTTTAGAGGAGCTAAACAAGTTGGGTATTAACGCATATCCGGCAGCAGAATATAAAACCACTCATCTGTCAACTGAGATAAAACAGGAGTTTGATCCTGAAAAAGACAACATGAAAGAAGTTGTGATCGCCGGCCGTATCATGAGCCGTCGTATCATGGGTAAAGCTTCTTTTGCTGAGTTGCAGGATTCAGAAGGCCGTATCCAGATTTATCTGAACCGCGACGACATGTGCCCGGGTGAAGATAAAACCCTATACAATACCGTATTCAAGAAATTATTGGATATGGGAGATATCATTGGTGTGAAAGGTTTTGTTTTCCAGACACAAATGGGAGAAACTACCGTTCACGTTCAGGAAATGACGATTTTGAGTAAGTCCTTAAAGCCACTTCCAATCGTTAAAGAAAAAGATGGTAAAACATACGATGCCTTCTCTGATCCGGAGATGCGTTACCGTCAGCGTTATGTGGATTTAATCGTGAACCCACAGGTGAAAGAAGTATTCGAAAAGCGTCGCACCATCATCAAAACCATGCGTGAGATGTTTGACGATGCCGGTTATTTGGAAGTTGAGACACCAATTCTTCAGCCAATTCCTGGTGGAGCATCTGCGCGTCCGTTTATTACACACCACAACGCATTAGATATTCCATTGTACATGCGTATTGCCAATGAGTTGTATTTAAAGAGACTAATCGTAGGTGGTTACGAAGGGGTGTATGAGTTTGCCAAAGATTTCCGTAACGAAGGAATGGATCGCACACACAACCCTGAGTTCACGGTAATGGAAATCTACGTAGCCTACAAAGACTACAAGTGGATGATGGAATTTACCGAAACCATGATTGAAAAAGTAGCCTTAGCACTTCATGGAACAACAAAAGTAATGATCGGTGATAAAGAAATTGATTTTAAAGCGCCATACCGCCGCTTATCGATGATTGATGCCATTAAAGAGCACACTGGCATTGACATTAGCGGCATGAATGAAGAGCAATTGCGCCAGGTTTGTGACGATTTACACGTTGAAATTGACGAGACTTTTGGTAAGGGTAAGATGATTGATGAGATCTTTGGTGAGAAATGTGAAGGACATATGATTCAGCCTACTTTCATCACCGATTACCCGGTAGAAATGTCGCCATTGTGTAAGAAACACCGCGATAATCCTGAATTAACCGAGCGTTTTGAGTTAATGGTGAACGGCAAAGAGCTGTGTAATGCTTACACGGAGCTCAACGACCCGATTGACCAGTTAGAGCGCTTCCAGGATCAGTTGAAATTATCTGAAAAAGGAGATGACGAAGCCATGTTTATTGATATGGATTTTGTACGTGCCTTAGAATATGGTATGCCTCCAACATCAGGGATGGGTATTGGTATTGACCGCTTAACCATGTTTATGACTGGTCAGGATTCCATCCAGGATGTCCTGTTCTTCCCACAGATGCGTCCGGAGAAAAAGGTGTTGCCAGATAGTGACGATAAATTTGCCGAATTGGGTATTGCGCCTGAATGGATTGAGGTGGTTCGTGGCTTAGGTTACACGAAAGTTGATGCACTAAAAGAAGTAAAGCCGACAAAATTGTTCCAGGACCTTTGTGGCTACAACAAAAAGAATAAACTGGGCTTAAATAACCCATCGCAAGACGATGTGAAAGCCTGGTTAGCTTAAGAAACCGTTAATTACATAAGACAAAAAAGGCAATGTTTTCTTTTTTGTCTTATTTTTATCTCTCATTTATTAAACTAAACAACACAAAACATGGATGAATCATCAAGGATAGGTCTTATTGGTAGTGGAAGCTGGGCAACTGCTATTGCTAAGATGCTCTTAAATAATGTTCCATCCATCAATTGGTATTTCCGCAATCAATCACACATCGATGATTTTAAGCGCTATAAACACAATACCAATTACCTGACGAGCGTTGAGTTTAATCCTGATAAAATTGTTTTTTCAGATGACATCAACGAAGTGGTTCGTCAGTCAGATATTCTGATTTTTGCGATTCCATCCGCCTTTATAAAATCAGCGCTGGAAAACCTTGAAGAGCCCATCAACGAAAAGTTTGTGGTCTCAGCCATTAAGGGACTTGTTCCGGATGAAAACCTGATTATTGGTCAGTACTTTAATCAAAAGTACAATGTTCCAACCGAATCGGTTGGTGTTATCAGTGGGCCCTGTCATGCTGAAGAGGTAGCATTGGAGCGCTTATCCTATTTGACCATTGCGTGTCAGGATGTGAAACGCGCCAGGGCATTTTCAGACTTCCTGAAAACACCCTATATCATGACCACCATTTCGGATGATATATACGGAACGGAATATGCTGCCGTTCTTAAAAACATCATGGCCGTAGCATCTGGCATTTGCCATGGTTTGGCTTATGGCGATAACTTCCAGGCAGTGCTTATTTCCAATGCCATCCAGGAGATGAAACGCTTTGTTGATACAGTTCACCCGATTACCCGCGACATCAAGAGTTCTGCATATCTGGGCGACCTGCTGGTAACAGCCTATTCGCAGTTTAGTCGTAACCGCATGTTTGGCACCATGATTGGCAAAGGTTACTCGGTTAAATATGCACAGATGGAAATGCTGATGATTGCCGAAGGCTACTACGCCGTTAAAAGCATTCATGAAATAAATGATAAATACAAAGTAAACATGCCCATTTCTGAGGCCGTTTACAATATCATCTATGAAAAAATTTCGCCGGCGATGGAAATACGATTGCTGACGGAGCATCTGCGTTAATAGTGCCCGCAGATAAGTGCAGAAAGAAGCTAGAAACTAGTGGCTAGTATCTAGTAGCTCAGAAACAATCAATACAAACAAACAAATACTACTAACATGTTACCAGGTATTAATCCAACTACTACCAAAGCGTGGAAAGAACTTGAGGCCTATTATGCCGAGTTCCAGCACACGCATATGAAAGACCTTTTTACAAAGGATGGTGGGCGTTTCGACAAATTCTCGTTACGCTTTGAAGACATTCTTTTGGATTACTCCAAAAACCGTATCGATGACAAAGTGATGTCGTTGTTGTTTCAACTGGCTGAAGAATGCGGCCTGAAAGACGCCATAAGCAGTGTATTTGCAGGTGAAGCCATTAATGTAACGGAAAATCGCGCTGTATTACACACTGCACTACGAAATCGCAGCAATACACCAGTAATGGTGGATGGCAAAGATGTGATGCCGGATGTAAACCGTGTGCTCGACCAGATGAAAGCCTTCTCTGATAAAGTTATCTCTGGCGAATGGAAGGGTTATTCGGGTAAAGCCATTACCGACATTGTTAATATTGGCATCGGTGGTTCTGACTTAGGCCCTTTAATGGTGACCGAAGCCTTAAAACCATACAAACAAAATGTGAACCTTCACTTTGTTTCTAACGTGGATGGCACTCACATTGCCGAGGCTTTAAAAGTGGTAAACCCGGAAACAACGCTTTTTATCATTGCATCAAAGACATTTACGACGCAGGAAACAATGACCAATGCCAACTCGGCCAAGTCGTGGTTCCTTGAGTCAGCTAAAGATGAAGCGGCTGTTGCCAAACATTTCGTAGCCTTATCAACCAATGCAGAAGCTGTTGCGGCCTTTGGTATCGACACAGCTAACATGTTCGAGTTCTGGAACTGGGTGGGTGGCCGTTATTCGTTATGGTCGGCTATTGGATTAAGTATTGCCTGTGGCATCGGTTTCGATAATTTCCGTGAATTACTGGAAGGTGCCCATGCCATGGATAATCACTTCAAATCAACGCCATTTGAGCAGAACCTGCCGGTTATTCTGGCCATGATTGGTGTTTGGTACAACAACTTCTATGGTGCCGAAACAGAGGCTATCTTACCATACGACCAGTACATGCACCGTTTCTCAGCTTATTTCCAGCAAGGAAACATGGAAAGTAACGGAAAATACATCGACCGCAATGGTGAGAAAGTCAATTACCAGACTGGTCCTATCCTTTGGGGTGAGCCAGGAACCAATGGCCAGCACGCATTCTATCAATTGATTCACCAAGGAACAAAACTGATTCCTTGTGATTTTATGGCAACAGCCAAAAGTCATAACCCATTGAGCGATCACCATCCTAAGTTATTGGCTAACTTCTTTGCACAGACAGAAGCGATGATGGTTGGTAAAACAGCAGAACAGGTGACTGCAGAATTTAAAGCAGCAGGTAAATCAGATGAAGAAATTGCAGCGCTGCTACCATACAAAGTGTTCCTTGGTAATATTCCTACTAACTCCATTTTGATGAAGGAATTGAATCCTCGTACCTTAGGTGCCCTGATTGCCATGTACGAGCACAAAATTTTCGTTCAGGGAATTATCTGGAACATTTACAGCTTTGACCAATGGGGCGTAGAGTTAGGTAAGCAATTGGCCAATGCCATTTTACCAGAGTTGCAAAGCGATGACGAGGTGACCTCTCATGATGCCTCAACCAATGGATTGGTAAACGCCTACAAAGAGATGAAGAAATAGGCTTAAGATTCAAGAAGTAAGTCATAAGACTATTGACATACGATTAAAAGCAGAAGGCTTTGGGATTTTTCTCAAAGCCTTCTGTTTTTGTTAAAACACACATATCTCTCATTTAGATGGCATTATCGCGCAGATAATTGGCAATTTGTGGTATCGTTTTTTGCTATAATATTTTTAGACATGTCATCATTTCAAGACTGTTTTTTATTACATTCGCAGCGAATTTTTTAAAAAACAAATAAGTAAACTCTAAGAAATGGTCATGCTTGATATCGACGGCTTTACAATGACATACATTGCCATTCCATTGCTGATATTTTTGTCTCGGGTAGCCGATGTTACCATAGGCACACTGCGCATTGTTTTCCTTTCGAAAGGCTTTAAAGTTCTGGCGCCGGTTCTTGGCTTTTTTGAAGTTCTCATCTGGCTGCTGGCCATGACCAAAATCTTCGAGAACCTCGATAACTGGTTTTATTTTATTGCCTATGCCGGCGGTTTTGCCATGGGTAATTACATTGGACTAATCATAGAAGAGCGTATTGCCTTAGGTGTTGTTAATATTCGTATTATCACGCAAAAATCAGGTGTTGAATTGATTAAGAACCTCAGCGAATCAGGTTATGGTGTTACTCACCTGGATGCTCATGGCAGTAAAGGGCCGGTTCATATCATCTATTGTATTTTAAAGCGCAAAGATGTGGCCGAGGTCACTGAAATTATTAAACGTTTTAACCCAAAAGCATTTTACACATTGGAAGACATCCGCTTTACTAATTCAGGGGTGTTCAGAAAACGGGTACTTGGGCAAAAGAACCCGATTCCCATTAGAAAGGGTAAATAAGGATATAAAAATGCCTGGAGTTGCCTGCTTCCAGGCATTCACTATAAGTTTTTCAAACGACTTCAACAACGCTTGTAGCGATTACATGCTAACTAAATTTTATTGAGCCTTTATTCTCTTCGTTCTCATCGTAGTTATACATTTCACGGAGAATATCAGCATATTTTTTATAGATGACTCTACGACGCAGTTTAAGCGTTGGCGACAATTCTCCACTTGGTGATGTCCAGGCTTCGTGCACCAGGCGGAAACGCTTGATTTCTTCGTGCTTTCCAATTTGCTTGTTAAATCGCATGACTTCTTTACGGAAAATAGCAACCACCTTTTCGTTGTTAATCAGCTCCTGGTTATCACGGAAATGCACTTTGTGATCATGTGCCCACATGTGCAAGTATTCAAAGTTAGGTGCCAACAATGCGCCTGCAAACTTCTCACTTTCTCCAACGATAATAGCCTGCTCTATAAAATCCGATTCCTTTAACAAATTTTCAATGGCCTGTGGTGCAATATATTTGCCACTCGACAGCTTAAACATCTCTTTTTTGCGATCGGTAATCTTAAGGAATTTACCTTTTACCAATGTACCAATATCACCAGTATGGAACCAACCCTCTTTATCAATGACTTCAGAAGTTGTCTTCTTATCCTTGTAGTAGCCCATCATAATATTTGGGCCTTTGGCTAAGATTTCGCCATCATCATCAATGCGCACATCCACGCTGTCAAATACAGTACCAACAGTACCAATCATCAGTTTGCCGCTTTCTTCGGTGTAGTTCGACGCTATCACTGGAGCGGTTTCGGTTAATCCATATCCTTCCATCAATGGAATGCCTGCAGCGAAAAATAAACGGCTTAACCGAGGTTGAAGTGCTGCTCCTCCGCTCACCACAAAACGAAGCTTTCCACCAAAAGCCTTCTGCCACTTGGAGAAAACCAATTTGCGCGCTAATTTTAATTTAGCTGCATATAAAGGGTAGTTATTACCATTGGTTCGGTAACGTTCACCTAGCTTCATTGCCCAGAAGAAAACAGCTTTTTGTGCACCTGACAAGTCATTACCTTTAGATACCAACTTATCGTAGATTCGCTCAATCACACGAGGCACTGTTACAAAAGCAGTAGCTTGAATGTCTTTTAAATCCCGGGCGATGGTTCCCAGGTTTTCGGCGTAGTAAATACTACATCCATTAAACTGGTACAAGTAGTTTATCATGCGTTCATACACATGACAAAGTGGTAAAAAGCTTAATATGGTATCTTCACGGGTTAATGGATAACGCGGAATGGCATCTCGCATGTTAGCCATAAAATTCTCGTGGCTTAGCATCACGCCTTTGGGATTGCCTGTTGTGCCCGATGTGTAGATGATAGAAACCAATTCCTTTTCGGAGATATTATCACGAATTTCTTTAAACGTATCCTTCCACTTAATACGCTCCTGCTCACCCAAATTAGTTATCTCGCTCCAGTTGGATGCTTCTTTAATATCATTGAAGGTATATATTTCTTTGATGCTTTTAATATCCTTAGCCACTTCTTTAAGGCGACGGTACAAAATAATATCGGATACAATCAACATTTTAGCATCGCTGTGTTCCAATATGTATTTGTATTCTTCATCTGAAATAGTGGGATAAATGGGTACATGCACCACACCAATCATCGACATGCCCATGTCAACAAAATTCCATTCTGGCCTGTTGTTCGATACAGTGGCTATTTTATCACCTTTTTTAAATCCCTTGGCTAATAAGCCATAGCTGAATAATCTGGCTTGTTCGCTGTATTCCTTTACACTAAATTTAACCCATTCGCCATCGCGCTTGGCACACAATATATCCTCTTTGTTGATATTATGCTTGAGATTAGCAAGCAAATCAAACGTCCTTTTAATCTCCATAAAACTGATTTATTGGATTTTTCCACTCAAACTCAACCGACAAAGATATAATTTTTTTAAAAGTAGCATTTGAAGCGTGTAACGCTTTGGTGTTAAGATACAAACCTGTATTTTGTTTAAAACTTTAGTTATGCCTAAAAATCCGATAATAATTGAACAAACATTTAATTGTGCTGCACCACGTCTTTGGCAGGCTATTACCCATGTTGATGAGATGCGCCAATGGTTTTTTGATAACATTCCTAACTTCAGAGCTGAAATTGGATTTGAAACTCGTTTTATGGTTGATGCCGGTGAACGACAGTTTATGCATGTTTGGAAGATAGTTGACGTCAAAGAAGAGGCGTTAATTAAATACCAATGGATCTACGAAGGGTATGAAGGGATTGGTTTTGTGACTTTTAAAATCACGGATGGTGATGGAGTATCTTTATTGACGGTAATCAGCGAAGGTTTAGATAGCTATAAACCACAGGTGCTGGAATTTACGCGCGAAAGCTGCGCTTTGGGCTGGAAATATTTTATAAATGAGCGATTAAAAAGCTATATTGCGAAAGCAATCCGTTAACCATGAAAAGACACTGGAAGATAGTAATACATGCCATTGTATTTATAACTCTGACTTTACTGACTCAGATTGGTGGTGTGGTCTATCTTATGTCTTTTGTTTTTTGCGGTCGTATCAAATATTCGTTCCCCTTAAAAGGGCTCGCTGCTTTTTTAGTTATATATTGCCTCGGCACTTTTGTAACCACGCCTATGCTGGCTAAGCTGTTTTATCGCGAACGCATTGAGCATCACGAGAATCTGCGTCCGGCTAATTATATGACTATCTTGATGAATCGCAATTATGTGCGCCCCGAAGTAAACGAATACCTAGGTGCTGTATCTGAGCAATTGAAAGCGCAAGACAGCAAAGTGTGCATGCGCTATTTGGATGCTTGCTTCCCGTTGATTGATGGATTTCCGCTTCTTCCTCACCTGAGTCATAGTGATGGAAAAAAAGTCGACCTTAGCCTGGTCTATGAAAACAACCAAGGTGAGATTATCAATTCTTCTAAATCAGTGAGCGGTTATGGTGTGTTTGAAGGCCCCCGCTTTGGTGAAGTCAATCAAAATAAGGCGTGCCAAACAGCTGGTTTTTCTTTGTACGACTCACCCAAATACCTGACCCTGGGTAGTATTAACGACGAATTGCGCTTCTCGGAAAAAGGCACGAAACAATTAATGGATGCCTTAACACAAAACGATGCAGTTGATAAGGTGTTTTTAGAACCTCATTTGAAAGAGCGATTGCGATTACAGAATAAAAAAATTCGCTTCCAGGGCTGCCATTCGGTGCGGCACGATGACCATATTCATGTGCAGGTGAAGTAAAAGTCGGTAAACACTGTCTATAAGGTCGGATGAAACGCTTCATCAATGTGCTCTATAATCCAGTTATCGCCATTGGGGATAAGCGTCACCACATCAAAGCGCACTTCATTTTCTATATCCATTTCGTTGATATATGCTTCAGTTGCTTCAACTATAAAACGAATTTTCCCTTTCGTTATGGCTTCTTTGGGATTTTCCCAACCATCGGTAGTGCGCGTTTTTACTTCAATTACCACTAGGTAATTATCGTGTAGGGCAATTATATCAATCTCTTTGTGGTTGTATTGCCAGTTGCGTTCCAATATTTCAAAGCCTTTCTTTTCGAGATAGTCAGCAGCTATAGCTTCGCCTGTTTTACCCAATTCATTATGGTCGGCCATCGTTTAAAAAGTTAATTGACAAGTGTCTGATTCTACTTTCATGGTGACGCGCTTACCAAATACCAATGGTAAGTTCAGATGGTCGTGACCAGCCGGAAAACCCATCATCACAGGATAATCATAGTCAGCCACCGCATCTTTTACGATTTCAAAAGCATTTTGTCCAAAAGGATCATCATTGTCCTTCATATCAGTGAAGTCGCCAACAACTATTCCACTTAATTCTTTCAGGAATCCACTTAGTTTGAGGTTTTGCATCATGCGATCGATGCTGTAAAGGTATTCGCCAATATCTTCAATGAATAGTATTTTACCGTGTGGATTGGTATCGAGCGGCGTGGCACGTAAGGCATAAATAAGTGCCAGGTTACCACCAATCAATATGCCTTCGGTTTCACCTGCTCTGTTTAATTCATGAGGTTTAATAGTATAGTCAGGTAACTCACCGTGCAATAATTTAAAGAGTGCTTCAATATCTTCTTCATCATGTGCTTTGTCGGGGAAGTTTTTGGGCATAGGCCCATGAATGGAAGCCACGCCTGCTTTATTTTGTAATGCCGCGTGCAACACGGTTATATCACTGTAGCCAATCACCCATTTAGGGTGTTCGAGGTAGTGGGTAAAGTCAATCTGGTCAATAATCCGGATGGTACCATAGCCGCCACGGGCACAAAAAATAGCATCGATATCTGTGCTGTTGAGCATGTGTTGCAGGTCGGCCGCCCGATGCTCGTCATTGCCGGCGAATTGGTAAAACGAATTGCAAGCATTTTCACCTACTACAACTTTGTAACCTCTTTTGTGTAAAAACTTTTCTGCAAAATGTATGGTTTCAGCATCAATCTTACCTGCCGGGGCAACAATGCCAATGGTAGAGCCTTTTTCGAGTGATTTGGGGAATATCATAATAGAAGTATCAAGATTTAAGATAAAAGTATCAAGATAATCTCTAAAACGAAAATAGTCTGGCGTCTTGATACTAAAATCTTATGTCTTTTATCTTTCTTCTATAATAAATTACTTTGCATATCTTTGCGCCATTAAATTCAACCATAGAATAGTAGGTTGTATACAACCATAAAATAATTCAAGCAGAATGAAGCAAGCTGGAGATTTTAAAAGAACCTTGGTAACAACAGCGTTACCATATGCCAATGGTCCTGTTCATATTGGTCACTTAGCGGGCGTGTATGTACCGGCCGATATTTATGTGCGTTACCTTCGATTGAAGAAAGAAGATGTGTTGTTGATAGGTGGTTCAGACGAGCATGGAGTGCCCATTACCTTAAAAGCCAAAAACGAAGGTATAACCCCGCAGGATGTGGTGGATAAGTTTCACGGCATTATTAAAGATTCTTTTGAGAAATTCGGTATTTCATTCGATGTGTATTCGCGCACCACGAGCAAAACACATTACGAAACAGCTTCGGAATTCTTTAAGACCTTGTATGATAAAGGCGAGTTTATTGAAAAAGAATCAGAGCAATATTACGACGAGGAAGCCAAGCAGTTTTTGGCCGACCGTTATATCACTGGTACATGCCCTCACTGTAAAAGTGAAGGTGCCTATGGCGATCAGTGTGAAAGTTGTGGTACCTCATTAAACGCCACCGACCTGATTGATCCCCGATCGGTTGTGTCAGGAAGCAAGCCGGTGATTAAAACCACTAAACACTGGTACTTACCACTGGATAAACACGAGCCATTTTTGAAAGAATGGATTTTAGATGGTCACAAAGAATGGAAATCGAATGTATATGGTCAGTGTAAATCGTGGATTGACCTTGGGCTTCAGCCACGTGCCGTGAGTCGTGATTTGGATTGGGGGGTGCCTGTGCCAGTTGAAGGAGCAGATGGTAAAGTGCTTTACGTTTGGTTTGATGCACCTATTGGTTACATCTCGGCTACCAAAGAATTGACCCCGGAGTGGGAGAAGTACTGGAAGAGTGAAGACTCGCGTATGTTACACTTTATTGGTAAGGATAACATTGTGTTTCACTGTATTGTATTCCCATCGATGTTGAAAGCGGAGGGAAGCTATATACTACCGGAAAATGTGCCGGCCAACGAATTCCTCAACCTGGAAGGTGATAAGATTTCAACTTCACGCAACTGGGCCGTTTGGTTGCACGAGTACCTGCTGGATTTTAAAGATAAGCAGGATGTATTGCGCTACACTTTAACAGCCAATGCGCCTGAAACAAAGGATAACGACTTTACCTGGAAAGATTTTCAGGCACGTAATAACAACGAGTTGGTTGCCATTTTGGGTAACTTCGTGAACCGCGCCATTGTGTTAACGCACAAATATTACGATGGAGCTGTTCCGGCACAAGGCGAATTGACCGATTACGATAAGGAGACCTTGAATGAGATTCCTGTATTGGTTAAGAAAGTGGAAGACGCTTTGGATAACTTTAAGTTCCGTGAGGCCGTTAAAGAAGCCATTAACCTGGCACGTTTGGGTAATAAATATCTGGCCGATACCGAGCCATGGAAATTGATTAAGACCGATGCTGAGCGCGTGAAGACCATCATGAACATTGCGCTGCAGATTACAGCTAATGTGTCTATTTTAATTGAACCATTCTTGCCTTTTACTGCTAAGAAGATGCAAAGCATGCTGAACCTTGAAGGTTTAACATGGGCCGATTGTGGCAAATTGAACTTCCTGGCAGAAGGACATATGGTTAACAAACCTGAGTTGTTATTCGAAAAGATTGAGGATGAAACCATCCAGGGTCAACTGGATAAGCTGGAGCAAACGAAAATTGATAACGAAGCAGCCAACAAAACAGCCGCGCCTGCCAAAGAGAACATCGAGTTTGATGATTTTGTGAAGATGGACATCCGCGTGGGTACCATCCTTGAGGCTGAGAAAGTAGCCAAGACCAAGAAGCTACTTCAGTTAAAAGTCGATACCGGCATTGACCAGCGAACAGTGGTGTCGGGTATTGCTGAGTTCTTTAAGCCGGAAGATATTATTGGAAAGCAAGTGAGTATTTTGGTCAACCTGGCTCCGCGTAAAATTCGTGGTATTGAATCGCAGGGTATGATTTTAATGGCTGAAGATGCTAGCGGACAATTAGAGTTTGTGGCACCTGCTAAGGCTGTTAAAGAAGGTTCAGAAGTGAGATAATAATTGACTGAAGACAGAGGACAGAAGTCATAAAATATAGAATCGCATCAATTTTTTTGGTGCGATTTTTTATTTAAACACGGAGACGCAAAGTCGCAGAGGTTTTTAATAATAACATCTATCATTAATTAAAACCTTATTATTAGTGGTTCATTTAAATAGGCTCTGAATTGCCCAAAAGAATCATAGCTTAAATATGTAAGCTGTCAATCAAAAACGAGCCTGAAAACTTGGTCATGGGCTCACATCTTGGTTTGCATTAAGGTAAAAAGCTGCGATCTCATTCAAAATAAACTCTGTGCCATAGTGTCTCAGTGTTTATTTTAATCATATCCTGTAAATGATTCCACTTCTCATCTCTCGCTTCTTAATTTTGCGTCTCTGTGTTTATTCCTGTAACTTGCACATCGCAAATTCTGGCTTTCTGTGGGTCAGAAGATCAATCTGGATTTTATGTATTTAAAATATATCCTTACAGGAGTCGCACTGCTTATTGGTGGTTTACTGGCAGTGCAGGGAAGTATCAATTCGCAATTAGGAGGAATTCTTAAAAGCCCTTTTTTAGCTGCTTTTATCAGCTTTTTTGTTGGCACTTTAACTTTATTTGTGCTCAATGTGCTAATGCGGGCCGAGTTGCCACCTAAGGCTATTATTGCAGAAATACCTCTGTATTTGTTTATTGGTGGCGTTATTGGAGCCATTTATGTGAGCTCGGCCATTATCCTTATCCCTAAAATTGGCGTTGCTACCATGCTAGGAGCATCCATCGGTGGTCAGATGATTGTGGCATCCATCATTGACCATTATGGCTTCTTTAATATTGCGATTCATCCGATATCAACCGGCAGAATTGTTGGAATATTGCTTTTGATTGTGGGTGTATTTTTAATAGAACGGTTTTAGAATTAAAGAAATTTAGCATTAATAACTGACTGATTAAGTTTACGTTGGAGCTCAATTGGCATTCGTAAAGTATGAAGGTTCTTGCATATGTTATTGATTATCATGCTTTACAACACCATTAAAAACAGTTAAAATATCTATTTAATATCAACAAAAGGTTTATTTTTGCGCCTTGGAAAAAACAAACAGTTACATTATGGCAGATAAAACAAATCAACTGTTATTTAGTGATTTTCCGAAAATATCTACGCAAGAGTGGATGGATAAAATCACGGCAGACCTGAAAGGGGCAGACTTTGAGAAAAAGCTGGTATGGAGAACCAACGAAGGGTTCAACGTTCAGCCTTTCTATCGTTCTGAGGACCTTGAATCATTAAACTATCTTGAAAGCCAGCCTGGCGAGTTCCCGTATGTACGCGGTAACAATGCAAAATCGAACAAGTGGTTCGTGCGTCAGGACATCGTTGTAAAAGACGTGACAGCGGCCAATGAAAAAGCATTAACTATCCTGACTAAAGGTGTGGATAGTATTGGTTTCGTTATCGAAGACAAAGCGCTTATTTCAGAAGCTAACATTGAGGCTTTATTAAAGAACATCATTTCTGACGATGTGGAAATTAACTTCAACGCTTGTTGCGGTAATAAGGAGTTGATTGAAGCAGTTGTGGCTGTTCTTAACAAGATGAACCGCACACATGCGGAAGTAAAAGGTTCTATCAATTTTGACCCGATTGGTGATTTAACCATCAACGGAAAAGCGTGCTGCGAAACTGAAAAAGCATTAGACCGAGTTAAAGAAATTGCTGAAGTAGCGAAAAACTTCCCTCAGTTTAAAACTGTAGCGGTTAATGCACGTCACTTCAACAACGCCGGTGCTTCTATTGTACAGGAGTTGGCTTTTGGTTTAGCAATGGGTAACGAATACTTAACGCAATTAACTGAGCGTGGTATGGCTATCAACGATGTTGCAGCCAACATCAAGTTCAACATGGGTGTGAGTGGTAACTATTTTATGGAGATCGCTAAGCTACGCGCCGGTCGTCTGTTGTGGGCGAAGATTGTTGAAGCGTACAAGCCAACAGGTGTTGAGGTTTGCAAAATGCACGTTCACTCTGAAACGTCTGACTGGAACAAGACAATTTTTGATCCAAATGTTAACATGCTTCGTACTCAAACTGAGGCGATGTCAGCTTCATTGGGTGGAACACAGTCGTTAACTGTTCAGCCTTACGATGCATTGTACAAGGATTCGGATGAATTCTCTGAGCGTATTGCACGTAACCAGCAGTTGTTGTTAAAAGAAGAATCTCACTTCGAGAAGATTGTTGACCCTTCAGCGGGTTCTTATTATATCGAAAACCTAACAAACAGCATCGCCGAGCAAGCTTGGGCTTTGTTTGTTGAGGTAGAAGAAAAAGGTGGTTACTTAGCAGCTATGAAAGAAGGCTTTATCCAAGGTCTTGTGAAAGAAACAGCTGAAAAACGTCGTAAGGCGGTAGCTACTCGTCGCGAAAACCTATTAGGTACTAACCAGTTCCCTAACACAGGTGAAATCATCTCTGGCAACATAGATGCTAAAAAATTAGTGAAGTCATGCTGTTGTTGTGGCGAAGCCAAAGAAGTGGAGCCAATCAGCTTGTTCCGCGGAGCACAAGACTTTGAAGAATTGCGTTTGGCGACTGAAAATGCCACTAAGCGTCCAAAAGTGTTTATGTTGACTTACGGAAACTTAGCGATGCGTTTAGCCCGTTCACAGTTCTCTGGTAACTTCTTCGGATGTGCCGGTTACGAAATTCAGGACAACCTTGGTTTCGAAACTATTGAAGCGGGTGTTGAAGCAGCTAAAGCAGCTAATGCCGACATCGTGGTGCTTTGTAGTGCTGATGATGAGTATGCAGAAGCAGCTCCTAAAGCTAAGGAACTATTAGGCGATACACCATTGGTAATTGCTGGTGCTCCTGCTTGTGCAGATGAGTTAAAAGCAAAAGGTATTAAGCACTTTGTTAATGTTCGTTCTAACGTTCTTGAAACACTTCAGGAATTCAACGGGATGGTTTTAAATAAATAGATTTTAGTACAAAGTAGTGAGTGCTGAGTACAGAGTACAAAAACAAAAGTACATCATGCATAAGTTTAAGGAATTGAAAGTTTGGCAGAAGTCAAGGGTATTAGTTAAGAGTGTTTACCAATTAACTAAGAATTTCCCTGCTTCAGAGCAATTTGGGATAACATCTCAGATGCAAAGAGCTGCTGTTTCAATTCCTGCAAATATTGCAGAAGGAGCAGGTCGAAATACAAATAAAGATTTTGCCCGTTTTCTTGATATTGCCAATGGCTCATCTTTTGAGCTTGAGACTTTGGTCTACTTGTGTATTGATTTGGAATACATTTCTGATGAAGAATTTAATCATCTTAATGAATCTATATTAGAGGTTCAAAGGATGCTATATTCATTAAAAGAAAAGGTAAAGTTTTAAGTATCTATCTCACTACTGACTACTGACTACTCATTACTAAATTTCTAAAAAATTATGCGACCAAAATTTAATAACATAGAATTCAAAACCAAGCCTTGCGGAACGACTGATGCAAAAGCTTGGGAACAAAAACACGGGGTAAAAAAAGACTGGGTGACACCAGAGCAAATCCCTGTGAAACCAGTTTACAGTAAGGACGACTTAGAGGGAATGGAGCATTTAGACTATGCTGCTGGTTTACCTCCATATTTACGCGGACCTTACTCAATGATGTATGCGATGCGTCCATGGACCGTTCGTCAGTATGCAGGTTTCTCTACTGCTGAAGAATCAAACGCGTTCTACCGTCGTAATCTGGCTGCTGGTCAGAAAGGTTTATCTGTAGCATTTGACCTGGCTACACACCGTGGATACGATTCAGACCACAAACGTGTAGAAGGTGATGTAGGTAAAGCAGGTGTAGCTATCGACTCTATCCTTGATATGAACGTATTGTTCGATGGTATTCCATTGGATAAGATGTCTGTATCGATGACCATGAACGGTGCTGTATTGCCAGTAATGGCTTTTTACATCGTAGCTGGTTTAGAGCAAGGTGTGAAATTAGAAGAGATGGCTGGTACTATCCAGAACGACATCTTGAAGGAGTTCATGGTGCGTAACACTTACATCTACCCACCAGAATTCTCGATGAAGGTGATTGCCGACATCTTTGAATATACATCACAGAAGATGCCTAAGTTTAACTCAATTTCTATCTCTGGTTACCACATGCAAGAAGCAGGTGCAACTGCAGATATCGAGTTAGCGTATACCTTAGCCGATGGTTTAGAATACCTTCGTGCAGGTACACAGGCCGGATTAGATATTGACGCCTTCGCACCGCGTTTGTCATTCTTCTGGGCCATTGGTATGAACCACTTTATGGAGATTGCCAAGATGCGTGCCGGACGTATGTTATGGGCGAAGATTGTGAAGCAATTCAATCCTAAAAATCCTAAGTCGTTAGCGTTACGTACGCACTCACAAACTTCAGGATGGTCATTAACTGAGCAGGATCCGTTTAACAACGTTGGACGTACTTGTGTTGAGGCGATGGGTGCTGCCCTTGGTCACACACAGTCGTTGCACACCAACGCACTGGATGAGGCCATTGCGCTTCCAACTGACTTCTCTGCTCGTATTGCTCGTAATACACAGATTTTCATCCAGGATGAAACACAAATCTGTAAGGCTGTTGATCCATGGGCTGGTTCATACTACGTTGAGTCGTTGACTAACGAATTAGTAGAAAAAGCATGGGCTCACATTCAGGAGATTGAGTCATTAGGTGGTATGGCTAAAGCGATTGAGTCGGGTATTCCTAAGATGCGTATCGAAGAAGCGGCTGCTCGTACACAGGCTAAAATCGATAGCAAGACTCAGACTATTGTTGGTACTAACAAGTATCGTCTTGAGAAAGAAGATCCAATCGACATCTTAGATGTGGATAACATGGAGGTTCGTCGTTCACAGATTGAGCGTTTACAGAAGCTTCGTGCTGAGCGTAATGAAGAAGAGGTACAAGCTGCATTAGCTAAGATTACTAAGGCAGTTGAAACTGGTGAAGGTAACTTATTAGAGTTAGCAGTTGATGCGGCTCAAAAGCGTGCTTCATTAGGTGAAATCTCTGACGCTTGCGAAAAGATTGTAGGTAGATATAACGCAGTAATCAGATCAATTTCAGGAGTGTATAGCGCAGAAGCAGCAGACGACAAAGAGTTTGCAAGAGCATCAGAATTAGCAAAACAATTTGCTGAGAAAGAAGGCCGTCAGCCTCGTATCATGATCGCTAAAATGGGTCAGGATGGTCACGACCGCGGTGCTAAAGTAGTAGCAACCGGTTATGCTGATATAGGTTTTGACGTGGATATGGGACCATTGTTCCAGACACCAGAAGAAGCGGCTAAGCAGGCTGTTGAAAATGATGTACACGTGGTTGGTGTATCTTCATTGGCGGCTGGTCACAAAACTTTAGTTCCTCAGATTATTGCTGAATTAAAGAAACTGGGTCGTGAGGATATCTTAGTAATCTGTGGTGGTGTTATCCCGGCACAGGATTACCAATTCCTTTATGACGCTGGTGCCGTAGCTATCTTCGGTCCTGGTACTTCAGTTGCCAAAGCAGGTTCTGACATCTTGAACTTATTGATGGAGCAAGCTGCAGAATAGTGATTAGTTTTTAGTCAGTAGGCAGTAGTCTGTTGACGAAACAGATATAAGAAAGCCACCTCGTTTTGGGGTGGCTTTTTTGGTATATCTTCTTATACATGATTAATAACCGGGAGTTTGAAAGATGCACGAGGAGCCTGTTAATTTATTATTTCATTGATTAACTCAAATGGTTTCTTACTTTTACTGTAGTATCAGCTAACTATTAAAAGATGAAAAAATTACATTTATTTCTTATTGCCAGTTTATTTTGCGGGAGTTCGATATGGGCTCAACAAAATGCGAATAATATCCAGCTAGGCCTGGAGAAAAAAGCGCAGCGCAAAAACATAATCATACCTGACATTGAAGGTTTCCAGACGCTTAAAGGTGATTTTCATATTCACACTGTTTTTTCCGATGGATTAGTCTGGCCAACTATCCGTGTGCAGGAGTGCTGGACCGAAGGCATAGATGTAATGGCCATTACTGACCACCTGGAGTATCGGCCACATCAGGATTTTATGAGCAAAGGACATAATCATTCCTATAACCTGGCAGTAAATGAGGCGCAAAAGAAAAATATCATACTCATAAAAGCATCAGAGATAACGCGCCAAATGCCACCGGGACATTTAAATGCATTATTTATTAATGATGCAGATACGCTTCATCAGGGGCAGGTTGATGAGGTTTTTAAAATGGTTAAAAAACAAAAAGCCTTAATGATCTGGAATCATCCCGGCTGGAAGGCTCAGCAGCCCGATACTTGTCTGATTTATGAAGTACATGAAAAGCTGATTAAAGAGGGGCTCATCCAGGGGATGGAAGTGATGAACTACAATGAATGGTATCCCATTGTATTGCAGTGGTGTATCGATTATAACCTGGCAGTTTTTGCTAATAGTGACATTCATGGCGTAAGTGCTTATACCTATGATGTTAAAACAGCGCATCGTCCAATGACTTTGTTATTCGCAAAGGAGAGAACACAGAATGGTGTTCGTGAAGCGATTGAATCGGCCCGCACCATTGCCTGGTTTGAACAGCAATTGGCAGGTCCGGAAGATTTGATAAAGCAGTTGTTTGACGCTTCCGTTAGCCTTCAACCAGCTTTTTATACTGACGATAAGTATCAATATATGGAGTTCACAAATTTGAGTGATATTCAATTCTCATTCAGTAACGAAACCATTGGTAATGGGGCACCCGATAAGTTTGTGCTTCAACCTCGAAAAACCATTGTTATTCGTCTTGACAAGGATGCTGAATCTTTTAAAGTTACAGTGGATAATTGTCACACAGGAATGTTTAAGAACCTTGAAACAGATTTGATGTAAAACAACAGGCAGAATAGCTGATAAAGTTAATGCCGCTGTTCGAAGAGCCATCTCGTTATAGAGATGTTTTTTTTCGTTTAATGGACGCATTTATGATGTGTTTGTAACTGCGAATTTGATGTTAACATCCAGTATATGACAATTTAGAATATTTGCTTGTAATGTTCGGTATAACTTTTTGTAACCTAAGGATTTTGAGTCAGTAGAAAGGGCTATAACCTTATAGAGCTAGTACGCACCTGTGATGACTTATCTTTTGGGGAAGGATATGTAGGAGGGCTTAAGTTCTTTATAAAACAATTAAATGAAAAAAATAGTATTGGGAATGATGCTGGGACTAATAGGTCTTGCAGCTACTGCACAAAGAATTGATGAATTTAAAGCCGAAACATCTTATTTAACTTATCCGCGAATTCCGGTTAAAGACATCGACTGGAGTCAGATTAAGGCCGAAGTGGCTCACACCGACATTACGATGGGCGACAAAACGATGCACAAAGGGGCCAACCTGTGTAAAGCCAAAGGGGCCAGCCTTAAAGATGCCAAAGTGATTGAGAATTATTACTACGAGGTAAAGCACAAAACACCATCGGGCATTTTGCGCATTACAGATAATGCTGGCAAAGTATTATTTAGCAAAAAAACGTCTGAAGCAGGCAATTCAAGCACCATGTTTGGTAAAGACGATTGTTATTTTCTGGAAGCCATATTGGTTGATGTTTGGAAAAAGCAAGGTGAGGCTTACAAGGAAATTGTTGCAGCGGATGAATTTGCACATATACAGGCCAATGCCCAGGATTTTGTAAATAAGTCGGTGATGTTCCGTTATGTGCCTGAAGAAATTGAGGTGTTCTACCCAAAAACCAGCAAAGAGCATAACTACGATGCCTTACAAACGGTAGCACAAGAGACTGCTGAGGCTTATAAACTGCTGAATGCTGATTATCAGAATGTGGAGGCAAAAGCCACACTGGAGAAGGCCATTGCTGCCTGGGGAAAAGAGCTGGAGCAGACCAACCTGAACGATCGCAAATCGCGCATTAACAAAAAAGTGGCAGCTACTCTACGTGCCAATATGGCTTTAGCATATGCTTACATGCACCAATATAATGAGGCCATTGTGCAAGTGAATAAAGCACTTAATATTTACTCGGGCACTTCTAATAACCGTACCATGAAATGGGAGGTTCTACGTGATCGTTGTAACGAACAAAACGCCTACTATCTGTTAAACAAAGATGCAGAAGTTGATTTAACTGAGCGTAAGGTAGTGGTTGAAAACCGCGGACTGGAAGCTTATGAGGCATTTAAGAGCGATTATAGTGCCTATAATTCAAAGCAACAAATGGAGGAGTATGCAGCAGCAAAAGATGCGCAGGATAAAGCAATTGCTTCTGGTGAGTTAAATAAATACGAAGGCATGGTATCGCATACAGCCACACAAGGTTATATGTTAATGTATATGTCATTTAATAAACTAGGTGAGTTTCCGGAAGAAGTGTGTGAGTTGACTCAATTAAATCAGATATATTTTAAGAATCAGAATATTGAAAGTGTTCCTGAAGAAATTGGTCAGTTGACTCAGTTGAAGAAACTGGATTTATCTAAAAACCAAATCAAAAGTATCCCTGATGAAATAGCCAACTGTAAAGAATTGAAGACACTAATTCTTAAGGGGAACCCGCTTCCTCAAAGTGAGCTTGATAAGCTTTCGAAATTATTGCCTGATTGCAAGATTAAGATGTAGAAACAGTATACCGTTTATTATTAAAAGCCACCTCGTTATGGGGTGGCTTTTGTGTTTATTTAGTCAAATAATACCGGACTGAAATAGCGGCTCCAAAGTCATATACAATTCCACTGGCATCGCCAGGTTTATAGGCATGAGGCTCTTCATGACCTATACCTAAAAAAGCATTGCAACTTGTTGTAAGTTTCTTAAAAATGGTAGTTTCTACCCCTGCTCCGAAGTTGCACATGTAAAATTTACTATCGTAATATTTATCATCGGCCCACTTATAGCTGAAATGTATTTGATAAAACATCCTAGTCTTTTTGAGATTTTTGTAGGGATATATCTGACAGCCAATAGCGAGAACGTTTCGGTAGTAATCCAAATCATCTGCCGATGTGGCAATATCGTTTTCTTGAAATGTGCTGCGTTTTCCGTAGTGAGTAAACACTACCAGCTTGTTGAATTTATAGCCAATCATAGGCGATAGTTCAAAACTTTTAGAATGAAAGGAGTAAGCGTTGGCACCAATGATGAATCCTTTTTGTTGGTTAAAGCTATTGTCTTGGGCAAACAGCACTAATTGAGACATTAGTAAAAGCAGGGTAATGCATAGGTTTTTCATAAACGAATTGTGAGGTTAGAAATGTCTTCGAAAATAAATACTTAATTGAGGAAAGCCAAAAGGAATGTTGTAAAAAGTATTCTTAATATTTGTTATAAATATAAGGTTTGTATAGAAGGCTTATTGGTTTTATTATGGTTAAATTATTAGTTCTTTTTTGTTAACTTCTGACCACTGCATTAAAATTTATTGACTATTAAATTAATTTTTATTCCTCTGTTATTCTGTCTTTAAATGGTTCGGGTTAATTAACTATTAAGTTTTAAAAAATACAGACCGACCGTTTGGTCTAATGCAAAGAATTACATTACTTTGTTGCGCATGAAAAAAATTACCGATATAAAATGTCATTGACATAGAATAACCTAACCCAATCGAACCGGTTTATTCGATTTTGATGTGCATTGTGGTAATCAGTAAGATACGTTTATACTAAACACACATCTATAATTTAAACAAAATGAATAAATCAGTCTGTCAGCTTCTGTTGGTGCTATTTGTTTTAGGTTTTGTTGCCTGCGATAAAGAGGATGTAGCAAAAACAGAACCCACCAATGAAGTTCATTTAAACTTTGACCTGAAAGGCATTAATGCTTCATTGTTAGATAATCACCTGCTGGAAATCAGGAATTCAGAGGGAGAAGTAATAAAGGAATTTACCGATTTAGAAAACCTGCCAAGTCAGTTGGATTTAGCGGGTGGAGACTACGATGCTGTTGTTTACTCTGAGTTAGTAACTCCCGCTTTTGAACAGCCATTATATGGAGGAAAGCAAAGCTTCACAGTGAGTGACCAGCAAACCAGTAGTTTAAACATAACAGTTACACAGGCCAACTTTGGTGTTAAAGTGGTTTATGCCGATGATTTTAAAGCGGATTATACCAACTATTCAACGGTTATCACAAGTGCCGATGGAAGTCTGAGTTATCCATCAACCGAAACACGTTTTGGTTATTTTGTAAAGGGCCCAATAACGGTAACTTTGACATATACTGATGGTGATGGAGCGGTTCAGACTGAAGAAAATGTGCTGGCTGCCGATAATCCATCAATTGCTCCTGGTACTGCATTAACCATCAAATTTCAGGCTGGTGATAATGCCACTTACACTGGCTATTATGCTGATGCTTCTGGCAAAACAGGTCTCGAGCTAAAATCGACCTTGGGAGATATTATTTCAAGTGGTTTTAGAGACAGAAGTTATGGTGATTTATGGGATATCTACAAAAAATCCGATATACGCCCAGATGGCACAATCTGGGATATGTATTCAGATAATCCCAACGGGCCGGAAGCATATACTTATAGTCCGGGAAGTGACCAATGCGGAAACTATTCTGGCGAAGGAAGTTGTTATAACCGCGAACACTCAGTGCCTAAGAGTTGGTTTAATGATGCTCAGCCAATGCATGACGACATGGTGCATTTGGTACCAACAGACGGCTACGTCAATAGTATGCGTAGTAATTATCCTTTTGGCGAAGTTGGTAGTGCAAGCTGGGATTCCTCAAATGGTTCTTTGGTTGGCTCTGCTCGTAGCGACCTTGGGTATTCAGGCACTGTTTTCGAACCTATCGATGAATACAAAGGTGACTTTGCCCGCATCTACTTCTATTTTGTTACTCGCTATGATGACCGAATTGCCGGTTGGGATAATGCAGTCTTCAGTAGTGACGCTTATGGAATGGAGCAATGGGCCATCAATATGTTTTTAGAGTGGAGCAAGAATGATCCGGTGAGCGATAAAGAAAGAAATCGTAACAATCACATCGAAGATTTCCAGAACAACCGTAATCCATACGTCGACCATCCGGAATTTATCAACAAAATTTGGGGGCAATTAAAATCGACTCAGCAGCTAAAAAGTGGCATTGCCGTTAAGGCAAGCGAATTAAGCTTCTCAGTCAACTAAATCAGGGATAGAAAAAAATCAACTTATGAAGTTACTTACATTATTAGCTCTATGTTGTCTCAGCTTTTCGTTGTTGGCACAAAACAGCGGACTAAAAGGAGTCGTTGTGAATGCCGAAACGGGGAATACAATAGAAGGAGCTAAGGTCACTCTGGAAAGAAGCAATGTTTCTACTACAAGTGATCAAAACGGCACCTTTGAGCTAAAAGGAGTACCAGGAACAGAAACCTTAATTATTTCTTCTTCAACCATACAAACGATCACTCTTGAGGTACAAATTACAAGCAATGAGCTATTGGATCTGGGAGTGATTAAAGTTGAACCAACCACTGCTTATGTCAATGCCTTCTTTATTGGCGAAGACGAGATTAACATTGAGGATGATAATGACCAGGTTATTTCGGGCCTTTTGGTTTCATCCGATGATGTTTATCTCAGCAATGTAGGCTTCACTTTTAGCCCAATGCGTTTTAGAGTTAGGGGCTACGATCAGGAGATGACATCAACCTTTATTAACGGCGTTAATTTTAACAGTGCCGAACGCGGACGCTTCTACTATGGTAGTGTTGGCGGATTAAACGATGTGGTTAAGAATAAAGATGTGGTGAACGGCCTTGAAATGGGAACCTACAGCTTTGGTAACATTGGAGGTGCCACTAATATTAATATGCGTGCCAGCGATTATGCCCGTGGTGGACGCATCAGCACAAGCTACACCAATCGTTCGTATAACTTTCGCGTTATCGGGACTTACTCAACCGGACTAATGGATAATGGTTGGGCATTTACGGTTTCAGGTTCGCGTCGCTATGCCAAAGAAGGCTACATTGAAGGTACTTTTTACGATGCCTGGTCGTACATGCTGGCAGTAGAAAAAGTATTTAACGACAAGCACAGTTTATCGTTCACAACCTTTGGTGCACCAAGTGAACGCGGAAGTTCAAGTGCATCGTTTCAGGAGGTATACGATATAACAGGCGATAATTTATACAATCCCAATTGGGGCTATCAGAATGGTAAAAAGCGCAATGCCCGTGAAACAAAATCTTATGAGCCTGTAGCCATTCTGTCGCACGAATGGAAGATTAATGATGAAACTAAACTAACCACAGGTGTTGCCGGTCGCTACAGTATGTACAAGAAAACAGCGCTAAACTGGTATAAGGCCGAAGACCCTCGTCCTGATTACTACCGTTACCTGCCAAGCTACCAGGAAGACCCTGAAATAGCAGCTATGTATGAGCGCCTGTGGAGAAGCGATGAGACCATGCGTCAGATTAACTGGGACCGAATGTATGAAGTTAATAAGCTGAATAACGACGAAAACGATAAGTATGGTACCGAGAAGGGGTCCAGCTATATGATTGAAGGGCGCAATAACGATTACATGGAATTCACCTTCAACTCCACATTATCTACAGCCATTAACGAGCGTTTTAAGATAGTGGGAGGGATTGAAGCACGCAAAACTATTGGCATGCACTACAAAACTGTTGAGGATTTGCTAGGTGGCTCGCATTGGGTTGATATTGACCAGTTTGCTGAACGTGATTTTAGTGGCGATTCTTATAAACTGCAAAACGATTTGAATAACCCGAATCGTAAAGTAACTGAAGATGACGTATTTGGTTATGATTATGAGATGCATCTTACTTCGGCCAATGCCTGGTTTCGCAACGATCATAGCTTCTTAAACTGGGACGTATATTATGGCGCTAAAGTAACATATACAGGTTTTTATCGTGAGGGTAACATGCGTAATGGTCGTGCACCGCTTAACTCATATGGCAAAGGTAAAGAGCACCGTTTTGGTGATATTGCTGTTAAAGCCGGAGGTAAATACAAGCTAAGTGGTCGCCATATTATGGTTTTTAATGCAGCCTACGAAACTCGTGCTCCTCTGCCTTACAATGCTTATTTATCGCCACGTATTAAAGATAATGAAGTACCGGGTATGGAGAATGGTGTTATTCAATCGGGCGACATCGGTTATATTATGAACCTGCCACGATTCAAAGGGCGTGTAACTGCATACTATACTTTGCTCGATAACCAAATGGAGATTGATAACTATTACCACGATGCCTATCGCACTTTTATGAATGTGGCCATGACAGGTATTCAAAAAGAATATCGTGGGGTTGAATTTGGTGCAGAAGCTAAGGTGACGGATCAAATCACCTTAACGGCTATTGGTAATGTGGGTGATTACCGCTACACCAACCGCCCGGAAGCAACATTCAGCTTCGATAACGGAAGCCAGCCCGATATTACGGAGACCATTTATCTGAAAAATTTCCATGTAGCAGGAACACCAAGTATTGCCGGAAGTTTAGGTTTAGACTATTTCCATCCGAAGATGTGGTTCTTCAATGTCAATGGGAATTTTTACGATCGTACCTACCTTGATGTGTCGCCAACCAGAAGAACAGAAGCTGCTGTTCAGTTCCCAACAGATGGTATGACAGAGGAAGAGATTGATGCTAAGCTTAAGGAAATTACCGGGCAGGAAGAGTTAGGTAGCAAATTCACCTTAGATGTTTCTTTAGGTAAACTAATTTATTTCGAAAATAGAAACAGTTTAAGTATCAATGTAATGGTTCAGAATGTGCTGAACAATACGGATATGCGAACAGGAGGTTTTGAGCAGGGCCGCTTCGATTTTACTGACTATAATGTCAATAAATTTCCACCGCGTTATTACTACGCACAAGGCTTAAACCTTTTTGTGAACCTTGGTTACCGTTTTTAATATTATCCAAATCAGAACAAGAAAAAACTAAATATAATGAAACTAAGAAAGTATAGCTTATTCGTTTTAACACTGATTGTAGGAGTGTTTACAGCGTGTGACAAAAGGGACTATGATGTGCCACCAATCACAGCGCCTATTTATAAAGGGGAAGCAACTCATACAATCAAAGAGTTTAAAGAGCAATTTACTGATGATTACCAGGAAATCGATTATCATGTAGTGATAAGTGGTATTGTAACCGCCAACGATGAGTCGGGTAACCTGTATAAAAAAATGATTATTCAGGATGATGATCGCGCCATTGAGATAGGTATTGATAAAAACAGCATTTACAATACGTTCCGCGTTGGCCAGAAAGTGTTTATTGAGTGCGAAGGGTTGTACACAGGCACCTATGGCGATAAACAATTAATTGGCTATAAGTATCAGAGCAATGGCGAATGGACTGTTGGACGCATGCCGGCTGAGATATTTGAACAGCATGTATTCCGACATGATTTTCCAGGTGATAAGCCAACACCGGAAGTGATTAAAATTGCCAATTTGGAGGACTCAATGAAAGACAAATTGGTGACTCTTGAGAATGTGAAGTTCACGCAAGGAGGACAAGTTACATTTGCTGATGATTCACAAAACTCTACATCTCGTGCCATTGTGGATGTAGACGGAAAGTCAATTATTACCTACAATAGTAAATATGCCAACTTTGCAAACAAAACACTTCCCAAAGGATGGGGTACACTTACAGGGATAATGTCGAAGCACCGTGATACATGGCAATTGGTAATTCGTGATACTTTAGATATTGGAACTTTTATAGATGACGGAACAGATCCGACCCCGGATCCTGATACGCCGGTAACAACTGTTGATGAAGATTTTGAAAGTGCAGCTGATTATGATCCTGCTAATATAAACGGATGGTCAGTAGTAAGTGTGTTAGGTGATCGCGATTGGCAGATCAGAACTTACTCAGACAATTACTATGCGCAAGCTTCTGCTCATAATGGAGCTGCTGAGGACTATGAATACTGGTTGATTACGCCGCTTATCGATTTTGATAACGCTACCAATAAAGTCATGTCGTTTGAAACGGCTAAATCATTTTGGAAAAGTACATCGTCATTGGAGGTTTACGTTTTAGATAGCAAGGAAATAGCCAATGCGGATCTCATTAAATTAGATGTGACATTGGCTCAGGAGAGTGATGGGGATAATACATTTATTCCATCTGGTGATGTGGATCTATCGGCACAAACAGGACAGAAATACATTGGCTTTAAGTACGTGGCTAAGGGAGGTTCCCAAAACTCAACAACTTTCCGCATCGATAACTTCAAATTTGGTATTGAAAGCGGCGGTGAAGAACCTGACCCTGTAACACCGGTTACAACAGTTAGCGAGGATTTTGAAAGTGGAAATGATTATGATCCGGCATCGATTAACAACTGGACTGTGGCCAAAGTTTTAGGCGACCGTGATTGGCAAATCAGAAAGTATACTGATAACGCATCAGGAACCAGCAATAATTACGCTCAGGCATCAGCTCATAATGGCAATGCTGATGATTATGAGTATTGGTTAATTACCCCAGCCATAGATATGGATAATGCGACGAATAAAACCATGTCGTTCGAAACTGCAAAAGCCTATTGGAATAGTACATCATCCTTAGAAGTATATGTGATGGATGGCACCGATCCGGCAGCCGCTACTGTTGAGCAAATTACGTCAGCGACCATCGCTCAAGAAAGTGATGCAGACCATACCTTTGTTGCATCAGGCAATGTTGACTTGTCGGCACAAACAGGCACAAAGTACATTGGTTTTAAATACGTCGCCAAAGGCGGTGCCAGTAACTCAACAACCTTTCGCATCGATAATTTTAAGTTTGGAGTAGCTGAATAATTATATTTTTTATCAAACAATTAAACCTAATTAAAATGAAAACAAAATTGCTTTCGATAGCGCTTGGCTTAGCCGTGCTATCTGGGTGCTCAAACGTTAAAGATGATGTATCTGAAACGGGTACATTAGAAATTAAATGTGGTGTTAATACGGCAGTTACCTTAAAGTCAACAGCGGCAGTTAATCCTAACGATTTTATCGTAAAGATTAAAGATGGACAGGACGCTGTGGTAAAAACATTTGATCCGGTATCAAGTGCGCCCGACCAGGTTGAGTTAATGGCAGGTGCTTATACAGTTGAGGCGCTTTCGGAAGAGTTTTCTGCTCCTGCATTCGATAAGCCAGTTTATGGTGGAGAAGTGGTAGTTGATGTGGTACCTGACCAAAATAATACGGCAGCTGTTAATTGTACTCAAACAAACGCTGGTGTTAAGTTCTTATGGACAGACGAGTTCAAAGCTGCCTTTTCAGAGTATGCAGCAAAAGTGAAGCTGTCGGATAAAGCCCTGGACTTTCCAAAAACAGAAGGCCGTACTGGTTATTTCCCTGCCGGTGATGTATCAATCGATATTACTATCGGTACTTCACCTAATGATGCTACTTATAGCAAAACATTTACGCTTAATGCCCGAGAAGTGGTAACAATCAAACCTGTTGCTTCCGATGCCGGTTCTGGTACTCTAACTGTGACCATTACAGTGGATGAAGATGTTACTGAGCGCGAAGAAGTATTTGTGATTGGTACAGGTGGTAATGGTGGTGGAAGTGAAACAAAACCATTAATTGATGAGGATTTTGAAAGTGGAACTGATGGAGGGACTGCTGCCATTAATGGATGGTCAGTGGCAAAAGTTCAAGGTGATCGGGATTGGCAGATTAAAGAATATTCAAGTAATAAATATGTGCAAGCATCTGCTCATAATGGAGCATCTGCTGATTATGAGTATTGGTTAATTTCGCCAGCTATCGATATGGATAATGCTACCAGTAAAATCCTAAGCTTCGAAACAGCAAAAGCATACTGGAAAAGTACATCTTCATTAGAAGTTTTTGTAATGGATGGTATTGACCCGGCAACAGCTAACGTAGAGAAGATTGATGCCAAGGTTGCTGCAGAAGGCGATGCGGATCATACCTTTATTTCTTCGGGAAATATTGATTTAGCGACACAGACCGGCACTAAATACATTGGTTTTAAATATGTAGCTAAAGGTGGTCAAAGTAACTCAACAACTTTCCGCATCGATAACGTTAAGTTTGGCGAAGGAAGTACATCAGGTGGAGGCGACACTGGCGGTGACGACACTGGTGGTGATGATACCGGTGGCGGCTCAACAGGAAGCGAAGTATTAGCCGAAGATTTTGCAGATTGTACAGGTACTGTTGATAACTCACCAGCTTGGAATGGAAATGCAAGTTTTCCAACAGTGTCAGAAAAAGTATATGCAACAAATAGTTCTGTTAAACTTGGCTCAAGTTCAACAGCTGGTTCAATTGAAACAAAAGCGCTTGATTTATCTGGTAACGGTGGTGCATTTGCAGTCTCTTTTAAAGTTAAAGGTTGGTCAGGTTCCTATGATACCAAGGTGGTTGTAGCATGTGGTTCCGAAGAGCAAACTTTGGATTTTACCAGCACAGGTAAAGATGGAGATTATGCTACTGTTTCAGCTAATTTCACCAATGGACAGGCAAGTTCAACTATTGTTGTCAAAAATGCGTTAAAAACAGATCCTGGTTATGAAGGTAAACCAATGCGCGTTATTATCGACAATTTTAAAGTAACACAATAAATCCCGTGTATTTTCCTAAAGAGGTAATCCGATTATTGGGTTACCTCTTTTAATTATATTTAAGTCATGAGAACTAAATTTATTCTTCTTTTGCTGATTGTTCTGAATGTATATGTGCAGGCTCAGAATAATAAGTATGCTGTGTATGGCGTTGCCTTTTATAATGTAGAAAACTTATTCGATACAGAGGATTCGGATGACACCAATGATGAAGAATTCACACCCAATGGAGGCTATCATTGGAATGAGATGAAGTATGATAATAAGCTAAAGAATATTTCAACGGTTCTCAACCAGTTGGGTAATAAATATTGTCCGCAAGGTCCGGCAATTATTGGCCTGTCTGAGGTTGAAAATCGCAAGGTACTTGACGACCTGGTGGCCTATGGTGACTTCGCAGAGAAGAAATACCAGATTGTGCACGAAGAGTCGCCTGATTATCGGGGTATTGATGTGGCTCTAATTTATAATCCTGACTTATTTAAGCTCGAATCATACAAAATCTTTCCATTCGTTTTGCCTGAAGATAATAAGTATAAAACACGCGATCAGTTATTGGTAACAGGTCATATTTCAGGTGAAAAAGTACATGTAATTGTTAATCACTGGCCATCGCGACGTGCAAAATCAATCCGACGTGAGCAGGCCGCCCAAGTAACACGAAGCATTGTTGATTCTCTGTTAAACGATGATGCCGCTGCCAAGATTTTTGTGATGGGTGATTTAAACGATGACCCAACTAACAACAGCGTTAAAAAGGTATTGAAGGGCAAGCGTAAAAAAGCAGATGTTAATAGCGATGAAATGTATAACCCATTCTGGGATTATTATGCCCAGGGAATAGGTACTCTTGCGTATAAGGGAAGCTGGAGTCTGTTTGACCAGATTTTGATGAGCAAAGGGCTTATTGGCTCTAATAAAAAGGAATTGTTCTTTTGGAAAGCAGAGATTTTCAACAAAGATTTCCTCATTAGCCAGGAAGGTCAGTTTAAAGGCTATCCAAAACGCACGCATTCAAAAGGCATATATTTAAATGGATATAGCGACCATTTACCGGTGATAACCTATATTGCAAAACAATTATAATGTAATGCAAAGTGCTGTAAAATCATATTTTAAAATATTGAGTTGTCTGTTGGTGGGCTCTTGTATGCTTTTAGCTTGTTCTAATAATGATTCAACTTCAGAATTAACATTTGAATTAGTGCCCAATCCAGGTGAAATTCCATCCAGTGGCGGAGAGTATGAGTTACATATTAAATCAAACACAGCATGGACGGTAGAAGAAGACCTTAACTGGCTCTCTGTTTCAACACCCTATGGTGAGGGAGATGCCATTGTAAGGGTTGATATTAGTGTGAACAAGGACGAAAAAAGAAATGCTCACATTAAGATATCAACCAGCGATAAGGTCGATTATTTACACATTGTACAAAGTAGCGATGATAATACAAATAATGGTAATGGCGGCAATACAGGCTTGGGAGATATCTCAAAACGTATTGAAATACCAGAATTATCATCGGATAATGATGCAATGTTCGTGGCGCATACACTTGAGCATGAAAGCAAGAAAATAGCCAATTTTAGTCTTGAGTATGTTAAATCTCAACGACATGCCCGATGGGTAGCTTTTACATATTACAACGAAACGGCAGGTAACAACGTTGGTCGAACAGATGCCTGGGCTGACGACCCTCAAATACCTGATGAATACCGCTCTGTTCGTCAGGATTTCTATGGCTTCGACCGCGGACATATTGTGGCTTCTTCTGACCGTGTTTATTGCGAGGAAGCCAATCGTCAAACTTTTTATTATTCAAATATGACACCAATGTACGGTAATTTTAACCGTTATATCTGGACTAAATTTGAAGGCGCAGTGCGTGATTGGGGTAGAAGTACCTCATTTAGAGATACCCTGTATGTGGTGAAAGGTGGCACACTTGATAAGGTGATTGAATATACGACATCAGATACACATGTGCCGGTACCAAAGTATTACTACATGGCTTTGGTCAATTATAAAAATAAAAAGTATTCCGGTCTCGCCTTTTGGATTGAGCATCGTGATAATTATAACTCAGGAAGTATTAAAGTAGATGAATATGCCATTAGCATCGACGAATTGGAAGCTAAAACAGGCATTAATTTCTTTCACAACCTACCCGATAATATTGAAGATGACGTTGAAGCGCATCTGATTAAATCGGATTGGGGAGGGATGTAGGAGCTTTAATGATATATTAAAGACCGCATCCTTATTTTGTTGGATAAACCAAAATACTCTATTTACATTTGCGCCGTTGTTAACTTGTAGAGATTAAGCTAATTGGCGAAAGGTCTTGTATCTTAAGTCTAAGGTATTACTTTCTATACACAGAATAGATTTTTCGAAAAATACTCCCTAACTTATTTGAGCAAAAAGCCAGCAAAATGCTCAAAAAGAAAGATCGACATAGTATTCTTATCGACGATCACGAATTGGTGTATTATCGTTGCGGACAGGGTGAGCCTTTGATGCTGGTGCATGGCATCACCACCTATTCGTTTATCTGGCGAATGGTAGTGCCATATCTTAACGACAATTTTGAACTAATAGTGGTTGATTTGCTGGGGTGTGGCGATTCCGACAAATCCATTGATGTGGAATTTTCCTTAAAGAACCATGCGAAAATACTGGCGAAGTTTTTGGAGGCATTACATGTTTCTAAAGTGCATTTGGTAGGGCATGATGTAGGTGGAGGTATTTGTCAGATTATGTCTGTTCGCTATCCCGAAAATATTTTGAGTTTATCGTTGCTAAATACGGTCGCCTACGATTTTTGGCCGGTACAACCCATTATTACCATGCGCACACCTATAATCAGGCAATTGGCTATGGCTTCGCTCGATTTGGGTGCGTTTCGTTTTATTGTCAAACGTGGCTTGTACCACACCGAGCGCTTGAACAAAGAGTTGATGGATTATTTTTGGTATCCCATGAGAAGCAGTGATGGGCGAAAGGCTTTCCTGTATTTCTCACACTGCTTAAATAATCAGGATCTTCTGGAAATATCAGATGATCTAAGACGGTTGCAGATACCGGTATTAATCATTCGGGGCGATAAAGATGTTTACCTAAGCCAGCAAATTGCCGAGAAACTACATAAAAATATTCAAACAAGTCGGCTGGTGCATGTGCCCAGTGCAGGCCATTTTATTCAGGAAGATGAGCCGGAGTTAATTGCTCAGTTTCTACTAACCTTTTTACTCCGATAAATGGATGACCGTAAAAATAAAATACGGGTGCTGGAAGACCGCGTAAAAATACTTGAAGAGGAGAATAATGCCTTGTCGAATCGGGTGGAGGAAATGCTGCTTCTCAACCTGATTAACGAAAGCTTTGAGTCTATTACCGATGAAACGGTTTTGCTGCAATCTGTTCTCGAAAAAATATCGATTCTAAAAAACATCACTTATTGTGCCTGTTACGACTATAGTTCGGGCAAGTGTATTTGTATTGTGCAGTATTGTGCTTTGCTGAATATTGAACCATGCCAGGGCGCTCTTTTGTTCTCCAATGAACTTATTGAAGAGTTTAATCACGAACCAATCATTCGGTTTAAAGTAAAACAGCGACCTGATGCTTTCAATTTTGTGCATACAGACAACTTATTTGAGCCCAACGAATTTTTGGCTCTAACCTTCCATACGCGCATACTAGAAAAAGGGGTGTTTGTTTTTATCAGTAATGGTAATTCTGCAGCCACCTTTTCCACTGATTTACATCCTTTTCATCAAATCATACAAATTGTGGTAGAGAAATGGGATCGTTTGTGCTTACTTAACGAATTACAAAAGCTTAACCATGAACTGGAAGATAGGGTTAAAAGTCGGACAAAGGAGCTTCAGCAAAGCGAAGAAAAATACCGCCAGCTATTTAACGTAGCCAATGATGCCATTTTTTTATGGGAGATAGTGAACGAGGAAATGATTGGTTGTATTGAGCTAAATGATGCTGCGCATAAGTTGACAGGCTATAGTTTAGACGAGTTAGCTACTATTAATCCCTTTATGCTTATCGATGACAAGTATTCTGAAAAAGAAAAAAGAATACTTGAAAAGAAATTTTTAAAACCAAGTTCAATATATAAAGCAACAATTAAAGGTAAATACAAACCAATATCACTAGAGGTGCATACTCGTCGCTTCTCCCTTTTAAATCGCGAACTTATTCTGGCTATTTGTCGCGATATTAGCGAACAGCAGGCCTACGAAAGAAGTATCGTAGAAGCCAGAAACAAAGCGGTGGAGTCGGAGAAATTAAAATCGGCTTTTTTGGCCAATATGAGTCACGAAATACGCACGCCGATGAATGCTATTGTTGGATTTAGTGAATTATTGGGTCAGGATAAAATGAGTGAAAATGAAGTGAAAATGTATTCGGACATCATTTTTAAGAACAGTATGCATTTGCTCAACCTGATTAATGATATTGTTGATTACTCAAAGATAGAAGCAGAGCAGGTGCATATTTATAATGAGGCTATCAATATAAATGAACTGATATCGGAATTGTCGATTAATATGATTTCGATGTTACATAATGCCTCAAAAAACCATATTGATGTGTTAACGCATACGCCCTTAAATAATAGTGCGTCGGTGATATTAACCGACGGAACCCGATTGCGGCAAGTGTTAAGCAATCTGATAAACAATGCTATTAAATTTACGGATAAAGGTTTTATCGAGATAGGTTATAAAGTTAAAGAGGCATTTCTTGAATTTTTTGTTCGCGATACTGGTATTGGAATTGAAAAGGAGCATCAGGAAAAGGTTTTTGAGCGTTTTGTGCAGTTAAGAAACGAACAGGCGGTGAATGTTGGTGGTACTGGTTTAGGCTTAGCCATCTGCTCTAATTTAGTAGAAAAAATGAAAGGAAAAATGTGTTTGAGCTCAAACTCGGGAAAAGGCTCAACTTTTTATTTTACCATTCCATATGTTGTAAATGACTGATAATAAATCAGGCCTTTGGTCAGATTTTAATAAATGAACAAGGGTCTTTATTCTTTTTTTCTTAGCTTTAAATCAAGCTTATCCATTAAACTATCGCCGTTTGAATATTAGCAGAGTAATAATATTGATTCTTTGGGCTATCACTTTTCAATGTAGCTTGGCTAACAAATCTGATTTAAGGTTCAATCATTTGACCATTGATCAAGGTTTGTCAAACAATTACGTTACATCAATTTTGAAAGACGCGCAAGGTTTTATCTGGATTGGAACCTCCGATGGTTTAAATCGTTATGATGGATACGATTTTCAATTGATAAACAGTTATGGAGAGGGTGATTTAAAATTGAGCAATAATATCATCAATTGCCTGTTTGAAGATTCGGACGGTTGCTTATGGATTGGCACCATGGGCGGTGGACTCAACCGATTAGATAATGCACGCAGTACCGTTACGCATTTCGAATATGATACTTTAAAAAACAGTATTAGTTCCAACCATGTTTTCAAAATCGTTGAAGATAAAAGTGGTGCTATCTGGATTGCCACCGGTGGTGGATTAAACAAATTTGATCGTAGAAACGGACAGTTTAGCCACTTTAATGAGGCCGACGGTCTGGGCCACGATAACCTCGTATCCATGGAACTAGATGAGGATAAACTGTGGATCGGTACCTATGGAGGAGGAATCAACATATTTAATACCAAAAACAATGAAATTTCAACATTAATCACACCAAGTGGTATAATCGACAGTGATTTGGTGTGGGATATATTTAAAGACAGTGATGGTTTAATTTGGATAGCGACCGAAAAGGAAGGTTTATGTTATTATAATCCGAAAACTAAGAGCTATAGATATTTTTTGCAAAAAGAAGGGGCTTACAATTTTTTGAATAATAATTTCCCTGTTAATATAACTGAGGACGAAAAAAAGCGCATCTGGATTAGCACTGATCAAGGTGGACTTTATTGCTATACTAAAGAGGATGATAAATTTAAAAACATTGTCAACAATCCTTATTTGATTGAGAGCATTAAGACGAATGCGCTTACCAGATTGCTTATTGATGATAATAATATGCTGTGGGTTGGTACCTACGACAAAGGTGTTTCTTTCACCAATTTAAATCAGGAAAACATTATTCATATTACTCACCAGGTTGATGATCGAAGTAGCTTGTCGAATAAAAGCGTTAACTGCATTTATGAAGATTCGGATGGTGATATTTGGATAGGGACTGAAAACGGACTTAACAAAGTTGATACGGATTTTAATGTTATTCAAAAATACGATTTAAGTAATGGCTTAAGCGATAATGTGGCTTTATCGGTTCTGGAGGTGGATAATGAATTATGGATTGGGACTTATACAGGAGGCATAAGTGTTTTTAACAAAGAAACGGGTCAATTCCGTTATCTTAACAAAGCGTCTGCTAATGATGAATCGCGGTTAACAAGCGATTTTGTGAGGGTACTATTTAAAGATTCGCATGGGTTAATTTGGATTGGTACGGTAAGGGGCGGTGTTGATGTGTACAATCCTGCAACAGGAAAAATCACCAATTATCCTAATACTTATCCCGAAGGGGCTTATCTGAATAGTAGTAATGTGATGTCTATATATGAAGATGAGGAATCAAATATTTGGTTAATGACCTATGGTGGGGGAATTAACAAATTCGACCGGGCATCACAATCCTTTTCTTATTATATGCATTCAAAGGAAAATAAGAGTTCACTATCGAGTAATCAAGCCATTTGCCAATTGTTTGATAGTAGAGGAAATTATTGGGTTGGAACCAACTTCGGATTAAACCGGCTTAATGCCGATAGGCAAAGCTTTACCTCCTTCTATATGGAAGACGGGCTTGTGAGCAATGCGGTAGTGGGTTTGGTTGAGGATAATGATGGCAACCTTTGGATAACGACTCAAAACGGATTGAGCCTTTATAACCTTGAAACTGGCATATTTTCCAATTATTATCGTGAGGACGGCTTGCAGGAGAACGTATTTCACTACAATGCGATAACTCGCCTGAAAAACAACGATATTGTTTGTGGTGGAATTAATGGTATTAATGTTTTTAAAGCGGATGTTAAGCTTGAAGTTCGTCAGCCATTTCCTGTAATTATAACCGGCCTGTCTGTATTTAACAAACAGGTGAATTTTGGGACGGAGATTGATGGAAGAGAGATTTACGAAGGGCATTTGAGTGAGACCAATGCTATCAATCTATCGTACAAGGATAAGTTGTTTGAACTAACGTATTCAACCCTCGAGTATCGTAATGCGAAGCAAACCAGTTACCAGTATAAAATTGATGAGCTGCACGATGAATGGATTAACCTGGGAAGTAAAAATCACATCTCGTTCCATAACTTAACGCCTGATAATTATACCTTTAGAATAAAGTCAATTATCACGAACGGAAAGCTCGAAAGCGAAGAAACGGTATTGGCAATTAATATTGCACCTCCATTTTATACTACTTATTGGTTTTATGTGCTAATGGTCGTGTTGTTTGTATCCTTAGTGGTAGCATTTTATTTTATTAAGAACCGAAGTGCACGAAGGCAACGGGCTATTTTACAACAAAAAGTTGCGGAGAAAACAAAAGAGCTATGGTTGGCCAATGAAAAACTGGAGAAGCACAAGGGTAATCTTGAGCAATTAATTAACGAACGTACTAAAGATTTAAAAGCGGCAAAAGAAAAAGCAGAAAAGGCAGATGCTCTAAAAACAGCTTTTCTGGCCAATATGAGTCATGAAATTCGTACCCCAATGAATGCCATTCTTGGTTTTATTGATTTATTAAATGAGGCAGAGTTGTCCATTGAAGATAGTACCTATTTTAAAGGTCTGATACAGTCTAATAGTATCACTCTTATGCGTTTAATTGATGACATAATGGATTTGGCACGCATTGAATCAGGCGATATATTTATCAAAAAGACGCGTTTTGAGATAACTGCCGAAGTCGAAAAAATTTGTGCCATTTACCATGGTGAAAACAATGATTTGAAGGAAGGAGTGGAGTTTATCTGTAATCGGATTGAACAACCAATTGAGGTATATACCGACCCTGTTCGATTAAAGCAGATAATTACCAACCTTATTAATAATGCCATAAAGTTTACCGAAAAAGGCTCAATTACCTTCAATTATAGCATCGAAAGTGGACGGATGTCCTGTTATGTCAGAGATACAGGTATTGGCATACCGCAAAAAGAGATTGGTAATATTTTTAATCGCTTCAATAAACTTGAAGGTTATTCCGAAAAAGTATACCGTGGCACAGGCCTTGGGCTTGCCATTACAAAAGAACTTATCCGTTTGTTGGGCGGACATATTTATGTTGAGAGCAAACAAGGCGAAGGCTCAACATTTTATTTCGATATTGATTTAACTGAAAACTAGGCAAATAAAAACTTAAAGGCTTCTTCTATTTTATTGGCTTTAATAATTTGAATATCAAATTTACCTAGCTCTACCCCTTTAACATAACTTGGGATGATGATGCTTTTGAAGCCTAACTTAGCCGCTTCGCCAATGCGCTGATCTAGGCGTGTTACCGGACGTATTTCTCCTGATAAGCCAACTTCTCCTGTCATGCAAATATCAGGCGATATGGCCATGTCCATGTTAGACGATAATACCGCCGTTATCACTGCCAAGTCAATGGCCGGGTCATTCACTTTTAGGCCGCCGGCAATATTGAGAAAAACATCTTTTTGAGCCAGTTTGAAACCGGCACGTTTTTCCAACACAGCCAATAGCATGTTCAAACGGCGCAAGTCGAAGCCTGTAACCGAGCGCTGAGGGTTTTGATAAGCAGCAGTACTGGCTAGCGCTTGTACTTCAATCAGGAATGGTCGAACGCCTTCCAAAGCGGCTGAAATGGCCACGCCACTCATCTGCTTCTGCTGTGTGGCCAGTAATAATTCCGATGGGTTGCTGACTTCGCGAAGCCCCGTGCCCAACATTTCAAAAATACCAATCTCGTTGGTTGAACCAAAGCGGTTTTTAATCGAACGTAAAATGCGATACATGTGGTGGCGGTCACCCTCAAACTGTAGCACAACATCCACCATGTGCTCCAATACTTTTGGCCCTGCCAGGCTACCTTCTTTGGTAATATGACCGATTAAGAACACAGGAATATGCTTTTCTTTACAAACCCGCAGTATGGTGGCGGTGCACTCCCTTATTTGTGAAACGCTGCCCGGGGCCGATTCAATACGCTCGGTTTCCAAGGTTTGAACCGAGTCAACAACCAATACATCCGGCTTTTCATTGTCGATGTGTTTGGTGATGTGTTCCACCGAAACCTCACTTACTACATGGCAATTCTCAGCTGATGCACTTGAAATACGGTCGGCACGCAATTTAATCTGTTGTGGACTTTCCTCACCCGAAACATAAAGCACTTTTACATTGGGAAGGTTCAGCGCTGTTTGTAACACCAGGGTTGATTTTCCAATGCCAGGCTCACCACCAATCAATACCATAGCACCAGGAACCAATCCGCCACCCAGCACCCGGTTAAGTTCATCGTTGCCCGTGCTTAAGCGGGGTAATTCCTCCACCGAAACTTTCGAAACAGGCATGGGTTTTGTGCGTTCGGCAATCACCGTTCCCGGGCGGCTGTTTTTTGTTTTACCGGTTATTTTTGTCTCTTCAACAAAGGTATTCCACTCGCCACAAGCATAGCATTTACCTTCCCATTTGGGCGATTCATTGCCACAGTTCTGGCAAACGAAAACAGATTTGGTTTTGGCCATTTTATATTTTTTTGTATCTCGCGGAGTTAAGCTGATCTCTGCGAAAAATATCTTTACATTGACTCTTTTATTTTCTTAACAATGGAGGTAGTGGAAAAGCCTGGAACAAAATCAATGGTTTCAACTTTACCGCCTTTGGCCATCAGTATGTCGTAGCCAACAATGTCTTCGGCATTGTAATCACTTCCTTTGACCAGTATATCGGGCTGAAGCGCTTTGATTAATTCATAAGGCGTGTCTTCATCAAAGAATACGACTAAGTCGATAAATTGTAATGAAGCCATTAAAATGGCGCGGCTTTGTTCATCTACTACCGGACGCTGGGGACCTTTTAAACGTTGTACTGAAGCATCGGTATTTAGCCCAAGAATCAATTTAGAGCCTTTGTCTTTGGCTTTGGATAAATAATCGATATGTCCGCGGTGAACAATGTCGAAGCATCCATTGGTAAAAACCATGGTTTCACTGTTTTGACTCCATTGTTTTACTATTTCCTGCGCTTCTTCGCGGCTTTTAATCTTCGTATGTATTTTATCGAGTTGAGTCATTGTAGATGTTTATTTTGTATAATTGAGCTTTGCAAAAAAAAACGGCTCTTACGTTTCAAATAGTCAAAAATAATAAAACCCCGACATCTGTCGAGGTTCTACTATTATATTTTACGTTTGCCTTTTGGCTAATTCATCTTACACCAACGCATTGGTTGCGGTATCGGGGAAGATAAAAGTTGGTTTAAACGTTTTGGCTTCTTCCACTGACATATGGCAGTAGGTAATGATGATGATCACATCTCCAACAGCCACTTTACGAGCCGCAGCACCATTCAGGCAGATAACACCCGAACCTCTTTCTCCTTTAATCACATATGTTTCAAGGCGCTCGCCATTGTTGTTGTTCACCACCTGAACTTTTTCATTTTCAATGATGTTTGCAGCATCCATCAAATCTTCGTCGATGGTAATGCTTCCAACATAATTCAGGTTTGCTTCAGTCACTGAAACATTGTGCAACTTCGATTTTACAAGCTCAATATTCATGATCCCTATAATTTGTATGTCACGTTATCTATCAATCTAATTTCACCGGCAAATACCGCAATACAACCAACAATGTACTCACTCTCGTTCCAGTTGTCAACAGGCTGTAGCGTATATCCGTCCACTATCTCAAAATACTCAACATCTAATTCAGTATCAGTATTAATAGTATCTATAACTTGCTTTTTGACCCCTTCTACCGATGTATCGGGTACAAAGTTACATGATTCAAATAAAGTACGGGCAATCAGTGGTGCATTTTTTCGTTGAGCTTGGCTAAGCAACGTATTGCGCGAACTCATAGCTAAACCATCTTCTTCTCTCACGATGGCACAAGGAACCACTTCAACTGATAATTCAAGCTGCTTTGTCATGGCTCGGATAATAGCCAATTGTTGGAAATCTTTTAATCCAAAGAAAGCTTTATCGGGTTTAACCATGTCAAACAAACGGCTTACAACCTGTGCCACTCCATTAAAATGGCCTGGACGATATTGACCTTCCATCACAGTTTCCAAAGCACCAAAATTAAACTGACGATTATCTTCTTCAGGGTATACTTCATCCACCGCCGGGGCAAATACAAAATCGCATTTGACAGTCGATAGGGCATCTAAATCCGTTTGTAAGTCACGAGGATAGCGCTCCAAATCTTTTGAGTTGTTGAATTGCGTTGGATTAACAAAAATACTCACCACAACAATGTCACACTCATCGGCAGCCTGCTTCACAAGAGAAAGATGACCATTGTGCAGAGCGCCCATGGTTGGAACAAAACCTACTTTGCGCTTGCTTGCTGTAGCGACACTAATTTGTTTTTGTAGTTGTTTAACAGTATTAACTACCTGCATGGTTTATGTTTTTAATTGGCACAAAAACAGGTACTAAGCCTACTTAATTGTGTCAAGAAAATTTAGCTGGGCAAAGTAATAAAATACTTATCACATATATCCTAAAAAAAATCAAAAACCTTGTTAAAATGTACAGTCTTAATGTACATTTGCATATGTATATACAGTTATATTATTATGCAGCAAGGGCTTTATTTGTCAGGTGGTTTATTTTTCGTACTTTTGCATTTGCTAAAAATATTCTACCACTATAATAATGGAAAAAGCAAAAGTCTTATTCATCTCTCAAGAAATAACACCTTACCTTCCCGAGACAGAAATGTCTAAAATAGGTCGTTACCTTCCTCAAGGCATTCAGGAATCAGGAAAAGAAATCAGAACATTCATGCCGCGTTTTGGCTGTATCAACGAGCGCCGTAATCAATTGCACGAAGTGATACGTCTATCAGGTATGAACTTAATTATAGATGATACTGATCATCCGCTAATTATCAAAGTTGCGTCTATTCAGGCGGCTCGTATGCAGGTGTATTTTATCGATAATGAAGATTACTTTCAGCGCAAAGCTACATTGGTAGATGCTGATGGTAATGAATTTGAAGATAATGATGAGCGAACTATCTTTTTTGCCCGCGGTGTGTTAGAAACAACTAAAAAATTGCGATGGGCACCCGATGTTGTTCATTGTAATGGTTGGTTCACAGCTTTGGCGCCTTTGTATATTAAGAGAGCCATGAACGAAGACCCGCATTTCGCCAATTCAAAGGTAGTTTACACTGTTTACGACAATGAGTTCAAAGGCCTTTGGAGCGAGAATTTCAAAGAGAAATTAAAGCTGGAAGGTGTTGAAGATAGTGACTTAGAGGTGATGGCCGCGAATGACTATGTAAACCTAACGAAGTTGGCTATTTCTATGTCAGATGGTGTTATTCAGGGTAGTGAGACAATAAATCCTGAGATAAGTGAGTTTATTAAGCAGTCGGGTAAGCCATTTTTAGGTTATCACGACGAAGAAAGCTATGTTGAAGCCTACAATGGATTCTATGATTCATTGCTTGACTAACAAACAAAACGTATGAAGAAGTATTCTTTAAACAAGATATTATTATCAGCAGGCCAATTTATTTTGATTGGCCTTCTTTCTTTAACAGTAGCATGTAAAGATGAGCCTGCACGTTTAACAGGTGATGTATTGCCCGATGGAGAAAAGATTAATGGGCATAATTTTGATGAGCATTTACTTGCTACCAAAAATATTACCAGAGAAAGTGTGCGCACTGATGATGCCACTTATGGCATTATTGGTAAGTTTAAAGACCCTAAGTTTGGTAAAACAACTGCGGGTTTTGCGACTGATTTTTCGATTGGAAACAAGGTGGCATTTAGTGTAGATATACTTGATGTTACTGACCCGAATGATACGATAGAGCACAGCAACTATTATTTCTATCAGTTTAATAATAATAACGATACGATTGCTGATGTATGGGATGTTGATAGCCTTGTATTAAATCTTCAATACCAGTTTAATAATTGGTATGGTGAAATGTTGGATGAACAGCAAATTAATGTTTACCAGCTTTCAGGACCGCTAGGATCGATTTCGCAAGAGTTTTATAATGATCATGATATGACCGGGATGTACTATCCTGATGCGATTGCATCAATGACCGTTCACCCAAATAATGAAGTGCCTGATACCTTAAAATCGGAAAACTGGACTAACATATGGGCTTATCCAGATAGCTTATGGACATATCCGCAGTATTTATGGGATAATGTCAAGGTAGCAGCATCAAAAGATAGCTCGTGGTTAGATTCGGATTTCAATGGAAATACAACAACTACTAAAACATGGAGTTTTAAATTGAAAGATGAGTTGGCAAGTGAATTCTTTGAATTCACAGAGGATGATTTAGCGTCTACCGCTTCATTCAAAGATCTTTTTAACGGCATTTATGTGGCAATTGATGAGGGCGCAACACCGGACCAGATTGGATGGCTAACGAAGGTGAACCTGTTAAGTAGTTCATCTATTTCAACCAACTTAACGATGCATTTGTCGAGAGCACATAAGTATTTGAATAGTGAGTCAGAAATCAGAGACACCGTGTCAAATTATTCATACCAATTCCCGATTAACATTGAGAATGTTCGTTTTAACACTTATAAACACGACTTTGCTGAGACAGACATAGATTCTGATATTGAAAGTCCTGATCGTTTGTATGTGCAGGGAATGGCAGGTAGCTATATGCAATTGCAATTGCCTGAAGAGATTTTAACATGGACAGATTCTATTAAATCTCCTGAGAATATTGATGAAGATTACCATATGGTATCGAATATTGAGTTGTATATGGAAGTTGATACGGTAGCATCGAATCCTGAGCGTTATCCAATTCCTGAACAATTAGCAATAAAATGGCTGAATGATAAGGGTGAATTAGTTGACCCGATATATAAGATTGTCATTAATGGCAATGAAGTTTCCACACCCTTGTTTGGAGGAAATACCGATAGCCAGGGAAATAGGATTGGAATAGGGGAACGTGTTGGGCGACTAAGAGAAGATGGTGGTGTTGATTATTTGTATCGATTTATTATGCGGGCCGATTACTTTAATTACATCATGCGTAATGAAGACGGTGCTGGTTTAAACGATAAAGTGTTCTATGTTGGACCTGAAAGTACAACTGCCAACTTCCAGCGTGTAATACTATACAGTGGTGCAAAAGCCAATGAATCTGTTGAATTAGGCGGAGAGAAACTGGATAAGCGAATGAAGATGAATATTAAGTATTTTCAATATCGTCCACGATAGAGAGTATTAAGATATAAGCTTATGCGGGTTGTTCATTTTGAGCAACCCGCTTTTTGTATAAACACAAAATATCAATCGGAATTTGTAAAACTTCTCACTGCAGCACGTGAATGTCGTATCAATGACAATTGAGGGATCAAACAAAAGCAAACGTTCTGATTCGAAAGCAAAACATCTTATGTATTACAAAAATACCTCTTTCTAATCCTTTGGAAAGGCATTCGGCATTTACGATTTTATTATAAATAGCTTTCTTTTCATTCTCGTAGTATTTTAATAGTCAATTCTTTCCTACATTCGTTCACTGAATTATTGTTTAACTGAGAGAATGAGCAACTACCGGGTATTAACCCCAGATGAAATTAAAGTACTTGAAGCGCGCCATTGTATTTGTGCAAATTGGTCGAAAATTTCAGTGGACAAAGATTTTGAAGCTGAATCTTTACGCAATGTTTCTTTATCTGGAGAAATTAAGTTGGGTACTTTTAAGCGGACATTCACCTTTCCGGGTGGTGTTGAAAAGAAAGCTGGGATTTCAAATGCAACGCTTCACAATTGTACCATTGAATCTGATGCCTACATCAATCAGGTTAAAAATCATATAGCCAATTACCATATTCATTCTAATGTGGTGATTGAAAATGTTGATTCAATCATCACTGAAAAAGAGAATTGTTTTGGTAATGGGGTGCAGGTTTCGGCATTAAATGAGGCCGGCGGTCGTGAAATAGCCATATACGATGAATTATCAGCTCATACAGCTTATATCATGGCAATGTATCGTCATCGTCCTGAAGTAATAGAAAAGCTGCAGGATTTGATTAATAAGTACCGTTCTGGTGTTTGCAGTGCTATGGGAACCATCAGCGAAGGAGCGCAACTAATTAATTGCCGGACAATAATTGATACAAATATTGGCGCATCTGCTAAAGTAGAAGGCATTTATCGCTTATGCAACGGTTCCATTAATAGTTCAGCCAAGGCGCCCAGTTATTTCGGTCCCGGGGTGATTGCCGAGGATTTTATTGCAGCTTCGGGCAGTATTGTCAGGGATAGTGTGTTGCTTTCCAAATGTTTTGTTGGTCAGGGCTGTGAATTGGGTAAGCACTATTCCGCCGAAAATTCAGTGTTCTTTGCCAATTGTCAGGGATTTCATGGAGAAGCTTGTTCCATCTTTGCTGGTCCTTATACGGTTACGCATCATAAATCGACCTTGTTGATAGCCGGTTATTTTTCGTTTATGAATGCCGGAAGTGGTTCTAACCAGAGTAACCACATGTATAAGTTAGGGCCTATTCATCAGGGGGTAGTAGAGCGAGGTTCGAAAACAACCAGTGATTCATATCTCTTGTGGCCGGCACGCATTGGTGCTTTCTCGTTGGTGATGGGGCGTCATTATCGTAACCCGGACACATCGCAGCTTCCGTTTTCTTATTTAATCGAAAATAAAGACGAAAGTATATTGGCGCCTGGCGTTAATTTACGTAGTGTGGGTACTATTCGTGATGCAAGAAAATGGCCCAAGCGTGACAAGCGAACGGATGATAAGTTGCTGGACTTCATCAACTTTAACTTATTGAGTCCTTTTACCATTCAGAAGATGATTAATGGTAAAAAGGTTTTGAAAGAGTTGACGCTTTCTTCGGGAGTCACTTCAGACTATTACATGTACAATAGTGTGAAGATTGCTAATTCATCGTTAAATCGTGGAATTCAATTATATAACACGGGAATTATAAAATTTTTAGGTAATGCGCTGATAAAAAAGCTGGAAGATGTTATCTTTGAATCGTTAAGTGAATTAAGAAAAAGCCTTTCGAAAACTTCCGATTATGGTGATGGGGAGTGGATAGATATGGCTGGTTTGCTTGTTCCCAAAGAGCGGGTAATGACCTTGCTCGATGATTTGCAAAAGGATAACATATCGGATTTAGATGAGCTAAATAAGCGATATGCCGCATTGCACGACAACTATTTTGATTATACATGGACCTGGTGTCTGAAAGTTTTTAAAGACGAATTTGAGTTGGATTTTCAAACCGCTGAAATTGATCAGATTCTTTCTTTTGTAGACAATTGGAAGAAATGTGTAATTGATTTAGATAATATGGTGTATGCCGATGCCCACAAGGAGTTCACACTGAACAACCAGACGGGCTTTGGTATTGATGGATCGGAAGAAACACGTATCTCTGACTTTGAACAAGTGCGAGGTGAGTTTGAAAAACATCCATCAGTTCAAGACATCAGTAATCACATCAGGGTAAAAAGCAGACTGGCTGAAGAACTGAAAGAAAGGCTTATCCTCTTGAAGTAGAGAATAAACCTTAAATAGATTACTATGCGATTAATCATCGAGCCAGATTATCAACTGGCTTCTTCATGGACAGCAAGTTACATTGCACAAAAAATTAACAAACACCAGGGCGATAAGCCTTTTGTTCTGGGATTGCCAACGGGCTCGTCTCCATTGGGGACATACAAAGAACTAATCAGACTGAATAAGGAAGGAAAAGTATCGTTCCAAAATGTGGTGACTTTTAATATGGATGAATACCGCGAAATACCTCGCGAGCATCCGCAGAGTTATTACACATTTATGTGGGACAACTTTTTCAGCCATATCGATATAAAGCCTGAGAATACCAACTTGTTGGACGGACAGGCCGAAGACGCTGAAGCAGAATGCCAGCGTTATGAAGATAAAATTAAGGAGATGGGCGGTATCGACTTGTTTTTAGGAGGTATTGGTCCTGATGGACACCTGGCTTTCAACGAGCCGGCGTCATCATTAAGCTCCCGTACAAGGGTTAAAACGTTAACCTATGATACCATTTTAGCGAATTCGCGTTTCTTTGATAACGATCCGAATAAAGTGCCAAAAACCGCTTTGACAGTGGGTGTGGGTACGGTATTAGACTCAAAAGAAGTGTTGATTATTGTGAATGGTCATAACAAAGCAAGAGCTTTGCAACATGCTGTAGAAGAAGGAGTCAATCATATGTGGACCATTAGTGCATTGCAGATGCATCCTAAAGGTGTTATTGTTTGTGACGAAGCTGCCACCTACGAATTAAAGGTGGGGACTTATAATTATTTCAAGGATATTGAAAAGGACAATTTAGCACCCGAAAGTCTATTGAAATAGCAAGAAGGTATTTAAGCCTTTATCGGTATAACACACATTTGTTTGAAGAGGAACGTCTGCTGGATGTTCCTCTTTTTCGTATCTGCAGCTTTAAGAAGAATTTATTTAATACTGATTTAAGAATACTATGTGAGGAGAAGAAGTCTTACATCTTATGTCTTTTATCTTGATACTTAAAAAATATGTGTGGAATTGTAGCATACCTTGGAGGAAGAACAGCTTATCCGATTATTGTTAAAGGCCTACAGAGATTAGAGTACAGAGGATATGACTCGGCAGGTTTGGCGCTTATCAACAGTGAAGTCAATGTTTATAAGTGCAAAGGTAAAGTAAAGGATCTGGAAAATCATGCCAAAGGAAAATCTATTTCAGGTTCGATAGGTATGGGGCATACGCGTTGGGCAACACACGGCGAACCAAGTGATAACAATGCGCATCCACATGTGTCTCAAAATGGCAAATTCATTGTCGTGCACAACGGAATCATCGAAAACTATGCACATCTGAAAAAGGAGTTGATTAGTCGTGGGTATGAATTTCAGAGCGAAACAGATACGGAAGTATTAGCTAACCTAATCGAAAATATTTACCTCAATAAAAAGGTAGATGCCGAAATGGCCGTTCGTCTGGCTTTAACAAAAGTGGTTGGGGCCTATGGCTTGGTAATTACCTGTACCGATGAAAAAGACCAGTTGATTGCGGCTCGTAAAGGCAGTCCTTTAGTGATTGGCGTTGGTGAGAAAGAGTACTTCTTAGCTTCGGACGCCACACCAATAGTAGAATACACCGATCAGGTTATTTACATGAATGACGAAGAAGTGGCCGTCATTAAAAAAGATAAACTGACACTGAAGAGCATTCAGAATGATGCCTTGAAGCCTAAGATACAAAAGGTTAACCTGACTATTGATGAAATCGACAAAGGTGATTTTGAGCATTTTATGCTTAAAGAGATTTATGAGCAGCCTATTTCAATTGAAGATACATTCCGTGGACGTATTGCCATGGATTACTCGAGAATATTCCTGGGAGGTATAGCCGACGTAATGCCAAAATTGACACAGGCCAAACGCATTATAATTGTGGCTTGTGGTACATCGTGGCACGCTGGTATTGTGGGCGAATATTTATTTGAAGAGTTTGCCCGTATTCCGGTTGAAGTGGAATATGCCAGTGAATTCCGTTATCGAAATCCGGTTATCAATGAAGATGATGTGATTATTGCCATTTCGCAAAGTGGAGAAACAGCTGACACCTTAGCGGCGATTAAAATGGGCAAAGAGCAAGGTGCGACGATTCTAGGTATCTGCAATGTCGCAGGTTCTTCCATCCCACGCGAAACACACGCGGGTGTTTATACCCATGCCGGTGTTGAAATTGGCGTTGCATCAACCAAAGCCTTTACATCACAGGTAACGGTTTTAACCATGATGGCTTTCTTATTGGGCAAAACAAAAGGCCATTTGAAAGATGCTGATTACAAGGATTTAATTGGAGAATTAACGCAAGTGCCAGATAAGATCAGAACCATTTTGGAGGCAGAAGGAGAAATTAAAAAAATAGCCGAAACCTATAAGGATGCTAATAATGCCTTATATCTTGGAAGAGGTTATTTATTCCCGGTGGCGTTGGAGGGAGCATTAAAACTCAAGGAAATTTCGTACATTCATGCCGAAGGTTATCCGGCGGCAGAAATGAAGCATGGACCTATTGCACTTATCGATGAAAACATGCCGGTTTTTGTATTGGCTACCAAAGATAAGTCCTACGAAAAAATTGTAAGTAACATTCAGGAAGTGAAGGCGCGTAACGGTAAAGTTATTGCAATTGTTACCAAAGGTGACGATGTGATTAAAAAGATGGCCGACCACGTAATTGAAGTGCCCGATTGTCACGAAGCGATTGCACCTTTACTAACATGCATCCCGCTTCAATTTATTTCGTACCACATTGCGGTTATGCGTGGCTGTAATGTGGATCAACCGCGTAATCTGGCTAAGTCAGTAACCGTGGAATAATTAAATTGCATTACTTCGTTGTCATTCGTTCTTTGAATGACATTCATTGTAATATTTTAAGGTTTATCTCTCAGTAAAAGCCCGTTTGAAACGTCATACGGGCTTTACTTTTTTTGTTGATTTTGTGTATTTTAGTCAGATATTATGAATTAATACCCATCATGTATGATACGCCTTGTTCAAATGGAAGATGCACCCGTCATTGCAGCCATTTATAACCATTATATAAGTCATAGCATTTCAACCTTTGAACTCGAACCCATTGAAATGGCCGAAATGGCCAGGCGTATTAAAAGTATCAGTCGGCAATATCCTTATTTTGTTTATGAAGAGGATAATCAACTATTAGGCTACGCCTACGCCAGCGAGTGGAAATCACGTAAAGCTTATTTGCAAACTGTGGAAAGCTCCATTTATTTACATCCAGAAGCACAAGGAAAGGGTATTGGTACAATGCTTTATACCCGCTTAATTGATGAGCTTAAAACATTGAATATCCATGCTGTTATTGGCGGTATATCTTTGCCCAACGAAGCCAGTATTGCCTTACATGAAAAACTGGGCTTCGAGAAGATTGGCCAGTTTAAAGAAGTTGGTAGAAAGTTTGATAAATGGGTGGATGTGGGGTATTGGGAGTTGGTGCTGTAAGAATGCTATTATTGATCGTTGTAATGAATAATTTATGATATTTTAGTGCTTGATTTATTGAAGTACCTATCATCATGAAAAATCGCTTATCAAATTGGCTTAACCGTCATGTAACGCCGTCTTTTTATTTTGTATTATTATTTATTGTTAGTGTATCTTTCCTTCACGCTCTAAGCTTTGATAAAATGCCAACCAGCGTACATGCTTGGGCGCAGAGCGATCATTATGCTTTAGCATTGGGCTTTCTTGATAATGGGTTTGATTTCTTTCATCCACAAACGTATGCTTTGAGTCACCAATTTCCACCTGCAAAGGATTTAAAGGTGGCTGCAGGAATTACAGCAGTTGATTTTCCAGTTTTACACTATGTTGTTGCTGTTTTTATGAAAGTAACAGGCGACACTAGCCCCTGGATTTTTAGATTAATTTCACTAATGGTGAGTTTTATTAGTCTGTTATTTGTTTTCAGGGTAATAAACAAGGTTAAGGGCTTTTGGTTGGCACTGATTGCAGTCGGTTTCGTTATGTTTCAGCCTATATATGTCTATTATCAAAATGGATTTCATGTTTCATCTGCAGCATTTAACGTTCAGTTGGTTGGTATAGCATGTATGCTGAACTATCGTCATTTTAAGGTTCAGAAAGCATTTTATTGGGGTATTGTTTTTTTAACGCTTGCTGCATTGATGCGTTTTACACAGATTATTACCTTAATTGCTATTTTTTGGGCAGTACTTGTACAAGCCTATCAGGAACGAAAATTTGATAAACGATTATTTCTGATTGGATGTGGCTTATTGCTTGTGGGTGCCTACTTCGTTTATAACAAATATCTAAGTTACCTATATGGTTCTGTTTTTTTAGGAAGTCCATTGCCAGCTGATTCAATTAGTGATTTGCTAGTGCAGTTATTTCGTATCGGGAAGTCTTACTTGAGAGGCTTTCTTCCATTTATGCATTTGTTAGGATTCATTATAGTTATTTCCTTGTATTTAAAACAGAAAGGACGGGATATCAAAGTTGATGAGTGGAACTTGTGGCTATTATTTTCGTTCCTGGGTACAACGATGTTTACATTAATAATGTCATGGAGTTTATCAGCTCATGATTACTATTCATTGGATACCTGGTTAGCTCCCTTGGTTTTAGCTTTTATCTATTGTTTGTGCAGTTTAAATCTGGAAGAGTATAAAACGGGAATTGTCGGGGTGGTTGCTGGATTGTTCCTGGTTGGCACTTTTTCTGTTGCTCTTGAACACCAGGTCCGAAAGTATGATGATAAAGTGGAGATAAGAGGGGCGGATTTGACCATTAAAAATTTTACCGAAAGCGCAACTTTCCTTAATTCGTTGATTCCAAATGACGCGAAGGTTTTGATTATAACTGGAACAGGTTGGAATACTCCCATGATGGGATGGCAACGACCAGCTTACAGGATAGCATGGAAGTTTGAGGAACAAATACCAGACTATCTGGGTCAGGATTTTGATTTTATTGTAACACAAAACCAATATTTCGAAGGTGAGGTTATTGATAGTTATCCATCATTTAATTCACATGTAGAATTATTAGACACCAATGAAAAAGTCAGTGTTTGGACAAAGAAGTAATGAGAATTTAAAATGTAATCGTCATTATCCAGTACAATTTGTATCGACACTTTTTTTAGTTTCTCCCCGATACAGCGTATATCGTCAACTTTGTACCTGGAGATGGCGATACAACTTGTATCAGCACTTTTTGCTACTAAAATGAGTGGATACAACTTGTATCCGTCCATTTTATTACTGAGCCGGGCCGATACAACTTGTACCGGGACTTTTTAGTGCTCAGGCAGGTCGGTACAGCTTGTATCGTTGAGTTTTGGCCCCGGGATGGCTAAACACACCGTGTATCGATGTGGAATAAAAGAAAAGCCCGGTTTTATACGGGCCATTTTCACTAATTTTCTTCCATTACTTCATTTAAATCAATGCTGTCGGCGTTGGCCAGGGAGTAAAGTCCAAGGTAAAGCCACTTACTCACATCCTCCATTATTTCTGGCACCAGTGTTTCGGGCGTATCAGCCGGGTGATGGTAATACAGTTTTTTAACCCGGTCGGTGCAGTGCACGCTGAGCGCTCTGTAGCCTTCCTGCAATAAGGCCATGCCATCGGTGCGCGGGCGACCTTTATAGCTGCGGTTTAAATAACGGGTTTTAAGTGGTCGGTGAATGTAGTTGGTGTTGGCGGTTTCAAAATGCTTATAGATGTCGGGGAAAGATGAGCCACCACCAAAATACAAGCCGGTTCCGTTGCCCACCATATCGAGGTTAATATAACAGATGGTCTTTTCTTTGGGAAACAATGGATCTTTGGCATATTCGCGTGCGCCCAACAATCCTTTTTCTTCAGCGCCAATAAAAAAGAAAGCAATGGTGCGTTTAGGAGCTGGTAAGTTGGACAAGGCTCTGGCGGCTGCCATAATATCGGCAACACCCGATGCATTGTCCAGTGCTCCCGGAAACAACTCACCCAAATTACCCTGTCCATCCAAATGGGCACCAACCATTATTACTTCATCTTTCAACTGTGGATCGGAACCTGGAATTATACCGATAACATTGGCATACGAACCATTGGCTTTATACTCGGTATCTGCTGTAATATTTATAATATGTTCTAGTGATTGACTTTGCGGTTTATTCTTGGTTTTTAACGCCTCTGTTATGTTTTTATAATCCTTATTTCTTGCAAAAAAGAACTCTTCTACCACTTTCTTATCAATATGGCAGTAAACAAGTCCTTCATGGTATTTCATGCCAGGACTAGCTAGTTTGGAGATGTATAGAACCCCCTTGGCACCGTGCTTCACAGCGTTAGTCATTTTCTCAGACGAACCAGCATATTCGGCCCAGTCGTTCCATTCTTTTGCTGTTTCAGGTTGGGGGTGACCGGGTTCAATCAAAACAATTTTACCCTGTACATCCACATTTTTGTAATCGTCGTAGTTGTGTTGAGGTGCTGTGATGCCATACCCCACATAAACCAGTTCTCCTTTAACTGTTCCATTGGCTGAGTTGGAGCCAGGAAAGTAATGTTCAGGAAATGAATATGTCTTTTCAATAGTATTACCTTTTTTATCGACGAATGTTGCAGAAAATGAGCCTATCGACTTTACTACGGTGTAATCTTGCGGAAAATGCTTGAAATATGTTTGGCCGTAACCAGGTGTAATATCCCACTCTTTTAAATGAGCAGCGACCCATTCTGCCGACTTGGTGTAACCCGGACTTCCGGCCAGGCGACCATCGAATTGTGGTTCTGAAAGCGTTTTGGCATAACCAAAAACTTCTTCAGCCGTTATGCTGTGAAAATGCTTTAAAATCTCAGCTTCATCCTGCGCAAGAAGTGATGGCACCCAAAATAATACAAGTGATAAGAGTAGTAAATTTCTCATAGTGTTTGATATGGAGGTTTAAAATCTAAAAGTAGCATAAAACTCTGAACTGGCATGGGTGCATCAAACGTATTTACAGCATCTGTCGATGCAATTCACCAACTCCAGGGCATTTCACGTAATTACATTGATGAGCTAGAGCAGGCAGAGTCTCCACGGCTATCCTGCTTTTAGCGTGGAAGATAAACGTTTTTATTTGGCTGAGTTATGAACATATGTCAAAAATAATTTTGATAATATAACATATAGATATGTAGATATAAAGAAATATATCTACATTTGTACATGTTAAATAATCAAATCAAATGACATTATAATTATAGAGGTATGAAGTATTTAATTGTAGGAGGAGTTGCAGGAGGAGCTACAACGGCTGCTCGTTTGCGTAGAATCGATGAGCAAGCTGAAATTATCATGTTTGAGCGTGGAGAATACATTTCATACGCCAATTGTGGTTTACCTTATTATATAGGAGGCACAATAAGTGAGCGTGAGAACTTGTTTGTTCAGACGCCAGAGAGCTTTGGGAAACGGTTTAATATGGAGGTGCGCACTCAACATGAAGTGGTTGCGATTGATAGAGAAGCCAAAGCGGTAAGAGTAAAAAAAGTAGCTAGCGGTGAGGAATATACCGAAACGTACGATAAGTTAGTGTTATCGCCTGGTGCCGAACCTGTAAAGCCACCACTGCCGGGCATTAATTCAGAGGGGATTTATACCTTAAGAAATGTGCCGGATACAGATGTTATCAAGGCTTATATTGACAAGCACAATGTTCAGCACGCAACAGTTGTTGGGGCTGGTTTTATTGGGCTTGAGATGGCAGAAAACCTACATGATTTAGGTGTCCGTGTAACCATTGTGGAGATGGCCGAACAGGTGATGACACCTTTGGATTATTCGATGGCTACCTTGGTGCACCAGCACCTTAAAACGCAGAATGTTGAGTTTTACCTGAATACAGCCGTTAGCTCTTTCTCCAAAAAAGATGGTGAACGTCTGAATGTACACCTAAATACAACACGCACCATTGAGACCGATTTGGTTATTTTGTCGATTGGTGTTAGGCCGGAAAGCAAGCTGGCAAAAGAGGCCGGACTAGAAATTGGTGATACACACGGCATTGTGGTAAATGAATACCTGCAAACTTCCGATCCGGAAATATATGCCCTGGGTGATGCCATTGAGTACGAAAACCCAATCATCGGGAAAAAGATGATCACCTATTTGGCAGGACCAGCTAACAAGCAAGGCCGTATTGTTGCCAACAACCTGGTGCGTGGGAATGAGCATATGTACAAAGGGGCAATTAACACAGCTATTGCCAAGGTGTTTAAACTGACAGTAGCATCTACCGGTGTATCAGGTAAGTTGCTTGGTGAGCATAATATCCCGCACATTGATTCTATTACTCACTCGTCATCACATGCCGGTTATTATCCGGGTGCTGAACCGATGAGTATTAAAATATCATTCGATCCGAAGGACGGACGATTGTTAGGGGCTCAGATTGTGGGTTATAAAGGTGTGGATAAGCGCATTGACTTATTTGCTGAAGCGGTGCGAAATAAGTATACCGTGTATGATTTGACGGAGATAGAACACGCGTATGCACCACCATATTCATCGGCTAAAGACCCGGTTAATATCGCCGGTTTTGTGGCTGAAAATATTCTGAATGGTACGACGAGAACAATCTGGTGGCGCGACTTGGTGGCCGGTAAAACGGATGATTATTTTGTTGTAGATGTGCGAACCAAGGATGAAGCAGAACTCGGCGGTATAGAAGGTTCACTAAATATTCCTTTGGATGACATACGTGAGCGTATGGGTGAAATACCAAGGGATAAAAAAGTGGTGCTGTATTGTGGAGTTGGCCTCAGGGCGCACGTTGGATGCCGCATTCTGATGCAACGCGGTTATGATCAGGTGTTTAACCTTTCCGGAGGTTTAAAAACCTACGAGCACGCTATTCAAAAGCAAAGCAACGAAGATATTTTTGCCAATAATTACATTGGTAACGATGATAATATTTATCGTAAAACAAAGCAGCCCGAAGAACAGCAGGCTGATGTGCAGGTAACCGTAGAAGCCGATGCCTGTGGTTTACAATGTCCAGGGCCAATCCTGAAGCTGAAGAAAACTATGGATACGGTGCAGGATGGTGAAAGCATTAGAATTAAAGCATCCGATCCTGGTTTTTTCAATGATGTAAAAAGCTGGGCAAAAATGACTGGCAACCAGGTAGTGGATGTGGCGCAGGATGGTTCGATTATTACTGCTGTTGTTAAAAAGGGTTCGAAGGTATTGGCACCAAGTCGAACTGTACAGGCTACCAAGAAATCTTTAATTTGTTTTAGCGATGACCTGGACAGAGCATTAGCCACCTTTGTTATTGCCAATGGAGCTTTAGCGGCAGGTCATGAGGTAAGCATATTCTTTACTTTCTGGGGATTAAATGTGATAAAGAAAACGGATGCTCCAAAGCTTAAGAAGGATGCCATCAGTAAAATGTTTGGCAAGATGATGCCATCATCAGCTCGCGAACTGACCCTTAGTAAAATGAATATGGGGGGAGCCGGTACTAAGATGATGAAAAATATTATGAAGAAGAAGAATATTGATTCTTTGGATAATTTAATACAATCGGCTATTGATGGCGGAGCGAAATTCATTGCCTGTCAGATGAGTATGGACGTGATGGGCGTACAGAAAGAGGAGCTGCTCGATTCGGTTGAAATTGGTGGAGTGGCAACTTATTTGGAGCAGTCAGAAGACTCAAACTTGAATTTGTTAATCTAATCAAAAACAAAACAATAAAAGAAAAGGCGGCCAATATGGCCGCCTTTTTTACTAGCAATCTTCAAACTATCAATCTAACTTTGTCCGAAATAATAAATCAGATTCTTAAAAACTATGATTGCTTCGATACCTGTTCCATGCCAATGTTTAGATATCGAATTTATTTGCGTCAACACCTTCGTTTACTTTAATGGTTTCAAACACAATGTCGAATGACTGTGGGCCTACCACTTGTGTCATTTTCTTTGGGAATTTAACGCCATTTACTTCTGTGTATTCACCATATGTACTGGCCATCGTTCCCTGAGGAGTTGTGCTTACTTCTTTCACTTTTAAACCAGTTGAACGGCTATAGAAAACGGTTTGTTCTTTACCCGATGGGTTAACAATTTTCATTTTAACCACATCTTGTCCGTCAACATTATCCGCACCAAGTAACTCTAGTTTGTAACCTAACTCAGTATATTGTGTTTCTGGGAACAAAATTGATTCAGTTTTCATGTTTTCTAACATTTCACCTTCAATCTTTTGCTCGCCCATTGGGCTTACCACCTTACCAGCTTCGCCGTTAAATACCTGCTTCGAAACCAGGTTGTCCTGCATGTAGGTTTCAACACATTGGTGATTTGGACGGCGGCTGTAAATTTTCATTTTTAATGGCATGCCTTGTACGCTCATGCTTCCTTCCATGGCGTATTCATTAACAGCATTAAGCGCATCGGCACCACCAATGGCGTTAACGTATTTAGCAATAACTTTTTCAGCTGTTAAATCGGCTGGTAGTGGCATCGCCTTAACTACATTGCCATAAAAATCATACATCTCCACTTGACCATCTTGAGCAAATTTTGAAAGACTAGCTTTCATATTTGGCACATCACCAACGGCAAGAATTAATGCATTATTGGGCTTCAAATATTTTTCAGCCATAGCTTTAACATCTTCCGGAGTCACAGCATTTAGCTTTTCAAGATAAGTCTCGTAATAGTCAGCAGGCAGGTTATACTTTTCAATGTTTAAAGCAAAACGTGCAACAGTGGCAGGATCTTCCAGTGAACGCGAGAAGCTTCCGGTTAATGAGTTTTTAACCATCGTTAAATCTTCCACAGGAACCAATTCAGTGCGCATACGATCCATTTCATAAATAATTTCGGTGAAAGCGCTGTCGGTAACACTTGTGCGAACATTGGCACCAGCATTGAATGAACCAACTAATTCATCAGAGCTTAATGATGAGTAGGCACCATAAGTAAAGCCTTTGTCTTCACGTAAGTTCTGGAATAAACGAGCGCTAAAAGAACCACCACCTAAAACCTGGTTCATTACGCGTGCTTTGATAGCATCCGGATTACCTGGCTTAAGATCGACATTGTATGATAATGAAATGGTTGATTGTGTAGAACCATCCTTGTTGGCAACAACCACTTTAGGTTGTTCAAAAGCTTTAGGCATATCATACTTGTAAGTAGGTACTTCTTTTGATTCCCACTTGGCAAAGTATTTTTTAGCCTGTTTTTTAGCCTCCTTAACAGAGATATCACCAACAATGACCAAATAAGCCACATTTGGTCGGAAGTAGGTGTCATAATATGCTTTTAGGTCATCAACAGTGATGGCTTCAACCGTTTCATCGGTTAAAATTTCGCCATAAGGGTGGTCTTTACCGTAGCGTAAAACACTCTTAATGTTAGAAGCAATGGCATTAGGGTCGTCTTTTTGAGATTGTAAACCAGTCAGCATTTGCTTTTGGGCTTTCTCAAGTTCTTCGGTAGGAAAAGAAGGATTGTATAAAACGTCGGTCATTAGGTCAAGAAGTTCGCCTGAGTGTTTCTTAAGTGAAGAAGCATACATGCCTGATGAATTGGTTCTTAATCTCGCACCAATAAAATCAACGGCTTCGTCAATTTCTGCTTTTGTGCGGTTGGTTGTTCCGGTGCTCATTAAATCACCAGCCATACTGGCATATCCGGCTTTGTTTCCTTCAACTATCGGGTCAAGGTCAAGTGACAGAGTATAGGAAACAACAGGAACTTTATGATTTTCCACCACAAATACTTTAAGCCCGTTTTTCAATTCAAAGGACTTTGCTTTACCAATGTTTACCTTAGGTGCAGGGCCTGGTTTGGGAGGAGTACTTCTATCTAACTGGGCATTTATATTAAAAGCAACAAGAAGCGCTAATAAAAATAAAACTGATTTCTTCATTCTGTTTTGTTTTTTGAAACCAATTAATCTTGGTTTTATCTTTTTATAATCAGTAATCTAACTCTATGTGTAATTAGTTTTGCTGCGATTTAGGCAAATAATACAATACTACACGGTTATCTTTTGTGTAATACTGATTGGCCACACGTTTAATGTCTTCACGTGTTACCGCTAAATACTTATCCAATTCTGTATTAATTAAATCAGTATTATTGAAATAAGTATAGTTGGTTGCCAGATTCTCAGCGCGGTTTGCCAGCTTTACATTTGATTGTACAAATGAATTTTCTACCTGATTACGAAGCTTTTGGAATTCACGTTCTGAGATAAGCTCATTTCTTACTTTAGCTACTTCTGCATCAATAGCAGCCTCTAAATCCCCACAGTCAACTCCCATATTAGGCAATGCATACGTTAGGGCTAGTGAAGGATCCTCATAAGGAAATGCGAACGAGCCTGCCTGTAATGCTTTTTGCTGCTCATCAACCAACGACTTGTACATGCGTGAGCTTTGTCCACTGGAAAGCAAAGTGTTTAACATGCTAACTGCATAATAATCATCGGTTCCGATAGCTGGAGTGCGGTATGCTTGTGCAATTAAAGGTAATTGAACGTTATCAAAAATGGTGTCACGAACTTCGCCGCCAAGTGGCTTTTCAACAATGTTAGGGCGATAAATTTCTTTTTTACCCTTAGGGATTTCATTGAAATATTTGCTTATCATTTGTTTGGCATTGTCATATTCAATGTCTCCGGCAATTACTAAAACTGCGTTGTTGGGCACATAAAACTGATTGTAGAAATCAACGAAATCTTGATCTTTAGCTGCAAAAATGTGGTCGGCAGCTCCTAAAACACGCCATTGATATGGATGTTCTTTAAAAGCACGTTTCGTAATTTCTTCAATTAATGTTCCGTAAGGTCGGCTGTCAACTGTTTGTTTCATTTCTTCAGTTACGACCTGTTTCTGAGTTTTGATACCAATTTCATCTACTTTGGCATGTAGCATTCGTTCCGACTCTAGCCATAATCCCATTTCTAACTGGTTCGATGGCATTATTTCGTAATAGTAAGTACGGTCGGTAGATGTATTGGCGTTTAATGTACCGCCGGCACGCTCTACGTAGTTAGAATATTCGCCACGAGGAATGTTAGCAGTACCTTCAAACATCAGGTGCTCAAAAAAGTGTGCGAATCCGGTAAGTTCGGGGTTTTCATTTTTCGAACCTACATGATACATGACTGAGACGGTCACAATTGGGGTCGATTTGTCTTGATGCAAGATAACGTGTAAGCCATTATCTAAATCATATTCTTCAAAGCTTATTTTATTCGATTGGGCCTCAATGGCGCCAACGCCGGCTAAAAAAAGCGAAAGAGCCAATAATAAAAAACGGTTCTTCATATTCAAACTTCTAAGTTTAAGTTAATGACGCGATTTTATCAATTAACAGACCGAAAATTACAAGTGTCAGAAAATGAGCACCTAGTGAATAAGAGAGCTTGCTGGCGATTGTTCGTTAATGAACAATAATCTGTTCGAATTCGTACATTAAGGACACTTTTATTTTTTATAATATTTTTTCGTCTTGTTCACTTCTTTCTTATTCCTTCCTGTTATTTTTGTAACAAAGCTTTTAGAATGAAAACAAAATGGATTGGACTGCCACTTTTAGTATCTCTTCTTGTATACATGGCCGCCTGTGATGAAAGCGATTTATGTTTGTCGGGGCAAAATGCCATTCAGGCCGGGTTATACTCAGCCGCATCGGGTGAAGAAAGTGATACAACATTAACCGGTGTGTATTTGTGGGGTTTAGAGGCAGGTACTGAAATTGCAAAAGAAGTATTAATTGATAGTGCAAATGTTTCAGGCATGTATATACCTACTGATTTGGACAGGGATACAACAAGCATTGTGCTGCGCGAGAAAACAGGACCAAGTGACTTACGGGATACAATGGTTTTTGTTTACGAACGTCATTTGAATTATGTATCGGGAGAATGTGGGTTCTCTTATAATCTGAAATTAGATACGGTTCTATACACCATCAATTTAATTGATTCGATTGTTATTAGCTACCCGGATGTATTGTATAACGAAACTCTTGAAAATGTTAAAATATATATTGAGCCTTAGTTTGTTGGTTTGTTCGTTGAGCAGTTTTGCGCAACAGGGTAAGGAAATGACAAAAGAGGAGAAAAAGCTGGCTAATAAAGGTAATCCTGGTTTATCTATTGGAATTGATCTGGCACCATTTATTAATCATATTTTTTCTGATGAGCGGTTTGGCGTGGAGGCTAATGCGCGTTATACCATCAACCGTAAGTGGCAAATTGCCGCCGAACTAGGATATGAAAATGTGGATTTGGACAATGATAAAATGACCTATACTTCAGATGGTAGTTTTATCAGGACCGGAATCGATTATAACCTGTTTCGCGTTGAAGAGATAGGCAATAACGATAATATTTTATTGGGTTTCAGATATGGCGTGGCTGTTCAGGAGCAAAGTTGCCCTCGCTATGTTGTAAAAGAAGACTACTGGGGCGATGTAACCAATTCATTAGGTTCGTCAACGGTGGGATCGCATTGGGCTGAGTTTGTTTTTGGTTTGCGCTCTGAGATAATCAAGAATTTTTACATGGGATGGTCTGTTCGATTTCGTACGATTGTTAATGTGGGCACGGAAAATGAATTAGAACCCTATTCAATACCAGGTTACGGGAGAAGGGATCGCACAACAAACATGGGATTTACATACACACTAGAGTATCATATTCCATTTAGCAAGAGGAAATAAGCTAATGACTGATGTGAATTTGAAGGATACTGACTGGCAATTGGTTATTAATCAGATTACTGATGAGGTAAAACCATTATTGCAGCATGGTAAAGTAGCAGATTACATACCAGAACTGGCAAATGTGGATAGTAACTCTTTTGGAATATCAGTTAGCTTGCTTGATGGTCGCGAATATACTTGCGGCGATGCACAAATGAAATTCTCGGTTCAGAGTATCTCAAAAGTGTTTAGTTTAACCAAGGCCTTTTCTATTCTTCAGGATGATCTGTGGAAACGGGTTGGGAAAGAACCTTCTGGTAATCCTTTCAACTCGCTGATTCAGTTAGAAAATGAAAATGGAAAGCCACGGAATCCCTTTATCAATGCTGGAGCCATAGTTGTGGCCGATTGTGTTGTAAGCCATACCGAAGATTCACTAAATACCATTATCAATTTCATTAGAGAGCTGGCTGGCAATAAAGACATTAAAATGAACCATGCCATGTTTCGTTCCGAAAAAGCATTTGGTCACCGCAATGCTGCACTGGCTCATTTTATGAAAAGCTATGGCAATATTGAGTCTGATGTTGATGAAGTATTGGATTTTTATTTTGGTCACTGTTCCTTGTCGATGAGCTGTGAAGATGTATCCCGTGCTTTTCTGTTTTTGGCCAACCATGGTATTCATCCAATTAGCAAGCGAAGATATTTAACAGCGAGCCAGGCCAAGCGCATCAATTCGCTTTTGCTCACTTGTGGTACTTATGATGCGGCTGGTGATTTTGCATTCAGAGTAGGATTGCCGGGTAAGAGTGGAGTAGGAGGTGGCATAGCTGCCATTATCCCGGGTTTGTTATCCATTTGTGTGTGGAGTCCGGGTTTAGACAAACACGGTAATTCGCTGACAGGTGTTAAAGCCTTGGAGCTGTTTACCACCAAAACAGGAATTTCCATCTTCTAAAATGAAAAGTATATGATTGCCAAAACATTTAAAACGGCTGGTCAATTTATATTACGCTATGGTTTAGCCATTACTTTTATCTGGCTGGGCTTAATGAAATTACGAAATAGTGAGGCTGATTATTTAAAGCAAGTATTGTCAAACTCCTCTATGTTTAGCTGGATGTTAAAGTATATCACGTCGTATGCTTTTTCTCAAATGCTGGCCTATCTGCAAATGATAATTGGTGTTTTAATAGCGCTTAAACCGGTGGCACGAAAAGTGTCGTTTTGGGGAGGAGTTGCCGCAACTGTTATTTTATTGATAAGCGTTTCAACGCTTTTTACATCATCATATGTCTGGCAGGCTCCATACGGTTTTCCAGAGTTGTCAAAACTCGGACAAAGCATACTGAAAGATGTTATTCTGTTGGGAGGGGCCATGTGGTGTGTTGGTGATTCGGCCTGATTGTTATGGACTTAAATTGATTTTAGATGAAGAATGTTACTGTATTTTGTGCATCGAGCCCCAAAGTGGATGAGGTATACATGAATGAAGCAGCCTTATTGGCTGAAGAATTGGTAAAATCAGGTTATGGTATTGTCTATGGAGGTGGCGCAGTTGGTTTGATGGGAAGTTTGGCTAATCGGGCTTTGGAACTTAATGGGCGAGTTAAAGGGATTATTCCACATTTTATGGTTGAAGTGGAGTGGGAACATAAAGGCGTTAAGGACATGGTTCATGTGGAAGATATGGCAGAACGTAAAAAGCTTTTAATCAATGAAAGCGATGCCATTGTTGTGCTTCCCGGGAGTGTTGGGACTTATGAAGAATTATTTGAGGTTTTATCGCTAAAGAAATTAGGCCAGGTTCAGCATCCGGTTATCATTGTAAATACAAAAGGATATTTTACACCACTTGTTCAGGCTCTTGAAAAAATGATTGATGAAGATTTTATGCGCGAAGAACACCGGGCATTATGGCATGTGGTTGATTCGGCTGCAGAGGTGTGTGATGCAATAGAGCAAGTGCCCAGTTGGAGTGCTGACGCCTTGAAGTTTGCCGCTGTGAAGTAAGGAGTAAGTATAAAACCTTGACAATTTTAGTTACTTTTGTTGAAATTGCTTTCGATGGGGGAGACAGCATTGACATATCAGCAAGTACAAGGCGTAGAAAACCAGCAGGTTGTTAACAAAGATAGTTTGTCAACAGCCACGAGTCTGCGTACCCCAATTCAGCAGTTGGAGATCAAAGAGCCTCGCCATCTGCAAACACAGCAAGTGGTAAAGCCGAAAAAGGTAGTCTATCGCACCTGGTCAGTTGAAGACTCCATTTATTTTAATCTTAAAAAAAGTGACCAGGTCATCAATCAGGTGACACAAGTTAGTGCGAGTGACGTTAATGTTGTAGCAGAGGAAATAGCTCCAGTAGAGCCGAGGCCGGAAAATGTTGTTAAAGAAGAAACAAAGCCCGAAGTAGTAGTACCTTCCCCTCCGGTTGTTGCCCGTAAAAGTGCACCATTTGATGGCTCTAAAGAGTGGTTGTCAGGTTTTATATTGTTGGCAATAATCATTGCTGGTTTTGTTAAACTTTCAGCAGGGAAATATTTAAGCGAACTATTTTCATCCATCCGTTACCAACAATCGGCCACTAAATTGTTTTCAAGTGGAAACCTGCAAAATCAAAAACCATCAGTGGCACTAACTTGTTTATTTTTTCTTTCAACCTCCATGATGTTGTTTGAATTTGCTCATATAGCAGGAAAGAGTCCGCAACAAGTCAGTTCGTTTGTTTTTTTCCTTTTGGTAATAGCAGCTGTCATTTCTTATTTCTTCATAAAAAACGTTTTTTACCTGTTTGTAGCATCGGTTTTTGATGTTCAACAACCGACAAAAGAGTATTTATTTAACGCCAATATGTTGAGTAAGGTGTTTGGAATGGCCTGTTTGCCCATTGTGGCAGTGGTTCCTTTTGTGGATGTATTAACTGCTACATTCCTTTTAAAAGCAGGGCTGGCGCTGTTTCTAATCATGTATGTGGTTCAATTACTTCGGGGGGCAAAAATTATTTTACATAGCCCGCTTTCAATTTTTTATATGTTTTTGTACTTTTGTGCCCTAGAAATTTTACCCTTGTCAATACTTATTAAGGTAATGATATACTAGGGAATAGTAAATGAGGTAAAGGTTTAGTTGAATTTAAATTGAAGTACATTGAAGATTAAAAGAATCCTGGTTTCACAACCCAAACCCTCAACACCCAAATCTCCCTACTTTGATTTGGCTGAAAAAAGCAATCTGAAAATTGATTTCAGACCTTTTATTCAGGTAGAAGCGGTTCCTGCAAAGGAGTTTAGAACGCAAAAGGTTAATATTCTTGACCATACAGCGGTTATTTTTACAAGTAGAACAGCCATTGATCATTACTTCCGCATTGCAGAAGAAATGCGTGTGACTGTGCCGGATACGATGAAGTATTTCTGTATCTCGGAAGCAACAGCCTTCTATTTGCAAAAGTACATTGTGTATCGTAAGCGTAAGATTTTCCATTCGACTGGTAAGTTTGCCGACTTGGCTGATGTGGTTAAGAAACACAAAGACGAAAGCTTCTTAGTACCTCTTTCTGATATTCATAAGCAAGAAATACCAACATTGCTGAATAAAGCAAAAGTGAAATATACAAAAGCCATTTTGTATCGTACTGTAAGTAGTGATCTGAGCGATTTAAAAGACGTTAACTACGATGTGTTGGTGTTCTTTAGCCCATCAGGGATAGCATCGCTAATGCAGAATTTCCCTGATTTTGTTCAGAACGAGACAAAAATAGCATCATTCGGACCAGCTACTGCCAAAGCAGTGAAAGATGCTGGTTTACGTCTTGACATTCAGGCACCAATGCCGCAAGCACCGTCTATGACAATGGCTTTGGAGCAATACATCAAGAAGTTTAACAAAGGACAAAAATAATACAAGCAGCCCGAGGCTGATGAATCCTCTTTGTCATTGGCAGAGAGGATTTTTTTATCTTAATAGGATGGAACAACAACGATTTACCTTTAATAAGAACGAACGCCTGTGTAGTCGCACGACTATTCAGGAGCTGTTTACAAAAGGGAAATCGTTTGTAAAATATCCATTTCGGGTAAGTTTTATGCCCATTAGTCCTGAGGAGCAAGGCAATGCTCAGATTTTAGTTAGTGTGTCGAAAAAACGCTTTAAACGCGCCTACAAACGGAATCGGTTAAAACGTTTAACCCGCGAAGCCTATCGCTTAAATAAAGCGTCATTTATAGCTGCCTTACATGAAAAGGATGTGAAATTGGCAGTTGCTTTTATCTATTTGCCAACCGATATGTTAGATTATGCATCTGTTGAAAAAGGGATGAAGAAAGCCTTAAAAAAAGTAATTAATGATTTGAGCAATGAAGGATAGAATTGTCATACGATTCATCAAACAATTGATTTCAATTCTGCGAAGTGGTCTGGTTGCTCTTTTGCTGATTCCGGTAAAATTATACCAATGGTTTATTTCTCCTGTGTTGGGTGCTTCGTGTCGCTATACGCCAACTTGCTCGCAATATACCATCGAAGCACTTAAAAAACACGGCCCGTTCAAAGGTTTGTACTTATCTATTAAACGTATTTTAAGCTGCAACCCCTGGGGTGGACATGGGCACGATCCGGTTCCTTAATTTTCAGCTTATTTTACTATATTGCCGACCAATTGTTTTTTTGAATAGGTTGTATGATAATGCTTTGAATATGAAGAAATACTTATTAAGCCTGGCGTTAATGCTGTTGTCTTTGACGATGTTTGGGCAGAAAAACACCAAAGTAGTTGGCACCTGGTTAACGCAGGATGGGGATTCGAAAGTTCAGATTTCGCAGACAGAAGAAGGAGTGTTTAAAGGTCAGGTTATCTGGTTAAAGAACCCAACAGAAAAGGATGGATCTGATAAGCTGGATAAACACAATCCGGATGAAGAGTTAAAGCAGCGTAAAATAATGGGATTGGAATTGCTGAAGAACTTTGAGTATGACGAAGACGATGAGGAATGGACTAATGGAACAATTTACGATCCGAAAAGTGGGAATACTTATAAATGCTACATGTGGTTTGAAGGAAACCCAAATAAGTTGCAGGTGAAAGGCTATATTGGTTTTTCACTAATTGGTAAAAAAGTAAGCTGGACACGTGTGGTAGGCGATGCCTAAAACATTAATCCAAACTGAAAAGATAAATAATCGGCTACGCGTCCGTGAGCCTTAAGATTTACGCCCGTCATAAGATGGGCGTTTATTTTATAGCGTAAATAATAGTTTTGCAGTAACTGGTTGGGTGCCTTTTCTCCCTTTAAAAGATATGGTCCAATCTGTTGGCCAAAACGCAACCTGCCAAGTAGAAATTCATTGCCAACTAGTGGTGCGATACTCCATTGATCGATGCTCTCCTGGTAGTCGCCTATTTCTTGAAATTCAATTAACCCGGATAGTGTTAGTGCATTAATGCGCGATACCTGCCAGCTTTGGTTAATAATTAATGTGGCAACCTGAAGGTTATTGGTATTGGTAGTGTCTTCTTTGAGCGAATAACCTGCCAGCAAATCAAATCTTTTATCTTTTTTAAACTGTCGCAATTTCTTTTTGGGTGGAACCATGTAATAGTTATTCGAAAATTCCATCCCTATTGCAATTACAGGATAGTTAATCCCCAGGTTCGGTTGTTTGATACCTCCGTTCGAAATATGTTGATACGAGGCTGTTGCCTTAATGGCTAGTTGTTTGTTGAAATAATAATAAGCACTTGCTCCCCCAAATATTGGGAAGGCGAATTGAGTGCTGTAGGTAAGGTTCTGTGGGTTGCTCATTTCATCATATGGATGACTCATATAAGCCAGGCCTCCGCCAATCTTTATGGAGTAACGCCAGCGTCCGCGAGGCTTGATGTATGGTTCTATATATGCGAGTCCTGTAATAGAATAACCTAAGTCCTCATGAGTAAAGTTAACATAGTTCAAGCCAAGTCCCCATTTGATAAAAGTGCCAAATGTTTCGCGAATATTGTCGGTAAGCAAGAGTTGACTTATTTCAAATTCAACACCATAAGGATTGGTACCGTTATAAGGGTACAATGATTTGGTATGCACCTGAAATTTGCCATAATATAACGATGCACCATAAAAAAGCGGTTTGTCAGATTGGTTTGTCTGACCAGAGGCTAATGTGCTAAATGCTAGAAAGGTAATAAAAAGTATGAATGGTATTTGCTGCGATTTTGTGTGCATAATAATAGCAATATAAGACATAATGCAGTTAATTTCCCGACAAATATCTTTTTAGGTTCATTTTTTTCAGCGTACTTTTAAGGAGCTTACCATAATCTGAGAATCATGTTTTTAAAAAGCATTAATCCGGCAACCGGAGAAATAATAAGAGAATACGAAGAATTCCATTCGGATGAAATAGATAATGCCATTGAGGCCAACTATCAGGCTTATAAATTATGGCGTAAACAACCAGTAAGCAAAAGGGCTGATTTGTTGTTAAAAGCTGCACAGGTATTGCGTGAAAAGCAAGAAGGTTTGGCATTTAACATTACTGTTGAGATGGGAAAGAACATCAAGGAAGCCCGGACTGAAGTTGAAAAGTGTGCCAAAGTGTGTGAATATTATGCCGAGAATGGTGCTGAATTTTTGTCCAATGAAATCATCGCTACCGAAGCACAGGAATCCTTCGCTTCTATCCAGCCAATAGGTCCGGTGTTGGCGATTATGCCCTGGAATTTTCCTTTGTGGCAGGTCTTTCGCTTTGCGGCTCCAACATTAATGGCCGGTAATGTTGGCTTATTGAAGCACGCATCGAATGTGCCTGGATGTGCTTTGGCAATTGAGAATGTGTTTGTGGAAGCCGGTTTTCCTCAAGATGTATTCCGAACGCTTTTGGTACGTAGCAGCAAAGTTGAGAAAATTATTGGCGATAAGCGGGTGAAAGCCGTTACCTTAACAGGTAGTACACCAGCTGGAAAAGCTGTGGCGGCAACGGCAGGTAAATATTTAAAGAAGTGTGTATTGGAATTAGGTGGAAGCGATCCGTATCTGATACTAAAAGATGCTGATTTGGATGCTGCCGTTGAGGCGTGTGTTGCAGGTCGTATTTTAAATGCAGGCCAAAGTTGTATTGGAGCCAAACGTTTTATTATTGTAGATGAGGTTTATGAAGAATTTGCCAACAAGTTTACGGATAAAATGCGCGACATCACCCTTGGCGATCCGTTTGATGAGAGTAAAGATATCGGCCCCTTAGCACGTTCAAATTTCCGTGAAGATATTCATCGACAAGTAGAAAACAGTGTGAGTAAAGGGGCTAAGCTATTAACTGGTGGTTATATCCCTAATCGCGATGGAGCTTATTACCCGGCAACAGTGCTTGGCGATGTGCAAGAAGGCATGGTGGCGTATCACGAAGAGTTGTTTGGCCCGGTGGCTTCCTTGATTCGGGCAAAAGATGAAGCAGATGCCATTCGCATTGCCAATGATACAGTATTTGGATTAGGGGCTGCAGTATTTACAAAAGACATTGAAAAAGGCAAATACATTGCTGAATATGAGCTGGAAGCAGGCTGTTGTTTTGTCAACGATTTTGTGCGTTCCGACCCACGTATGCCATTTGGTGGTGTTAAAGAAAGTGGCTATGGGCGGGAGTTATCCTACCATGGCATGATGGAGTTTGTGAATGTGAAAGGGGTATATGTAAAGTAAAGTATCTAACTTATCTGTATGGATTACCGTCAGGCACTTAATAAAGCAGCTGCTTTGTGTTCGCGCAAAGAGTATTGCAGCGCCGATATTCAAAAAAAACTGGTAAATTGGGATTTGTCTGAAGAAGAGGTGGATAAAGTGCTCAAGTGGTTGATTGATGAAAAGTTTATCGATGATGAGCGTTATGCCGGCTACTATGTGCGCGATAAGTTTCGCTTTAATGGCTGGGGACGCATAAAAATTCGCTTTCAGCTAAGGGGTAAACATATCGCATCTTCACTGATTGACGAAGCTTTGGAGCAGATAAATGAAGAGGATTACATTGAAAAGCTGGCAGAATTATTGCATAGTAAAAAGCGGCAAATCAAAAACAAGGATGTTTGGCAAACAAAGGCAGCTTTAGCCCGGTTTGCGCAATCCAGAGGTTTTGAACCCGATGTGGTTTTTCGACAAATAGACCAGATTTTAAACGACATAACCTGAAGCATAAATAGTATGAAGAAACTTATTAAACAAAGGAGTAAGACAGAAGACGGAAGACAGAAGACGGAATGCAGGGGTGTTTTCCCGATTAAAAAGCTGGCAGGTTCCGGATTTATTCTGGCACTGGCCTTTTTGTTTTTATTGCCTCTAAATGCAGATGCCAAAAAGAAGCCCGCCTGGGTAAAGCAGCGCCCCAATGATCCAGCTTATTACATTGGCATTGCTATGGTGCCTAAGCAAGGCAGTGCAGTCGAGTATAGGGAAAGTGCACGCGGGGCAGCGTTAAAGCTGATGAGTAGCGAGATTCAGGTCAATATCTCATCCAATTCAGTACTTAAGAAAATCGAAACCGACTATCAATATAAAGAGTCTTATGAGTCTAAATTGCAGGCTTCGGTTGAGCAAACGCTTGAGGGCTACGAGGTATTAACCTGGGAAAACCGTAAAGAATATTGGGTGATGACCCGCTTATCCAAGGAAAAATATGCACGCGCAAAACAAATGAAATTGGATAAGGCCAAGATGATGGCCGGTTCATACTTGTCTGATGCTCAAAAAGCCATTGATAACTATGATGCCTATTCGGCTTTAAACTACTTGGCCAAAGCTGCTGTCAGTCTAAAAGATCACTTGCAGGAGGATTTAACGTATAAAACGGTTGATGGAACTTATAATGTCGGTACAAAGGTTTTTGGAACAATTCAGGATGTATTCCGTCGTATTGAATTGGAACCAGTGCAGTCGCGCTATCAAATACAGTTTTCTAAAAAGCTGGAAGTGCCCATTGGTGTCAATGCATCATTTTTAGGTAATAATGGAGAAAAACGACCTCTGGCTGGGTTTCCTTTAAAATATCAATTTACAAAAGGCGAAGGTATCTTATCGTCGCAAAGTAAAACCAATCTCGATGGTTATACATCGGTGTCAATAACCCGACTTATATCAAAACGAAAAATGCAGGAAATAACTGCGGGATTTGATTTTAGTCACGTAGCCGAAGCGGAAACAGATGAGGAAGTTAAGCGCTTATTAAAAGTGTTTTTTCCTCAAAAACAAATGCCAACGGTAGGAATTGCAATAGAGGTACTGAAATCAAAGGCTTACCTGATTAGTGAAGAGAAGGTATTTGGAGAATTAAATGAAAGTGGTGCGTTTACCGGCATGCTGAAGACTGAGCTTAACGAAAACTTTTTCACCTTCACTAATAATATGAGCGAGGCCGATTTCGTCGTAAAAATTGCCTCTAATTTTGTTTCTGGCGATGAGCGCAAAGGAGAAGGGTATTCAGTTTTTACTGTGTTTGCCGATTTTACGATTTCAATCAAGGACTTAAATTCGCAAACCGAGATATTTACCGATAATTTAACAGGTATTAGAGGTATGCGTCCGGGTAATTTCGAATATGCTCTGAAAGATACACGAATCAAGTTGATTGCAGAGTTTAGAAAGAATATAGAGCCGCGATTGGAGCAAGTGGATATGTAATAGAAGGCCGGTTAGTTCAACTAACCGGCCTTTGTTTATTTTAAAAATCGATAGCGTATCCCAACATTACCGTAGACATACACATTTGAATTTCCAATTTGATTATCAAGTTCAAGTACTATGCTAAATGATTTCTTCTCGAATGGGTAAAAATCCATACCAATTGGAATCGAAGCCAGATCAAAGTCTGTTCCTACAAAACCAGCTCCGATATATCCACCAAAGTCATCTTTTTTTAGTAACTCTGCCTTAAAAGTTGCTTTAATTGTTGAATCTTCAAATTTTCCATCGTTAAATCCAAGTTCAACCCTGTATTTGTCATTAAACTTGTAATCAATAGAAAAATCTTGGGAGACGTTGGCGCTTACGCTCAATTGCGAATAAGATTCAATGCCCACAAGGCACAGAAGTGTTAATAATAAAACTCTCATAAATTATAAATTAAGATTAATATAAAGCAAGCAAATGTATTGCAAAATATTTATAATTAAGTTGTATAATTTACGCTTTACTCATCTAAAACCAGAAACAATTAACATTTGCTTGCGTATGCTTTCATAAAGTCATCTTATGCTTAAACTTTCGATTATATTCTCTTTTCTGCTATTAAGTGTTCTAAGGCTAGATGTTCAAAGTCCCAGGCGCGTCAGTCCCAAGCTTTTTTATTCACTTACTCAAAAGCATCCAAAGGCCATGATATTTGATGTGCGCCCTTCGGAGAAATATGCGCAATACCGTATTGAGGGTGCAATTCCTTTGCCCGAAAAGAAACAATTGTTGGATGTGGCAAAAGAACTTCCCCGAACCGATACTATTTTTATTTATTGCGAATTTGAATCACGGACAGGTCGTGTAGGAGAAATTCTCGATAGTCTTGGATTTAAGACTGTTTATGAATTAAAAGGCGGATTGATTAGCTGGCGAAGAAATGGTTTGCCATTGGATAATACCCAGTTGAAAAAATAATGCCTGATCAATATTTACTGATCAGGCACTATTAAGAATCGGATGTGTAATATATTATTCTTTGACCTTAAAGAAGCCAATCACTTCATTTAATTTATTGATCTCTTCAGAGAACGACTCGCTTAATTCAGATATTTTGTCTGCTGCCGCAGCATTGCCTTGCGAAACGCCATCCAGCTCAAGAATGGCATTGTTAACCTGTTTAGAACCTTCGTTTTGCTCATTGGATGCAGCAGATATTTCAGAAACAAGGTTGTAAGCTTTCTGAATATCCGGCACAAGCTTGTCAAATATTTCACCGGCTTTAATAGCGATTTCTACACCCGAGGTGGCATTGTTACTAATTTCATTGGCCGACTCACGACTTCGTTCAGCAAGCTTACGAACTTCGGCAGCAACTACTGCAAAACCACGCCCTTCTTCACCAGCACGCGCAGCTTCAACAGCAGCATTCAGTGATAAAATGTTGGTTTGCATCGCAATCTCTTCAATCAGCTGTACTTTTTCAGCAATGGTTTTAATGCCTTCTACAGCTTTCTTTACGATTTCACCTCCGTTACTGGTATCTTTAAAGGCTTGCGACATTAGTTGCTCGGTCTGTTTCGAATTATCTGCATTTTGACTGATATTGGCACCCATCTCTTCCATCGAAGCGGATACCTCTTCGGTTGATGTGGCCTGTTGCATCGAACGGCTCGATAATTCATTGGCCGAATCGGTTAATTTTGTTCCGCCTTCAGATATTAATTGAGCAGTTTGTTTGGCTTGTAAAATAACCTCTTCGATTTTTCCTGTCATATGACCAAAGGTCTGTGCTAGCTGACCTATTTCATCATTTCTCTGCTTTAAATCTTCATTGATTTTTACCGAAAGGTCACCTTCCGATAAGGAGTCGGCAATTTTGATTAGCTCAAGAATAGGCTGTGCCAGTGAACGTGATATAAAGTAGGCGGTTACCAATGAAAGTATAATGAAAACAATACCGATGATAAACGAGATGTTACGGATTGGATTGAGCATTTTAACCAATTCGTAAGTGGGCACCGACATCACTATTTTATGGGCAGTATTGCCAATGTTCATATAAACAAGTTCATAGGCGACATCATTGATTGGGTATTCACTAATCAGGCCATTATTGGCATCGTTGAGGATAGTTTTTGAAGCATCACCAACTATTTCACTTAAGGCTTTATTGATATCTTCGTTGTTTTGTGAAAGTTTAACAACGCCTTGGTTATCAACAACCCACAGCAGGCTGTTGTCACTAAATTTACGTTGAGTAAGATCACTTACCAATTGGTCGATGTTAATGCCAACACCAGCAACACCAAGCGGCTGATCTAAATCGCCCATTATAACATTTATAAACAGGGCAGTTTGATCTAATTCCCGATTATAATCGAGGTTCGATTGAACACGTTTTTGACTATTTAATGTATTGAAAAACCAGGCATCATCCGGGTCGTCTTTAGAAACAACATCCAGCTTTTGATAATTATGAGACCAGAAGTTGTGAGTGGTAGCATTAACTGCAAATGAGGTCAAATAACCAAAGTCATTAACGACATCATCTAATTTTTTTAGGCTGAGCGATTTTAGGTTTTCATCCATTTCTTCATCGCTAAACCAGTTCATAATTGTTGGATCGTTAGCAATGGCTTGCGATGTTTCAATTGCTTTTTCGAAGCTTGTTCGAAGGTCACTTTGCGAAGCTTCTGCAAAATTATGCAATTGCTGGGTTCTGATGTTTTCTGTTAACCGATCACTTACGGTGTAATAGAAGGTCAGGCTTATGGCTGCAATCACCATAAAAACCACAGATCCAAAAGACAATAATATCTTGGATCGAATGCTACTTAGTTGCATACAACATACTTTTATTTTCCTACTTTATTCGGAATAAATTAAACACTTAAGATTCCCCTTATCGATATTTTTAAACAGGCTATTCACCCCTGTTTGATTTCCGATGGTTACGAATACGGATGAAAGTCAAAAAAGTTGTATGATATATGAGTCAACTATGTACGAATGCGGTTAATGTGCAGGTAATAAGGCATTAATGGAAGTATTAAATGATTGTTAACTTGGCATGAATGGATCCAAAATTAAATCATACTAGTTATTATGCTGCCGTAATTGGTGTTTAGAAATGGTTTTGACCATTCTTTTTGTCAACAAGGCGCAAATTGCTCTGCGCCTTATTATTGTTGAATTAGCAATTATTTATCTGTCACTATATTGTTCGTTGTAATAGTTCTCGTAATCACCTGATATAATGTTATTCAGCCACTCTTCGTTATCCAGATACCAGTCAACGGTTTTTTCAATACCTTCTTCGAATTGAAGCGAAGGCTGCCAGTTGAGCTCTTTAGTGAGCTTAGTAGCGTCAATGGCATAACGCATATCGTGCCCTGCACGATCCTTCACAAAGGTGATGAGCTGTGCCGATTCGCCAGCTTGGCGTCCCAGCTTTTTATCCATCACTTCGCACAGTTTATGGATGAGGTCGATGTTAGTCCATTCGTTAATGCCGCCAATGTTATAAGTCTCGCCATTTTTGCCTAGGTGGTAAATGTCATCAATGGCACGGGCATGGTCGAGTACATATAACCAATCGCGTATATTCTCACCTTTGCCGTAAATAGGAATGGGCTTATTGTTTTTGATATTATTGATGGACAGTGGAATTAGTTTTTCCGGAAACTGATTGGGACCGTAGTTGTTGGAACAGTTACTAATAACCACCTGCATGCCATAAGTATGATGGTAGGCGCGCACCAAATGGTCGGAACTGGCTTTTGATGATGAATAAGGACTTCGCGGGTCGTAAGCGGTGGTTTCGGTAAAAAGGCCGGTTTCGCCCAAAGAGCCATATACTTCATCGGTCGAAATATGATAGAACAAGTGTTTATCCATGTTATCCTTCCAGGCTGATTTGGCTGCATTCAACAAATTAACCGTTCCTAATATGTTGGTTTTGATAAAAGCCAGTGGATCGGAAATGGAACGATCGACATGTGATTCGGCTGCCAAATGAATGACCCCATCGAAGGTGTATTGGGCAAATAATTCGTTCATTTTATCAGCATCGGTTATATCGGCCTTGATAAACGAATAGTTGCTCTTCGACTCAATATCTTTCAGGTTTTCAAGATTGCCAGCGTAGGTGAGAGCATCCAGATTGTAAATATGGTAATCGGGGTATTTTTCCACGAACAAACGAACAACATGTGATCCAATAAATCCGGCACCGCCGGTAATCAATATCTTTTTCATCGAATTAGTTATCTATGTGAGAAGCAAAAGTATTAAGATTATTAGTGGGCTGCAAATCCTTGACCTACGACTCAATTCGTCGTATATTCCATATATGGCTAGTCGAAGTAAAATATTGTATTGGACACCCCGTGTCATCTATATAGCAACCGTTGCATTTATATCGCTTTTTGCTTTAGATGCTTTTGATTCTACTTTCAATACCTGGCATCAGATACGGAATTTTATTATGCACATGATCCCTTCTTTTGCATTGATAGCATTCTTAATTTATGTTTGGCGCAAAGAATTAACAGGAGGGAGTATTCTCATTTTTTTGGGTTTGGCTTTATCAGTATTGGTGTTTCGTCATAATTTCAGGATGAATCATTCGGTTTTTAAAAGCCTTCTGCCCGTTTTTTTATTGACACTTCCATTTTTTATTACTGGCATTTTATTCATTATCGATTACTTTCATCGGAGAAAACGACGTAATATTTTGCATTAAAACAGTATCACATTGTTGTGGATAATGCTGTTAAGCCTATTCTTTTCAGATAGTAACTTTTGTCCGAAGCATATTTTGTTACTTTTGTAACAAGCAATCTTAAAATATGCATAAAGACGATAAAAAACAGAGAAAGCAGTTTCTGCTTGACCAACGCTATCTGGCCATGGCACGCATATGGGCACAAAATTCCTATTGTGTTCGCCGGCAAGTGGGGGCTATTATTGTTAAAGATAAGATGATTATCAGTGATGGCTATAATGGCACACCATCGGGTTTTGAAAACGAATGTGAAGATTGTGATAACAAGACGAAACCTTATGTGCTTCATGCCGAAGCGAATGCGATTACTAAGGTAGCGCGTTCAAATAATAGCTCCGATAATTCAACTTTATACGTAACTGCTTCACCTTGTATTGAATGTTCTAAACTTATTATCCAGGCAGGAATCAAACGTGTTGTCTTTGCCGAAAAATACCATAATACAGACGGGTTGGATCTACTAACCAGGGCTAACATTGAAGTTGTTCATATCGAAGATGAACTCATTAAGGTAGAAGACGGTTTAATAATTGGAAGCTCACAACAATAGATACGACTTATAGCATAAAACTAACGAAACATGTCAAATACACGCAAGCAAATATTTATGCCATTCCTGTATGCTCTTTTGGTGGCATTAGGGGTTTTTATAGGAAGAAATTTTATAAAATCTCCAGGCCCGGGCAGTAGTAATCCTTTGATGATCTACCCACAGGCCAATAATAAGTTGGATGGTATAATAACTCTGATTGAAGATGAATATGTTGATACGATAGATCGATTGAGTATTGAGGAGCGAATTATTCCGGAAATCTTGAAAGATCTTGATCCCCATTCGGTTTATATACCTGCCAAAGATTTAAACAAAGTGAACGAGGAATTACAAGGGAATTTTGGCGGCATCGGCGTGCAGTTTAGCATGCAGAACGATACCGTGATGGTGATTCAGGTGATTCAGGGCGGGCCATCGGAGAAAGTTGGTATTTTGCCGGGTGACCGCATTGTAGCCGTTGATGATTCGATTATTGCCGGTAAAAATATTGCCACTAACGATGTAATGAAGAAGTTGAGAGGTGAGATGGGGACCGATGTTAAAGTTGGAGTGCTTCGTCGTCCTAATAAAGACTTGATTGATTTTAATATAACACGTGGTAGTATACCAATCTATAGCGTTGAGGTGAGTTATATGGTGAACGAAACCACCGGTTATATTAAGGTTGACAAGTTTGCACAAAATACATATCAGGAGTTTTTAACGGCGTTGGCAAAGCTTAAGGCTAATAATTGCCAGGAGGTGATTATTGATTTTCGAGGAAACTCGGGAGGGCTGTTAGATGTAGCGATTCGCTTGTGTAACGAATTTTTACCGGCGAAAGATTTGATAGTGTATACAGAAGGAAAAGCACAAAAACGTCAGAATGTGCATGCCAACGGCGCCGGAACCTGCCAGGACACAAAAGTGATTGTGCTGATAGATGAATTTTCAGCCTCAGCCAGTGAGATTTTTGCAGGTGCTATTCAGGATAACGACCGAGGGTTGGTGATTGGTCGACGTTCCTTTGGTAAAGGACTGGTGCAACAGCAAATCCCTTTATCCGATGGTTCGGCATTACGTTTAACGGTTGCTCGCTACCATACGCCTAGTGGACGATTTATTCAAAAACCATATGACAATGGTAATGAAGATTATTACGAAGATATCTATAAGCGTTATGAACATGGCGAATTCTTTAATCAGGATAGCATTGAGTTTGATGATGAATTAAAATACACCACTAAGAATGGACGTACTGTATACGGAGGAGGTGGCATAATGCCCGATATTTTTATTCCTCGTGATACAAGCATGATAACAGATTATTTCTACAAACTAAGGATGAATGGTATTATTTATCGCTATGCCTTACAATATACCGATAATCATCGTGCAAAATTAGAGGCGTATACTAATGCTGAAGCTCTGGAAAAATACCTGGACAAACAGGCATTATTGAGCGATTTCCTCCGCTTTGCCAAAGATAAAGGTGTTGAATATAGTAGTAAAGAATATCAAACGTCAAAACAGTTGATTGAGATTGAGTTAAAGGCTTATATTGCCCGTAATATGATAGATAACGAAGGGTTTTATCCAATTCTCCACCGGGTAGACGATATTTTCCAAAAAGCGGTTGAAGAAGCTGGGAAACTGGAAAGTTAGGACTGAATTGTGACATTAAATACAAAGGATCGCATCTTTACTTGTTTTATCGCAAATAAAGATGCGATCCTTTTTTTCTTGAAACCGTGCCATTCTGTCAACTAAAACAGTTTAGAGTATGAATACTTGACATGAAGATCCCTTGCACTTAACTTTTGCACGATAATTGTCGTAATCATCTTATCTTTGATTAAAACTAATTGATATGCTTGTAGGTCTTTTTAAAACAATATTTTTTCTAATCACATTTTATTACCTCTTTAAAATAATTGGGCGCTTGCTACTTCCTTACCTGATGAAAAAAGGAGTTGAACGAATGCAGAAGCAACAACAAGGGGCTGCCAGCAATTATCAACAACAAGCACAGCAACAAGAAGGAAAAGTAACGGTACAAAAAAACTCTCAAAAGAAGTCAAACCATGTAGTGGATGACAATGAAGGTGAATATGTTGATTTTGAAGAAGTCAAGTAGGTTTTGACTTAATAGGATTTTTTATAATTTTATAAAAAGTCCAACCCTATGAAAACTTCACTTATTTTTTTAGTCTTATTATTGCCCTTTGCTATAGATGCACAAGATTATCTGGCTTCACCTGAATTTAATAAGTTTTGGCGAGATGTCGAACAAAGCCACTTTATAGAAGGAAAGGAAGAAGCTAATTATAGCGGGACTCCTTATCTGTTTGAAAGTAATTTTTCATCAATTCTGCTTCAAGATGGACATATAATTGATAGTTTGACCATTCGTTATAATGTTTATAATGATAGGATGGAGATTAAAAAAGGTGAGAATTTTTATGCCATTCCGAAAGAAAAACTATTTCCGCACATTGTGTTAGAGGATCGTCACTTCTATTTAAAGATCTTTAAAGAAACCAGTAAAAGGCAGATAGGTTATTTTGAATCTATTGTTAATGATTCGTTATGTAGTTTGTATTTGAGGCATAATGTTTTTCTACAAGAAGCAAGTGAACCAAAACCCTTCCAGGATGCAAAACCTGCAACGTTTAAGAGTAAGCCCGCAGACTTATTTATCACGTTTGATGCAGAAGTTTTGCTACTAATAAAAAACAAGAACGACTTTCTGGATATTACTCCTGATCATCAAAAAGAATTAGCAGCTTTTATTAAAACCAATAAAATTAAGTTTAAAAAGCCCGAAAGTGTCAAACTATTGGTTGAGTATTATAATGCACTTTGATAGACATCAAAATACCAAATTTATATAGATGTTCCTTTATTACCCATACCCAAATAGTTAAATTATGAAAAACTTAATTACAAGTGTCGTTCTCATTATAATAGGACTTTTTTCAATTAAAGCTCAAACCGGAAGTATTCCGGATTATGAAGTTTTTATGAGAGAACTGGGCTCCTCAAAAGTTAGAGTGTCCGAAAGTACAGCAACTTATAAAGGGTCGCCCTATTTATTTGCCGTTGAAGATGCAAGTATTATTCGGTCTGACAAAGAAGTTGTTAAGGATTTAAAAATACGATATAATGCTTATGAAGATCAAGTTGAAATTGATAAAGATGGTCAGTATTATATTGTTCCTAAAGAGGATATTTTTTCTGAACTCAAACTGGGAGATAAGATATTAGAATTGAAAGCATACACCTCAACAGCGAAGAAGAAAACAGGATATTTTGTTACAGAAATTAAAGGGAAACTGACCTTATATTCACAATATCGAGTTATTCTCAATGAACCTGAAGAGCCAGGTGCTTTTAAAGATGCAAAGCCTGCTGAGTTTATCAAGAAACAGCCAAAAGCTTTTATCGCATGTGAAAATGGCGATTTAATGAGCATTAAAAACAAAAATGACTTTCTAGAATTAGCTCCTGATCATCAAAAGGAATTGGGTTCTTTTATCAAAACGAATAAAATCAAGTTTAAGAAGCTGGAAAGTATAAGATTGCTGGTGGATTACTACAATTCTCTAAATAATAAATAATTATATTATAATTAGGCTTTTGACTGAGAAAGTTTTAAATTAGGTCTAGATAAACTAAACCTATTTTATATGAAAGCAGTTTTTTTAACTCTTAGCTTAACTTTAATTACTTCATTGGTTGTCTCTCAAGATATGATAAGTCCCCAATTTGAAGAGTTTTGGATGGATTTTAAAGGTCAAGAAATAATTGATGGAGTTCAATCTGTCAACTACAAAGGGTCACCGCATATTTTTGAAACAACTAGCGCTTCAGTTTATCTTGATGAAAGAAAGAAGATTGAGGGATTAACAATACGTTATAATGTTTATAATGATTTGATGGAAATTAAGAAGGGAGAGAAGTTTTATAATATACCGAAGGAGAGACTTGTTCCAAAAATTCAATTAGATGATCATTTATTTGTGCTGAGGTCGTTTAAGCTTTCGAAAAATAAGGAGATTGGATATTTCGAATCCCTCTTTGAAGAAGAGGGAAAATGTAGTTTGTTTTTAAAGCATAAAGTTATACTAAAAGAGGGAGAAGAGCCAAAGCCATTTCAGGAAGCGAGACCTCCAGAGTTCAAAAAGCACGCTCCAACTACATTTATGACGTTTGGTGAGGGGTATTTAGTTCCTGTTTATAACAAAAATGACTTTATTAGGCTAATACCCAAGCACCACAATGAAATAGCTCAATATTTGAAAAGGAACAAAATCAAGTTTCGTAAGCCCGAAAGTGTCAAAGAATTAGTTGAATACTATAACTCCTTATAGTTTATTTCTTCTTTTTCTTTGCGCGTTTCTTTTTGATGGCCATAAATTCGGCTTCATCTTCTTCTGCTTGTCGCATCAGTGTTTTCCAATCGGCATGCGTTTCGGTTGAGAAGTCAATGGTATCGGCATATTCTTCGTGGTCAATGTCGGTTACATCAATAGGATAGCCAGTATATTCTTCAATGGTGGCCAGAAGCTCTTTTTCTTCTTCGCTGCAGAAAGCAATGGCGGTTCCTTTTTGCTTACCACGACCTGTTCGTCCAACGCGGTGAACGTAATTCTCAGGTTGCTCAGGTAGGTCGTAGTTAACCACAATGTCTACATTAGGGATGTCGATGCCTCGTGCGCTTACATCGGTGGCGATAAGAAGCTTAATTTCACCTGTCTTAAATTGCTTCATAACCTGGTCGCGTTCGTCCTGTGTTTTGTCACTGTGAATGGTGACAGCCTCCATCTTCACTCGTTCCATGGCTTTAAGCACACGTTCGCAACGTACTTTGGTGCGAACAAAAGCCAGAATTTTTTTATCAGGATTACTTCTCAGTACGCGTTCCAGAAAGAAGCGTTTATCGTCCATCTTGATAAAGGCCACCGAATGCTCAATGTTCTTGGCCACAGGGTTTTTAGGCGATATCTGAATGCGAATAGGTCGACGAACCAAAGAATAGGCCAGCTTTTTGATTTTTTTATCAATGGTTGCTGAGAAAAACAAAGTCTGACGTTGTTTAGGCAAGTATTTTATTAAGTCCTGAATGTCCTTGTAAAAGCCCAAATCGAGCATGTGGTCGGCTTCGTCCAGGACTAAAATCTCAGCGTTATAAACCTTCACCACGCCTTGGTTGATATAGTCGAATAAACGTCCGGGTGTAGCTACTAACACATCTGTACCTTTTTTCAAACGCTCCACTTGTTCGGTTTGGTCAACACCGCCGTAAATAGCTGTGAATTTTAACGCCGTATTTTTACCGATCTGTTTAAACACATCGGTGATTTGCTTGGCCAGCTCGTGCGTTGGTACCATTACGATACAGCGTACACCAGCGTCGCGGTTTTTACGCTTTTTCTGAAGCAACTGAAGAATTGGAATGACAAAAGCTGCCGACTTACCTGTACCTGTTTGGGCAATGGCCAGCACATCTTCTTTCTCCAAAATGGCAGGTATTGCTTTAAACTGAATATCAGTGGGGCGCTTGTAGCCTAATTGGTCAATGCTTTTGGTAATCTTCTCGTTTAAGCCAAACTCTTCAAACTTCATCGTGTATCAATTTTCGGCAAAGATACGATTAAAAGTAAGATTGTGATGGTTGTTAGTACTTTGATGATGATTGCAACTGATGTTATCACGTTGAGTGATAACATCAGTTACTTTTTAATATTGAAATAGTCTGCTAATTGTTGATTTTCAGGCGTAATAAATACCAACATACATATGCAATAAAAAATAAAGATAAGCCATAAATTGTGCTAATGCTGGCTGCTTTTAATCCCCCTGCTAAGGCCGATTGTGACACACTTCCCATGCGCTGAATCACGTCTAAAATTTCATACATGCCAATGGCATTCCATACCAGACCGGCAAAGAACGCAAGACTACCAAGATAAAGCACACTGTTCAGTTTCTTTTGTGATGCCTCTTGGCCTTTAAAAAGATAATACGCATTTAGGATGGCCATAACAATGGCTGCAATGCCAAAGCCTGTAATAACAGACATTCCCAGAATGCCACCTTGTACTAAAAAATCAATCATGATGAATTAATTTGGTTTAACAATATATGCCAAACATATGGGGCAGCCATAGGTATTCAAAAGAAATGCGATGAACGTTATTAAAAGTAAGCTGAATGAATCAGAAACGATGTTTACGGTACTTTGTGTTGTTGGTCGCGTGTGACAAACCGTTGAACGCAAATTTGGTTCAGATTTAAAGTTGCCGGGCAATTTTTACTAATTTGGTGCAATGCTAACGATGGAGAATATTAATAAGCGACAACTCATCATAAATGGTGTCTTTGCTCTTTATTGGTTGTTTGCCTATTATTTCTTTAAGCTGTTTTATGGAGGTTGGGATGCGCCGGAAAAGGTGTCGCTCACGTTTACATTGATATTTCTATTTATCTCTTTTGCCTGTGTCGATATTCACCATCGCTTTGTAACAAAGACCAATCTTGCTGGTCGGCGATATTTTCGTTTTATAATCTTCTCACTCTTTGTGTTTGTAACAGCTTTTTGGCTGGAGAGTATCCTAACCTTTATTCTGCACTTTTTCTTTTGGAGTTTCGATAATGCTGATAAGATAGAAGAAGCCAATCGTGTCAGATACCAGGTGGGAGGTGTAAATATGATTGTATTTGGAGGGGTGGCTTTTCGTTTTGTTGTAGAAACATTAAGCCTTCAACGGCAGAAGGAAGAAAAGGACAAACAGGCCTTTGAGGCTCATTTAAAGGTTAAAGAGGTAGAGCTCGATTTGCTCAAAAGCCAGGTTAATCCACACTTTTTATTCAATGCACTAAACTGTATTTATGGCTTAAGTCTCGAAAAGTCGGAGCATACGCCGGAGGTGATTATGCAACTGTCAGAGATACTGGATTATATGTTGTATAAAAGTAATGATGAGGTGTTGTTGAGTGATGAAATAAAGCAAATTGAGAACTATACAGCCATTCAAAAAGTGCGTTTTGGAGAGAGTTTACAACTCACATTTACCAAGGAGCTGGAGCGAGATTTTAGCATGGCACCTCTCTTGCTTCTCACTTTAGTAGAAAATGCCTTTAAGCATGGAAAACCGTCAAAAGATGGCATCCTAAAGGTTGATATCCATATAAAAGCCAAAGAATCTATCCACTTTTTTGTGTGTAATTCCTGTAATGGAAACGAAAAAAGTGAAATAGCGACAGGCGGTATTGGTTTAACCAATCTCAAGCGACGTTTAGAGTTAATGTATGGTAATCGATTTATGCTTACAACCGAAAGGGATGAGGCCACTTTTGAAGCCATCTTAACCATTAATTCAGTAGGTAATGAAGAAGAGTAAATGCATTATTATTGATGATGAGCCAATTGCAATCAGAATACTTGAAAGGCATCTGAAAGCTTTCCCTGAAGTGGAAATAGCAGAATCATTTACTTCAGCTTCTAAGGCATTAACATTTCTGCGCAACCATCAGGTTGATATCATCTTTTCAGATATTGAAATGCCACTAATGAATGGTATTGAGTTCTTAAAGTCATTACGCCATCAGCCAGCTGTTATTTTTACTACGGCTTATCGTAATTATGCCGTAGAAGCCTATGATTTAGATGTGTTGGATTACCTGGTTAAACCTATATCTGTTGAAAGACTGGGGCGTGCCATTGACCGCTATTATGAGCGCTTAGGGATTCATACAACAAATGATGTAATCAATGATAAGGCGATAATTAATATAAAAGCCAATAAAGAGATTATTCGCCTGTCAATAGACGATATTTGTTATATTGAAAGTTTTGGTGATTATGTGATAGTTTATCACCAAAATGGGAAACTTACTTCGCGCGAACGCCTTAGTCACATGGAAGCGCAACTAACTCCGAATGGTTTTATTCGAATTCATCGTCAATATCTGGTTGCCAGTAAATATATAAAAGCCATTAAGGGCAATGTGTTGCAAGTTGGCGGCCAACTGCTGCCCGTGGGGCGCACATACCGGAGTTGCATCAATAAGCTTTTGACAGGTCTGTAATTTCTATCAAGAGGGAAATTATTTTTCTTCCTGATGAAAATATATTTTCATCTTGATGGAATTTTAATTGTCTCTTGACGAAAAACTTTTGGTAAGAGTGTATTGACTTCGAAATGCCAGGCAACTTTTAAAGCTCCCTACTTTTTCACTATCATTGTTGCCGTTTTCTAACCTAAAACAAAACGATGATTTACAACAGTCACATCCACACCTTTAAGGATGCGGATATTCCACGGGGCTTCCTGCCATTAGGACTTGTCCGTGTGTTATCAACTAAGCCGGGCTTTAAAGTTATATCCCGCATCTTAAACAACATCAACCCATTTTCGGATAACGATGCTTTCGACCGCTATGTTAAGTTTGTAGAGATTGGTCGCCTGGGTAACCAGGAAGCTATATTTAAAGAGTGCCAGCGCTTTTATCCAGCGAACAGTAAATTTGGTGTGCTGGCTATGGACATGGCCTACATGGGAGCCGGCAAAGTGCCACGGGCCTATATTGAGCAACTACGCGAGTTAGGTGAGTTAAAGCAAAAGCATCCAGAAGTGATGCCTTTTGTACATATCGACCCGCGTCGTGAAGGGTATATGGATATTTTAAAGCAATGTGTTGAAGAGTGGGAGTTCAAAGGTGTGAAAGTGTATCCGCCATTAGGTTATTTTCCTTATGATGAACGCATGTATCCGGTGTATGAGTATTGCCAGAAACATACTTTGCCTATTATCACGCATTGTAGCCCGTTTAACCCGGTACATTTCAAGGGGAAGAAAAAAGAGCTTAAGAAACTGCTGAAAAAGTCGCACGATAAGATTGATACACGAGGCATGAGCCGTAAGGTGATGTGTTCACAGTTTACCAATCCGCTCAATTGGAAGTATGTGATGGCCGATTTTCCTGATTTAAAAATTTGCCTGGGACATTTTGGTTCGTCGCATTACTGGAAAGAGTTTCTGGATAATCCTGGTAATAAGGATAATTGGTTTTTAATCATTAAAGAGATGATTGAGAAATATCCGAATTTGTATTCCGACATTTCTTTTACACTCAATGAGCAGGAGTTTTTCCCGATGCTAAAAGTGTTGTTACAAGATGAGGTTTTAAAGCCGAAAGTGCTGTTTGGCTCCGACTATTACATGGTGGAGACTGAAGCTACCGAGCGCCGTTTTAGCATTGATTTAAGGGCTTATTTGGGAGAAGATGATTTTAGGACAATTGCCAATGATAATCCGGAACGGTTTTTTAAAACAAACCTGGATGATTAATTCCAGCGTTATTGCGAACAATTTTAAAAGTTAATGATGTCATCGCTAAGAGCGATGACATCAGTTTTGTACAAATTATAAACCGGCATGGGACACTTTAGCGCTATACACAGCTCTTTATCTATTGATTTGCTCGTTTACTATTTGTAAGTTGCTGATATGAGTAACGAAGAGGATAAACAGTTAACAGTTGAGGTGTTCTCAGGCACGTTATGGGAAGCAGAAATGATACGTACACTACTGGAAGCTTCTAATATTTCTAATTTCATGAAAAACAGCTTACTAAATGTACATTTATATGAACCCATTCAATCAGAGGGTGCTAAAATTATTGTGCTGGAAAAGGACGAGAAAGAAGCTCGCAAAATAGTGACTGACTATATTGATAACCAAAATAAATGATTGTATGAATGTATTAGTATTAATGGCCGGAATCGTAGCCGGACTGGCAACATTAGGGCACTTCACTGCCGGAACAAAGATGTATCTGAAACCTTTCCTGGCATGCGATTTAGAGACAATACCCAAAAATGTGATTCTATCCGTTTTTCATTACATCTCGGTTTACCAGATTTTATCATCGCTGGTTTTGATAATGGTAGGTATCAACTACGAAAACTGCATGTACGACCCAACTATGGTACTTAATTTTATTGGGATGAATTATGCCTTTTTTGCAGGTGTACAGATAATTGTTGGTCTTTCTTCATCGGTTAAGGGAGGCTTATTCAAAATGTTCCAGTGGGTTTTCTGGGTGTTGATTGCGGTATTGGTTTTCCTTGGATAAGTAATTCGGAAGGATGCCATCCTTTTGTTTCGAAAAACAGGCTGCTCAAGGATTGAGAGCAGCCTGTAAAAATCAAGTTAAACTGATTTAATGGGTATTTTTAAGAAACCACTTTGTTGGCAGTCACCCACTCGTTGTAGGCACCATCGTATACTTTAACATTTTTGTAGCCAAGTTTGGTGGTCATAATGGTGTATAATAATCCGGCACGTGTACTTGTCTGGCAATACAGAATCACTTCTTTATCTTTTGTTACGCCTTTTGACGCGAACAACTTGTTTAATTCCTCGGCCGATTTTAGTAAGCCTTTGTCATCCCGCATCAGGTCAGAGTTGATGCTGACAGCGCCTTCGATGTGACCCTTGCTTTTGGGGTCGGTGCCATTGAAATATTCATCTTTACGGGCATCAACCAATACTACATTAGCATTACTTTTTTTAGCTTTAACATCGGCCATCGATAAGTAAACCGACTTATTTAGTTTAGCCGTAACAGTTGTTTTCTTAGGCATTTTAGGCATGCGTGTTACCGGTTTGCGAGCCGCTTTCCAGGCATCCAGGTTGCCATCTAGTAATTTCACATTAGTAGCGCCCATCATTTTCATTATCCAGTACATTCGGCCTGCATTGCTGCCTTTGTTGCAATACAACACAATCTCTTTACTGAAGTCAACACCGTGGGCTCCCATTATTTTGCACACTTCGGCATCGCTTTTTAATAGGCCTTCAATCGGTGTTTTGGTTGATAATTCTTCGACCGGAAAGCTAATGGCATTACGTATGTGTACTTTCTTATATTCTGCATCTTTGCGGGCATCGATAATGATGACCTCTTTGCTGTTGATTTTACCAGCCAGTTCTTTAACCGAAATAAAATCGCCCTGTGCAGCTGCTCCCAGTGTATAAATAACAAGCGCTGCTATTATACTTATTCTTTTCATCTTCTTTGTTTTTATCGATTAAAATTTCACTTGTAGTTGCATGTAAAGACCATCGTTTTTTACTTCTGTTGGGTCTTCTGCTCTGTATAGGTAATTTACTTGCAGGCGCGTCCAGTCGTTAAAGAAGTAGTTAACGCCAAATGTCATCACGTCTTCACGATAGTCATTAATACCAGCATCAAAAAATTCATATTTAAATACTGGCTGAACATTATACTGCGTCATGTACATGGCTTGCACATAGGCACCTTTACGCTCGTCGCCAATAGGCAATAATTCGCCTCCGCAACCACCACCTAATGAACGGTCGATAGCGCCTTCATCATAAATATATTCACCTAATAACTTAAAGTTACCATAGTTAAATTCAGCTTCAACAGCATAAGAAGTTCGTTCTTCGCCTTCGTCGGCCAAAGGATATGCTTTACGGTAACTACCACCAAGGTATAAGGCGTCAAATGGATGTAAGATAATTCGTCCTACAAAATCTTTTTTATTGTTATTTTCATGATTTAGTGTTCCAACACCATTCATAAAAGCAAGGCGATATTGCAAAAATGTTTCGCGGTTACCACCAAGCACCATGATGCCCATATCGCGCTGAGGTACTATAAACTGGTCGACAGCGCGCGAACGAAAAATTGTATGAAGACCGCTACAAGCTGTACCGCCTAAATCCATACTAAATGGGTTTTTAAATGAACCAACAGATATCTTGGCCCAATCCCAACGGTTATATGAAATAAAAGCATCTAACAAATAAGCGCTCCCATTTCCGCTAATCATCGGGCTCATTTCCATTAAAACGTAGTAGGAGAAGTCGTAAGGAATATTGCCAGTGGCTCCTATGCGGGCACGCCTGAAGTTAAAGGCGTTTTCTGTGTCATCAGTAAACTGATAATTGTATTCCGTTTGTAAGTAACCAAACATTTTAAGCATCTGGTCGCCTTCGGCCGGTTCTTCGCACCCCTGAGCAAACCCTTTGGCCGGCAGTAATAGGATGACTGCAAAGGCCAATAGAAAAATATTTTTAATCATAGTAACTTGATTTTTAATGTGTGAAGCAAGCCGCTTTTGCAAACGGCTTGGTAATAATTCCTGATTACTGGACGAGTGGTAAATCTTTAGAATTAGAGTCACCACCCCATTGGTTAGTTGACCAGCTATCTTCTGAGTTGAATAGCTTATTCATTCCAAATGTTAAGCTATACGCATCGTATCCCAATACTCTTAAGTAAGCCGTAACAACAGCGGAAGTTTGACCAGTATAGCAATAGGTGATGATATCTTTACTTGGGTCAATATTAGTCATCGATGCAACAGCTGCTGATGATGGATTAATTAATAACTCATGTAAACGGTAAGCACCATCAATATGGCCAAAAGCACCATAATCAGTTGTGTTAAAATAGTTGTTAATGTAGTAGTTGGTAGGAGTGGCTAAAACATCACTTGCTTTTGCTGTTTTAAAACCTTGTGACAAAACATACTCCACTCTTTCCTTAAGAATAGCTTCACCTGTGGTGGCTGTCGTCATAAATTCAGGGATATCATACACACTTGGTGTTGGAGCTGTAGCGTTGTAACTCCAGTTAGCATGTCCATCGGCTAAATCATCAGTTTGAGCAGACCAGCTGTCAGTAGCTGAGTTCCAACCACTCATACCCCACTTAAGCGCCTGAGCATCATGGTATCCGTATAAACGCAATAGTGAGGTGGCATAACAAGCTGTTTGGCCTGTATAACAAACCACCAAAATTGGTTTGGTTGCACTGGCAGCTTCTGTTAAAATATTAGCTAGCTGAACATTGACCGCTCCTGAAATATGGCCTGAAGCAAAAGCAGAAGCCTCACGAATATCAATGACATGTTTGGCGCTCAAATCACCATCAGCAGGGGCTGCCATTACAAACTTTTGTCCATCTGCATTTTTGAGCACGTGGTTCAAATCCATGTCAATGGTTACCAGGTGATCCATTAATACTTCAGCAGGATTAACTGCAGGTGTTTCATCACTATTATCATCTTTACAACCCGTAAAAAGCATTGCACTAATGGCAAGCATTAAAAAAGAATAACGAAATAGATTTTTCATAACTAAAAAGGATTTAATAAATAAACTGTATATAATCGATTGAATTATTTCACATTAACATCCACCACCATCGTCGTGCTCAGCCGGGCCACCAGCTAACATTTCCAGGTTTTTGTCGCAATAGTCGGGGTAAGTCAGTTCCCAGTTTTTCCAGCCACCTTCAAGTACCAAAACTTTCTCATAACCCATTGACATTAATGTCTCGGCCGTTAGCGTGGAGCGTTTGCCTTTTTTGCAATACAGGATTAATGTTTCTTTCTTTTCAGGCATATACAATCCTTCTGTTTCCCAGAATGATTCGGTGGCTATATTGAATTCGATGCTTCCGCGAGGGATATTGACGGAACCAGGAATAAATCCATAGTAATATTCATTGCTCTGACGTACATCAATCACATTAAAGATTTCTTCTGTTTCCATTATTTGCATCAGCTCGGCTGGCGTAACCTTTTTTACCACTTCGTTGGCCTGATCAACCATCATGTCAACGGTCAAGTTTGTTGGCCTCATTTGGCAGCTCATTATTGCCACAAGGCATGCTGTGTATATTAATAGCTTTTTCATAAGGTGTTATTTTGTAGTTTCTACTTGAACTTCTTTTTCATCATCATCCAATTCTTCATAACCTGTTATCATGGCTTGCAGGTTTGATGTAACCGTATGTCCGGTCGAAATCAGGTACAGGTGAGCAATCACAAAGGCCACCAATAGAAATGCACCCAATGTGTGCAGTACAGCAACTGTTTCTAAACCTTCCAAGGCAAATGGTTTATTTGGATAGTGGAAGAACAGGTAAAGGAATCCAGTAATCAGTTGAACAGGAAATACCAGAATGATTAACCCGAAATAGATATTCCGTTGAAGTGGATTTAACTTGCAGTCAACGGTTTTTTTCACGGGGTGAGGCGCTTTTTTAAAGATGCCTACCAGGTAGTACATCGCTTGTTGTTTCACGTTGTTGCGAACAGGTATAAACTGTTTGCTTTGTCCGGTTACCAGCATCCAGAAGATGGCAAATATGGTCAGTATTAAGAAGGCCCAGCCAGCTGCCGAATGCAAGCGAACCGATGTTTCAAAACCAAAAGCTTCGAAGGTACTGTGGATTTCAAATCCAGTTATCATTAATAAAAGGATGAGCACCATTTGCGTCCAGTGCCAGAAGCGTTCGAAGCGACTGTATATCTTTACGTTGTTCATAATTATCTGTTTTTAAAGAAGACCACGATGCGGCCAAAGAAATGGGCAACAATGCCAATAAGTGTTAAAAAGATGAGGCCAAAACCAGCATAGTCAACCGTTTTATTGTAATCACGTCCCGGCAGGTAAAAGTCGGTTAAGCCAGCTAGGCGTCCATCGCGTTGATGACATTCAGTACAAGTCAGCGTTTGTTCTTTTGGAGAAACCATATGATTGATGGGCCAATACACTTCTGAGGCCACAAAGTCGTAGTTTCCACTATATGGACGTTCATTGTATTCCATGCCAAGGCGTGCTGCTTCATCCCAATCAAAGTCTTTCCAGAAAGCACCATCACCTACATTCTCAGCCCAAAGCTTCAGGCTAATAAGTGTTTTGTGCTCTGTATCGAAAATCTGTTTGCCTCGGTGCACTTTAACCGGCCAAATTTTGGCGGTTGAGTCGCGATACTCGCCAAATAAGGTGTTAATTTTAACCGGCACTTCCGAAATGGTATCTGTTGATAAGTAATGATCGACAGTGCCATTAAACCAGTAATACTCTGGTTTGACATGATCATCCCACACAAAATTACCTTTGATAGAAAGGTAGTTGTGGTTACCATCAGCATCATTTTCAGAATAGCCATGACCATTTTCGTCGGTTAATCCGGCTGAGGACCAGTCCCAATACAACTTGGTGGCATTTACTTTAGCATACTCAGGAATGTGGCAGGTTTGACAAGCCACCTTCTCAAAGTGATTGTCTAATACTATATCATTGTGAGGCGTTGTTGTGTGACACTGGTTGCAATGAATACGATTAGTATTGGCCGAAGAAACCGAATATAATTTACCCATAATGTTATGGCGCTCGGTTGTGTGGCAATCGATACATGCCATATCGGGTCCATTCATGGCCATGTGCACGTCCACATCTTTGGTACACGATAATAATGCTTCTTCCAGATCGCCATGCTTCACGTTGTTGCCACCACCACCGTAGAAGTGACAGATGCCACAATTGTTTTTCTTTGGCAAGCCAACGTTTTGAGCGACGTAAGGATAATCAGGGACCTGATAAGCTGAATTTGCTGTTTCTGCAGTTGCCGGCATTCCAGCTTGGCCTTTTTGTTTAAAATAAGTATCTGTTTGATCGTGACAAACCAGGCAGTCGATGTTACGATTATTGCTAAAATCAAAGGACTTATCTTCCCAACCATAACCAATATGGCAGCGCATGCACGAGCCATTGTTACCTGCAGCACCTGTGCAGAAATTGTTAAGCAAGTTCTTTTTACCGACAGAAACAACCCCGCGGCCGGGAATTTCTTCTTCGCGCTCCCATTTCCAGTGGGCCGTGGCCATTACTTCTTCATCGCGCCCTGTATGGCATGATAAGCAGGCTTCGGAAACAGCGTGTGGTGTTTCAAAATCCTGTTGCAGAATTTCGAACTGCGAATGGTCAACCGATGAAATATGCTCCGACTTTAGTTTTACATCAACTGTGTTTGGTTCACCCTTGTAAGCGGCTACTTTAACAATTAACAGTAATACTGCAAGCGGGAGCAGCAGACTTACCAGTAGTGCCATTGCTGATTTAGAGAACTGATTTTTCATGCGTTGTATAGTTTTTTATCAACACTGAAACTCCCATTGTTTCATTGAGGCGTTTCATTTAAATTGGATTTGGAGCAAAAATAGCTTTGAAGAATTTTTTCTCTATATAAACTGAGCTGCAACAAAACGTGACCAGATGAGTAACTAATAATCTTAAAACCTGATCCAGATCAACGAAAAGACTGATGCATTACGCTTGTATTTGTGTAACTGTTTTAAACTATAAGTATGCTAGTACATAATAGTTATTAATTTGTGCTATTATTTGCTTGTTTTGTGTTGATTTATAACTGATTGAAAATTTGAAAAACTTTGCTTAAGTGCATGTTTCTTTAGAAACTATCGTTATTTTTGGCTAACCCTTTAAAGTTAGCGATATGCCAAAGTCAGTGGTTTATAATGGATGTTCAGTTGGAGAGAATCCTCTTTGTTGCTTTGATGATTTAACACAAGAGGAACTGGATTTTGTTGAACAGAATAGTGTAGAGGTCGAGTATAAAAGAGGTGAGACGATTTGCAAACAAGGCTCTTTTGCATCACATATTATGGTGATAAAAGAAGGTTTGGCCAAGATATACCTGGAAAATGGTAATGACACCCTTATTCTTAAGATTCTTCCTGCAATTAATATTATAGGCTTGCCTTCATTATTTGATGGCAATAATACCTTTCCATATAGTGCGCAGACGTATATGGATTCAACCGTAAGGCAGATAGAGATTAGTGCTTTTAAAAAGTTAATTGAAAGTAATGCTAAGTTTGCCGGCCAGGTCATTAGTATGCTGGCTGAAAATACAGTGATTATTAATGGTCGCTTTTTTTGCCTGACCAAGAAACAAACTTATGGCCGGTTAGCCGATGTGTTACTTTGTCTGTCAAATCGTATTTATAAAACGGATAAGTTTCCCTTGCAATTAACACGAAAAGATTTAGCTGAGTTGGCCAGTATGTCGGTTGAAAGTACAACACGTATATTGACCAAGTTTAAAGATGAAGGTTTGATTGCGGTGCATTGTCAGGAAATAGAAATCTTAAATGCTGATAAATTGCTTGAAATAAGTACTATTGGTTAAGCTTTAGTTCAATTAAGGAATTCACAACTGCATAAATATAAACGGCCACTAATTTAGCGGTTCGGTTGTCAGCATCAAATCGTGGAGATACTTCAGCTATGTCCATGCTACATAGCTTACCTGAGGCAATAATACCTTTGATTAGTTGCAAAACGATGTCAGGCTCAAGCCCGAATGGCTGAACGGCCGAAACGCCTGGTGCATGGGCAGCAGAAAGTACATCGGTGCAGATGGTAAGATACACTGTGGGTTTATCTCTTAAATAGTCCATTACTTGCTGTTCAATGGATTTAATTGTTGCAGAACTGATATCTTTTGCCAGGATATAATCAGCACCCATTTCTTTCGCTTTATTGAATAAGCTTTGCGTGTTGGCGTATGTTTGTGCCCCAATGCAGAGATAATTAAAAGTCTCGTTGTGCTCTTTACATTGTTGATGGATTTGGTTAAACATGGTGCCTGATGAACCTTTGTCGATTACGGGTCTCAAATCGAGATGTGCATCAAAGTTGATTATAGCCGGAGTTGCATTATTTTTTATTAAACCATTAAAATGCCCCAGTGCTATTTCGTGCCCACCACCCAATAAAATGGGGAAGAAGCCATTTTGAGATATGATATCAACAGCTTTAGCCAAGGCTTCCTGTGCCTCTTCCAGGTTGCCATCTCGGCAAGTAATATCGCCGGCATCAAACAATTGAGCATGAGGCAGGCAATTGGCAGGCCAATTCGCCATCTCTTTTCGAATACTCGCTGGCCCTTTAGCAGCTCCCGGACGTCCCAGGTTGCGCTTAACACCTTCGTCGCAGCAAAAACCAAGAAAGCAGATATTGACTAATGCCGTGTCAAATTTGATAGCTTTGGTTAGGTCAATCGGTTGAATAATCTGATGCCACCTGAATGCATCAGTATCTGTAGAGCTGTCAATGCGACCTGTGAGTGGTGTTGGTGGCTGATATCTGTTTTTCATGGCTATGTTTTTTACAAATATGAGCCATATCTATTAGCAATTATCTGATTTGCATCACTTCAACTAAAAAAGGCCCCTTGGGGCCTCTTCTCGCTATTATAAAAAGTATAACATCGCTACCAATTCATGATGTTATAAACGATATCAATTTCATTATCGTGAAAGGGTGCTGGCCGTAATGTGTAGTTGCCACTCAGCTGATTTGGTTCGTAGTTTGAACATGAGCAACTTGAGTTTTTAAACCCGGGCCATCCATTTTGAGGACTCAATATAAAAGTATGTGAGTCATACGAATTCCAGTATATGGTGATTTTAAATATCTGTTCGTTGTAGCGCGGATAGTAGATGTAACCTCTGGTACCCGCTGCATTAACCTGTGCCCGATCAAATGGAACAGATTGTTCGTTAACAATTACACGACCGCCTAGCAAGTCAACAGGTCGGCTGTTTTTATCGCGCACAAACACTTGTACTTCTTTTTCGTCATGAACATTCTGTTCTATCTTAACCTTGACCCTTAATAATTGCGGGTCGGTTATTTCCATATCGCTCAAAACTGATTTTGAGCAGCTGGTTGAGATGATGGCTATCAGTATTAATAAATATTTCGCTTTCATAACTTGAGTTGTATTCTGGTTTAACAAGCTACAGCGAATGTGTAAGGGCCCTGATGACATTCTCACTGTTGTACTAGTAAGACAGCCTAATGAAGTTTTACACGTAAAAGAAAAAATAAAAAGAAGAAATTAGTGCCCGTTGCTCGGCACAAATCGGTTAATGGTTGAAAGCAAGTCATCGTAGCCAATTGGCTTGGCAATGTAGTCGTCGCATCCCGCTTCGCGCGACTTTTCTTTTTCTTCCGACATGGCATAAGCCGTTTGAGCAATAACAGGTACTTTCCTGCTCAGGTTTTTGATTTCGCGGGTAGCAGTATAACCGTCCATGGTTGGCATTTTAATGTCCATTAATACCAAATCGATACCACTAACACGTTTAAACACATCAACGGCTTCTTGTCCATCGCGTGCCCAAATTAAACTGGCATTTGATAAAGCTAAAGCCACCTCGATATACCTGAAGTTGTCTTCTTCATCCTCAGCCACTAAAAAGGTTTTGCCTTCCCAGTTGAACTCGCGCACTTGAGTTTTTTGCTCATCGACAGCCTTTACAGGTGTGGTTAGGCGATGATAAGGAATTGTGAAATAGAATGTTGTGCCAACCAAAGGCTCTGATTCAACCCATATTTCACCACCCATAAGTGTTACCAGGTGTTTGGCAATTGATAAGCCAATACCTGTACCACCGTATAAGCGTTCTTTGTCGCTGTTGAATTTTGAGAAACGCTCAAATATTTCACTTTCCTTACCTTTAGGCAGGCCAATTCCAGTGTCCTTTACATAGAAACGCAGGAACTGGTCGTCTTCCTGGGTGTACCCAAATTCGACAAAGCCACGTTCGGTAAACTTCACGGCATTACCAACCAGGTTAACCAGTATCTGCTGTAAGCGATGTTCGTCACTTAAAATACGAATATTGTCGTCGCTAATACCTTCTTTTAAATAGAGCTTGAGGTTGAAAAGACCACGTCGTTTAATATCGTCTTGAAACGAATCATAAACTTGATTTAGAATCTCATGTAGCTTGCAAGGCGCATTTTTAATTTGTAGTTGTCCGCTGTCAATCTTCGAAATATCAATAATATCCTCAACTAAAGTCAACAGGTTTTTACCATTAATACGAATGAGGTTAATGAATTCTTCCTTTTCGTTGGCGCTAATATCTGGATGAGATAATAGATTAGAAAAACCAAGGATGGCATTCATTGGCGTTCGTATTTCGTGAGACATATTCGATAAAAATGCCGTCTTCAGATGATCACTCTCTTCGGCCTTGCGCTTAGCCAAAGTCAGGTCTTCATGCTCGCGTCGTAATAATCGACGGAAGCGGGTTTCTTTTTCCAGATTAAATAGTAAGCCATTTAGCAAACTTACCAGCGGGAAAAGGGTAACCAGCATAATGACTAAAAATACGATGGATGATTGAATGTATTCGTTAAGTGGGATGGAGGCGCTAAACGGTAATGGAATCATAGAATTATATAACACCACTCCAATAAGAACCAAAGTACATGAAATGGTGAAAACCGAAATCCAGGCACGTTTTTGACTCACCAAAATACCTGATAGCAGGGCATAGGAGATAAAGAAAGCATAACCCAATGATGAACTATTGGTTTCGAGCAATGAATAAACCCCTATGAGGTAGATCAGAAACAGCAGCCACGAAACCCTGAACTTGAGAGGTAAACTTCTCACTGTTGTTGCGAATACGGCTGAGAAGAATACAAAAGAGGCAAAAATGGCGTAGGCAAACTCACCTTTTTTCAAAAATGAAAGTCCTAAATAAAGATAGACTACAAGTCCGATGAACAGTACACCAATAGAAAAGAAATGAAAGATGCGTTCGCGCCAATATTGCAGCCCATCACCCGAACGTAAGCTGGTTGGACCTAACCTCCTACGAATAAAGATGTCTAGTTTTCGATATAGTCTTGCCTTACTAACTTTTCCCATCGTTTAATGAAGGCCTTATTTGGTGCGCAATGTAACCGGTTTATTAGAATTCTTGCTAAAGTTAAATAATTAAAACACTTAATCTAGCTATTTAAACGAATTTTTACAGGCGATTTATCAACAGATGATTTTTGTTGGTAAATAAGATTTTACAAAGGGTTGATAACCTGCGAATGGATGAACTTAAAACAATTTCTTACCCTCAGGACAGTTACGACAGATTGTTATTTGAGAACGGTCGCGGAAGATTTGTTGTTTAAATAAGATACTTTTGTCTCCTTGCCATATTTCTTGTAAGGAATTGTCATGTGAATTGCCAAAAGCATATTCAGCATCTTTGTCGTAACAACAAGGAGCTAAGCGGCCATCCCAGGTGACGGTTGCCGAGTGCCATTGCCGCCAGCAGCGATTGTTGGATTTTGTTTTTAATTGTTGTCCTAAACTATCGGCATAGCGGCTAAAGCGCGCATTGAGTGGCGGACGCATGGAGCCAAAGTCATTGAGCTGAGCTGTTTTAATTTCCAGTTTATCCACTTTTAAGCGACGGGCCAGTTTTTTAATTTGTGGCAGCTCGCGTTCGTTATGACGAAACACCAGGAACTGCATGACAATGATTGGGTAAGCTGAACGAGCCCTGGCTTTAGCGCGAACAACATCGATTATGCTCTGTCTAACTTTATTAAAGTTTCCACCAACCCGATAGAGTCCATAGCTCTCCTGGCTGGTGCCATCTACTGAAAAGATAATGCGGCTTAAGCCGCCCCTGACAAGAGCGTTAGCAATTTCAGGACTCATAAAGTGGCCGTTGGTAGAGGTAGATATGTATAAGTTGTGTTGTGATGCCAGGCTCACCATTTCGGGAAACTGTGGATGCATAAATGGCTCGCCCTGGACGTAGAGGTTCAGATAAAACAATTCTGGCGACAATTGTTGTAACAATTGACGGTAATGTCGTATGTCCATTAAGCCACGCGGACGCTTTAGTAAATTAGCACCGGTTGGACATTCGGGACATTTAAGGTTGCAACTACTGGTGGGCTCAATGGAAAAGGCCATTGGTTTACCATGCAGCCCAACGTGTTGCTTCAGGTAACTTTGAAGGTAAGAATAAATTAACTTAAGGGCATTGCTCAGGCGGCAATAATTCATGACGCGAATAATTGCCCATGTTTCGAGAAAGAAGGCCCTTAGTTGCATATTATTCCATTTCTAATAAATCAAAAACTTCCGACCAACGAGGTGTTAAAATAATCTCTGTACGACGGTTTTTCTGCAAGGATGACGGTGTATTGCTCTCATCAAGAGGAATATGTTCGCTTCGCCCGGCAGCAGTGATACGACGTGGATGAATAGAACTGTTATCGGTTAATATTCGCACCACTGAGGTGGCTCGTTTAACACTTAAATCCCAGTTGTCTTTTAATTCGCCTCGTCCCTTGTACGGAACGTTGTCGGTATGACCTTCCACCATGATATCGATATCCTCGTTTTGCTCCAGTACGCGGGCAATTTTTTTCAAGGCGGCCACACCTTGCTCATTCACATTGTATCGCCCCGACTGGAATAATAATTTTTCTTCCATCGATACATATACTTTGCCGTCTTTCATGTGTACCTGTAGTTCATCGCCCGAGTAGCCTTTAAGCGCATCGCTGATAGTGCTTTTTAAGGCATGCATGGCATCGTCTTTTTGCGATAACATCTTCTCCAGCTCAATCAGACGTTTGTTTTGCTCTTCAAGCTTCTGGCGAGCCATATCCAGTTCAGACATTGCATTTTCCAAGCTTCTTTTTTTATCATTCAAAGCTTGTTCCGATGCGATAAGCTCATCTTCGCGTCGTTGCAAGTCCTCTTGTAACTCTTGTAAAAAGGCCAGCAGCTTTCTGTTATCCGTGTTATTGGTTGAGCTGGCTTTTAAACCGAGTAGCACATCGGCATAGTTTTTATTTAAATCGTCGTAGCGGTGTTGCAGGCGACGGTTCTGACGGCCTAAGCGTGCCGTGTCTTGCGCCAGTAATTCTACTTTTTTACTCAATCGTTTCTTTTCCGAAGAAAGCTCTCTGTTGTCTACCCGGAAGGCGTCATTTTCTTTCGCCAGTACATCGGCGTCGTATTCCAGTTGTCGGTTTTCATCCTGTACTTCCTGAAACTGTTTTAGGGGAATACAAGAACTAATTAAGGTTGAAACCAGGAGTATATAAAATAAATTCTTCATGTTATGTTGATTGTTTTCGATTCAAAGATTACAAAAAAACCTGAAAGGTCAATAAATCACCTTCTGACATCAAGCCTGCGCATAAGGCAAAAATAAAGCCAAACTATACTGAGGCGCAAGGTTATTGCAACGATGTGTGTGCGAATACTACCATTCTTATTATCTTTGCCTTGTTATTTTATACTTGGAACACACTATTTAAATCAGCTCACAGAGTTACGCATATGAAGGAAGGCAAAAGCTGCTTGTTGGATTCTATTGATTCGCCATTGGATTTGAAAAAGCTGGGTGAAGATGAATTACCACAGGTATGTGATGAATTACGTGATTTTATTATCGATGCTTTGTCTTGCAATCCCGGGCATTTTGGAGCCAGTCTGGGTGTTGTTGAGCTGTCGGTTGCTTTGCATTATGTATTTAACACTCCCGATGATAAGATTATTTGGGATGTGGGGCACCAGGCCTACGGGCATAAAATACTAACGGGTCGACGCGATGTGTTTCATACCAACCGTAAGTTTAAAGGCATAAGTGGATTCCCTAATATTTTTGAAAGTGAGTATGACGCATTTGGCGTGGGGCACTCATCAACATCGATATCGGCAGGCCTGGGTATGGCCGCGGCTGCCGCGATGGACAACGATCCGGACAAACATGTGGTAGCAGTTATTGGCGATGGAGCCATGACGGCCGGTATGGCATTTGAAGGTTTGAACAATATGTCGACACTTAAGGCCAATATGCTGGTTATTCTTAACGATAACAATATGGCCATTGACCCGGCTGTCGGCGGTTTTAGCGAATACCTGGTAGATATTGCTACCTCGCAGACCTATAATAAGTTTCGTTCCGAAGCATTTAAAGTGCTGGAAAAAATGAAACTGACCGGTCCTCGCTCCAAGGAAATGATTACCAAGCTAAACAACTCCTTAAAGAATCTGTTAACGAAGCAAACCAATATATTTGAAGGACTGAATATTCGTTATTTTGGTCCGGTTGATGGGCACGATGTAGAGCATCTGCGCAGAGTATTGAGCGATCTGAAAGATATACCTGGTCCTAAGGTGTTGCACGTTATCACCAAAAAAGGAAAAGGATTTAAGCTGGCCGAAGAAAATCAAACGGCCTGGCATGCTGTCGGTAGTAAGTTCGATAAGGCAACGGGCCAAAACCTTGAAGCGAAATCGACAGTGCCTAAACCGCCTAAGTTTCAGGATGTATTTGGTAATACCATTGTGGAGCTGGCCGAAAAGAATGAAAAGATTGTGGGTGTTACACCCGCGATGCCAACTGGTTGTAGCCTCAATATTATGATGGAGAAAATGCCCAATCGTGCTTTTGATGTGGGTATTGCCGAGCAGCATGCCGTAACATTCTCGGCAGGGATGGCCATCGCCGGTTACACGCCTTTCTGTAATATTTATTCTTCGTTTATGCAGCGTGCCTATGATCAGGTCATTCACGATGTGGCTTTGCAAAACCTGAACGTGGTGTTTTGTCTCGACCGGGGAGGTTTAGTAGGAGCCGATGGAGCAACCCACCATGGAGCCTATGACCTGTCTTATATGCGCGGTATTCCTAATATGGTGGTGTCATCGCCAATGGATGAAGAGGAACTGCGTAAGCTGATGTATACAGCCCAGTTGCCTAACCAGGGACCATTCTCTATTCGCTATCCACGTGGTAATGGCTCGTTAATTGACTGGCAGCGTCCAATGGAGGAAATAAAGGTGGGAACCGGACAGCAGTTAAAAGACGGAGATGATATGGCCGTTATTACGATTGGCCCCATTGGCATCAAGACCGGGCAGGTGATTGATAAGATAGAAAAAGAAGGTGTGAGCATTGCACATTACGATATGCGTTTTGTAAAACCAATTGATGAAGCCTTATTACACGGGGTATTTAAAAAGCACAGTAAGCTCATTACCATTGAAGATGGTACCATAATTGGTGGAATGGGAAGTGCAGTCATCGAGTTTATGGCCGATAATGACTATTGCGCTAAAGTAAAACGCCTGGGTATTCCGGATGAATACATTGAGCATGGCACACAGACGGAGCTGTATGGCGTATGCGGATTCGATAAAGAAGGGATCGAGAGCGCTATTCGTGAGATGCTGAATAAATAATTAAAGACATTCAATAAGACAAAACCCGTCAGTTTTTTAGCTGACGGGTTTATTTTTTAAAAAAAGTTTTACTGCTGTTTCTTTAGCATCAACCCTGCCGCAATGATGAGCAACAGAATAATGATGGAGCTAATGGTGGCCAGTGTTTGGCCAATGACAAACGACTGTGGCTTGAAGCGGAACTCAATATCATGGCGTCCTTCCGGAATCATCAAACCGCGCAACAGGTAATTGGTGCGGATAATTTCTGCTTCTTCGCCATCGATGTAGGCTTTCCATCCTTTATCGTAATACACATCGCTAAACACGGCTAATTGTGCTTGTGGTGCGTCCGATTCAAAAATCAGGTAGTCGGGGGCATAGCTGTTCAGCTGTATTTGACCCCTAATAGAATCAACTGAATAGCCCTGTACTTTATCGATAAAGCGTTTTTCAACTACAGCCGTGGTTTTCAGGTCGGTTGTGCCCAGGGCTGCAATCTCTTCATCGGGGTTAGCCACTTCTTTCACCGTTTTTACAAACCAGGCATTGCCCATGTACGATGGGTTGAAGATGGGGTTGGCTCCCGGGTTAAAAATGATGTATTTGGTATTCATCATATTCAGTACCGGCATGTTAACCATGGCTTCTTCCAGTTCGCCCGGTGTTTGTGCGGTTTGTAATATGCGCATCAGCTCTTGCCAGTCGTTCATCAGGTAATGGTCGGCCACATCCTGATAGCGACGCAATTTAGCCCCGTGGAATCCACCTACCGACTTATGCCAATAGGGTGTAAAACCATCTTTAAAGGGGTCGCGGTAAATAGGGAAGACACGGAAATAGGCGTCTTTATCTTTCAGAATGACCTGGTCGGCTTTTGATTGAGCCAGTTCCTGGCGTTCTTTTGATTTAGTAATAAAATCATCGTTATTCAGGTAGCGCTTCGATACACCCCACAGGTCGATCACCACAATCAGCGCCAAGCCCCACATCAGGTAGCGTTTTTGCAGTTTGCCCTGGGCATACAACCAGATAGAGGCTGAGCCAAGCAAGATAAACACAAATGATCGCCAGGCGTCGGAAGTTAACAATACCTGACGAGCTGCTATCAGGTTGCTTTCGATTAAGCTAACAATGCTTGGATCATTTATCTGTTGGGAAATACTCGACATTTCACTTTCCGTTATAAAAGAGTAAAACGTTGTTGGGAATAATGCTAATATCAGGCTTACTCCACCGGTTAAAGCAAAAGCAATGGCAAACCACTTACTGTCTTTTTTAATTACCTGAGGGTTTTCCAACAATGTTTTTAGGCCAAGAAACCCGAGTAGCGGCATCGCCATGGAGGCTAATACCAATGCCATCTCAACAGTCCGGAATTTATTGTATAGTGGGAAGTTGTAAAACATAAAATAGTTAAAGGCCGGGAAGTGTTTACCCCAGGCCAGCATAATGGAAAAGATGGTGATACCAATCAGCCACCAGCGTTCTTTGCCTTTATAATAGAATGCCCCAATAAAAAACAGGAAGCAGATTAAAGCACCTGCATACACCGGGCCACTGGTAAAGATACGACCTCCCCAATATTGCGTAAAACTTCCGCCAATAGATTCTTTTAAGCGCGGATCCACTTGTTTCATGGCTTCATCGGAGCTGGCCAAAGCAGCCGACTCGCCACCAACAACGTTGGGTATTAATAGTGTTAATGTTTCGTGTGTGCCATAGCTCCAGCCAAAGGCATAATCTACATCCAGACCAGAGTGTTCCTTTTGTCCTTCATCAGGCGTTAATTCAGAAGCACCGCGGATGGAGTATTTACCATATTCGTAGGTCGTCCACAGGTTAGTGATATTGGGTAATACAGCTAACATGGCTGCTATAACCAAAATGCCTGTTGTCTGGGCAAAAGGTTTTATGGCTTTTTCTTTGATGGCATAAACCAATCGCGACAGTACGATAAAACCAACCATAAAAGCCAGGTAGTAGGTTATCTGAACGTGGTTGTAGGCGATTTCCATGCCCAGGGCAACGGCCGTTATAATACCACCAATATACTTATTACGGTTGTAGGTAAATAACACGCCAGCCACTACCGGCGCCATCAGGGCAATGGCATAGGTTTTAGTAATGTGCCCGGCAATAATAATTATCAGGTTATAGGAGCCAAAAGCAAAAGCAATGGCACCAATCACACTTAGCCAATGGTCCACTTTCATACTTAACAATAGCAGATAAAAGCCTAGCATGTATAGGAAAACAATGGCAACGGTTTCGTATGGTAAACCTAATCGTGTTGCCTTATTCAGGTAGCTGAAAACGTTTTTCGATGAATCGCCTTTAATTTGGTAAGCCGGCATACCTCCAAACATGGAGTTGGTCCACATGGCTTTTTCGCCCGTTAGCTTCTCATAATCCTTCAACTCTTTCGACATGGCCTTGGCATGCGTATTATCAAGCTGCGGCAATTTTTTGCCTTCTAAAACGGGTGAGAAATAAACGAAACTGAGAACGATAAATAGTAGAAGTGCCCCTAAATAAGGCAGATAGCCTTTTATCTTGTCGAACATGGTATTGTGTTTATTATTTAGCTTGTGAAAATACGTAATGTTATTGGAATAGAAAAAGCTTATAGCTGTTAGCTAATGGCTACTAGCTTTAAATTACCTTTGCAAAAATTACCGTTTATGCTCGAAATCGTTTATCAGGATCAATACCTGGTAGCCATTAATAAGCCACTCGGATTGCTGGTTCACCGCAGTTCTATTGCCGCCGATGCACACGAATTTGCCTTGCAGATGGTGCGTGATCAGATTGGTATGACGGTTTATCCGGTTCACCGCCTGGACAGGAAAACATCGGGTCTGTTGGTTTTTGCCTTAAATAGCCGGGTAGCTGCCAAATTGAAAACTATATTTGAAGACCCGCAAACACAAAAAGCTTATGCGGCCATTGTTCGTGGTTACTTTCCCGATGAAGTTGTGGTGGATTATCCGCTCACCAATGATCGCGGCAAAACACAGGACGCATTGACGCATTTTAAAACCATCAAACGGAGTGAGTTGTCGATTCCCTTTGGTAAATTCGATACATCGCGCTATTCATTGATTGAAGCCTATCCAAAAACAGGCAGGATGCATCAGATTCGTAAACATCTTAATCACCTGAGACATCCTATTATTGGTGATCGGCCACATGGGTGCAACAAACAGAATCGACTGTTTAAAGAACGCTGGAATATGACCACTATGTTGTTGCATGCGAAACAACTCGAATTTATGCATCCAATATCAAAAGAACAGTTGGTATTAAAGGCAAAGCCCTTTGGAGAATTTAAACGGATGAGAGAGGTGTTGAAATTAGATTAGGTTAATAGGTCATTAGAATGATGTTGAAAATGAACTGTGGTTGAACTTGATAAAGGGACTCTAAAGGGCTGATGTGTTGGTTTAGATTTTAACATCAAACTGTACCAATATTATTAATTCCAAAATAAGATTGGTAGTACTCGTAAGTGCTTGGTGTGAGAATTTTACTACTTTTGATTTAAAGCTTAATTCTATGAAAAAAATCAGTGTTGGCAGTATTTTGTTGGTATTTCTGGTATTAGCGGGCTGCAAAAGCATAGAAGTCACAGGAAGCGGACACGAAGAATATCCGCAGTTTAAAGACGGTTACAGAGATGGCGATCCGGATGCACCCAAGCAAATGACCCTGGAAGAATGGAAGAAGATGCAGGAAGAAGAAAAGGCTAAGGAAGCCGAAAAAACTAAACGTAAAAAGAAGAAATCAGATAATACATAAAAAAAAAACGAAGCCCGGCTGGATTTTCTCAACCGGGCTTTGTTCTATTCTTTTATTAGCAAAACTAGCTTAACTGATTCTTCACTATTGAAACGGCTTCTTCAATAGCGACATCCAGTCCATCAAGGTTTTTACCACCAGCAGTGGCAAAGAATGGCTGGCCACCGCCACCGCCTTGCATCTTTTTAGCAGCTTCGCGCACAATGGTTCCGGCATTCAGGCCTTTCTCTTTCACTAACGTATCTGAGATAAGAATAGCTAACTGTGGTTTGCCTTTAATCTCGGCGCCTAATACAGCTACCACATCGTCCAGCTCCTGTTTAATTTGAAAAGCAAGGTCTTTCAGCGAGTTGGCCAGCATTGGCTTCACACGTGTTGCAATAATTTTGATGTCGGCATGGTCGGCAGCACCATCAATCAAATCGCGTTTCTCAATGGCCATAATATTCTTTAACATGCCATCGGCTTGTGTGCTCAACTTGCTGTTTTCGCTCATCAGGTTCTCGATGTTCTTTTTCAGGTTGGCCGGGTTTTTAAACATCTCGCCCAGTTCCCTAATTAAAGCAAATTGTTGGTTGATAAACTCTTCGGCTTTATCTCCTGTTACGGCTTCAATACGACGGATGCCAGCTGCAATAGACGACTCGCTAATAATTTTAAAGAAACCCATTTGTCCGGTTGCATTGACGTGTGTACCACCACACAATTCAACTGATGAGCCAAATTTAATGGCACGCACAAGGTCACCATATTTCTCACCGAATAAAGCCATAGCGCCCATTTTTAAGGCTTCGGCATGAGGTATTTCACGCATTTCTTCCAACTGCATATTGCTGCGGATGCGTTGGTTAACCATGGCTTCCACCTGTGCTATTTCTTCGTCGCTCACTTTTTGGAAGTGCGAGAAGTCGAAGCGTAAATAATCGGGGTGTACCAATGAACCTTTTTGCTCTACATGTTCACCTAAAACTTCACGCAAGGCTTCGTGCATAAGGTGTGTAGCCGTGTGATTGTTGGCTGTGTTCTGGCGGGCCTTTTTATTTACCACAGCTTTAAATGTAGCATTCAGGTCGCTTGGTAGTTTTTTGGCCAGGTGCACAATCAGGTTATTTTCTTTTTTAGTATCGATGATAGATACTTTTTCATCGCCTTGCTCGATGTATCCGCTGTCACCTACCTGGCCACCACTTTCGGCATAAAAAGGTGTGATATTAAACACCAGCTGATACAATTCTTTATTCTTTTGTTTAATCTTGCGGTAGCGAGTGATAAACACATCTGACTCCAGGTAATCGTAACCTATAAACTCTTCACGGTCATCTTGCTGAAGCACTACCCAATCATCGGTTTCAATAGCTGAAGCACTACGGGCGCGATCTTTCTGCTTTTGCATTTCACCTTCAAACTCCTCGCGATTTACCACAAGGCCATTTTCTTTCAGAATCAACTCTGTTAAATCCAATGGGAAACCAAAAGTATCGTATAGTTCAAAGGCAACTGCACCATTGACCACATTGTAATTTTTGGCTTTGGTTTCCGCCATTATTTTATCCAGCATGCTGATACCGGTGGCCAAAGTGCGTAAGAATGATTCTTCCTCCTCTTTAATTACTTTTTCAATCAGTGTTTTCTGTTTTTGTAACTCAGGGAAAGCATCACCCATGGTGGCAATAAGCGTATCCACTAATTTAAAAACAAAGGCTTCTTTGCTGTTTAAGAAGGTATAACTGTAACGCACGGCACGACGTAAGATACGACGAATCACATAGCCGGCTTTGTTGTTCGATGGCAACTGACCATCGGTAATTGAGAAAGCAATGGTGCGCACATGGTCCGCTACCACACGCATGGCAATGTCAATCTCTTCACTTTTGCCATATTCGAAACCCGATAATTCAGCAATTTTATTGATGATAGGGGTGAAGACATCACTATCGTAGTTCGATGATTTACCCTGGATAACACGTACTAATCGCTCAAACCCCATGCCGGTGTCAACATGTTTGTTGGGCAGTGGTTTTAATTCACCGTTCGACATGCGGTTAAACTGGATAAATACGAGGTTCCAGATTTCAATCACCTGGTCGTGATCCATATTCACCAACGATTTTCCATCTACCTTGGCACGCTCATCATCAGGGCGCATATCAATATGAATCTCGGAGCAAGGGCCACAAGGGCCTGTTTCGCCCATTTCCCAGAAGTTGTCTTTTTTGTTACCGTTGATGATGCGGTCTTTTGAAATCCACTCTTCCCAGGCCTGTGCAGCTTCATCATCACGTCCCACGTTATCTTCTTTACTGCCCTCGAAAACGGTTACGTACAAACGGTCTTTGTCAATCTTTAATACTTCAGTCAAGTATTCCCAACCCCAGGCAATGGCTTCTTTTTTAAAATAATCGCCAAACGACCAGTTACCTAGCATTTCAAACATGGTGTGGTGGTAGGTGTCGTGCCCTACTTCCTCCAGGTCGTTGTGCTTACCCGAAACACGCAAACACTTCTGCGAATTGGTTACACGTGGACTTTCAGCCGGGTTATTCCCCAAAAAGATATCTTTAAACTGGTTCATCCCTGCGTTGGTAAACATGAGTGTCGGGTCATTTTTTACCACCATTGGTGCCGATGGCACCACCTTATGTTGCTTAGAATTAAAGAAATCAAGAAAACTCTTCCTTACTTCAGAGGCCGTCATCATATCTCGTAAATTTATATCAAGGTGTTATGTACAATAAAAAACCTTGCAAAGTTAGATTATTTAAGTAATTTTGGGGCGATTAGTCCCTAATTTTTCTAATTAAAAAGTAAAACACCTACACTATGTCAAAAGTTAAGTATCGTTATAATCCAGAAACGCTTAGCTACGATAAAATTGATAAAGGTTACAAATATTATATCTCACGGGCATCCATTTATTTGCTGTTTGTATTATTAGTTGGAATGCTCACCTACTTTATCTACCCCTATGTGTTTAAGAGTCCGGTAGAAAAGCGTTTGGAGAGAGAGAACCAGCAATTATTATCGCAATACGATATCATGAATAAGAAGTTGGACCAACTTGAATTGGTGCTCGAAGATATTGAGTTACGCGATGAGAATATTTACCGTACTATTTTCCAGGCCGACAGTATTCCTAATAGTATCCGACGCGCCGGTTTTGGAGGAGTAAACCGTTATCAGCATTTAGAAGGTATGGACAATGCTGAATTGGTAACATCAACAGCTAAGCGTTTAGATATTGTGATGAAGCAACTATATGTACAGTCCACATCTTTTGATGAGGTTATTGGTTTAGCTAAGCGTAAAGAAGAGATGTTGCGTTGTACACCAGCGATTATGCCCATTGCTAATAACGACTTAAAGCGGACTGCCTCTGGATGGGGCTGGCGTATTCACCCTATTTACAAAGTGAAAAAATTTCATGAAGGGATGGATTTTTCTTCACCGATTGGCACTGATATTTATGCCACAGCTGATGGCAAGGTAACCAAGATAACAAACCAGAAAACGGGTTATGGAAAACGCATTGAAATTGATCATGGTTTTGGCTATAAAACGCTTTATGCCCACCTTGATAAATTCAATGTAAAACGTGGTCAGAAGGTGAAACGTGGTGATGTGATTGGTTTTGTGGGAAACACAGGAGGAAGTACTGCTCCTCACTTGCATTATGAAGTGCACGTAAAAGGTAAAAAAGTAAACCCTCAGCATTACTACTTTAAAGAAGACCTTACGGCTGAGCAATACGACAAGATGATTCAGATTTCATCCAATTCGAACCAGACCTTTGATTAAGAAAATTCAATAATTATATAGTAAAGAGGTAGCAGCGATGTTACCTCTTTTTTTTGATGCTTTTCATCCGCTTGGCGAATCTATAGTAGCTGGTGAATCTCAATTTTCTTATCCAAACGATTAATCTTTCTTCCCCATTTAAGTGGGAAGTGCCGTCGATAGACGGAGATGGGGGATTTTAAAACAAGCAAATTACGTTGTAAGTACTCTGCCGCACAAAAAAAAAGGTGACCCAAAGGCCACCTTTAAATTATATTGTAATGATAAGTCTATTTTTCCAACTTATCCAATTCAACCGCTAATTGATCCACCAATACATCCAGTTGATTGATAACAGCCATAATGGTTTCTTCTTTTGTTAAATCCACGCCGGCTTTTTTCAATTGCTCCATCGGGTGGTCGTTGCCACCTGATTGTAATAGAGTGATGTAACGCTCAAGCGCTGCTTTACGGTCTTTCTTTTTACCTTCCGTAACATCTTTGTAAATCTGTGCCGATGAAGCAAAACAAGTGGCATACTGATAAACATAGAACGGTGAGTTGTAGAAGTGAGGAATACGTGTCCAGGCATAACCGGAGTACATGGTTTCTTCTGATACATCGCCATAGTAGGTGTCAGCTAAACCTTTCCAGATGTTAGTCAGTATATCGGCATTAACCGGACGACCCTGTTCGGCCAAAGCATGCACCTGGTACTCGTAGTCGGCAAACATGGTCTGTGCATAGAAAGTGCCAATAATACCCTGAATTGCTTGGTTTAATAAAGCAATTCGCTCTTTAGGGTCTTTGGTATTCTCCATCATATAATCCAACAACAGACGCTCGTTGAAGGTAGATGCTACCTCGGCTACAAAAATGGTATAGCTGTGTGTGGCAAAAGGTTGTGTTTCATTTGATAGTGTGGTGTGCATAGTATGTCCCAACTCGTGAGCCAAAGTGAACACATAATCCAATGTTTCATCGTAGTTCAGCAACATGTAGGGGTGAACACCATAAACGCCAGCCGAGAATGCGCCCGAACGCTTGCCAGGATTCTCATAAACATCTAACCAGCCGCTCGAAGTAGCTGTTTGTAATTTAGCCTGGTAGTCTTTACCCAATGGCAAAACCGACTGCGTTACAACCTCTACAGCCTCTTCATAAGGATATTTCTTATTGAAATCAGTCAGGCTTAATGAACCATCAAAACCATAGTACTTTTCAAGACCTAATACTTTCTTACGAAGTTTTGTGTATTTCTGAAGTGGTTCAGTATGTTTCTTAACCGTGTTGATAAGGTTCAGGTAAACTTCTTTAGGAATGTTGTTACCTTCTAAAGCAGCATCCAGACATGTCGGGTATTTTTTAGCGCGTGCATTGGCCCAGTCCGACTGCACAATGCCGTTATAGATAGCCGCATATGTGTTTTTATTCTTGTAATACACATCGTAGAAAGCCTCATAGGCTTTACGACGGTCTTCCTGGTTTTTATTGTTAGTCACGACGTTTGAGTAACCGCCAGGCGTCACTTTTACTTTCTCGCCCGTTGATAATTCTACTTCAGGGAATTCAACATCAGCAGTAGAAAGAGCTGTAAAAACAGCACCTGCCGTTCCTGATACCTGTGAGAAGTAGGACACCAATTCTTCCATCTTTTCACTCAATACATGCTTTTGCAAGCGGTACATATCGGTTAATTCAAACTCGTACACCTTCAGGCCTTCGTTATCGGCAATCCATTGCTTCATTGTTGCCTCTGGAATGGCAATCATCTCCGGTGCCATCCACGACATGGATACGCCAAACTGAGCAAACATCAGCTGTACCTTTTGCAGTTTGCCTTGCAGCTCAGTATTACGTGTGTCAACGGTGCTTTGGAATGAAACAAACTGGTATGCTTTGTAGGCCTTTTTCATTAAGCTTTCCTGCAGGCTCATCATGGCCAATAAATTATCAGCACTTTCGCCCAATTTACCTTTGAAGGTCAGCATGTCATCCATATCTTTCTGGATGGCTACTAAGTCAGCTTCCCAGGCATCCCAGCTTTTGTAGATGTCTTCGAAATTCCATTTGTATTTATCAGGAATCTCCTCACGGGTTTTGTAATTGACTTGCGCGATGCTTGGTAGCAAGGATGCCACAGCCAAAATGCATACTAATGCAATCTTTTTCATAGTTATTGATTTTTGTGTGATTTGGTTTAAGAATATATGGGACGATTCTTAAGTTTTATTTGTCGAATAATTAAGGGCTAACCACCCCGCCTAACGGAACCCCTCCTTAGAAAGGAGGGGAATGGCTCACTCACTTCTCCTCCTTTCTAAGGAGGAGTACTTCGCCTTTGGCGAGGGGAGGAGGTTTTTGCCTCTGTATCTACTTAATGCCTAATTTCTTTTTAATAGCTTTAGGAATAGCTTCTTTATGCACCATAATAGCAACGGTGTGCAGGCGCATGTAGCTTTCCGACATATACAGGTAACCTTCGTAACCACCGCGGTCGGTGCCCCAACTGTTCTTTGTTTTGTAATAAGGCGTGCCGTTTTGGTCTTTCGACAAGCCGGTGATGTGCATCAAGTGGTCGTCGGTCGATTGCCATGATAAGAAAGCTTCCTGACGAACTTCAGGTGTAATCTCTTTTTCTTCCTGAGGGGCAAATCCTTTTTCTTCATCTACGGGTACAATGGCAGCGCCTTGCTTGTGCGAGAAGAATTTTTCGCTGACATCGCCATCCCAGGCAAATGAATAACCATTTTCGAGTGCATTATCCATCACCTGTATTAGTTCATCCAATGGCAGGTTGTAATAGAGGTCGTCGCTCCAGTTATCCGGTACTTCAAGGTTAAAAGCTTTATAGTATGGATGATGCGTATAAGATGTTAACTCCACATAATTATCAGCGTCAATCATCATCGCTTTTGCAAATTCCTGTGGTGTTTTGCCGTCTACTTTGGCAGGCACTTCACCCAAATAAATATCCAAAATAGCACCTTGTACCTCGTACCAAACAGGAGAAGGAGATGCTTTACGACCTTTAATGTAATTGTCTAACAGAGCTTTTTGTGTGGATGCTAATTCGGAGTGGTTATGAGGTTTTGTCACATCACGACGTCCCGGATAAGCTTCTTCAGTGGCCATACCATACTCGCGGATGATTTTGGTAACATCATGTGCCTGGCCACCCTGGCTAAAGTTGCCTTGTCCATGGGCCATAACATACAAACGGGCTTTCTCGGGATAGGCGTAACGCACAAAATACATTTCTGAAAGGTCTAACTCAGGACCTCCCTGGCGGAGTACTTCTGTTTCAATAAAAGAAGTAGTGGCATATGACCAGCAAGTACCTGTTCTGTCCTGGCTTTTTACAGGCGTGGTTTTAATGTTGTGTACCGGCGTAAATTCAATGGTGCTTTTTTCTTCTTCCTGAGCCGATGCGCCAAAAGCAATAGCACTGGCCAGTAATAGTAATTGTAGTTTCTTCATGATTTGCTTTTAATCTATAGTTTTAAGTGAGTAATCGTGGTCAGTACCACTTGCTACCGTCAAGTCAAATATAATTAAATTACATGCCCCCATCGCCTGTCGACACTTCCCCAAGGGGAAGATTGGTATAGTGTAACATTCTCCCCTTGGGGAGATACCCGAAGGGAGAGGGGGGTATATTTTAAAACAAAGCATTTGAATTGACTTGTAACTACTGACCACAGACTAATGTTTATTTTTTTCCTTCACTAACTGTAGCTTCCACTTCATCAACGGTGATTGGAATACGATTGCCCAGGATGCGGCAACCATCTTCAGTTACTAAGATATCATCTTCTAAGCGAACGCCTCCAAAGTCTTTGTAAGATTCTACTTTGTCGAAGTTGATAAACTCTGCATTAGTGCCATCAGCTTTCCACTGATCAATTAAAGCAGGGATAAAGTAGATGCCCGGCTCGTTGGTAATGCAGAATCCTGGCTGAAGAGTACGACCTAGGCGCAATGCCGATAAACCAAATTGCGTGCTGCGTTCCATTTCATCCATGTAACCAACCAAAGTGTCGTTGTAGTCTTCCATATCATGCACATCCAAACCTATCATATGGCCTAAACCGTGTGGCATAAATAAGGCGTGGGCTCCTGATGCCACAGCAGCATCCACATCACCTTTCATCAAACCAAGGTCTTTTAAACCGGATGCGATAACGCGCGCTGCCACCAAGTGAGCTTCTTTGTAGGTTACGCCCGGCTTAGTTGCTTCGCGACTAATATTATTGGCATCTACCACAATCTGGTAAATTTCTTTCTGGCGCTGCGAGAATTTACCGCCTACAGGAGATGTGCGTGTATGGTCGGTTGCGTAGTGCAAAGGTGATTCGCTACCGCCATCAACTAATAATAGATCACCCGTTCTTAATGTGTTGCTGTGGTCGTGGTTGTGTAAAGTCTCGCCACGTTTGCTGCAGATGATAGGGAACGACACCATACCGCCACCGCTCATTGAAATGCCTTCTAGGGCACCGGTAATTTGTTGCTCCGTTACGCCATCTTGTGCCATGCGCATGGCTGTGGTGTGCATTTGGTAGGCAACCGCCATGTGGCGCTCCATTTCTTCAATTTCGCAAGGTTCTTTAATCGAACGAATCTCAATACAAGCTTTAGTCAGCTCTAAAGATGTTTTCTCTTGTACTTCGTTATGACGGCAAGCTAATAAATCGGCCAGCCACATAATGTTTTCGCCACGATATGGTGGGTTGAAATGAATTTTACGGCCTGATTTCATGGCATCACCAATCATTTTTGCCAAGTCGGCCATTGGGCGGGTATTCTCAACACCAACAGAGGCTGCTTTTTCAGTCATCGTTGGTTGAGGTCCCATCCAGATAATATGACCAATTGATATATCATCGCCAAATAAATATTCTTTGTTGTTGTCAATATCTATAATGGCAGCATGGTCTTGCAAGTCGATACCAAAGAAATACAAGAAGGTACTATCCTGGCGGAAATGGTACACATTGTCTTTGTAGTTCATTGGCACGTCGGTATTACCCAACATCAAAATTAGTCCCGACTCAACTTTCTCAGCCAGTCGCTTACGTCTATTTATATACGTCTCTTTTGAAAACATGTGAATTGATTTTTAAAATTGGATTTCAAGATAAGGTTTTTAATCACAAAGGGAAACGATATTTGTCAGCTTGGGTTCATAAGAGGCTATAAACTAACTTTTAGAACTTAGATATAAAGGAGTGTCTTTGGCACTATAAAACAAGTTAATAAAAAACGTAGTGATGATTTAAAAAAAACGTAAGCACGTTTTGATCAAAACATCACTACGTTTTTGTAAAAACATAAGCATGTTTTTTACAGGTGTTTATTCGCGTTGTAAATGAGCTGGTTATAAAGGTGTTGATTTGACATATATTTTCTTCATACAATCTTCACCTTTTTAAAGGGGGAGTACCTTGACGAAGAAAGGGAAGGGGGTTATTTTCTGCAGTACTCCCATCGTCTTTCAGTCACTTCTAATGGAGAATATTTTATGAACGAAGTGGCTAAAGCTATAAGCTGACAGCATATTATTCAAAACCTGATTTTGCTCAATTTGCATTTTGTCATGTATATGAACAAAATATGCTTGTAATTTCGCTCAAAATAGAAAATTAAAAACTTAAAATATATGGATACTAAAGCGTTTCAGGCAGCAATATTAGAGGGTATTCCTGCGGTATTGCCGGCACCAAAGCCGTATGAGGTCAATATTAACCATGCGCCTAAGCGTAAGGAAATATTAACAGAAGATGAGAAGAAACTAGCTTTACGCAATGCTTTGCGTTACTTTCCTGAGAAGGATCATGCAGAACTAGCACCTGAGTTTTTACAAGAGCTAAATGATTATGGTCGTATTTATATGTACCGTTTACGTCCTGATTACGAGATGAAGGCACGTCATTTAGACGAGTTTCCACACCAGTCGCGACAGGCAGCTGCTATTATGCTGATGATTCAGAATAACCTGGATTATGCTGTGGCTCAGCATCCACACGAGTTAATTACTTATGGCGGTAACGGAGCGGTTTTCCAAAATTGGGCGCAATATCGCCTTTGCATGAAATATTTGGCTGAGATGACCGATGAGCAGACTTTGGTTATGTACTCAGGTCATCCAATGGGCTTGTATCCATCGCATAAAGATGCACCTCGTGTTGTTGTTACGAACGGTATGATGATTCCAAACTATTCGAAACCGGATGATTGGGAGAAATTCAATGCATTGGGGGTAACACAATATGGTCAGATGACAGCTGGTTCGTTTATGTATATTGGCCCACAGGGTATTGTGCATGGAACAACCATTACTGTATTGAATGCGGGTCGTAAGATTTCAGGTGGTAAAACAGACTTAGCCGGTAAGTTATTTATCACGGCTGGTTTGGGCGGTATGTCAGGTGCTCAGCCAAAAGCAGGAAATATTGCCGGTGTCATCAGCATTACGGCAGAGGTGAATCCTAAAGCAACGCACACTCGTCATTCGCAAGGCTGGGTCGATGAAGTTATTTCGGACTTAGATGAGTTGGTGGCTCGTGTTGAAAAAGCCAAAGAGGGCAAAGAAGTAGTGTCTATCGCCTACCAGGGTAACGTGGTTGATGTGTGGGAGAAATTTGCTGAAGAAGGTATTAAAGTCGATATGGGTTCCGACCAGACATCGTTGCATAACCCATGGGCCGGTGGTTATTACCCGGTTGGTTTATCATTTGAAGAAGCCAACCAGATGATGGCCGAAAATCCTGAGTTATTTAAGGAAAAAGTACAAGAAAGTTTGCGTCGTCATGTGGCGGCGGTCAATAGATGTACCGACCAGGGCATGTATTTCTTCGATTATGGAAATGCTTTCTTGTTAGAATCGAGCCGTGCAGGTGCCGATATCTTAAACGAAAAAGGAGATTTCAAATACCCATCGTACGTGCAGGATATTATGGGTCCTATGTGTTTCGATTATGGTTTTGGTCCGTTCCGTTGGGTGTGTTCAAGCAACGATCCAAAGGATTTGGCCACAACCGACCAGATTGCAACCGATGTTCTGGAAGAATTAATGAAAGAATCGCCAGCTGAGATTCAGCAGCAGATGGCTGATAATATCCTATGGATTAAAGAAGCTGGTAAGAATAAGATGGTGGTTGGTTCGCAGGCACGTATTTTATATGCTGATGCTGAAGGGCGTATGCGCATTGCTGCTGCTTTTAATAAAGCCATTGCCGAAGGGCGCATTTCAGCACCTGTTGTATTAGGTCGCGATCACCACGATGTGTCAGGTACGGATAGTCCTTATCGTGAGACATCTAATATTTACGATGGTTCGCAGTTTACAGCCGATATGGCGGTTCAGAATGTGATAGGTGATTCGTTCCGTGGTGCTACCTGGGTGTCTATTCACAATGGTGGCGGTGTAGGCTGGGGCGAAGTAATGAACGGAGGATTCGGTATGGTGCTGGACGGAAGTGACGATTCGCACCGCCGCTTAACCAATATGTTGTTCTGGGATGTGAACAATGGTATTTCACGTCGTAGCTGGGCCCGTAACGAAGGTGCTGTATTTGCTATCAAGCGTGCTATGGAAGCGAATCCGAACTTAAAAGTGACCTTGCCTAACTTTGCCGACGACCAACTAATTGAAGGATTGTTTAAGTAGTAATGGATACTATAAAGTTTAGTTTGAATGGGGCTTGTCGTTTGGCAAGCCCTTTTTTTGTGTATAAAAAAGCTGCCATCCTAAAGTAAGGATGGCAGCCTTTGAAATATTTGAGAGGGAAATATTATTTCAGTTATTTCTTGATAACCTTTTGAGTAGTTGAAGTACCATCTACAAATTCAACTTGTAAAATGTACAGACCAACAGGTACGTCAGCGGTTTCGATAGTTTTGGTAAAGCCGGTTACATTTTTAATAACCTGACCTGCCGTATTGAATAAGCGAACCGTTTTAATGTCGCTGGCTGATTCAATTCTTAACTCATTATTAAAAGGGTTAGGGCCAACTTTAAGTTCAGTAGCTTTGGTATCACCAATGGCAGTAGCCTTATCTTGGTCAATAATTTCGATGTCATCGATAGTCCAACGACGAGCAGCAGTTGTGCTATAATATTTAAAAGCGATGTAGGCTTCATCAGCAATCGCAGTTAGGTTAATGATACCAGATTCTGTTTTAGTTGTAGCGGCTGACGGTTTAGTAAAGTCTAGTTCTACCCATGTTGAACCTGAAGGATCACCTAAACCAGGATAATCTGTAGAATACATTAGTTTTAAGTAGTTGTTAGCATCATCGTTACCGAAATTATACTCTGTGTTAAAAGTCATAACCGGCTTAACGTAGGCACTAAAATCAACTCCTTTTAGTATTAACCATTGTTCTTCAGGATTAGCTCCTTTATAACCATTACCTTGCGCCGCATTGTTGTATGTACTCCATGGCTTATTACCTGCCACAGTGTAGGTATATACATTATCTAAATCATTAGTAAAGTCTTCTGTATAAGGTAAAGTTGTTGTCATAGGAGCAATTACTTTACCAGTACAGCTAACAGTTTTGTTATCTGCATCCGTTGAGCTTAAGGTGATGTCTTCGTTGTAGTCACCGGCAGTTAGCCCACCTTTTAAACGAACATAAATAGTTGTTTCATCTACAGTGCCACTCGTTTGGGCTAGAGTTATCTGTGATGTTGCAGGAGCGATAAATCCACTCATTAATGTCATTTCGTAATTGGCAGGAGCTTTAATAGTAATTCCATCTGTTAGATTGCTACCGGATACTTTAAAGCTTTTTTCTTCACTTGGATCACTGTCGATGGTTGTGCATTGGTAACCAGTAAGTGAAGTCGAAGATAATGTTATTAAAGGATCAGAACTTGGCGCATCAAATGTATGTGTTCCCGGCGTAAGGAATGAAGACAAGTCACTTCCCTGGTTATCTAAAGTATTGGGTGCTGCAATCGTCCATTGCGTAGATAAGAAACCTGTATTTGGTGTTAATACATTACTATTTCTATAAGAATAACTGTCAGTGTATTCCCAATCTTCACCCGTGCCATCTGTTCCTTTAACTCCATAAACATCAATTGTTGCATCGGCTGCAGTTGCTAATTCATAAACATCATCACCATTATTATTGATGTTATTTGCACCATAAATTGCATGTGTTGGGGTTGTTAAGTTGTAATCAGCCCACTTCGTATTATCAGCAATGTTTACAACAACTATTGAGGCCTTGGCCGGCAAATCGAATGAGGAAAATGTGTAGGCTGTAGAAGCTGTGGAACTGCCATTTGAATATTTGTTAATTTTTAATCCATCTAAGTTAATAATGGCATCGGTTGGATTTGAAATCTCAACATACCTAGGAGTTGCACCAGAACCTGTTCCATCAACTACCTCTGTAATTAATAGTGTTTGTCCAAGGGCAGTTAAAGGCAGCATAAAAACTAGAGCAATAATAAAGAGTAATGTTTTTTTCATATTAGAAATTTTAGGTTAAAAATTTTTATATCACGAATATAAACATAAAAAAATACGTAGCAAATCTATTTAAAACCTTATACATTAAGGGATTGTTAAATAAAAACAGACTAATAGGTCTGGTGAGTAGATGCAGTGCGGAATAGAGATTATTAAAGAAAGTTATTCTATTGAATAACAGGTTGGAAAGAAATCTGAATGTGTTAATTTAATCTTAGGAGTGCGAGTGCCTACTCGTTAGTCATTGAAGAGATGATACGTGAGATATCTTGTTTGTATTGCCCGGTATTCAGATATTGAGCTTCTATAAGATACTGGTTTGCACGGATGGTGTCGTGTTGAAGTAGTTTGATTTTAGCAGCTTCAATTGCCGCATGGGGGCCAAAATAGCGAGTGTCGTCCTGGCTTAACCTCATAACTTCATCGAAGCATATCAAGGCAGCATTGTTCAGTTTTAGCTCCTTGTTTATTTTTCCCATCCGATAATGGTACTCCGGGCGGTAGTAAGAGTTTATAGTAGAGGTGTCAATCTTTGTCAGAATTTTCTTTGCTTGTAGGTAGTGGGCACCATCGAATAACAAACGGGCTTTTAATAGTGAAACGGGTTCGTTGGCCAATGAAGTGATTTCTTTTTGTGCCTGTTTGTCGTTAGATGTAGGAAGGTGTTTTTGCTGCAGCACCTGGTTGATCAGGCTATCTCTTTTTAGAGTTTCTTCCTGAATATGAAACCACCAGGCTTGGCGCATCAAAGCATCTGTTCTGAACGAATAGCCTTGATAGTTGCCATCAAAAGCCTTTAGAGAGGTGAGGCAAGCTGAATCGAGCTGATTGAGTAATAAACGACCCTTCAGGTATCGAATGAGTGGAAATGATTCAAAAGCCTTCTTGTCAATTGTGTTGATATAGGTTAAGCCTTTGTCACTCATCTTGTTTTTAACAGCTAATGAACCAATTACAAATTGTAATAGAGGTGAGTGGCAATCAGCCGATTCTTGCATTAATAATTGGACTTGTTTGTTGTCTGCCTGGCCAAATTTAAGTTGGCAATAGGCTTCTAATACCAGTGCTTCACAATACGAATCCGCATGTTGTTTGGCAACTAATGTATATTTCTCCAATTGTTGAAAGCCTAACTCGATATTACCCTCTAAGCCAAATAATGAAGCTAAGAATTGAAACTGCTCAGGTATCTGGCTTAAAAATATATTGAAAATGGACTCCAGTTTTAAGTAATCGTCGGTATACTGTTTTTTATCCAATTTTCTGAAGAGGCGATGCGCTTTATAGAACGATCGGGCGCCATCTGTCAGCTCGTTCTGGTTCCAATGCAGCAGGCTTTGCTGAATTAGCAAGGTAACGAACATGATCTGACTCTTCGGGCTTGGCTCAAAAGATGTTTCAAACTGTTGTAAACCCTTGTGAAAACTATTTAAATACAGCTTTCGCTCATAGGCCTGAAAGGCGATAAATAAATGATACAAACGCAAGTACTCACCCTCAGGCGTTGGCTTTTCGGGCTGAGTCATTAATGACAAAAAATCGTTTTCTGGTGATTGGTAGATTTGAAGTAGTTTCTTCTGACCATTGTTTGAAAGTATTGTTGTTTCTTGTGCTGAGCTTACAAGAAAGGACATAAACAAGAGCAGTATGGTCAGGTAGCATTTCATTTGATAGTTCGATAGGTTATTAGGTTGGAAGGTCAATTGGTCATTAGAAAATTTTGATAAAAGCCTTTAGTTTTTTAAAACTCTGCGTCTTCGTGTCTCTGAGTTTGTTTTAAAGATAGCAAAAGCCACAAACAAAAACAGCCGGAACAAGTCCGGCTGCTATATCTTTATAAACGGTGCTGTTATTCGTCTTCACCACCAATAGCGCTGTCAACCAAAATACGACCGCAGTACTCACAAACGATAATTTTTTTGCGAGAAGCGATGTCCATCTGGCGCTGAGGTGGAATTTTGTTAAAGCAACCACCACAAGCATCACGCTCAACTGTTACAACAGCTAATCCGTTGCGTGCATTTTTGCGGATACGCTTAAATGCTACTTGCAAACGCTCAGGAATGGTGTTCAAAATCTTGTCTGATTTTTCAATCAGTCTTTCTTCCTCTACCTGTGTTTCGCCTACAATCTCTTCCAGCTCTTTTTGTTTAGCTTCCAAGTCAGCTTTACGGTCTTCAATTAAGGTCTTTGATGACTCGCCAAGCTCTTTTTTATTCTTTAATTCAGCTGTAAACTCTTTAATACGCTTTTCGCACAATTCAATCTCTAATTTCTGGAACTCAATTTCCTTCGATAAAGAGTCGAACTCACGATTGTTACGCACATTACCTTGCTGCGCTTCGTATTTCTTAATAAGTAAATCAGCTTCTTTAATCTCGTTCTTTTTACTCAGGATGGCGTCATTTAAATTTTTAACCTCCCCATCAAGGTTGCCCAATCGAGTTTCAAGCCCCTCAACTTCATCCTCCAAATCCTGAACCTCTAAAGGAAGCTCGCCACGAAGGGTGCGAATTTTGTCAATTGATGACTCTACGCTTTGAAGGTCGTAAAGCGCTTTTAATCGCTCTTCTACCGTCATTTCTTGTGCATTTGCTTTCGAATCTGCTTTTGCCATGCTGTTATAAATAATTTACGGGATTCGTATTCACGTTTGATAAATGGATTGCAAAATTAGAGAATTTTTTTGTAAGTATCTCAAAAAAAACTTCTTTAGTGTACTGTTCGCTCTCAAAATGTCCAATATCAGCAATTAAAATCCGGTTTTCGGCATCGGCAAACTGATGATATTTAAAATCACCGGTCACAAATACATCTGCTTTTTCGGCGATGGCCTTGCCTAACAAGAAACTACCAGAACCGCCACAAACGGCCACCCGCTTTATTGGTTTGTTCAATAAATTGGTATAACGAACGCCACCGGCCTTAAAAATGTTTTTCAAGCGATTCAAAAAAGTAGCTTCATCTATGGCATGTGGCAACTCACCAACCATGCCCAGACCTGTTGATACCCAGTCGTTGACCAATGGATATAAATCGTAGGCCACTTCTTCGTATGGATGAGCATTAATAAGCGCTCCCACAACGCGTCCTTTCAAATAATCGGGTAGTACGGTTTCAATGCGCACTTCCGCTTCTGTATGAATTTCGCCTTTTTCGCCAACAAACGGATTGGTGTTATCGCCCGCCCTGAAAGTGCCTTCACCATTAAGGTTGTAACTACAGGCATCGTAATTACCAATGTGTCCGGCACCGGCTTTAAAAATAGCTTCACGTACTTGTTCGGCCTGCTCTGTGGGAACAAAAGTGACCAGTTTTAAGAGACTTTCTTTTTTAGGCGCCAGTATCTTACAATTCTCAAGGCCCAGTTTCTCACACATTTTGCCGCTTACACCATTCATCACCGAATCGGCATTGGTGTGTGAAGCATAAATGGCAATGTTGTTCTGAATGGCTTTAATCACAATGCGTTCGGTAGCATTGCGCCCATTTATTTTTTTAAGACCCGACAGCATAATAGGGTGGTGCGACACAATCAGGTTACAGCCGCGTTCAATGGCTTCGTCAACCACGTCCTCGGTAACGTCCAAAGTAATGAGCACACCGGTGGCATTTTTACTGGCATCGCCAAGCAATAAGCCAACATTATCAAAATCTTCTTTGAGGGCCGATGGAGCGAAGTGCTCCAACTCGTTAATTATTTCCTGAATCTGCACGGTTCTTTCTTAATCTATGTTATCACGAATTTCGACTAATAGCTCACGGATGTCTTTTAATTTCGACACCACTTCAAAGTTATTCACGGTGTCGTCGTGATTTTCTTTCAACTTTTTTTGAGCACCTTTTAAGGTCATACCTTTTTCTTTCACCAGGTGGAAGATGAGGTGAAAATTCTCCACATCTTTAGGTGTAAACATGCGGTTGCCCTTTTTGTTTTTGTGCGGCTTAATGATATCAAATTCTTTTTCCCAGAAACGAATTAATGAAGTGTTAACATTAAACATTTCAGCAACTTCCCCAATGGGGTAGAACAACTTTTCAATTTTTTGCTCTTTGTATGGCATGACTTTGATTTTTATTTTGCGCAGTTGATGCTTGATGTAACACAATATTAACGGTATTTTGGCGAAAAGCCAAATGCTGCTTAAGCGACAATGAGGCAAAATTGTATCTTTATCAACTAAATTAAATGAGCATGTTTCGATTATCAACTATCACAATTATATTTCTCCTAATAAGTACGACAATTTATTCACAAAATAACACCGGCTTATCCTTTGTTGGAGTGGGTGATATGATGCTAGGAACGCATTTTCCATCGGCCAATTATTTGCCGCCCAATGATGATCCCTGGCCACTTTTAGAGCAAGTTGCTCCTGTGTTTGATGGTGCCGATGTGGTGTTTGGTAATTTGGAAGGGGCTTTTCTTGACGAAGGTGATGTGTTTAAGCGTTGTAAAGATTTAAGTAAATGTTACGCCTTTAAAACACCTACCCGATACGCGCCTGTATTGAAGAGGGTCGGCTTTGACTTGTTGAGTGTAGCCAATAATCATATTCGCGATTTTGGTCCGGAAGGATTGAAAACGACGCGCCACCTTCTGGATAGTCTGGATATTGCTTATGCTGGCCTTATCAACAAGCCATCGGTTATTGCAGAGATAGAAGGTAAGAAAATAGGCATGTGCGCTTTTGCACCCAATACAGGAACGGCGCAGATTGGTGATATTGATGGTGCCGTTGCCATTGTAAAATCACTGGCTGAAAAATGCGATTATGTGATTGTGTCGTTTCATGGCGGGGCCGAAGGCAAGAAGCACATGCATGTAACGCGCGAAACCGAAATATTCTATGGCGAAAACCGGGGTAATGTGTACAAGTTCGCGCATGCGATGATTGATGCTGGTGCCGATATGGTATTTGGCCACGGACCACATGTGCCGCGCTCCATCGAGATTTATAACAACCGTTTTATAGCTTACAGTTTGGGAAATTTCTGTACCTACAGCCGTTTTAACTTATCGGGAGCCAATGGTTTGTCGCCTGTTGTGCAGGTTTGGGCCAATGATGATGGCTCGTTTGTCAGAGGAAAAATTCATTCGTTTTACCAGATTAAAGGTAAAGGTACTTTACGCGATCATGGTAATGCGGTCGTTTATAAAATGCGCGATTTAACCAAAATTGACTTTCCGGAACTCAACCATCGCTTAATTATCGACGATGATGGTGATTTTTATATGCCATTCGAACAATCAATTCAATCCAAGGGATTTTCCATGGAAAGTGCGCGTGTTGAAGTTCCTAATCAACTTTAGTGTTCCATTTGCTTATCATCAACAGGCCAATAAATGCAAAGGCGCCATTGTATATTAACTTCTCAAAGCCCATGGTGACGTTGTAGTCCAATATGCCGATTGCAACAGGTGATAATAGGGCGATAAGTGGTACAAAACGGTCATGTACTTTTAGCCTGGTAAATAAACCAAAGGCGTATAAACCTAGCAAAGGACCATAGGTATATCCGGCCAGATTAAATACCGTGCTGATAACGCTATCGTTGTTAAAGATGCGGAATAGTAAGATGACGACGGCTAACAGAATGCTAAAGCCAATATGTACCTTAAAGCGTGTCTTTTTAGCTTCTGTGCTTTCCTTTTTTTCAACCCCCAATATATCAACGGAAAACGAAGTGGTTAATGATGTTAGTGCAGAATCGGCACTGGAATAGGCGGCGGCCACCAGGCCAAGCATAAAAAAGATGCCAACAATCTTAGGTAAATAGCCCCCGGTGGCAATAATTGGGAATAAGTCATCGGAACGTTCTGGTATTGCAATGCCTTGGTTAGCGGCAAATAAAAACAATAAGACGCCCAGGCTTAAAAATAGTAAGTTAACCGGCATAAACGAAAAGCCATACCAATACATATTTTTCTGGGCATCTTTCAGATTTCGACAAGTCAGGTTTTTCTGCATCATATCCTGGTCAAGCCCCGTCATCACAATGGTGATAAAAGCACCAGAGAAGAACTGCTTGATAAAATGTTGTTTCGATGTCCAATCGTTGAATTCGAATACTTTCGAGAATTCACTATCGGCAATGGTGCTAATCATTCCCGAAAAGGATAAATTCATTGTTTTACTGATGACAACAACAGTGATACCCACGCTCAAAAGCATAAACAATGTTTGTAAAGTGTCGGTCCAGATGATGGTTTTTATTCCTCCTCTAAAGGTGTACAGCCAAATTAGTAGAATGGTGACCAAAACAGTCACTTCAAACGGAATGTTAAACGCATCAAAAACCGCAATTTGCAGAACGTTGGCCATCAGGTAAAGTCGGGCGGAGGCACCAATTGTGCGCGACAATAAGAAAAGGACAGCACCCGATTTATACGACCAAAATCCAAAGCGTTCATCCAGGTAAGTATAAATGGATGTCAGGTTGAGCCGGTAGTATAGTGGTAAAAGAATATGAGCGATAACCAGGTAGCCCAGAAAATAGCCCAAAACCATTTGCATGTAGGTTAAACCTGTTGAACCCACCCAGCCAGGCACCGAGATGAAAGTGACACCGGACAAAGAAGCACCTATCATGCCAATGGACACGATATACCATGGCGATTGTTTATTCCCTCGAAAGAACGTATCGTTATCCGATTTTTTACTCGTTAAAAAAGAAATAAGAATTAATACGCCAAAGTATCCGGCGATGATGGCTGCTGTTAATGCTGGATTCATTTGATTTTGAATTTTTCAGCACTAAGATAGAATTATTAGTTCGAAGCACGAAGCCCAATTCCACAGTCATTGACCATTAAAATAAGTTATCGAATTTGGATGTTCTTGGTGGGAGTAAGTTATCAGTTTAGCGTTGCCTGTTTTGAGCGTATTGATTTGAGGAACTGGTTGTTTGCAATAATGGAGGTTGAATGTTTTTCTACAATCACTCTAATAAAAAAAACTATACATTTTATTTTGATACATCATAAATCTATGTATATTTGTTCTATGTATTCAAAAGAACTCGTAAAAGGCACCCTATTAACTATTATCCTAAAATTGTTGAATGATAATGACAGGATGTATGGCTATCAAATTACACAAAAGGTAAAAGAATTATCGGAAGACAAAATTCTAATTAAGGAAGGCTCGTTGTACCCTGCTTTGCACAAGCTTAAGAGTGAAGGTCTGGTATCTGTTGAAACGGAACATATTGGCAAACGGGTTAGGCATTATTACCGCTTAACAGAGATGGGGAAGCAGACAAAAGAGGAAAAGGAAGCCGAGCTTTTAGATTTTATAGAGACTATTAATAAAGTTATAACATCATAATATCAATATAATGAGAAATTTAACCGAACTGGAAATTGAGGCTATTACGCATCGAATTAATAGCAGCAATATTAAATCAAACGAAATGAGGGAAGATTTGATTGATCATTTCTGTTGTTCTGTTGAGGAAGATATGAAGCGGGGTGTAGATTTTGAACAGGCTTATCAAAAAGCCTATCAGAGTGTTTGTCCGGATGGCTTTGATGAGATTCAACGAGAAACGATATTTCTCCTTACCTATAAAAAGATTAAGACCATTAAAATGGTGATGTATTTATCTGCCTATTTATGTGTAGCAAGTCTTATTCTTACGTTCTATCTTGATTTGACACATACAGCTGGAGCATCTATTACATTGTTGACTGGCTCAGTAGCGTTTCTGTTTCTCTTTTTACCAGCATTCTTTATAAACCTTTATAAAAGACAATTATCAAGAAGTCTGTCAAATAAATTGATGTTTGTATTTGGATTTATTGGTGTGGCGGTTTTTATGTTGTCTGTGGTGTTTAAAATGTTTCACTGGCCAGGGGCGAAGATGCTTTTTCTAACATCTATTGCCGTTGTTAATCTCGCTTATTTCCCGATGCTTTTCTTTAAAATGTATAAGAAATCCCTTAGTTAAGTAAAGTCAAACGATTGCCAAATAATAAGCTGACCCATGAGAAAAATAATTGGACTATTAGCCTTGATAAGTTTTATTGGATGTAATCCTAAGACGGAATGTACATATCAAATACCCGTTGATGTTAATGATGGATTAAGTGTGTCAACGCTGGAGGAACACAATCTTTCTGAGAAGGCATTTGATGAGGTAAACGCGGATATTTGCAACGGAGTTTATGGTAATATACACAGTGTTCTGATGATTCATAAGAACGACCTTGTTATTGAGCAGTATTATAATAAGTGGGACCGGGATGAACTCCATTTTTTAGCGTCAACAACTAAAAGCTTTAGTGCTATAATGACAGGAATTGCCATTGAAGAAGGGGCAATTAATGACATCAACCAAAAAATGACCGAATTCTTCCCTGGTTATTTTCAGGAAAGTGATTCATTAAAAAATCAGATTACAATAAAGCATTTACTAACAAGTACATCTGGCTTTGAATGGGATGAGGTATCTTTGCCAGTTGATGATCCGAATAATATGGGTTATCAAATGGATAAGGTCGATAATTTGTTTGAGGCATCAATAAATCTGCCTATGGCGTCAATTCCAGGGGAGAAGTATGAATATAGCGGTCCCAATAATATCATCATCGGTGAGATAATTAAAGCATCCACTGGAAAGAATATAGCAGAGTATACAGATGAGCATCTCTTTAAACCACTTGGCATAAAAGAGTATAAGTGGTTTAATAAAAACGGCGTTTATGATGTTGGAGGAGGATTGCAACTTAAAAGTAGAGATATTGCAAAATATGCACTATTGCAATTGAATAAAGGAAAATGGCATAACCATCAGATTGTGTCGAAAAAATGGATGGAGGAGATTTTTGAGCCTTATGTTGAAATTAATCATCCATTATATGGCTGTTATCAGTGGCAAATGATAAAAACGGAATATGGCTTTAATTCCTGGTTTATCCCGGGTAATGGGGGACAGATTATAAATATTGTGCCTGAGTTGGATTTGGTCATTGTGATTAATGCCGATAACAGAAAAGTGCCGAAATCAAAACGTAAACCATTGGAATATCTTATAAAAGATTTAACGAAGGTTAATCAGGTAATTTAAGTGAGAAAACTTCCTTGTTCTTGGTTTGTTGATTCTGGTTACTTTGGACTTCAGGTATAGAACTCCAAACTTAATTTTACATCATAAATCGCACTTCTGGGAGTTACGCACCTCGTCGTTCGGCAACAATCATCAAGGCTTCTTCGCGAATGATTTCGGGTGGGTTAATCTGGCGAATTTGAAGACTTTTTAGCCAGCCGGCCACTTCGCGTTCCTTAAGAGTAAAAAGCACTTCGCGGAACTGCTCTATTTGGTCATCTGTGTAGTCTGTTGATGATTGACCCTTGTATGAGTCCAGTTCTTCATCCTCGTAGTATTCAGCTTTGTCGCTGCTGCTTAATAAGCTATCGGCCTCGCAAACCTCGTGTGCGCCACAGCAGTCATCTGCCACAACAACTTGCTCTTCTTCCACTCCATTGGACTTACGTGAGAAAAAGTAAGCCACTACCAATGCTGCTACAATGCCTGCTAATAAATAAATCATGCTGCAAAAATAATAATTAGTCAGCAGTTATTAGTCAGTGGTCAGTAGTTTAACATTCTTTACCACTGACTACTGACTCTTAACTAACTGTCCGTTTAATACCTCCATTTGTTCGCTAGTGCCACTAACGACAACATAACGGGTACTTCAACCAATACGCCAACCACCGTTACTAATGCCGCGGGCGATTGTAACCCGAATAATGCGATGGCTACGGCAACGGCCAATTCGAAAAAGTTGCTGGCACCAATCATGGCTGCCGGTGAGCAAACCGCATGGGGCAACTTTAATTTGCGTCCTCCAAACCAGGCAATAAAAAAGATTAAATAGGTTTGTATGATTAAAGGGACTGCTACCAATACGATGATTAAGGGATTCTCGGTAATATTGTGCCCCTGAAAGGCGAATAATAAGACCAGGGTGGCCAATAAAGCAAAGATACTTACCGGTTTAAACTTTGGTAAAAAGGTTTTGGTAAACCACTTGACGCCATGTTTCTTGACCAGGAAACGATTGGTTAATGTGCCTGCCAATAGTGGAACTACCACAAATACCACCACGCTGGTCACTAAGGTGTCGTAGGGAATGGTCACATTCGTGACGCCTAATAAAAATCCTACGATTGGGACAAAGGCCACCAGGATGATTAAATCATTAACCGATACCTGAACTAAGGTGTAGTTAGGATCGCCATCGGTTAGGTATGACCAAACAAAAACCATGGCTGTACATGGCGCCTGCAATATATTCGCCGGCCAGCTCTGGTTCGATAAAAGCCGCATAGAGTTTGGTGAAGAATATCCAGGCAAAAAAGGCCATGGTAAAAGGCTTAATCAGCCAGTTCACAATCAAGGTCAGAATTAATCCTTTAGATCGTTTCCCCACATTTTTAATGCTAGAGAAATCGACCTGGAGCATCATGGGGTAAATCATTAGCCAAACCAAAACGGCCACCATGATGTTTACACCTGAAATTTCTAGTCCACTTAAAACCTTAACCGTATCGCCAAAGAAGTGGCCAATTAAAATGCCACCTCCAATACACAATGCCACCCAAAGTGTGAGGTATTTCTCAAAAAAACCGATTTGTTTTTTCTTTTCTGTCATGATGAAAAAGATGCTGAGGATGTATAAATAACAAAGACTGATCATCGAGCGAAGTCGAGATGTTATCTATAAAAACATTTGTCATTAGCATAACGCTTCGACTCCGCTCAGCGAGCGAAAGTTTAAGCATCCTCTTTGGTTTATTTAATGTTTTCAGAGTAGAACTTGTAAAATCCGTCTTTGATTTCATCGCGAACCCGGTGGAACTCACTCATGATAAATTCATCTGTTCCTTCTGCGTGCGATGGATCATCAAAGCCGATGTGTAAACGGTGTTTAACATCGCCCATAAAAGCCGGACAAGATTCATTGGCGCCACCGCAAACGGTAATGACATAATCCCATTTTTCGCCCAGGTATTTCTGCACCGAATCAGAGGTGTGACCGCTGATATCGATGCCAATTTCGCTCATCACTTGTACAGCTTTTGCATTTAATTTGCCCGAAGCCTCAGTGCCTGCCGAATATACTTCAATGTCTTTGTCGAATGATTGTAAAAAACCATGTGCCATCTGGCTTCGGCAACTGTTTCCGGTGCATAAAATTAAAACTCTCATTGTATTGTATTTTAGATTATTAACACTCTTTTGTCTCACAACTATTGGCATGCTGAAGTTTTGCACAAAAGTCAATACCAATTTTATTTAGTTTTTCAATAACGCAGGGGTTGAGACAGTAATTGGTTTTGGTACCATGGATAGTCCCTTTAATCAATCCGGCTTTTTTTAATTCGGCAATGTGTTGATTAACTGTTGTTCGACCAAGAGGAACTATTTCAGTAATGTCTCCGGAGAAACATGTGTCTCTCGACCCCAAGAAAGTTAGTATTTGAAGCCGTGCCGGGTGTCCTAAAGCTTTGAATAGTTGAGCTAACTCCTGTAGGTCACTATCAAATAAATCTGTTTTAGCTTGTGACATTTTTTATTGATTTATTGTCGAATTTTTCAACTGATGATTTACAGCTTTATAAAACTTTAAACTATCACGACGTAAAAATACGTCAGATGTTCGACGTAAAAATACATCGAGCTGTTTTTAATGTTTTTTTAACATTGGAAAATGAAAAAAGGGAAGCTTTTGCCTCCCTTTCATATTTTATATTCGAAACGAATCTTTAAATATCCATATTCATGGCAGCACGAACTTCTTCTAATGTTTTTTGAGCTACATTGCGCGACTCGGCAATACCTTCTCTTAAGATACTTTTCACAAAGTCTAAGTCATTTTCTAATTGACCACGGCGCTCGCGTATGGCTTTGAAATGTTCGTTAATTGATTCCGTCACTACCTGCTTTAGTTTACCGGCACCTTGTTCTCCAATTTCTTCAGCAATTTTTTCAGGAGTACCTCCAGACGACAGGGCTGCCAAACGTAATAAGTTAGCCACTTCAGGACGATTTGTTGGATCGTAGGTAATCATACGCTCCGAATCGGTTTTAGCCGACTTAACAGCTTTCATGGTTTCGTCAGCAGTAGCTTTAATCATGATCGTATTATTACGGCTTTTACTCATTTTCTGACCGCCATCCAATCCAAGGATCATTGGTGTTTCGCTTAACAAACCAGTTGGCTCGCGGAACACGCGTGCTTTAAATTTCTTATTGAAACGCTTGGCGATGTTACGCGTCAATTCAATATGTGGTAACTGGTCTTTTCCTACAGGTACAACATCGGCTTTGCAAAACAGGATATCGGCTGCCTGGTGAACAGGGTAGGTGTACATACCTGCGTTTATCACGTTTTGTCCCGACGCCTGTATCTCTTCTTTAATCGTAGGATTCTTACTTAATTCAGAGTTAGAGACTAAGGATAAGAAGGGTACCAACAACTGGTTCAGCTCAGGAATATGACTGTGAGGGAATATGTGTGTTTTAAATTGATGCGGATCCAATCCACATGCCAGGTAATCGATGGTTAATTCCAGCACATATTTGGAAATATCTTTAAACACATCGCGGTCGGTCAACACCTGGTAATCGGCAATAACAATAAATGTTTCAACACCAAGGTTCTGAAGGCGCACGCGGTTTTGTAACGAACCAAAATAGTGGCCAATATGTAGGTTGCCTGTAGGGCGGTCTCCAGTTAAAACACGGTGTTTTTCAGGATTTGCCTGTAAATCGGCTTCTAAGGCATTACTTTTTTGAACAGCTCTTTCGAATGATGCGTTGATGGATTCAACAATGTTTTCTTCTGCCATCTGGAATTTATTTTATCAATGTTTTATTATCTATAGTTAGTTATGTGAAAATGTGAAAGATAGATAGTGCTTTTTGTTACTTTCTGCGCCATGTTAATCGTCTCACTACTCACATCTCAAATCTTATCATCTAAACGTCTAATCTGTTAATAAAGAGCTGCAAAAATGGGGAAAATTGTGATGATTTGAAAATATGAATTGTGTAAAATAGTTAATTAGCCAGAAGGCTTTGATGCATCTTGCAAATAGCTATCGGCTAGAAGCTAACTGTTGATGGTTATTTTACTGAAACCAATTAATGATTTCCATGGTGACTAAGGCCCAAATGATGTAACGGACAAGTTTACCAATTAGCATGCCAATAGCCGCTAACCACACATTCACTTTTAGTAAACCCAGCAATACCGCAATGACATCGCCAATGCCCGGAAGCCAGCAAAACAAGGCTATCCATAACTCTTTGCCAGCTATTAATTGTTTTGTCTTTTCAATTTGCGCGTGTTTTATCCTGAGGTATTTCTCAATCCATTGGGTTTTACCCATCCAGCCCAATCCGTAAGAACTCATTCCTCCCAACCAATTGCCTAGTGTAGCCAGGCCTAGGCACCAATACATATTGTAGTCGGTAGCTAACATTCCCGAGAGCAGGGCTTCAGAACTGAATGGCACAACTGTGGCAGCTAAAAAAGAGGCTAAAAACAAGGCAAAATATCCCGACTCAAACAGCATTTCTAATCATTTAAAGCACAAATGTAAGAAAATATAGGGTTTGTAGTGAAATTTTTTCTATTGCTGCAGCCCTTTATTTATAGGCCTTGTAGCTTTTTTTACAAAAATATTTCAAAAAAATATGGTACTATGTATTGCAAAGTACCATCTTATGACCGTATATTTGTAATGCATAATTCATTGTTTTAAATAGTATTTTGTCATGCAGTCCCAATATCTATTAAGTCGAATGTTAAAAACAAGTTGTATGATCTTGTTATTATTTGCTGGAGTCAGTCTTAGTGCTCAAACGGCGAAGGCTGATAGCTGCAAAGCGGAACAGAAGGAACAATGCACGCAAGTGAAGCCTGAAAAAGAACCCGTTTTGGCGACATCAAAGCAAGTTTCAAAAAAAGGTAAGAAAGAAAAGAAAAGCGCAGGCAGGATGGAAGATGGATTCTTGTTTAAGCGCCAATCGATTAGTCAATTATAACTCTATAAAACCGGGAGAATGAATGTAGAAAATGCTAAAGCGCAAATGCGGAAGGGAGTTTTGGAGTATTGTATTTTGCTCATCCTGTCTAACAACGATGCTTACGCTTCTGATATTATCAATCAATTGAAAGAAGCCAAGATGATTGTTGTGGAAGGAACACTATATCCGCTTTTAACGCGATTAAAAAATGCTAAACTTCTTAGCTATCGCTGGGAAGAGTCGACGCAAGGGCCACCGCGAAAGTACTATGCTTTAACTGACGAAGGCCGCACTTTTTTAGGCGAAATGGATGCCTCATGGAATGCATTAGTGAATGCTGTTGATTTAATACACCAAACCAAAAACGTAACAGAGCAATGAAAAAAACGGTAACGATAAATATTAGCGGGCACATGTTTTACATTGATGAAGATGCTTATGCGCGCCTGCAAACCTATCTGGATAAAATCAATTCGACCTTTCGTAGTCAGGAAAGTGGTGATGAGATAATTTCAGATATTGAAAACCGCGTAGCCGAAATATTTAATGAACGCATTAATAAGGAAACTGGAGTTGTTACGCTTGAAATGGTGGATGAGGTGATTGCTACTATGGGCGAACCTGAGCAGTTTGAAGAGGGTGAAGCAGAAGAAAAGAAAAGTTATACGCCGCCAACTACCATGGTGTTTCGCAAGGCTAATCGACGCTTCTATCGCGATGTAGATAATCGTGTGTTGGGCGGTGTTTGCGCTGGCATTGCTGCATACTTTGATATCGATGTTGTTTTGGTGCGTGTGTTAACAATCATCTTTACTATTCTAACATCAGGCACGCTAGGTTTGATCTACCTTATTCTTTGGATTGCGCTGCCACCAGCTCGCACTACTGCGCAAAAATTACAGATGCGGGGAGAGCGTATCACCATCGAAAACATTGAGCGTAGCATTCGCGATGAATATGATGAGGTGAAAAAGAAGTTTGGGAATTTCAAAGAATCCAAAACTTATAAGAAAGGCGAGAGCTTCTTTAGTCGTTTTTCGAGGCAAGAGAAAACAACGATATTTATAATAGCGGCCATTGTAGGTGCGGCCTTGCTATTTAATGTACCTCACTTTTATGGTTTTCATGGCGTAACAGCAGCTTTTACCGGGATAGGAGCGCATTTTGTGCCAACCTTTAATCATATCTTCTTTCCGGGTGCCTTTATGATTATATTGGTTTTACTGGTGGTCGGTCTTATTTTTAAAACAGTCCTTAAAATTATCTTATACCTAATTGCCTTTATTCTTTTAGGTTCGCTGGCATTGAAAGTAATATTCTGGCTGTTCGGAGGTTTTATGCTAATGTGTTAAACTGAAGGTTGTAATCTAATTATACTATTCAATATTCTAAAAAAATGAATAAAACGATAAATATAAATCTGGATGGATTAGCCTTTAAAATAGAAGATGAGGCTTATGATCGACTGAATGCCTATCTGGATACCATTAAGCAACGATTGGGCAATAATGATGAGGCACAAGAGGTGATTGCCGATATTGAATCGCGCATTGCCGAATTGTTTCAATACAAATGTCAGGGATGTACCATTCAACTGAATGATGTGGAAGAGATTATACACACCATAGGTGAACCAGCCGATATTGTAGACGAAGAAGATGCAGAAGAGACATCATCGCAAGAAAGCAAAAGTAGTTCAGCGTCGTCGACAAGGTATGTGGGCAAGCGTTCGCTTTATCGCGATCCGGATGATCGCTTCCTGGGTGGTGTTTGTGCTGGCCTGGGGGCCTACTTCGATGTTGATCCATTGGTATTTCGGATTATAGCAGCGGTATCGGCTTTTGCATCCTTCGGCATTACGGTTGTCGTCTATATTATCCTGTGGATTGCCATGCCGAAAGCAAAGACACTTGGACAGCGTATTGAAATGCGGGGCGGTATCACCTTTAAAAAAATGGGAGATAACATAAAGGAAGAATACCAGGCGGTGACGTCTAAATTTAAAGATTATAAAAACAAACCAAATTATAAGCGTATGCAACATCGAGCAAATAAAACAGGCGATGCCATGGCCAGTGGCTTGTATCAGCTCTTAAACATCTTCGGAATAATTTTAGGAGTAGGTATTGTTATTTGGAGTGTACTTTCAATAATGGGATTGGTAGGTTTCTTTGCTTTTAAGGATACCATCTTTGGCTTAGCTGTGACAGATGGTCATCATTTTATCGCATCGGTACCCGATCGTTTTCTGTCCTATATGGATCAAACTTTATTAACGTCAGCTACTTTGCTGGTTATTGGAATTCCATTTATTGTTATTCTTTATCTCGGTTTAAAACTGATATTCCGTTTTAAAAGTCACGGTAAGTTTGTTGGCATGACAGCTCTTATTCTTTGGTTAGCAGGTATTGTGTTGGTGTTTTTTACCGGAATACGCATTGCCAAGAGTTTTGAGGAAACCACTTCTGTTTCAGAAAAACATGTCCTTAAGATGACCGAAGCCGAAACTATCTACCTAAGAGCATCAGAGGTAGAGTCGGGGAGTGCTGATCGTGATTACCTAATGGATATCGATCATCTTGAGCTTTTTACCGAAGATGGTGAGTTGATGATAGAAGGCGCACCGGTTATCAATATTAGCCGTGGCGATAAATTCCAGATGGTGATTGATAAAAAGGCGCGTGGATTAAATGATGACGATGCTGAATTTAATGCCTCAACAACTGTTTATAACTGGTCACAAAACGATTCTGTTATTTATCTTGATAAGAAGTTTGTGATTGCTGAGGAAGCATTGGTGCGTCATCAGAAAGTGGTGGTGAATATACAGGTGCCGTACGATAAAAAGCTGGAAGTGAGTCCCTATTTGGACCGATTTATTGATGAGTATTAAAAAAACTAAAAGCCTAAAACAAAATAGTATGAAACAGATTTTTGCAATTGTAATGATAGCAGCATTCTCATTGAGTATGAATGCACAAAGTCGTCCATCGGATAAATTATTTGAAAAGATGGCACTCAAACCGGGCATCACTATGATGTCGTTCTCCAAATCCATGTTGGATGCCGTTAACCTGAATTTTGATGATGATGAAGGCGACGAGAGTAATGTGACCGGCGATCTGACCGAGGTGAAACTGATGATTTATAAAGCCCCTGAAAATGAGGAAACAATAGATTTTAAAGAAGTGACCTTAAACTACCTGCCCTTAAGTCGTTATGATAAAGTGGAAGATGATGATCCGGATGAAGATGTTGATATTCGGATTTTAAGAAGAGGAAAGAAAGTTTCAGAATGTCATATTCTGTTTCAAGGTGAGACAAATGGTGTTCTGCTTTCTTTCTTTGGCGACTTTAAAATTGAGGATGTGGATGAATTAGCTGAGAAGATGGATAGCTATAAGTAGATTTATCATCTGGAAAACAGAAAGACCTTAAGGTTTTGAACACCTTAAGGTCTTTTATATTTTAAAGCTATTAGTAAAATATACTGTCAGCTTTATTTTTTCGCATATTTATCGCCATCGTAGCCCCATTTCAGGTAAATGGAACCCCATGTAAATCCAGCTCCAAAGGATGCTAATACAATGTTATCACCTTTCTTCAATTGCTTTTCCCATTCCCATAAACACAATGGAATAGTCGCTGAAGTCGTATTTCCGTAACGTTCAATATTAATCATGACCTTTTCTTTGGCCAGATTCATGCGCTCAGCAGTAGCACCAATAATACGCAAGTTAGCCTGGTGAGGTACAAGCCAGGCGATGTCTTCGTGCGTCATGTTGTTGCGTTCCATGATTTCAACCGATACATCAGCCATTTTAGATACGGCATTTTTAAATACTGGCTGTCCTTCCTGATATACAGAGTGTAATTTTTTATCAACCGTTTCGTGTGAAGCTGGCATTACCGAACCTCCTGCTTTCATATGCAGGTGATGGCGGCCAAAACCGTCGCTATGCAAAATTCGATCACGAACACCAATTTCTTCTTCAGTAGGCTCTACCAAAACAGCGGCAGCTGCATCGCCAAATAATACACACGTGGTGCGGTCGGTATAGTCCGTAATGGAAGACATTTTTTCGGCTCCAACAACAATAACCTTTTTGGCGGCGCCTGACTCAACATAACGCGAGGCAGCATCTAAACCATATAGAAAACCAGAACAAGCACCATTCATGTCAAAACCGTGACCATTTTTGATGCCGCATTTATCGGCAATGATGTTGGCAGTGGCAGGAAATGGGTGATCGGGTGTAACGGTGGTGCAAATGACCAAATCGATTTCTTCTGGCTTTACACCTGTTTTTTCAAAAATTTCCTTGATGGCTTCAACACCCATGTCTGAGGCTCCTAAGCCTTCACCTTTTTGGATGTGACGTTCTTTAATACCCACACGGGTCATAATCCACTCATCAGTGGTATCAACCATTGTACTCAACTCGTGATTATCTAAAATATAATCCGGAACGTGTGCTCCAATGGCTGTAATTACTGCACTGGTTTTTTTCATTTGACTTTCTTTTTTCGCTGATGCCCGATGACATCGACATATGGAAACATTCAAAAATTAATTCTTAACTCCACTCATGAATTATTTTTTCGGCTTCCTGTATTTTCAATAACACTTCCATGGCACCACACCTGCCAAGGATTTATCAACTTACCAACGATAAATTTTCAGATATATTTGATAAGATAGTTAATAAACATTCGTTTAGGGCAAGTACAAATGTAAGAAAACACTTATAGTAAACAAACGTTTCAAACTAAATGCCCTAAAACAAAATTTGCCTTCAAATTTCTTTGAAGGCAAATTTTATTGAATGCGGATTCAATAAACTATGCTGTCACTTCTTTTTCTACAGCTAATTTCCCACGGTAATAACCGCACTCACCACACACTGTGTGCAACTTTACTGTAGCGCCACAGTTTGAACATACTCCCAATGCAGGTGCTACTGCTTTGTAGTGCGTTCTTCTCTTGTCTCTTCTCGTTTTCGAGATCTTTCGCTTAGGATGTGCCATTTTTCAACCTATTTACTTGTTATCCATTAAATTTTTCAGAGCCGCCCAACGCGGATCCATATCATCGTCCTGCTCCCCATCCGTTCCTTCTTCAACCAAATAGTTATTCAATTGATTCAGCATTTCAGTATTGCAGGTAACGCTGCCATTTTCGTCTTCAGGGTGTACATGCCTGATTGGAAGTGCTACACAAATAAACTCATAAATCAACTGAGCTACGTTGATTTCGTTTTCTTCGTGTGGTAAAACTATAATTTCTTCCGTTGGTTCGTCGTATTCCTCGCCAAACTTAATGTACATCAGCGATTCGTTTTCCACCGGAAGAGTTAAAGCTTCCAAACAGTTGTCACAAACGGTTTCAACTTCTCCTTCAATTTTAAAAGATAATGTTAAAAGTGCCGAACTTTTATTTAGTTCAACAATTGCTTTTAACGCTCCTTTTTCAATTAAAGGTTGTTCAAACAACTCAAAGAATCCAGCGCCTATGTCATAGTTAAACAGGTGCTTACCTTCTTTTAATCCCTTGAACGGGATACCGTAGTTTTTTAATCTGTCCACTTTTCCCTTTCTAAAAACTGTGCAAAAGTATAAAATAAACCAATGTAAGAAAAGAAAAGTACTTTTTTTTACTTTTCTATTTTTAATAAGTAATGTTGTTTCAGGCTTTTGGAAGTGTAATTCTAAACGTTGTTCCTTTGCCCTGTTCAGATTCTTTGACAAAGAGTTTACCTCCGTGATAGCCTTCAATTATGCGTTTGGCTAATGATAGGCCTAGTCCCCATCCTCTTAATTTTGTTGTGTATCCAGGCTTGAAAATAGTTTTAAATTGCTTGCGTGCTAATCCTTTGCCGGTATCGCTAATGTCGATATTTACATGTCCGTTAGGGTTGGCTATGCTTATTTCGATAGTGCCTGAGCCTTTCATGGCATCAACGGCATTTTTACAAATATTTTCCACTACCCACTGAAATAAAACCTTATTAATATTGACCATCAGGTAAGGAATATCTCCAGCATTAATTTTTATGTGAATGTTTGCAGCTGTGCGGCGTTTCAGGTAACCGATGATTTCTTCGATAGCAAGAATAAGAGGTTGTTCATTCAGCTCTGGTTTTGAGCCAATTTTTGAGAAGCGGTCGGTAATAACCTGCAGCCGCTCAACATCCTTCTCCAGTTCTTGTGCTATTTCGTCATTTTCTTGTTTTAGCTTTAATAAATCAACCCAACCTAGCAATGATGATGTGGGTGTGCCTAGCTGGTGAGCTGTTTCTTTTGACATGCCCACCCAAACCTGATCCTGCTCAGCTTTGCGGGCACCATTAAAAGCTATGTAGGCAATAAAAATAAACAGTGCAACAACTGATAGTTGGATGATTGGAAACCATTCAAGTTTCTTGATTAAAACCGAATCGTCGTAATATAAATATTGTATCTCATCACCGCCTAAATCGATAATTAATGGTTCCCCATTTTTCATCATCTTATCGAGCAGATGCTGTAAAGTCTGTTCTGTTGTGTCTTTTGGCAATCTTAGGTTTCGGTGTGAGTTGATGGTCGTATCAGCCTCAACAATAATAATAGGAATGGTTGTGTTTTGACTAATGACTTCAAGCGTCAATCCTAATTCATCTTCACCGGCACTGCTTTGAGTAATTTGCTTAATGGCCTGAATCCAAATTTCAACACTTTTGCGCTCTTCTTCTTTTAGTTCTTTTGTTAGATTATCGGTATAAACCAGCGTGAAGAAGCCAATGGTGATTGCTCCAATGAGCAGCAATAGTTTCCAAATGCGCTTATGTGTATAAAAACTCATTAATTATTGGTTTGAAGTACATCAACACAAACGGTGATTATTCAGTTTTATTTCGTAATGCTCAGTTGACTTAATTCTTATGTGCATGTTTATACATTACACCACTTGGCAATCATACGCGAAAGATCTTCTACTTTTGTGGGTTTAGTAATAAAATCATCCATACCAGCTTGAAGCACCCTGTCTCTTTCCGATTCGTCAACACTTGCTGTCATGGCAATAATCGGACAGCTTTTTTCGTCTTTACGCATGTTCTGAATAGCTTCAATGCCATCCATTTGTGGCATTAAAACATCCATAAATACAATATCGTATTTCTTTTGGCGCATTTTATTAACAGCTTCAAGACCATTTGAGGCCAGGTCGATTGAGTGCCCAATTTTACCAAACAAATTTATGGCAACGCGTTGGTTTAAAACGTTATCTTCCGCAACCAATACCTTTAGTGGTTGAGTGGTTCGATACTTTGTTATGTCGGTTTTTCGCTCGGGTATATTTTGGAAGAAACGCAGGATGAAATCTTCAAGTGTTTTGAGTTCAACCGGTTTATTAAGGAATACATCAGCGCCAATGCGTTTGGCCAAAGAAGTATTGGCTCGCTCAAAATCAGAGCTCTGCAATATGATTGGCATGCGTTTGTGAAGGCGATGGTTGTATATGTTTTGCAGAAAGTCTAAACCGTTAAAATCGGGTCGATGATCAATGATTAATAAATGATGTTTATTGTCCGTTCTGATGATGTCGATGGATTCGTTTGATGGTGGTAATATTTTATAATCAACATGTAATGATGCCAGGTTTTTAATCAATGTTCGAACCTGTAATGGTTCATCGGAGATGATGAATGCCCTCACTTTGCGAAGCGATGTAATATGGTTGTAGTTGTATGTTTTATGATGTGTTTTTGACTTATAAGGAATCGTAAAAGCAAATTCGGTTCCAGGGTATTCAGGTTGCTTAGAAAGGCCTGATGGGCTGTTTACCCAGATTTCGCCACCCATCATATTAACCAATTGTTTTGAAATGGATATACCAAGTCCGCTTCCTCCATATTTGCGAGTCGTACTTTCATCTTCTTGTGAGAAAGAGTTGAAAATCGCATCCAGTTTTTCGGCCTTAATACCAATGCCTGTGTCTTTTAATGAGAATAAAATAGCTGGAGAGCCGTTAATGCCGCGCGCTTGTTTTACACTAAGATGGATACGGCCTTGTTCTGTAAATTTCACCGCATTGCTCAAGAGGTTATTCAACACTTGTCGAATGCGGATTTGATCGCCCAGATAATGATCAGGTATTTTAATCATTGAAGTCCAGGTTAGCTTAATGTTCTTTTCTTGCGCCCTTTGCCTAAAAGATTGAATAGTCGATTCAACTTCTTCGTGTAGGTCAAATGGGATGGCTTCAATTTCAAAACGACCAGCTTCCATTTTTGAGAAATCCAATATGTCATTGATCAGTGCCAGCAAGGTATCGGCCGAGCGTTTTACAACTGATAACAGGTTGCGCTCGTGGTTATCTTGTTCTGATGATAGTAGAATGTCCGTCATTCCAATAATGCCGTTGAGTGGTGTGCGCAGTTCGTGGCTGATATTGGCAATAAACGTTGACTTGGCCTTGTGAGCCATTTCTTCGTCTTTCCGCTCTTTTTCAAGCGAAGACACCTCCATGAAAACCTGAATAGTATACTTCTCACGTAGGATAAAGAATGGTATCTGTTCATGAAGAATAACGGACTCTTCGTTTGATTTACTTTTTAATATGTATTTATTCGATTGTGTGGAATAAGACGTTTTATCCAAACGTGTTTTATTCTCAAACAAAACATCATCAGTGGCAAATCGTCCAACTAATTGGTCTTCGTCATCAAAAGCAAAAAGCTTTAAAGCAGCTCTGTTAACCTGTCGGATACGGTTGCGGTTATCCATCAACACAACACCTACTGGCATGTAATATACCATCTTGCGCAAGGCTTGTTCTGATTTTTTCAGGGTCTGTTCATCTTCAGCATACCGACGTTGGTAAATGCTAAAGACCAGTATTATCAGGCATATAATGAATAGAGAGATGCCGCCAACAAGAAAAGAATAACGGGCGATGGATGCTGTGATGTTTTTTTGTGGCATTGAAAAAGCCAGGTAATAGCTAACGCCGTTAAAATAGAGCTTGCTAAACATGGTTAGCACGGAAGAGTGCTCGCCGTCTATTTTTAAAGTATGTACTTTTGAAAAGTAGTCTTCAGTACCAATTTTATCATCAATACCCTCAATAATTGGGATAAATTCATCTATGTTGAGGGTGTTATAGACAACCTCACCATTGGGCTTCATTACCCATTGGAAGTTAACGTCTTTAACATTGAAGTTGTGAAACACAGATGTAAAGAAACTTTTCAGGTTCATGTCAAATTTAACAAAACCAATAATTTCACTTTCATGATGGAGTGGCTGGATGTAAATGATTCGTGTGCCCTGCGGATTTATCAGCACTTTAGACTCACGGACATTAATATGCTCAGAATTGGTAAAAGTTGAGATGAAGGTGCCTTGTTTACTTCGGCGAAGTTCGAAAGCATTGCCATTAGTATCGTAAACAGATAGTTCATTAAGTTGCTCGCTAAAGCTATTGTATAATAATTCCAATCGCTTTTGTACTTCAATGGATTGACCTCGTGAAATGAATAGCTTATCAAGTTCATTTTGAGAGATTAAAATAGAGATGCTTGTATTTGTCTTGTTAGCAAACTGGTCAAGTTTATCGCGCACCATTAACGATTGCTTCAACAGGATTTCTTCCTGAGTGTTAACTTGCCAATTGTAGGTGTCGAGGTAATAATAGACGTTGGAGACTATTAGAAAAGCTATGCTGATAAATGATATGACAAAGGCTTTTTTCATTATTGGGGGCGTTCAGGCACTTTATCTGTATTTATCGTTTCGGTTCAACAAAATGCTTAGGTAACTTTCGTAACGCGAATAGGCAATGTCGCCATTTTCAACAGCCGCTTTAACTGAGCAGCCGGGTTCGCTATAGTGGGTGCAGTTGTTAAAGCGACAGTCTTTTGCAAATTCAAATATTTCTTTGAAATAATGATACAACTCTTCCTTTTCGATGTGGATTAATCCAAATCCTCTAATGCCAGGTGTGTCAATGATATAGCCGCCAAAACTGAGAGGGTGCATCTCGGCAAATGTTGTCGTGTGTTTGCCCGATTGATGGATGGCAGAAATTTCTGCAGTTTTAAGGTTTAGAGCAGGTTCAATCCGATTGATAAGTGTCGACTTACCTACGCCCGAATGTCCGCTTAAAACGGATATCTTGTCTTTTAGCAGGGCTTCTACTTCGCTAAGGTTCTCTTGTTTTTTTGCCGAAACAGCAAGGGTCTTATAACCTATGCTCTCGTATAGGGTGCGCCATTCTTTTAGAATGTCGAGGTGCTTGGCATCGTATCGGTCTGTTTTGTTGAATATTATTGTAACCGGAATGCTATAAGCTTCGGAGGCTGCAATAAAGCGATCAACAAATACGCGCGAAGTCATTGGATAATTGATGGTGACAATTAAAACGGCCTGATCAACATTGGCCGCAATAATATGCGATTCTTTGGATAGGTTAGTCGCCTTTCTAATGATGTAGTTCTTACGTTCTTGAATAGCCGAAATTACTCCTTCACCCATTCCGTCATCGTCATATACCACACGATCGCCAACCGAAACAGGATTAGTACTTTTGATGCCTTTAAGTCGTATTTTACCCCTGATTTGACAAACGATTGTTGTTCCATCATCTGACAAGACAGTATAACGGCTACCGGTTGATTTAATGACTAATCCATTCTTTTGCTCCATCCAAAAACATTTTTCTCAAAAATAGCGATTGATTTAAAAATACCCATTTTATGCAGGTACTTTTTGGACGAATATTTAAACTTTTAATCAGAAATCGATTTTACTCGCGCTTATTATTGTCAAATAAGGAATATACATATGTAAAATGTTCAATTTTTTACACGAACGGCTTATTTTCATTTAGCAACGAAAGTGTTTATGCTTGTGAAAAACCTATTTTTGTATAAAAGGAGAGTCTTGTTATTTAAGTGATATTTTGAAATAGAAACGTGGAAGAAAAGAACGTACAAACATTATTAGCTGAGAATGCACGCTTAAAGCGAATGATGAAACGTATTTATGGAGGTGCGTTGGGCGCTCCTTTTAAACCGGAAGGAGAATCATCTTCTATTTCAACAGGTTACCTGCCACTTTATCTATCTTCAGTTTTATCTTCTGACAAATCATTTAATGAACGAATTGGTAATGCACTAGGTGTATTGGGGCAGTTTGCCGATGTAAGCCGTATCTATATTTTTGAAAATCATGATGATGAACAAGCTTTCTCCAATACCTACGAATGGTGCAACGAAGCTGTTAGCCCGGAAATTGATAACCTTCAGAGCTTATCGTATAATGATTTTCAAGAGTGGCGTCGTTTGTTAATTGAGGAAAATGTCATAAAAGCAACAGATATAACTACTTTGCCTGATGAAGTTCACGAGTCGCTTACTCAGCAAGGAATAAAGTCTATTCTGGTTTATCCTCTTTGGGTGAAAGAACAATATTTTGGTTTTATTGGCTTTGATGAGTGTAGCTTTTATCGCGAATGGTTGCCTCACGAAACAGATTTGCTACAGATGGCAGCCAAATTGATTTCCAATACTTACGAGCAAGAAGTTAGAACGGTTGAAATTCGAAGGAGTCATGCTGAGATACTGAAAGTTAATCAGGAGCTGGCTGATAAAGAGCGTTTCTTGCAAAATATACTGAGTTCTGCGCCAGTAGGTATTATCCTGGTTCGCAATCGGGTCATCGAATATATTAATGAAGCAACATTGTTGCATTCGGGTTATGCGAAGGATGAACTGATTGGTCAGAATATTGCAGACTTGTATTTTGATGGCCGACAGAACGAAGTGGCAATTCAACGGTTTTACGATAATATCAACAAGAATGGTATTGGGACCATGGATGCCCACATGCGCGACAAGCATGGAGAAGAGTTAATTGTTAGGGTGCTGGGAACGCCTGCTCCACAATCGGTAGGCGAAGATTGCTACCTGATTATTGGTGAAGACATTACTCAGGCAAAAAAGACAGAGGTGCATCTGCGTGAAAGTGAAGAACGTAACCGCAAGCTTATAGAGGCTACAATTGATGGTATCCTTATTATAAATGCTGACTTGAAGTTGATGTATGCAAATACTTCGGCATGCGAAATGTTGCATTATACACAAGAGCAAATTTTTGAACTGTCCGTTCAGGATATTTTACCGAATAAAGAATGTTTTCAACGGCTGAATGATTCTATCGAAGGAGTGAAGCAGGGAGTTGATTATAGAGGCGATACGCAATTGGTTAACAAACAGGGGCAAATAGTGCATGCCGAAATCTATATGACAACACTGAATCTGGAAGGTGATCTGCACTATTACCTTTCTATCCATAATATAACCAAACGTATTAATAATGAAGTTTCATTAAGAAATAGTGAAGAGAAGTTTAGGGCGTTAACCGAAAACTCACCCGATCATATTATTCGTATAGATAATGCTGGTGTTTTATCGTTTTGTAATCAGTCGTTTTTAAGTGATTTTGGCTTAAGCGAACATCAATGTTTAGGGCTTCATTTGACAACGATAAAGGAATTGCCGAAAGAGTTGGTTGAGGGTTTATCGAAAGGTATTGATAAAGTAGTGCATTTGGGCACTTCAACAAATGTAGAACTTGAATACCGATTTAAAGATGTGATTCGCGCCTTTGACTGGACGATTACGCCCGAAACGAATAGTGCACAATTGTCGTCGTTATTAATTGTTGGCAGAGATTATACCCAAAAGAAAAAGGCAGAGCAAGAGTTGCTGGTGGCGAAAGAAAAAGCTGTTGGAGCAGACAAATTGAAGTCAGCATTTCTGGCTAATATGAGCCATGAAATTCGTACACCACTTAATGCCATTGTTGGGTTTACCAATTTGTTGAAAGAAGATAATATCTCGGAAGTTGAGAAAATAGAATACATCGACATCGTTAACAAGAGCTCAGAAAACCTGATGGAGCTGATAAACGATATTGTTGATCTCGCTAAGATTGAGAGTGGAGAATTGCGCTTGGCTAAGGAGTCGTACAATATAACAAGGTTGCTAACAGAACTACATTTGCTGTTTGAAAAACGAATGGCCATTGATCAAAAGACACACCTTAAGTTCTACCTTAATTTACCTCAAGAAAATGACGTATTGAATGTTGTTTGTGATCATCGTCGATTACGTCAGGTGTTTATAAATCTCTTGGGCAATGCCTTTAAATTCACTCAAAAAGGTTTTGTAGAGTTCGGATATACAGTAGAAGATAATCATGTGCGCTTTTACGTGCGTGATACTGGAATAGGAATAGAACTGGATAAGCAGTCGTTAATATTTGAACCATTTAGGCAAGCAGATGAGAGTACCTCGAAAAACTATGGAGGCACAGGCCTAGGTTTGTCAATTTGTAAACGTTTGATAGCAGCGCATGGTGGAGAGATTGGATTAGTTTCAGAGCCAGAAACGGGGTCGGAGTTTTATTTTACGCTCCCTTTAAAGACTAACGGACATGTGAATGGACGTGTTAATGGTATTCACTCAAACGGAGCTGTTTCGAAAGTAGAGAAGGAGAAGCCCGTTATAAAAACGCCAGCTAATTACACTTGGTCTAACAAAATGATGTTACTGATTGATGCTACCAGTACAGCTCAATTGCAAATGCGTAAAGTACTCGATCGTACAAAAATTACGCTGATATCGGCACGAACTCAGAAATCAGCACGCGAATTATTGTTGAAGCGTAATGATATACATATTGTTCTAATGGATTTAGAGATGCCCGGGCTTGAGTTGGAAGGTTTTATTCCAGGTATTCGTCAAATGGGTATTTATGTGCCCTTTATTGGACAAACCTGCCAGTCATTAAGTGCAGAAGATAAACTAAAATATCAAAATATGGGTTTTGCCTATGTATTTGAAAAACCGGTTGATAACGATGCACTATTGCATGCTTTTAACGATTCGTTAAATGGGGCTTCGATAAAATAAGCAGCTAAACATCAATTCCTTTTCTGGCGTTGTCAACATGATCGCGCACATCATCAAATTGTAAATAAGGAAAAACGGACGGTGCAATCGATTTTAATGGTCCGTATAAATGCGATGATTCTTTCTGCTCTTCAGGAATCAGGCTATACGTCTTTTCGAAACTTCCTAGTATGGCCATGATAACGCTGATGATAAAAGCATATTTAAGAACACTAAAGATGGCGCCGAGCACTCGGTTTATCATGCCTAATGCAATGGTAGAAACTAATTTATCGACAGCTTTGGCAATCAAATGCACCCCTACAACAATCAAAATAAAGGTAATGATAAAAGCTGCTACACCGATGTATGACGAATCGATATATTCAATTAAATAAGATTCGGTAATGCTGCTAAACTGGATAGCTCCAAACAGCCCTAGAACCAATGCGGCTAATGATGCCAATTCAATGATTAAGCCGTTTTTAAAGCCTTTAATAATTGCCAGAATTAGTATAATGCCTGTTACGATGTCGAAATAATTCATGATTTATAGCTTAGCAGATGATCCCGATTGAATCTGCATTTGTGCGGATAAAAATAGGAAAGAAAAGAAAATAGAGAACAAAAAAGCCTGCAAAATTTGCAGGCTATTGTAATGTTTTGAAAGTGAAGTTGGTAGTCCCGACGGGAATCGAACCCATATCTACGGTTTAGGAAACCGCTATTCTATCCGTTGAACTACGGGACCATCATTGTGGCTGCAAAAGTAATGGTTTCATTGAAAAGAACAAAAGTCAAACTTCTTTTAGTCGCTTGGCAGCTTCCTCCAGAACTTCGTCTGGTTTGGCAAAGTTAATGCGTATATGATGGCGTTGTTGTCGCTCACTAATAAACGCACTAATAGGCATAACGGCAATCCCATGCTCTTTTATCAGGCGTACCACCAGGTCACGATCCTTTTCTTCGCTTATCTGACTATAATCCAATAACTGGAAAAAGGAGCCTGATGACTTAAGTGCTTTAAAACGGCTTCCCTCCAACAAATTCAGGAATTTATCTCGTTTGTTCTGGTAAAAAGCGTTGAGCTTTTTATACTCCTCTTTTTCATCTAAAAAATCGGCTATGGCCAATTGGAAAGGAGAATTAACGCTGTACATCATCGCCTCGTGTACCTGGCGGAACTCACGCATGATTGCTTCAGGTGCTGCACAGTAGCCTATCTGAAATCCTGTTACATGATAGGTTTCACCAATGGATGATACAATGACGCTTCTTTCGGCCAGTTTTGGAAAACAGGCTATGCTTTGGTGCAGATGACCATCGAACAGCACGTGTTCAAAGGTCTCCTCACTCAGTACTATGATTTTAGAACCGTTGATAATTTTCTGTAAGCGTAGCATATCAATTTCACCCATTGCCCAACCTGTAGGTGCATGTGGTGAGTTAATTATAATCATGCGAGTTTTATTCGAAATCATTTGTTGTACCAACTCCCATTCAATATGGTATTCTTTTCCTGACATGGGAATGGTGCGAACCTGACCACCATTTATCTCAATGGCAGGTGCATAATACTCATTGGCCGGTTCGAAAACAATGACTTCATCACCTTCTTTGACTAATGCAGCGATGGCTGTATAAATGCCTTGCGCTGCGCCTGCAGTTATTGTTATCTCTGTTTCTGGATTGTACTGGCGATCGTACAGAGCATTAATTTTGGCAGCCATCTTTGTTCGAAGCATCATCTCACCTGCAGCATCAGCATAATTATTTAAACCTTCGCGCAAGTGTTTTTCAACTAAAGAAATAAGCTTAGGTGAACAATGGAAACCTGTGTGTCCTGAGGCTAAGTCAATAGCGTTAAACTCTTTAATTAAAGGTTTTAGAGTTGTTAGGAAGCTTGGTTCCAGATTGTGAAACTTCGAGTTTATTTTCATGATGATGTTATACGGATATAGGCTAAAGTGATTAAGTAACTCAATTTAATCATTAAGTTTTTAAATTGCGATTAGTTTTGTGGAAACATCGGATTTGTACAGTCAATGTACCTAATTCTTTGACTAACGATTATTTTCTTTTTGTCAATCTTTAGTGCTTATTCATCGTGAAACAACTGATGAACAATAGGAAGAGATTTTAGTTCGCCTAATGAGTCAATGTGCAGATTGTAATATTCCAATAAGTTTTCGAGCAATTGATAACGTTCCTGGCCGCTTAATTTTATCTCCTGAAGATTTTGTATTTCAATCGAAAAAAGTTTCTTCCAGTTGACTAATGACTGACCGCTAATGCTGAAACCATGCGAAGGTTCGGTGCTGGTAAAGTAACCATTCATTAGATCAAAGAAGAGGGCATCAATGTGATTGGTTTCCGGGCCAAAGCCTAAAAATCGGGTTAGCTGAAACAGGAAAAATAAGTGAAAATTATAATCGCCGTTGATGCCGGTATCAAATACCTCTACACTGTGGTATAAAAAATTAAATAAGTCGGTATTCTTTTCTTCTTCCATTAGAACTTTGCTCATTAGTTCGGTTAAAAAAAAGGCCATAGCCCTTTTTTCCTGTTTAAATGGAATGCTACTTAGTGGATGAGCTACTTTAAAATCCTTAATCCGCTGAATCTCTGACTTTGGACGATAATATACTTCCATGTCGAGCAAAGTCATTGGCTGGAGCAAGATGGAGTTGCCTTTGTTGCGTTTGGTACGCACGTTGTTAACCATATAGCTCTGTCGGCCAAATTGTTGTGTGTAGATATTAACAATAATACTGGTTTCTTTATACTTTATATGATTGAGCACAATGCCTTTGGTTGGGTGTATCATTGTTATAGGTCTTTTTGCAAAGGTAATATTTCAGAATTGACTGTCGATGTAGGGTAAGCGATGATTTAGATGTCTGATTCTATATGGTTATATTTGGCGATAAATGTTCATTTGCTGACATATGTAAACATTTCGCAAAAAGAAAGTAACTATTTTTGTGATTTATAGTATTACTATCATGTGAAATTAAATTGAGAGAAATTAATAATAAACTACTTTTTTATGACTGGGATTGTCAATTTTTTTAAACGGTTCAGTAAAGGTTTCTGGGTGGCTAACTTTGCTGAGTTATTAGAACGAGCTGCCTATTACGGTGTATTTATTGTTATCACATTGTATTTATCTCGAATCCTAGCCTTTTCAGATGTTGAGGCTGCTTTGATTTCGGGTACTTTTAGTGCATTGCTATATTTTCTTCCAACTTTTACTGGTGCTTATGCCGATAAAATTGGCTTTAAAAAGTCGTTGGTTGTTGCATTTGCTTTCTTAACGGTTGGTTATGCAGGTTTGGGTGTTTTTCCAACTTTTCTTGAAGGAGCTGGTTTAGCACAGTATGGATTTACAACGGAATTTACCGGATTGAAAGATGCCAATGAAAAGTACATCATCATTCCTATTATGGCTTTGATTATAATTGGCGGTAGCTTTATTAAGTCGGTAATTACGGGTACGGTTGCAAAAGAAACATCGACTGCAACACGAGCAACCGGTTTTTCCATCTTCTATACAATCGTAAATATTGGTTCTTTCTCAGGAAAAACAATTGTAAAACCCTTGCGTGAGGCAATGGGTAATGTTGGTTTAATTAATATCAGTTACTTCTCGGCTGGTATGACTCTGTTAGCACTGGTTGCTATCATTTTCTTTTTTCGTCCGAGTGTAACACACGGAGAAGGTAAATCCATTAAAGAAATTTGGAAAGCATTGGTTCGAGTTGTTCTTAACTTCCGATTGTTGATTCTGATAATCATTATCACTGGTTTCTGGATGGTACAGCATCAGTTATATGCCACTATGCCTAAATATGTGTTGCGGATGGCTGGTGAAGGAGCTTCTCCATCGTGGTATGCCAACGTCAATCCATTGGTGGTGTTTACAACAGTAGGATTGATAACCTCGCTTTTCAAAAAAAGAAGTGCGTTGTTTTCGATGACTGTTGGTATGTTTATTATGCCGGTTTCGGCCTTTGCCATGGCTGCTGGTAATATGATTGGTGGAGACAGCATGGGATTTGTTAATATGCACCCGGTGGCCTTTATGATGATTGTTGGTATTGGATTCCAGGGATTGGCAGAATCCTTTATTTCACCTCGTTTCCTTGAATATTTCTCATTGCAAGCGCCAAAAGGAGAAGAAGGACTGTATCTTGGTTTTAGCCATTTGCACTCATTCTTATCATCCTTATTAGGGTTTGGGTTGTCAGGTGTTTTATTGGAGAAATGGTGTCCAGATCCATTGACATTAACTGAAGCTGAGAAGTTAACCGCATATGATCATGCACATTACATTTGGTTTGTTTTTGTGGGTATTGCTTCTGTTTCGGCTGTTTCATTAATTGTTTATGGATATGTAACCAAAAAAATGGATGCTAATAAAGAGCTAGTTAGCACAGAGGTCTAAATAAAACTGAAACATTTTATTGATTTTTCTTGCAGGACAAAGGATTTGACTTATCTTTGCAACCGCAAAAAGCTCAATAGAGTGTTTGCCCAGATGGCGGAATTGGTAGACGCGCTGGTCTCAAACACCAGTGATAGCAATATCGTGCCGGTTCGATCCCGGCTCTGGGTACCAAAAGAAAGCCTGATACATTGCGTGTCAGGCTTTTTTATGCTTTCCACCTGTTCTTAAAATTCTATAGAATTCTCTGCTCTTCAGGTATTGAATATGAATCGTTGTCTTTCTTATAATTGTAAAATGAAGTCCGTCAGGTTGTCTTTTGCAGATAGGTCTAGTTTTTTTCGTACACGCGATCGGTGATTTTCAACCCCTCTGACCGAAATACCCAATAAGGAGGCTATCTCTTTTGATGACAGGTTAATCCTAAGATAGGCACATAAGCGTAAATCGCCCGGGGTGAGATTGGGGTAGGTTGACTTTAGTGACTTCAAAAAGGCTTCGTGAGCTTGTTCGAAATTGGTTTCAAATAATTTCCAGTCATCTTGTCCGGTTATATTTTCATCAATCTGTGATAAAAGCTCTTTGTAATATTTATCCGGATAGCGTGATCCTAAGTCTGATTTGTGTCGCTTTATCTTATGCTTAAGCGACATTAGAAATTCATTTTTCTTGATGATGCCCATAGTGGACGTTGCAATCTGCTGACTTTTAAATGATAATTCAGACTCTAGCTTTTCATTCTTTAGTTTAATAATCTTTTTCTCTTTCTCTTCTCGAATCCGTTGTTCTTTCATTTTAATCTTACGCTTTGTGATATTTCTCGATAGGAGAACTAAGAGAAGAATTATCGTCGCGTAAATGATTATTGCAGGAATAGATTTATACCAAGGCTGACTAACAGAAATTGTAATTTGGTGAATTTGCGAACTATTATTCCAAATATTGATGGCTTTAACACTCAATGTATATACACCAGAAGGGATTCGGTTAATTTCAAAAATTGGTTTATCCATTGGTGCCGACCAGTAATCATTTAAGTTTGATAACTTATACTGATAGACAACTTTTTCATCATTGAGAAGCGGAAAAGCATAATTACAGTTGATGCTGTTGTAGTTAAAAGGAACTGATACGTTTGTTGAGTTTATCGATAGTGCCTTTGTTTTACCATTTTTCGTCCTGATTTCCAGTTTTCGAAGTAGTGGTTTGTGTTGGGTAATCTCATCAGTGACTGTTTCTATATTTGTATTGATGAGAGCATAACCATTCTCGAGGCATACCAGAATATTATCATCATCCAGCGGAAGCAAGTTTTCATAGGTTGGGACTAAGTGGTTTTCAAATATACTGGTTGGGTATTCCGAAGTTTTGCTAATGCTATTGGGCAATATCTTAAAACATCCTATGTATTGCTTAGTGATAAACCAATAGTGGTGATTTTGACCTTTAATAATGCGATGTGCCGAAGCATAATGTCCCAGGTTAGTATTTAAATATGTATATGGTACTATGGAATCATTTAAGTCATTGTAGGTAAACAGTTGTTGGCCTGATGTGAAAACTAATCGCCCTCCAATCTTAAAGACACGGTTATTAGATTTATTTTTGAAGTCTGCAATTGGTAAATCATATTGTTTCACAGATATCACACTATCGCAGCGTTCATTTAATTGTAGTTTATAAATATTGCCATATAAATGGCATGCCCATAAATTGTTGATGTGATCGAACTCAATAAAGCGAATTAGGTTATTAAATCCTTTGATTGTATTGGTAAAACGCCATTTACCACCTTTACGTTTAAATAGTTCTAAATGGGCGTAAGTGCTTTGTATTGCAAGGTCTGGATTAGAAGGGTGTTGAATAATTGAATAACCTCCAGATTGCTCTGATATTTTTGATAGATTATCACCATCAATGAGGAAAGTGCCAGAGTTGTGTCCAATAAGCAATTGGTTGTCAATTATTTTACAGTCCCATACTTGTTGCTGGGTATAAGGCAATAACTTGTAATCATCCATATTACCGGGCCATGATTTACAATATAAACCCTGATTGGTTCCAAGGTATAAGTTATTGTTATAGACAGCAGCGGAATATACGGCTCCTAATTTTTCATTGTTGATGATTCGATAAGGCTTTTTATCTGGTGAGCACATAAGGCTTATTCCTCTGTCAAGTGCCATCCATATATTATCGTTTTTGTCCAAAGCTACTCCTAAAACCGTGTTACTTTGTAAGCCTTGTGTCTTATTGTGTGAGAAAAGCAATTGTTGATTGACATCAATGCCCAAAACTCCATCAAGTATGGTTCCGATGATTATCTTTTCGGAATGAACTTTTAGCCCGCGATTTATTTTATTGCGTGCAAAGAAATCTGTTAGGTGGGGGGCAAATTCTTTAAACTGATTAGTAAGAGCATTATATGAAAACAATCCATTTGATTCAGTGCCAATAAGGTAACTGTTAGGATTATTTAAAACCGTAAAAAACCGTACTATCTTATCCTCAAAGAAAGACGACTCAATAAAGGGCACCATTTGTTTGTCTGTTATTTTATAAATGCCTTTTTTCTGAATGGATGCAAATAAGTCTCCATCAATTTCTGTTGAGTAATTGATGAATCCACCTGGCTTTAGAACTTGAAACTGTTCTCCATCATAACTATATATTGCTGAGAACGATTGGAAGTATACTTTGTTTTTAACAACCAAAATATTCCATATTTCTTCGTTTTGCGTGAAGTATTGTTCTACTAAAGAGGTTAAAGAATGATAAATAAGTGCATTAAAGCGATTTCGCTCCCAATAACCAACCTCTCTATAGCCGGCAGTGTAAATGCGAGAAGTTGAATCGGTAGCTACCGCCCTGATGATGGAGCCATTAACCGAAGGATGAAGAATCCATGAAACACCATCAAACTCCAGTAAACCCAAGCTGTTACCAAAGTATGCTATCCCATCCCTGTCAAATGCTACTGACCAGTTTTGACTGGCAGCCTTGTATTCTGTTTTTTCAAAATTGACCAACTCAACAGCTTCTGTTGAAAAGCCATTAATTGTAAAGATAAGCAGGTATAGTGCTTTTATAAAAAGCGAAGTATGCTGATAAGTTCTTTTTGACTGCATTTTAATTTGAACAATCTTGAATAAATCAAGGTGTTTTAAAAATGTAAAAAACATTTAATGTTAGTTGACTAAAGTTAGTGATTTTTCATTGTACGATTAAAATGAATACAAATGTAGCCTGTTTTTGTTAGTCCATTGCCTCACTAATCGAGTAAATACTACAGAAAGTATAAATAGTAAATGTGAAAAATATAAATTAGTAAAAAGCACAAAAACAGCATTATAGATATTTGTTCTAGGTAAGAGATGAGGTAATTATGAAGGCCACATTTTGCATTTTTTAACAAAGAGAGTTAGTAGTGTGGTAATTTTCTTTACAAACTGCTATGGGTCGGCCTAATTTTGCCGAGTAAACAACTTAAATGTAAGCGTTATGAAAAAAACTCTTTTTGTTATTACCATGTTATTGGTATCAACACTCCTTTTTGCACAGCAGATGCTGACTGTAAAAGGAAAAGTGACTGATGCAAGTAATGTGGGTCTTCCAGGGGTTACAGTTGCCATACAAGGAAGTGCTCAGGGAACCATAACTGATATAGACGGAAATTATATACTACAGGTGTCTTCTGATGCTGTATTAGTCTATAGTTTTATCGGATTTGAAAAACAAGAAATACCGGTCAATAATCAGACGGATATTAATGTGGTTCTTCAGGAATCCATGAAATTAGTGGATGAAGTGGTGGTTGTTGGATACGGTGAAATGAAGGTGAAAGATCTGACATCTTCCATTACCACTGTTAAATCCGACGACCTGGCTAAAACACCATCTGGTCAGCCCATGCAAGCTTTGCAGGGAAAAGTATCTGGTATGCAAATAGTGAGTAGCGGTGCACCCGGTGAAGCACCAACGGTGCGTGTACGTGGTATCGGTTCCTACCCTGGCATTGGTGATACCAATCCTTTATACGTGGTTGACGGGATGTTCTTTGATGATATTACGTTCCTTAATCCATCTGATATTGCTTCCATATCGGTATTAAAAGATGCTTCGGCAGCAGCAATTTATGGTGTTAGAGCAGCCAATGGGGTGATATTGATTGAGACAAAGTCGGGAAGCAAAAATCAAAAAGCTATTATAAGTTATGACGGTTATTATGGTACCCAGGTGGCGCAGAATGTGGTAAAAATGGCTAATGCTGAACAATTTACAGCTATGGCCTATGAATCGGGTTCCGACCCTGATGTTAGCTACATTGAGAATGCCATGCAGCGTTACGGCAGAAGTCGTGTGAATCCCAATGTGCCGGATGTAAACACCGACTGGTATGATGCGATTTTAAGACACGGACAAGTTCAGAACCACAGTATCAATGTTGCAGGAGGTGGTGAGTCAGCTACTTATTCGATTGGTGCCAGCTACTTCGAAGAGCAAGGTATTCTGGATATGAAAAATGAGTTTGAACGATTTAACCTCCGTTCAAAATTGGACTATGAAGCCAACGACTGGTTTACCATCGGAGGTAACGTGTTATTTAGTAACTCAACCAGGTATGCCCCTGATAACTCAGCATGGAGCCGTGCCTACTGGGCTGTGCCGATAATGCCTGTCATTGATGAATTGAATGTGGATGCCTGGCCAACGCCTTATTCGGATGCCACAGTGTTGGGTTACCGTGGTCCTCAAAACCCATTCACAAGTATGGATTTTAGTAATGACCGCACGAAGAACCGAAAAACACTGGCTAACTTCTATGCAAAAATTGATATTCTACCTTCTAAGTTATCGTTTAAAACAACGTATAATGCTAGCATAGAGAGTCAGCTAATCCGCAATGTTAGACTTCCCTACTATATTACTGATAACTATAGAAGAGATGAGGAAGATGCTTCAGTCACTTCAAGAACTAATACCTACTTTAACCAGATTTGGGATAATGTTGTGACTTATACAGATAGTTTTGGCGATCATAATTTAACGGTTATGCTTGGTTCAGAATACCGTGATGAGGCTTATGACCGATTAAATGCACAGGGGCTTGGGTTCCCTTATCAAAATGAAGAATCGTGGTACGTAGGCCAGTCAAGTAATATACCAGTTGAACAGGTTTATGACGAAGCCAGTCGTTATTATGGTCTATCTTATTTCGGACGTATATCCTATAATTTCAAAAACCGCTATTTATTGTATGGAACATACCGTGCCGATGGTACATCTAAGTATCAGGAAAAATGGGGTTATTTTCCAACCGTTGGTGCCGGATGGGTACTGAGCGAAGAAGGTTTTATGCAGGATATTGATTTTCTGGATTATCTGAAGTTAAGAGCCAGCTGGGGACAGTTGGGTAACAACAGTGTGCCAGCCAGCGATGGTGCCAGTACAACAGATAATGTTTACCTGGCCATTGATGATATTTATGAATATGGAACACAGACATCCAGTACATTTGACTATTTAAAGTGGGAAGTAACCGAAGAAACAAACTTTGGTGTGACAACCAATTGGTTAAATAATCGACTTTCAGCTGAGGCAGATTATTACATTCGCGATACTAAAAATGCAGTGATTCCAATCCAGGTGCCATTCGTAGGTGGTAGTGTACGTCGTAACCTTGGAGAGATTCGAAATTCAGGTTTTGAATTGGCTTTAAACTGGAGCGACAAAATTAATAGCGACCTGAGTTATAGTGTTGGCTTTAATATGTCAACATTGAAAAATGAAGTGCGTGATTTATATGGACAGGAATATATTGATGGTGGAAGTGCAGAATTTCGTCAGAGAAGTATTGTTGGTGAATCTATCTTAGCATTCTACGGCTGGGAAACTGATGGAGTGTATAGTTCATGGGATGAAGTAAACAACGATCCAATAGCTGTAGCTAACAACCTGGAACCTGGTGATTATAAATATAAGGACCAGCAGGCCGAAGGTGAAGAAGGGTATGGTGTTATTGATGGTGAAGACCGTGTGGTACTTGGATCATATCTGCCTTCTTTTATGTATGGCGGTAACTTAGGTCTTCAATACAAGAATTTCGAGTTCTCAGCCAGTTTCTATGGACAAACAGGTAATAAAATTCTTAACCGCAAACGCGGTCAGGTTATCTGGACACCTGATTTGAACATGGATGCTGATTTGGCGACCAACCGCACACAGATTTCATTGGATGAAAACAACAATGTAGTTGATGTTGTAAAAGTTGGTAAGTATCCTTCATCTAAAGGATTGCGCAAAGGATGGAACCAGAAAATGAGTGATTATTTTGTGGAAGACGGCGCCTTCTTCAGAATCCAGAACGTTCAATTGGCCTATAACCTCAAAGGACAGGAATGGTTTGGTACGGCTATGCCAAACATGAGAATTTCACTAACTGCCGAAAGACCATTAACGGTATTTAATTACAATGGTTTTAATCCTGAGGTTAGCAATGGTGTCGATTTACAGACTTATCCTATTCCGGCTGTTTATACAATCGGCTTAAACGTTAAATTCTAATTCAAAGAGGCATGACAATGAAGACAATATATAAATTTATAATAGTAGCAAATGTAATCTTTGCACTGGTGATGGTGAGTTCATGTTCTGACAAACTGGATGAGTTACCATTGAATACATCTTTCACAGAAGATGTCGATTACACCATCTCAGAAAACATGATTTTGCCACTGAAAGGCGCTTATGAAGCTGTTTACACCAGAGGATGGGAAGAGTTTCCGCTTATCTCTGTCAGGGGCGATGATGTGAACCACGGTGGTTTAGGTGATCAGCAGGATTATGCTGAAACCGACAAATACAACTACAACAAAGATTTCTGGATGTATAATTCACTATGGCAGGTGTCTTACAATGATATTTTCATGTGTCACTCAGCTATGGAGCAAATTGAAAAATACCAGGAGTTTGCCAGTAATCCGGCGTTGGGCGATCAATATATAGCAGAAGCTAAAGTGTTGCGTGCATTTTTATTGTTCCAGGTGACACGTGTATGGGGCGATGTTTTTATTCCAACCAATTCAGTGCCGACTGACCTTGTAGGTGTTATGCCGACAACCAAGGATGAAATGATGCAACACTTGTCAGATCAAATGGATGAAGCAATTCCTTACTTATTGGATATACACCCTAACAAACGTTCTGATATCAGGGGTGGTGTAACAAAATATACGGCATTGGCTATTCAAGCATTGGCTAACCTTGAGTTGAAAAACTACCAGGGGGTAGCTGATGCCACATCAGAAATCATCAACTCCGGTGAATTTAAATTATCCGGTGATTTTTATAATCTGTTTAAGATTCCGGGTAAACTGGATGATGAGAATATTTTTGAATATCAATACTCTGACTTCGGACAAGCATCAGGAGACCGTACATCATACCTATTTGCCTTTTTTGGTCCACAAGGGGCATTCTATAATCCTAAAGTTGAAGGAGCCGGTGGTGGCTGGGGATTTTACGAGCCAAGTATCAAATGGATTAAGTTCATGTTGGATCGAGGTGAAACTACCCGCCTGCAAACCAGTGTTTTATTTACCCCACGGGGGATAGCTGAGATACAGAAGGATGCGGCTTATGCGACTTTGCCCGAATGGATTTCTAATGTAACACCATCTGGCGATGAAGTGTTGGATTATCCGCGCGCCATGTTTTCAAGTGGTAAGCACTATTTACCATCCGACCAGTTAATCCCGGGTCGTAATGATTATGGTTCAAACAACAATTTCCGTTGCATCCGCTATGCCGAAGTATTATTGATGCATGCTGAGGCATTGACGCGTGGAGCCAGCAGCTCCGTGATGACTGCCGACGAAGCAGTGAATGAGGTACGAGGAAGAGCGGGGTTAACAGATTTAAGTGGTGTAACCAGCGAACAGGTGATGGATGAGAAATTTGCGGAGTTAGCCATGGAATGGGGCACACGTTTTTACGACATGGTTCGCCTGGGGAATTATGCTGAACTAAGTTATGAAGGACGGACATTCACTGAAGACAAGATTTATTTGCCTTATCCGCAAAATCAAGTGGATCAGTTGCCTGTGTTAAAAGATTATCAACGTTAACCAGTATCTTAAATTAAAGAACATGAAGATGATAAAATATTTTTTGATCGGAATTATTAGCGTTGCATTCTTTGCTTCTTGCAACGTTGGCATTGACCCTATTTCACCTGTTGATCCGGGGGCCGATGAATCAGCGCCACAGATAACAGTAAATTTCCCGCCTGAAGGCTATGAGCTTCAGACTAATGAAGCAATTGCATCAATTACCATTGATTTTGAAGTGAGGGATGATATCGAAATAGGTACTGTTAGCCTAAAAGTTGACGGTGCCGAAATAAGCAGCTATTCTGAGTTTATTGATTATCGTGTCTTTCTTGAGAAATATGACTATGATAATGTAACAACCGGCAACCATGTGTTAACGGTGGAAGCAACAGATCTTGATGGAAAAAGCTCAACAGTTAGTGTCAATTTTGTTAAAGCACCTCCTTATGTGCCGGAATACGAAGGTGAAATATTCTATATGCCTTTTAATAATGAGTTCCGAGAAATGAACAGCTTGACATTAGCTAGCAGCTTTGGTACTCCTGGTTTTGGTGATGGTATTCAGGGAGGAACAGCTTATGTAGGGGCAACGGATTCTTATCTTACTTTCCCTTCATCTATTTTGGATGGTGCTGCCGCTGTTAGTGCTACCTTCTGGATGAAGATTGATGATTCAATGGATCGTGCCGGAATATTAACAGTTGCTCCGCCGGCTGATGATAACAATGACCGTACTAAAGGCTTCCGATTCTTCCGTGAGGCTAGTAATGGCGGTGCCACACAGCGCTTTAAGTTAAATGCTGGTGACGGCACTGCAGACTCGTGGTTCGATGGAGCAGAAGCCGCTGATGTGACACCAAATACAGGCGAATGGGTGCACTTTGCTTTCACCATTTCAGATACTGAAGGCGTTGTATATATCAATGGAGAAGTTGTGAAACAAGGAGCCTTTGAGGGCATCGACTGGACGGATTGTAATGTGATATCCATTATGTCTGGTGCGCCTAACTGGACCGGCTGGAGTCACCTTTCAGATGGCAGTTCTATGGATGAACTACGACTCTTCAATACAGCTTTGACTCAGGAAGAGATTCAGACCATTATGCTAAAAGAAAAATCGACACTTTATATGGGTTTCGATGGTAATTATAAAGATGCCATTACAGCTACAAAAGCGACGGTTGTTGGTTCGCCTGTTTTCGATTATGGAAGGGGCGTTGTCCGCGATGCTTATAAAGGAGCTGCAGACACGTATCTTACATTCTCTACCGAAAATGTTGATATTCAAAATGATGAATTCAGTGCCAGCTTTTGGTTAAATATCAATGACGCAACAGATCGGGCAGGTATCCTGGTTATGGGGCCTGAAGATACTGCTAATCCGGATGCTCAGAATGATCGAACAAGCGGTTTTCGATTCTTCCGTGAAGCTAGTAATGATGGCGCCACACAACGTTTTAAACTGAACGTTGGTGATGGTTCTGCTGATACCTGGTTCGATGGTGGTGAGGCAGCTGATGCGGATCCTTCTACAGGTGAGTGGGTGCATTTTGCTTTTACTATTGGTGCAACTGAAGCAAGAGTTTACATTGATGGTGTAGAAGTAAAACAAGGTACGTTTAATGGTATTGATTGGACAGGCTGTGATATTCTTTCAATTATGTCAGGCGCTCCACGATTTACTGGATGGGGGCACAGTTCTGACTTAAGTATGATGGATGAATTATATCTATTTAAAAAGGCTTTAACAGCTGAAGAGGTAATGTTATTAAAAAATGACGGTCTTTAAACTAAGTTGATGGTTTATTGAGTGGATGCTCCCCTGTATTTGACAGGGGAGCATTACTTCAATTTTTTCATAGTTCATATAACAGTATTGTTTCCCATGAATAGTAAATTTATATCCTTACTTCTCACGAGTATCGTTCTCCTTTTGTTAGCATCATCATGTAAAAAAGACACAGATGAAAAGCAAGCGGCAACTTTAAGTGTCACCTATGTTTATGTCGGCGATACAGAATTGTCAATTTCGGGCACCAATCGATCAGTGCCTCTGGATGAGGTCATTCAAATACGATTTGATGCAGCTGTTAACCAGGAATCAGCCCGAGAAAACATCATGCTTTACGATGTTGATAAGCAGTTAGTTCAATTGACTTTTTCTTTTTTTAACGATAATAAACTGATTAAGATAGCGCATCCCTCACTATCTGAAGGAGGCAATTACCAGCTCGTTCTGAAACAGGAATTGAGAGGTGAAAACAATGAGGTATTTGAAGAAAAGAGCTATGAATTTACTACGCTTATTCAGCCACTGTTAGTTGAAACGATAAAATTTGATGGCATTGAGGTTGAGCCTGTCACAAGGATTATGGATATTGACAGAGAAGCGGAATTACAAATTCGCTTTAATGTGGATGTTAAAGCCAGTGATGTACAGGATTATTCATCTCTTCGATTATATGGTAATTCAGAGGATTTTATCATTGCACAAGTGGATAATCAAACGATTTCAATTTCGGCCAATCAAACATATGCAGGGTGGAGCAACTATTTATTCAGCATTTCATCAGATATTGAGAACAAGGTAGGAAGACCTTTCGATGGCCTGGAATTGAATTATTATACAGAGCTTGATTCGACGTTGAAATTTTCTGAGATTAGTGATGAGGCTCTGTTAACTAAAATACAGGAACAAACCTTCAAATACTTTTGGGATTTTGGTCACCCCGTTAGTGGTATGGCTCGAGAACGTAACACATCAGGTGAGACAGTCACTTCTGGTGGTTCAGGATTTGGCGTGATGGCGATCATTGTTGGCATTGAACGTGGATTTATTACACGCCAACAAGGAGTTGAACGATTGACAACAATTGTTGATTTCCTTGCAGAGGCCGATCGTTTTCATGGTGCCTGGTCGCATTGGTTAAATGGTACCACCGGTCAGGCAAAGCCTTTTAGTACCAAAGATAACGGTGGTGATTTGGTTGAGACATCCTTTATGGCAGCTGGCTTGTTAGCTGCGCGCCAATATTTAGATGCATCAAATACTGATGAGATCATATTAATAGAAAAAATCAATAACCTATGGGAAGGTATTGAGTGGGATTGGTACACACAGGGCGGACAAAATGTTTTGTACTGGCACTGGTCGCCTGATTATAATTGGGAAATGAATATGAAAATACAGGGCTACAACGAAGCCCTGATCACCTATATCATGGCCGCTTCATCACCAAGCCATAGCATCCCTGCTGATGTTTATCACCAGGGATGGGCCAAAAATGGGGCGATAGTCAATGGTTCAGAATACTATGGAATAGAACTTCCGGTTGGATACAGTTATGGAGGACCATTGTTTTTCGCACACTATACTTTTTTAGGCATTAATCCTGAAAATCTGTCGGATACCTATGCTGACTATTGGAAACAGAATAGAAATCATTCATTAATCAATCAGGCTCATTGTATTAAAAACCAGAATCATTTTGTTGGTTACAGTGCCGATTGCTGGGGTTTGACGGCCAGCGATAACCACCAAGGCTATTCTGCCCATTCACCAACGAACGATTTAGGGGTGGTTACCCCAACAGCTGCTATCTCATCGCTACCATATACTCCAGAAGAATCAATGAAGGCCATTCGCTTCTTTTATTACATGTTGGGCGATCGTCTTTGGGGTGAATATGGTTTTTACGATGCCTTTAACGCTACAGAAGACTGGACTGCCGATTCATATATTGCCATTGATCAGGGGCCCATCATTATTATGATTGAAAATTATCGTACCGGATTAATATGGGATTTGCTGATGTCATGCCCCGAAGTGCAGGCTGGTTTAACAAAACTTGGATTTACTTATGAATAACATGAAGAATAAAATATTACCGATAGCAATTGCTGTCATAGTTGGAGTGTTTGTGATGGTCGGGTGTCAAACCAAAACCAGACAAACATCAAATGTACCAGAACCAAATAATCAACTTCAGGAAGATTCGCTTCTCAATCTGGTTCAATACCAGACGTTTCAATATTTCTGGGATGGCGCTGAAGCTAATTCGGGAATGGCCTGTGAACGGATTCACCTCGATGGGAAATATCCCCAAAATGATGAACATATTGTAACCCTTGGAGGCTCCGGATTTGGTGTGATGGCGTTATTAGTTGGGATAGAAAGAGGTTTTGTTTCTCGAAGTGAGGTGTTGGCCCGAATGCAGCAGATTGTTGACTTTCTGGGCAAAGCCGATCGTTTTCATGGTGCCTGGCCACATTGGCTCGATGGACAAACAGGAAAAGTCAGGCCTTTCGGTAAAAAGGATAACGGTGGCGACCTGGTAGAAACAGCGTTTATGATACAAGGATTGCTGACAGTAGCTGAATATTTCGAGGGAGGTAATGAAGCCGAACAGCAATTGGTAAAAGACATCCATCAACTTTGGGAAGAAGTTGAGTGGGATTGGTACACCAAAGGAGGTGAAGATGTATTGTACTGGCATTGGTCACCAGAATACGAGTGGGACATGAATTTCCCGGTTGGTGGTTATAACGAATGTTTGATTATGTACGTTTTAGCAGCGTCATCGCCAACACACGGTATTAAGCCCGCTGTATACGATAAAGGATGGGCTAAAAGTGGCGCTATTGCAAATGATACTGTTTATTATGGCCTGTCAACCGTGTTAAACTACTATGAGCATAATAATGATCCTATAGGACCTCTTTTCTGGGCGCACTATTCATACTTGGGTCTTAACCCTAAAGGTTTGAAAGATAAGTATGCCGATTATTGGCAATTAACGACTAACCATGCGCTGATTCATTATAAGTATTGTGTGGATAATCCATACGGATACAAAGGTTATGGTTCGGATCAATGGGGATTAACCTCCAGTTATTCGATGCGTGGCTATGCCGGACATCATCCCGGTAAATCCGATTTGGGCGTCATCTCACCAACTGCAGCCTTATCATCATTTCCCTATACACCTAAAGAATCGATGCAATTCTTGAAATACCTGTATACCGAAGCTGATTCATTAGTAGGTAAATATGGGCCGTACGATGCCTACAGCCATACCGACAACTGGTATTTGCCACGCTATTTGGCAATTGATCAAGGCCCAATTCCTGTCATGATTGAGAACTATCGCTCAGGTCTATTATGGAATTTGTTCATGAAAAATGCAGATGTACAAAAAGGGCTTAAGAAACTTGGGTTTACGATTTCTAAATAGTAATTGAAAAGCACGCCATACAATGAAAAAACACCAGGTATTACTAATACTGTTCTTTCTTGGAGTGAATTTGTTTGCTCAGAAGAGCATAAATGTCGCAACATATAACCTGCGATTAAAAACAGAAAGCGATGGCATAAACCAGTGGCAATTCAGGGTTGACCATTTAAAGTCCTTAATTGAATACCACGAGTTTGATATTTTCGGAACTCAGGAAGGTTTTAAAGAGCAATTGGATGACATTGCTGAAATAGAAGGGCTCAACTATTTTGGTAAAGGTCGTGACGATGGAAAGGAAGCAGGTGAACATGCAGCCATATTTTACCGCTCAGATAAGTTCAAACTACTCGACTCTGGTAATTTCTGGTTAAGTGAAACGCCCGATGTGCCCTCCTTAGGCTGGGATGCTGATTACAAGCGTATTTGTACCTGGGGAAAATTCAAGTCGATAAAAACAAAGGCAAAGTTTTATGTATTTAATGTGCATTTTGATCATCGTGGCAAAATAGCTCAAGTGGAATCTGCACGATTAATATTTAAGAAGATTGGTGAGATTGCAGGGCAATCAATGGTCATATTATGTGGGGATTTTAATCTTGAGCCTGACTCAGAGGGCATAGCTATTATTAAAAAAGAAATGATAGATAGCAGAGAAGTATCTTCAAAAGCACCTTATGGACCTGTTGGAACTTTTAGTGGATTCAACATAAATAGTAAACTAAACCGGAGAATCGATTACATATTCGTTTCAAAGGGAATAGCTGTCAGAAAATATGCTGCCTTAAGCGACATTAAGGATAACAGGTTCCCATCTGATCATCTGCCGGTAGTTGCTAAAGTTGAGTTTGACCGAAAATAGGAAATTAATAAAACTGAAAAACTAATATCATGAGTAAGTCACATTTTTTAATTGTAATAGGTCTGTTAGTAAGTCTTATGGCCTGTACTAACGGTTCACATACCAATAAAGTGACCCAATGGAAAAGCTATAGCGGAGATCCTGACATTGAGCACAAAGTAGATTCTGTATTGAGGCTAATGACCCTTGACGAGAAAATTGGCCAGATGAATCAGTATTCTGGTAATTTCGCTGCTACAGGCGAAGTAAACGATAACAAATCGGGCGAATATCTGAAAAAAGGCATGATAGGCAGTACCTTTAATACTTTTGGTGCTGATCATATACGAATGCTTCAGGAGCAGAACCTTAAGTATTCGCGCCTAAAAATTCCTATTTTATTTGCCGCCGATGTTATTCACGGATTGGAAACGACGTTTCCTATACCATTGGCCGAAGCTTGTTCGTGGGATTTGGATTTAATGGAAAAGAGTGCACGTATTGCGGCTGAGGAAGCAACGGCTTCAGGTATCGCCTGGAACTTTGCACCAATGGTTGATATTGCCCGTGATCCTCGCTGGGGACGCGTTATGGAAGGAGCCGGTGAAGATGTGTATTATGGTTCATTGGTGGCTCGAGCCCGTGTGAGAGGCTTCCAGGGCATCAACTCCTATAAGGATTTTGCAAAGCCTAATACCCTGATGGCTTGTACAAAACATTTTGTGGCCTATGGTGCCGCCCAGGCCGGAAGAGATTACCATAGTGTGGACATCTCAAACCGCACGCTTTACGAGACATATTTACCTCCCTTTAAAGCTACTGTTGATGAGGGTGTCGCTTCTTTTATGACGGCTTTTAACGACCTGAACGGAGTGCCCTGTACTGGTAATAAATATATTTTCACAGATATCTTGCGCGATGCCTGGGGTTTTGGCGGAATGGTGGTGACTGATTATACAGCAATTACAGAAATGATTGACCACGGATATGCCGCCAACTTGAAGCAAGCCGCTAAACTTTCAATTGATGCTGGTATTGATATGGATATGATCAGCGAAGGTTTTGTGACCTATCTGAAAGAGTTGGTTAAAGAGGGCAAGGTGTCTGAAAAGCAGATTGATGTTGCCGTAGCGCGCATCCTGGAAATGAAGTTTTTATTGGGCTTGTTTGACGATCCTTATCGATATTGCAATGCCGAACGTCAGAAAGAAGTCGTGATGCATCCCGATCACCTGAAGGCTGCCAGAGAAGGCGCTCAGCGTTCAATCGTTTTACTAAAGAATGACAATAATATTCTTCCTTTGAAGAAAGATATTGTCAAGCGGGTTGCCCTGATTGGACCTTTTGTAGAAGAACGTGAAAGCTTGAACGGAGAATGGGCCATAAAAGGAGATAGAAATAAATCGGTTACGCTGATGGAAGGTTTGAGAGAGAAATACGCCAATTCAGCTGTTAAATTTACGTATGCACAAGGAACTACCTTACCTGCCATCGATAATGCAACCAGACATATCTCAGAAACACAAATACCGGACAAAAGCGGATTTGCGAATGCAGTCGGTTTAGCTAAAAAGAGTGACATTATCCTTGTTGCCATGGGTGAGAAGTTTCATTGGTCAGGCGAAGCTGCTTGCCGAACGGATATTACCTTACCAGGCAATCAGCGTGAACTGTTGAAAGAACTGAAAAAAACAGGGAAACCTATAGTTTTGGTTTTATTTAATGGTCGTCCCTTAGATTTATCGTGGGAATCCGAGAATGTTGATGTGATTGTGGAAGCGTGGTACCCGGGAACCATGTCAGGATTAGCCGTTGCCGATGTATTGGCTGGCGACTACAATCCTTCGGCAAAGTTAGTATTAACATTCCCAAGAAATGTTGGTCAGATTCCTATTTTTTACAATACTAAAAATACCGGACGTCCTTTTGATGAGAATAGCCCAAAAGATTATAAATCATCCTACATTGATAGTCCAAATTCACCTTTATTCCCATTTGGTTATGGTCTAAGTTACACAACATTTGAATATTCAAATCCGACTATTAGTTCAGTAGAAATGGCTCGAGGAGGCAATGTTATTGTTTCAGCAGATGTGACGAATACAGGAGAAGTGGCCGGAGAAGAAGTGGTTCAGCTTTACATTCATGATAAAGTAGGTTCAGTAACTCGTCCGGTAAAAGAATTGAAAGGCTTCAAAAAGATACATCTGGAAAAAGGAGAAACAAAAACCGTTGAATTCACTATTGATGAAGACCTGCTAAGCATGTATGATATAGATATGAATTGGCTTGCAGAAAGTGGTGATTTTGAAGTGTGGATAGCTACGAGCTCATCTGATGAATCGAATCATCTGGAATTTACATTACTGGATTGAGGAGAAGAATTTTATCCTTTTTCTCGTTCAACTATCACAAAACATGATTGATAGAATATTTTTTAATTCCAATGATGTAAGATCATTAAGCATTAGCTGGTAAAAACACTTTTTATAATTATTAGTATGAAGCATTTACATTACATATTCGCATCTGTGGCTCTGTTACTGGTCACAAGTGTTTCGGCGCAGGAAATAATACCGGAAACTTACTGTAATCCCTTAGATATAGACTACACTTATATGGTCTATAACTCCAGCAAAAATAAATCTTATCGTTCAGGTGCCGATCCTGCCGTGGTTGAATTTCGAGGTGAATATTACATGTTTGTCACGCGTTCCTTTGGCTATTGGCATTCGAAGGATTTGGTAAACTGGGACTTTATTAAACCGGCACAATGGTTTTTTGAAGGTTGCAATGCGCCAACAGCTTTTAACTATAAAGATTCATTGCTTTATTTTGCAGGTGATCCGGCTGGTTACGGCAGCATCCTTTACACCGATGACCCGAAAAGTGGTAAATGGACGCCAACGGCATCTATCAGTAATAACATCCAGGATTCGGAATTATTTATTGATGACGATGGCAAAACCTATTTATATTGGGGATCATCGAATGTACATCCGATCCGTGTAAAAATGCTGAACAAAGATGATCGTTTCCTGGAAACAGGTGTGAAAAAGGAATTGATTAATCTGGTTGAAGAAGAGCATGGCTGGGAACGCTTTGGCGAGAATAATTTTCATCCAACCTTGAAAGAAGGTTATATGGAGGGAGCCTCCATGACCAAGCACAACGGTAAATATTATTTGCAGTACGCAGCGCCGGGTACACAGTTTAACGTGTATGCCGATGGCGTTTATGTGGGCGATACACCGCTTGGGCCATTTACCTATATGAAAAGTAACCCTATGTGCTCTAAGCCGGGTGGATTCACCAACGGTGCCGGACATGGCATTACTGTTAAACAAACCAATGGACAATACTGGCATTTTGCCACCATGGCATTGGCGTCTAACGCACAATGGGAGCGTCGTTTATGTATGTTTCCTACCTCTTTTGACGATGAAGGATTGATGTATTCCATTACTGAATATGGTGATTACCCACGTTTCGGTCCCAGTCACCCCACCAAAGCAGGCCAGCATTGTGGCTGGATGTTGCTTTCCTATAAAGGAAATGTGACGGTGTCATCATCTCTAACACAAATCATGAAATTTACTTCCAATGATGATGAGGTAAGTGTAACAGAATTACCGCTCGAAAAAAACGCAGATAATGCCATTATTTCGAAGGTTTTAACGGACGAAAATCCCAAAACCTATTGGGTGGCCAAAGCCAATGACGACCGGCAGTGGGTACAAGTTGAGATGCTGAAGCCGGGTAAAATTTATGCTTTCCAATTGAACTTTCATGATCATGAGTCGGGCATTTATACACGTACCGAAGGATTGCGTCACCGCTTTACCATTGAGGTGTCGGAAGATGGTGTCAACTGGCAAACAGCAGTCGATCGAAGTAATAGTTATAAAGATGCTCCCAATGCATATATCGTATTAAACAAACCTGTTAAGGCAAAGTATGTACGCTACAACAACGTGAAAGTACCAGGTGCCAACTTTGCGATGTCGGAGTTCCGGGTATTTGGTTTGGGCTCAGGTAAAAAAACGGCAAAAGTTAAAGGTTTCACCATTAAACGTGACAGTGACCGAAGGGACGCCACTTTTACCTGGAATGAGGTGAAAGGCGCACAGGGCTATAATATTCGTTGGGGTATTGCGCCAGACAAATTATATCAATCATGGATGGTATATGATGTGAATGAACTATTGATGCGGTGTCTCGACAGAGATACCCCCTATTACTTCACGATTGAAGCATTTAATGAAAATGGTATTTCGCAAAAATCGAGTGTCGTGAAAGTTGAGTAACGAAACAGGTGGGGAATCCGCTTATTCAATTATTGCATACGAAAAAATATAATATGACAGCATCAGAAAACAGCAACTTGAAATTGAAGCAATCGAAAGTTTGGTTTAGCCCTTTATTGATCTTTGGGCTTTTCATTGCAAGTAGCGTATTTCACTCATGTACAAAACAGGACGCATCAAAACGCCCCAATATTGTTTTTATCATGAGTGATGATCATGCTTATCAGGCTATCAGTGCCTACAGTGATAAATTAATTGAAACACCACGTATTGATCAGATTGCCGATGAAGGGATGCTCTTCACCAATGCCTGTGTTACCAATTCTATTTGTGCTCCGTCAAGAGCGACAATTCTGACCGGTAAGCACACGCATTTACATGGAAAATTTGACAATAACTTTCCGTTTGATACGACCAATGTGACCTTCCCGCAATTGTTTCATCAAGCGGGTTATCAGACGGCCATGTTTGGTAAGTTACATTTTGGCAACAGTCCCAAGGGTTTTGATAAGTTTATGATCTTGCCCGATCAGGGTGATTACTATAATCCCGATTTTATCACCAATGAAGGCGATACAACCATCATGGGTTATGTAACCGATGTGATCACTGATTTAACACTTGATTGGCTGAAAAAAGACCGAGACCAGGACAAGCCCTTTATGTTGATGTACCTTCATAAAGCGCCACACAGGGAATGGTTGCCGGCACCGCGCCATTATAAGGAATTTACTCAAAAAACCTTTCCTGAGCCGGCAACGCTATTCGATGATTATCAGGGACGCGGAAGCGCAGCGAAAGAAGCAGAAATGAATCTTCTGAAGCATATGACGGTTTCTGCCGATAACAAAATTTATCCCGAGGTGGCTAAAGAATTAGGCGTCGAAGAACCTTCGCAATGGGGCTTTCATGTATTTAAAAGTAAATATTCGCGATTTACAGAAGAGCAAAAAGCGGAGTGGGATAAGGTTTACGGTCCGATTAACGAAGACTTTAAAAAGCGTTATCCTTCAATGACTGACGAAGATTTTATGCGATGGAAATACCAGCGTTATATGCAGGATTATCTTGGTTGCATTGCTTCTGTCGATGAAAATGTAGGCCGCGTTTTGGACTATTTAGATCAAAATGGTTTAGGTGAAAACACCATTGTTGTTTATACCTCAGACCAGGGATTCTATTTAGGGGAACATGGGTGGTTCGACAAGCGTTTTATTTATGATGAGTCGTTTAAAACACCGTTGTTGGTTCGTTGGCCGGCTCAGATCAATGCCGGATCCAAATCCGATGAAATGGTGCAGAACCTGGATTTTGCTCAGACCTTTTTGGATGCGGCCGGCATTAAGGCTCCTGACGATATGCAGGGAGAAAGCCTGATGCCCCTGTTAACGGGCGATGAAGCCTCGTGGGATAGGGATGCTGTGTATTACCATTATTACGAGTATCCGGGATTTCATATGGTGAAACGCCACTATGGCATTGTTACAACAGATTATAAATTAGCACATTTCTACTACGATGTGGATGAGTGGGAATTATATGACAGGAAGAATGATCCGATGGAGTTGAATAATGTTTATAACGACCCGGCTTATAAAGATATAGTAGATGAACTTACTCTAAAACTAAGCGAACTTAGAGTGAAGTATAAAGATTCAAAAGAACTCGATCAACATTATATTCAAAAATATAAAGAGAGAGGCATCATAAAATAATAATCACCCAAAGTGAGGTGATCGCACATTGTCATTCGTTATTACCGGGTATAAAAGTCACACAATAAAGTGATCGTTATACCCGGTAATACCTGTTATTGTGAGCCAGTTTTACCTTGTAATACCAATATTATTATGCGAAAGAAATCATTCGGAACAAAGCGGATAGTAAGTTTTTTAGGGCTGTTGCTTTTTGCGCTTTTGGATGGATCGGTATATGCCCAACGCCAAGAATTTACAATTAATTCTTCCTGGCAATTTACTTTGGATTGTGAACCGTCCATGTCAGAAACAGTAAATCTTCCGCATACCTGGAATGCACAAGATGCTTTCACGGATAAAGGGCATTATTATCGCGGAAAAGGTACCTATGAGAAAGAGCTGTTTATTCCGAATGAATGGCAGAATAAACGTTTGTTCATCCGGTTTGAAGGAGCCAATCAATCAACACGGCTGTGGCTTAATAAACAGTTGGTGGGAGAGCATCATGGAGGATACACCGGATTTGTTTTTGAACTAAGCGATTATATCCGCACAGGTGAAGACAATGAGCTGATGATTGAAGTGGATAACCGGCACAATCCGGATATTCCGCCATTGGAAGCCGATTTTAATTTTTACGGTGGTGTCTATCGCGATGTCAGCCTGATAGTTAGCAACTCAGTTCACTTTGATTTGGCAAGTGAAGCAGCCGGTAATTTTTTAATTCAAACGCCTGAGGTGACAGCCGATAAAGCTGAGTTCCAGGTTGAAAGTGTGCTTGTTAATGGCAGCAAAAGTAAACGTGGCGTCCAAATTAAGCTTAATATTTTTAATCCCCAAGGTGAGATACTGAAGACCTTAAGCCAGGAAAGAAAGCTTTCAGCCGGGAGTCAAAACAGCATCCGTTTCAGCGATTTCATCCAAAATCCTGCACTATGGTCACCTGAACATCCGCATTTGTACAAAGCAGAACTTACAGTAACAGATAAGAAAACAGGCCAACAACTTGATGAAATGTCATCATCATTTGGGTGCCGTTGGTTTTCCATCGATGCAGAAGAAGGTTTCTTTCTTAACGGAAAGCCTTTAAAACTCATCGGCGTAAACCGCCACCAGGACTATCCCGTCCTCGGTAATGCCTTACCCAATGCTTTGCACCGAAAAGATTATGAGCTGATAAAAGAAATGGGTAGTAATTTTGTCCGAATTGCACATTATCCCCATGATCCTGATGTTTATCGCCTGTGCGATGAATTGGGTTTGCTGGCCTGGTCGGAGATTCCAATAATTAATGAAATCACCAATAGCACGACTTTCACCAATAATTGTCTGCAAATGCAACGTGAGCATATCATGCAATTTTTCAATCATCCTTCGGTGGTGATGTGGGGCTATATGAATGAGATATTTCTGCGCATGGTGTTTAATCGAAAGCTCACCGATGACGATAAAGAACAGATTATAGCTACAACAGTGGAATTGGCACAACAACTGGACGATGAGACTCGCCGACTCGATCCGGATCGCCTTACTGCCATGGCCTTGCATAATAATCAGGTTTACAATACAACGGGTATAGCTGATATTCCGGATGTGATTGGGTGGAACCTTTATTTTGGTTGGTATGATGCTACGCTTGATGATTTAGGGGCTTTTCTGGATAAGGAACACAAACGCTATCCTAAGCGGCCAATACTTATCACCGAGTATGGGCCGGGGGCTGATACACGCATCCATACTGAAAACCCCAAGCCTTGGGATTATAGTGAGGCTTATCAGTTAAAAAGCCACCAAAGTTATTATCGCCAGGTGATGGAACGACCATTTGTGGCTGGTATGACAGCCTGGAACTTTGCTGATTTTGGCTCTGCCGGGCGACAGGATACGCGACCTCGTATTAATCAAAAAGGATTGCTGAATTTCGATCGCACGGACAAAAACGTATATCACTATTACCAGGCTCTGTTACTTGAAACACCTTTTGTTTATATGGAGCGTCATAACCCAGGGCAGTATTTTTGCGATGCTGATTCGGATGGAAATGGGCAATTGCTACTTCATGTGTTTTCTAACCAGCCAAATGTTGAGTTGCTAGTAGATGATTCCCAGATACTCAATCAAGCGGTAAAGGATGGTATAACTGAGTTTCAACTAACACTGCCAATTGGGCATCATATTTTGAAAGCAAAGGCCGGAGCGGTTTCGGATCAGTATAATTTAGATGTTTATTCGCGTTCAAGTTTGAATCAATTAATAGACAAACAGGCCGTATGTGTCAATGTTGGATCGCATTGTGATTATTACGATCCGCTTACAAAAGAAATATGGGTACATGATCAGTCCTATACCAAAGGAGAATGGGGGCATGTAGGTGGCACCGTTTACCAGCGTAATAAGCAGAAGTTCCAGGGAACAGCGATTAACATTACAGGAACTGATAATGATCCGTTGTTTCAAACCATGCAGGAGGGCTTGTCGGAATATCGCTTTGATGTGGCTGACGGAAGCTATCGGGTAACACTATTACTCACAGAACCCAATCTTAAAGCGTCTAGTTCTTTGATTTATAATTTAACGGATGAAACAGATGAGCTTGCAGCCGACTTACGCATCTTTGATGTGTTGGTTAACGGCCACATGGTACTTTACAACCTTAACATGGCTCGCGATTTCGGAGCTGCTCATGCGGTTGCGATAAGCTTTGAGGCCAAAGTGCAAAATGGTTTGGTTATCGGATTTGAAAATAAGGCCGGTCAGGCTGTCTTATCAGGAATTAAAGTTGAAAAAATACGATAGTGATACAGAAAACTACATTGTGGAAGATTGCTATTTCTTTGCTAATCATGCAAATTATGGTGTAGGGTCGTAGCCGCACGTGCCGGATATTTACAAAGTGAGGTGTTAAAGTATTCATACAATAAATAGATGAAGATGAAGACAATAATAAAATTAAACTTGTTATTAATAGCCTGTTTAATTACTGTTGACCCTGTTTCTGGCCAGGGTTATTTAGCTTTTGAAAAGAGGGTTTTTATTCAAGGTAATGACACTTTAAATTATCGGATTTTATACCCGGAGAATATGAAACCTAACAAGCACTATCCCTTGGTGCTGTTTTTACATGGAGCCGGTGAGCGTGGAAATGATAATCAAAAACAATTGACGCATGGGGCAAGCCTATTCTTGAACAAGAAGATTCAAAAGAAGTATCCGGCCATTGTCGTTTTTCCGCAATGCCCCAATAACATTATGTGGACCCATCGTTTAAAAGAGAAAACCCCGGAAGGTGATTGGATATATGAATTTCCATTGCCTGAGGAGCCAACAAAGCCGGCAGAAATGGTAAACAGTCTGATAGATAGTTTACAGTTGCATGCGTCAGTTGATCAGCGTCACACTTATGTGATGGGTTTGTCGATGGGAGGTATTGGCACTTTGGAGTTTCTGGCCCGATGGCCACAAAAATATACGGCTGCCATTTCTATTTGTGGTGGTCACGATCCGCAGTTGGCTTCTACTTTTTGTCAGGTGCCAATCTGGTTCTTTCATGGTGGTAAGGATGATGTAGTTCCAGCGCGATATTCAAGACTGGTATTTGAGCAACTGAAGTCCTGTAACTCTAAAACCAGATACACCCTTTATCCTGATGCCAATCATAACAGCTGGGATGCTGCTTTTGCTGAGCCAAAACTATTAAAGTGGTTGTTTGGTTTTAAGAAGAAAAACTAAATTGGGCTGGAATGCTGGAGGGCGGTTGAGATAAGAATCTACTGTTTAGATTGGCTTATTCATCATATGCGTTAAAAACAAGTTCGATTAGCTCCTGATATTTATTAAGACATCTATCAAAACCATACAAAATACGGTGCTATTAAATTTAGTCAAACAAATTGGAGATAAGCTTGCCGACATATAGGAGAGTCTGAAAAAGGCTGGTTATAAATAGAAGAATAAAAAAATATAATACTTACCCAGTCGTTGCCTTAAATCTTTAAGAGCTCTTTTTTTGTGCGTTTTAACAGTATTGATCGAAATGCCTAAATCTTCTGCAATTTCAGATTCTTTAAGTCCATGAAGTACACTTAACTCAAAAACTCGCCGTCCTTTTGTTGGCAATTGCTTTATGGCGTTATAAAGGTGTTGATGTACGTTTTCTTCAATTACAATTTCATCAAAGTTATACATTAACAATTCTTTTTGAATAACTTGATGGTGCTCATCTTTTCGTTTAGAATTTCTTATGTGATTAAAAACAGCATTGCGAACCGATGTGTGCATGAAGGATTCAAACGAACCAACTTCGGAAATATATTTCTTCTTTTCCCAGATTTTACGAAATACATCCGAAACAATATCTTCAGCAACAGGCAGATCTTTAATGTACTTCATAGCGATGCCAACCAATTTAGGGTAGTAAGCTTCAAAGACCTTTTTAAAAACCTGTTCGTTACCTTTCGATATTAGGCCAATTTGTTCCTCAGTGATACTTAGCATGACGTGATAAAATTAGATAAATATTTAATACCACAGAAAAAATGACAATTTAAGGTTATAATAATCTTAAAGGTTAGCGAATTTGCCTATCTTAAGGATTAGTGAAAAATCTTTTAAAAAAGTTCAAAATCTTGTCACCTTAAAACTAAAGGATGGTGTGTATCTTATACAACAACACAACCATGAAAGAAGAAATTAATATACAAGAGCTTATTTATAAACAAATAATTGGTGATGCTTCAGAAGAAGAATTAAAGAAGTTAAATCTTTGGCGTCAGAAAGATTTGTCTAATGAGAAGTTGTACCAAAGTGTTATTGATCCTACCCGAATAAAAGCTTCATTTAGTGTTTATGATGCTATTGATGTTAATGAAGCTTTTGAAAGAATATTGAAGCCAAAGCCAACAACAAGAAGATTGGCGCCGATGGTGCTAAAATATGCCGCAGCTATTGCGCTTCCTTTACTTCTGGCACTCTCTGTTTGGATGATATCCGATTTTAACCAGAATGACACCAAAGTCGTAGAAGCAATCGCTCCATTAAGCCAAAAAGCAACCGTTGAATTAAGTGATGGTCGCATAGTTAACCTACAAGAGAATAATACCGTTGAGATTGAGGAACATGGCTCAATTGTAGGTGAAGATTCAGAGAATAAATTGATTTATAAAAATGTGAGTGTTGCGGAGGAAATTTTTCATACGATTAAAACACCTTATGGTGGCGAATATCAACTCGAATTAAGCGACGGTTCAAAGGTGTGGTTAAACTCTGGCTCAGAGTTGCGTTTCCCGGTGAATTTTGTGGGTGATACCCGTGAGGTATACTTAACTGGAGAAGGTTATTTTGAAGTAGCACATAATCCCCAAAAACCATTTAAAGTAAATACGATTAACTCAACCGTTCAAGTTTATGGAACCTCATTTAATGTGATGAGTTATGACAATGATAAAGTACAGCAAATTACTTTAGTTGATGGGAAAATTGGCTTAGAGGCAGGAGATGAAAACTTAATTTTAAAGCCCGGTGAGCAAGCTGAGTTAAATAAAGGTAATTTAAGTGTTGAAGTAAGCCAGGTTGAAACAGAACTTTATACCGGCTGGACAAGCGGTGTTCTTAAATTTAACGATATGCCACTAAGGGAATTATCGAAGAAATTATCGCGCTGGTACGATGTAGAGTTCTTCTTTGCTAACAGTTCAGTTGGTAATATCCATTTTACTGGCAGAGTGAGAAAAGATATTGACTTTAGTTATTTTATGAGTTTAATTGAAAAAACAACCAACGTTTCTATTGTAGTTGATGATAGAACGGTATTGATAAAAGAATTAAAATAAAACCAAAGAATGCCGTTAACATTCTTTGGTTGAGTAATTTAATTGAATGGGTTAGCGCCTGATAAACCTAACCCATAGTATTAAACGTTAATTACAAATTTATGGAAAAAAATCAGAAGTGGCATTCGCTTTTGTACAAGCTTTGTATGCCACGCAAATTGGTGATGATTATGCGGATTAGTTTTATCTTACTATTTGCTGTAATGTTGCAGGTTTCTGCCTCTAGTGTAGCTCAAAAAGTGGTAATTAAGCAAAGCAAAATTACCTACGAGAAGTTATTCGAAGAGATAGAAGCTCAAACAGGTATTGCTACCCTTTTGAGTAATCGCGAATTAAATCTTCAGGACCAAATTGTACTTGAGTCTAAAGATTTTGAATTAGAAGATTTGCTGAAGGTTGCAACGGAAAATACGCAAATTACCTTTGAGATAATTGATGATTATATCATTATCCGTCCTGTGGAACAAGCAGAGCAAGATAATGAAAGTCAGCAAAATCAATCCATTGTTATTAGTGGTGTTGTTACCGACGAGTCAGGAGAAACATTACCTGGTGTTAATGTAATGGTGAAGAATGGTGTGTTGGGAACAATCACCGATATAAACGGTCGTTTTGAATTGAAAACACCCGATCAGGTAAAGGTATTGGTCTTCTCTTTTATTGGGTTTAAAACACAGGAAGTAGAAGTGCAAGGACAAACAACATTGCAGGTGCAGATGATTGCAGATGTACAAGAGTTGGGTGATGTGGTTGTAACCGGTTATCAGGTTATTGATAAACGAGAGTTAACATCTTCCATTGCATCGGTTGAGGCTGATGATCTGGAAATTCTTGGTTCTTTGAGTGTTGACCGCATGTTGGAAGGTAAAGCAACAGGTCTGATGATTACCAATTTAAGTTCTACGCCTGGTGCTGCAGCCAAAGTGCGTGTGCGTGGTGGTAGTACTTTTACTGGAAACCAAAGTCCTTTATGGGTGATTGATGGGGTAATTTATGAAGATCCTGTACCACTTTCGGCCGATGATATTAACAGCTTTGATAACATTAATCTGATTGGTAATGCTCTAACAGGTGTAAATCCATCAGATATTGCCAAAATTGACATCTTAAAGGATGCTTCAGCAACAGCTATTTATGGAACACGAGCTGCCAATGGTGTTATTGTCATTACCACCAAGCGAGGTACAGATAGTGAACCGGTATTTACCTATTCAGGAGGGCTTAGTGTTGTAAGGGCTCCACAGTATTCTGACTTTGAGTTGATGAATTCCAAAGAGCGCATTGACGTTTCACGCGAAATGTATCAGCGTAACATTGGTACGATTGGTACTGAGAAAAATATTGATCGCCTGGGTTATGAAGGCGCACTGATGAATTTATGGGATGGAACCTACTCCTATAACCAATTCCAGGATCAGGTTTCGTACCTGGAGACCTTAAATGCCGATTGGTTTGGTGAATTATATCAAACGGCCATCACACAAAAACACTCGGTGAGTGCATCTGGCGGTAGTAAAAGAAGTCGTTATTACTTTTCAGTAGGATATGACGATCAGCAGGGAACAGAAAAAGGAGTCGATCTTCAAAGGATTACAGCCATGAGTAAGTTAGACCTTGACTTACGCGAAAATCTGCTTGTTTCATTTAAAGTGAGTGGTTCTGTTCAAGAAGCAACGTATAACCATTCATCCGTTAGCGCTTTTGACGAGGCCTATTACACTAGCCGGACAACACCTGTTTATGATGAAGACGGAGAGCTTTTCTATGTAAGCAAAAAGTTAAATGCCTCTAGTGCTGGTATTTCTTATGGTAATTACAATGTTCTTAACGAGATGGAAAACTCGGAGCGTAATATTACCAATAAGGATTTTACAATTTCAGCCAACCTGAATTGGAAATTTTTAGATAATTTCCGCTTTACTGCTTTGGCATCCTACCGTAATACGACTAACCTGACCGAAGAGTGGATTACAGAGAATACATTTTACATAGCTAACCTGCGTACTTATGATGCCTTTGAAGATATGGTTGAAAACACTGTTGATATGTATGCATCGGTACCCTTTGGCGGATTGTATACAGGGGGAATGGTGAGCTCAAACGCTTATAACCTCCGTAGTCAGTTGAATTACAATAAAGTTCTTCAAGATAAGCATGTGTTTAATGTTAACCTTGGACACGAAGTACGTTCTAATCAGTATTGGGGTGCCCAGGGGTTTACGGTTCCTGGTTATGACCATTATTACGGGCGAGGATTTATCACACTAGATAGTCCTGGATATGAATCGACTGATAATGGTATACAATACAATTTTGGTGATTATTACTATGATAACATGATTAACTGGTTAACCAGCAAGGGGCAATCAGTTTATCCAAACATTACTGATCGTTTGTCAAACACTTTGTCTGTCTTTGGTATTTTTAACTATGTTTATGACAACCGTTACATTGTTAATTTTAATGTTCGTAGCGATGGTTCTAACACTTTTGGACAGCATGAGCGTTATAAATTTAAGCCTACCTGGTCGGTATCAGGACGTTGGAATATTCATAATGAAAGATTTTGGAATAACGGGGGTAAAGTGGACGAATTGGCTTTTCGTGCTTCTTATGGTGTAAGAGGAACAATGCCCAATACCACTCCTTACCTGATTATTAGTAATTATAACCGCGAGCTGGCAAGTATTTATGGTACTGAATTTACAGCTGATCTGTCTTCATTTCCAAACGCCAATTTACGCTGGGAAAAAACAGAAACAGTTAACCTGGGGCTGAACTACAGTATGTTTAAAGGTCGTATTAGTGGTGCGTTTGATTATGCCTACTCAAAAAGTACGGATCTGATACAGCAAAAAGGAGTTTCGCTGGTTAACGGTAGTTCAACTCAAGAATACAATATTGGAGCTAAAGATGTTAGCAGTTATGAATTCTCAATTCGTACGGTTAATATTAAACGCAAAGACTTTGGGTGGAGTACTAACTTTAACTTCTCTTACGACAAAGATAGAGTCTTAGAAGGTTTTGAGGATGGAGCCAGCAGTGATGGTTTAACAGCGTCCGATTACTTAAGAGGTTCAATCTATCGAACAGGTTTCCCGACCAATGGATTTTTCTCCTACCAGTTTGATGGACTGGATGAGGAAGGCTTGCCAACATTTGTGGGCTTAAAAGATGAGTATGATACGCCGGAAGAGCAATTAGAAGCAATGTTGGTATATGAGGGTAGCAGAGTGCCGCTTTATTATGGTTCTTTTGGAACGCAAATTAGATATCGTAATTTGAGATTATCAGCGCACTTTAACTATAAGCTGGGTTATAAAACACGCTTATTAAAACTATACAATGGTTCTCAAAACGTACCTTTCTCTTACGAAAATATGAGTAGTGCTTTTAATAATCGTTGGAGACAAGCCGGAGACGAGCAATATACCGATATACCAAGTCTTTCGTCAGACAATTTAGGGTATCCATCATCTGAAGTAGAATTCTACGATTATGTTCTACCTAGTGGTAATAACAATGGATGGTACATGTATGATATGAGTGATGCCCGTGTTGTAAAAGGGGATCATATACGACTTACTTCGCTTACACTATCATATAATATGCCGAAAAACTTAATTGATAAAGCTGGTATTAAAAATATGACTGTGGGAGTACAGGCAAGTAATGTGGCTGTATGGGCTTTCGATAAAAAACTAAAGGGACAGGATCCAGAACAGGTCAATTCAATTGGAATGCCAAGTTTACCGACCTATAGTTTGAGTTTAAATTTGAGTTTTTAAGAGCTGATTATCATGAAGAAATTATTATATATTGCATTTGTTTTACTACCCCTGATAGGGTGTAACGACTTTCTGGACGAAGTCGATCAGGATAAAATCATACCTGAAACAACAGACCATTTTGCAGCACTGTTATTAAAAGAGTTTAATTATTCATCATCGACCATATATCGATATGCCAATTACATGACGGATGATCTTGCCGAACGTGATGGGGCTGATGCCTTCGATACTAAAAAGAAGGGATGGAAGACTTTTTATACCTGGCAGCAAGAGCTAGAAATTAATGAGGAAGGTGATATTTTATCCAGTGCCAATAAAGCTTGGGAAACTATTTATGAGGACATTGCCATTGCCAATTATGTGATTGAACTAATTGAAGATGCTACAGGAGACATCGAAGAGGTAAACTATGTAAAAGGCGAAGCTTATTTTATTCGTGCTTATTCATATTTTAACCTTCTAAATTTATACGGTGTTCCTTATAACGCTTCATCGGACTCAGATTTAGGTGTGCCATTGCGATTGGATACAGGTGTTGAAACAACTTACCGTCGTAACTCAGTAAATGAGTGTTATGCTCAAATTGAAGCTGATATCGAAGAGGCCATGAAATTAATTGATGAAAGTGGCTTAACCAAAACCAAATGGCATCCAAACATAGCCGCTTGTAATTTGTTGATGTCGAGGGTTAAGTTGTACCAGGAAAAATGGAATGAAGCCATTGCATATGCCGATAAGGTGATTGAGAATTATGGCTTAACAGTGATGGATCCTAATACTCCGTTCGTTGTTGCTGATAACAATGAAATACTGTATTCTTTTCAAACAGCAAATATCTCAGGTTGGGGTACCAATTCAGCCAAATATTTTGCTGTAACAGATGAGTTATACGATAGCTTTGATGATGCCGATCGACGCAAAGAAATGTTTTTTGCAAAACTGACAGCTGAAACAAATGAACAATACATCTGGACAAATAAGTACAACACCACGTTTACTGGTATGGGCTGGGCTCACTTCCGCGTGGCTGAGGCCTTCTTAAACAGAGCCGAAGCCTATGCGCAATCTAACAGCGCAGCACTTGCTCTGGCCGATATTCAAACACTGCATTCGTACCGTTATAGTAATACGAGCAGCATCGTTTACCCGGAAAACGATAGTGAAGTATTGTCATTTGTATTGGATGAAAGAAGAAAAGAGCTTTGTTTTGAAGAACATCACCGTTGGTTCGACTTGCGTCGTATGGATGAGCGTCCGGAAATTACACACGTTTATTCGGTGATTGATGAAACAGGCGTATTGCTGCAAACTGAAACATATACTTTGTTCAGCGACGATCCTAATTACACGCTTCCATTGCCTTTAGAGGAACGAGAAAACAATTTGATTATTCGTAATGTAGAGCGTTATGCTAAGTTCCCGGAGATCGATACGGAGATAAATATTTAAGATGACCTTTGTTTAAATGCAGAATCTAATTCTCAGCGTTTAGTCATGACTAAATACAAAATTAAATCAGATGAAACGAGCCTGAAAATTTAAGATAAGAGCTTATACGCAAGTGAACGATTTGAATTGACATGAGCGTTACATCTGACAAATGAAAGTAAAATTTAAAGAGATGAAAAAATTAATTATATACACTGCTTTAATCGGACTCCTGGTTTCAGCCTGTGAGGAGGAAGATAGTTTGACGCCTTCATTGCTCGATGAGAACAGGGTGGAGGTTATGATGGATCAACAGAGTGAATATGGTTCACAACCATTAATTGAAGAATGGTATGAGACCTATAATACTGCTGTCTTATTTGAATATCAGGATACACTTGATTTTATTTATCAGGCTAGTAGTCAGAGTGCTAATAATGTTTGGCTCGATCTTTCTTTTCCTCAAATAAGTACCTTGTTTCTGGATGAAGAAGGTAATTTACCGAGCGAGAATATTGAAGCCTATATGGATTATGTAGAAAAAGGTTTGGTTTTTCTGGATACAACCATTTTTGATTACATCACACCAGGTAGTACCATTGCCGGTATGATGCCTCATAAAATGTTGATTAGTGCTAGTTTAAGTGGGGATGCATCGTCGAGTCATTATTGGACCGAAGGTGATTACGGAGTGCCAGGTTATAAAGATGCCAACAACTTTCATTCAGTATTCAATACTCAGGCCATGGTATTTAATGTAAACCAGGACAACCTGGAGCTTGGGGCTGATAATTATATCAAAGACAATTTCTATTTGTTCCTATGTAAGCTGTATGTTCAAAACGACTTGTATGAGGAGTTTAATGACGAAATTTATAAGTACAGTGAGCCATATTTTAATACGCCTATCATGGATGCGTATATAGATGATTATGGAGAAGATCAAGAAGACTGGACCGAATTAACACCAAATGGCAAAGTTCCATTGTCTTGGTTCCTGTCAAAAGGTTTTGTAGACGCTGAAGGGTTTTATAATTTCAGTTTTAAAACTTACACGGAGTCAACTTATCCTGTGGATGAAAACGGGGATTATATACTTGCCGGACCAGATGACGCTTACGGCTGGAAGCGTGATGCTGATGGGAATTGGATAAAAGCATTAAAAGTAGTTTACTACCATGACTATATTAATGTTGACATCAATGATAACGATGATTTATTCCTTGAGGACAAAGCAGAGTTTATTCGTAGCTATACCAACCAAGTGCTTTATCGTACTTATGATGAGCTGAGCGCTTATCCTGATAATGTGCAAACAAGTTTGAAGTTAACAGCTAATACACTTATTGATTGGGGAATCGACCTGGTGTCCTTTAATCCTGAACTTGAACAGTTTCTTAACGAATAATTAAAGCAAGAGCGTATGTTTAAAAATAAATTATATACAATAGGGGCTACCATTTTATTAGGATTAGTTGCGTTGGTTGCCTGTCAGGAGGATCCTGAGTTTCCGGATCCTGGTTTCGAAATTTCTGATAAGAGGGTTGAACTAAGACGTGATACGATAGATACATATCATGTGGAGTTTCAAATGAGTGTGCCCAATGGCATTGATAAAATTCAGGTGCTGAACGGTAATGATTACAGTTTAATTGAGCAGGTAGATGAATATAATGGACAAACTAAATGCTTGTTCGAGTATGATATTGATCTGACACCATTTGAAAAAGACACTACTCTGAACTACATAATCAGAGCGGTTGATAATTACGAACGTAGTATTAACAAGGGCTTAACGCTGATTGTTAATAAGAAATCAACGCCCACAATACAAGTGGTAGGTGGCGAAAATGTTGCTGTGTCTTTACCTGCATACCTGGCAAAGGCATTGGTGACAACAGGTCTTGCGCCAATTGAAACCATCAGTGTGCGATATGAAGGGAACGAAGTGGAAACCATTACGATACCTGCCGATACTGCAGTATATGAGTATAAGCTGAAGCAGCAGGTGATTGTTGGTACCTTGGAAGAGAATCGTGAATACAGCGTGGAGATAGAGGTGATGGATAAAGGGTTTGAGTATACAACGGCCAGTGGCGAGGTAATTACACGTGAGCCATTGAGTTATACCTCAACTATCACCCTTACCAAAGGAAGCGATGAAAGACAAATTCCATCGATGGTTACTTATAGTGATAGCTATCGTTCAACTCCTTACCGCATTTTGTTTTTCGCCAATGGCGACGCACAGATTGATAGTATAGGTTATCAAACATACAGTACGTTCAGAAGAGAGTGGAATGATCCTCTCGATGCAATGGTCTTGACATACAATGCTCAAAACATGGTTGATACGGTTAAATTCGGTCGTTATGATGATAAACGGGTGTTAACGTATGTAGACGGGACAACAATGCTTGATAAGATTGAATATTGGGAAGATATAAATGCCACACCAGGTGATGTTCAGGCGGATGATATAACCTTAGAGGCATCCAATTTCAGCTACAACGAATTAAACCAAATGGTATCGTATTTCTCTGAATCATCCTCTTATATGGTTAATGACTTGCGTTACATTGATCCATTTGGTATTGGTGAATATGTAGGTATAGAAGAATTCTTTGATGGACCTGAGGTTTCAGCTGATCCTGCAGATCGTGCTTACTTCGATACATTTGCGCCTGTTTATACGCCGGCTTACATACCTGGCTTGCCTGCATGTGTAGAACTTAAGGGTGGTTCAATATTTGAAGAAGCAGTAAAAATACTATGTACTAATAATTACCTGGCGCTAGAGCTCAAAGATGCAGCCGGTGAAATTGACAGGGAATTTACTTACACTGTTGATGAACAGGGACGTATAACCCTCATTACCTGGGAATATGAATACCTTAGTTCTACATATATCAAGTCTTATACATGTAGCTACGATTAATCTTAATGACGAGCTCACTATTTCATAGTACATTGTATTTGGAGGGTGAGTCCTTTCGTTATTTAAGATAACGTAATAATACATTTATCCGGCGCTCAAACTTGAGCGCCGGATATCATTACCTTAAAGCACGATGCAGAATTCGATATGCAACTGTTCATGTTTCGCATATTAATCGCCTCCTTAGTGCTTTGATCCTCATATTTAATTGCAAATTATAGTCATAACAAACCCTTTGAGTAAGAATATAATCGCTTACACTAAGGGCTTACAATACAATTGATGGCAATGTTTTCTAATTTATCTAGCTATAAATTACTATTTGTATTCTGGTGTCTGTCAATATCATTTTATGCAGCGGCCCAGCCTTTATCTATGCCCGATAATATTAAAGTGGGCACACTTGATAATGGGCTTACGTATTACCTGTTACCCAAAGGCGACCCCGGAAAAGTAAAGATAATGATGCTGTCGAAAACTGGAGGGTTGGTAGAACGCCCTGAACAATTAGGCTTTACGCATATGCTCGAACATACCATGTTCAATGGTAGTAAGAATTTCCCGGGCACTACAAGCGTTAAAGAATTGGAGAACATGGGTATGCGTCCGGCAATTGATTACAATGCCTATACCTCTCCATCTAAAACAGAGTATTTTATGACCATACCCGAAAATAATTTTGGGTACCTAAAAAAGTCATTGCTCATTCTCAAAGACTGGATGTTTAACCTGGCTATGGATACTGAGGTACAAGAGAATGAAAAGAAAATAATTATTGAAGAAATTAATCGTGGAGGAACCACTGCATCACCTTTATTAAGTGGCACATCCATGGAAGGACATACTGTTTTAGGAACCAAAGAAGCCATTAAAGCTGTTACCGTTGAGCAATTGCATGCGTTTTATAAAGATAATTATATCCCTCAACAACTGGCACTGATAGTTTACGGGCGAATGGATGAGAAGAAAACAGTAAAACTAATAAAGCAAATTTTTGGTTCTATTCCCCAAACCGATGGAAATGTTAATCAGTATATAGATGTTAATCATCACACTGTTGTCAGCGGAGGTGTTGTAAACAAACGCAATATGGTTTTGGCCATTGCCTACAAAACAAATCCTGTTGTAGAGGATACTTATGCCGGCTTAAAGCAATCGCTTATTAATAATTTATTCTGCCGAATGATGAAAAAACGCCTTGACAAAAGGGGCTCATCCATCAGTCGAGCATCTGTTAATATGGGCAGTATCATCTCGGGCAATATGATTTATAATTTTAGAATGCACAACTCTAATAGTGCAGAATACAAAGATATACTTGCTGATTTTTGTTACGTATTGGCACAGGCACAACAACATGGCTTTTCAACGGATGAAATTAATTACTATGCCAATGAAGTATTACATTGGTATCAGAAGAAGATGAAGGATGAGCACATAGGTGTTGAGCAGGTTATGAGGCACTTTCTTATGGGGGATACGCCTCAATCAGGTAAAGATTATTACCAGCTTGTCTCAAAAATACTTCCTACGCTAACACCTGCCGATTTTTCAGCAACCCTGGAACAGATGCTGAGTTTGCATAAAACGGTGTTGTATGATGGTAATAGCAACGCCTGTGCACCTGACTTTAATAAAGAGTATATTCTCACGAAATTGGCTGATTTAAAGAATGTATCAACTGAGGCCTATCAATTTAGAGCGCCTGCACCACGTAATAATAAGCCGGTGATAGCCAAAATTGAGGTAGAACCAGGCAAGCCGGGAAGGCTGATAGAAAAAGTGTCATTAGCTGAAAACCTTGATTTATTACGTTTCGAAAAGGGCATTGATGTGATCCTTCACCACACAATACAGGAAAAATCAATTGTTAAAGTATTGGGGAAAGACGGCCTTAACTGTGTGCCGGAAAAAGATAGAGCCTATTTCAAAACAACAATCTCCAATTACCTTGAAGGATATGGGACTTATGATTCGAAGCAGGCTCGCTCCCTGGAAAATAGTCTTGGGATATTTAAAAAAATAGGTGCATCCAACTTTGGATTTGAAATGACACTTAAAGGTGGCTCTGATAATTTTGAATCAATGCTTCAGATTTTTAATCTCATGTTAACAAAGCCGCTTTGTCCAGGTAATGAGAGTGTAAGAAGGATAATAGCTTTGTATGCCAATATGCCATCTAAAAGTGACGAAGGCACAAAGTTTAAAAATCAAAAGAGCGTTCAATGGCTTGCATCACATCCTGATACTACGGTTCTGGATAACATAGCCGAACGCCAATTTGAGTATTATAAGGCATTGAGTAATAACTTACACAACTCAATAATTTACATTAGTGGCATGTTACCGGATAATGCCGAAGAATTGGTAACACATTATATCGCTTCAATAACACCTTCTGAAGTAAAAAGAGCGGATTATACCATTCCAAATGTCTTAGCTAAAAATGTTGAAACAAAAGCCGTTAAATGGAATAGTGACCTGGAAAAAGTAGAGTATTTGTTTACGGGTTCGTCAAATAAGGAATTAACGCTAAAAGATGAACTCATTCTGGAAGCCGTCTCTCAATATGCTTTGGTTAAGATGTTGGAAATAATCAAAGATAAGCACGGCTTAGTCTATGCATTGGGAAAAACGGCTGAAATCCAAACCAGTCCGGCAGCATTTTACTCATTAAGCTTGCGCTATATGTTAGATCCCGTTAATGTTGATAAGTCGAGAAAGATTATGACTGATGAGGTTTTAAGCCCAATTAGTAAGGGAATCATTAGTAATGAGGAAGTAAGCAAAATAAAAGCCATGATGCAAAGCCTTTATGTCATGTCATTTTATGAAGAGGACCAAATAGAAAACCGATGGCTGGAGTGGAAGCTTAAATATGGTGAGGCATTCGCCCCCGACAGGCTCCAAAGATTAATAGACAGTATATCAAAAAGGGATATGCAAAACATGATGACAAGAGTTGTTAATATGAATAATCACTTTGTCATCCTACGACAACCAATGCAAAAAAAATGATCGTCTAAAACAGATGCATGCATTAACCTTAATTAACCTTGATTGGGAGAGTGTTAACCAAGATATACAGTCAGCTTTATTTAATTTGTAAATATACCATAAGCCTCTCTGTTCGAATGAGTAAAACTATTGCAGAACGAGCAATTACGAATGTATAGAATAACTTAAAACAACTAATAATTAAATAGTATGAGAAATATTGGATTAGCATTTTTTCTATTCTTATTTACGGGAAGTGTGGCAGTGTCGCAAGGGATAGATTTTCAGCACATATCATATGAGGAGGCATTGCAAGAGGCCCAAAAGCAAGATAAACTCATTTTTATTGATTTTTATACCGACTGGTGCGCTCCATGTAAAGCACTGGCAAAAGGTCCTTTTCTTGATAAAGAGTTAGGCGACTATTACAACCAGAACTTTATTAGCCTTAAGCTCAATGCTGAGAAAGAGGGAGGCAAGGCAGCCAGAAAGTACGGCGTTAAAGCATATCCTACCCTGATGTTTGTTAATGCTAAAGGTAATATGGTTTACAAAACAACTGGTTTGCGTGATGTAGCCAGCTTAATTCAATTAGGCCAGGAAGCCTTAAATTCAGTCAACAATGAGTTGAGCCTGGAGAATTTAAAGGAACAATTTCCATCAAAACAAGATGATGAAAAATTTCTGAAGTTGTATTATCAGAAAATGATTGAATATGGTGCCAGTCCGGTGGAAGGGATTGAGGCCTGGTTGAAAGTACAAACTGAAATCAAAGAAGCTGATGTGGACATGATGGAGTTTTTGATGAAGCATAGAAAATACTTATTATTAGGAGGTAAGGCTGAGCAAATCTTACAAGAGAACTATGATGAATATTGGGATATTGCTACAAAAGCAGAAGAGCAGGTACTTGAGAATTTTAAGTACAATTTGGCTACTAATACTCAAAATTATGCGTATAAAACTAAGAGTCCCGAAACGATGCGCTTGTTTATTACAAGCTGGAAGCAACTGCCTGAGAAAATAAATAGGTTAGGGGGGCAGATGAAAGCTGGTAATTTAACGGATTACGAAATGGAGTATTTGTTATTAGCCAAAGATTATTCTGCTTTTAAAAAGATGGCTGAAGCCTATTTGGATAGCCTAATTTCGGCCAAGTCATTAGAACAAATCAGGTTAGAAGATAAGGCAACTTATGAAGATTACAAGGCTACCAAGTATGCGCCAAGTATTATAGGCAATGCCACACTTAAAAGATTTGAGCAAGGTAAAGAGGCCAGAAGCCAGCAGAAAGCCATTGTAAAAACCGCAAACTATTATTTAAGTCATTGTGAGAAGTCAAAAGAATACAAGCGCTTGTATAAATGGATTGACTATGGTTCGCAACTAATAGCTGGCGATTACCAAATGGATAACCTTAGAGCCTCAGTGCTTCAAAAGCAAGGCAAATTAAAAGAAGCCATCAAGTATAAGGAAGCTGCTTTATCCAAACTATCGAAGAACGACAGAAACAGGGCAACCGTACAGAATCAACTTGATAAAATGAAGCGCGATCAGAACTAATAATAACCTGCTTATTCAGTACTGATAAAGTCTATCAATCAATAAAATAAAGAAGATGAAAAAAATATATAGCATATTAACACTAATGGCATTGCCTGTTCTATTAATGGCACAAGGCATCCATTTTGAGCATGGTACTTTTAATGAAGCATTAGCAAAAGCCAAAAAAGAGAACAAACTGTTGTTCATCGACGGTTATGCGGTGTGGTGTGGCCCTTGTAAAAAAATGGCAAAAACAGTTTTTCTTGAAGAAGAGGTTGGGAAATACTTTGATGAACACTTTGTCGCCATTAAGGTGGATGTGGAGCGAGGTGAAGGTCCCACAATAAAACGAAAATATGGCATTAGTGGCTTGCCTGGTTATGTCATTGTGGATGGAGATGACAATGTTATCTACCGCTTTTCTGGTTCAATGCCAACTGAGCGTTTTCTGGAAAACCTGGAGACAGCTCGTGTTAATAACAGCAATAGCAACAATATAGCAGCGTTAGCGCAACGGTACACACAGGAGTATGAGGATGAGCAGTTTGTTCGTTTATATCTCAACAAATTAAAAGAAAGTAACTCCACTGGTTATACCGATGTGTTGGAGCAGTACCTGAAGATTCAGACAAACATTTCTGAATCAAGTAAGGAAATGGTTGAATTATTAGCCAATCATAATGAACAAATTATCTACGGTGGTAAAGCCGATGAAATTATTCAGCGCAACTATGGTTCCGATGCCTGGAAACTTTATGTAAGAAAAGATATTCGTGAAATATTTCAGAAGTTACCTCGTAAGATGGTGGAGACATCAACCAATTATGCTGTAGCTAAAAAAGATACCGTAATGCTGGAGTTAGTATTGAGTCGTGCTGGTGAGGCAGGAGTTAAGGTCGATGAACAGCAACGAAAAAGAACCTATACTTTCTTCTATTTGCAAACCGGACAAGGTGAAAAATACAAGGCTATGGTGCATGATGATAATGAGGCTTACATCAGTTCGATTGATGTAGATGAACTACGCAGCTATTATCTCGAATGGCAAATAAGGTGTAAAGAGGGCGATAGACGTGCACTATCTCAAAAACCGTTTTCTATGCGACGAAGTCAGGAAATCTCCTCTATGGTATATAGTTATGCCCAATTTGCCAATACAAAAGAAGATAAGGAAACCGTAACACGATGGATGAAGGTGGCTTATGACATTATTCCAGGTGATTCAAAAATTATGAGTCAATATGCTTCAGTGTTGTATCTATATGGTGATAACAAAGAAGAGGCGATTAAAATAATGGAAGAAGCTTATCAGGCTGCTGTAGAATCAGAAAGCAAGAATGAAGATGGAATAAAGGCTGATTTAGCCTTGATGAAAGCGAATAAGCAAATCATCCTAAAATAAGTGAAGGCGATTATGTATTTAAAGAGATTTATAGCAGGAGTACTTCTTCTTGCTTCAATAGTGGCAGGCAAGGCGCATGCTCAGGGAATCGATTTTCAGCATATTTCTTTCGAAGAAGCCCTGGTGTTAGCCAAACAACAGAATAAACTCATCTTTATCGATTTTTACACGGCCTGGTGTGGGCCGTGTAAACAATTAGCCAAAGGACCGTTTATGGATCCTGAAATTGGGAAGTTCTATAATAAGCATTTTATCAACCTTAAACTGGATGCCGAAAAAGAAGGGAAACAAGCAGCAGCTCTTTTTGCCGTACATCGTTATCCAACCTTGTTATTTGTAGATGGTGATTCTAAATTAGTGTACAGGGGAACCGGGTCTACCATGAAAAAGAGTGGAGGGATGATTCCCTTTTCAAAATTAGCACTTGAGGCTACAAAAGATAAAATGTCGCTTGAAGATATGCAGCAGCTCTTTCCGGAAAAGCAAGATGACGAAGCGTTCTTAAAGAGCTACTACAACAGGCTGGTCGAGTATAATATGAATCCGATAGATGTACTTGATGCCTGGCTAACGGTGCAAACGGAGCTGGAGGAATCCAGTGCAGAGATGATCGATATTTTATTGAAACATACCAACCAAATCTATCTGGGTAGCAAAGCTGAGACGGTTTTAAGAGCCAACTACGATCATTACTTAACGATTGTATCAAGGCAAAATAAAATAAGATTAGAACGAATTGAAGGCTTTATTATTAATGCTACACTGAACCGAGCCTATAGTACGAACGATCCCGTATTGATGAGGCGTTATATTGATCATTGTAAAGAGAAAAACATTGGGCCAGCTAAAAGAGGGAAATTAAGCTTTTATGAGATGGAGTATTTGAGGATTGCCAAGGAATACGACGCTTATAAAAGGGCTGCGGAAGCTTATATTGATGGTATAATTGGTGAAAAATCATTGAAGCAGATCAAGCAAGAAGATGTGAATTTATACAATAAATACTTAGAATATAATAAAGAGCAGTCTGGAGCCTATCATGACTTTAAGATTCGATTGCTGAAGCAAGGGAAAATTGCCACCAATAAGGTTGAAGAAATTGTTAAAGTTAGCCGTGTGTATTGGTCACATTGTAATACAAAAGAGGATTTCAGGCACTTAAAAAGCTGGATAAAATATTGTGATAAGCTTATTCCTGAATACTGGGAAGTGAATAACCTGGAGGCTGACATACTTTATAAACAAGGAAAAAGAGACAAGGCTATTGCATTAAAAGAAGTGGCTATCGAGAATGCTCCTTTTAACTATAAAAAGAAGACAAATCTCGAATATCAGCTACAGTTAATGAGACAAGCCAAAGAATTGACGTTGGGAATGTAACTGTAAAGTGAAGCATGCAGTTGTCCGAAGTAATTGATGAATACAGAATTGTGTAGGCTTTTATTTCGGATGATTGTAGCTATCTGTTCGACTAAACCGGATATTCAACAAAAACAAACAACATGCAAAGAGTTTTTATATTACTAATGGGGGCTATTCTCATTAGTACCGCAGCGTTTGCGCAACAATTCGCTGACTTATCTCAACCCGTACCTTTTGATACTACAATAAGAAAAGGTGTATTGCCCAATGGTTTAACGTATTATTTGAAGCGCAACTTAAGTCCTAAAGGTTTAGCCAGTTTTTATATTTATCAGAATGTGGGAGCTTCGCTTGAAACGGAACAGCAGGATGGATTAGCGCACTTTCTGGAGCATATGGCTTTTAATGGTACAAACACGTTTCCAGGAAAATCCATGTTGAACATGCTGGAACACAACGGCGTAAAATTTGGCAAGGATGTTAATGCATACACTACAAAAAATGAAACGGTGTATAACATTAGTCGTGTGCCCAGTCAACGTGCCGGGTTGGTAGACTCATGTCTCCTGATTCTGCGCGATTGGTGTGATGAGCTGTCGCTTGAGGAGAAAGAGATTGATGCTGAAAGAGGTGTGATATCAGAGGAATGGCGCACACGAAGAACAGCAGCTTTCAGAGTGCAGAATAAGATGGCACCAACGATTTATAATGGTAGTATCTATGCTTATCGTGATGTGATAGGGGAATTGGATGTGATTCAAAACTTCGATCCAGAGGAGCTTCGAAATTTTTATCATGAATGGTATAGAACAGATTTGCAGGCCATTGCCATTGTAGGCGACATTGATGTGGACGCCATTGAGCAACGTGTTATAGAGTTGTTTTCGGCTATACCAGCCATTGAGAATCCAAAAGAAAGAGGAGCGGTTGTTATTCCTGATAACCAGGAGGCAATGTGCGTTCATATCAGCGAAAAAGAATATAAAAACGTTAATATCAATCTGAAAATAAGGCATAAAAGCACACAGGATAATACGCTTGAAGGACTGCGCGAATCCTACATCAACCGCTTCTTTAATGCTTTAATGAAGGCCCGCTACAAAGAGCTCTTACTGAGTGCTAAAGCTCCTTTTCTTAATGCTGGCGCCAGTTATGGTGCGCTGGAAAGAGGTTATAAAGCTTTTAATTTTTATGTGTCAGCGAATGTAGGAGAAGAAACAGAGGCATTTAAAGGGGCTTACACCGAGCTACAGCGTGTGGTGCAACATGGTTTCACTGAATCAGAACTGGAGCGTTTAAAAGCCAATACACTGGTTGCCCTTAAAAATAGCTACCATAAACGTAACAGCATTAACTCTGACGCTTATTGTAAGGCGATAAAAAGAGCATACCTGGAAGATGCCATTATCGCGGATGCCAAATTCAAATACCAGTTTGGGAAAGAGATGATACCAGGTATAACGGTTGAGGAAGTATCGGCTGTTGCATCCAGGTATCTAACTGATATCAACCGATCGTATGTCGTAATTGGTCCTGAGAAAGAAGGTAAAGCTTTTATTAGCCAGGAGGAGATTGAGGCCATTATGGATGAGGTGGAGAATAGCACCATTCAGCCATATGTTGATATGACACCAACGGATGCACCATTGATGAGTGTGACGCCCGTTCCTGGTGAAATAGTAGAAGAAAAGGATATTGAGGAGTTTGGAGCACAAGAGTGGACACTGTCAAATGGCGCAAAAGTAGTCTTTAAACAAGTGAAGAATAACTCTAAAAAGGTTATACTAAAAGCGATCAGTAAAGGTGGTAGTTCATTATATGATACTAACGATTTGCCTTCGTTCAAAGCCGCATCTGCTTTTGTGTCGGGTTTCGGTATTGGAGCCTATAACCCAAGCCAGTTTAAGAAAATAACAGCCGGTAAAACAGCGGCCTGTAGTTATCAGATTGGTGTTTACAACGAATCCATTGCTGCCAATTCGATGGTGCAGGATTTGGAAACCATGTTTCAGTTAGTATTTATGCGTTTTGAGGAGCCGCGTTTTGATCGCCTGGCTTTTGATAAATTAATGGAACGCAATTATTACAACGTTGAAAACGAAGCTAAAACGGCAAAATCCATCATGAGGGATACATTGGGAACTTTGTCCGCTAACGGCAACCCACGCATCTTAAAGTTTGACAAAGCGTTTTTGGATCAGATTAATTTCGAACGAATGAAAGAGATCTATTTTGAACGTCTATCTAACGCGGCAGATTTCACATTTTTCATTATTGGCGATGTGGAGGCTGAATCACTTAAGCCATTGGTGGAGGAATATATCGGTGCCATTAATACAACTGGTAAAGTTGAAAAGTGGGTCGATCATGGTGACTATTTTCCCAAAGGAAAAAATGAACACCGCATTTATTTGCCTATGACTGAGCCTAAAGCTACAGTTGTTATAAAGATGAGTTCTGATGCCAATTATTCGAGAGAAACAACTATTTACCACAATATATTGGGTTCCATTCTTAACCTTCGCTTTACCGAAAACATTCGTGAAAAGGAGGGCGGAACCTATGGTGTCAAGGTACGCCCTACCGGCTCACGTATTCCTGAAATGAAACTGGGATTAAACATACAGTTTGATTGCGATCCGGCTAAGGCAGATTATTTAAAAGAGTTGGTCTATAAAGAGCTAACGGAAGTTCGGAAAACAGTACTTCAGTCAGATTTAGATAAGGTGGTTCTGAATATGAAAAAGAATAACCGCAAAGCTCTGATGAATAATAATTACTGGTTATCTGTATTGACTAAGTTTTACGAAACGGGTGAAAACAGAATGTCGGCCGATTACTTTGATAATGTCATTAATAACGTGACAACAAAAGATATTCAGAAAGCGGCTAATAAATTCCTTAAAAAAGCTGATGTTTTAGACGTTATATTTTTGCCGGAAACAAAATAACAAGACACGCTATTTTTTGGAATTAACAATGCACCATGCTATTAATTTATAGCATGGTGCTTTTTTTGAGCTAATCGGTATATGCCCATTAGCTTGTTGTAACCTTCTATCTAACTAATAGGCAATCCCCCTAATTCTTAAATTGTTATAACCCTCCACAAACTGGAGAGTGTCCAAAAACAAAATCATCAGAGCTAAAAACTTACGATTTGTAAGCAAAATGTAAATCAACTCTTCCCTTTGCTCTTGAGAGCAAGGGGAAGTACACCGCCAAAGGCGGTGGGATGGGGATTTCAATATGCTCAAGTTGCAATTCGTAATTTCAAATAAAGACTAGTTTGGTTTTTGGACACTCTCAATCCGTTAGGTCATTGAATATTGCGCTATGGCGCATGGGGTACTGAGTTCGATTTAAATTTCTGAGGCGATAGCAATATTCAGGTGTATATTAAACTGTCAATAATTCTTCCCTTTGCTTTTGAAAGCAAGGGGAAGTGCCATGCCGCAGGTGTGGCGATGTGGATGGGTTTACTTCACTCTCCTCCTTTTTAAGCTACTCTTTATTATTAATTATTAAAACCATTGGTGTCCGGTTAATAATTATATTTTTCAATGTATGCCATTGTTTATATGCAACTCCGCTGGAGTTGTGATTAAGAGGCTTATTTTTATATTCTACAGAGGTTCAACTTCTCTGAAGTTGATAGCTTATCCTCATAGGGGATAAATATTTATAAATCTGTTTATTAGTATGATTAACAACTCCAGAGGAGTTGCATCTTTTAGATTTTCTTCAATTAACCGGACAATAATGATATTAACCTGAGTTTAAAATTTTACGTCGAATTCAGGTTATTAAACAATACTAAAGGTAAAAGGTAGAGTTGTAGCCCGAAGGCGAAGCAAATGACACCAGAAGCGCATGAAATTTCACCGGAACATTAAAATATGAGCCGGGAGCTGCTTCATATGGCACGAAATGGCGGAAAAAATGCACGAGGGCTGTGCAAAATGACACGGGAACGGGTCATTAGCACACGAGGACTTCGAAAATTGACACGAGGGTATAAAAATATCCCGCGGGAGCTGGTCAAAACTTCCGCGGGATAGTAAAATCAAGGGGTTTGGATTTTTTTACTTATAGTCGTTTACATATTTAGCTTTGCGATCAGGGTTACGCCAAAATACATATTGCCCTACTTCGCGAATAGCACTGACACGTTCGCTCAACAGCGTGTAAACTTTGTCGCGGCGTATTTTGATGGCACTGCTTTCGTCTTTTGAGCCGTTAGCATTAGCCAGTAATTCTGCCATATTGTGCGATAGTGTTCTGGCTTTGGTGTTTAGTTCAGTATTGTAATTAATAACAGCTAATGGTTGCGGGTATTTCTCTGCCAAAACAGCTAAGTCCATCAAATCCTGCAGCATATCGGCATGACCACTGCCTTCGCGTATTCGCATCACTTTCTTTTTTACATCTGGCTGATGGCGGTAGGCAAAACTAAAATGATGTAATAATTCATTTCTAAGCTCATAGGCCTCTGGTGATTTGTCGAGCCATTCTTTTTGTGCCTCCTGGCGGGCACGGTATTCGCTCATCCATTCAGCTTGGGTGTAACGTAAAGCACCAGGCAGGCTCTGCAGATCCTCAACAAAGGTCCAGTCTAATCCGGCCTTCACCAATTCATCTTTATCTTTCTCAGCTTCCACACATAGTGTTTCAGCAGCAGCGGCAGCCGTATCAACCGGCATGTCGGGTAGTTTAACAGCTTCTAAGGGCATGGCCTCAATTGGTTCTTGCCAGTTTTCGAAATCTTGTTTAAAACTCATTAAAATAATTGTTTTAAATCCTATATTGCAAAGCTCCGCCGGCCTCCTCTTCCAATGCCCGATGCCAATCTTGCAAGGTTGATGACCAGCCGGCGGTTTACCTCTCAATATTTTCATATTAAAGCTAATAGTATTTAACATTAAGTTAACATGACGAGTATCATGTTGGAGCTCATTCTTTGTTGAATGGCTCAATTTATCTGATTAACGCAGTGAAACTATTGATAAATGACAATGTGGAGTCGTGCTACGGTATACGAAATAAAGCTCAGTCATAAGAACTTGTATTAGTGAATCAACCAGTGGGTAAGCTCAAAAATATACCGGATGCTGCTGGTACCTCTGCAAACGTATTAGACACATTATTTTATCAAGCAGTAGTTAATGTGCTAATCCGTAAATTTTTACTATGTTTATGATGTGTGCCGCAAAAAGAAAATATACTATATATTAAAACGTAATACGATTTAGTAAGCTACGGCCATAAGGTAGATATAAAGCATAGGGCTTTATATTGAATAGTTGTAACCCATGTAAACCAAACTGCAACAATGAATAAACTTATAATTCTCTTGTCTTTAATTTTGGTTAGTTCATGCAATTTGAAAAATGATTCAAACAGAAGCGTGCACTTAGCCTCGCAAGAAGTAAAGACTGACTCTATCATTAAACATACCAACATTGAACACAACAAATCTGAGGCAGAGAAAATTAAGCAAAAAGACGATAGTTTAGTTGTCGATGGTTCCATTGGGCTTATTGTCCTTGAGAATTATACTACTGGAAAGTGGATTATTAAAAATGAAGACAATTCAATGTTTGAATCATTTGATTTTGAGCAAGAAGAATCACAAGATTACTATAATAAACTAGATTCAGTAACATCACACTTTGACTTATTTGCTTACAAACCAGATTATGGCCTGTTAATCATTAAAAGCAACATAGACAAAGACAATTATTTAATAGAAACACGCTCATATAAAACAAAGCTGATTTCAAAATCAAATACAAACTTTAAATTTTACACTTGGACAGAATTTCTATTATCGGACCAATACGTTTCGATATCTGAACACAATCTAAAATTTTATGATTTGCCTATCGATTCGTCAGAATTTAAAATTTATGAAGCAAGTAATGCAAATGAATTGTTTGCAATATCAGCAACCGAAATAAAAACTGACTGGATAAAAATAAAACGAGAATCCTTAGTTAATGATACTATTAAACCCAACGATGGCTGGACAAGGTGGTGTAAGGACGGTAAACTGATAATTGATTTTTGGTTTCTCTTATAGTAAACGTAAAGAAAAACACGGGTTACAAACCGCAATAGTGCATAAGGGAGGTAGAGTAATTTGGTTGGTTTAATATTTTAATTTTGTGTCAAAACGCAAATTTGGCTCAGTACATATTGACAGGTAAGAGCTTCGAAATCACTTGCGTTTCTTATACTCACCGTTAGGCTTTATTTGAACCCAAACTACTAAAACTTGCTGAAAGCTTTAAATTAGCTATTTTTGATACTATCAAATGATACTATCAAAAAGAGCATATTATGAAACCGCCATATAGCATAACAGGAAAGATATTAAAATTAGTTGCTACGATTTCAGAAAAGATTGGAGAAGTTAATTCAGCTCATTTAAACAAGCCACCAACAGAATTAAGAAAGAAAAATAGGATTAAGACAATCCACTCATCTCTTGAAATTGAAGGAAATACTTTGACACTTGAGCAAATTACTGCAATTGTGGAGAACAAACGTGTAGTTGGTCCCAAAAAAGATATTCTTGAAGTAAAAAATGCCATCGAAGTTTATGAATACATTGACAAATTGGACCCATATAGTTTTGATTCATTTTGTGAAGCGCATGGTATACTAATGAATGGACTTATAGACTCAGCAGGTAAACTCAGAAATAAATCGGTTGGAATTGTTAAAGGAGAGGAAGTTGCTCATGTTGCTCCTTCTAGTGAAATGCTTAAGCCTTTAATGCTTGACCTATTTGACTATGTAAAAAATGACGATGACTTAGTTTTAATCAAAAGCTGTGTATTTCATTATGAGATGGAATTTATTCATCCTTTCATAGACGGAAATGGAAGAATGGGAAGGTTATGGCAGACGTTGATTTTAAAGGACGCTTATCCAGTATTTGAATATCTTCCAATAGAGTCTTTAATAAAAGAACAACAAGAACAATATTATGAATCGCTTGGAAAGTCTGATAACAGTGGAGAATCAACAGTATTTATTGAGTTCATGCTTAATATAATACTTGAATCACTAGAGGATTTACTAAATATTCAAAATGTGAGTTTAACAAATACTGACAGGTTAAACCTTTTTAAGTCAATTATAAAGAACGACTATTTTACTCGTAAGGAATATTTAAAAAATTTTAGAGAAATATCTTCAGCTACTGCTAGCAGAGATTTAAAGTTTGCTGTAGACAATAAAATAATTGAGAAAATTGGAGACAAAAACACAACAAGATATAGGTACAAATAAAAAACAAAGCCTACGCCGCCATAGCGCATAGCAGAGTTGGTGGTATTTTGGTCGTGCAGATTAGCTTCGCTGATTTCCGCTTCGCTCCAATTCTCGCCTCGCTGGTCTCGTCCTCTCGGAAGGACAATGTCAACGTAAATCTGCTACAGCGCCATGCGGCCAATCCGTTAGGCGTAAGTTTATAATTTCGTACTTTCAAATAAATTTGCTTCAATGAATAAGAAAATAAAAGATGCCAGAGGATAACAAATTATTGTACTACATAAATAAATGGACCAGTATATCAGAAGCGGATGAAGCTAAAATTCTATCTGCTTTTGAACCCATATCAATAAAGAAAAGGAAAGACCTTTTAGTCTCAGGACAGGTTTGTAACTATTTGTATTTTATTACCACCGGTTGTCTGCGCTCATCTTACATTGATTCTAAAGGTGCAGAGCATGTATACCAAATACGAATGGATAACAATTGGATTGGAGATATTGACAGTTATTTTACGCGGCAAAATTCCAAATACACTATAGAAGCATTAGAAGATTCAAATCTGCTACGCATTTCGGTTGACCGTTTGGAGCAATTATTTGTTGAAATACCCAACCTTGAAAGGTATTTCCGTATTCTTTTTCAAAAAGCATATATAAATGCACTAAACAGGTTAAGTGCAACCATGTGGGAAACGGCCATAGACAGGTACAATGAGATGCTTAAAGAACACCCGGAGATATTTCAACGAGTACCACTCGTTCATATAGCCTCATACCTGGGCATTACTCCTGAAAGCCTCAGCAGGATTAGAAGACAGGTGTAATTCAGTTACTCTAAGAGCTGTTGCCTTAACATACATCAGTTTTATTTCTTACCATAGGTCAAGTGTTTGAGCACTCTCTACGACCTACTTTTGTATTGTAAACATTAATTATTAGCAATTAAAAGTGTTGCGATATGAAAAGCATTAAAAATGCCAGATTATAAAACTGCATAAAAATGAATAGGAAGGTATTTCTAAAAACATTAACAATGGCACTGCCAGCAACATTAGGAGTAATGAAATTAAATGCATTAAACACAATACTGGAGAATTGGGAAGATACACCAAAAATGCCTGTACTTTTTCTTGGTCATGGTAGCCCAATGAATGCAATTTCTGAAAATGAATTCGTTCAAGGTTTTAGAAAAGTATCTTCCGAAATTGAAACACCAAAGGCTATCGTGGTTATTTCTGCGCATTGGGAAACACAAGGCACACAGGTGACGGCCATGGAAAGTCCACAAACCATCCATGATTTTGGAGGATTCCCAAAAGAACTGTACGAAATTCAATATCCGGCACCAGGGTTACCAAAATTGGCGAATGAGATTAAAAATATGGCGAGTGGTACGAATATTATTTTGGATGAGAAGTGGGGGCTAGACCATGGAGCATGGTCTGTAATCAGGCACATGTATCCTAAGGCAAATATACCTGTCATACAAATGAGTCTTGACTACAACAAAACTCCAAAGCAACATTATCAACTGGCTATGGAGCTTTCAGAATTGCGAAACAAAGGCGTTTTGATTGTAGGTAGTGGCAATTTGGTGCACAACCTGAGAAAGGTGAATTGGCAAAAATTGAATGACAATTATGGATACGATTGGGCGATTGAAGCTAATGAAAAAATGAAGCAATTCATTTTGAACGGTAATCACGAGGCTTTAATAAATTACTCAAAACAAGGTAGGCCTTTTAAATTATCGATACCCACTCCCGAACATTATCTGCCCTTGCTTTACAGCCTTGCCCTTCAGGATAAAAAGGATGAAATAGACATTTTTAATGATGAACCCGTGGCAGGTTCATTAACAATGACTTCAGTGAAAATTGGATAAATAAATTACAAAAAGAATATGAGGGAAAAAGTAAAAGAAATTAACGACGACTGCTATAAATAACGAATGCCAACACGCCACAAATAGCGCATAGCAGCGTGCGTAGTATTATGGTCGTGCAGATTAGCTTTGTTGATTTCCGCTTCAATCGTCTTGTCCTCCCGGGCGGAGAAATATTTTCAGGGGAGGCTACAATAGCAGATAATGGATGAAGTGCCTAGATAAAATTCTTGTCCAGAAAGTCTTTAAATGCCTTCTTGTATTGCTCGCTCACCGGGATATATTCTTTGCCAAACACAATGCGGCTGCGGTCGATGGTGTCAATCTTATCCAGGTTGACAATAAAGGAACGATGCACGCGCATAAACTTCTCTGCCGGTAACTTCGCCTCCATCGATTTTAAGGAGTGAAGCGATAGAATGGGTTTGTCCTGGTGCTGAAGAAACACTTTCACATAGTCTTTTAAGCCTTCGATGTATAAGATGTCGTTAAAATTGATGCGACGAATCTTATAGTCCGATTTCAGGAACAGAAAGGCATTATTGCTTTCAATGGTTTCCTGTTGCTCATAATGGATGAGCTTTTGCGCTTTTTGCGCAGCTTTTAGAAACTCATCGTAGCCAAATGGTTTTAGCAGGTAATCAATGGCTTCCAGCTTAAAACCTTCTAAGGCATATTTTTCAAAGGCCGTGGTGAAAATTAATTTAGGTGGATTAGCCAGGATGCGTGCAAACTCAATGCCTGTGAGGTCGGGCATTTGAATATCAACAAACATCAAATCGGCTTCGTTCTGATTCAGAAATTCCATGGCATCAATGGGATTGTCGAAGCTGCCGGCTAACTCCAGGAAGGGTGTTTTTTCGATATAGCCCGATAGCAGCTGCAGGGCAAGCGGCTCGTCATCTATAGCAATGGTTCTGATCATAACGATTCGTTTAGTTCGATGCTCAATTCCACCTTAAATTCAGTGTTGGTATTGTCTATCGTTAGGCGGTGTTTATCAGGATACAACAATTGCAGGCGTTTTCTGACATTCTCCAGTCCGATGCCTGAGTGTTTCTCCGTTAACTTGGTTTCAGGTGTTTTGCTGATACTGTTAACACAGCTAAATTGAAGCACCTTATTATCCACTTCCATTTTTATATGGATAAATGAATTCTCGCGATAACTGATGCCGTGCTTAAACGCATTTTCGATAAACGGAATAAACAGCAACGGCGGTATTTCAACCGTCAGATGCTCCTCGGGCAAGTCAATCTTAAATTCCACCTTAGGCGAAACACGCAGGCGCATCAAGTCGATGTAATGATTCAGGAAGACCACTTCCTGTTTCAGTTCGGTTAGCCCGTTTTCTGAATCGTACAGCAGGTAACGCATCAGTTTCGATAGTTTTAATACCGATTTCTGACCTTCGGGTGCACTAATGCCGATCAGTGCGTAGATATTGTTCAGCGTGTTAAAAAAGAAGTGAGGACTCACCTGGTTTTTCAAAAAGGCTAATTCGGAGTTCAGCTTTTCTTTTTCCAGTTCCTTTTGCTTCTTCTCCGAGGCCACATGTTTTTCTATCACCTTTAGCCCAAAGGCAAAGCTGCTCACTATGGTCGATGTCAAGATGTAATAATAAACCTGAAGCTGGCGTAAAGGCGGTTTGGGCAAGATGTTTTCTTTCGCCAGACGGTCCATGGCCTCTGCAAATTTGCGTTCCTTTTCGGGGTCGTGTAGAAACCATTCGTTCAGGTAATACATCACCACGTAGAACACGGCAATGGTTGTGATGGCACCGAGGAAATAAACGATTTTACGTTTTTTGAAAAACAATTCAGGCACCAAAAGCAGGTAATTAATGTAGAAGATGACACCGTAAATTGCCGCATTCAGATAAAAGCCCCAGGCAATAAAATTCTGATTGCCCCAGTATCGGTTGATAATAAGCTGTGGTAAAATAACCAATACCAGCCAGGCTAATACATGTAGGGTAAACGTTAAAGAACGGTTTTTTGACAGTTTCATCATCTACAAAAATGCTTTTGGTCTAAAATAATGAATTATTATAAATTACTCATGACGTATGGCATCAATCGGATTCAGATTGGCTGCCTTGCGTGCCGGGTACCAGCCAAAGAATACGCCGATGGCCGAGCAGACAAGGAACGACAATAAAATTGCATTTTCCATGATAATAAACGGCAGGCTGAGCACATTGGTGGCTAGCGCCGAAACCAGTAAACCAAACAGGATACCAATGATGCCACCAATGATACTTAAAATGACTGCTTCAATCAGGAACTGCATTAATATATCGGTGCCACAGCCGCCTACCGACATGCGCAAACCAATCTCTTTGGTGCGTTCGGTAACGGATACAAACATGATGTTCATAATGCCGATGCCGCCTACTAATAAGGAGATGCCGGCGATAGCACCCAATAGCATCGTCATGTTATTACTGACGGAGGTAAACATCGAAACCATTTCGGCTTGCGAACGCACCTCAAAATCATCATCTGTACCATCTTTTAATTTGTGCTGACTTCTTATTATGGTTTCAATCTCTTCAATAGCCGCATCAGAGCTATCTTCGCTAATGGCCGATGCGTAGATGGCTTGTATGTGTGTAATGGCCAGCAGACGACGCTGAACAGAGGTGTAAGGTGCCAGTATGAGGTCATCCTGGTCCATGCCCATACCGTTTTGCCCTTTTTCTTTCAACACGCCAATAACTTTGAGCGGAATGCCTGAATAGCGAATAGTTTGTCCAACGGGGTCGACTTCAGTGCCAAAGATGTTTTCAACAACCGTTTGGCCAACAATACATACCTTACTCAGACTATTGATTTCCTGCTCGGTAAAAATACGCCCATCTTCCAGTTCATATTTTCGAATGTCCAGGTATTCGCCATTGACACCATAGATAGTGGTTGGCCAGTTTTTGTTACCCCTGATGGCTTGTCCGCTTGTTGACACCTGGGGCGATATCATACTCAGGTTCCTGGCTTGTTTGCGCAGGGCTGCCACATCTTTTAGTGTTAATGATTTAGCGTTGGAATTGCCCATCATCACACCACCACGCCGCATTGAACCAGGCATCGCAAATATCATGTTGGAGCCCATCTGTGATATTTCGCTTTGGATGCTCTGTTTTGAACCTTCTCCAATGGAAAGCATACCAATGACAGAGCCCACACCTATGATGATGCCCAACATGGTTAATACGGCTCTGAATTTATTGCGGTTCAGGGCGTTGATGGCTATTTTAGTCAGATTTATATAGTTCATTACCTGTTGTTTAAAAGTCAATATCTGTTTCCACAGGCAGCTCTGCAATCAGCTGCGTAGCATTGTGTCGCTTGTCCACCGTCATCTCTGTTTTTATCAATCCATCTCTGAAAACGATATTGCGTTTCATAAACCGGGCAATATCTTCCTCGTGCGTTACAAAAGCGATGGTTTTGCCGTCGTCATTCAGCTTTTGAAAGAGTTCCATTATCTCATAGGATGTTCTGGTATCGAGGTTACCGGTAGCCTCATCGGCCAGGATAATAACCGGGTCGTTCACCAGTGAGCGGGCAATCGCCACGCGTTGCTGCTGGCCACCCGACAGCTGATTGGGCATGTGATGATAACGGTCGGCCAGTCCCACCTGCTCCAGGGCATGCATGGCTCGTTCGCGGCGCTCTTTGGACTTTACTTTTGAATTGTAATACAAGGGCAACTCCACATTTTCGAGGGCTGTTGTGCGCGGCAGCAGGTTATACGACTGAAATATAAAACCCAGTTTGGTATTACGTAGCTGGGCCAGTTGTTTTTTGTTCATCTCAGCCATGTTAACGCCATCGAGCAAATAAGTGCCATCGGTTGGCTTATCAAGACAACCTAAGATGTTGAGCATAGTTGATTTGCCCGAACCACTGGTGCCCATGATGGCCGCAAAATCACCTTCCTTGATTTGCATGTTGATTTTACGAAGCGCATGCACTGTCACCTCTCCAACATGGTAATCTTTTTTCAGGTCTTTGACTTCTATTATGGTTTTTTGCATAATCGTAGTGTAATAGTTTGTTGGTTTTTAGCCAGTAGTCCAAAAAGCTGATAGCTACTAGCTATCAGCTTTAGTGTTTACTATTTTTTGCGTTGAGGTGGTTTTGGCATAAATGGGTTACCGCCGCTCGCCTGAACTTCTTTATTGGCGTTTTTCTGTTCCATCTTTAAAATAACCACATCGCCTTCCTGTAAACCATCCAGCACTTCTACATTAATATCATCATCCATGCCTAGCTTAACCGGCACGGGCTGAAGAATGGCATCGCGTTTCACCCAAATCATTTTATTGTTGTCCTGTGCTGGTGCATCCATTGGAGGAAAATCGTCTTTTGGTGCTCCATCAGGCATTTCGGGCCTGGCCGAATCTTGCATATAGCTCATTAATAATTGAGGGTCGGGATTGAAACGAGCGGCTTTACTAGGTGCTAGCAGAATGTCCTTTTTCTCGACTACAAAAATGTTGGTTTCGGCGGTCATACCCGGCATCAGCTTGTAATCGGGGTTTGGTGCAGAAATAATAATGGTGTAAGTCACCACATTATTGGTCACCGTTGGCTCCAGGCGTACTTCCGTAACTTCGCCTTCAAATACCTCGTTAGGATAAGCATCCACTGTAAATTCCACACGATGGCCTTTTTTTACCAAGCCTATATCGGCTTCATCCACATTGGCTTCCACACGCATTTGTGTCAGGTCGTTGGCAATGGTAAACAGTGTTGGCGTGTTAAAACTGGCCTGAACCGTTTGACCTGCTTCCACCGCGCGGTTTAATACAATGCCGTTAATGGGCGAATAGATAAGTGCAAAATCCAGGTTGATCAAATTCCTTTTGTGCTGCGCCACGGCGCTTTTGTAGCTGGCTTTTGCTTTATTAAGGTTATAAACCGTTTGGTCGTAGTCGGCTTGCGAAATCAGTTCTTTTTTGAACAAAGGCGCCAGTCGCTCGTAATTGGCTTGCTGGTACTCCAGTTCGGCCTTGGCATTGTCAACCGATGCCTGTGTTTGCTCTACAGCTGCCGCCAGGTTGGTGGTATCCAGTTTGGCCATCAGTTGACCTTCCTTTACATAGGAGTTAAAATCAACAAATATTTCTTCGATGATGCCAGATACCTGTGTACCTACTTCAACAGTAGTAATGGCTTCAAGTGTTCCGGTTGCCGTAACGGTGCTGCTGATGGTTCCCTTTTTTACAATTCCTGTTTCAATGTCAATCTGATCAGGTGAGATGGTTTCAGGTTTAAACAGCAAAAAGGCGGAACTTGATGCGATAAGAACCAGTGCGATTATGATAATTGTCTTTCGTTTCATATGATCAATATTTTTTTCTTGTTGTTGAAGCTTATAATGTAATGGCCTGGCCCATGTAAAAATCTAGTATTTTATAGTTGAACAGAAGCTTGTACTTCGACTGCAGGAAGCTGCTTTCAGCTTGCGTCATATTGTTCTTTTCGAATATGAAATCAACCGAATTCATCAATCCGTTTTTGTATTTTTCTTCGGCCAGACTGTAGGATTCTTCATTGGCCTGGTACTGCTCCAGACTTGCTTCGTATTCCAATTGCGAGATGCGCACATCCACACATATCTGTTCAATATTCATTCGGAGGTTATTCTGCGTGTCCTGCTCCTGCAGTTCCGCGCTCTGGTAGTTAATGCGGGCTTTGGCCACATTCGTCTTTACCTGTTTATTCTGAAAGATAGGAATGGATAAGGTTAGACCCACATTGGGTGTAAATCGGTCGTTGAGCTGATTAGCATAGGTTTGATCCAAAGTATTGTAATAACCGGTTGATAAGCCGGCGTTGGCCGATAAGGTTGGGAAGTATGATGCCTTCGATATTTTCTCGTTTAGTGCCGCACTCTCCTTTTGCAGTTCAGCATTTTTCAAAGCCGGACGTATTTGTGCCGATATGGCATATACTTCTGCCGGGTTGGGACTTAGTTGTTGGTTTACTTCTTCATTTAGCTTCGGATAAGTGATTTCAAAATCAGGTGTTACCGGAAGCAGCATCATCTGCATCAGGTTCACTTTGGCAATGGCCAATTGGCTTTGCGCATTGATGAGGTTCAGCTTCTCGGTGGCCATCTGCGATTTTACCTGCAAGTAATCTGAACGTGAAATCAACCCCGATGTTAAGCGCTCCTGCGCGAAGTTGGCTTGTTCTTCGGTTGCGTTAAGTTGCTGCTGCGAATTATCTACATTTTCGGTGTAAAAGATGACTTGCAGATAGGCATCCAGAATGTTCAATGTGACGGTTTCCTTAACAGCCTCTGAGTTATAAACACCCGCTTCCATGTCCAGTTTAGCCTGCTTAATCAGGTTATTAAGTCGGCCATAGTTATAAAGCGTCACATTGGAGTTAACACCGTAGTTATTGTTTTGCGAATTGCTGAACTCACTCTCACCGGTTGTGGCATCTTCCGTGTTTTGCCACGATACATTGTAGCTAACCGATGCATTTAATGAAGGCAGTTGTTGGCCTTTAGCTTGTTCAATGTTGTATTTGTTCGATAGGTTGGTCAGCATAGTCTGGCGCACCTGAATGTTTTGCGACAGTGCATAGTCGATGCATTGCTCCAATGTCCACGAGTGGACCTGTGTGGAATCCTGGCCGAAAAGTAGGTTAATATTAACAATGACAGCCAGCAATATTAATTGTAGTCGTTTCATATCATTATATCATTTCAAGAATGAAATTACATTAAGGGCTTATGCTTGAAAAGTATAATAGATGTATCAGGTGTTTTTACCGATAAACTCCCTTTTTTTAGCGATTCAATTTTGACGAATAATATGTTTTGAGAAGAATCTAGATATTGCAATAACCCATGAATTCGAAGCCTCAGCCAAAGCGAATGTTACAACCCATCTATTTGCTTATTTCAAATAATACATCGACTGGCATATCTGGTTCGGAACTACAAAGCCTAACTTAGTCTTTATTTATATCCACTTTAAATTGCTGAGAACCAACGCCTCATTCTTTATTTTTTAGTACTTTTCAAGTGCTTAAATTGACTCGCAATACCTGAATGAGTTGGTATAAGTGGGAAACATCTTAGGTAGTAACGGATAAATCACATATTATGAAGAGAAGAGATTTTTTACGAACAGGCGTAGGAGCCACGCTGTTGAGCGGAGCTTTACCATTATTTGGAGGTTTAGAGAGTGTTAATGGAATGCCGGCAACATCGGAATATGATTTGGCGGCTGTACGTGGAGGTAATGGTGCTGATATGTTTGACCGTGCCATTGAAGCCATTGGTGGAATGAGTAAATATGTGAAGAGCGGACAAAAGGTATTGGTGAAGCCAAATATTGGGTGGGATGCACCACCAGAGAGAGCAGCTAATACTAATCCGGAGGTAGTAGCCCGCATTGTAAAACGGTGTAAGGAGGCAGGCGCTTCTGAAGTATATGTGTTTGATAATACCTGTAACAAATGGGATCGCTGTTACCGCAATAGTGGAATAGAAGAGGCTGTTAAAGCTGAAGGCGGTAAGATGGTGCCGGGTAATACCGAGTCGTTTTATAAAGAAGTGGAGATACCTAATGGCGTTAGTTTAAAGAAAGCCAAAGTACATCAACTGGTACTGGAGTCGGATGTGTTTATTAATGTGCCGGTGATGAAACACCACAGTAGTACACGCATTTCATTAGCTATGAAAAACCTGATGGGAGTGGTTTGGGATCGTCGTTTCTACCACTCGAACGACCTGCACCAATGTATTGCTGATTTCTGTACGTTTAAAAAACCCGATTTAAATATTATTGATGGTTATAACATGATGACCAAAAACGGGCCTCGTGGCGTGTCGGTGGCTGATGTTACTAACTTAAAAGCCATGATTGCCTCATCTGATATTGTGGCGGCTGATGCAGCTGCTACCAAAATGTTTGGTCTTCAACCTTCTGAAATCGGGCATATTAAGATTGCTCACGACATGAAGTTGGGTAATATGAATTTGGAAGAGTTAAGCATTAGCAAGCAAAAAATGGCATAAGTAGTGCCGCTGGCCGCACAATAAAAGATTTCAATAATTTACCAGATTGAATCATATAGGATATGAATTATAAGCATTTGAAAAAGACAAGGGTGATTTTTTCACTCTTGTTTTTTATACTCACTATTTCACTGTTTCTGGATATTTATGAGAACTATGCCAACGAAACAGTACACGAAACCTTGTTCCTGCAGTTTATGCCATCATTGATGAAATTTATCAGCACACTGGCTATTGGATCTGTGGGCTTTATAATTGTGATAGCGCTCACAGCTTTTATGGGGCGATTGTATTGCAGTGCCATTTGTCCTCTGGGTATATTACAAGATGTATTTGCCTGGATAGCGAAAAAGCGTTCGTCAAGAAAATTCTTTTACAAGAAGAAAAAAGCTTATCCTATTTTACGCTATACTTTATTGGGATTAACGGTGTTGGGTATTCTGTTATCGTTCTCAACTATAGTTACTCTGCTTGATCCCTACAGTAACTTTGGGCGTATAATAACCTATCTGGTTCGCCCTGTTGTGGTGGCTGCCAACAACGGTTTATCTATGCTGTTGCACAAAGTTGATGTTTATACATTAAGCCCGGTTAAGTTGGTGTCAGCGCCCTGGTTTATATTGTTGTTTACAGCAGCTGTTTTAATGACGATTGCTTACATGTCCTATAAGCGTGGTCGTTTGTTTTGTAATACCATTTGTCCGGTGGGTACTTTCCTTGGTTTATTTTCAAAAATATCATTCCTGAAAATACAATTTGATGAGTCGAATTGCACCAAATGTGGAAAGTGCATCGGTGAATGTAAAAGTGAGTGCATCGATATTAAAAACTTCTCGGTTGATTATTCGCGCTGTGTCGATTGTTTTAACTGTGTGGCAGTATGTAACGATTCGGCTCTTAAGCTGACATCGAAAAAGCCACAAGGCCAGCCCGAAAGCAATGATACTGGTCGCCGCAGTGCCATTGCAACCGGAGTAGCTTTGTTGGTTGGTCAGAAAATATTAGCAGAAACAAAGCCTGGGGCAAAGGATACATCAAAGCTCTTAGTGAATGAAAAAGAACATCCGGTCGCTCCTCCGGGAGCCATCAGTATTAAACGCTTTAATGAAATATGCACAGCTTGTGGTTTATGTATAGCGGCTTGCCCTACGCAAGTGCTGCAGCCGGCAGTATCACAATATGGACTTAAAGGCTTTATGCAGCCACATATGGATTATGTGGATGGTGGTTATTGTAACTTCGATTGTCGAGGTTGTGGACAGGTATGTCCAACAGGTGCTATTTTGCCAATTGAAATTGAAGAAAAGCAGCTAACGCAGTTGGGTAAAGCCGTTTTTGTAAAAGAAAATTGTGTGGTGTATACCGATGGTACCGATTGTGGAGCATGTTCAGAGCATTGCCCTACAAAAGCGGTTAACATGGTGCCTTATGAAGGTAACCTGTTAATTCCTGAAGTTAACCAGGATATTTGTATCGGTTGTGGTGCCTGTGAACATCCTTGTCCTTTGGATGCGCCTTTTAAAGCCATTTATGTTGAAGGTAATGCTGTTCATCAGGCCGCTGAAAAGCCGCAAGAAGAAGAGCAAACAACAGCTCCTGTTGAAGAGGATTTTCCTTTTTAATTTAAATCGAACTCATTACCCCATGCGCCATAGCGCAATATCCAATGACCTAACGGATTTCCCCCCTTGGCGAAGGGGGACAGTTTGTGGAGGTTTATAACAATTTAAGAATTTGGGGGATTGCCTTTTGGTTAGATAGAAGGTTTAAAAAGAAAACCATAAGATTACCGCAGAGTTAAAGATGGGTATGGAGTAATACCGTTTACTAATCAATGAGGGTGTCCAAAAATCAAAAAAGGAATACGGTCACTGAGCGGAGTCGAAGTGATTATGCATTGAAAATCAACTTTATTTAAATTTCATCTCGAC
>NZ_JAFMVC010000069.1 GCF_025499605.1 Carboxylicivirga litoralis | reverse complement strand
GTGAGTTATTACATACCATCGCAAAAGACCGTGTTTCAGGGATGCGAACCATCGACAGCTACCAATTAAAACCAACGGTGATAATGGTAACAGGTTCGGACATTTCGCTGGACCTGAAAAACGACATGTGGATTCTAAACACTAAAGGTCTGCCAAGCTCCATTGATGAAATGGAACTCGTAAGCAGCGATAATGTGTTTACCGCTACACCCGAAGAATACGACTTTATGGATGAATACCGATACCAGGTATTCACCGATTACATAGACATCAAAACCCAAGCGGAAAACTTTAAGCCTTACCGATTGGAGTTTGTAAAGATTATTCCCCACCGAAATTAATACAGCTATGTTGGATTACAGAGAGCAAATACAAAGCATATACGAGTTTATAAAGCGTTCAGAGGACGAACAAAAGTACCCTTACGCTTACGAAATATATCTGGTTACCGCAGCACAGGAAACGGCACTCACTTCAAGAACCTCCGGAACGGATAAGTTTAACCGTGATATTGAAAGTGCCATTGAAAAAGCAAAGCAATCTCACGGCTCACTCAGGGTTGATGTATTTGGAGGCAAAAGCCCCAATGCCAGAAGCCTGAACAGCTATACAGTAAATATCAGCAAGCTTTTGAACCCACCCAAAGAACCTATTGAGAGAGCCGAGATACAAACCATTATCCAGGAAGAAATGAAACAGAGCCAAATCCAAAACAACACCAACGGATTGGGTGAACTGGACTCCCTGTTAGGATTATTTTCAGGAGATAACCCTGCTGTAAAATCTAAGCTTGATGGTCTGTTTGGTGTATTTAATGCCCTTTCGGGCAATAACAAAGAAGTTGAGAGAATCAGCTATCAAAAGCAGTTGGATGATTTTAAGTTCGAGACACGCTACAACACTTTGGAAGAAAAGTACGAACGTTTGCGCAACGAAAACGCAGAACTACGTGCCGAAAAAGACCGCTACCAAAGCGAGAACAGGGAACTAAAAACCGATAAGACAGACCTTGAAAGCCGTCTTGCAGGGTATGCTCCCAATGAAGTGATGAAACGAGTTGCCACAGGTGCATTGGTGGGTATCGGTTCACGCTTGCTTACCAACAGTCCAAAAACCGCAGAATTATTAGGCTTATCAGCCGAAGAACTCAAAGGGGCTTTAGGAATGCTTGATGATTCCGAGGAAGAATCAACGCAGCTCCCTGAAACCAATGTTGAGATTACCGACATAGGCACAGCAAATACACCCGAAGACCGCAAGAAAGCAGAGATTATCAAAAAGCTATCTGATGCCCTTATGACATGGGAACTACAAGATGTAGCCAAGATTGCAAACATCGTTGGCTTATGCCTTGACAAAGCGGAGCTGATTAATAAAACCCTCCTGTTCCTGAACCAAGCCGTGAATGGCATATCAGAGCCGGAACCGGGAAACGCAAAGTTTGATAACGAGGATTTAGATAACGATTAATACATACGATTATGAGAAAGTTTAAAGTAGGAATCACCATTGAAGCTGACAGTACAGAGGTAGTTCAGCAAGTAGGAAACCTTTTGCAAAATGCAGTCAACAAAGTTGAGCAACAGGACATGATTAAGCTTCTGACCAAGGTTGCCAAGAACCCAAAAATTGTAAAGACCGCATTACGATACATCTAAAATCATCAGCACCGTGCAAAAGTTACCACCAGTAAATAAAGCTGCATTAGTCGCAAACAGCATCAAATACGGATTGCCCATTTTGGGTGTTGGTATCGGAATTTACGCTGTTCGAAGAATGCTAAAGCGTAATCCCGATGGCACTTCATCAAGGGTTGCTCCATCCATTAAGGATACGGTTATTGACAGGCAAAATCTGACTATTTCCGCTTCTGATGCTGCTTTGTATGCTAATACGCTGTATGGTGCAATGCTCGACTTTGGTACAGATGAAAAGGTCATCTACTCCACCATTGATAAGATACAGAGCAAAGATGATATGCTATTGGTGATTAAAGCCTTTGGCATGAAACAGTATTTGTGGGGAACCAGGGCAGCATTTTTAGGTCAGGATTTTAACCTGATTGGCTGGTTCAGACAGGAACTAAGCGAAAGTGAAATTTCCAAAATCAAACCCAAGTTCGACAGTTGGGGAATCCCTCTCTAAACTCTAACAATAAAGCTATGGACAAGAAGAAAAAGATATTATTTATTTCGGGAGGTGTGTTAACCACAGGGGCAATAGTAACTACAATTGTAATGATTCGCAGACGAAACAAACGCAAGCGTGGGCTATTGCCTCCTCGTGGTTCAAACGTTTTGACTACCAACAATAACGAACTGCCCTCAAACTTTCAGAATTGGAACGGTGGAAATACCTATCTATCCAATGCACCCAGGGGTATCCGAAACAACAATCCGGGAAACCTGATTTTTACCAACATCAAATGGAACGGCAAACTACCCAAAGAGCAAAACAAAGACAGGCGTTTTGAAATGTTCATTGCTCCGGTTTATGGTGTCCGTGCCATGATAAAAGACCTCAAGCATGACATTGAAAAGGGCAAGAATACCGTGCCGTTATTGGTCGAAGAATATGCACCCCGATTTGAAAATAATACAGACCATTACATCCAAACGGTTTGCAAGGATTTAAAGGTCAGCAAGAGTGCAAAGCTCCTGCCTACAAAAAATACACTCCGCTTATTGGTGCTTTCAATGACAAAGGTTGAGACAGGCGGTAATTACGTCTCCAACCAATTGTTTGAGCAAGCCTACGCAATGATTTAGCAATTAAAAGACTTTAGATATGGGAACTATAAAAATGTTTAGGGGAACAACCCCACCGTTATTGAAAAAAGGCGAATGGGCTTCGGATGGCCAGTACGCATATTTGGGTATGGAACACGAACAATACAAAGTGTTTCAGGGCGTGTTTGATATGAGTAAAGACCAGCAGATAACAGGTTTTGAATACGATGTTGAACGTAAAGCGATTATTATTCC
>NZ_JAFMVC010000068.1 GCF_025499605.1 Carboxylicivirga litoralis | reverse complement strand
GGAATAATAATCGCTTTACGTTCAACATCGTATTCAAAACCTGTTATCTGCTGGTCTTTACTCATATCAAACACGCCCTGAAACACTTTGTATTGCTCGTGTTCCATACCCAAATAAGCGTACTGGCCATCCGAAGCCCATTCGCCTTTTTTCAATAACGGTGGGGTTGTTCCCCTAAACATTTTTATCGTTCCCATATCTAAGTCTTTTAATTGCTAAATCATTGCGTAGGCTTGCTCAAACAATTGGTTGGAGATGTAATTGCCACCTGTCTCAACCTTTGTCATTGAAAGCACCAATAAGCGGAGTGTGTTTTTTGTAGGCAGGAGTTTTGCACTCTTGCTGACCTTTAAATCCTTGCAAACCGTTTGGATATAATGGTCGGTGTTGTTTTCAAATCGGGGTGCATATTCTTCGACCAATAACGGCACGGTATTCTTGCCCTTCTCAATGTCGTGCTTGAGGTCTTTAATCATGGCACGAACACCATAAACCGGAGCAATAAACATTTCAAAACGCCTGTCTTTGTTTTGCTCTTTGGGTAGTTTGCCGTTCCATTTGATATTGGTAAAAATCAGGTTTCCCGGATTGTTGTTACGTATTCCCCTGGGTGCATTGGATAGATAGGTATTGCCACCGTTCCAATTCTGAAAGTTTGAGGGCAATTCGTTATTGTTGGTGGTCAAAACGTTTGAACCACGAGGAGGCAATAGTCCACGCTTGCGTTTGTTTCGTCTGCGAATCATTACAATTGTGGTTACTATTGCCCCTGTGGTTAACACCCCTCCCGAAATAAATAATATCTTTTTCTTCTTGTCCATAGCTGTAATTTTGTTTGAGATTAGAGAGGGATTCCCCAACTATCGAACTTGGGTTTGATTTTGGAAATTTCACTTTCGCTTAGTTCCTGTCTGAACCAGCCAATCAGGTTGAAGTCCTGACCTAAAAACGCTGCCCTGGTTCCCCACAAATACTGTTTCATGCCAAAGGCTTTAATCACTAATAGCATATCATCCTTGCTCTGTATCTTATCAATGGTGGAGTAAATGACCTTTTCATCTGTACCAAAGTCGAGCATTGCACCGTACAGCGTATTGGCATACAAAGCAGCATCAGAAGCAGAAATAGTCAGGTTTTGCCTGTCGATAACCGTATCTTTTATTGATGGAGCAACCCTTGATGAAGTGCCATCAGTATTCTTCTTAAACAATAGCTTTTTAACAGCGTAAATACCGATTCCAACGCCCATAATGGGCAATCCGTATTTAATGCCATTGGCTATTAATGTTGCTTTATTTACAGGTGGTAACTGTTGCACGTTGCTGAGTTTTTTAGATGTATCGTAATGCGGTCTTTACAATCTTTGGGTTCTTGGCAACCTTGGTCAAAAGCTTAATCATGTCCTGTTGCTCAACCTTGTTGACTGCATTTTGCAAAAGGTTTCCTACTTGCTGAACTACCTCGGTACTGTCAGCTTCAATGGTGATTCCTACTTTAAACTTTCTCATAATCGTATATTTTAATCGTTGTCTAAATCTTCGTTATCAAACTCTGCGTTTCCCGGTTCCTGTTCTGATATGCCATTCACGGCTTGGTTCAGGAACAGAAGGGTTTTATTTATCAGTTCGGCTTTGTCAAGGCATAAGCCAACGATATTTGCAATCTTGGCTACATCTTGTAGTTCCCATGTCATAAGGGCATCGGATAGCTTTTTGATAATCTCTGCTTTCTTGCGGTCTTCGGGTGTATTGGCTGTGCCTATGTCAGTAATCTCAACATTGGTTTCTGGTAGCTGTGCCGATTCTTCCTCGGTATCATCAAGCATTCCCAAAGCACCTTTGAGTTCCTCTGCTGATAACCCTAATAACTCTGCTGTTTTCGGACTGTTGGTAAGCAAGCGTGAACCGATACCGACCAATGCACCTGTGGCAACTCGCTTCATTACTTCATTGGGAGCATACCCGGCAAGACGGCTTTCAAGGTCTGTCTTATCAGTTTTTAGTTCCCTGTTTTCGCTTTGGTAGCGGTCTTTTTCGGCACGTAGTTCAGCGTTTTCATTGCGTAAACGCTCATACTTTTCTTCTAAAGTATTGTAGCGTGTCTCGAACTTAAAATCATCCAACTGCTTTTGGTAACTGATTCGCTCAACCTCTTTGTTGTTGCCCGATAAGGCATTGAACACACCGAACAGACCATCAAGCTTTGATTTTACGGCAGGGTTATCTCCTGAAAATAATCCTAACAGGGAATCTAGTTCACCCAATCCATTGGTGTTGTTTTGGATTTGGCTCTGTTTCATTTCCTCCTGGATAATGGTTTGTATCTCGGCTCTCTCAATAGGTTCTTTTGGTGGGTTTAAAAGCTTGCTGATATTCACGGTATAGCTGTTCAGGCTTCTGGCATTGGGGCTTTTGCCTCCAAACACATCAACCCTGAGTGAACCATGCGACTGCTTTGCTTTTTCAATGGCACTTTCAATGTCACGGTTAAACTTATCCGTTCCGGAGGTTCTTGAAGTGAGTGCTGTTTCCTGTGCTGCGGTAACCAGGTATATTTCGTAAGCGTAAGGGTACTTTTGTTCGTCCTCCGAACGCTTTATAAACTCGTATATGCTTTGTATTTGCTCTCTGTAATCCAACATAGTCGTATTAATTTCGGTGGGGAATAATCTTTACAAACTCCAATCGGTAAGGCTTAAAGTTTTCCGTTTGGGTTTTGATGTCTATGTAATCGGTGAATACCTGGTAGCGGTACTCATCCATAAAGTCGTATTCTTCGGGTGTAGCCGTAAACACATTATCGCTGCTTATGAGTTCCATTTCATCAATGGAGCTTGGCAGACCTTTGGTGTTCAGAATCCACATATCGTTTTTCAGGTCCAGGGAAATGTCCGCACCTGTTACCATTATCACCGTTGGTTTTAATTGGTAGCTGTCGATGGTTCGCATCCCTGAAACACGGTCTTTTGCGATGGTATGTAATAACTCAC
>NZ_JAFMVC010000067.1 GCF_025499605.1 Carboxylicivirga litoralis | reverse complement strand
ATTAAGGCGCCTATAATCATCGTTTGAAAAATTCCATTCAAATGATTGATTTTTTATTAAAAGAAGAATTTACAAATGCTAATGTAAAAATTGAAGTAAGTGCGAAAGACTTGCATAGTTTCGCAACTTCTTTAATTAAAGAAGCCATTTTAGAAGGCAAGAAACAAAAAGAAGAAGTACCAGAAGAGTACCTTACTAGAGATGAAGCTAGTAAAATTTTGAAAGTTTCATTGCCAACTTTGTGGCATTGGAATAATAAAGGGATTTTAAAACCATATCGAATAGGTAATAAAATTCGATATAAGAAAAGTGAAATCGACTCATGTTTAATTTCAATTAACAAAGACTAACATGAGGAAGACTTATAATGAAGCAAAACCTACAAGCTCCAAAGTATATAAAGGGATAAAAAAAATCCGCATCAAAGAGCTTTACAATTATTACAAACAAAAACCTCAAACAAGAAGTTATCATGAATAAGAGCAATGCATTAAATGTGGCCTATGCTCTTATTGAAGGAGCACAAAACAGAGATGCCTGTTTTAATATTGGAGTCAATCAAGTATCTAATATTTCCAAAGAGGTTTTCAACACCCTACCTCCCTTATTAAGTGATTGTGTTAATATGTTTGATGACCAGATTGAGAAAGATGTAGTTTTAATTGGAGCTCTGGGGGTACTAAGTGGTTGTTTACCAAACATCGAAGGGGTATACTTTGGGAAAAATTACACTCCCCACCTCTACTGTTTTATTACTGCTATGGCTGGGAGCGGTAAAGGTAATTTGGATTGGGCTAAACTTTTAGGCAGCAGAATACATGAAGCTCAACTCAATCAACATAAAACAGACATAGAGCAATATGAGTATGCTATTCAGAAATATGACACGCTCAATAAGCATGAGAAATTAAACGAAAGCAAACCGGCTAAACCTAGTCAGTTGATGCATTTTATCCCTGGAAATAGCAGTAGTGCAGCAATCATTCAGGCTTTAACAAATAACAACGATAGAGGTATTATATTTGAGACTGAAGCTGATACTGTCAGCAATATAATGTCTCAGGAATGGGGAGACTTTAGTGATGTACTTCGAAAAGCTTTTCATCATGAAACAGTTAGTCTTTACCGAAAAACTGAGGATGCCTATATTGAAATGAAAAGACCCATGCTCTCGATGATTCTTTCGGGTACACCGAAGCAAGTCAGCCGAATGATTGCAGATAGCGAGAATGGCTTGTTTAGTCGATTCCTATTTTATGGTTTTGAACATGAAGGTGATTTTAAAAATCCATTTGAAATGCCCTCTCAAATAAATTACAAGTCTTTTTTTGAAGATAAAGGTAATCTGGTTTATGAGCTGTACAAGACTCTAATAATTCGCCAAACTCCTGTTCAATTCCAATTAACAAAAAGGCAAGGGTTAATTTTTACACAATACCTAAATACCCTTTTAAATGATTCAAGAACAGAGTTGAGTTCTGAATTTGAAGCTAGTATTAAAAGGCTAGGGATTATAGCTTTTAGAATTGCAATGATTTTATCAGCCCTTAGGTACATATCCAAATCTTCGATTCCACACGTTCTCACTTGTAATGACAATGACTTTAACAATGCACTATCAATAATTTCGACTGGTTCGGTTCACGCGGCAGATGTTTTTGTCCACCTTCTAAAAGGAGGTGAAAGAAAAACTGATAATATAAGCCTTCTATATAACAAACTCCCAGATAAATTTACACGAGCTAACGCTAATGAAATAGGTGAGCAATTGTCAATTCCTCCAAGTACCTTGACGCGATACTTAAAGAATAGAGAAAAGTATGACAAAATATCACATGGTAATTACAGAAAATTATAATAGTCATTAGTTTTTTGAGCATTTGAGCATTCATCAGTGTAATCACTACAACATCAACCACTTATATAAATGCTCACAACCTAAGATTAAGCATTTTATGAGCATTTCTTAACCAACTGAACTTAAATGTATTACACAAACATATGCTCAAATGCTCAAATGCTCAAATGCTCAAATACTCACAACATTTAAAGTAAATATGAAACACATATATAGATTTGAACTAGTTAAAGGAAAACCAAAAGAGGCCTGTCCTTCGTGTGGCAAAGCCAGACGTTACGTAAGATATATCGACAAAGAAACAGGTAAACTTTTACCATACAAATATGGTAGATGTGATAGAGAACAAAGCTGCACCTATCACTTAAACCCTTATACAGATGAATATTTAAAGGATGAATTAAAAGAATCAGACTTCCATTGTATCTCGAAACCTGAGCTAATTAACAAACCAGCATCATACATCAATCATGATGTAATGACACGAACTTTGACTAGTTACGATTCTAATAATTTCCTTTTATGGCTTAGCTCATTTATGACAAAGGAAGACATCAAGCAAGTATGTAATAAATACAACATTGGCAGCTCCAAACATTGGACTGGCTCAACCGTATTTTGGCAGATTGATAACAAGCAGAAAGTTAGGAGTGGTAAAATAATGTTATTTAATAAGGCTAACGGAAAGAGAGTTAAAAAACCTTTTAGTCATATCAATTGGGTTCATAAGGTTTTAAAGCTTGATGACTTCAACCTTAAACAATGTTATTTTGGTGAACACCTGATTACTGATAAAGACTTACGAGATGTTGCTATTGTTGAAAGTGAAAAGACCGCCATTATTGCGAGTATATATCTTTCAAATTACATCTGGCTTGCCTCTGGTAGTTTGAACGGAATTAATGTAGAAAAGAGCAAAATACTAAAGGAGCGAACTTGTTTCTTATTTCCTGATTTGGGAGCCGTTGAAAAATGGGAAGAAAAAGCTCAAGTCTTAAACGACTTTTTACCTAACACTACTTTTAAAGTCTCCTACCTTCTGGAAGATATTTCAAACGAATATGAATTAGAACAAGGTTGTGACTTAGCTGATTTCCTACCGCAAATAAATCGTAACGTTAAAGCCTTACTTCCAGACAAGCAACCTCAATACAAACAATCATTTTCAACGTTTGGAGAAGTTTTCGATTTTATAAAAAGTTCTTGTCCTAGGTTAGCACGAGCTTTCGGTTTGGT
>NZ_JAFMVC010000066.1 GCF_025499605.1 Carboxylicivirga litoralis | reverse complement strand
TCTATCATTTTCAGATTTATAGAAAATAAAGTAATCATCAACATAACGAAATATCTCATAATCAACCTTATGAATTAGGCTTGCATCATTGTTTTTAGGATTCTTTAGGCTATCTTCAATATTTCTGTCTATTTTTTGTAGAATAAGTTCAGAGAAAATTCTTGAAAACTCAGGACCAATAACTATTCCATTAGTTTCATTTGCATTAAGTTTTTGCATTAATTCATCAAATTCTCCAGCAAAAGTATTTCTTGAATCATTGATGTTATCTTTGACAATGTCTTTATTGAATAATGCCCACGAAATAGTATGGGTATATATACTGTCAAAGCACTTGGAGACATCTAGCATCAATAACTTATTGTACTTCTTTTCGCACCTATGAAAATCATATGATTCAAAGAACTTATGAATATTTGAGTACTTCTTATAAGTAAAGTAAGATTTCAGATTTTCATATTCACTATCATCTTGCTCAATTTGAGAATGCTTTAAATCACCATCTTTAGTTCTGCTATGTAGTTTATCGTTATAAAATGTAAACTTGGCAACCGAACTTGGTTTTCGCATAGAGAAAGAGCTTATTGAACTATTATACAGGATTACATCTTTATATTGTTCATAAAACTTAACAACTGCCAATTGATTATTGGGATGGATTACATTCAGTTCTCTATAGTCATTCTCTTTATGAGTGATTCTAAAACGAAATGGATTTGTAACATCCCCACAATTAAATATTAACCTCTCAAGCTCAGGTAGAATCTCTCTGCTATCATTCTGTTTTCTTCTTTTTATTAGGTAGTGATAAAAAAAACGATTCGAAAACGTCAACGGTGTTTCATATGGTAAAACATCAGATAGCACTACTCGTTCTTTGGAATATGTTATAGGAAGTTTCTTTTTCATAATTACATATTAGTCCAAATTGACATTAATTTATTAATATTGAATTCTTTTGAAGCATTGAATTGCAAGACATTCTTAGCCATAAATCCCTTGTAAAACGATAGAGACCTTAACTTGTTAATTAGCTCAGGATTGGCCAAGTGTTCTATTTTCGTTATTTCATTTTCAAGAAAATCATCCAAAGCTTTTAAATCAGGATATGGATTATTTAAAAATTCATTTGAAAAGTATACTCCTATAAATACATTACTTTTTCGTCTAAATAGTTGATAGTTGTTAGTTAAAAACCTTATGCGTTGATGTAATAATCTTTTTATGCCACTCTCTTTTCCAGCATATAGTGCTTGTTTGTCTTTAAAGTCAGCGAAGGCATTTTCAATTTTATTCTTATACTTCTCTAATTTATGTTCGGACATTAGTATTTTTAGTGGCTCTCTGTAAACCTCAAATTTTTTAGAGTCACCACTAAGTTCTTTTCGTTTATAATCTATTACAAAAGAATACCCTAGATATGTAAACTTATATCTCTTACTATTTTTCCTATCACGATTTCTTTTTCTTAAATCAATTAAGTGGGTTTTATCAGAATTCAGTGTTAGACCAAGGCTTTTTTGTGATATAGTTTTTAATCTTTCTATATATGTTTGTGATGTGCGCTTTTCACCTCTATTTTTGGGAGTATATATAGTAATTATATCATCTACATATCGTGCATAGTAAGTTACAGAATCGATTGATTTAACCGCCTTGTCAAAACGTCTCATATATAATTCAGCCAGTAAAGCACTAATTCCAATACCCCTTGGGATTCCGATGCGTTCATCTGTACTGTTTTTAATTCCATCTGAGACTAGTATTTTCCAATACTGATTTAGTAAATCCTTAATTATTCTTTTCGTTGGGTAACTAAGAAGAGGATTGCCATTTATTATATCCAACAATCCTTTGTGAGGAATAGATTCATAAAACTCTTTTATATCCGTGCGCAAAATAACCTTTGGAAAACCATCTTGAAGTATAGTTGATAATTGTGATATTATCACCCTTCTATCTGATTGTTTAACTTTAAATGTTTTATTGATATTCCGTTGAATTTGTTTTAATGCAAAAAAGTTTTCAGGAGAATTAGTAACAACGTACAATTGTTTTCCATACTTTATTTTACCCTTTTTAATATCTAACTTAAAGTCTTCCTTATTTACTTTAGAGCTGATATTATTAAAAATATTTGTAAGGAGGATTTCTCGTTCCTGTTTTATTTCTTCTTTTTCAGCATTTAACTGGTCTAGATTCGAATAATCCCTAAGTGCTTTATCTTTTATTGCTTTAATCTTTCTCTTTTCGCTTCTTATCTCCTTGTTTTTCCATATGATTTCGTCTGATTTCTCTCTTGTTTCTATAAAAATATCAGCTGTTTCAAAAAAAGATTCAGATTCTACATACACACCTTTTCTATTTACTACATCTAATAGAATCCTGAAGTTATCCGAAGAGAAGGATTGGTCTAGCATATGATTTAATGTTATTATTATGTACAGTTAGTTCTTCTTGTATTGGTACCAAACTTGGTTATATCACCTTTATTTTATTAGTGACTGAATATGAGTGGCATACTCATTTATTAAACACTTATAGGCTTATAGAGACTTCAACGTTTATAAACGATAAAAATCTCAACTCGCATCAACAAGCGAATACTTTAAATTTTCCTCTATGATTCCACCCCTAAATGATATTCCAAACTGAGGCGGTTATTCCGATTAGTGGATGCTAAAATAAATATTTTGATTAAATAATAAGTGTTGGAAGGATAAATAATATTATTCTGTTGATTAATGGAGTGCTTAAATTGATTGATTATTAACAAGTGAATTCGAAATTATTCATTAAGTGTATCACAAAAGAGCAAACCATAAGCCCATAATATGAACCCGTTTTTGAGACTACTGAAAGTAGGGTAGATGATATAGGAATTTATTATCTCTACAATTGGTGGTTTGATGTTGTAAATATACTTATCAATAATACATGTTAATGATGGTGAAATGACCTTACAAATATGCATACAGAAAAATGACACTAAGGTGACGGTTCCGTTCAATTGTGCTTTAAGGAATTACACCCCTATCCCCCTAGTAATATAAATTCCAGATAATCACCATACAATATACTATATTGGCTTAGGTGTTGAAAGACATTAGCACCCTCGTAAATGAAAGAAATTGCCGAAAATATGAGATGCCCTATAAATCTGTTCATTCTCGGACATCTATGTCGATTGGGTACTAAAAAAGGCTCATTTTTGAGCCTTTTTATGATGTAATTATTGTTCAATTAGAATAGTGAATCAATACATATTTTATTGGTTTATTTTAAGTATACCCTTTATGAACTACCTCTATTTTGGTTCAATAATAAACATTCTACCACTTAAAACAGACTGGTCGTTACTAGACTATTTAAAATAGACCGTATATGATGAATTCAATATTATTCAACCAAACCGAAAGC
>NZ_JAFMVC010000065.1 GCF_025499605.1 Carboxylicivirga litoralis | reverse complement strand
CGATGTCAAACTTAAAAACAGACGTAATAAATGAAAACATTCGATGAGTTGTTCGATGGCGTAATCAAACATGAAGGCTATTATGCCAACGTAGAGGGCGACCGAGGTGGAGAAACCTACATGGGGGTTGCCCGGAATTTGCATCCCGATTGGGAAGGCTGGCAGTACATTGATGCCTACAAAGAAACCTATGGTAAAATACCTTGGAACTTTAAGATTGATGTTCCTCAATTGACACAGCTTGTAAAGGATTTTTATAAGCAGACCTTTTACAAAAGGTTTAAAGTTGATGATATCTCTAATGGCTCACTACAAGAAATCATTTTTGACTGGTGCGTTAATAGTGGAGTATGGGGAGCTAGGGGCGTTCAACGTGTATTAAATCAATTCTTTGATGCCGACTTGAAAATGGACGGTATTATCGGTAAAATGACACTTACTGCAATTGCCAATTGTCAACCAAAGGAACTTTTTGGGGAAATCAAAAAAGCTCGAATCCGCTATTACCACAAGATTGCCAAGAAAGGCAAAAATCATTTATTCCTTGAAGGATGGTTGAACCGGATTGATTCAATTGTTTTTGAAGGTTAACCAGCTTCTAATTTATCTTATCTAAAGCGATTGTCATTGTTTCTATAGGTTGCTATTAAGTGTTTTATTCTACCTCTATAACAATATCCTCGATAATATTAATATTTTTGAGGTTTACAGCAACTTAGAGTATTCCAATTATAAAAGCTAGATGCTTTATTTTTTTAGTGAACCACTTTGGGATAAGTCCAATAGTATTATTCACAAAACTAACAAGTTAATGACGAACAAACAGAATATCAAATAACACAAAATCTATATAAATATGAATCCAAATAAACTGGTTTATCTAATTCTCTTGTTTTTATCTTCATGGTCATTAAATGCTCAAACACAAAAGCAAATAGATAACCTATATACCTTTGCAAAATTATATGGTTATATCCGTTATTTTCACCCAAGTGATGAGGCACAGCAAATAGATTGGGAAAAATTTGCAGTTCTTGGATGTCGAGAAGTTGAGAAATGCAGGAGTCCGCAAGAGTTAAAAAACACACTCTATGAACTTTTCCAACCAATAGCTCCAACATTAATAATTTTCAATTCAAAAGAAAATATCAATTTTGAAGTATCAGAAATTACCCCTCTAGATAGTACTGGTTACAAACCTATTTATTGGCAACATCAAGGTTTTAACTCAGGTTTTATGCCTAAGCTAAACAAAAGCTTACGCGTAAATAGACCTATACATACAAAGGAATTTCACCCCTTATTTAAAACTTATGGTCTAGGTATCAACAATGACAGTATTGCAGGTAAAGAGTTTAGGTTTAGGGCGAAAATGAAAAGACTTAACGGAGCCTGTAATAGTTTTTTAATACTAAGATCAGGTGAGATATTTGAAACAACTGAAGACTTATCTGTTTCAGATACTGTTTGGCAAGAAAGGACAATTGAAGGCACATTTAATTCATTTACTAACCGCTTGTATACAGGAATAGTATTTAAGGGAGAAGGACAGCTTTTAATAGATGATATTGAAGTGCAAATTAAATCGAATGATAAATGGGAGGTTTTTTATAAGAATGGTTTTAATAAAAATGAAGCAAGTAAAAACTCCTGGAAAGCAACAGGAAATTTAAGAACAACAATCATTGATAATAGTTGCTTACTAGAAACTTTTGATTCAGTAAAATATTCAACACCAAATCAAATATTCGATAAGCAAATACAAATTGGAGAATATATCGAAAAAGAAATTGGGTATGGTCTAAGATGCATCGTTCCATTAGCGTTATATGGTAATGAAAACTCGACCTATCCACTTTCAAATCCAGAAAAGTTATCGCATTTATCATTGCGTCTCAAGAATATAAGCGAAGATAGTATGCGTGCTGAGAATCTCTATCTGCGCCTTGCAGATATTGTTATCCTATACAATATATTTCAACATTTTAATCCATACTTGCCCTATTTGTACGAAAAAGCTTGGAATGAGAATGTCACAAATGCAATAGCAAATGCTTATCAGAGCATAACCCTAATAGACTTTAAAAAGAATATTGAGATGTTTTTAAATCACTTCCATGATAGTCATGTACGTGTTTGGTCTATTGATGATTATAAAGAAGGTTATCATCTGCCACCAATTGCTTGCGAATGGATTAATGATAAATTAATAATCACTCATGTATTTTCAGACTCCATCATATTAAGGGTAGGTGATGAAATTAAAAGGATAAATAATACTGATGCTAAACTATACTATAAAGACGTAGAAAAATATATTTCAGGAAGCGATGATTGGATTAACTATATGGCTAAGATAAATGCTTTTAGAGGACATGTAGATTCTACAACTATTATTGAAGCTATTTCTAACTCTAAAAATATAAGGGTTGAATTGAATAGGAACATAGGAATTTCAGATTATGAGAAGTTAATACAGCCAAACAAATCCTCTCAAGAATTATCTGATGGAATCTGGTACGTAAATATGAGGGAACTTCAATCAAAAGATAATTCAATTATAGAATCTATTAAATATTCGAAATCTCTGATTATTGACGCTAGAGGATATTTTCTTGACAAACAAAAATTACATACACATCTTTTCAAAAAGAAAATTTCAGGTCATCCATTAAGCATTAACTATAATCAAATTCTTTATCCAGATGGAGAAGAAATTAGATTAAAAAAAGTATCATTAATCAAGCAATCTAATAGGTTTAAGCATATTCCTCAAAAACCTTTTATTAAAGCAAGAGTTTTTGTCATTATTGATGGAAGTGCATGTAGTGCTCCTGAAACTTTTATTTCGAATTTGAGATATTGTAATAATGAAATTACGATTATCGGGCAACCAACAGCAGGTGCAACTGGTGCTAAAAATATGTATACATTGCCAGGCGGTCTTCAAATCCAATGGACGGGACCATTAACGATCTTTTCTGATGGTTCGCAGTTCCATGCAAAAGGTAATATGCCAGATATTTTGGTTGAAAAAACGATTGAAGATGTACTGCAAGGCAAAGATCCCTATATTGAAAAAGCTTTAGAGATTATTAACCAATAATCGACATTCTAACTTTAATATTATCCTGTGTAACCATTAGATGTAGAAGATGTTAATCTAAGCATTCCTCTTAATGTTAATAACAAAAAAAACTCCCGACTAAATAAAGTAAATCGGGAGTTTTTTTAATTTAACGTCTATTACCCTGCAAAAGCCGTTAAGTATTTAGCCACTTCTTTTTTTGTTTCATCTTCAAAACTATCAAGGTAAAGTTCAGTAGTCCTTAGATTGTTGTGACCTAAACTTTCCCCTATGTATTCAGTTGAAACTCCTGAACGTTTTAATACCGTTGAAAAGCTGTGCCTTGCCGTATATGTAGTTACCGTTTTCTCTATTCCGACCTCAGT
>NZ_JAFMVC010000064.1 GCF_025499605.1 Carboxylicivirga litoralis | reverse complement strand
ATTGAAGAAGGAAAACAAGCCGAGATTACCAAGACCAAAACACAAAGCGAGAACCGCAAACGCTACCTGAACAACTTTTTCAAGTTCTTCAAAGTAGGTCATGGCTATTTCTACCCGGCAGTCAGTTTTGAAACAGATAGCAGTTCCAATTCCTATTGCGTATTTCTTGGTTTCGATATTAATCCAAAACGCAAGAATCCTTATGCACCTTCATCGGTGAAGCTTCGCTTTGCCATATCGGACAGCCGTAAATACATCGTTCTCCCGGCTTCTGGCGATACCGCCAAAGAAATTGAGCGTGTAATGAGCCGAAGTATGCAGCTCACTACAGGGCAAAAGGAAAGTTTGATTGAGCGTTGGGATGAAGCCATTAAAGACTTCACGGCAGACCGCCAAATCCGATACATCGTAACAGGAAATATCTTACAAGGCTCTGCGGACTTTTCAGGAAAGTTGGTGAGCTTCACCACCAAAGGCAGAGGTGTTCAGAAAGGCATTTTAATGAGCGAGGCATGGTCGCCCGACAATAACGATAATAAAGCGGACAACTATGTTGTTGCCCCAATTGCCAAGCTGCAAAAGCACATTATGAGCCTTCGTAATGGAGCTACCATTGCAACCGAAAACAGGATTACAATAGCCAGGCATTATGATGGCACTTTTAAGGTCATCATGCCGAAAACCAAAACGCATATACCCATCTACACCGATAAAGAAGTGGTGAAGCTCCTGGTTAATAATCGGGATGGTTTTGAAATGGTTTCGGGCAATATGAAGGCTTCGGTTGAAGAAAGCAAGATGCCTAAACTTCTTAATCTGCTTGGTGAGCGGTTCAGCCTTTCGGTTAAAATTCCTCGCCATTACTACGATGAATTTTTGGATAAAGGAACAAAACGAAGCAACTCAACCGATAGCCTTACCAATGAGGCTATGAAGATGTTTGAGCAAGACAAAAAGGAATTCCCCAAACGACTGGCCAAACAAAAGCAATCCACACCCAAGGGCAAGAAAATAAGCATCGACAACGGCAAGCAATTGACACTTGTAAAGCTCCGTGCAAAGGCAATCCTGATTAAGCAGAAACAGCTTCGGGCAGTTGCCGGGCTTGGTACTCATCCTAACATCAAGACCATACTATGACCGAGAAGGAGTTTTATAAAAAGTACAAAGCCATCCATAAGGATATTCGCACCAAAGGAAAATCAAAGGATTCCATCTTAGCCAATGGTTTTAAAGAGGGCGTTAATGTCAATGCTTTGCCCATCTATAAAGGTTTTGAGAAAGCAACTGATATTATTGCCACACGATATAAACCGAGAAAAGGTGACTTCGTTTGGATTCTACCCAAACAAGGCTTCATTGAAGGTCGCAATGGCTACAAAACAAAGAAAGGTTACAAACCTAATCCCAATGATGGTTTCTTTATTATCAGCAATGATTGGTCATTATACGAAAATTACTGTGCCAACTTAGCAACACCCAATGATGACCTTGGGGATATTGATACAGAAGTAGAAAAGGCTTTACAGGAGAAGCAAAAGAACCGGGAATTTAAAGATGCCGGGAAACGTGTTCATGGTTCCAGGAAAGAACAAGCCATGTACAACAAACTTATCAGTAGTAGTGATTTAAACAGCATCGAACAGGATGAAGCTACCGCCATCGAGCTGGTTAAAAAGGATAAGGTATTTCCAAAGGTTGACCCACAGGCAGAAAAGGAAAATGGTACGGATTCAGGTTGTGCCTTTCTGAAAGTAAAGGTTCGTCAGGCATTCCCGGCAAAGCCACATGCCAACACTAAAGAAGCCAGGGAGCAATATGTGAAGATGGCAGAGGCTTTTGTAAAAGTTATGAATGATGCCATTTCAATCATGGATTTACAACAACTCGATACCATTGCTAATAATGGTGAGATTGTGGGTAAGCATGATTTTGGAATGATATTCGGTAAGGCACTTCGCAATATTGTCTTTACCATTAAGGGCTATCGGACTACATCTGCGGTTAAAGAAACCTACATGAAAGCCCATCAATATTCAGGTATCACCAAGGAACAGGCAGCTCCACATGCGAAAAGGTTGAAAGAATACACCGATAAGCGGATTAAACGCCAACAGGATTGCATTGATTCTGCAAAGCAAATTCTTTCTCTTGCCGATATGAAACGCCACAAGCAAAATGACCTGACTTTTCAGGGAGGTATGTTAAGTAGCGTTCGTACTGTGGAGGACTATGTAAGGTATGTTACTCAGGTTTGCACACGATTTATCAATGATGCAAAAAGAGAATACGATGAGCAAAAAGAACGATTCCCATACAAGGAATTTAAACCGGATTGGAGTTGGGCAGAAACAAAGAAAACAAGCAAATCAAAAAGCAGTAGCAAGCCTAAAATAGAAGCCGTACCGCTATCATATATCAAACGCACAGGCGGTTTGTTGATTGAAGAAGCGGATGAAAATACGGTTATCAAGAAGCTTCATTTTAAATCGCTCACATTAGGAAACTACGTTAAGGATGATGAAGCCAGGGAACACATTCGCCACTTTGTTGCAGCCATCGTTGATTTATGCGAGGTGCTAGACATCAACCTATCCATAAACGAAGCCCTGGCTATTGCTTTTGGTGCATTCGGTCGTGGTGGTAAAGCAATGGCTACTTATTACCCAACACGGCAGCTCATCAACCTAAGCAAACGAAACGGTGACGGTTCAGTAGCCCATGAGTGGGGTCATTTCTTTGACCATTACCTAAATGGTTTGGAATTATCAACGAAACCGCTTCGTTCAGAAAGCTATCTGAATACAATCATTGAAAGTTTAGGGTATCGAAAGAAGTATTTCATTGGTGGTAATTCATCGCCAACAAAAGATTGGTTCAAGGATATTCTGAAAACCTCATTTAAGAAGGTTGTACCAACATTTCAGGAGAGGCAATCGGTAGTTCATACAAGTATCGTTTCGCTTATCCTAATGCTTCGCTTTGGTTATTATGCTTTGGAAGATAAAGCAGTAAGCTACAATGATTTTGATGAGACAAAAAAACGCAGAACCGACAGCTACCTGTATCACTACTCAAAACTTCAAGGTGCTTATTGGAAAGATATTGCAGAGATGTTTGCCCGAAGCTTTGAATGTTATGTGTACGACAAGCTAAAAGAAAAAGACCGGGTTAATAACTACTTGGTATCAGGTGGTATGTTCTCTCATCCTGTTTATCCGCAAGGTCAGGAACGCATTTACATCAACAAGTGCTTTGATAACCTGATTTATGCAATCAAGGAGCATTTATCCATTAAATCATTTGAGCCATTTACTGATAAACGAGCTGATGAATACATCGACCTGACCGAAAAAGGCAGTGTGAACAAAGGTGTGATAGTGGGCAAAGAGCGCAAACTTAAACTTGCCAAAATCAGGGCTAAAGCAATTCGCATTAAACAGAAACAAGCCCTTGCGAAGGGCAGCGAATAATAAATAGTGTACTAAAAACTTAA
>NZ_JAFMVC010000063.1 GCF_025499605.1 Carboxylicivirga litoralis | reverse complement strand
GTAATTTAGTCGTTTGAAAACCATTGGGCTTTGGTGAGGATTAGGAGAGGGCGACAATTTCAATCCCCACACGCCTCATATGCGAGACCGTTGTGCTTCATTTGAAAACTCACATTATACTTAAAGTAAATCCAAAACATGTTTAGAAAGTTCTTTTTAAAAAAGCAGTATAAAAAGGTTGATGAAATTTTCGATGACAATTCATTTAACCAGAATCTATATCAAGGTTTATTAAAAGCATTCAATACACTACTTGGAGATATAAAAGACGGAGAATTATACTCTTTTGGAATTTTTACCTCTGGTGAATATAACTATGCTGGAATTACTGCAAATACATATTCTGGACTAGACAAAGTTATCAAGGAATATAAAGACAATTCCTCATATACAAATGTATCTGTTGATGATTTGAAACATGAACTAAAATGGTCTCCTTGCGATTGGGTTTATAATTGCGAAATTAATAATGATGAATTAGATGTTGTTGACCAAAGATTACATGAGTTAAATGAACTATCGAACTTGATTATTGACAAGCATAATGACTTTGACATTGCAATAGAAGTTGTTGACAATAAAGTCATTCAGAGACTAAATAAATTATACTGTGACTGTCTTATAAAACTTAAGACTGAACATAGTGAAGTTTCTAGAAATATAATATTTGGTATATGGCTGGGAGACCAATCAGAAGAAGACAGAGTGAGTTTTATTCAGCAAATTAATAGCACGGAACTATCTGAGAAATATATAACTGAATCTAGATTAGGTATTGAAACTTATGAATCTAGACAAGAAAAACGAAAGCACAACAAACCGCTATAATGCATAAAGGGTGACGTGCACTTTGGAAGTTTCGTAGCTTCGGCAACCAGCGCCAAATCACTGATTTGGCTTTAAAGTGAAAAGTTATAACAAAATACAGCGCTTTGGCTCAGCTCAATTTGATAAGTCAGTAAGGTTAAATTCCTTTACGCATCATGCGGCAGGCCGTTGGCGGGCATACGGTACGTTATACAAACATGGTTTACAAAGTTATATAAAGATCGTTTACACTTTTTAAATTGCAATTTGACCCTAAAAATCAGATTGCTATGCCTTGGAAAGACACAACGATTATGGAACAGAAAATTGAATTTATATGCGAATGGCGAACAGGAAAATACACCATTACGGAACTTTGTAGAAGCTTTGAGATATCACGTCCGACCGCTTACAAGATCATTTCACGATTTGAGAAAGATGGTTATGAAGGATTACGTGAATTATCTCGAAAACCAAGAGGTTTGCACCCTAATGCCACTAACGAACAAGTGGTCCATAGTATTCTTGAGTTAAAAGAAAATCATCAACGTTGGGGTGCCAAAAAAATATGGAAATTGTTATATAACGATTATCCAGCTGAAGTAATCCCAACTGTTTTGACGGTACATAATATTCTCAAAAGACACGGCTTAGTTAGCCCTCAAAAGCGATTGCGAAGAGTCAAACCCATTCATCCTATTTTTGACCCCAAAGTGTGTAATGAGGTCTGGAGTGCCGATTATAAAGGCAAGTTTTTAATGGGTAATAAAAAGTACTGTCACCCCTTAACCATAGCAGACTCCAGGAGTAGGTTTATATTTACAGCAAAAGGGCATTATAAAGAGGATTTACAATCCGCAAAGTCCGAGTTTACTAAGGTTTTTAGAAAATATGGCATTCCCCAACAAATCCACACAGACAATGGAAGCCCGTTTGGCTCAGTAGCAGCAATCCAACGTTTTACCAGGCTTTCCTATTGGTTCATAGAGCTTGGTATTCTGCCTGTATTTTCCGATCCGGCTCACCCGGAACAGAATGGTCGCCATGAACGCATGCACCGTGATTTGAAGGCCGCTTGTGCTAAGCCTTCGGCTTACAATTTAATTGCGCAGCAAAGGCGCTTAAATTGTTTCGTTCGGGAATACAATCATGTGCGACCTCATGAAGCATTAAACATGGAAACCCCAGCTTCAGTGCATGATTTTTCGACCAGGCCATTTCCGGAAAGGGTACCTGAATTTGATTATGACTCAAGCATGAAAGTGTTGAAAGTAACAAAGAGTGGAGCCATGAGATGGGAGCATATAATTGGGTTTATTTATCAGCATCATTGCAAGGAAAATATGTCGGTGCTCTGGAAATGGGAAATGGAATTTGGAGAGTATTTTATAGAGATGTATTTTTAGGATATTTCAATCAAAATGAGTTAAGAACGAAAGAACAATCAGTAAGATTAGAAACTAATTTAGTGTAAAGGCTGATCTATAACTTTTGTAAACGATGTATCTTAACGAACATACAAAAATGAAGAAACTAACATACATATTGGTTTTATTCTCTTTGATTTCAGTCAATCAAAAAGCTCATGGTACTGCCCAGATTCCAGACTTCTTGATTTATAAAGGAGATACATTGTCAATATTTACAAACCCTCTTGAAAGTTACTTTGACAAAAAACCAAGACCAGACAAAGTATTCCAAAGATATGGATACAACTCAACTGCCTGTTGGCGGGGCTATATTGGTTATTGGGAGCTTAGCAATGACAGCTTATTTTTAGTTGAACTACAAGGAGACAGTACAAAAATAGACTTATCACTCATTTTTAAAGACAGAGAGACAAATAAGAAAATACATGCAGACTGGTATAGTTCTTCGTTATTAAATCCATATGGTAAGCTCATTCATTACGAACACATGGGTTATGGTTCAATATATGAATATGAAATGAAATTTGAGTTTACAAAAGGAATATTAACGGACATTGTCCATTTTGACAACTCTAAATCCAGAAAGTCAAAATTTACGCAGGATAATAAACTACTGAGGGATTATATTTTAGATAATACTAATCACTCGCTGATTCCAGATTCGGTTAAAATGGCAAGGGTTTTTGTTCAAATTATCAGTGTTACTTCTGAAGGTAAGATTGATAGTGTAATTATAGCCAGGGGATTCAACAAGGACTTAGATGAAGAAGCCAAAAGGGTTGTGAAATCGATTCCTGATTGGGACGTTTTGTACAAACATGGTGAACCCTATAATTTACTCTGGAATATACCAGTAGTGTTTAAAAGAAATAAAAAAGTACGACCCGCCAACAAACCGCAATAGAGCATAAAGGGGGCAGCGAATCTAGGTCGGTTGGTAGCATCGGCGACCAACGCCAAATCACTGATTTGGCTTTAAAAATGAAAAGTTAAAAACAAATACAGTGCTTTGGCTCCGCTCAATTAGGAAAGTGTGTAAGGATAAATTCCTTTACGCTCCATGCGGCAGGCCGTTGCCTGCAATAGAAAAAGTACAAATCGTAAATAATTCATTGAAATGAAATCATACCTATTCTTGCTAATAATTTTATTGAAACCAATTTTCATCTATTCACAAACCAATTTAGCCGATAACTCTGAAATTGTTAAGAATTCATTAAATGGACTTGAATTAATAAATGACCAATGGAACCGTGAGGTACTATTCAGTGTTGAGAATGAAAATGAACAGTTTATTTATTTGAAACAAGTTCAGACGACTATGTTTGCGATTAGTGAAATAAGAATAGGTAATCATTACAACAAATATCTAAACGTATTCACTTTAAATTCTTCAAACAGACATCGAGTTAAACTAAACAATGTAAAATTCGGAATTTTCAATAGCTCGAATTTCATATTAAAAGATGGAAAAGTGAATGTGTTTATTTCTAATGAAAAATTGGTAGAATATCAATATGACTTCAGTACATGACAAAAGTATAATTAATTGAAAATCAATTAATTAAGTAGTTAAATTGCTTGCTTAAAACCTTGATATTCAGTATCTTACAAA
>NZ_JAFMVC010000062.1 GCF_025499605.1 Carboxylicivirga litoralis | reverse complement strand
CGCCAGACCTGGCGAAACCGCTAAAAATAACATCAAACTGGTCAGTACAGCTTTTAGGAAGCTGTTTTGAGCTTATCTGCAAGCAATCACGAAGCAGCATCGTAACTGCAGCTTCTCTAAAAAATAGCGTTTTAGAGCGTACAGGTTACAACAATCTGCTTATTGCATTAATACTAATCTACAAAAGCAAATATATATGATGATTTTCGATTTTATCCCTGGAGTACTTACAAACGATTAATGAAAAGTAAACCAACTCACCTTAAGAAAAAGAGTAATGGATTGGGTTGATATTGATGAAAACTATATTGATTATCATTCAAAAACAATTGAACCAGAGAAGTTAAAATATTTGATAATTGAGTAATTCAGATATCTGTTTACATCAGTAATCGGTCTATTAGTCAATAAAATAAGTCTATTAAACAATTGGCATAGTACTTAAGGGTTAGTATTGCGTAAAAGAATTAAACCCTTGATTAATAGAGACTATGATTAAACGTACCCTTTATTTTGGAAATCCGGCCTATTTGCATAAGCAGCAACAGCAATTAAAAGTATTAGAACCTAAAACAAATACAGAATTAGGCTCAATTCCCATTGAAGATATAGGTGTTGTATTGTTGGATAATCCGCAGATTACTATTACCCATGCCTTGTTGGCTTCTTTATTGGAGCGCAATACGGCCATCATTAGTTGCGATGATAAACATTTACCTGTAGGTTTGATGTTGCCGTTGAATGGACACACACTTCAATCCGAACGCTTTCGGGAGCAAATCAATGCCAGTGAACCGCTTAAAAAGAACTTATGGCAGCAAACGGTTAAAGCAAAGGTGGAAAACCAGGCAGAATTGCTGCAGCGCTTTGGTATTGAAAACAAACGCTTAAAAGCTTTGGTGCCACAAGTGCAAAGTGGCGACCCCGTTAATGTGGAAGGACGGGCCGCTTCAGTGTATTGGAAATTGCTGTTCGAGAATGAGGAATTTACCAGGCATCGCTATGGCGATGCGCCCAATGCACATCTGAATTATTGCTATGCCATATTGCGGGCTATCGTTGCCAGGGCATTGGTGAGTAGTGGTTTACTGCCTACCCTGGGGATTTTTCACCGCAATAAGTACAATGCCTATTGCCTAGCCGACGATATTATGGAGCCTTACCGGCCATTTTGCGATCAGCTGGTTTATCAAATGTGGCAGGATGCTGAAATAGAAGGGGAGGAAATAACACGCGTGCATAAAGCAAAATTACTATCCATTGCATCGGTAGATGTGGTATTTGATAAGCAAAAAAGTCCGTTGATGGTTGGTTTAAGTCGCACCACCAACTCCTTGTTCGAATGTTTTGAAGGTACAAGAAGACGAATTATCTATCCACAATTTATAGACGAGTAATGTCGTATTCAGCATTGAATCAATACCGTATTATGTGGGTACTTGTGTTTTTTGATTTGCCGACGGAGACAAAGAAACAGCGGAAAAATGCTGCCCGATTCCGTAAACAGTTAATTGATGATGGCTTCTCCATGTTTCAATTCTCCATTTATATTCGCAATTGTCCCAGCCGGGAAAATGCTGATGTACATATGAAGCGCGTTAAAAACATGTTGCCAGAGCATGGGCACGTGGGTTTATTAAAAGTAACCGATAAACAATTTGGTATGATGGAACTGTTTCATAGCCGAAAACCTGAAAATAAGCCGGATGTGGTGCAACAACTTCAATTATTTTAGAATTTAAAAAGTTGTAGAAATGGAAAACCAACCCAGTGAGTGAGTTGGTTTTTCTATTTCTAAGGTCTTTGATAAGTGTTTGTGAATTTGATATTTGCAGGCAAGACCATGTCAAAGACCGCACTAAATATACAATTTGAAAGCAATTCACAACAATTAGTAAACAATGAGTAAACAATACTTTCATGTCAAAGACCGCACTAAATATACAATTTGAAAGCAATTCACAACGGTCAGTTGGTGCATTTTCTGTATCATCAACATGTCAAAGACCGCACTAAATATACAATTTGAAAGCAATTCACAACGCCCCAACTCCAAGCCACTTTGGTGTGTACCATGTCAAAGACCGCACTAAATATACAATTTGAAAGCAATTCACAACATCATTTGTGAATATCAATGAGCGTATTGACATGTCAAAGACCGCACTAAATATACAATTTGAAAGCAATTCACAACATACAAGAGAGTGGTATGTCCATCCGTGAGCATGTCAAAGACCGCACTAAATATACAATTTGAAAGCAATTCACAACAGGCAAACAATAAGCTGTTAACCCAAAACACATGTCAAAGACCGCACTAAATATACAATTTGAAAGCAATTCACAACGAAGAGCTTGAGGCCGAAAAAAAAAGCGAGCATGTCAAAGACCGCACTAAATATACAATTTGAAAGCAATTCACAACGCATTGCGACTAGATGAGCAAATTATTTTACATGTCAAAGACCGCACTAAATATACAATTTGAAAGCAATTCACAACGCACGCTATGAATACGACCTTGCCAACACACATGTCAAAGACCGCACTAAATATACAATTTGAAAGCAATTCACAACTGCTATGAATGGCTATGCTGAATTAAAACACATGTCAAAGACCGCACTAAATATACAATTTGAAAGCAATTCACAACCAGTTCATCCTGCTGATATTTGATTGTTACCATGTCAAAGACCGCACTAAATATACAATTTGAAAGCAATTCACAACGTCGCAATAAGGCATATACACCAGAAGAACCATGTCAAAGACCGCACTAAATATACAATTTGAAAGCAATTCACAACAGGGTAGACACGGTTAAAAAATTAGCTCTACATGTCAAAGACCGCACTAAATATACAATTTGAAAGCAATTCACAACGAGGTAGCTGTTTTCTTAATCTTATTCGATCATGTCAAAGACCGCACTAAATATACAATTTGAAAGCAATTCACAACTAGCTAGAAATATTTTTATCGGTTCAGCTACATGTCAAAGACCGCACTAAATATACAATTTGAAAGCAATTCACAACAGTATTAAAAGAGATTTAAAAAATAATATCCATGTCAAAGACCGCACTAAATATACAATTTGAAAGCAATTCACAACGCTAACATTAGCGATACTCCCGTTTCAACACATGTCAAAGACCGCACTAAATATACAATTTGAAAGCAATTCACAACGGCAACGGTGTGGCCTCAATATTCAAACCTCATGTCAAAGACCGCACTAAATATACAATTTGAAAGCAATTCACAACGCTAACACCGTCACTATGTTGAATACGCGCCATGTCAAAGACCGCACTAAATATACAATTTGAAAGCAATTCACAACAGCTTTATTACTGCTCTCAAAAATTTCACCCATGTCAAAGACCGCACTAAATATACAATTTGAAAGCAATTCACAACTACAGACACAACTAACAACATAGAGCAAGACATGTCAAAGACCGCACTAAATATACAATTTGAAAGCAATTCACAACAGCTTAAACGCTCTGTTAAGTTACAAAAGACATGTCAAAGACCGCACTAAATATACAATTTGAAAGCAATTCACAACGAAGTAGAAGCAACAATTAAAGACGGTCGTCATGTCAAAGACCGCACTAAATATACAATTTGAAAGCAATTCACAACAGGGCAAGGTTAAAGGGAGAATGGCTGAGGCATGTCAAAGACCGCACTAAATATACAATTTGAAAGCAATTCACAACCTACGACCAAATAATCAAAGAGCTGTGCGCCATGTCAAAGACCGCACTAAATATACAATTTGAAAGCAATTCACAACATGAAAGAATTTAAAGAAGTATATAAACAACATGTCAAAGACCGCACTAAATATACAATTTGAAAGCAATTCACAACCTAAACTTTCAATCTCTACTATTATACCAAACATGTCAAAGACCGCACTAAATATACAATTTGAAAGCAATTCACAACACTATGAAAGCAATGCTAACACCAATGCTCATGTCAAAGACCGCACTAAATATACAATTTGAAAGCAATTCACAACGAAGCGCCTTGTACATCGCGAATCAAATAACATGTCAAAGACCGCACTAAATATACAATTTGAAAGCAATTCACAACGGAGATTGTACTATAATTCCTGAACGGTGACATGTCAAAGACCGCACTAAATATACAATTCGAAAGCAATTCACAACTTGCTACGCCAAATAACACCTCTCTCGTTCATGTCAAAGACCGCACTAAATATACAATTTGAAAGCAATTCACAACGCACGAGCTGGGTATTGTACTCAACGATGACATGTCAAAGACCGCACTAAATATACAATTTGAAAGCAATTCACAACATGTACTTAGCAGCGTCATATGAAGTTGATCATGTCAAAGACCGCAC
>NZ_JAFMVC010000061.1 GCF_025499605.1 Carboxylicivirga litoralis | reverse complement strand
TTTTGTAAGATACTGAATATCAAGGTTTTAAGCAAGCAATTTAACTACTTAATTAATTGATTTTCAATTAATTATACTTTTGTCATGTACTGAAAAACTAAGTACAAAAATATTTGCTTGATAAGTCCTTGACTTTAAAATTAAAGCTGGTTGCTTTGTTGTTATTTAAAAGTGACACTCACTAGTGTCCCAATTTTTATGGGACACTAGTGAGAACAAATATTGAGTTAAGTGCTCTTACTTGGAGTAGGAGCTTTGTCTGCTTAAATAATGACTGAAAGGGAACTTTGTACTAAAAATACCACGATTAACATCAGTGATGCATCTTGTTGTTATGATAAAAAGAGCAATATGGCAAACTACTTTATTGTGAAATGCTTCCAATCTGGTATAATCATTAAGGTACTTATTCTGCCTCTGGTTAATTTGAAAACAAAAAGGTGCTTTTTTTCGCACCTTTCTTGTTTTTATCGAACTAATAGTAGCAAACATAAGAAATGATTATTACTTTTTGTTGCTATAAATAGTTGATTTCAGTTCTCAATATTTACTCATCGCAACTGCCAGGTCCGATTAGGCCATTGTTATAATCATCTAATGTACTGGCTAATTTGGTCCATAAATTTTTATCTTTCCCTTTGAAAGAAGCTACAGCATCAGGAGTGTAGTTTTCAAGCAAGGAAGTGGCTTCATTAAAAGCATCAATAATATCTCCATTCGAAGCTGCATTAAGCATATTCAATTCAGTTGCAATATACTGATGAGCCAATTGGTAGTAGGCATTACCTGCAGGTGGAGTCCAAAGTACCTGATAGTAGCTTTGTCCACTTAAGAAAAAGCCAGTTGATGCCCCTTGTGGCAGTTGAGCCCAGGTATCATCGTAAGGAGCCGGGCCAAATTCAGAATGTGTTTTCCAGTAGCCTTGGGTGAGTGTACAACCATAGTCGCACGGTACCGTAACGGTTATTGTCCAATCATCACTTCCCAAAGTCTGAGTATCATTTGTTTCGAAGCTTGCTGTGTTTACAAACTCATACTCACCGCATTCACTTGGAGGACTTAGTGTATATTCAAATGTATATGGCGCATCAACGGCGCAAATAATGCCTAGTGAGCTGCCAAACTTATCATCATTAACTGTAATGCATTCGTCAATTTCATTTGTAGGTTCTCCAAAAGTGTAATCAGCCGTGGCAATGTCTCCTTCAACCAGTGGTGTACTTGTTACTACTGTCACTGTATTGGTGCCATCCGTGCCAGATGGCATATCCGCATAGTAATCACATTCAAGCGTTTCTCCGGGAGCTAGTGTTTGTGGCAGTTCGCATGCCAAAGTTGCTGTTACTCCTCCTGCAATATCTGTTATGTCAGTAACAACAGCTTCCAGAGGTGTTTCGTTAAATATTGTGATGGTACCGCTTACTTTCCAGTCACTGTCGGTAGCAGTTGCTGTAGTGAAGACATTATAATTAACATTGAATGTTTGCCCTTCAGATAACACCAGTTCAGACTTGTCTCCAATTTTTTCGATCACCCAATCCCATTTCCTGTTGAACTCTGTTTCAGCTGTTTTATCAACAGTCAATTGATAATGAAAAACAAAGTTAACATGACTGAAGTCGGCGTATGAGCCACTTGGATTGACAGGACAGTGTAGGTTGCCATCGCTTTTGGGTTTTGGACTTTCACCCGTATAGTCATAGTCGTTGTATTTATCGCCACCTTTCGCATACACGTGATCAATTACAATATTGTCGGATACTTCCCAGGTCATCACTTGTCCGCACGATTCATTGCTAAATGCAATAGTTACCGTGCCAGCTCCAAGAGCGAACGTTCCTGCTACTGGAGGATCAATTTTCACATTCGTGGATGTCACCGCGGGGGTATTGCCATCTACTACAACTGGGATAATGTCTACCGGATCTGTGGGATCGGTACTTGAACAGGTTGATTTTAATGTCATCGAATTTTCGGACTCAATGAATTCCTTCTTTTCTTTATCGCAACCAATACCCATTAGCAGTATCGACAAAGAGAGTACTACTTTAAATGCATTAATTTTTTTCATTGTTTACAGGTTTTAAGTTTCCTAATAAGCGATAGAGTAATGCAGATGTTAAGGTGATGCTATGGGAGATTTAGCTGTTTTTCCCACAAACAACATCATAATCAAATGATAGCTGATAACTATTTCCCTTGTTTAAAATTATCAGACCCACCTAAAATAGCACGGCTGGTAAATTTCGTCAAGGGTAATTGCCTTATAAATGATTGCCAGATCTTAATAACTATAGAATAGCAGAACTTACTTCCATTAATTTGTAACTGGTGAAAAAGGATGATAAATACTGACTTAACTAATAGGTGTTCAAGCTTGTAGGTAGGATTTGGGTCTTAATGTATTATTGCTGTTCTGAAATTGCATCATTGGTATTACATTGAGGGCTTGCATTATTGAGCTAATCCATAATTAAATATTATGGATCCGCTTGGTTTAGGTGGGTAGCGTGCAAATTGTATATTACAAGTTGGCATAAACTCTAGGAAACTGATCTTGGACTTTATACAAAATAATTGCCTGGCTGAGTTATAAATATCTATTCCCCATCACATTTAATATGATGTGTCAATTAGCCGTACTAATATCCATTCATTATTTTTTCTCTCAAAAACATGGTCTATCCAAATACCATTATCAATCCCTTTAAAAATTACAATACAGGAATCAGAGGATACTTCAAGAACTTGTTCATAAGTATCAACTTCTCTGTTTGCCATATTCTCATCATACCTGAGATCAAGGTGTTTCCACTGTTCACTTGATACTAGTACTAGTTCAGTGTTGTCTTCAATGTCAATGTTCTTTATTTCAAGAGGAAATTGAACATGCCTTAATTGATAAAGTGTATCGGAACTGAATTTTGCTAAAAATAAATCAAATTGTTCTTTAATTTCATCATGTTCAGCTATTTCTTTGCCAGTGTCAGGTCCTCTTCGAATTAAAGTGTCGATTGTCTGATAGTTCGTGTTATAAAGTATCAGATGAACATTAGTTAATTCTTTGATGATGAGAGTTTCCATATCTGCATCTTCTCCAAAGAGTTGGAGTGTGTCCCCTCTTAAAATATAGTTATACTTTGTATTTGAATCGGGATAATAAAAGGTGTTTTCATCGATCGCAAAAACAGCATTGCCCAGGTCGTCAATGCCATAGGCACCTTGTAATAGTGTGGTGTCAATAATAGCATTAGGTTGCTCTTCTGTAATATTTGTCTCTTCCTTTATCTGCTTAATGTCCCTGTTGATGACCACTTTACTGATGGTTTGTTTACCTTGTTTTATGGGCTCATTTACCATATTGCAATTTTTAACGTTACAATAGCTTACGAAAAGGAGTATTATTCCGGCAATAGTATAAAGTAACCATGCTTGGTTAATGTTTTTTTTGTACGTGTGGCGTTTTATGTTTCTGCGCATCACAATGTGGTTATTAAAGAAAAGTAGATAATTAAGGAGTAGATAATCAGGGTGTCATGCCGCTTTGTTAATCTGAATTAAGAGCTTTACAAGGCTTTAAATTATTGATATGAGAAGTTAAATGACTTAAAAATATAAATAATTATTAGAACTGCTTCATGAAAATGATCACCATCATATTTATGGAGTTAAATCCTGCGGAGCTGTTATTGCATTTCTGCATACTCCTGTTTTAACTTTGAGTCAGATGGTAAGAAGGTAAAGTCAATATGTTTATTCTTTGAGAATAGCCAGTTGATGAATGTGAAGTATTCACCATTGGGGACGACAGCACGAAGCTTAAGTTTTTTGGTTTTGCCATCAATATCGTTGTAAATAATAGTATTCCGACTAAAAACAGGATAATAGAAGATATGCAGAACTTCTTTTATACTTGAATATTGGATGTAAACCTGCTTTGAGTAAAAGACGTAGGTTACCGTTATGTCGTTCGCATCAAACATTACTCTTTTGATACTTTCCAAAAGTTTCCATAAAGCAATTAAGCAAATAAGGATGGTTGTCAGAGCACCTACAATGGCAAATGTATTATTAGAGTAATAAGCTGCTAAACACGATGCAATTAATAACACAAATATGTATAGAATCTTATCAAATAAGAAGTAGTTGTTGGATGAATATTGTTGCATAGTATCGATTTTAATAAATGTAAGTTTCCTTTATGTGTAGGTAGTTCTACATAGGGAGTCTGACAAGTTTTTGAAATAATAAAGATAAAGTCTTCCAATCTTTAAGATACATACTTTTTCTTATTTTGCATTAGTATTAATCTACTGTTTGAAGAGCTGATTATTTCCACTGTCATTACCGTTACCAATTATCATCTGCGAAGACCGTTAATAATGAGTTTCGTAATGTATCGTTTTTTTGAATAGTCCATAAGTGAGGATATGTTGTACTAGGGTGGGTACTATGTTATAATTTTCTTGCTACATATATTTTAAATAGAGTATAAGAAATAAATAGGAATAAGTTAGAAAAGTACTTTTTATAGAAACTGATTATTGACACATTGCTTTTTAAGTCATTAATTAATCTTTACATTCGCAGTGATGCACTAAA
>NZ_JAFMVC010000060.1 GCF_025499605.1 Carboxylicivirga litoralis | reverse complement strand
AAATCTAACCGTTACAGTGCGTTGGATTATTTTTGAATTCTTGTTTCTGGAAGCCAACAAAAAGCTTACCGCTGAAAAAATATAGGGCACAACGGTGGCGGTATGAAACGTTGGGGATTTCGGGTTACTTTCCTGTCCAGTTACACCGAACTTAATGCGTGGCAGAAAGTTTGAATAACCACTTAAACCCCAATGTTTTATACCGCGTGTTGTGCAACGTAATTTATTGAATTTCAATCCCTAATCGAATATAATATATCACAATCATAACGAATGGAACGATAAAAGTCATAATCCACAAGAGAGTAATCAAGATTTTACCAATTACTCTTAAATCCTTAATTGGCTCTTTCTGAACAATCGCTTTTACTTGTTTAATTATCCTTTGCTCGTTATCAGCTATTATATATCTTTTCGGAGTAATAAATCGGTTAAAGTATTTCATGTGAGTTCCAATCTCATCTCGTATCAACCAATACTCCTCGTCAGTCAGCTCCTCGTAAGATTTATTAATGTCTATACCTTTTTTATCAATCCCTTCCTTTACCTTGCTCACTTGGGATTGATTACTAATTTGAGTCAATAAAAAGAAGGGAATCACAAGTAAAAAATATGATTGTGAATATAACGAGTAGATTGTTAGAACAGCAATTGATAAGAAAATAAAAATCTTATTAATCAGCTCGTTGTTCTCAAAAAACATGCTTTTTATCACTCGTCCACCATCAAGCGGCATTACTGGAATCAGGTTAAATAAATTTAGGAATATGAAAATATTAGAAGTCCTTATAAGAAATTCGCTGCTATCCCTCAATCCAAAGTAATAAAGTATCACTCCAATAATTACACCTGGTAACGGACCTGCAAGTAAAATTATTACATTTTGTCTTTGTGATATCGTATCCTTTTGTCCTGTTGCGAATGCTCCGATTAAAGGAACAAAGAAAATTCCCAAATCATTATACTTGAAAATTCTCATTGCGAGAAAATGTCCAATCTCGTGGATGAAAATCACTCCAGCCAGAACCAAAATATAAGTTATATCCCATTTGAAAATCAAATAGAATGCAGCTATAAACAATCCCATACTCATCAGTGAGCGATTTATAGATTGCTTTTTTGTTTCTTCAATCGGTTTTGTCGGATAGCCGTCTACTGTTTTTTCAAAATCATAGTTTTCCTCAGAATCAACTGAACTATCGGTTTGCGGCACATATGGTGTTTGCTTTCTGTCCCCAGCAAAATCAGGACAATCATTTTCAAATTTTGCAATGTCTCCTGTTAGTTTACAAATTATCCCTTTATCTCTTGAGAATTCTCTATTATCACAAATTTTACAAAATTCTAACTGATATTTTCTATCCATAATTTAATCTTTGAAATATGCTCTATCGTTCTGTTTTATGTTGCACAACGGTTCGGCCATATGAAGTGGCCCGGGTGCGTGTGGTATATTCGCTTTCTTGTTTATGCCTCTGCTCGCGCGGGAGCTGAACTCCCAAATCCCGCCAAGGCCAGGGCTACTTTATGATGGCTTGTTGTGGGGCGTTATTTCTTACTTTTCATATTCTGTCGGAGGTGGTGGTGGCGGTGGAACTACATATTCTTCGTCCCAACCAAATATTATTAATCTATTATAGAATAAAAAGTTAAGATGATCCCTTTCCTCAATTTCAAGTTTCTCCCATTTTTTATGATACCATTTTTGTGATAAGTATTTCTTATAGGAAAAAATCGAACAACTTATTTCTTTCATTACATTTTGCAATACTGCACATGAATCATTTATGTATTGTACTTGAATATGTCCCTTGGATATTTCTTGAGGCTTTCCATATACATCTTCAATATATTTTTTTTCAGGCTTTGATTCATCATATTCATCATTGAGATAAAAATTCAATAAGGAATCATGTAGTGCTTCTAGTTTTACCAATTTATGTTCAAATAAAATTCTTTGGTCACCCTTTATTTGAATGTTAGCACAATTTCTAAAACAATCAATAATTGGCATATCTATGCTGTCAAAATATGCATCTCTGGTTGAGTGATATTTTTGTAGCGCAGTATAAAAGAATTCTGATTCTGGATACTCTAAAACAAATTTTGAAAACTCCCAGAAATCATTTGTATTTTGTATTTGTTGAAATGCCATAGAATCAAGTTGTAATTTTGATTCAATAGTCTGCTTTTTGCTTCTGGTTTTGCAAGAAATAAGCCCTAATACCAATAACAGATAAAATAATTTCATAAGGATTTTTCTTTGGTTTTTGAATGCCCCACAACGGTTCGGCCATATGAAGTGGCCCAATTTGCGTGTGGTATATTCGCTTTCTTAATTGTGCTTCAGTTGGCGCGGGGGCTGAACTCCTAAATCTCACCAAAGCCAGGGCTACTTTATGATGGCTTGTTGGGGCACGTTTTTTTTATTAGTTATTCTCAGGTTTCACCCAAGGTAATTCAATATTCATTGTATCTGTTTCTACAGCAATTATTAAAAAATCTGTAAGTCTAGTAACCCTAACAATCCGCTTTTCAAATTTCCAAGTACCTATTTCTCTTATCTGAGATTCGATAGTTTTGTTTTTAAAGTGTCCGTGGTTGTATAATACATTCCTGTCCCAATTGCCTTTCCAAGGAAAACGTTCTCTATATATACCAAGTATGACTACAGAGAAAACTGTAACAATTCCTATAATATTTTTTGGTCTTTTCTTAAAAGGAATCAGGTATAAGATTAAATAAATTAATCCTGAAATTGCTAGAATTGCACAAATATTCCTATACAATTCCTTTGTTATTTCTAACGGTGAAATCAATGATGAGATCCAAATGACTGCAGCTAAAATCCATACCGTAATTACTAAGATATTTGAGAATTTCTTAAACATTTATATAGCTTTTGTAATCAAAGTTCAACTTGCCAGATTTAATATTTAAAGCTCATTACTTTTTTTTCCCAATCAAGTTTATGCTCTGTCGTTTTTTTTAATGTGCCCCCAACGTTTTGCTGCATGACGCGTAAGGGGGATTTTAGCCTCACAGACCTTTCCAAATCAAGCGAAGCCAAATTGTTGTTTTTGATTTAACTTTCCATTTTAAAGCCAAATCAACGATTTGGCGCAGGCCTTATCTGTAGAGGCTTTGCAAGCTGCACGACCCCCTTATGCGTTATGCAGTGTGTTGGCCACTGCGATTACTATTTTCACGTTATGTTATTCTTTAAACAAGCGGTCAAAGAATTGTTATCCCAACAGCTGGTCATATTTTGTCAGTCTTTGCTTTCAACACTTTATGGCGCGGTCTTTTCCGAATATTTCTACGTCATTGTTGTCTTAAGTACCGTTGAGTATTTATGCTACACAACTTAAATTCTTGGTCAGGTGGTTGTTTATTCCTTATTTTTCAGGTCTTTAGTTCAACTGGCCAACAGAAATGTACCTTATCAATTTATCTCGCATTTCTGTCCCAGTATGTTTTGTGAATCCGTTTTACCGCGCCAAATAATCTATAATGAATTTAGTTTTAGCGAAAGGCCATGGCCCTTTAATTAGAAGCCGCTTGTGTCGTTGTGGCCAACGGTTGGCCGCATGATGCGGTAGCAGATTTGCGTTGAGATTGTCCGTCCGAGAGGACGAGACTATCGAGGCGGGAATCTGCCCACCCAAAGCGAACCAGCCCCTGCTATGCATTATAGCGGCGTGTTACCATTAGTTTTTATTTTATTATTCTTTTATCTAGTATTTCCCCTTTATCATTATATTGATAATGTACACTTTTGCCATTTTCTGTTTTAATAATCTGTTTCACTCTATTTCCCGTATAGAACTCCTTAAGTTCAATTGGTTCTTCATTTTCGTAAATCACAATCATAAATGTATCTTTTGTCCATGGGTAAAAGGATATTTCCATTCCATTTTTTAGGCCATCCTTGTAGTTAGTTGTCGCGTCCAAAATCCATTTTGAATCAATGTAGTTAGAATAAGAATAAGTATTCCATGTTCCATATCTTTTACCATCACTATATTTCCCTGTTAGTTTAACTAATTTGGGATTATAAACTTTGGATTTTAAAGAATCTGTTCGAATATTATTAGCTGAAAACATTATTGTGGTATCAATTGGATATTCAATCCAAAAATCAGTTTTCATTCCCTTATTATCATAAATACCACTGTCTTTCAATGTCGACCAAGGACTTAAGTCTACAGAAGAATAATATGTCTTATAAGAGTTTATTTCCCATGTAATTGTATCAATTTCTTTACCGTCGTCAAATATTACATTGACTTTATCAGTCTGACAAAGAGAACTCTGAAATACGGTAATCAAGAAGATTAGGAATATTATTATTCTTGTCATTTTACGATGTAGTTTTATGTCAGCAGCAGTTTATTAAATTAATGGTAACGTTTCGCATAAGAATATGTAGCCGATTGCGGGCTTAAAACCTGTCAAATTACAAGGAAGTTGAAGCGGGCTACAGCCCTTGAATTCACTACTATTTCGGCTATTATTTTTATGCATTGTTAGGGGCTGGGCTTTTTTTCAAGCACAATTATTTCAGCTAAATTTCGATGAAAGAAATATCCTTGATAATCAAGTTTGTTGTTATTCAATTTAGTAATCATAAGAATATTAAACATTACCCCATAGTTATCATCCGCAAGAATGCCTATCATCGTCGCAATATCTTGATGACTGGGAGACAAGCTAAACTTGGGGTGAGAATGCCATTCACCAATATAATATCCTGTTTTTTTCTTATAGTGTTTTCTTAAAAGTAAGTCTGATTTTTTGACACCTCTAATAAAAGAGGCTATTGAGTATTTGTTGTCTTCATCTGAAACGGAGGCGTCAATTATCTCAAAACTATTATCTTCAACTTTTTTGCCAATTAGTATTCCCCCCGTTTCAAAATCACCAGATTTTCTCAATGCTCTTTCTATTTTAG
>NZ_JAFMVC010000005.1 GCF_025499605.1 Carboxylicivirga litoralis | reverse complement strand
GCGTTTACCCCAAAGATGTGCAACGTATCACCGGTAAAAGTGAAAAATCAAGCCGGCGCCTACTGCATAACATCAAAGCATCATTGGGCAAAAAGCATCACCAGTTCATTACATCGGAGGAGTTTGCCCACCATACCGGTATTAAAGAAGAACTCGTCAAACAATACCTCACCGATTAGAAGCCGGACTTTCAACATTCGACCAAGCTTCCTATATCCTCATTTCATTAAATTTGAACTCCCTCAAACAGCCTGTAGCATTCGTTTTTCATCAAAACGATATCAATCCCCTTTAACCATCACTAACGATTAGGTGCCAAGCTCAATTATTACCACTCATTCAGCCCAAATACTTAGACCCATTTACATTGATTTGCACTCTTTTAATTAGCTTCAAACCATACAATTCCGTAACTTTGTAACTGTCGAAGGACAACAAACAGAATCAAAACCTTTCGTTTTTTATGTGACCTATTTAGTGACCTCATAAAAAATATGTGTTTGTAACTTATTGTAATTTAGACGACTTGCAAAAATGATATTGTTCCCGCCGGGATCACTTTAAGCCTGTAAATCAATTGATTTACAGGCTTAATTTTTACATCTATGCCAATACTTCTATTCTATCTCTATAATTTTATAAGCTTTAAACACCTTATCATTTTCTCCATAAGCTGTTACTTCAATCCTGTGTGTTCCTTTTCTTAGATTACCTGGTAGAGGCAATTTCCACATATGAGAAGATTTAGCGGCGCGTGGTGGCCAATCAGGAACGGTCTTTCTTATACCTAATGTTTGTTCATAGAATGGGTCATTTCCATAAAAGTTTTTCATCAAGAAAGGTTCCCCCCCATCAATACGTACTTCAACCTTTTGATGTGGCTTACCAACAAACCAATTGATCACAATCTTACTTGAATCCAACTCTTCCTGTTTTATCCTTCCTAGTGGAGAAGAAATTCGAATTTGAAAAGCATCATCATAATGTATAGGAATAAATTCATAACTATAATTTGAACCTTCAAAATCAAAAACAAAGTACCCTTTAGGAGAACCATCTTGACATGTTGAAACCGGAATACCGTTTTCATCTTTAGGATTAGACCACCAACTACCACAAGTAGCTCCTACATTTACCCCTTCATGACTTCCAGCATACTCCCAATAGTTTTCTTTGTTTAATTGCCAGGTCTTTACCTGATGTATATGTCCACTTAAAGAAAGAACTTTTGTCCGTTCTATTAATAAATCATGTAGACTTATAATAGATTCTTTTTGGGTATCATCTTCAACAAATGGGATATGTGAATTAATCACTATCAACCTATCATTAGGCACATGATTCAGATCGTTCTTTAACCACTCTAATTGTACACTATCTAATTTACCTACATAATGACCGCGTTTATTTTGTTCCTGGTTCCACCCTTTATATGAAATATTATTTAAGACAATAAAGTGTACATCTCCATAATCAAATGAAAAATAATCAGGACCAAATGCTTTTCTATAAGTCTCAAAATCATTATTGCGATGTTCCGATTTGTAATTGACATCGTGATTACCTGGCACGTGATAACCTGGGATACCTAGTTGCGACATAATCGCTTTTTCCCGTGGGTAGATATCTAAATTATCATCAGCAATATCACCATGTATCATGTAAAAATCGGCCTGATGGCGAAACATATCAGCTACACTTCCATCTCGGAAATAATCAAGCGTCTGGTCATTCGGCGTTTGCGGATCACCCAATGCCAACATTCTGAAACGTTTCTTTTCTTCCATCGGAATAAGCGGAAAATCAATTGTTTCAGGAGCAACCCCTGTTGGCTCAACACCTTTATAAGTAAGATTTTTTGGCGCTCCATTAGTATGGTGAAAATAGAAGTAACGAGGTATATTTAATGAATCTGTTATAACCTGATAGCCTTTGGGTTTCACAACATAAATAAAGGCACCGTCGCGTAAAGGAAGCTGATAACGTCCTTTTTTGTCGCTGGCCACCACCTCCAACTGGTTCGAAACTAAAACTCCTTCTAATGGTGCTTCGCCTTTATCGTAAAGGCCATTGTTGTTTTCATCGATAAAAACCACGCCAGTAACAACCTCATTGCCGGCACGAAGAAATAGTGAATTGATTATAAAAAGAAGAAGAAAACAATACTTCATAATGATATTTTAAATGAGACTAATAGTTTAAAATTACAATATAATCCTCATTTAAATATTAATCACGTATTACTATATCATTTTCATTCTTTTGCAATTAGAACCAGAGCTTTAATTTAGCCTCATTCACCGAAGCTAATCTTGTGAAGGCATTATAAAAACCTCTTCCGAAACTATTTACGAATCAGTATCACGCCGTGTTGTTCTCCCTTAAAATGATTGTAAATAAGAATATTTTTAGGAGCATTTATTTCACGAATGATTGTTTCTTCAGGAGCATCTTTGCCTGCTAACAATTCACAAGCGAAGTGTGTAGCAAACGCAATTGATGTAGGATATTCACCAACTATATTTTTAAAGCTATATTGGTTTTGCGATTGAAATAATTCATCACAAACATAGTCGTACCAAAAATCGGTTCTAACATCACCATTTTTGCCTATTATGATTGTATCAATATCTTCGGGGCTTAGTAGATTTCGTGAAAGAAAACCGATGATAAAATCCAATATATCTTCCTTATGCGGAAAAGAAACTTGTGCAACATCCATAATTTCTGCTAAAGCATTATCTGGATTGTTTGATAGTAAAAACATGCTTGAACCTTCTCCACATACAGTTCCTGGAGTTTGAGAATTCAATAAGGCATCCGAAGTAACTTCCTCTTTTTTGAATTGTCCTGCCAGTGTTTCAATATTGAAGTTATAATCCGAAATCTCTTCCACGTTACCCAACAGCAGCAAGTCGGCCTTTTTTTCTTCAAAAAGTAACAGCGCGTCCAACAGCGCATTCTCCATAGCCCCCCCTCGATGTACATGTGTCATGTTATAGGCCTGGCACTTCGACATCAGTGCCAAATTACCAGCCAGAGCATTGGGTGTGCTTTGCACAAAGTTGGTGGGCGTCAGTGAACCTTCATCGTAATCAACTATCTGGTTTAGAAACTTTATGCAATCTTCCAGCCCTCCTTCACTCGAGGCTAAAATGATACCATCAACACGCTCAATATCTTGTAAAATTGGCAAGCCTGCACCAATACCCATTCGAATGGTTTTGCCCATTCGACGTAATTGCGCCGGACGAATCAAACCTTTATAATCAGGTTCTATAGCATTGTACTTGTTACCATTATATGATATAATATCATTCGCATAACTACCGTCATGTGTTTTCTGGGGCGATATACATGATGTTTTAATGATGTACATTATACTTTACCAAATAAAAGTGATGTGCAATTACCTCCAAATCCATAGGAATTTGAAAGAACAGTATTAATCGTTATATCGTTGGTATAACCCGCTACTGGAGATACATCAAAACCAGCAATAGCATTTGAAACACGCAGACTCGGATAGATTTCATTGTGCTTGATACTTAAAATACTATAAATAGCTTCTAACGAACCAGCTGCTCCTAAAGTATGACCCGTATAAGATTTTGTAGAGCTGAAGGGAGGAATCGATTTGAAAACATTACTAAATCCTGTTAACTCAACCTGATCATTATTCTGAGTTCCTGTACCATGTGCATTGATATAATCAATATCGTTTTCTGCCATACCGCCATCCTGTAATGCCTGCCGGATACAAGCTGTTACTCCATCAGCCGTATCACTCATAGAAGATGTATGAAAAGCATCGTTAGTGTTACCTGCTCCCAAAAGACGAGCATACTTTTCCTTACTCAGACAAGCCTCCTCTGCTTCTAAAACAATGTAAGCAGCACCTTCCCCAAGGTTTAATCCATCCCTTTCTGAATCAAAAGGCGTACACTTTTTATCGGATAATATTTGTAAAGCATTAAAGCCATTGACCGTATATTTGGCTAAGCTATCAGCCCCTCCTACAATGGCTCGCTTAACTCGCCCTGATCGAATCAATTTAAGCCCCAGCATTATCGCATTGGCACTCGACGAACAGGCTGTATTAATAGTATTGGTTATCCCTTTTATTTTATACTCTTTTGTAATGCGCAAAGTATGTGCTGCACAATTGTAGGAACCACTGTATTCAGATGTTTCTGTATTTAAATTAGCATCCCGATACAATTCATCGGTTAAACACATACCCCCGACTGTACTGGCAGAAATAAAAGCTGTATCATGGCTTTCAACTTCTGTTTTGGTCAGTCCTGCGTGATTAATAGCTTCATCAAATGCTACAAAAGCCAGTGCATCGGTTCGTGTTAATCCTTTTTTACAAGAAACATTAATCCTATCTAAAAGTGATGATGTATCCATCTTGACTTCGCCATAAAATTTTTCACTTTTATAGCGCGACTCTAAATACTCTGAACGCACAAGACCATCCTGCTCCGCTCTTAATTGGGCAAGGTTTTCCTTAAGATTAAATCCTAAAGGGCTTATACAGCCAAGTCCTGTAACGAAAATATTCATGTGCTTTTATCGATTTTATAGTGCGATGGAAACATCCATAAACTTTTATTTATCAGCCTTCTCTTTATTAGCAATAATAAAATCGGCCATACTATTAACATCAACCAATATTTTACGTCCTTCAGTTGGATTGGTAATTTTAACACCAAACTCACGTTCTAACATCACCGTTAGCTCCAATGAGTCAATTGAATCAAGCTCCAGACCAGAATCGCCAAAAAGTGGCATGTCATCTGTAATATCTTCTGTTGTATAATCCGATAGGTTTAAGTACTCTATTATATGCTGAATCAGCTCTTTTTTAATTTGTTCTTTATCCATTGTAATGTGCTTATATTATCTTATCAATTCTTAATTTCAAATAGGTTAGTAACTGAAAAACAAGGCTGAAAGACGCTAAAATAATAATAACGTGCAATAAATCATGCCAATTACCATTTTTCAGAAACAAAATATAGTAGCCCTCAATGCACCAGTGCAAAGGTGATAATTCACTAATAATCTGCATAAACTCTGGCATCACAAATGTGGGCACCCACACCCCTCCCAGTGCAGCAAGAATAATGATTGAGATGGCTCCTATGCCATTGGCCTGCTCCTGAGTTCGTGCAACCGCACCAATCATTAATGAATAGCTGACCGCTGTTAGTGTGCTCAATAAAGTTATAATCAGCATGCCCACAAGGTTAGCTGGCAGATATAATTCGGGTAATTGAATGTGCGGAAATACATAAGCCCCCACACTAAAAATCAATAATACTTGCAGAAAGCCCACTGTCATGTATACCACCTGCTTACTTGCTAAAACAACAGCAAAACTTGAGGGCATGGTTTTTATTCGTTGAAAACTTCCCGAATTGCGCTCTTTTACAATATTAGTACCAAGCGAAACCACCATAAAAAACATGGCAAAAACCGTCCAGGCTGGTACATTGTGCTGGGTTGCATTGGGCGTTACCATCTTTTTATTGACAGAGGCCGGCTTTTTATTAATAGTTACGTGATTTCTGGCAATATTTTGCTTTATTTCATCAGGCACTTCTTCTACACCCATCTCAGCATAAATACTTTCAATCATACGCGCACTCTCCATGCTACCGATGTGCGCATGCACCATACCAATTATAGACTGACAATAGCTTTCCTGCAATACAGGATCGTGCACAAACATAATTGAAGGAATACTAAGCTCTTTAGCCTCCGCTTCTCCTATACCAAAATCGGATAACATTCGAGCACTTAAACTACCAGATAAATCCTGAAGTTTCTGGGTAAAATCCTCTGCTATATAAAGACCAGTTAAGGCTTCATTTCTGGCGATTTCTTCTTTCAGGGTTAAAGAATCAATTTCTTGCTTTTCGATCACTTTAAACATCCCGGAATTAGCCAGGCGTTTCGTGAGATTATCGCCCAACTCACCTGCATCATGATTCGCAACCAACATTGATATTTGATTGTTATTCACAATTTTAAAAGCCGAATCCTGAATAATAGTAATAATAAAAACCAACAATAAGGGCAGTACAAACATCAAGGTTAGCCCCACCTTGTCGTTTATCAGAATCAGTAATTCTTTCTTTATGGATGCCAGTAATCTATACACCGTCTCTATACTCCTTTCCTGTTAAGAGAATCATTATTTCCATCAATCCGGAAACATTATACGATTCATATAGATTCTTCAATGTATCGTTGGCAATTACTTTACCATAATCCATAATGGCTATTGTATCACAAAAATCTTCCGCTTCCTCCATATGGTGAGACGTATAAACAATGGTTGTACCTGTTTCATTAAGCTCCTCTAAAAAGGCCATAATCGCATTTTTAGATTGAATATCAACACCAACAGTAGGTTCATCTAAAAAGAGGATCTCTGGATTATGGATGATACCAATCGCCAGATTAAGCCGTCGTTTCATACCACCGGAAAACGTTTTCACCTTCTTCTGAGCTACTTTTGACAAGCCTAAAATAGCCAAGAGTTCTTCGGTGCGATTTATAACTTCTGCCTTGCTTAGTTTATACAATGCACCAAAGTATTCCATATTTTGCTGAGCCGTCAACTCCTCATACAACGCTAAATCCTGAGGCACAAAACCAATGCTCAAATCATGACCATTAGCCGGAAAGTAACGAACCTCACCGGATGTCTGAGAAAACAACTTGCATATAATAGAGATGAGCGTCGTTTTACCCGCTCCATTAGGTCCAAATACGCCAAACTTATCACCAGCATTAATAGTAAAAGAAACATCTTTTAAGCTATATTCCGATGCTTCTTTGTAACGCTTGCTAAGCTGATCTATTTGAATAATGGCCTGACTCACTTATTTCAATTTAAGTTTAGATAAACGCTTAAAGGCAACTTTCTCAACCTCACTAATGTCATTTAATAAGTCATGCATCTTATCATAATCACTTTGCTCCGATGCACGACCACGAAGCGCACCAGCCATCAGCATGGCACTCTCGCGCCACATATCACCAGCCTTGGTAAAGTCATCGGAAATGCTCAATAAGTCGTCACTATCGAAATAACCAGCTGCTTGTTCTAAAAAGGCTGCATAAATAAAACGGAACCCACCACCGCCGGTTCCAATCTCTTCCTGCATGCGGATAATCTGGCCTAAATACTGACCAGCCCTGCGTGGCCCTAACTTATCGCGCCATCCTTTTACTTTTTTGGCTGTATACCTGATGCCACTAACACCTGTAATTGGACCAGGCACATGCAACATATCGCGCACATTTCGCTTAATACCTTTAATTATACCCTTCTTAATATCTTCCTTGGAAATTTCACCAATATCGTTGACGTAATACAAGTGTCCGTGCGGCGCATAAACACCTTTCGCAAAACGAACAGTATTCATATCTTCTACTGACAGTTTTGTCACCGTTTCCATAACAGGATCGCTCACGAGATAGTCATTCCCATCTTTACCATAAACAATAAGGTTATGTGCGTTAAAGTGGAATCGGTATTCTTTAGGAAAGTAAGACAAATTATAAACGCCCACCTGGCAACCAACCAGCTTATCCTGTTGCAGTAGGTTATCCAGATAATCCTGTGCCTTTTCTGATTTACGGAATCGCTTTGATTCTACATCAATTTTTAAACTTCGACAAGTGCGTTTAAAAATAAGGCCTGGCATCGTTCTGAAAGCAAAAGCAGGTAATCCATTAACCTTAATAAAAGGTAAGTGTATATAAAACAGACCAGAACCCAAACCAAAGGCTAATGGTTCTGTCATAAAATCGTGACCGTATGAACGTATAAAGTTAGTTATAACACCATTTTCACAATGTGCTGATTGCGTGTGCGTATAATTCGTTTGCATTATCCCTCAAATGATTTTAATTCCTCTACACTTATTTTAAACACAGACGCATATTTCTTCAGGGCAGACTGCTTTAGTCGCTTAAACACCCATGGTTTAAAATGCCTTTTCACCCTGAATTTCATCATGCCCACATAACTGGCCAGAATAGCTTCGTCCATCAACTCCTTTTTCATATAGTAAAAAATCGGACTTTTTTTACCATTTTTCACAGCCAGGCGCGCCTCTTCCAAATCGTTATGAATATCATCCCAGGCCGAATCCTGTGCTTCTGCTTTAACGCTCCAGCCCTTGCTTAAGCCAGTTTCATAACGCCCTTCTTTACCCTTGACATAATAGACTTCCTTGGTAAAATTTTCAAGCGTAGACTTATCTTGTGGAATTTCTTCTTTTTTCACGATTTCGGCAGCCTGTTTTAATTAGCAAACTGTTAGCAAGCAAAATGCATACGAAAAACGAGCACTTTCAGGAACAGCTAACAACACTTTTTCTCCTTTTTTCAACTTACCAGATTGGATAAGCCCATCAAGCATGATGTAGATTGAACCTGCTCCAATGTTTCCTTTTTCTTTCAAGTTGGTATACCATTTCTCGTATGGTATTTTAATTCCATTCTCTTCCAGGATATTATATATCTTATCCTTGAAGAAATAACTTGACATATGAGGCAAAAAGTGATCGATATCGTTAATATCAATATGGTGTTTTTCTAAAATACCGCTTAACAAACCAAAGCCTTGTTTCACAATTTGAGCACTCAACAACTTCACATCCTGCTTGATACTCAGGATTGATTTATTCAACAAATCTTGCTGAGGCATATTCTGATAACTCAACAGAGAACCATCACTTTGTTTTTCGGCTCCCATGTACATACATGTATCATTTAGATTAGCAAACGACGCCAATTCTAACCAATCAATACGTAATGAGACGCCTTCTGCAGCAGGCTTGTTTTGCAATAGAAAAGCACCTGCTCCGTCAGATAGCATCCAGCGCAAGAAGTCTTTCTCGAAAGCTACATATGGATTAGCTTCGATAGCTTCTAAATGCTTGCCTTCTTCTTGAAACGTATCAGCCTGTATGATAGACGAAATCCGCTCTGAACCGGCACAAACGGCATTTTCTTTTTCGCCCGACTTAACAGATAAAAAAGCAAATTTAAGCGAATGCATACCCGAGCAGCATGAACCGGCATTTGACGTTACTTCTATTTGTCCTGTTTCGGGCAATAAGCCATGCACCATTATTGCATGTGAGGGCAATAATTGGTCGGGTGTAGTTGTCCCGCACGTAATTAAATCAACTTTCGAAAGGTTTTCAGGTTCGTTAAGAAACAAGTTCCTGATGGCCTGAGAAACCATTTCGGCATTCGTATGCGTTGGTTGACCATCTTCGGTTAAAGCGTAATAGCGTTGCTCGATACCATTACTGCGCAATACTATGGCTTTCGATTTTGATGGTTTATCATTGATGTAACCTAAGTACTTTTCCATGTCGGCACTCGACACGACTTCGTTAGGTAAAAAAGAAGATGTTTTTGTAATAAAAACCTGGGTCATTATCATGTTAGTTTAGTGCTGCAAATATAGCTTTTTCTTTTATTTATTAGTGGGTAAACAAAAGGAAGCACAAGCAGCCTGAAAATGGAAACAACAATGGGAGCTATAAAGAAAAGAGCCACAACCAAATAGTACTTATACAAGCGAATTAAGAATCTTCTTTTTTTAGGTGATGTTCCAAACCTGGTAATCAATTTTGACCAAATACCAAAAATCCGTCTACCAGCTGTTTCAACAAATAAAATGCCTGAACCAACAGATATTTTACCCACTTTAAGAATTTCAGTTTGTAGCTCTGAGAAATCTTTCTCCTGAATAGATTTATTTATAATTGGGGCATACACTTCAGCGCCTTCAATGTCTTCACTACTAACACCTGGCTTTGGGAAAATGCCCCATTTCTTTGTTTTTTGTCCAGCAAGCATCCAGTGCAAAATGGTAAAAGCACTGACATAATTATTATGCGTATCAATAAAAGGAATATTTCCAACAACTTCACCTCCGGCTTCTAAAATCCGCTTACTAACGCTCTTTTGCGAATTAATCCACATATTACGCGAACCAATAATCGTTATCACTGGTGTATTTTTCACTCTAGCAAGAAAACTTTCCTCTTGTAATAATGAACTGGTAGGAATAGAGGGTGATAAAAACCAGGGTTGATAACCCAAAATGATTAGATCGTACTTTTCGTGCTTGTAGTTTATGGGTTTTAATTCCAATTTGGTTTCCAACACCGACTCGGGCATGGCATCAAAAAACTCATCCGAGGTCCAAGGAAATGGAAAATCATTTTGGGGTTGATATTCAATCCTGTCTATGTCAACATTGTCAATCCCGCGTGTACAATTCTCTATTAACTCGTTTAATTGTCCGGTTTGCGAGTAGGAAATAATTAAAAGCTTCATTTATTACTTGAATTCGTTTTCGTTTAGTTGTTTTGATTTATTCGCATAATTAAGCACATATTTTTGTACTAAAGGCTCTAAATCGGCATAATGATCCATTATTAAGCGCTTATCGCTTTTTATATCCTTTTTGTATTTCAATATGGGTGGTGATTGCTCCTGAATAACCAGGCGAAGGAAACGATATTCAATGTTTTCTGGTTGCGCTTTAATTTCATTTTCGAGCAAAATGTGCCCTTTTTTAAAGGTTTCAATCTTAAGCTTTGCTTTGGGCATAAATGATGAAAGCTTCATATATAAGGCTCCTTTATAAGCATTTACCAAAGAATTAGGCAACTCCTTTTCCAACTGCGTAATCAACTCGTTTACATCATCATGCTCATCACCAGAAAACACCTCATAGAATTGACTTCGCTCTATAGCACCGGGTTCACCAAACATGAACAATATATTTACAAAAAGAAATAGTTTCGTCATTTTCCAGAGAATACAATTTGAATTTTCGTACAAAAAAAACAAAAGTTAACGAAACCACAGTATTCTTCTTCAACAAATACACTATGTAATTAAATATATATAGCTACCAACATATCTCAATCCTGTTCTTTACAGTTATTTTTAAGAGGCATTTAACCAGCAGGTTTGCCAGCCAAATAAAATTACCTATCTTCATTTTCTGAAATTAACCATACCTCATTATAATGCAATCTGCTATTCAGGGAGAATATTTTTTGATGGATAGAACCTTAAAGTCGGTCGCCTTTTTTAACGATTCTATTGGCGATGATGAAGTATGCATTTATGAGGTATTCCGAATTGAAGCATCCACCCCTCTTTTTATCGACGAACATTTAAACCGGCTTGCAAACAGCATTGAAATAGCAGGCTACCAAGCAATAGTTAATAATAATCAGCTTAAAAACCGGTTAAAGATGCTTTATTCAGCCAACAACATTAGTAACGGCAATATTAAAATTGATTTTCGATTCTCGGATAGAGACACCTATCAGTTTATGGCCTATTTTACAACTGCAAAATACCCAAGCGAAAAAGAATACAATGAAGGTATTAAATGCACGTTGCAATTTTCGGAGCGCCACCACCCTAAAGCTAAAATATATAACCCTGATGTTAGAGGAAAAGCAAATACAATTATTGAACAACGCCATGTTTACGAAAGCATACTGGTTAATTCAGATAATTGTCTGACAGAAGGTAGCCGCTCCAATTTATTTTTTATTAAAGACAATTGCCTAATTACAGCAGACGATTCACTGGTGCTTGGTGGCATTATGCGAAAACAAGTGCTTTCAATTGCACAGGAAAAAAATATAGTAGTTGAGTTCAGAGCCATCAATATTGATGAACTCGATCAAATGGAAGCCGCGTTCATTAGCGGTACATCGCCAAGATTGTTGGCAATTAATCACATTGACAAAGCTGAATACAATGTAAAACACCCTTTACTCGTTGAATTACGCAAAGCATTGGATGATAAAATCCAGCAACAAATTGCCCCATAACATACAAAAAAGGAGGGTTACCCCTCCTTTACCACTCATTATGTAAATATCCCATTAAGGAAATTCTACCATATCATAGTCGTTGATATTAGCTCTTGGAATTGCTGCATCGTATTTTGCATTTATCGCATCAATGAAGGCATTGGCAATTATGGCCGAACCTCGACCTGTTGTGTGAATACCATCTAGCGAGAATACTCCGCCTGAAACAAATGTACTCTTGTAATGATTACCATCGATAACTAAACCGGTTGTATTTAATTGCGCCATTAAAGCATTGGCATCAAAAAAGGCCAAATCAAAACCTTCAGCCATTGTTTTATTAATTGCATTAAAAGCATCTGTTGCTGTGCTAATCATAGTAAGCTCATCAGCAGTTAATACATAATTATCAATGATAATTGGGTCAGCTTTAAAATCATCAGAACCAGCATACGATTTAGCCGTTAATAATAACCTATCGTTAGCTGTTGCTTGTCTTCTACTACCTAATTGAGCTGGAATAGAAGCATCATGGATAATAAAAGCATTTGCTCCTTCAACAAACTCCATTTTTGGTAATCCCATCGCCTCCGCACCTGCATTGTATGCTTCATAATTTTGATTCAGTGCTGCTGCTGTGGCAGCATCAATAACAAAAGCATTGTAGGGAACAGTTGTAAAAAATGGTATTGAAGAAACATCAGGAATATTACCAATAACACCTTTCGCGCCTTTTGATGTTAAAACATTTAAAACAGCACCCATGGCCGATTCATAATCGGCAACATCAGTAATATCTGTCACCCCATTTCCTATGCTGCCAACTCCACCAGCCAAGGCATAGGCCAAAACATCATTACCAGCTAACCAGCAACTAAAAAAAGTGGGATTTGCATTAGCTGCATCACCCAAAACATGTGTCATATCAGAACTTGCAAAACGCCCAAAAAATGGATTTAATTGCGAGTAACCAGCAGTAACCAAATGTGTTATCTTCGCTCCAGGAACGCCAAAATTTTGATTATCAACACTTATTGCATCTTCGGCATAAATTGCAGCATCACCAATGGTAGGCACTGGCGATAATGAACCATCAACAATACTTAATTCGTAATAACCATTGTAAACACCGGGTTGTAGTTGTGTTGAACCAACACTACTTTCAGACTGCACCCATGGCTGATTGTAAGAATCACTTCCTACATGCATTAACTGCTTACCTAAAATGGCACTAAACCCTTCTTCCTGCCCGCGGCGTCCCAAAGCTCCGTCGGTATAACCAGCGGTATATGAATCGCCAATTGCAATAAACTTAGAAAAGTCAGCACTACCCTTCGACGGTGAAAAATCATCCGTATTCGGTTCGCATGACCAAAGCGCAATAACACCTAATAAAAATGCGTATTTATATATATATCGTTTCATCAGTCTCATCGTTTAAAATGAATAATTTAAACCAATACCCGGAATCACAGCATTTGTATAATACGTTCCGTAAAAGTCTGTTGGCTCATAACCATCTTCGCGTTTCTCGCCATGAATGTATAATAACGAGGCATCCAACGATAATTTATCGCTGATTTTATAGCCAAAACCTAATGACATACCAATTTTATTGGTACCCGGTGTTTCTGGCGTTAAACGGTCTTCAGGTATTGGTGTGCTGTCGTAGTAAATACCAGCTCTAAATTGCGCTTTGTCGTTTAAACTATACTCAGCACCAAGGCGATAAATCATGGTGTTTTCAAAATCGCGGGCGTTGTATGAATCAGGCACCGACTCTGCCTCAAAGTCAAAGTTCAGGCTCTCATACGACGACCAGCCTACATATTGCAAATCAGCCGCTAACAACAGCTTGTCATTTACCATATAACCAACACCAAACGTGATATTGGCTGGCATTGGCAACTCCGACTTAAATTTAGTATCAGGATATAAACCAGCTAATGAAGCTGGGACAGAAAAATCGGCATCACCTTCATCTAGTTCAACCATCACTTCTGAGCGGTAGCTTAAACCAAGCGACAACTTTTCTGTTGCCTGATAGCTTACTCCGGCATTAAAGCCAAAGGCCCATGTATTACCAGATATATTTACTGTAGCATCTTGTCCTGAATACTGTACTGGCAATGCCTTATTTAGATCAACATTACCATTCACTGCCATTAACCCAATACCAAAACCTAACTTATCGTTAATTTTATACGATAGTGTTGGCTGAATAAAAATGGCACGTAAAGAAATATCCTGAATCAAATATTTACCATCCCAATCATCACCCCATTTAAGCGTATTTCCGTATGGAGAGGTTACACTTAAACCTACTGCCAGTTTATCATTTAGTTTAGTAGCACCATAAAAGTAAAATGGTGTACCAACCGGGTTATCCGATTTAGCTTCGTATACTGATGGAGCTTGTTTCTGGAAGGTGTTATTAGAAATAACGCCACTTACTCCAAGCGAAAATTCGTATTTTTTGTCCATAAAGCTTAATGCTCCAGGATTAAAGTGCATACTTGATGCTCCTAACATTAATCCAGCTCCGGTATGTCCCATACCTGTCTGTCGGTTTCCTTGCAGGTTTACCTGATACCCTTCAGCAAATAACTGAAAGCTAACCATAAGTAACCCACACAACAATCCCATTCTCTTCATAAAAGAAAATTTAGTGAATACTTTTAAGAAATTTTAACAGCGCGAATATAGACTATTTTTTTAAATATCTAAACATTCAAATAATTGATTATCAGTATATTTGAACATTAGTGTCGTTTGGTCGAATAGTAAACAGACTAAATATAACTGATTTGTAAAGAAATAACGATTAGGGGTTAACTACACTAATTGACATTTCAATAATTAGTCTGCTTTATATCCCGTATTATCCTTGTTAAAATCCATTGAATAGATTATTATTACATGACTAAAACTAAAATATATGCTAACTAACGACGACCTCCTTCTTTTAAAGAAAAAATCGATTCCTCAAGAACTAATTGAGAAACAGCTGGAACAGTTTCAATCAGGCTTTGCCTATGCCTCCCTTCAAAAGGCGGCTACGCTTGGTGATGGTATTATTGCAAGCACTCCGAATGATGAAATATCGTTTATAAATAAATACAAAGACGCCTTAAAAAATGGCCTTGAAACAATTAAATTTGTTCCTGCTTCAGGAGCGGCCACCCGAATGTTTAAGGCTTTGTTTGAGTTCATACAGTCAGATAAAAACCAACAAGCATTACTTCAAATACAGGAACCGTACAGTACATTCTTTGCCAGAATTAAAGATTTTGCCTTTATAAATGAGTTAGAGAACCAATTAGGGCAAGAAATTAACCCCGATACTATTACAACAGAAGAGGCTGATAGGATAATTAAAAAAATCCTATTACCGGATGGCCTAAATTATGGCAAGCTTCCAAAGGGCTTGCTTCGCTTCCACAAGCAAAACGAGAGTGTATCAACACCAGTTGAAGAGCACCTTAAAGAAGCAGCGCAATATGCCAATAACGGCCAACAGGCCAAAGTGCATTTCACGGTAAGCCCGGAACATCATGAGTTATTTAAAGCACAGTTAAATACGGGCAAAAAACCAATAGAACAGCAATACAATATTAAGTTTGATGTTGATTTCTCCTTTCAAAAGCAATCGACCGATACCATTGCTGTTAATCCAGATAATACACCCTTCCGACAAGAAGATGATTCATTGTTATTCCGACCTGCCGGCCACGGTGCATTAATTGAAAACTTAAATGAACTGAAAGCTGAATTGATTTTCGTTAAGAATATTGATAATGTTGTGCCCGAATACCAATTACCTGAAACGGTAAAATACAAGCAACTATTAGCAGGTATTCTTCTGGATAAAAAGGAAAAGGTGTTTAAAATTCTAGAAGGACTGGATAATGCCAATTCCAACAATTTTGCCAATACAATTAATAAAGGTATCGAGTTTTTATGTGTTGAACTACAAATGAATCGCGTTAAACTGGAAGCTTTGAGCAATGACGAGAAAGTAGCTGCGATTAAAGAGAAGTTAAATCGCCCGATTAGAATTTGTGGCATGGTTAAAAACGAAGGCGAACCTGGTGGAGGTCCGTTTTGGGTGAAACAGAAAGATGGCAGTATCAGCCTTCAAATTGTTGAAGGCGCACAGATAGACCCGACGGACACAGAACAACAAGCTATTTTAAAGGCAAGTACACACTTCAACCCCGTTGATTTAGTTTGTTATACAAAAGATTATAAAGGTGAAAAATTTGACCTTAAACAATTTGTAGACCCGGATACTGGTTTTATCTCAGAGAAAACACAGAATGGTAAGGCCTTAAAAGCACTCGAATTACCTGGCTTATGGAATGGAGCCATGGCGCACTGGCTTACTTTCTTTGTAGAAGTGCCGGTTAGTACTTTTAATCCGGTTAAAACAGTGATGGATTTATTACGCCCCCAGCATCAACCAGAGTAATTAGCTACTACATACAAAAATCCCTCACCACAACAGTGAGGGATTTTCTTTTCATAGATTTGGAGTATAGGAGCTTTTGGTAAAGCCCCAGTGGTTTCTTAATTAAATAGCCGTACCTCCTTTTTCACCGGTACGAATTCGAATACACTCATCAAGTGGTGTTATAAATATCTTACCATCACCAATTTCGCCTTCCACCTCATTAACAGATTTAGCTCCTGCAATAATCGCGTCAACAGTGGTATCAACGAATTCTTCATTCACCGCAATTTCAACCCGCATTTTAGGGATTAATGCTGGGATAACTTTTTTGCCGCGATACACTTCCTCTCGTTTTTGGGCACCATGTCCTGATACGCGACTAACTGTAATTCTTGTAATACCTGCTGCTATAAGACTCTCGCGAACCTGGTCGAGCTGGTATGAACGTATAATAGCTGTTATTAATTTCATTATTCAATCTTTTTGCTGGTTAATTAATTAGGGTTCAACATTCCATATCCTCTTTCGCCGTGATAAGCATGATCCAGTCCCTGCATTTCTTCCTCTGGTGTCGATTTAAGTCCAAATAGTTTCTCAACCACCACTAAAATAATAAGCGTCAACACTACAGAGTAGGCAATAGCAATAGCCACTGCAGCTACCTGAACACCCAACTGTTGCCAGATGGTCCACATTCCTCCGGCGGCTTCGGCCGCATTAGCCATCCAGCTATCGCGAATAAAGAAGGTTAAGGCAATTGCTCCAACAATACCACCGACACCATGAATGCCAAAAGCATCCAATGAATCATCATAGCCCATTTTATCTTTAACAATCAGCATTAAGTAACAGATTACTGTTGCCAAAGCCCCCAATACCATAGCACCTAGAGGCTGTACAACACCAGCAGCCGGTGTAACAGCCACTAAGCCCGATAATATTCCGGATGCAAAACCTAAGGCCGTCATTTTACCCTGATGGAAACCTTCGATTAAAATCCATGTTAATGCTCCGGCTGCAGCAGCAACCTGTGTTGCTGTCAAGGCCTGTGCCGTGCTTAATCCACTTGAAACACTGCTACCAGCATTAAAACCAAACCAACCTACCCAAAGTAAACCGGCTCCCATCATCACCATTACCAGGTTATTAGGTTTCATTTGACGATGCGGATAACCTCTGCGTGCACCTAAGTAAATAGCCGCCACCAGACCACTAATACCTGCAGATATATGCACAACTGTACCTCCGGCGAAATCAATTGCCCCATCGGCTCCCATGTTAAATAAGAACCCATCTTCGGCCCATACCCAGTGACACAATGGATTATATACCAGCAATCCCCAAAGAGTGATAAATACCAGGTATCCCCTGAATTTAACACGCTCAGCAAATGCTCCTGCAATTAAGGCCGGAGTAATAATGGCAAATTTCCCCTGAAACATAGAGAATACATATTCAGGCACGCCACCTTCCATTACCGTTTCATCTATACCCTGTAAGAAAACATAATCCGGATTCCAGCCAAACCAACCTCCAAATACGCTTGGGCCAAAGCACATGCTATAACTCACCGTTACCCACAACACGCTCATGACGCCCATAGCCGCAAAACTGTGCATCATCGTTCCCAATACGTTTTTAGACCGAACCAATCCGCCATAGAACATGGCCAATCCTGGTACCATCAATAATACCAGCGCTGTAGAAGTAATCATCCACGCTGTAGCTCCCGAGTCAACCCCCGGTTGAGCACTTAATTCCATCAGACCACCCAAGCCCATAATTATCCCCAGGGTGGCCAGCATTCTTTTTTTTAACTTTAAATTCAATTTCATCTGTTTAGATTTTTTTCATTTCAGATGAAACTCCCATATAAATTTGGCTCCCCCTTTGTGTGACAATGGAGATATACGAATTTATCTGGTCGTCTCACGATAATGTGATAAAGGTTAATGATTGCCTGTCATACCATTTTTAAATGGATAAAACTTCGTAATAAATCAGCATTATCATAGAGAATTAAGAATCTTAGTTGAATCTCCATAAATCTGTTGCGCTGCTCTCCCGAAACTATTTTATGACATTTATCAGTTTTTTCGGTTGCAAATATATAAACGAGGGGTTTATTTACAAATTAATGCTATATATTTATTTTATACCCCTATTTATTTATATATAGAATAAATAAATAACACTTTATCAATTCATACCCCCTAATTCTTACAATTAGCACTTCATTGATATAAAAAGACTGACATCATTATTTGAATTAAGTAAATAATGATGTCAGTCTTAGCAAAAAAATATATCTCTTACTACTTCTTCAAGGCGCCTTTGGTAAAAATGTATTCTGGAATTTCCCCGTTAAATTCAATACTGATAATTTCCCAATCGGTTCCCTGGCCTTGTTTAAGCACATCTTTAAAATTAAGCTTCATGGGAAACCAACGTCCATCAATCTTTTTAAAATCACTTAAAGTCGTACGTTTTAAAAGCTGACCACTTTTAGCGTACAATTCTTCTTTTATAGGCAAATAATACTCGGTATCCACCCAAAGCCTTCTTGTTTCATAGGCTGCATCATCAACTTTAGCACTTAACTTCAGCACCTTTATTGCTCGTCCATCAATCACTTCTTCTGATTCAGTCTCTGCATCATAAACATCACTTAACTTACGATCATCCATTATATCTTCATAGGATAAGTCGGAACCCATTACCGATTGGCGCAACATATGCCCCGAAATCTGCACAATCCGATCATTAGCCGGATAATAAGTCCATAATTTATCGTCGAGCTTCAACATTTTAGTGCCCTTTTCGCGCGCCGGTGACAAATATTCTGTAAACGATTTTTCAGTACCAACCGTGTAGCTTATAGAAGTAATCGTCCTACTGTTGCGACGACCATGTATCGTCATACTTGATTCAACTATGCGGTTATCGGACGACATATTCTTGTCAATCTTTTGCATTATTTCACTGGCCGCCTGAGCGTACGTTAAAGTGCAAAAACAGACCAATATTAGTGGGATTATTATATTCTTCATAGTATTTAAATTGACTCGTTTTATAATTCCGTTCTTGTTCCTTCTATAGTTACACTTCCAATTCTTTAAATAATTGGGCAGTTTTACGCTTATAAATAGCATATCCAGCCAGGGCATTACCCAGTGTCATCGCCAGTAAACCAGGAATAAAACCTATATAGAATAATTCAGGCGTTACTTTAGCCCGGTAAACCGTTGGCATCATCATGGTCACGTTCTCCATTAAAGCACTAAAATCTATACCATTCTCTTGCAAGTAATACGATACAGCAATTCCAAATATCGATCCTACAATGGAACCGATGGAACCAATAATCATCGCTTCATAAATAATAGTCCTGAAAATATGGCTCTTTTCTTCTCCTAAAGCCAAGCGAACACCATATTCGGTATAACGGCGTAAACCACCCAACAAGCCGGTATTCCACAATACGATAGACATGGCTATAACAAATATCATTACCATCATGGCACTCATATTATCGGCCATATTGAGGTATTGCTTCAATGAAGGCTCATCGCGCAAACGTTGCATTATCGGCGCAAACTCATCATCTGTATCACTATGCTTTTGATTAAATGCATCGCGCACGATTAAGGCCTGCTCATCGTCGTATAATCCTGACTTAAAATAGCCCAGTACCTCTCCTGCTGCATCCGTCATATCAAAGGCCATTTCAGCATCTGTTATATCCATAATAATTGCTCCCCGGTCGAGCATAGCCATCCCAAAATTCAACGTACCGGCAACTTTAAAGGTTGGCACCACCATGCTTCCATACATGGTTGAACCCAAAATTGAAATCTCATCACCAATATTTACATCAAATCGCTCGGCAAACTCATCACTTATCAAAACTTCACCTGGCGATTGGGGCATTTGTCCCTTAACAATTGATTTTGGAATATTCAAGCGCTCAGCTTCTTTGGAATCTGGTGATAATAAATCAACGGCTCTGCCAGCAGCTGGCCCTTGCGCGCGCGTTTCTCCATTTTTATCAGGCACATCGAGCAATCCCCCAAACTGAATTCGCCGCACCCATTCCATATCGGGATAATCGGCAGATAATTGATTAATTAGCTCGCTCACTTCCAATAAGGCTAAATCGTTGGGAATTTGTGCTTCATTGTCAGCATAAGCACGCGTCATCACCTTCACATGCCCCATGGTATAATTGGCGTTCATATCAATCATATCGCCAAATACACCTTTCATCCAACCACTCATGAAAACCGTGAGAAAAACCCCTAATGAAACGACTACAACAGGTAGCAAGCTCCTGCTTTTATCGCGCAATATGCCTTTTAAAAGAAATTTAATCATGTTGGTTATATTTTTACTCCGAAGCTCATTGTCCGAAGTCTGTAATAGTTTCCTGTTTTATGTTTTGGGTTCCGCGTTCGGAGTTTCCTATTCTGCCATTCAACACTTTTTCGATTCCTCAATTCATCAGTTCATCAATTCGACAGTTCGACAGATTATCATCTTACTTTCCTTTTAAAGCATCCGTTGGTTTTAAATACGCAATCTTTCGCGCCGGTATGTAACTAACGATGGTGGATGATACTAAAACCACTATCACACTTAACACGACCAACCTTAGACTGTAATAGGGATACACCTTCTCGGCTATAGTTATCCCCATATCAGCACTTCCGAAATTAATCCCAATGGAATTAACCCAAATAAAAAACGGAATTCCATAAATGGCACCAAGCAGAGCAGCCAACAAACTATGCATGGCTCCTTCTATCGTAAAAATACCCACCACTTGTTGACGGGTTAAGCCCAATGCGATATAGGTACCAATCTCTTTTTTACGTCTGAAAATCGATAAGACCTGCGTATCAAAGATCGCTAATAAAGCAATCATCAATAAAATCATTTGGATGATCATACCACTGATGCGCTCCGAATTAATTAAATCATCCAATTCTTTTAACAGACGATCGGCTGACTGAAATGTCCAGTGGTCAATGGTCGGATTTTGTTCTAATTTCGACACTAACAATGTTGCTTCGTTTGTAAAACCCATCATCTCCTGCATCAGCTGATAATCAACATAGAACTGACCTTGATCTGCCTCAGCTACATCACAATTGAAAACAGCAGCAATTGTAAATTGTCGCGCATCAAAGGTGCCATTTTTATCGCGCCAGCGCAGCAATACAGCATCACCCTTCTGAAGCTTGGCTGCTTTAGCCATTCGCTTACCAATGATTGCAACATTGGGTTTATTAGGTGACAATAAACAATCGGTAGGTAATTTAAGAACCTCCTGCTCTTTAGGAATACCTCGTAACAAAACGCTCTGCATACGCCCCTGCGGATAAATGGTCGCTTGCTGAATTAATTCGGGCACCAACACCCCTTTATCAACGATTTGTTGCGTTTGCTCAGACAATTGTTGATGGGCATCATTTAAAGAATATACGTCGTACTTTTCATAGTCGGGGTGCCAATATTGACCCTGTGCAATTTCCCAATCCTGGGTATCGTCTCTGCTTTGCCGGTTCCAACCATCAATCATGGCATTATAAAAGACAATCAGGACAAATGCCAAGGACAAAACACTCACATTCAGCCAGGTTCTTAATCCGGCGCCCAACAGGTTTTTATAAGCTAAATTAAATGCGAGCATACTTTGACTGATGATTTATAATTTTGTATTTCCTAAACTCAGAACCTTAAACTTTTAACTATTCAACTTCTTCATTGTATTTTTCCTTTTAGCGCCTCTGTTGGGTTCATCCTTGCTATTTTTCGAGCCGGGAGATAACTGACTACAGTAGCTGCCAACACCACCAAAAGAGTCGTTGACAAAATCAATCCAAGGCTGTAATAAGGATAAATAACTTCAGCCATGGTAATGCCAACATCGAGCCCCCCGAAACTCAAGCCAACCGTATCGAGCCATAAGAAGAACGGAATACCATAAACCGCACCCAACAATGCCGCTAAAACACTATGCATACCGCCCTCAATTGTAAAAATACCCACTACCTGATTTCTGGTGAGTCCTAAAGCTACATAGGTACCAATCTCTTTTTGCCGCCTGAAAATGGACAATACCTGAGTATCGAAAATAGCCAGCAATGCAATTAGCAATAAAACACCTTGCAAAACGATACCTCCCCCCTTTTTCGATTCAATCATTTGATCCAATTCAGCTAATAAAAAGTCCAAATTTTTAAAATCCCAACCGGCAAGCACTTCTGGCTCTTCATTGGCGGTAACAAGTAAGGTAGCTCTATTATTAAAGCCCATCATGTCTTGCATCTTCTCATAGTCGATATATATTTGACCATTATCCGCACCAGGTACATCGCAATAGAAAATAGAAGTAATGGTGATTTCACGAGCATCAAAAGTGCCATTCTTATCGCGCCATCGTAACAAAACCCGATCATTCACCTTTAGTTGAGCTGTTTTGGCCATTCTTCGCCCAATAATTGCCTGCAAGGAATTTTTATCTCCCTGCAACGAATCAGTTGGCAACTTCAAAATGATTTGATCAGTAGGAACGCCTTTTAATAATATGCTTTGCATACGTCCCTGCGGATAAATAGTCGCTTGTTGAATTAAGACCGGCAGCAATTGTCCAGCCTTAACTAATTCATCCACTTGCTCTCCCAGCTCCTGGTTAGCATCTTTTATACTATAAACATCCAGTTTGTCGTAGTCAGGATGCCAATATTGACCATTAGCCACCTCCCATTCTTGCGTATCATTTCTTCCCTGCCTGTTCCAGCCATCTATCATGCCATTGTAAAAGATAATCAAGACAAAAGCAAAGGACAGTACACTAACATTTAGCCAGGTACGTAATCCTGCGCCAATCAGATTTCTATATGCCAGTTTAAATGCTACCAATTGTTATATTAGTTTAAAGGTTGATGAGTTTATCAGTTTAAAAGTTTATTAGTTGAAGAGTTGACAGGTTAATAAACTTACACACTATCAGCCATGACCGTTTCATCTTTAACAACTCTGCCATCTGCCAGTGATATCTTTCGTTTTAAATACTGCATTACTTTTTCGTCGTGCGTTGAAAACACGAACGTTACACCCAACTCTTCATTCAAAGTTTGCATGGTTTGCAAAATATGGTGCGAGTTTTTAGAGTCAAGATTTGCCGTGGGCTCATCGGCCAGCACAATTTGCGGCTTTTTGACCATTGAACGGGCAATGGCCACTCGCTGACACTCTCCTCCTGATAACATGGATGGCTTCGATTTTTCCTTATCGGTCAATCCCACCCATTCCAGCGCTTGCATAACTGATTTACGCCTGTCGTTGGCTGACATATTTTGCAATAAAAGCGCAAATTCAACATTCTCATAAACCGTATAAACGGGCAGTAAATTATAGGTCTGAAAAATGAAACCAATATGATGATTCCGGAGGTGAGCAGCCTGCTTTTGACTTAATTGGGCAATGGAATTACCTAGTACTGTTGCTGTACCTTCACTTGGTACATCCAGTGAACCTATAATATTAAGCAATGTTGTTTTGCCCGAACCACTTGGCCCAACCAAGCCAGCAAATTCTCCTTTTTGAAGTTCCAGGTTAATATCTGTAAGGGCTGTAAAATAACCATTCCCTACCGGAAATCGTTTCGTCAGACTTTGTAATTGTATCACCTTATCGTCCATATTACTATTGGTTTTATGAGCTTAAGTTAGGCATATTAAAAGTTATAGACCAACATCAACTGAATTCCGGTGCCTGCAAACAGATTTTCAGCATTGGCCTGCATAATCATGTTATAATCATCTGGATTCCAATAGCCCATTATATTTAAAGCGATTGAATCGTATTGTTTGCTCCAGTTGATAAAATTATAGAATTGCTTATCGGCCCAATTATAGAACACAATGGTATTTAAATTATCAAACATACCAATTGGATAGTTCAAAGACAGGGCACTAAAATTGACTGACTCATCAAATCGAAAGGCTTTTTCATTATACGCCGTCACCAAATGTTCGGCAAGTACATTTAAACCATTACCAAATCCAAAGGTATAATCAAGCCCCAGGTTAAGACTCATTTGATTGGTGAAAGCCCCCAAATCTTTTATCGTACTTACCCATGCTCCTTCAAACCAAAAACCAATCACTTTGTCCAAACGGGCATCTATACCCAGTCTGTTTTCCGGTATTTTTTCAAAAGAACGAATTGCTTCATCTAATCCACGGCTATCAGCCAAACGATGATGATAAGAAATGGCTGCTTCACCTAATGGTATAGGCAACTGAAAACGCCCACCAAATTCCGGAATCCGATGATTACTTTCTATAAACTCCCAGCCTTTTAGATTGTCATTACCATACAATACCCATAACCATAAATTGGCATTATTCATAAAATAATACCGCATCAATCCACCCCAAACACCATCCGTTAATTGAAGCGGATCACGTGGATCCACCTGATCAAACCACATTAACGGACGCAATAAGGTGGCCGAGCCAAAGTTTATTTTTTGTAGTCCAACCCTGAATTCTAATTGCTCATTTGAATATCGTGCCCAAATTCGATATGGTGACAACTTCCCATTCCAGTCAGATGAATCGGGAATATGCACACCAACATCACCAACTATATTGGCAGACCCTTCAAAATCAATCAAGCCACTGTTGGCCAGTGTTATTTCATAATTAAGCTGCGGAATAAAGCGTGCCCCAAAATACATCGGGTAAGGATTATCGGGATTATAGTGCCCCCAGCCTACCACCTGACCTTGCCAATCAACCGCACTTGTTTCTGAACTAAGTTGCGACCAGGCATTCAGGCAAATTCCCCAAAGCATTATGGCAGCTACGTACCTCATTAGCGTTTTTTAGGCATTAAACCATACAATAGAAAATTAATATTCTCAAGTGAATACTCCCTAAAAGAGCTGTATTGACTGAGTAGCTCATCATTCTGAAGCGTTTCAAATACCTTATCCAACTGATACATTATAAATTCAATCTTCACATCTCTTCGAATGATGCCTTCCTCCTGAGCCTGAACCAGAACAGAGTACATCATTGTTTTACCTTCATTCTTATAATGCTCTAGTAAATTAATCAGTTCGGTTTCATTGTTTTTATAGATATCATTAACAAATTCAATGCTTATATCTTTAGATATCTTCACCTCCAAAAAAATAGCCTTACTTACTTTATCTTCAACCGCTAAATCAGATAAGATTACAGCCGAATAATCATCCATAACTTGTTCCATCATATCTGTAATAATGGCTTTGGCCAATGCTATTTTATTCGGAAAAAACTTATAAAAGGTCATCTTACTTACCGAAGCCTCCTGACAAATTTCTTCTAAGGTTACACGTCTCAAACCATGACGCCAAAATTTCTCTTTGCCTTTAGCCATTATGGCCTGGTATTTCTTGTTATTCGAATGGTCTTTCATAACACACAAAATTACTACACTCACAAATATAGACGATTATTTTATATTATTATTAAAATCGTCCATTTTTAACAATTGCGAATAAAAAAGCCGAAATCCCATAACGAATTTCAGCTTTTTTATATAAATTATTTATAATCTTACTTTTTTAAGGCATTGTAGATATAATAAACACCAGCGATAACAAAAGGAACACTAAGCAACTGCCCCATATTAAAGGTCATTCCTTCTTCAAAAGCTTCCTGGTTTTCCTTAACAAACTCAATAAAGAAGCGCGACAAGAAAATACCGATTAAGAAAATACCAAAGATTAAGCCTTGCTTTTCTTTAGCTTTTGTTTTCCAATAGGTAAAGAAAGTAACGACAAAAGTAATCAGATAGCATAAAGCCTCGTACAATTGCGTTGGGTGCTTGGCAACTTCTTCGCCACGACGCTCAAATACAAAACCCCACGGTAAGTCGGTAGCATGACCATATATTTCTGAGTTCATCAGGTTACCTAAACGAATAAATACAGCTGTTAGAGCCACTGGTACTACCAAACGATCGAGCGTCCAAATCATACTTTTTTTGGTTACCTTCTTCGAGTAATAATACAGTGCTATCAATATTCCAATGGCCCCACCATGACTGGCCAATCCGCCTTCCCATATTTTTATGATATCGCCAGGATGCTGCGAGTAATAATCCCATCCGTAGAAAAACACATGGCCCAAACGTGCGCCCACTATGGTGGCAATCACCACGTACATAAAGAGCTTATCAAGCCACTCTTGCTGGATACCTTCGGACTTAAACATTTTTTCGATAATGTAATAGCCCAGCATAAACCCCATCGCAAACAGCAAGCCGTAATAACGCACATGAATGAAACCGACTGAGAAAATCTCCGGATCAACATTCCAATTGATTGAATTTAGAATCATATTTTCTGTATTAAGTATTAAGAGTTAAGTATCAAGATGGTTTATTGTCTAAACACCTTATCACACTTCGACTCCCTCAGTGAGCCTCTGGGCATTAAGTCTTTAGTCTTGATACTTATGTCTTATGTCTAAAATTTACAATCCTTTACCATGACATTGCTTGTATTTCTTACCGCTTCCACATGGACAAGGCTCATTTCTACCCACCTTTTTCTCAACACGAACCGGCTCTACACGCTCTGGTTTCTTCTGACCACCTTCGGTTGAACCATTGCCACGCGAGAACTCATCTTTACGCGCTTGCATCTTACTATAATCCTGACGCTTGCGCTCCTGAGCCTCCTGAACACCATCGGCATTTTGAATTGGAATATGACCTTTTGACAATAATGAAACAACCGCTTTATTATTTTCGCCCACCATGGTTTTAAATAAGTTGAACGACTCAAACTTATAAATCAACAATGGATCTTTTTGCTCATATGTCGCATTCTGCACTGCCTGACGCAAGTCATCCAATTCACGCAAATGCTCTTTCCAGGCATCGTCAATGGTCACCAACATAGACGCTTTCTCGAATGAGCGAACCAATTCTTTTGATTCACTTTCGTAAGCATCCTTCAGGTTGGTTGTGATATTATATACCTTCTGACCATCGCTGATTGGTACCACAATGTTTTTATACATCTCAGACTTGGTCTCATACACGTCTTTAATAACCGGATGAGCTTGTTTAGCGATGATTTCACCTTTACGCTTGTAGGCATCCCACATTTTAGCGAACAACTGCTCTGATAATTCATCAACTCTTCCTTTCAGGAATTCCTCTTCTGCAAATGGTGATTGCGCTGAGAATATGCGAATTAACTCCAGCTTGAAACCTTCGTAATCACCAGCTTCCTGGTATTCGGTCACAATATCGGCACAAGTATCGGCCATCATATTGGAAATATCCACCTGGATTCGCTCACCATATAAGGCATGGCGACGTTTGGTATAGATAACCTCACGCTGCGAGTTCATCACATCATCATATTCCAACAGACGTTTACGAATACCAAAGTTATTCTCTTCCACCTTCTTCTGCGCACGCTCAATCGATTTGGTAATCATGCTGTGCTGAATCATCTCACCATCTTCCAAACCAAGGCGGTCCATATATTTCACGATGCGATCTGAACCAAACAAGCGCATCAAATCATCTTCCAATGACACAAAGAACTGAGATGAACCCGGGTCACCCTGACGACCGGCACGACCACGTAACTGACGGTCGACACGACGTGATTCGTGACGCTCAGTACCAATAATAGCTAAACCACCAGCATCTTTCACTTCTTTCGACAACTTAATATCTGTACCACGACCGGCCATGTTGGTGGCAATCGTAACAACGCCAGCCGTACCGGCATCAGCCACAATCTCTGCTTCTCGCTGGTGCAACTTTGCATTCAGTACATTGTGCTTAATACCGCGCATTTTTAAAGTACGGCTTAACAACTCCGATACTTCAACCGATGTTGTACCCACCAATACCGGACGACCTTCTTCCACCAAACGGATGATTTCGGCACTTACGGCATTGTATTTCTCACGCTTAGTTTTGTAAACGATATCTTCCATATCGTTACGCTGAATTGGACGGTTGGTAGGAATTACCACCACATCTAATTCATAGATATCCCAAAGCTCACCTGCTTCAGTTTCCGCCGTACCAGTCATACCCGACAACTTGTTGTACATACGGAAATAGTTCTGCAAGGTAATAGTGGCATAGGTTTGTGTAGCCGCTTCAACGGTTACACGTTCTTTGGCTTCAATGGCCTGGTGAAGTCCATCAGAGTAACGACGGCCTTCCATAATACGGCCTGTCTGCTCATCTACAATCTTCACTTTGTTGTCCATCACCACATATTCCACATCCTTTTCGAATAAGGTGTAAGCCTTTAATAGCTGGTTGATGGTATGCACTCGCTCCGACTTAATGGAGAAATTCTGGATAATCTCATCCTTTTTCTTGGTACGCTCCTCTTCCGACATGGTTTCTTTTTCCAATGCCGCCACTTCGGACCCCACATCAGGTAGTACGAAGAAGTTTGGATCCTCTGAAGAACCTGTAATCAAGTCAAGTCCTTTATCGGTTAACTCAATGGAGTTGTTTTTCTCATCAATCACAAAGAAAAGCGGGTCAGTAACAATGTGCATGTTCTTACTGTTCTCCTGCATGTAGAAGTTCTCTGTCTTCAACATACTGGCTTTCACCCCAACTTCACTTAAGAACTTAATGATGGCTTTATTCTTTGGCAATCCTTTAAAAGCACGAAGTAATAGCAATGAACCTTCTTCCTGCTCTTTTTTATTCGATGATTTTAACTTTTGCTTGGCTTCTGCCAATACACCCGTCACCAATTTCTTTTGCGCCTCTACAATCTTCTCAATCTTTGGCTTTAAATCGCCAAATAACTGGTCATCACCTTTTGGCACCGGACCAGAAATGATCAAAGGCGTACGTGCATCATCAATTAACACCGAGTCAACCTCATCGACAATAGCGTAGTTATGTGGTCGTTGCACTAAATCATCTGGTGAAATAGCCATGTTATCACGCAGGTAATCAAACCCAAATTCGTTGTTGGTACCGAATGTAATATCTGCTTTGTAAGCAGCACGACGCTCAGGCGAATTAGGGCGGTGCTTATCAATACAGTCAACCGATAAACCATGGAATTGGTATAAAGGTCCCATCCATTCCGAGTCACGCTTAGCCAGGTAGTCGTTCACCGTTACCACATGAACACCACGTCCGGCCAACGCATTCAGAAACACCGGCAATGTGGCCACTAATGTTTTACCTTCACCGGTCGCCATCTCGGCAATTTTACCGCTATGTAGTACCACACCACCAATCAGCTGCACATCATAGTGAATCATGTCCCAGGTAATTTCGTTACCTCCGGCAGACCACGAATTATAATAGACAGCGTTATCGCCTTCAATCTTCACAAAATCTTTAGTAGCTGACAAATCGCGGTCGAACTGCGTTGCTGCCACTTCCACTTTTTCGTTTTGAGCAAAACGGCGGGCGGTATCCTTTACAATCGAGAAAGCTTCTGGCAAAGCATCTGTTAAGGCTTGCTCTAGCTTTTCTGTAATGTCTTTCTCCAGCTTATCAACTTCTTTATATATCTTTTCTTTTTCACCAACTGAAATCTCTGATGACTCCGTCTTCGCTTTTAACTCAGTAATTTTATCCTGCTCAGCCTTAACAGCTCCCTGAATACGCTCACGCAATTCAGTCGATTTCTGACGCAACTCGTTGTGCGATAGTTTCTCAATTTGCGGGTAAACCTCTTTGATTTTCTTCACAAAAGGTTCCACCTCTTTCATATCTCTGTCGTACTTGTTTCCAAACAATTTGGAAATCAAACCCGTAAGTGCCATATTATTATATTTATTAGATTTTTAGATGATAGACATTAGACTAAAGACAGTCTAATTAAAATATTTCTTTCGCTACCGCGCGAATCCTTTCGCGTGGTTAATTAGCCACACGAAAGGATTCGTGCGGAAGCTACACTATGCCAAAGGACCGGCACGTGTAATAAGGGAGTGTTTATTACGTTCTGTTGTAAGTTTATGCTGCTCCTGTTTAAATGGTTGTTCCTGAATGATTAAAGTCGGTTCGACATTAATCAGACTGTAAAACATTCCGGAACCAGCACTGAATGCAGGAAGTGATTGATTAGAGACGACCACCTGGTATTTGGTGTAATCGCTTAATGCACTCTCCTGATGTGGTAACTCACTAAGATCTTTGATGGCATTTTCCCAATCAACAACTTCATTCCAGTGAGCTGTAGATAACAAGTGGAATTGTTCAAGAATAATTTCCCGAACGTTATCATCGGCATAGAATCGTTTATTACCAGCATCGGAAACACTGGCAGCAGTCATCAAAAGAGTTACCCCGATGAGCTTTAAATAATACGCTTCTATTTTGTTCGTTTGATTCACTTATTGTCAAATTGCACGTAAAGATGCGAAAAGATTTTTATTAATGAACGACAAAAAGGGTGACTATTTCAAAAAGAAACGTCACCCGAACATTAAGATACTATTCTGAATTTATTGTTTTACCTTATTATTTGTTCAATTTCCTGATGCGATAAGGCCGGGGCTTGCTTTTCTTTTAGTTTAGCAATCACTTTCTGAGCAGCCACTCTCGCATGTTGTTCTGAAGCAAATGCTTTATAACCATCAATAGTTGGTATGAAATCTTGCTTAATAAACAACTTATTGTCATTATGAATCTGATATCCATAGCCATCGTTTACTTTGTAAACTTTGTAAGTATAATCAGAGCCAGATTTTTCGAAATAATAACCCAGGCAACAGACCAATACAAGTATCACACTGCCCCACTTTAAGAAAGTTCTTATAGAGCGATTAGTCATCATCATCCTGCTCTTCGTTAGGATTAAATGTCCACACATCGTCGAAATAATAACCCGAACTATTACCAGTCGCTACATACGGCTTATCATTTATAGTGAATGACACAGCATCATAACGTGGAGAACCTTCGAAATTACTGCGTTGCTCCCACTCATCAATATCGGGGTTATATTCCCAGGTTAAAGAGCCTGGTGCACCCGGACCTCCTGTTGTAACATAACCCAAACCATTAACTGCAAATGACACTGCTTTAATCCCTGTTATTTGATACTCATCATCATAACTCTCGTCCTCATTGGCATCTGTACCAATGTCGCGCTTGGCATCCCAAACATCAGAGTTAGCATCATATTCCCACATATCATCCAAATACTGCCCGTTATCCATCCCTGTTAACACATAAGCTTTCTCATCGATAACAAAAGCAGTCGCATGACGTCGTTTGTTACCACCAATACTTACTTTTTGCTCCCAGGTGTCGGTCGCCGGGTCATATTGCCAGAAATCTTTTAACAAGTTACCATCGTAACCCGTTCCAACATAGCCCTTATTATTAAGAACGAAAGAAACGGCATCATAACGTGCTGTTCCGGCAAAATCACTTTTCTGCGTCCAGCTATTTGATGACGCATCATATTCCCAGGTATCTTTCAGTTTATCTTTCCCATCATATCCGGTTGTTACGTACCCCTTGCCACCAGCTCCAAAACCAACGGCTCCATTACGGGCCGAGCCTTCGAAGTTGGCCACCTGAGTCCAAAAGTCCTTCTCTGCATCATATCTCCAGAAATCTGTTAAACGCTCATCTTCAACGCCATCATAGCCTGTTCCTATATAAGCATAGTTATCTATTACAAAAGCCACCGCATCGCAACGCGGAACACCTTCAAAAGCGCCTTTTTCAACCCAGTTACCCATTAAATCTTCATCATCGTCACTAGATGAACAGGCACTTAAAATAAAAAGTGATAGCAAAAGCCAAATACCTAATTGCTGTTTATAATTCATTGTTTGTCTTTTTTAAAATTCGCTCAAATCTAGAGTTCAAATGGCGCATAACTAAATCAATTCGATTAATCGCTCCTTTTTATCTTCATGACACCTGTTTTCTTCAACAAACGGCATCTATCCTTTCAATGAACGCCAAATGTCCATTAGTTGAGTAGTCTATACCTTTTGTATGGATGCACCCCGATTTAATTGATAAGATTTACAGACTTGCCTGATGAAACCTTTATTTGTGGAAAAATCACAAGAAATTCAATCAAACATATGGTCAATCATCAAAACAGGAAATGGTATTTATTACCCATATTTCTTATAGGTATGTGGTTTGTATCATGCCAGGAGGGCGAACTGGACATGGACGACAACTTTATTTACACGTCTACTTATACGTCCTTAATTGACACCGTAACGATTCAGCTTTCTACCATTGTAGATACGGTTAAAACAACATCCACCGGCAATGCTTTAATTGGCTATCATCAACATCCGATAATGGGTGGACAAACGGCGCAATCTTATTTTTCACTAAGTGCACCAAGCAACTTTAGCTGGGACACAGAGAAAGAAGTATTCGATAGCTTAGTACTTGTTTTACGTCCTACTGGTTATTCAATTGGCGACACGACTGTTGATGCTTTGTTTAATGTTCACGAGCTAACTGAAACCATTGAGTTGAACGATGATGGCTCGCTATACAACACTAATTCATTTGCCTTTAAGGAAACACCTATCAGCACGGAATCATTCAGACCCTACCCTCAGAAAGAAGAAGAAGTTAACATGCGACTGGATGACACTTATGCCATTAGCATCATCGATTTTTTAAACACTTACAAAAACCACACAGATAAAAACTCTTTATTTGAAGAAGACTACAAAGGCTTTGTTATTAATTGCGACACTACGCAAACAAGGGCTGCCATGGCGTTTGAAGTAAGTGACTCCACATCCTACCTGCGTCTCTATTCGCACACTGTTGAACAGGAAAAAATAGAAAAAGAGCAAACTTTTAGTTTAAAAAGCACCACCCAATTCAATGAAATATATGCCCATAATAAGGATATCATCTTTAACCAACTTGAAGATAAAAAGAGCCGGTTGACTGAACAGTCTACAGATGGAATGGTCATACTTCAGTCTGGGCTTGGTTATAAATTCAGAGTTGATTTACCTTCATTGAACAACTTGATTGAATTAGAAACCAAAGGCCATATTGTTAAAGCTGAACTGCGCATACATCCCAATATGGATATCATGCAAACCGATGAATTACCTTCAACGCTCTACATTGGTGATATATATCGAGCCAACGAAATATGGGGATATCTTACTGATACAAACAGTAATTTGCTCACCAGTGTTTTAACTGTCGATCGTATGTATCACGAAAATACTTACTACTCCTTTGACTTAACTTATTACATCAATTCACGCATGCAAGAAGCTGTAGTGGACACCGACCAAGGCTTATTTATCACACTGCCCGATGATGACATGGGTAGTTCTTTAATGTGGCTCGCCGTCAACGGTCATTCAATAACTAACAACAATTCAAAGCTTCTATTATATTATTATTACTACGACAATGAATAAGATACTATTGATATTTGTACTGTTTGTTTCAACGCAAATTATCTGTGCACAAAATAACACCTCATCACTATATTCTGCCTATGGTATTGGCTTACGACAATCAAAAGCGGACGCCTCATCGGCCGGTATGGGCTATGCAGGCCTGGCTCTTCCTTCAACAGGTTATTTAAACAATCTGAATGCCGCTTCGTATAGTGCCATCGACAGTGTCAGATTTATTTTTAACCTTCAGGGTAGCTTATCGTTTTCCGATTACCAAACACAGAGTGAACAGCAAAAAAACATCGACGCTAACCTGGAATCATTTTCATTTGGTTTTAGAGCCAGTAAAAATTGGGGTATGGGATTTAGCTTATCACCGTATTCAAACATTGGTTACAACGTCAATAGCCAAAAGTATATTCTGGGCACCTTGAGTAAATACCCGATAAACTATTATGGCGAAGGAGGTATTTCGCAATTATCATGGCACAATGGCTTTCAACTAACGAAGCGATTATCATTAGGTATAAGTGCTTCGTATTTATGGGGTTCAACCGATATAATTGAAGTCTCATATTACCCTCAATTAGATGGTGAAACCATTTACAACGAGCGTAATTATCATGTATCAAGCCTTCTGCTTGAGTACTCATTTCAATATCACCAACCCATTGGTATGTCCACATTATCATTTGCTGGCTCTGCCAATATGTCAACCGAGTTAGATACTTATTACAAACATCGTATTTATAATGATGTTACTTCAGATTTAAGTTCAACTGAAAATGATGCCAACAACATTTTTATTCCTTTAAACTATCAGGCAGGTATTGCGCTACAAACCCATAAAGGATGGACAATAGCAGCAGATTACCGTTATGGTGAATGGTCGAAATCAGAACTATTAATATCTGGTGGCGAAGCTCGTAATACTCATGGTGGAAGTTTTGGTATACAATATGGTTCCACGCGTTACCACCGTTCCTTATTTAAACGCATGCAATACCGTATTGGTGCTTTCTACGACCAGGAATACATCACCATACAGGGCAATGACATTGACACAAAAGGAGTAACAGCCGGATTAACCATTCCTATGCGCGATGGCTCCAAAGTAAATGTGGCCTACGAATACAAAGAGCGCGGCACAATGAATGCGGGATTAATACAGGAGCGATACAACTCCTTTAAAATTGGACTTACCTTTAACGAAACTTGGTTTCAGAAACGAAAATTTAAGTAACTCATCATACTTTTCTGTACTAAAAATCCCAACTACCATCTGGCTGAAATGGAAGTTGGGATTTTTAAATAACCAATAAATTAAAATCGCTTGTAATAATATAACTGTTTTAATAACCGTTGCAAAAGTAATGGCAGTTGCCATCGTAAACAATCACCATTTATGGGGATTTTTGCGCACTTAAGTAAAAATAATTACATTTGTTGCTTATGACACTAACAGTTGCTTATCTGGTAAAGTAAAGACAGGCAAGTCCTTACTATTTTCTTCTTCGATATTAATTATCGGCCTGTCTTTGGTATATCCTTATTTTTAGTAAATTATAAGTTTATAACTGCTACCTGGCAGTTCATAATTGATAAGCAATGAACAATTTATTACATACATACGGTTGGCTTTATTATAGTCAACGAACACAAACAACAATAAACCTTAACGAACTTGGACGCATCCGCACCGTAAACAAAACAAGCTATGAGGTTATTACGAACGAAGGCATTTTAAAGGGAGAAATAACCGGCAGGCTATTATATGCGGCCGAGCCAGATGAAATGCCTCAAACAGGTGATTGGGTTAAAATTATGCAATTTGATACGCAATGCATCATTACTGAAATATTGCCACGATACAGCACTCTGGCTCGTAAAGAGGCAGGCAAAACCTATGACAAGCAAATTATTGCCGTTAATGTAGACCAGGCATTGATTGTGCAAGGCCTCGACAGAGATTTCAACCCTCGACGACTCGAACGAATGGTAACGGTTTTGAAAGATGCCGGTATTATACCCAATATCCTACTAAACAAAGTCGATTTAGTTAATGATGGTGATGCGAAAATTGCTCAAATCAAAAGCAATATACCCAACACTCCCATTACGACAATCAGTGCCTTAAACAACACTGGTCTTTCTGAATTAGCTAAATTACTTAAGGCGGAGCAAACCTATATTTTAATTGGTTCTTCAGGAGCTGGGAAAAGCACACTGATTAATGCATTGATGGGTAACAACATACAGGCAACCAAACACACCAGCCAAGCTGTTGGAAAGGGTGTACACACAACTACCCGACGTGAACTATTTGCCTTGCCCAATGGCAGTCTTATCATTGATACGGCAGGTGTTCGTGAGTTTGGATTAGCTTTGGAGAATACGGAATCGATTGCTGAAACATTTACTGATATCAGCTCCTTGGCTGAAGAATGTTATTATCAAGATTGCACGCACATCAACGAACCCGATTGTGCTGTTCTTAAAGCCATAGACGAAGGACGGCTTTCCTCCGATTTGTACGATAGTTATATCAAGCTCAGAAATGAATCGGAGCATTATTCCACATCTGTGCAGGATAAAAAGCGTAAAGGCAAAAGTCTGGCTAAAGTGATAAAAAACATGAAACGTTACAACATCAAAAAACGCTATTAAAATCAGACTTTAGATTCAAAACTAAAGATATAGGATTAAACGCTAAATGATTAAAATCTCCTTTAGTATCAAAACTTTAAATAACAACCCGAGTTCGACATAAAATTAAATGCTCAGACCGCTTATAAATAATTGGTTTCAAGAAATCTTTGTGAAGGCATAGCGAGCTATGGTAAACAAAGATGACGTAAAAAACAGTTGTTTAGAAGTGGTAAACCTAACTTTTTATTAACTAACTAATCTACTGCTCTAAATTTTTATCGCCATAGCTCGCTATGCCTCAAAAATTTATATTGTATATCAGTCATTTAATAAAATCTGAGCTGTTTAATTTTAATCGAACTCGGGTTAATAGACATACACCTATTTAAATTCAAACAACAATGAACAACTACACATATACCAAAGCCAATCATTCAAACGACTTAGAACAATTGGTTGAACTATTCAATAATGTATTTGCACCAGAAAAAGTGGGCCAATTTGCCCGTATTTTAAGCGATTTCTTTCCTGGCTTCAGCTTTTCAAATTGGTATGTTGCCAAAGAACAAGACAAGATTGTATCTGCCTTTGCTTCCATCCCCTGGCAATGGAGTTTTGATGACATTCATCTAAAAGTTGCAGAGCTAGGCATTCTTGGTACCTGCGAAGAACATCGAAACAAAGGCTTATTTAAACATAACAATCAACTGTTTGAACACGATTTGCAGAAGCAGGAGTATGATTTAGCAGTTATACAGGGTATTCCCGGCATCTATCACCGCCTGGGCTACTATTATGCTTTACCAATGGAAAACCACACAGAGGTACCTCTTCATTCCATTCCAAGCGATTTATCCATCGATATTCGTGAAGCACAAACTGACGACATCCCTTTTCTGATTGAAGAAGAAACATACTTTAAAAAGAATTACAACATTACTTCAAACAGAAGCCCGGAACAATGGCAGTACATTTTGAAAGAAGGACGAAAGTCGGAATACGGCAGTCGCATTTTCATCATCAAGACTACAAACTATCAATATTATTTAAGAATATTAGATGGCGGTTTTGGCACAGGATTGACGATAAGTGAAGCCAGCATGTCAATGCCTGTCGATGTTCAGACAGCAGCCTTTAGCTTATTAAAACAGGAAGCCCAAAAGCTTAAAAAGCCCTATTTACGTCTTAACCTTTCTGGTTCGCATCCTTTAGTTCAGGCAGCACATCATTTAGGGGCAACAGTGCGGCCATCATATGCCTGGCAAATCAAAATAGTAGACTATATCAGATTTATCAATAAGATAAAGCCTATTTTAGAGAAACGAATTAAATCGAGTGCATACTTCGACCTAACTGGCCTTACAGCATTGAATTGTTACCAATTTCAAGTTAACATCGAATGGAAGAACGGTTTAATCACCGGCATCAACCAGGAGTATGCTGAAGAAGCCTCGTATACCTTAAGCATACCGGAGCATTTATTAACGAAATTGCTGTTAGGTTATCGCTCATGGCGCGAATTGCAATACATAAATCCTGATGTATTCCCGGCTGACCAGTATCTGCGGTTTTCAATCGAACAACCTTCAGAAGCATGCGGCAGCTTGTTTGATGTGCTTTTTCCAAAACTCAACAACTGGATAAACCTGGAATACTAAAGCTTGATAGAGCATTTAATAATATAGCTTTAGAATAGGGCGTCTGAAAACAAAAAATCACGCAAAGTGCGATAGCTAACGCACCGCTATGCTTTTCGCAACGGTCGCAAAATTGAGACTGTCATTTTTCAATACTTTGCGCACTTTGCGAGAAATATTCGTGTTTTTGGACAGCCTTTTGCTTTTAAGAAGTAAATAATTACCGAATAGTTTCTATTTTCGCTTTCATGAAATTCTGGCGCAAATACCATAAATGGGCAGGTATCGTCCTTAGCTTTTTTCTATTGTTATTTTCGGCATCGGGCATATTGCTCAACCATCGCGAAGCCATTAGTGCGCTGTCAATTCCCCGCTCTCTGCTATCATCCAGCTATCAATACCATAACTGGAATAATGCTGCTCTAAAAGGCAGTCTTAAAATCGATAGCACCAGTACCCTTTATTATGGAAATATAGGCTGCTGGCTCTATAATGGTAACAATGCCAGCTGGACTGACTTTAACAAAGGCTTTTCAAATGGTATTGATAAACGAAAAATCACCAAAGCACTACAATCAGCAAATGGTCGTCTATTTGCGGGCACACTTTTTGGCCTTTATGAATACAAAAATAATCACTGGAATTTTATTGATTTAAATATCGACCACCAGCGCATTACGGATTTAACCGAAGTCGATAACGAGCTAATGATATTAACAAGAAGTGAATTAGGTCGACTCCATCTTGGTAATGACTCACTTGAAATCAGCACACTCCCAGCTCCTGAAGGACATCAGAGAACCACCAGTTTATTTAAAACCATTTGGGTATTACATAGTGGCGAAATACTTGGAACAACAGGCAAACTGCTGGTCGATATAGTCGCATTGGTTTTTATCTTCTTATCCGTTACCGGAATAATTTGGTTTATTTCGCCTTCTCTCATTAAACAGGCAAAGAGAAAACTACAATCAGCTGAAAAAACGAAACAACTCCTTCGTTTTTCTGTCAAATGGCATAACAAGCTTGGTTATTACACCACTATAATGTTAGTTTTTACCACTTTTACCGGGATGTTTTTACGACCACCATTGCTTATCTCTATTGCCAATGCCCAGGTTAAAAGTATCCCCTACTCAATGCTCGACACTCCCAATGCCTGGCACGACCAATTAAGAGGCATCCGCTATAATAGCGACTATGGTGTATATATTATTTCCACAACCAAAGGTATGTATGCTATGACCGCTGACTTTAAGGAAATGGTAAAAATACCTAACCAGCCACCTGTTTCTGTAATGGGGATTACTGTTTTTGAAGAAAAAGCCGCTAACAATTACCTGGTTGGTTCTTTTAGTGGCCTGTACCTCTGGAATCCGTTTACAAACTTCTGCTATAACTACATCACTAAACAACCGCATATTCCGCAGGTGGGCATGACGCGCCCCATTGGTGTGAATATGGCAAGTGGATATCATATGGATGAAGCAGGCGAGGTGTATTTTGATTATAATCAAGGGGCAGTAACGCTTAATTCTAATATACGATTTGAGCAAATGCCAGAATCAATAATCAGCAACTCTCCGTTATCACTTTGGAACCTGGCTTTAGAAGTACATACAGGACGCATCTTTCAGGATTTTATTAGTGCTTTTTATATCTTGATTGTTCCCTTGACTGGTTTAAGCACCATCATTCTTTTGCTATCAGGCCTTTGGATTTATCTAAAAAAATCCCAAACATAACCTTTTATCCAACTGCCTTTTACAAACGAACACTGAAGTTCATAAGTACAATACGTTATTTTTCTAAAACCAATTATAAAATTATGCGTAAGCTGGCATAATGATGAATGGTGACATGTGGAGAAATAAATTGATAGAAGGGCTTAAAAAGACTGTTTATATAAAACCTGAGGACTACGAAGTTCAAAATTTGGTTTTAATTCACATGCTTCATCTTACTATGTGTTTAATTCTAATTGCAACCATCTTCAATCCTTTCGTTGGTGTAAGTAAATCCGTTATTTTTTCGAATAATTTATCAGCTTTTATTATTGGATGTATTTATTGGGCAGTCCGTTTTAAAAAACGATACACGCTTGGAAGACGTTTATACTTACTTTTTGTTTTTGTAATGATCAACTACCTGTGGATTGAAACAGGAGGCAGCACCGGACCAACAGTTGTTTATATTGTCGCATTTGTACCAATGCTGACCTTCATGGTAAGTTCAAAGATGCTAAAATACACTTACACCATTATATTCTTTAATATTCCCATGCTCCTACTCTTTGAGGTGTACTTTCCGGAATATATCACTTCATATCCCAGCCAACTGCATCGAGTGATGGATATTTTAATGGTATTTTCAGTTTTTATTGTTTTTGAGATACCTCTTATTATATACGTCAAAAAAGTTGTAATTGAACAGCGAAACACGGCACGTCAATCAGAAAAACTAAAAACATCGTTTATCACCAGTTTAAGTCATGAAATACGGACCCCTATGAATGCTATCCTGGGCTTCTCCGAATTACTAAACCAAGATGATTTAGAAAATGACGAAAGAAAGTCTTACATCAATCATATCAATGAGAATGGCAACACTCTGCTGTTATTGTTGAATAATATTATCAATATTTCAAAGATTGAGCAGGAGCAGACAAAGGTTTCGTTATCCAAATTTGTTGGGTTACAAATTGTTCAACGTGTCTATTCATCTCTATCCTATAAGCAATCGGATGCTGTTGATTTTAGAATAGTAGCAACAGAGGCTGATAATGATATGATATACTCTGATGCCGCAATGCTATTCCAGATACTAACCAACCTGACTTTTAACGCCTTAAAATTCACTAAAGAGGGTTTTGTTCATCTGGATATTCAAACCCACGGCCACTGGATTACTTTTATTGTGAAGGACTCTGGTATTGGCATTTGCCAATCGAAACAGGACAAACTGTTCAAGCAATATGAGCAGGCAAAAGACGATAATCAACTAATGAATTTAGATGGCAGTGGATTGGGACTGGCAATTTGCAGCAATTTAACTGAGAAGCTGAATGGTCAACTATATTTCGAATCGGAGAAAAATGTGGGCACCACTTTCTATTTAAAACTCCCCACTAACAATCAATAACACACTGAATCACTGCACATTCAATAAGAAAAAGCCAAGCATTTAATAATCTGATTTATTCTTTAACAATTAATAACATCAAATTTGTCACCTTAATCTGGTTCTAGTGTGTCTTTATTGATGAAAATATAACAAACCGCCTGTCTTTAAAACTATTTTAAACAAAATAACTAAAACACAAATCAACAAATGCGCTTTTTAATTACATCTCCAAAACAAGTTATACTCCCTATATATCAAAAACTTAAACAAGCAAACACAATATCCAAAAGTAACATCAACTTACAGATAGTCACTTTCTTAACATTCATAAGTCTTAATTTAAGCCTCGATATAGTAGGACAACAAAAAACAGTTAAATATGGGGATGGCATAAAACCCGGTATGCGCAAGGCAGTTTTGATACTTTCCGATGGCCGTACCATTGAATTATCGGAAAACGACTCACTTAATTATTCTCAAAAAAACAAAATTATAATCTCCTCCGATTCATTAAAAGCATCTCCTGATTCTAAAACAAAAGATCAACACACATTAACGATACTTCCTAAAAACATCAATCGGTCAAAAGGAAAGAGCAGAAAAAAAATAGTAAAGGAGTAGTATTACTCCTTTATTTCATTTATTGAAGATGTTTCTCCTATAACTGTGGCAACCGTTGCATCACCAGTCACATTAACTACAGTTCGTACCATATCAAGAATTCTATCCACTGGTAAGATAATACCAATCCAGGCCGGATTTAAGCCAACTGAGCTTAAAACGATCATTAGCATAACCAAACCAGCACTTGGAATGGCAGCCGAACCAATACTCGCTAATGTTGCTGTCAATATAATCGTTACCTGCTGACCAAAGCTGAGGTCAATCATATGCATCTGGGCCAAAAAAACAACAGCAACAGCCTGATACAAACTCGTTCCATCCATATTAACGGTAGCTCCTATGGGCAATACAAAACTCGACACCTTTGGATCTACATTTAAGTTATCTTCAACACATTCAAGGGTAACAGGCAACGTTGCCGCACTTGAACTGGTTGAAAAAGCCAGCATCTGTGCTGGACTAATACCCTTTAAAAAACCTTTATAGGTCAGCCGCTTTACAAAAAACTTCATGATAGTGGGGTATATCACAAAAGCCATCAGTAGTAATCCAGTCAATACGGCCAACGAGTACCAAGTCAGGCCTTTAAACAATTCAAACACTTTTGCAGGATTGTCACCGGCCATCTCTGACACCAGACCAGCCAATAAGGCAAAAACAAAAAATGGCGCACCCTGCATAATCAATTCCACCATTTTCAAAAACACTTGGGTAAGTCCATTAACCAAACTAATAACCGGTTTCGATTGTTGGTCGGGTACAAATAGTAGGGCAATACCAAAAAACAAAGCAAAAAATATAATTTTCAACATACTTCCGTTATCCGACATAGCCATAAACACATTACTTGGCACCATGTCTTCAATAAACGTGAGCGGTCCACTCTCCTTTTGATTTTCAACGAGTTTTAAACGTGATTGTACACTTTCATCTTCATCGTAACCACGACGCTTGGCCACCTGATGTATCAGCTCCTCATTGCCTGGTTCATCCAGAATATTCATATTATCATGTACCGGCTGGCCTTCTTGCTTCGCCCACAATTCATAAGCAATTCTGTTTTCCTTTCGCACCTCATCATCCATCCATAAGCCGGGCTTAGAAATATTAACAATCAATAGGCCAATTGATACAGCTATAATTGTGGTACACAAATACAACACTAACGTTCTCACTCCCATCCGCCCCAGCTGCTTTGGGTCGCCCAAACTAACAATGCCGCCGATAATTGAAAAAAGCACTAATGGAATGGCAATGAGTTTTAGTAAATTAATAAATATACGTCCCCATGGTGCTAACCAGTTAGTTGTAAATTCGCTCCAACCAAAAAAGCCGGATAGAACAGCCCAAAATATTCCCAGAAATAGTCCAATAATGATTTTCCAATGCAGTGCTAATTTCTTCATTCAAATGTGTGTTTTCAATTGAACTGGCTAATTTACAAAAAACACAAGACAATATTGGCACAAAACAAAGGCTACTCCAAAAACGAAGCAGCCTTTAAAGCGAATTGTATTTGGGAATTATTGATAGATGCGGATTTGACTTAATAGCTCAATATTATCCAAATCGGAATAGTCGTATTGATACAAACCATCGGTACCAATTAGCAACAATACCTCTCCTAACGGTATGACATCGAAGGCATTTATATCGGGATAGTGGGCTATTTGATTATTAGCAATGGTTAATGGATCACTTGAATCATAAATTTTCAAACCGGCATTGCCATCACAAATAAAAAGTACCTCATCGTCAACTCCTAAACCATAAGGTTCTTTCATCGAATAAGACTTGACCATTTGTGGGGCTTCAATGGTTGATATATCAATAACATCGAGCTGACTTTCAATAGCTCCACACAGGTTGCCTCCACGAAGTGTTACATAGGCATAATCACCCTCTACCACAACAGGGTCGCAAGCTGTGGCATGTCTGAATTCTGAAATATATTCTGGATTAGCCGGGTTTTGCAAACTATAAATATACATACCGCTTTGCGCGCCAATAAACAGCAGTTGATTATAAGGAAACAGAGTCTCTATCTGCCAGCTTATAGGTATCTGCTTGGTGAAATTAGGATTGGAGTTATCCGACACATCAAACAAATGTAATGAAGCATTATCAATTGCATAAAGATAATCGCCAAACAACGTAAATCGAGCCATTGAGCCTCCTGTACCATTGCCAGTAGGACTGACCTTTGCAGACGATAAAGCATCAAAACCAATGAAATTGGATTCCCACATTGGAAAGCGACCATAAGTTACCTCATTAGGTTCTACATCCACTGTTTCCTGTGTGACTTTATAGCCGATTATCACACCTTTTGTCTGATCAACTTTGCTTAAAATTCCATCAGTGAAGGCTGGAATAATGTATGGAAAAGCCTCTTCGTCCCTATCTACCTCTACTATATTATTCATATCGCTGATATCGATAGTCACCAAATCGATATAACTATCAACATAAAGCATTGTACCTTTTATTGCCATATCAACATTACCCGGAATCTCCAGAAATGATACAACTTGTGGCTGAGCCGGATCGGAATTATCAATGATATGAATGCCTTTTTGATATTCATTGATAAAAATAAAGTTATCCTTGAAGTAAATTTTACCAGGTTGAACAATGGTTTGAGCACTTTTCATCTGAAACGATGACCGCAAATCATCATAACTTAAATATTCAGGTGTATTAACAGTGTAGGTTTCTTCAATTTTATCGCTACAAGCCGAAAATGAAATAATGGCCAATATAACAACAGAAAAATTCAATAGTATTTTCATCACATTAGGTTTTAATTACGGTTAATAAAAGGGCAAGCACTTCCTCACCACATACAACTGACTAGATGAACCTTAGAGCATATGGTTGCGTCTCTAAAAATAATTTTCCATTGACGCAACCCATTTGTTAAATCAACAGTCTTACCTATTAAACCTTATTCAAATGAGAAAAAAATTATCCCTTCTACTATTACTTATACCTATCTTGACGTGGTCGCAAAACAATGCTGAATTAGTACCACCTAAAGAAAAAGGCTATTTCAACTACACATCCATCGGCTCCTTAATTGGCTCGAAAAATGACGACAAAACTTACATTACTTCCTTGTTGATGGAACATAATTATCAGTTTAACAATACAATTGCTGCCGGTCTGGTAACTGGAGTAGAATGGCTTGATGTAACCGTAATGCCCTTAGGGCCTAATGTTAAAGTATTTATACCCAATAAGAACAAGTCCAGTTTCTTTTGGAGCACCTCTGGTGGTTATGCCATTGCCCTGGAAGACATGGAATTTTGGGAGTATGAGATTATCGACACAAAAGGAGGTGCTTTCTTTAATACTGAGTTTGGCTATTTATTTTCGAGTAAGCGGCATTATAATTTCTTTATAGCCTTAGGTTACCGTTACCATGAATTTGAATTTACCCGAAAAGACTGGTATTTAAACGAAGTAGAGAGAAAAACTACCTATAACCGTCTTTCGGTAAGGATTGGGGTGAGAGTGTTTTAAGCCCTAATTATCTAACAAAAAAGCCACCAGCTGATAGCTATTAGCTAATGCTTCAAGTCACTCCCTGAGCGTGTTCCCTGAGCGGAGTCGAAGGGAGTAAATTTGTTAGATCATTAGATATTGTGCTTGGGATACTGAGTTCGATTTAAATTTTAAAACTCAGGCTGCAACAAAGAGTTGATTTACAAGTAATATCATTAGAGGAACTGTCCACATAGTAAGATGGGAATAGAACCTGTTCTTTTTCATATTCTCTCTCACCCTACACTAACATCTTTATAAAAAACTTATAGCTCATTTCCAATAAATATTTTTGTGCTTCATTTTTTGTGCTTCTTGATACATATCAAGCTAAACATGATAAAAACATGACATAAATCCCCATATGTAGGTATTTGGATTATTAAAGAATTTTTTCATTTTTGCACCGTGATAAATAAGCACATAAAATACCAAAAAGTCTTTAATAGGCTGGCAATACTGCTTGTAATGATGTTTGCGATTCAAATTGCAAGCAATGCTTTGTTTTATCACACCCATACAATAGATGGAAAATCGTACAGTCACGCCCATCCAGGTTGTGACGGACACTCGCACAATGCAGCCGATTTTGCTTTCTATCAACAACTACAAAACATGTTATCAGATGAAACGCCAAAGCTTTTATCTGATATTCTGCCTTCGTATATTGAAACAATTCAGATGGAGATCCCTTTCTTCATCAATGAGCAATATCTGGGCTCCAACTCCGGAAGAGCTCCTCCTGTAGCTTAACTCCCTCACATTTAATATACATTACCGTTGGCTTTCATTACTATATGAAAGCACGCACCTATTTTATATCGATACATTCAACCTAATAAGTAACTCTTAATCTTATTAATAGATTAATTAAACAGAATTGACAATGAATTTTAATATTGCGAAAGCACTATTGCTACTTCTAACTTTTATTTCAACAACAGTATTAGCTACAACCCCACCGCCTGAGCCTGTATGTGCCATTCAGGGAACCATAACATCGGAAGGTGAACCCTTGCCATTTGCGACAATTACCATTGGCAATACTACACTGGGTGTTGCATCTGACCTGGAAGGAGCTTACGATCTTAATTACATTCCTGAAGGCGAGTATGTGGTAAAAGCACAAGCCATGGGATACAAACCCATTGAAAAAACCATCATCTTTAAACCTGGTAAAGCCATAACACTTGACTTTGACCTTGAAACTGACGTTTTAGGTCTGGAGCAAGTTGTTGTTACGGCAGACAGGAACGAACAAAAACGCACGACAGCTTCAGTTATTGTTAATACTATTACACCTAAACTTCTTGAAAACACACAAGCTGTATCTATTTCAGAAGGTTTGAACTACGTACCCGGTTTACGTTTGGAAAACAACTGCCAAAACTGTGGTTTCACACAAGTACGCATGAATGGTATGGATGGTGCTCACTCGCAAATTCTAATTAACAACCGTGCCATCTTTAGTAACCTGGCAGGTGTCTATGGTTTAGAGTTAATTCCATCGAGCATGATTGATCGCATTGAAGTGGTTCGCGGTGGTGGTTCGGCTTTGTATGGTAGTAATGCAGTGGCCGGCACCATCAATCTGATTACAAAAGACCCGATGAATAATTCGTATGATATTACTTCACAATATAGTTCAGTGGGTGTTGGCAGCGATGGCGGTGCTATTAATGATTACTCATTAAACATGAATTCTACCATTGTGAGTGATAATAAAAAAACTGGATTAGCTTTATTTGGCTTCTACCGCGACAGAGATCCTTTTGATGCCAATGGTGATGGTTTCTCGGAGGCTTCACAATTCGAAAACCTGACCTTTGGCGCTCGTTTGTATCACCGTATCGACTATCGCAATAAAATAACTTTAGACTTTATCCGTGTTAACGAAGAACGTAGAGGTGGCAATGATTTTGATAAACTAAACCATGAGGCGGATATTTCTGAAGCCGTTGACCATAAAATTACAACGACAGCTTTAACCTATGAACGCTTTATCGGGACAGGAAGCATGTTATCGGTTTATGGCTCGGCACAAAATGTTGACCGTGCATCATACTATGGAGCAGAACAAAGCCTGGCCGACTATGGTCAAACAGATGGATTAACCTACAATATTGGTACGCAATTTAAAACTGACTTTGGTAAAAACAGTCTGGTAACAGGAATTGAGTTAGTGCACGATGATATGCTTGATAAGAAACTGGGATACCACGACTTAATCTATGATGATGCCGGCAATGTAATTGGTTCAAATGGGCATGTACCTAATACAACCATAACCGACCAAAATAAGAATGTTTATGGCGCATTTGCTCAATATGATCACCAATTTGGGCCAGTCAAAGCATCTTTAGGAGCACGTTTTGACCGATACGAAATTACAGACCTGGATCATAAAGAAGGAAATAATTCAGGTAATGTGTTTTCACCACGTGTTAATGTACTATGGGATGTTATACCATCATTACAATGGCGTGTTAGCTACTCGCAAGGTTATCGTGCACCCCAGGTATTCGATGAAGACTTACACATCGAAACATCAGGCTCTCGTAAAGTTGTTCATGCCAATGCACCAGACCTAAAGCAGGAAACCAGCCACTCGTATATGACTTCATTTGACTTTAATAAACGTTTTGGTGCATGGAACATTGGTCTGTTAGCAGAAGGATTTTACACCAATCTGGACGATGCATTTGCCCAGGCTCCTGAGTTTGATGAAGCTACCGGTGTAACTACTTACGTGAGAAGCAATGCCGAAAATGGTGCCGAAGTTAAAGGAGTTAACTTTGAATTGACTGCATCTCCAGGCAAGAAACTATATCTACGTACTGGATACACACTACAGTCAAGCGAGTATGGTGATGCTGTTGAATTAGGTGAAAGTGATTTCTTACGTACACCAAACGATTATGGTTTCTTCTCTGTTGACTATGGTGTAACAGAAAAATTAACCTTAATAGCTAGTGGAACTTATACGGGTGAGATGAAGATTGCTTATTATGGCGAAAACCTAAAACCAGGTGAAAGCTATATTGAGTTAGAAGATCAAGATCCAGGTGTTATTCGTACTACCCCAACATTTTTTGACTTAGGTTTGAAAGCAGAGTATGATTTAAAAATTGCTGGCCTTCCATTTAAAGCCTTTGCTGGTGTTAAGAATATTTTCAACTCATACCAGGATGATTTTGATTCAGGCATCAACAGAGACCCGGCTTATATTTATGGACCAACAAATCCACGAACCATTTATTTCGGTATCAAACTAAGTAATGTATTTGGACACTAATTATAGACTATATTAGTATGAAAGCCCGGCAGAAATGTCGGGCTTTTTATTAATCTAATGCATCTAAATATTAAATACCTTTTTAGGACTAGCTTCGCACCTTCTTCGGGACACCATTGGATCAACCTCGCTATTAGCGAGGTTGATCCGCTCCTACTCCCTGGATTTCCCTTACAAATGCCCTGCTTGACCTTTTTAAATTGATAAAAATCACCAACAGTAATAAGTATACAACAAGCTGTAAAATATATACATCAACGCACAAATCATCTCTTACTTTTGTTATCATTAATAGTTAGGTGATTATGAGTAAAAGAAAGAAAATAATGATAATAACGATAAGTATACTAAGCGGTATCGCTTTAAGTGTGGTACTCTTTATGGCATTGAACCCACAATTTGGTGCAAGAGCCAATAAAGAAACTCAACTAACATACGAACAGTCGGAGCAATTCAGAAAAGGCAAGTTTGCCAATATTAGCGATGTAAAGATCGATATGTCGGGAGAAAACTTTTGGGCCATGATGAAAGAACAGTTTAATATGCATCCGGATGCCACACCGCATCATGCCCCCAATTTTGTAGCCATGGACTCAAGCAACCTGGCAGATTACAATGGTGACATGCGTTTATTTTGGTTTGGCCACTCATCATTCTTAATTCAAACCAATGGCAAAAACATATTAATAGATCCAATGCTGGGACCATCCGCTTCACCAGTTCAGGTTTTTAGCGTTAAGCGCTTTAATAAGAGTTTACCTATTACCATTGAGCAATTACCAAAAATTGATATCATACTTATCTCTCATGATCACTACGATCATCTGGATTACTATACTATCAAAAAACTCAAGGATAAAACAGATAAATTTTATACACCATTAGGCGTTGGCGCGCACCTGCATGCCTGGGGAGTTGACAAAAGTCAAATCACAGAATTAGATTGGTGGCAAGAGCTCCGACACGAAGATTTAACATTTGCCTGTACCCCGGCACAACATTTTTCTGGTCGTGGAAAATGGTTTAACGATCAGGCATCTACCCTTTGGTGCTCATGGGTGATTAAAACCAATGAAAAGAACATCTTCTTTAGTGGCGATAGCGGTTATGGCGATCATTTCAAAGCAATAGGCAAAAAATACGGTCCTTTTGATTTAGCACTAATGGAATGTGGCCAATATAACGAACTGTGGAAAGAGATACACATGATGCCTGAAGAAACCATTACGGCGGGTAATGACATTGGAGCCAAAGCTGTGATGCCAATCCACTGGGGTGTTTTCCGTTTAGCCATGCACGATTGGCTGGAACCTATTACACGTGCTTCAGCAAAGGCGCAAGAAATAGGCATGCCAGTTCTTACGCCTCAAATAGGTGATGGTTTAATTTTAAATGGCGAATTGCCTCAAACTGTACAATGGTGGAAAACTCAGGAATCGCAACAACTCATCGTAAATAAATAAGAATAAGCACATTGATAGCAAATAGATATGCAAAATAACTTTCGTTCATCCTCTTGCTATCTGAGTGATCAACAAGCATTGTCGTGGTAAAATTCTAATAACACTTATGAGCCCAGGCATTCATTTTAACTCTGCTTAATAACCAAAAGTATTATATATTTTCAGCTACTCTTTTTTGTTACTAAAACGTTATAAGACAAACAATTTATAAACTACTACCATTTTTCGAAATTGACAATCAGATGACTTACCTCATGTAGTTTAATTATTAATTAATACTTTTAACTCAATTTTTCTTTCTATTCGATATTTAAAGGAAATTAAATAAGACAAAGTAAAACATTACTAATTAAACCACACACAGTGAACAATCTATTATCGTACGACCATGGAACGTCGGACACGCCCTTACTGGGTATTACAATCTCGGAACAATTAAAACAAACCGCAGACAAATATCCGGATAATGAAGCGCTTGTTGTCCCTTATCAAAACTACAGGGCCACTTACAAAGAATTCTGGCAACAAGTTGAAGAGGTCGCTAAAGGCATTCTTTCCTATGGCGTTAAAAAAGGAGACCGCGTTGGTATTTGGTCACCAAACCGTTTCGAATGGGTATTGGTGCAATTTGCCACTGCCCGATTAGGAGTCATTCTGGTTAACGTCAATCCGGCCTACAAAGCAGCTGAATTAAAATATGCGCTTCGCCAGTCAGAAATTAGCCTGCTTATCATGTCCAAAGGTTTTCGTCAAACTAACTACATCGATATTTTGGGTGAAGTGCGAGGCTCATGCATCCACTTAAAAAATATTATTGTTATTGATCACGATTGGCAAGCAATGTTGGACACCGGCAAAAAGATAGCGACTGAACAATTGACAAAACTAGAGAACTCTTTACAGTTTGATGACCCCATCAATATTCAATATACATCCGGGACAACTGGCTTTCCTAAAGGAGCAACACTATCACACCACAACATACTCAATAATGGCTTTTTTATTGGTCAACGCTTAAAGTACAGCAATAAAGATCGTGTTTGTATTCCAGTTCCTCTGTACCATTGTTTTGGTATGGTATTGGCGAATTTGGCATGTATCACCCATGGAGCCTGCATGGTACTCACAGGCGAAGCATTTGTACCTGAAACAGTACTTAAAACTGTTCAGGACGAAAAATGCACGTCCTTATATGGTGTGCCTTTAATGTTTATTGCCGAATTAAACGATCCGTCATTTGACCAATACGATTACTCAAGTCTGAGGACCGGCATAATGGCGGGTGCTTCATGCCCTGAGTCAACCATGAAAGCCGTTCGCGAAAAGATGAATATGAGTGAAGTAGGTATCTGTTACGGTATGACTGAAACATCACCGGTGAGCACACAAACTTTTGTAGACGATAATGAGTATCGCCGTTGCGCCACCGTTGGTATGGTTCATCCGCATATCGAGATTAAAATAATTGACCCGAAAACTGGCGCTATAGTACCCCGAGGTGAACGTGGTGAGTTCTGCACCCGTGGTTACTCTGTAATGCTCAAATACTGGAATAATCCTGAAGCTACAGCTTCGGTGATAGATGAAGGACGTTGGATGCATACGGGCGATTTGGCCGAAATGGATGAAGATGGTTATGTCAAAATTGTAGGGCGAATTAAAGATTTAATTATTCGCGGTGGCGAAAATATTTCACCATTTGAGATTGAGGAATTCTTACACCAGCACGATTCCATAAAAGATATTCAGGTAATTGGCGTGCCGTCTGCCAAATATGGTGAAGAAGTAATGGCCTGGGTCATTCTCAAAAATGGTGATAAACTCTCAGGTGAGGATTTACAAAACTATTGCAAAGGACAGATTGCGACCTACAAAATACCTAAATACTGGAAGTTTGTTGAGGAGTTTCCTACAACTGTTACTGGCAAAGTTCGTAAAGTTGAGATGCGTGACATTTCCGCTAAGGAACTAGGCTTAGAACAACGAAAATAAGCTACTAAGAGCTAACTCAAATATTTGCTCATCAAGCGAAGTCGAGATGAAAACCACAATCACTTCGACTCCGCTCAGTGAGCAATTTTTTATTATCTATTAAAATAACTTCGAAGCTTAGTTCTTTCGCTCTAATTCATTCAAATGCATCATCTTCTTCATCTCCAGGAAGCTCTGAATATTACCCAGATGCTCTTTCACCTTCTGGTTACCAAACTCATACACCTTATCAACTAAGCCGTCCAGGAAATCACGGTCATGAGACACCAGAATCAAAGTGCCGTCAAACGCTTTTAAAGCATCTTTAAGTACATCTTTAGTTTTCATATCCAGGTGGTTGGTTGGTTCATCCAGAATCAATAAGTTGACCGGCTCCAAAAGCAATTTAATCATGGCTAAACGCGTTTTCTCTCCACCTGACAACACACGTACTTTCTTATCTATGTCGTCGCCTCCAAACATAAAGGCACCCAGCATATCTTTAATTTTAGTTCGGATATCACCCACAGCAATATCGTCAATCGTCTGAAACACCGTAAGCTCTTCATCCAACAAAGACGCTTGATTCTGGGCAAAATAGCCAATCATTGTGTTGTGCCCCAGTTGCAGTTCTCCCTGGTAATCAATCTCGCTCATTATGGCTTTTACAAGTGTTGATTTACCTTCACCGTTTCGCCCAACAAACGCAATCTTCTCACCACGTTCCAAGGTCAATGAGGCATCAACAAACACCAGGTGTTCGTCGTAATACTTGGTTACTTCGGTACCTATCAAAGGATAATTTCCTGAGCGTGGCGCCGGTGGAAATTTCAAACGCAACGATGAGCGATCTTCTTCATCCACCTCTACCCTTTCCAGTTTCTCCAACATTTTAACACGACTCTGCACCTGTAAGGTTTTCGAATAGGTGCCTTTAAAACGCTCAATAAAAGCTTCATTTTCAGCAATCATCTTCTGTTGCTCTTCGTAGGCTTTTAGTTGCTGCTCCCTGCGCTCCTGACGCAACACCAGGTATTGCGAATAATTCACTTTATAATCGTAAATACGCCCCATGGTTACTTCAATGGTACGCGTGGTAATAGTATCAACAAAAGCACGGTCGTGAGAAATAACAATAACCGCCTTTCCGCAATTAATCAAGAATTCTTCCAACCACTGTATAGATTCAATATCCAAATGGTTGGTTGGCTCATCCAGTAGAATTAAATCGGGTTTTTGAAGAAGGATTTTAGCCAATTCAATACGCATACGCCATCCACCGGAAAACTCACTGCTCGGACGCTGCAAATCATCGCGCATAAAACCAAGGCCTAATAACACTTTCTCTACCTCAGCATCAAAATTAGTTTCTTCAATAGAATAGAACTTCTCACTTAAGGTCGATACTTTTTCAATCAGTTCGTAATAGCTTTCCGACTCATAATCAGTACGTGTTTCCAGCTCTTTATTGATTTCAGCAATCTCCTTTTCCATCGCAAATATATGCGCAAAAGCCTGTGATGCTTCGTCAAACACACTGCGATTATCTTCAGTCATCAAGTGCTGAGGCAAGTAAGCCACCACCTTATCTTTTGGCACTGACACGTGGCCTTTGTTAGCTTCTCGAGCTCCAGCCAGTATTTTCAACAGCGTCGATTTCCCGGCTCCGTTCTTTCCCATCAAGGCAATGCGATCCTTTTCATTAATAACGAAAGAGATATTTTTAAAAAGCGTGGTAGCACCAAACTCTACCGTCAATCCATCTACCGAAATCATATTGTTTTATTTAGCGCCGCAAAGATATAACTATAGTCCGAAGACCGAAGTTTGAATACCGAAGAATTCGTTATGAGACCCTGAAGAATAAGTGAACATCGCCCTATCCGAATAAAATATTATTGTATTTTTGTTTGTTAACCTTACAAAAGCGCAAGAAGAATGCCGGATATCGGGAAAGAGATACAAGAATTAAGAGAAAGACTCCACCATCATAATCACCAGTATTACGTACTGAATGAACCGCTTATATCAGATTTTGAATTTGACCAGTTGCTTAACCAATTGATCGAGCTGGAAAAGCAACACCCCGAGTTTGATGATCCAAACAGCCCCACCCAGCGGGTTGGAAGCGATTTAAACAAGGAATTTGAGCAGGTGAAACACGTTTATCCAATGCTTTCGTTGGGCAACACTTACAATGAAGGTGAGATAAATGACTTTTATACGCGTGTGAGCAAACAACTAATGGGGACTCCCTTTGAAATTGTTTGTGAGCTTAAATACGATGGAACCGCCATTGGTTTAACATACGAAAATGGAAAGCTACTTCGAGCGGTTACCCGGGGCGATGGTGTGCAAGGCGATGATGTAACAACCAATGTTAAAACCATCAGAAGCATACCTTTGCAACTAAAAGGCGATTATCCCGATAGATTTGAAATACGTGGCGAGATTTTTCTGCCACACAAAGGGTTTGAAAAACTAAATGAATTACGTGCAGAAGCAGGCGAAGCACCATTTGCCAACCCGCGCAATGCGGCAGCGGGTTCATTAAAAATGCAAAACAGTGCACAAGTAGCTAAGCGACCACTTGATTGTTATCTGTACTATATGTTGGGCGAAAATTTACCTAGCAATCTTCACTCTGAGAACCTGAATAAAGCCAGCGAGTGGGGTTTCAAAATTCCACCACATATCAAGGTCTGTAAAAGCATTGAAGAAGTGATTGCCTTTATCAACTACTGGGATGAAGAGCGTCGGAATTTACCTTTCGACATTGATGGCATTGTTCTAAAAGTCAACAATATTGAACAACAGCGCAGCCTTGGCTTTACGGCCAAATCACCTCGCTGGGCCATTTCTTATAAGTTCAAAGCTGAGCAAGGCTATACGAAACTAAAAGAAGTGACTTTTCAGGTGGGACGAACGGGTGCCGTAACGCCTGTAGCCAATCTCGAGCCTGTTTTCCTGGCAGGCACAACGGTGCAGCGGGCTTCGTTGCATAATGCCGACATCATCAATACCCTTGATTTGTATGAAGGCGATATGGTGTATGTAGAAAAAGGTGGCGAGATTATTCCCAAGATTGTTGGCGTTGATGATAGTGTGCGTGACACTTCAGCCAATAAAATTGTATTTATACATAGCTGTCCGGAGTGTGAAACACCACTCATCCGCATTGAAGGGGAGGCTGCTCATTATTGTCCTAATGCCGAATCTTGCCCTCCTCAGGTTAAAGGACGAATTGAACACTTTATTGCCCGCAAAGCGATGAATATCGATGGTCTGGGTATAGAAACCATCGACCTGTTATATAAAAATGGCTTTGTTAAAAATGTGGCTGATTTATATGAACTGCACCCTATGCAACTATCGGGTTTAGAGCGCATGGGTACTAAATCGGCTAATAACATACTGGAAGGTTTGGAAGCTTCTAAACAAATCATTTTTGCCCGGGTATTATTTGCACTGGGCATTCGTTATGTAGGCGAAACCGTTGCAAAGAAACTGGCTTCCGCTTTTAAAAGCATTGATAATCTGATGGCCGCCACTCTGGAACAACTGGTTGAAGTAGACGAAATTGGTGAGCGAATCGCACAAAGTGTTGTTGAATATTTTGAAAAAGAGCAAAACGTCCAGCTGATTGAAAGACTTAAAACCATTGGCTTACAGTTTCAGCTGTCAGAAGAAGAACAGTCGCAGCACTCCTCCAAACTCGAAGGCCTCTCTTTTGTTGTCAGTGGCAGTTTTGCCAGTTTTTCACGCGATGAGCTGAAAAGCCTGATCGAAAAAAATGGAGGTAAAAACCTGAGTGGTGTTTCTTCAAAAACCAACTACCTTGTGGCTGGTGATAAAATTGGACCAAGTAAATTAGCGAAGGCAGAAAAACTTAAGGTCAATATTATTTCTGAAGAGGAATTCAAACAAATGATAGACTAAACCAACACACAATAATTGAAGCATTAGATGAGCAACTTCATAACACAAATCAGAGAAAAAATAGCCTTGTATAAGTTGGAAAGCCAGCTTAAAAAGGAACCACGTAAAAAACGGCTTCATAACCTTAAAACAGCTTCTACAGCCGGTATTATTTACGATGCAACCAACGAAGCTAACCACAAAATCATAAAAGAATTAATTAAAGAACTTAAAGAAGAGAGCATCACTGCTGAGGCGCTGGGTTTTATAGATAAGAAAAAACGAGATGACAATTACATCGGTGACAGAACATATAGTTTTGCCTGCCGCAATGACTTCAGCTTTTTCTATTCCATTAAAAAAGAAGCTATCCAGGCTTTTATTGACAAGCCTTTTAACCTGCTTTTTGTATTGGTAGATGAACAACCCTTTGCCATTGATTACCTGGGCCAATTATCGAAAGCAGAGTTTAAAGCAGGTAAAGCAGGGCTAGACAATGACTTATATGATTTTATGATAGAATTAAATGAAAGTAGTGGTATTGCCGAGCTTAAAAAACAAATTATCCACTACCTCAAACTTCTTAACAATCACTAATCTTGCCTTATGATATCTCCCAATCAACTAAACGGAACAGGCGTGGCTCTTATCACGCCATTTAATCAGCAAAAAGACGTTGATCACCTGGCATTAAAGCAGCTGGTTAATCATGTAATTGATAATGGTATTGATTTTCTGGTGGCACTTGGCACAACAGCTGAGACCGCTACGCTCACCAACAAAGAAAAACTGGAAGTGGTGCGCACCATTAAGGAGACTAATGCAGGCCGTGTACCATTGGTATTAGGCATGGGCGACAATAACACGGCTCAATTGGTCGAAACCATTAACCGTACTGACTTTGATGGTATCGATGCTATCTTAACGGTTACCCCATTTTACAACAAACCTAATCAGGCAGGTTTATACCAACACTACAAGGCGATGTCAGAAGTATCACCTGTACCCATTATCCTATATAATGTACCATCGCGTACAGGCTGTAACCTGAATGCTAAAACTTGTCTTCGATTGGCTAATGATTTTGAAAACATCATAGCAGTTAAAGAAGCATCTGGTAATATGCAACAGTTAATGGATATTATTAAACACAAGCCCGCAGATTTTATTGTACTTTCAGGAGATGACAATGGTACGCTTCCACTCCTTTCACTGGGAGGAGATGGAGTTATATCTGTAATTGCCAATGCATTTCCAAATGAATTCAGTAACTTGGTTCGGGCTGCTAAAAACAATGAGATGGAGTTAGCACGCCAAATACATTATAGTTTAACCGATGTTGTTAATAATATTTTTGCAGAAGGAAACCCGGCAGGTATAAAAGCGGTTATGTTTATGCAACAAAAGATTGAAAATCAACTGCGTTTACCTCTTGTTCCTGTAACCGATAAATTATACGGACAATTAAAATCACAAATAGCGGCGCTGTAAGCGGCTTTTGGAATGTTTTTTGATTAACCAAATGCGGACTATAAATAGAATATCCATAAATCTAAACTTATTACTTATGAAACGACATTTAGTATTCGTCATGGCCATCATTTTTACTGCAAGTTTACTTACCGGATGTGCCACACACTCAGTTGAACGTGTCGATACAAAAGAAGCCATCGATTTAAGTGGACGATGGAATGACACCGACTCACGTTTAGTTGCTGAAGAAATGGTTAATCAGGTATTGGGCGGGGCCTGGATAGGTAACCATCAGGAAGAAAATAACGGACAAAAACCAGTTGTGGTTGTTGGTTTGGTATATAACAAATCGCACGAACACATAAGCGCCGAAACATTTGTAAAAGATGTAGAAAGAGCGTTTATCAACAGTGGGCGCGTTAGGCTGGTTCAAGCTGGCGACAAGCGCGAAGAACTGCGTCGCGAAAGAGCCGCACAGCAAGAGTTTGCCAGTATGGAAACAGCAAAAGCATGGGGAAAAGAGTTAGGTGCTGATTTTATGCTTAATGGCGACATCAATTCTATTGTAGACACTTACAAAAAGGAACGTGTTAATTTCTACAAGGTTAATATGGAACTGTCTAACCTTGAAACCAACGAGGTTGTTTGGATTGGTGATAAGGAGATTAAGAAGTATATTAATAAATAATGGTTAATGGTTAATGGTTAATGGTTAATTGCTAATAATTAATAACTTATCATTGACAATTAATCATTAACCCCCTTACCATAAACTCTAAACACAACACTCTGCCCTTACACTTCTACCTATGAAATTTAAAATCCTCACCATATTACTCTCCATTTTATTATTTGGATGCGCTACTTACTATGAGCAAAACATTAAGCTGCAAAGCTTAATTGCATCCGGGCAATTTGAAGCAGCAGACAAAGAACTGGCTAAAGACTCTAAAGGTGCTGAAGGTAAAAATCGCTTCCTATATTTCTGTAATCGTGGTGTAGTGTGTTTTATGAATGGGCAATATGAGTTAAGTAACGACTACTTTAATAAAGCTGATTATTACGTAGAGGATTTCAGTAAATCACTGGGTAATGAAGCCTTGGCATTGGTAACAAACCCGATGGTTAAACCGTATCGCCCGGAGGATTTTGAGTCGGTATTGATACACTTTTACAAAGCCCTTAACTATATCTATTTAAAAGATTACGAAGGTGCATTGGTTGAATGTCGGCGAGTAAATATTGTACTTCAGCAACTCAACGACAAGTACAAAAAGAACAAAAACAAATATGCCCGCGATGCCTTTGCCCACTGTATGATGGGTTTGATATACGAAGCAGCAGGCAACACAAACGATGCCTTTATTGCCTATCGTAATGCTTTGGAAATATACGAGGAAGACTATAAAGAGCTATTTGGAGTAGATGTGCCCAATCAGTTGAAAAACGATTTAATGCGCACCGCTCATCTACTAGGTTTTGGCTCAGAGCTTAACTTTTATGAAAACAAATTTGGCTATAAATATGAACCCGAAGATCCAGACAAAGGGCACCTGGTATTTTTCTGGTTAAATGGTTTTGGCCCGGTAAAAGATGAGTGGAGCATTAACTTCACCAATACAGGTTACAACGATGGCTGGATAACTTTGGCCAACGAAGAGCAAGGATTAAGTTTTCCTATTTACATCGGTAATAAATCAAGAAACGACCAGACTGCTTTCCAAAACTTATCCTTCCTGCGGGTAGCCTTTCCTAAATACCACGAACGAAAACCTATCTTCTCAAAGGCTCATCTTTCGGTCAATGGAGAACAATATAAATTAGAACTAGGAGAAAATGTGAATTCAGTGGCATTCCAGTGCTTAAACGACCGGATGATGCGCGAAATGGCAGCAGGAATTGCACGTCTGGCCACTAAAAAAGCCTTGGAAGAAGTGGCACGTAACGAAAACGAGAATTTAGGTACCATTGTCAGCATTGTTAATGCCATGACTGAAAAAGCCGATACTCGCAACTGGCAGTCGTTACCTTACAGTATTTCCTATTGTCGCATCCCACTGGATGAAGGTAGGCAGAGTGTGCAGCTTAATACCAACGGTCGCATGAATAACTCTGTACCGTTTAATTTTGACATTAAGAAAAATCAAACAACTTTCTTTGCTTTCCACAACCTTGAAAGTCAACGCTAATTTTGCTTATACATAAAGCGCTATAGCAGCAATAATCAGTCCGATAGCTGTTAATAGTATTCCTCGCTTAAACTTCTTTGTCGATGGTTTATACATCCACAAAGACGATAAGGCTAAAAACAAAAGCATCACACCATAAACTGTGGCAAACCAATGGCTGGTAAAGCGACTTTTTAGTTTATGAAAACTATTCATCGTCCACACAAAATCGGGGTAGGTTGTGATGGTAAAAACAGCTTCCCCACTCGACTGGCAATAGTAACCGTAATTGAAATAGATGGTATCGTTGCGTTCCTCAAGCACTTTTAATCGTCGTAACTCAAGTGCTTGCCCTAACTCACTGGCTGGTGTATCGGGTTTAATCGTTTCAATATACTGTTTATCGATGGTAAATAAATCTGTATCGCGATAAAGCAAAATAATACCGCTAACACCATATACAAGCGTTAATCCAATCATTAAAAAACCAATATCACGGTGCAGAATGCGCATGATTTTAGTAACAGAATTTTTCGAAGTTGTCTTTTTATTCATTGATTCTTGAAGTGAGACAGCAAATATAGGTATAAGGCAGTAATTGACAATTCTAAATAAGATGCTACTATTTAGTCGTTCTTTGAATGCAAGTAAGCAGATACATTCTCTATCACCTTATACGAAAGTCGTTCTTTGGCTTCCCTTGTCCATCCCGAGGTATTTTCGGCATAAATCAGATTATTGTTTTTGATTAATTGCTCTTTATGTGAGCCAAATGCTACAAGGTCGAAAATGGCATAATTATTAGTTTTCAGCAGCCATTTTTCGAATGGACCAATATCAAAAGGTAAACCGAGCGAGGTGTTAACTAAAATTTTGCTCGTACCCAGAATTTCAAAATGCTCGTTGGTTAATACTTTTGTTTTACGCGGCAAATGAAAGGAAATAATATCACATTCACTTATCAACTCACTAATTGGCAAATAGTTGATGTCACATTTTTCCGCTTCATATTTTCTGGTTCGGCTGTAATAATATATTTTCGAACCAAAAGCCTGTAAGCGCTGAGCAGTCATTAACCCGGTTGTCCCCAAACCTATAATACCAATCTTTCGTTTGGTCAGTTCTACAGGTTCCGACAGCCACTGATGCTTACCAAGTCCTTTTAGCAATTGAATTAACTCAGATACAATAAACTCAGCTACGCCTTCATCACCATAATCGCGAACGCCTCGTACCTCAATGCCCTTTGAACATGCATAGCGGACATCTACATTGGCCGAATCTTCATCAATAAGGCTACAACACATACCAATGTATTTAAGATGCTTGCAACGCTCAATCACCTTGGCGTTGACCGGCGTATTCCACGATACAAATAAGCCGTCTGCATTGCCTATTCTTTTAATTTTCTCTTCATCGGTAGCGGGTATAGTGTTATATACTTTTATAGGTTTATCTGACAAAGCCTGCAGCTTTTCAATTGCAAATCCTTGCAATCCGGTATAATCGAGAATGACGAGTTGTGTAAACATTATGCTATTATCCTTAATAAGATTAGATGCGCCAAAAACTTAACTACCTAAGTCTGACCAATATATTTCATATTTATTTAACATTCACTTTACGATAAGTGTATCTGCAAGAGCTACTTTCGAAGTCAAATTTTAAAAACCCGGAGCATATTTGCTCAAAGACATACATGGAGAGGCTTGTTATCATTTCCATCCACTTCTTTTTCGTAATGGGTCTTTCCATGTTTGTGGGTCTCTTAAATTATAGTTTCCCAATCTTCATATCCACCTCTTAAATTAACTAAATTGGTGTATCCTTTTTGCTCTAATTCCTGAATAACACGTGTACTTCGCATGCCCGAATAACAATACACTACCACTGGTTTATCCTTTGGTATTTCATGCACCCGTTTCGCCACTTCTTCCATAGGAATATGAATCGAATTAGTGATAAAACCTTCCTTAAGTTCTTCAGAATCCCGCACATCAATCAACACAGGCGATTTATCATTCTCGATACTATCTTTTAAGGTTTCAACATTTATCTCACGAACAATTGAAGCTGGCTTTGAACAGCAAAATGCATCGTAATTAACTAAACCAGTTATACTTGGTTTTTCTCCACAACACTTACAATCCGGGTCTTTGATAAATTTAATCTCATTAAAGTCCATCTTTAGCGCATCATAGCTTAGCAAACGACCAATTAAAGCCTCCCCAATCCCAGTAATTTGCTTAATGATTTCTGTCGCCTGCAAGGTGCCAATCACACCAGGCAAAACTCCCATTACTCCAGCTTCAGCACAAGAAGGTACTATTCCCGGTTGCGGAGGTTCAGGAAACAAACATCGATAGCAAGGCCCATCTGTGGTGCCAAAAACACTCACTTGACCTTCAAACTGACGAATAGAGCCAAATACATTGACCTTACCGCTTAAAACACACGCATCATTCACCAAATAGCGAGTCGCAAAATTGTCGGTCCCATCAGTCACAATATCGAACTGCTCAACTATATCAAGCGCATTATCCACATTTAAAGCTTCATTGAATAGTGAAATTTCAATATGAGGATTAATATCCTTTAATGTTTCTGCTGCCGATTGGGTTTTAAGCTTTCCTACATTCTTTGATTTATGTATTATTTGTCGCTGAAGATTTGATTCATCAACAACATCAAAATCGACCAAGCCAATATGCCCGACTCCTGAAGCTGCTAAATACATGGCTATTGGAGAACCTAAACCGCCAGTACCTACAATCAATACCGAAGCATTTTTAAGTTTAAGTTGTCCCTCAACGCCAATTTCTGGCAAGAAAGTATGACGCTTATAACGTTCCAGTTCTGCTTTTGTTAATGACATGTTAAATATTAAAGATTTGGATGTGAAGATAATTACTTTCGTCCATACAAGAAGCAGATAAACCAACTCGTTTGTATCCCTTGAATATGATAGGAAAGCGGTAGAATTATTTTTTGGACAACCGTGAAAGACTTAAGTAATTATAGGTCTCTGCTTTTCAAATACCGTAAAAAGTCATTAATCTTTTTATTCCGCTTTTTGTTCTTCTTTTGCGCAGGATTACAAACGTGATAGCGTCTTTAAATAGGTAAGTTTTGGAACAAAATAACAATAAAGTGAACGTGAAGATTTTAACCCTCTTATTAGGAATGCTTATTCCTCTTACAATCCTGGCTAATTCGCCAGAAAAAGAAGGAATTGTTAAAGGAAAAGTATATGATGGCAAATCAAAAAAACCGGTGGAATATGCCACGGTTGCCATCTATAATGCTGATGATGACAGTGTAATAACCGGTACTATCAGTGATGAAAATGGTGATTTTAAAATTAAAGGACTCAACAAAGGTAACTTCTATGTTGTGGTATCTTTTTTAGGCTATGAGAACAAGCGCTATGATAATATTATAGTGGATGGCGGTCGCGATATGATAGATTTGGGTAATATCACCATGGGCTCGGCTAACCAATCGCTTGATGAAGTTGAAGTGGTTGCTGAACGCCAGTCTGTTGAATTTCATATTGACAAAAAAGTGGTATCTGTTGGCAAACAAATGACTTCTGCCTCACTGTCGGCAGTTGAAGTACTGGAAAATGTACCTTCTGTGCGTGTTGATATTGAAGGTAATGTCTCGTTACGAGGAAGTACAGGTTTTACCGTTCTAATTGATGGTAAACCAACCGTACTCGACCCAAGTGATGTGCTGCGTCAGACACCTGCCTCAACCATCGAAAACATTGAAATTATCACCAACCCATCGGCCAAATACCAACCCGATGGAACGGGTGGTATTATTAATATCATTACTAAAAAGAATCGTGCCCAAGGAGTTCAAGGACTTGTCAATCTAAAAGGTGGTAGTTACGATATGTATGGTGGCGATTTTATGCTTAATTGGCGAACAAAGAAGGTGAATTTTAACTTTGGGGCTGATTATAACAACCGTCCATTTCCTGGTGAAACCTATTCGCATCGTGAAACTGTAATTAACAACGAGACAACCATTCTTGAAGCATCTGGCGATAACGAACGAAAATTTCACGGTGGCGGTATCCGTGGTGGTCTTGATTGGGATATCAGTAAACGTGATATTTTTGGCTTTAGCTTCCGTGTGGGGCAATTTAATATGGGTGGTTCTTCCGAATTGGATTACCTGAGAACCAACCCTGATAACAGCACAGTCGCTTCACTAATTAACAGCGAATCGAAACGAAGTGGTAACTATATGTCATTAACCACTAATTACACACATAAATTTGCTCAGAAAGGTCATGAACTATCGGCGCAATTAAACTATCGTGGACATGATGGTGATGAATTCTCTGAGAACTTTACTTATCTGAGTAACATAATTGACGAAGGAACTAAAACAACCGAAGTAGGTCCCAATAAACGTTGGGAATTACGATTAGACTATACTAAACCTGTTGGCGAAAACGACATGTTCGAAGCCGGTTTTCAAGGACGATCAGGTCAGGGCGATGATGAAACACGCTTATACAAATGGAATACTGATTTGGGCGATTTTGAAGAAGAGGTAATCAACCGCAATACAACAGAAATGGATCGAAACATCTATGCGCTTTATTCCGTTTACAAAGGCCAGGTCAACGATTTTGGTTACCAGTTGGGTATGCGTGGTGAATATACCGACCGCATGATTAGTTCAAGTGGTGTTAATGAAATCTACACCATCGACCGTGTTGATTTCTTTCCAACGATCCACCTCTCCTATCAACTACCAGCTGATAACCAGGTTATGGCTAGTTATTCGCGCCGCATTGACCGCCCGCGAGGATGGTACCTGGAACCATTTGTTACCTATGTTGATCAGTTTAACGTAAGAAGCGGTAACCCCGAACTAGCTCCCGAATACATTGATGCCTTTGAGTTGGGCTACCTAAAAGAGTGGAATAAAGTTCAGCTATCTCTTGAAGGTTACTACCGTATTACGCACGACAAAGTAGATAGAATACGAACAACATATTTGGACGATCCTGATGTTGTATTGAGCACCTATGATAACATTGGCACCGACTATTCGCTTGGTGTTGAAGCAATGCTTCGCTTGCCAGTAGCAAAATGGTGGGAAATGAACCTAATGGGTAATATATACGATTATCGAATTGACAGTCATTACAACGACGAAGATGATCGATCATCGTTTAACTGGAGTTCGCGCGTCAATAACTCCTTCGCTTTACGTAAAAATGTCAAATTACAAATTGATGGTAATTACAATAGTCCATCCATAACTGCCCAAGGAGAAACTAAGGAAAGTTATTATATGAATGCAGCTGTTCGCATGGACTTCTTCGACCGTAAACTATCGGCTGTTGTTCAAGCACGTGATTTATTTGGAACGGCTCAACGTGTATCAATAACAGATACACCTGAACTATACAATTATCAAAAACAAACCCGAAAGGCTCCAATGGTGTCGTTCACCCTTAGCTATCGTTTGAATAACTTTATTCAGAAGCGTGGCCGTAATGGTGATAATGGAGGGGGCATGGAAGAAGAATTTTAAGAAATGAGTTAGGTAAATTGTTCTACAATTAGGTTAAGTAAAGGAAGATTCAGTGATGAATCTTCCTTTTTTTGTATCATTTTGCTATTTAAGTTGCCTATTCGCCTAACATTCTGCATTTTTATTAACCGAGATTTGTCATTAGGATTTTGTGAAATTCCACATTGGCAACATGTGAAGGCCGCATCGAGGAAGTCCCTATTTTAAAATTAGAATTACGACTATGCCTGGTGCCAATTTTAAGATTAAGGTGTTTTTTAATTTGAATCATCAATAGCTTATGACAGCCAAAGAAGTAATTAAGCAGTTAGAAGAATATGGCAATGAACAAACCAAAAGTGTGTTGCTAAAACATGGTGCTAAAGAACCTTTTTTTGGAGTTAAGGTGCAAGACCTAAAGAAAATCTTAAAAAAGACCAGGAAGAACCATGAACTTTCTCTGGAATTATATGCCACCGGCAACTCCGATGCTATGTACCTGGCCTGTTTAATGGCGGATGAAAAGCAAATTACAAAAAAGCAATTAGAACAATGGGTGCAACAAGCCTACTGGTATTATTTAAGCGAATATGCTGTACCATGGATTACGGCAGAAACTATATATGGCTTTGAACTTGGGCTTAAATGGATTGAATCAGATAAGGAAACAATTGCGTCAGCGGGCTGGTCGACATTAGCCTCTTATTCGGCCGTGAATGATGATGACACATTAAACATTGAGAAATACAGCGAACTACTCGATACGATTGAGAAGACTATCCATACGGCCCAAAATAGAGTGAGATATACAATGAATGGATTTGTTATTGCAATAGGTTCCTACATTAAAAGCCTAACGAGTAAATCGCAGAAAATAGCGCGGAAAATAGGAAAAGTAAGAGTGGATGTAGGCGGAACATCCTGTAAAGTGCCCTTAGCAACTGATTACATCGCAAAAGTTATCGATAAAGGCAATGTTGGTAAAAAAAGAAAAGTAGCCAGGTGTTAAACAATCATTGGCGATTGTGCGAATTTCATCCTACTAAACTATAAATGATAATACAAGAGCAGATACAATCCTTTTTAAATGCAAAAGGCGTAGACTTCTTGCATTATATTGATATATCAAAACTAAGTTTCGAACAAACACAAGGCTTCAAATCAGCCGTGTTGTTTGGTAAAGCGCTTTCGCCTGCTTACTTAAAAAAAGTAACATCAACACCACACTATGTGGCTGAGATGATTCGTACAAAAACAGTTGAATCGGATGAGTTTCATAATACAGAAGTAGCTACAGATACATGGGCTGACGAATTAGCAGCATTTATTAAAGAAAAGAGTTACAAAGGCTACTCACAATCCGAAAAAAATATTGAACAATCAGGCCGGTATAATGTGACCGGCTACATAACGCCTCTACCTCATAAAACTCTTGCCTTATTAGCAGGTTTGGGTTGGATTGGCAAAAATAACCTATTAATATCCCCTCAATACGGAAGTGCCATTAGCATGTGTTCTGTTTTAACCAATGCTCCTATCACGTGTGACAATCATCGCATTTTACAACCTCAATGTGGTCATTGTTCCATTTGTCAGGAAATATGCGAAGCTCATGCTATCAAAGGTCAACTATGGAGCTTAACAACACATAGAGATGCCATTGTGGATGTAAAACAATGTAGCACCTGTTTTATGTGCGTTGTGAAATGTCCTCATACTATTAGGCATTTCAATAAGCCACAATTATAAATGCATTATAATTAAATCATTAACGGGATTTAAACGTTATTTTTATTCAGGTTTTGAACTTTTTCACCTTTCTTGTGTCTTTTTATTACGATTGATGGTGCAGATGTAAAAAACTCGCTTACTTTTGCAAGTCTTTATGTCCAACTGTCGCATAATCGGAATCATTGTCAGTCAATTAATATTGGCGCAATAATTGATTAATAAGGACCATTAGATAGAAATAATAACAATACTAAATTTTATAAGATGGAAATCGGAAGAAATAAATTCGTGACCCTTACTTACGAATTGCGTACCAACGGAACTGAAGGCGAAGTAATTGAAAAAACAGAAGCTGCTTCTCCACTTGGGTTTGTATTTGGTGCAGGTAAAATGCTTGAAATGTTTGAAAACAAATTAGAAGGCTTAGCGAAAGGCTCTGCTTTTGATTTTGAACTAAAAGCTGCTGAGGCTTATGGAGAAGTTAATCCTAATGCTATTGTTGAAATTCCAAAAAACATATTCGAAGTAGAAGGTAAGATTGACGACGAATTGCTTACTGTTGGTAACCATGTACCTATGCAAGATGCGCATGGTAACCGTTTAAATGGTTTAGTACTTGAAGTGGCTGACGAAAAAGTTAAAATGGACTTTAACCATCCATTGGCTGGCGACAACCTATTCTTCAAAGGTGAAGTGCTTGAAGTACGTGAAGCTACAGAAGATGAAATGATGGAATCCTGTGGTTCTGGCAGCTGTGGTTCTGGTGGCGGAGGCTGCGGTGGCGGTTGCTCATGCGGTTAATAATATGACACAATTAACGATATAGAGGGAGGTGAGTTTCACTTCCCTTTTTTTTGTTTTAGAAAGTCCATAGAGTAGTAAGTAGGAAATTGTTTTGGAGAGCTAATTTTCAACCCTTAAACAAATAAGCGATTATACCATTCGACAGTTCGACAATTAAATAGTTCAACTATTCGACCGTCAAGCAGTTTAACAACTATTCTTCCATCCCTTTGGGCAATCACTTTTAAACAGCTATTTTTACGCATCTTTTTTTAACAAACTATAATTAATCGATATTATATGTCTGCAAATTCGTTTGGCACCTTATTTAAATTAACATCTTTTGGCGAATCTCATGGGAAAGCTGTTGGAGGAGTAATTGAAGGAGTTATTCCTAATACAAAAATTGATGAAGATTTTATACAAAGTGAATTGAACCGACGTCGACCAGGACAATCGGCTATCACTACTCCTCGCAACGAAGAAGATAAGGTAGAGTTTTTATCAGGTATCTTTGAGGGTAAAGCCACTGGTACGCCTATCGGATTTGTTATTTGGAATAAAGACCAACGCTCCAAAGATTATGGCAATATTGCTGATGTATATCGTCCGTCACATGCCGACTATACTTATCAAAGTAAATATGGCATACGCGATTATCGTGGTGGCGGACGCTCTTCCGCTCGTGAAACAATAGCCCGTGTTGTGGCAGGAGCTATTGCTAAACTAATGCTTCAACAACAAGGTATCAGCATACAGGCATTTACCTCTAAAGTTGGTTCCATAAAACTGGAAAAAGAGTATAAGGAGCTTAACCTCAATAATACTGAAAATAATATTGTCCGCTGTCCCGATGCTGAAACAGCTGATAAAATGATTCAATATATCGATGAAGTTAGAAAAAACAAAGATTCAGTGGGTGGAGTAATTACCTGCGTCATTAAAAATGCACCTGTTGGATTAGGCGATCCTGTTTTTAATAAGTTACACGCTACACTGGGCCAGGCCATGTTATCCATCAATGCTGTTAAAGGTTTTGAGTATGGTTTAGGTTTTGGCTCTACTGATCTAAAAGGTTCGGAGCACAACGATGAGTTTTATATCGAAGAAGGCCGTGTTCGAACCAAAACCAATCATTCAGGTGGTATTCAGGGAGGTATCAGTAATGGTGAAGATATCTATTTTAATGTGGCTTTCAAACCAATTGCCACTGTGCTAATGGAACAAAACACTGTTAACAGAAAAGGTGAAGAAATTAAATCGACGACTAAGGGGCGTCACGATCCGTGTGTGTTACCACGAGCTGTTCCCATTGTAGAAGCCATGGCCGCTATCACACTGGCAGATCATATTCTTATCAATAAAATGTACAGATAATATTTTGCCAATCCACTTCGGGTTGGCATTTTTGTTTAAATAGACCTATTTTACTACTCATAGTATTTCGCGTCAACCCTTAAACGACAAAATCCACCAATCATGTTAAAGAAATTTATACTATCAGGAATTGTAATCATGATTACAGGTTTGTTTGCATGCCAGCAAAATACCTATCAACCAAGTAATCATCAATTATGGTACAAGCAACCGGCTGAAAAATGGCTAGATGCCCTACCTGTTGGCAATGGGCGCCTGGGGGCAATGGTCTTTGGTAAAACTACCAATGAACGTATTCAGCTTAATGAAGACTCGATGTGGCCGGCCGCAATGGACTGGAGTGAACCAGATGGTACTGAAGATGATCTTCAAGACATCAGGGAGTTATTGTTTAAAGAAAAGCATCAGGAAGCAGACAAACTATTCGTCGACAAATTTTCACGAAAAACAGTGCTTCGTTCGCACCAAACAATGGGCGATTTATGGCTCGACTTTAACCATAAAAATATAAGTGACTATCGACGTCAATTAGATATCAACCAAGCCATTGCCAATACCAGTTATAAAACAAATGGTTACCAATTCATGCAAAAAGTATTTGTCTCTGCTCCTCATCAGGTCATGGTTGTTCACCTTAAAACTGAGAACCCACAAGGGATTAATGGTAAAATACGTTTAACACGACCCGATGACCAGGGCCATCCTACGGTACAAGTAAGCAGCAGAGGAAATAACGAACTGTTGATGCAGGGAGAAGTGACGCAATATAAAGGGACTTTTGATTCAAAGCCGGCTCCAATTACTAATGGAGTTAGATTTGAAACGCTTGTCCATATCGAAAACCAGGATGGTGAGATTATAACAGGGCCAACCTTCCTGAAGTTAAATGCCGTTAAAGAAGCCATCATTTACCTGGTGGCCAACTCCTCATTTAACCACAACAACTTCTCAGAACAAAACAAGCAGCAACTAGATAAAGCCATGGCGCTGCCACTTGATGAATTGGAAAAACAACACATTGCTGATTACCAGAGCTATTATCAACGCGTTAGTCTAAAGATCGAAGACCTGGACAATAGCAGCCTTCCGACCAATGTACGTCTACAAAACATTAAGGATGGACAAATAGATACAGGGCTCGAAACCATGCTTTTCAATTATGGTCGCTATTTATTAATCAGTTCATCGCGGCCAGGTACAAATCCTGCCAATCTTCAAGGCTTGTGGAATAACGACATTGAAGCCCCCTGGAATGCCGACTATCATTTGAATATTAACTTGCAAATGAATTATTGGCTGGCCAACGTCACCAACCTGGATGAACTAAATCAACCTTTGTTTAATTACGTTGATAAACTGGTTGAAAATGGACAGAAGACCGCCAAACAGAATTTTGGGTGCGAAGGTGCCTTTATTCCGCATGCAACAGATTTATGGGCACCTACCTGGATGCGTGCGCCAACAGCGTACTGGGGCTGCTCAATGGGCGCTGCAGGTTGGATGATGCAACATTACTGGCAGCATTACTTGTTTACAAATGACACCTCTTTCCTGAGGTCTACTGCCTTGCCTGCATTAGAACAAGTAGCTCGTTTTTACAGCGACTGGATCATTACCGATCCTCGTGACGGCTATTTAGTTTCTGCACCTTCTACTTCTCCAGAAAACCGCTTTATTGATGCTAACGGAAATAAGGTGGCATCCTGCCTGGGCTCTGCAATGGATCAGCAGGTTATTGGCGAAGTATTTGAAAACTATTTACAAGCCTGTCGCATTCTAGATGTTAACAATTTGTTCGTCAATAAAATAGCTCAACAGCATCAGCAATTACGTCCAGGCTTTGTCTTAAGCGACGAGGGCTTAATATTGGAGTGGGATCGCCCCTACGAGGAAGTTGAACCAGGCCATCGCCACATGTCTCACCTCTATGGTTTCCATCCCGGCACTGCAGTTACAGCCAGCGAAACACCAGAACTCTTAGATGCAGTTAAAAGAACACTTGAACGTCGCATCAAAAATGGAGGTGCCGGACCGGGCTGGAGTCGCGCCTGGCTAATCAATTGTTACGCCCGACTGCATGATGGCAACATGGCGCACGATCATATTATTAAACTATTTCAAAAATCGATGTGCGATAACCTGTTTGATGTGCACCCGCCATTTCAGATTGATGGTAACTTTGGCTATACTGCCGGTATCGCCGAAATGCTACTTCAATCTCACGAAAGCGGTTTGATAAGGCTCCTACCTGCCTTACCAGACAAATGGCGCAATGGTTCCGTCAATGGACTGAAGGCAAGAGGTAATATTACGGTTAATATGCAATGGCAGGAAGGCAAAATAATCTCGGCAGAATTAATTGCTGACCAAGAACAAAAAGTGGATGTCATCATAAATGGCAAAACTCTTGCTGTGCATTTGCTTCCTAACAAACCATTTCGTTTTAAAAACTAAACTAAGAAGAGAGTGTCCTAAACCCAATTCGGTCATCGATTGGAGTTGAGATGAAATATAAATTGACGTGATTATCAATGCATAATCACGTCAATTTATCCTTTAATAAGGCTCAGGGAGCGGCTTGGAACATTAGCTAATAGCTATCAACTGTTGGCTAGTAGCTTTTTTTTTTGATAGGATTTTAATACGGAATCAGCTTTTTATATTTTTTATTTCGCAAGTAAGCAGAGATTATGGTTCGCGTATCACCATTGTCATCATATAGTTCTATGTGTTCCTTAAATTGCTGAGGTACTTCAATACAGGCATCCTCTCCTATATAGCCCCAGCCAAGGTAACGACCATTTTCAATCACTACCAGGGCCATTTCATTATCATTCCGCCCTTTATCCAGTATTACCAAGTTATTATGTCCATATGATAGCTTCTTAAGTAATTCGAGCACACGATTATTATAATTCACATCATCCTCTTCTCCAACGCAGGCCCCTTTACAAGTCTTCAACTGGTATTGAAAACATCCGTGATTACCATCATATAGACCACACAGTTGCTGGCACAACTCATATTCTTCAATCCATTGAAACAAACGCTCTCTTCCCTCCTGCATGGTATCAAATGTTGCATTGGGCACATCAACACCGTTATTAGGCTTCAATAAAAGTCGAATGTAACCTCTTCGATCTGTATAGCTATACAAACCGATTTTACTTTTCGAGCGACGTTGAGCCCGATTATAACGGGGTTTCTCCTGCTTTATTTCATGCGATTCTTTCAACAAGGCAATTAGTTCACTCCCGGTCAGGTTAAAGCTAATATCGGCTGTATTTTGCTTCATTTCTATCCCTTTCTTGGTCTTTGGATTGCCAAGATGAGTAATGATGCGATTTCGGATGTTTTTACTCTTACCAATATAAATTAATTCACCATTCTCATTATGAAGATAGTAAACACCTGTTTTTGCGGGCAAACCTTTAATATGTTCCAATGACAGATCTGCATGTAAGCCATCAGCAGAAAATTCTTTATATGGATCTTCGGGATTTAATATACCATTGTTCTTCTTCAGTAATATCTCAAATAACTGAACCGTCGCCAAAGCATCGCCAGCAGCACGGTGGCGCGCTTCGTTACCAATACCTAACTCAGGACAAATTTTACCAAGACTATAGGATGCATGGCCGGGCAACAATTTTCGTGATAGTTTAACTGTACAAATGGTAGGCATATCAAAGTTGTAGCCCAAATTTTTAAACTCTTCTTTGATAAAATTGTAGTCAAATGCGGCATTGTGAGCAACAAAAACCGCATCTTTACATATCTCAACAACATCCTTGGCAATTTGATAAAACGGAGGAGCCGATTCAACCATTTCATTGGTTATACCGGTTAAAGAAGTAATAAACGGAGGAATATAAATCTCGGGTTTAACTAAGCTAACAAACTCATCAACAACACCATGTCCATCATGTCTGTAAATGGCAATTTCAGTTATTTTGCCATTCTTCATGTTCCCCCCGGTTGTTTCGATATCAACAATTACATACATGTACTAAAAATCCATCACATTAAAGTAACGGTAAAAGTACACATTTTAATTTTTTATTAATCAAAGCTTTCTGATTAAAAACCTCTAAAACCCTTGTATTTTCTTGGATACAGCAACTTTAAAAGCTATATTTGTAGTACGTTCATTGAAACAAAAATATTCCGCATCAGTCGTATTTAGATTGTTAAACTCAACACTAAAAGAACACCGAGTGACGCTATGTTTTTAAAGAGCGGGCCTCGCCCTTGTGGTTACTACTTGTAGTACGGAGGATTATCGATAATTACATGCACTCAAATCCTGTTTTCAGGAGTTTAAATAATCCCGGTTGATGCGGTTCTTTTTTTATAAATCCTTTAGTAATTTATTGGTACGACTACTATCCAAGCGTCGGTTCATTTGTTCCAGCACATCCTTCATCTTATCAAAGTGTTCTGAACTTTCGTAATGAAAATCGGTGGTTCCATAGTGATCCACAAGATTAATCACTTTCAAAACAGTAAGCTTGCTTATTGACGATGCGGGTTGATAAAAGGTATCTTCTGCACCCTGGTAATATATCTCAGAGATAATTTTACATTCAATCAATTGATTGAGTAATTCATTCACCAATCGAACCGGTAACTTTAACTCTAATGAAAGCTCTTGATTATCGTACGGCTCTTCCTCATTATCGAAACGTTTAACAATACGCTCTGTAATAAGTATCAAAAGCAAACGGCGGTATGAATGGGATATGTTTTTAATATCAGATTCGAACTCAAAACTATGGGCATTCTGATGTGCAAAGGTGAGTTCAGCTCCAAATAATACAATCAGCCAGCTCGTTTGCATCCAAAGAATAAACAATGGTAAGGCTGCAAAACCACCATAAACCAGATTGTAACTGGTTACACGGTGCATAATTTCAATGAATGAATGCTGCAATATCTGAAACATAATGGCCGTTACAAATGCTCCAAATAGTGCGGATTTGGTTTTCACACCAGCATTGGGCATAATTGACACCAGAAGAGTGAAAATAATCCACAAGATTAAAAATGAGCTAATTGGAACAAATAATCCGTAATGAAACCCCCAGCTTTCTAACTGCTTCGTAACAAACATTATCATACCACTCATTGAAGTCAAGAATAATATACCTACAAAACTCAATGAGATAAAATCACTAAATTTACGCAACAATCCACGCGGATGTTTTACTTTCCAAATATCATTAAAAGAAATTTCAACATTACTGAATATTTGAATAACTGACCATAACAAAACACCTAATCCTACACCGGCCAACTCGCCTCCGCGGGTCTTTTCAAGATAATTAAGTCCAAACTCAGCAACTTTATGCCATATTTCCTCCTGCCCTTCAAGACGGGTTTCCATTAATAATTCCAGTTTATCATTAACTCCAAATCCTTTAGCAATAGCAAAAGCCAAAGCTGTTATTGGTACAATAGAAAGCATGGAATAAAAAGACAAGGCAGATGCCTTTTGAGGGCAGCTGTCCTGAATGAAGCCTTTTATGGCAATGTAAATAATGCGTAAAATACGTATTAAGAAGAATTGTCTGCGTGTCGTCTTATCCGCTCTTACTCGCCATAGATCCTCGTGAAGATAATACTTAACTTTTTCGTAAAGATCCTTTATCATCATCAATGTGTTAAGTGCAAAAGAAAAAAATAGCAAGTCTATAAGCCGGGTCCTGTCCTCCATAAGGAGTGTCTATCATTTATCTAAAGCAACAGTCACCCGTTGCTTTTAGCGACCTACCCCTCATAACATCTAACGAAACAAAGCGAGCAGCCTTGCTCCTTGCGGAATTATGATATACATGGTCTTGCAATCCGTAAGGCGTACAACTAGGATAGTTACCTACCCCATTGGTGAGCTCTTACCTCACCTTTTCACCCTTACCCGAAGGCGGTTATTTTCTGCTACGCTACTAAACCCTCACGAGCTTCTTCCTATTCAGAAGTACGGTGCTCTATATTGCCCAGACTTTCCTCTCCAACCCACTGGTTGCAGCGATAGACCGACTTGCTATTAATGCAAAGCTACAATAAATTTTACTCAATCTTAAACGGTAGGTACTTATCTAACTCTACTAAATGAGCATCTTTATACCCAAGTGCTTTAATGCGTTGAAGTTCAGCTTCGGCTACATCGCCTTTAAATTGACCAGTCGTATAGCGAAAAATCTTATCCTTCATCCTAAATTCCATCACATCATCTATGTTTTTAAAGTGTGATAAATAAACCGGGAACCGGAAAGCACTCAATTGGACTGTATAAACTTTATTTGGGTCAATCTTTTTAGAAGAGACATTAACACCAGCCGCATGTTCATTTATGGCATATTTTCTTGTATTCACCACAAAAGCTTGATCATAACCTTTAGTTATTACGCCTTCCAGTGCAGATTTTGCTTCGGCATACGAGTTATACTCACCAACACAAAATCTTAAGTACCCATCATCACATGAATATTCACGAGCTACATCAATGTTTTTAAAAAACTCAGGAGCCTGAGGAGGTAAGCGTAAGGCAATAATCTGAATGGCGTAATACGGTGCTTGTGCTTCACTCATCCTGATTATCTTTTTATTTGTACGCAAGGCTTCCAGTTTATCTGCTTTAGCGCCTATACTTAGCACAAACATGAAAGCATATAGAATTAGATATTTTAGTTTCATTATTGACACGTTATTACGATTTCACTAGTTCATTAAATTAATCCAGTATTCGCCAAACAACAACCTCAATTCGACGATTAATCAGATGCTCACTGTCAGAGCAGTATACACCACGCTTACATTTATTCTTTAAATAGCGTTCACCATAACCACGAGGTATCATCTGATCATCATTAATTCCTTTCGAAATCATTATTTGCTCAGCTTTTTCAGCTATACTTTGAGATACGTTTAAGTTATTATACCTATTCCCTTTTGCTTCTGTGTGACCATTCAATTTCACTACAATATTAGGGTTTTGCAATAGGTAAGTTGCCAATTCATCTAAAACAGCTAAGCCTTCTTTTGTTATTTCATTTCCTTCATAAGGAATTATCATCATACCAATATCATCAAGAACATCATCGTTAAAGATTGGTGTTAAACTTAATCCATTATTATTGATATCATCTACTTCCATTATATTCACAATCATTCGTTTAGAATTAAATTCACCACCTTTAGAGAATTTAATTTCGAACTCTTGCTCCTCCTTCTTATATTCATCAGGTATTGCTATTGATACCCTTCCATCATCTCCGGTAACACCTGAAGCGATTAAGGTTCCATCATTAGCATCACGTATTTCTACCAATACACCAGGAATTATACTCCCATTGTACGTAGAAGTAATCTTAGTTTGTAAGCTAGCCGGGAACATTGACAAATCCACAACCGGTATAGGCTCTGGCACTACTACTGGTGTTGTGTCAGCCGGCACTTCAGCTTGCATATCAACAACTGGCACTTCATCTAAACCAAAAATTGGAGGTGCATCTGTTTCTTCTTCCTGTACCAAAGGTGGAGCAATTGTAAAAATAGCATCCTCTCTACCGGAACCTAAACGGTTTGATGATAAATAACCTCTTGAGTTATCTGCTGGGTTAATTACATAACCAAAATCATCCATTCCACTGTTGATAGGTCGACGCATGTTGCTGACATTTCCAAAACCATTGGCTGTCCTTTCTGCTTTAAAGATATCTAGCCCCCCAAAACCAACGTGACCATCAGAAGCAAATACTAAACTTCCATCTTTTGTAATATAAGGCCACTCTTCATCTCCAAAAGTATTTATTTCTGGTCCTACATTTTGACCTTTACCTACATCACCAGATGGTTTAATTTCTGCATACCACAAATCCTTGCCTCCATATCCACCTCGTTGTGTTGATGTATAATACAAGTATTTATTATCATTAGACACAGCTGGATGTGCAACATTATATCCATCTGAACTGATGGATAAAACACGCTCATTCACCCAGTCCTCACCATCGTATTCAGCTGTAAATATTTTTAAACGACTATCACCACCCTTTATACGTACAGGCTTTGTGTAATATATCCTACTATTGTCACTTGTAAAAGCAGTTGCACCGACGTGAGAATCCGACTCTAGGTTTTTCGAAAACGATTGACTCCCCTCTTGTAATTCACCATTTTCAATCCTCAAATAAGCCAGGTTAAGAATCCCTTTTCCTGAACGGTCTACTTCTTTACTTTTTTCTTTCTCTGCCGAATAAACAACCCCATTTTTATAGTATTGAATACCGAAAGAAACGTCGCCTACTAACATCGTTTCAGGGTTTACAACTACAGTTGTATCCAATCTACCATTCTTTTCTGCCCACCTACATGCTTCAATTAGCTTATTCATGTCAATGGGATTAACACCTTCAACTTTTTTGGCCTTTTCGTACCATTCTATAGCCACATCAAAACCACCTTGCATATGCCAACACGAGGCATAATTGACGATATCAATACCTTCAAGCGCATCTTGCAATTCGATATATGTATCAAAAGCGCTTTGAATATCCTTAAGACCATAATGGCAGCGTGCAATTTCAAGCTTTACTTGCGTATTAAATTGTGCACCCTTCTCTTTGGCCAAGTCGTAATATTCCAATGCTCTGAAATACTCTTCATTGGCTAAAAACTCCTGTGCCTTCTTCAGCTCATTACGCTGCGTAAATGCCGAAGTAAATGACAGTAGCATTAAAAGAAGAAGTGTTATTCGAGAATTAGGTTTCATCGGTTAAAATATTTAATCCAAAATTCTTTTTTAAATCCAATCGCTGATACTCTTTAGAAGTATCGAATTGAGCGCATTCCTGCTCTCTTGTTAAAAGAGAAATCAAACTGTAAGCCAATTTCGTGTGAACCATATGTTCCATATTTCCCCAGCTTAGACAGTGAATAATCAAAGGAATAGCGAACCGTCCACTGGCGGTTAATAATGAACTCAGTTAAAAGTACCATCTCGGAAATACTGCGATAACCAGCTCCTAACCAGATACGCTCATTTAACAACACATTAGCTGAAACATCAAAGGTTAGTGGCGCACCAACAACCGTTCGGATTAAAGCTGTTGGTTTTACTTTAACATCACCCCAGTCGAAAATATATCCCCCGTACCAATACGAGTGCATATCTTCGAAGCTGACAGTATTTTTAAACTTACCATCGTTTTCATTGGCTTCGTCGAAATTTGGCCTAAAAAAGCGCGGAATAGAGAAGCCAGCAAAATAGTTCTCTGCATAATAATAAGCTCCAATACCAAAATTAAAACCAATTAACGACTGCTTTCCATCAAAAACGGGGTCACCATAATCTTGGGTTATCGCCTTTGTACCATCATAAACATTTGAAGTTACTCCTAATTGCAAACCTAGCGCAAGAAAGTTTCTACGCCCCATTTGCAGCTTATAAGAACCAGCGGCCATAAAATTGAAGTTATTAGAGAACCCTAAGCGGTCATTCTCTAGTACAACCCCAACTCCCAGGTTAGTATCCTCGATAGGTCCATGAACATTGATAGCCTGATTCATAGGTGCATCGCTCATACCTAACCATTGGTTACGACTGATTATTAATCCACTAATGACATCTCTGGTACCATTATAAGCCGGGTTTAACACCCCCTGATTACTTATGTAATGGTTATACTGAGCCTGATCCTGAGCATTGGTAAACAATGGCAAAACCATTAGCATTAATATAGGCAGTAGATATTTCATCTGTATAGATTTTACTTTTAATCTTTTATCTTCTTAGCTCAATAAAGCCGGTGTACTCTTTGGACACTTTCTCTCCATTTTCAATACCATCATCGGTATCATCAACAATAATGTCAATTTTAAATACATAGAAATATGTTCCACTTGGTAATTTCTGGCCTAACGACACCATTCCTGCGTTAGACGTTCCATCCCAATAGTCTTCGTTGTAATTCTTACCTTTTGAACGATAAATAATCGATCCCCAACGATTATACACCTCTAATTTCGACTCTGCTACTTCACTTTCAAATCGACCTGAAATCACAAACTTATCGTTGAAGCCATCTCCATTTGGAGAGAATGCATTTGGTATTAATAGATTATCGTCTTCTGAAAGGTCATAATTACCAGCAAAGAAGTAAACCCTTGCAGTATCCCGTCTATCAAGATAATCTGTATTGAATACTACATAGTCAATCGAATCACGACCATAGAATGTTGGTAACTTCGTAAATGTAATACGTCCATCAGGATATATTTTAACATTGTTACCAATATCTGTATTCATCTCAGTTATACGATTGGCCTCTGGTAATAAATCATAATTCTCACCCTTCGACAAATCAACCAAACTAAAGAATATATTCTTAGTATCACCTGCTACATTGATATCTAATGAAGCATCGCTATCATCATTTTTCCAAACACTTGTATCGGCTTGACTCTTACCATACGGCACTGGAAGAATATCATCAATAGCAATAAGAGGTTTTTCATAAATTTTAACGCTACCTGCCATCATTCGACTACAACCAAATTCTGACGCATTGATAGTATATAATCCTCCATCACTCATAGTGCGATAATCAAGTTCAGAACCTGAACCAGGTAGCTCTACTGTTGGGGTCATAATTAAACCATCTTTTAGTAATGTGTAAACCACACCTGTAGTAGAATTATCTAATCGAATAGTATCAGCATTAATAGAACCATAGCCAATTTCACCTTCATTAATAGTTTCAAATCCTCGCGATGGTGCTCCTACCTGCATATTGAACAATTGAATTTCAGGATATGCATTAATTGTAAAATCAGTACTATTATTAACACAACCACTATCAAATGATTTGGCAGTTACATAGTATGTTCCTGCTAACACTGATTCTTTGAACTCTAATACACCAGCATCACCTGATAAGAAGCTAATCCTATTACCCGTTGCTTGTTCAACAATGTAATAGTCGACTCCAGCTTCAACGGCAGTAAGCGAAATCTTAATTCCATCAGCATCCCAACAATAGTTCATATCTATTGTAGATTCTACAACTGGTTGTGTTGGAGCCAGTGTTAATTCAGCTCTAACCATTCCTAGTTCCTTCTCACAAGTTAATCCTGCTTTTGAAGCAATGACGGTATAGAATATTTCGCCCAATTCAGTTTCGGTGAACGATATTGTCAATGCACTTCCTGTACCATTTACAGTTGTTTTAATATCACCACTATCTTCATCGACCACACGATATTCAACACCAGTTTCACTACCGTCGAGGTTAATTACAACTTGCTCTGAAGAACAAACATATGCATCTGCAATACTTACATCAAATTCAGCAGGTGCTTCAGACTCAGTAATAACAATATCAGCACTACTAATCTCACAACCAGAAGTTAAACCTTTAGCTACTACATGATATGTTCCGGCAGTTGCCTTGGTTGGGAATACTTTATCATCGCCATCTGTACCTTCAACAAATGCTATTGTAGTACCTGAAGCATCTACTAACTGATAACCAACACCAGATTGTGTTCCTAATACAGAGAACTCTACTCCTTCTTCACCTGCACAATAACCCGTATCGGCATTTGGACTAATAACTGGAGCTACAGGCTCTGAGGTAACTATAAAGTCTTCACCAACACCATCCCCATCTCTGTCATTCATTTTAACACGACATGTTGTTGTTACTGTTGAAGGTGTTGGATAGGATGCATAAACAGCATAAGTACCAAAAGCTACTTCTCCAAGCTCCAACGGAGTACCCTCATTACTACCTGTAACAGTGTAAATAGTCGTTTCAGTTGTTCCGTCAATCTTCACAAGTTCATAAATAGTTCCTACTTCCTGATCACTAATGGAAACGTTGTAACCAGTTGTGCCATCTGCACAATATACGTATGGAGCTTCTCCTACAATATTTTGATTTGCAGGACCAGCTACTTTTTGAACCGTAATTGAACCTTTCATATTGGAGGTACAGGTATTAGGCGAAATAGCTACAACAGTATATGTTCCAGGACCTTCTGTAAAATATCCAAACTTAATTGTTCCTGTTGTTGAACCAGCAATTACTGGTGCGCCAATATCGGTTAATACGCCACTTTCAAGATATTGCAATTGATAGGTAACACCATCTTCAGAACCATCCAGTTCAATAGGAGCTCCCACTGTATCATCACAATATTTACCTGAACCAACCAGGCTAAATGCAGTTGGTAATTCATGAATAGTGAAAGTTATGCGGTTATTCATTTCAATATTTGCAGTACATGCCGCTGAGGTAGCCGTAACATAATACGTTCCTTCCTGACCATACTCTCCAAATGTTATTGGATTACCTGTACTACCGGCAACAGCAGAACCAACTGCAGTTGCAGTACCGGAACCATCAATACGCATTAACTGATAGCTCACTCCATCTTCTGAGTCTTCTAATCCATAAACAGGATTAAAAGGATCTCCATTACATTTTTCTAATAGAGTGGAAGTCAGTGTTTGACGAGCAATAGCCCCCACAACATTAACGACAACGTCGTTTAGGTATAGTTCGCATCCGTTTAGCTCAGCCAATACTGAATACGTAGCTGCTACATCTATAACTCTATCAAAATCTAAATCGCTTCCATCACCGGTAACTGTATAACCACTACCTACAACCGGGAAGTAATCCGGACCTACTCTTTTAACTAAAGTGTAGTTAACACCAACTTCAGAGCTCCTTACTGTTACTATAGCACCTGTTGTACAATCTGTACCCGGATCAGTCACTTCAACGACTACTGTATTATCAGGTAATGGCTTTTCTATTATAGTAATAGGTGTGTCGTTCATATTAACAATACAGTTAGCTCCTGATAAAGCTCTTGCTCTAAGATCATAGCTACCTGCTACAGCCAATTCAAAATCTAATCTTCCACCCGTACCAGTTACAGCAACTCCCTGTGTTCCATCATCATTATTATACCAGAAGTACTCAACATCCGTATCTGAGTTATCGATATGTAGGAAAGTTGTTTCGCCCTGACAGAAATCTCCATCAGAGACAATAGGGTACTTAGTTGGCAACACATCTTTAGTTACATCAATGGCATTAGAAGTAACAACACATAGTGAAGGTGAACCTGTACTTGCTTCTACTGTATAAACTCCTTCAGCTAAGTGGTTTCCAAATGTTAAAGTTCCACCAGTAATTGGTGTTCCAACAGGATTGCCATCTAACAGTAGCTGATATGAAATAGTCGGCTCGCTAACATCGAGTGTTAACTCCACTCCATCACCATCATTCGCACAATAATGACCATTATCTTCTGCTAATAAATTAAAGGCTGCTGGTAAACTAACTCTTTCTACAGTTACAGTTCCACTCATATAATATGTACAACCACTGTGCACAACTATAACAGAATAAACTCCTTCTGTAGTATAGTCTCCAAAAGTAATTGGTGCATCTGTACCTGCTACAACTACAGGAGTTGGTGCAATTGGTGCATTATTAAAATACAATTCATAGTCGTATCCTGATTGTGAACCTGATAACGAAAGTGTTACTACATCAGTACCGTCATCACAATACTTTCCATCTTTTGTTCCTTCAATTGTAAAAGTTGTATTAATAGCTGGATCTCCAGTTGCATCGAATGAACCATTCATATCGGCGATACAAATAATACCACCATTATCTTTTACAGCCCTAACTGTGTAAGTGCCAACTTTCAATGTTACACCAACAAACGTAAGAGGTCCACCAGCACTTGTTTGCGTTGCCTCAATATTTCCGTTTAGTAATAACTCATAATCAACACCTGCATCAGAACCATCAAGTGTAACGTCAATTACATCACCACAACTTTGTTCAGTCGTAGGTGATACATTGTAAATATTTAGTTCAGCGTACTCTTCTACGAACACACGATTATTCATTTCAATTGGCGGTGTTGGAGGTGTACCGTCGTAATATGCAACCACATAAAACTCAGCAGCCGGACTTGTTCCACTAATATTTGTCCATTCAACTGTTGTGGTACCAGCATCTGCTAAAACTTTACCAAGTGATACATCAGGCGTACCTACCTGGAATAATTCGTAAGTAATATCTGGTTGGAAACCTGACAAGCTAATAGAAGCAATACTACCCCCAAAACAATGTCCTGCTTCAGAAGCAATAACATCAAAGCCTGTAATTCCTTCATAAATTCCTACTGTAATCTCCTGATAAACATTACATCCGGCAGCATTGAATATATATACTCGTACAATATCACCATGATCCAATACAGGATTAGCACTAGGTGCTTCAGTACTCACTACTAAATTGTCAATTGCACTTCTCGCTTGTAACTCGGTGCTTACTCCTCCTCCATCAATTTTATAGAAGGCATACTCTACTCCACCTGTTGCTGTGAAAGTAATATCGGTTCCTTTTATAACATTATTACTTGGAGCAGCAGTGAAAGGAGTTCCGGTAGGAAGTGCATTAACAGTTACTGGCAATGTAAATTCAGCACCAACACATCCTGCTGTACTTTCATAAATCACTTTAACCGACTGTGCTCCATCTGTATCCCACAGAACATCAATACTACTTAGTGTCGGATCACTAGTAATAGTACCTCCTGTCACAGTCCACACATAATTAACGTAACCAGCTTCTGCTGTATATGTGCCAGCATCACCATTACACACATTATCCGGACCTGAAGTAATTACAGGAGTTGGTGTTGTATTTACAGCAATTGGAATACCTGCATGCGTATCATCACAACCTGTTGCACCAATTGCTCTAACAGTAACAACCTGACCATCAGTTAAGCCAGAAGCAACATAAGTATCAGAAGGATCTGGTCCTTGTACAGAAACTGCATCTACATAAAACTCATATGTAACACCTCCTGTAGCAGTAAAGGTAACATCTTCAATACTACAAATGGTTGTCTTATCGGCACTTAAGCCAGCAGTTACAACATTTACAGTTATATTTTCAATCGTTGAATTAACAGCATCACAACCATTAGTATTAACATAATTAAGCGAGATTGTATAAGGTGCAACACCATCCCATGTAATGTCAATGGTTTCTTCGTCAAGAGCACCGCTTGTTAGTGTACCTCCTGATATTACCCAAGTATAATTTCCTTTTCCAAGACCAAGGGTATTAGCAGCATACGTTTCCGTATCACCAAAACAAAGGTCTGTGTTTCCAACGATAGAAACTACAGGGACTGCACTAACAGTAACCGGTAGAACTGTTGGAGCAGCTGCCGGACATCCTGCCACATCGTAGTTAACAGAAATTTCTTCAGCACCTGTTGTTGTATTCCAAACAACACTAACTTCATATGGATTGGCTGTTGTGGTTATTGTTCCACCAACAATATCCCAATCGTAATTATTTGCTCCTGGTTCAGTTGAATATAAATAAGTGTGTTCAGTACAAACCACATCCGAACCTGTAATTGTTGGTGATGGCAAATCTGTAACAGTTACATTGTAAACTGTTGCAGCAGCTGCATCACACAAATTACCATCCGTATAAGATAAGCTAACACTTTGCGCTCCAAACACATTCCAGGTTACATCAACAGTTGTTCCATTATCTGGACCTACAATTGTTCCGCCTACGACAGACCACTTATAGTTGGTCATCCCTAAATCAGGAGTTGTATAAGTTTGTGTTGAATTATTACATGCGACAGCAGGCCCATTAATGGTTGGTACTGGTAGCGGATTAACGGTAATTACTTCCGAACTTGGAGTTTCAGCTGCACAGCCATCAGAGTTATCATAATTAACATTGATAGAATAAGGTGCAATGCCATCCCACTGCACATCTACAGATGCAGCATTGTCAGCTCCAATTATAGTACCACCTGTTACAGTCCAAATCCAGTTTGACTCTCCTGAGCCTGAATCAGTTGTATACGTTTCTAAAGCATCAAAACAAACCGTAGTATTTCCATTTATTCCAGGATTTGGGCGTGTATTGATAACAACAGTATAAATATTTGATAAGGCTGAACATCCAGTCGCACTGTAAGATGCTTCAACTGCAATATCTGTTGTTACAGCAAAACCACTTGCATGAGTATAGGTGTTATTTGGTCCGCGATACAATTCCGTGGCACTTCCAACAGGACCCGACCAGAAAACATATTCATCGTAACCAGGAGTTGCTGTTATAGTAATCGATTCATTTTCACAGAACTCATCACCAAGAACAGGTGTGGTTATAGCCACAACAGGAATTGGATTCATTGTAACTGATGTTGTTGCTCTGTCAGAACAACCCGTTGTCATATTATAGACATCTACATCAATGGTTGAGGAAGCAGTTACTGTATAAACTAAGTTTTTACTTGAACCTCTTCCCTGACTTGCGCCGTTTACAAAGAATTCGTATTCATATGTATCTGTTGTGTTATCATTTAAATCATTGGCTGTGAAGGTAAGCACTTCATTCTCACAAACCACGAAACTTGGTGGCGAAACATTAATGGTAGCCTGCACTTCATTTACTACAACATCAGTAGTGGTAGTGGCACTACATGTTCCGTCATACACTTCTAATGTATAAGTTCCTGCCATTGCAGTTGTCGCATTGGCAATAGTTGGATTTTGTAAATTACTACTAAAAGTATTCGGTCCGGTCCACGTATATGTGGTCATACCACCTGGTCCGCCGTATAATTCAATTTGATCTCCCGCACATACATCAGTATTACTTGATGCTGTTGGAGATGGTAAGGCATTTATTGTAACGGTTACTACATCTTCAGTGCTTGTACATCCAAGGTTATCAACTACGGTTACTCCATAATCCCCACCATCAGCAAGGGTGACAGGATCAATTGTTAAAGTAGATGCTGTTTCACCAGGAATTACGACACCACCTTTAGTCCATACATATGAGTTGTATATTCCGCTTCCATTGGCAGGTGTAGCAGTTAAAGTTAAAGTTGCTCCATTACAAACTGGTGCATTATAAGCTACCGTAACAGTTGGGTTTTCATTGACTACCAATGTAGTAGTCGCAGCCACTGTTGATGAACATGTATTATCATCGGTCACCACAACACTGTAAACACCTGCATCTGCAAGAGTAACAGGGTTGATTGTAAATACATCAGTTGCATAGGCTAAAGGATTACCATCTTTTTGCCAGCTATATGAATATGGTGCCGTTCCTCCTGTTGGAGTGGCACTAATATCTACAGAACCGCCATCACAAACAGGGCCAGTATTACCGGCAGTAACTGTTGGATTTGCATTAACAATAACATCGGTTGTTTCTGTACCAAAACACCCATTAATATCTTCAACCGTTAAGCTATAGATTCCTGCGTCCGCAAGAGTAATCTCTGTAATTAACGGATCTTCCACATTACTAGTAAAGCCATTTGGACCTGTCCATGAGTAAGATACATAAGGTCCGGAACTACAACTCAACTGTACATCTCCGCCTTCACAAACAGGACTATCATTAGTGACTGTTGGTTTGAAGAATGGTATAACAATTATAACTGCAGGTAAAGACTCGGCACTAACACAGCCATTATTATCAGTAACGATAACCGTATAGGCTCCTATATCTCCAATTGCTACCGGATCAATTGTTAAGGTCGATCCTGTTTGTCCTACAATTTCAGCACCATCACGGTACCAAGTATATGTGGTATATGTTCCACTTCCTCCAGCAGCGGTTGCTGCAATAGTTAACGGTTCTCCTTCACAAATAGTTGTCGGTCCAAGAGGCACAGTAACTGTTGGGTTATCATTAACAACCACAATTGTTGATGCCATCACAGCAGAACAAAGATTAGCATCAGTTACGATCAATTGGTATTCACCAGCGGCAGCTAGTGTTACATTATTAATTGTAAAGGCATCAGTATTATAAGTCGCTCCGCTTGGCACATGTGTCCATGCATATGTATAAGGACCTACACCTCCAGTAACCGTCGAAGAAACGGTTAAATCACCTCCAACACAAATTGGTCCTGAATTATTTGCAATTACAGCAGGATTTTCAAATACCGTTACCGTTGTTGTTGCTGTATTTACACAAGTATTCTCATCCTCAACAGTAAGGGTAAAAGTATGACTACCTATACCATAATCGTTAGAGGATAACGTTAAATCCTGCGTTGTTCCCGCTTCGGAAGCATCCGGATTAGACCAAGTATAATTGGTTAAATCATCAGGATCACCCTCTAAAGTAAAGTCACTTCCCAGGCAAACATCACCAGTATTACCAGCCGAAGCTGATGGCAAAGGATTCACTGTAACCACAGCACTTCCAGCCATATCTTTCGAACACGAATTATCTAAAACATTTTTAGCACGCATACTATAGGTACCTGCTGCAGTAACTGAAAAGTCCATCGAATTACCAGTTCCAGATACTGGTATTCCTTCCACTCCATCTTTAACCAAAAAATACTCGATGCCCGTTTCAGAACCATTAAGTGTAAGAGTGGCAGTTTGCCCAGTACAAATAGAAACATCCGAACCAAAAGTAAATTCGGTCGGAGTAGTTCTTACATATGTGTAGTCATTATCGGCAATTCCAACAGGGTTACCTATATCATCATATTGCTGATAGCCAAAATAGATTCGAACGGTATTGTGATACGTCGCATCAACTCTGCCGGGGTAAAAGCGAAGCACTGTTGAAGCCCCTGTCCCACTATAATCCGCCCACTCCGGATGTAGTTCCGGTGTTCCGCCATAGTAAGCAACAACTGTCCAAACGATAGATTCTGTTCGCGGATCAATTGTTGGAGGCACTAATTCAACATAGCCATCCTCCGAACAATATTCAGAATCAAGTGATGGTATTGTACCATTCACTCCTTTAAGCCTTGCACTTCCTGAAAACTGCTCATTGAAAAAGGCCCGCATTGCCTTCTTCTCACTACTTGGAATAGATTGTGCATCAACATTTACAATACTTGCTAATGCGAACGCTACAACAACTAATAAAGGCTTTAAAAATCTTACTCTTCTCATAAACATTGAGTCTATTTTGGTCCCCAACTTCACAATGCTCCTACACAGCATTAAAAATATAATTTCGTATCTTAAGTATTAGGCCAACACACACTATTTATTGCAATTTTTTATCAACACCCCCTTTACGTTGACAAACACCTCAAGCCTAACACTCATAAACCACTTGCTTAATTAACAATAAAACCAACCAAGCGCATGATTAAGGTTTGTACGAGACCACTATGCAGAAGTTACATTCATTCAGGCTTTCTTTATATCAATTCGTAATATTTAATCGTGAATTATATTTACTACTCTTTTTTAACTTTTATGCCCAGGCTCAACAACAGCTTGGGCCGCTCTTCAAAAGCAATGCGTACCACCTTGACATACTCACTCACATAGCGCTGAAGTTCAATCAGTTTCTTGCGTTTCATATCCGTCAAACGTTTCACCTCTCCTTTTGCTTCCAGGCATTGTTCGGCCAGCCTGTTTTGCTCACCAAGCAAAGCTTCCAGTTTCTTTATCTGCTCTTTACCAACATTCACTCCCTGCAAAGTAACGATCCACTCTTTATTATTCAGCAAGTTCGATACAAAGATGCTCATTTGAAACATTAGCTCCTTATTTGTTCGAGCCCTGGCCCCGTTCAGCATCAATGCTTCAGTAGCTTTGGGGTTTTCAGCAAAGGCAATGCGTGCCAACTTCAGGTAACGCATATAATCACGCTTAACTACATTGGCCAGCAAGTTCTTTTTATTATACAACACCTTCTTCTCATTCTCGGCAAGATGCTTTTGACTTTCAATAGCTTCTAAATCTGACTTATGATTATATACAGCTATTAATTGATTTTCATCATAGCCATATTTATTCACTTCATCTTTAATATGGTTTTGTTTTAAACTATTACCAAATAATAGTTCGACACCATATAAATAAGTATTTAATCTATGCTTTGTAAAATGCATTCGCTTTTATAATTTAATCTCTATTAATTAAATACTATTTCTTCGTGATATAGTTAATATTATAAAGATTTGAAAATATTATTTAATTATCCAAATTATTTTTAATCTTTTTTACGAATGTATATATCTATTTAATATTTGTAGTTCAATTATTAGACTATAGATTTTAACACTTAATAAATCGATATATTCATTATTAATATTGATTAATTAAATTAGACAATCGATAAATACATTTATAAAAAAGGTAAAATCTATTAGCAAATACGTATTAATATTAACAAATAGTTGATGACAATATTTTATTAGCAAAATATACCCAATAGGAAATTGAAAGAGCATAAAAAAAGGCAGCTCCAAAACTGAAACTGCCTCATTGATAGGATATTTATAAAATTAACTTTTAACAACTACACCAAATATCTCTAACATTTGTGGTTGATCATCAAAAGCTATTCTAGCTACTGCAAAAAAATCTCTCATCCATTTATCCAAATCAGAAAGAGCTTTATCTTTTACCTGGGTTGCCTGTTGCGATTCCCCTTTCTCACGAATATAGGTAGCACGAAGCATATCCAATTCTTGAATATCGGCTTGTGTCTCGCTAATTTCTTCAATTGTTACCTTTAATCGCTTTAAAGCTTCCTGAATTTCTTCAGAACCTGCAACGGCCATGCAGTATACTCTTACTTTGTCAAGCCAATCGATATAGTTAGCAGGCACTGTACCGTCAACGCCCAGCTTTTGCATCATCAAAGGATTGTTTCGAAATACAACTTTTGCCTTTTTACGCTGCATACGATAACGCTTATCAACTACTGCCTGTTTTTCAGCGAATGCCTGGTAAGCAGATCGTGATTCGTCGGTTTCTTTCTTGTTATTATCAAGGCATTTTTGCGCCTCAGCTTGTAAGGCCTTACCCACCAATAATTCATCGGCTCCATAGCCAAATTCTGCCATGACAGCAGAGGCCTCCTGGTTAGCTTCTAAGTTTATAAAAACTGTTTTACTTCTGTCTACGACTGCTGCGTCGGACAATGAATGATTTTGTTTCATCATAAATTCATGCATTTAATTGCTTAAACATATCACTCTTTCAAAACAGTTATTTTCACCTGATTAAAAATAACAAAAATAACATAACCTATCATTTGCTTTCGATAAAATAATACACATGCTGCAATAGCAAGGTATTACAAGCTGCAATCATGAATAACCATTACGTACATCTTCTATTAATCAGAGAATATTGAAATATCAATAAGACATAAAATAGCCGCTTACTCTATAAATAGTAAGCGGCTATTTTATTTAGTATTTACTCTTTTCTTATTTTATCGCTTATCTGATACTACCCGATAAAGTACTAATCTCTCTATTTCCTTTAAGGTTAGTAATTCGGAAATCACCAGAAACTGAGTTTCCTTTAAGGTTTCCATCAATATTAGAAAGTTCAGCATCTCCCGACACAGTGTTTGACTTAGCATTGCCTTTAACACCATCCAGATTAATGTCACCCGATACTGTATTCGCATAGATATCGCTACCTATCTTACTGGCAACAATATCACCCGATACGGTATTGCATTTTACGCGGCGCTGTCCTACACCTGACACTTTGATATCGCCACTCACACTATTCACATCGGCATCGGTCATAGCGGGCATGGTAATATAAAATTTACCCGAAGCACTACCTCGCGAATTACGTGGATGATCCACTTCTACAATTAGAGTGGTACCCGACTTTCGTGTGATGATTTCATATTCGTCCTTATCACGCTCCCAGGTTACCGAACCGGTTACATGCACACTATTACCAGACGACTGCTCAATAAGTACATCGCTAAACACAACGTTTATTTCAACCTCGGTAATATTCTCGAATGTTTTATCTACTTCCACTTTTCTATCCTGTGCCATTGCCACAAGGGAAAAGCCAATTATTCCTATCAATAAAAATAGCTTCTTCATGTTTTATTTTTTTCAGTTGTCATTAGTATCAAAAGTAGGACGCATTACCAACTCGATTGGTTACAATAGTAGAACTGGGGAATTGTCGAATTGAGAAATTGATGAACTGATAAAATCGAAATGACCAACTCTGAACCGGAAACTCAGAACAAAGAACCCGGAACAGTGAACCCGAAACAGTGAACTTTTCAACCAACTAATCAATCCTTAACTGATAGCCACTTCCATGAATATTGACAATCTCTACGCCTTCTACATCACGCAGGTATTTTCGAAGTTTCGTAATATACACATCCATGCTACGCGTTGTGAAGTAACCTGTTTCGCCCCACACCTGCTTCAGGGCTTTATCACGCGGCAACACTTTGTTTTCATTCTGGCACAATAGCATCAACAAATCTGCTTCTTTAGGCGATAACTTGTGTTCTTCACCATTGAAATGAATGATCCGGAACTCGCTGTTAAAAATAGCTCCTCCAATTTTATATTCAGTCTGAACATCGTCTTGGTGTCGTTTATTACGATTTAGGATGGCCTTAATTTTGCATATCAGTATCTCAGAATCGAATGGCTTGGTAATGTAATCATCGGCCCCGGCACTAAAGCCCTCAAGTACATCCTCCTTCATTACCTTGGCAGTTAAAAAGATAATGGGAATATCAGCATTAATCTCTTTTATCTCTCGTGCAATGGTAAAACCATCAACATTGGGCAACATCACATCCAAAATGCATATATCAAACTGACTCTCCTGAAAACGTTTCACGGCCAACATCCCATCTTTCACCCAGGTGACATCAAACTGATTAATCTCTAAATAAGCCTTCATGACCGTTCCAAAATTGCGGTCGTCTTCAACCATAAAAACTCTGTTGCGTTCTTCCATCGATACTATTTGTAAGGGAGCTGAATAATAAATTCGGTTCCTACATTGACTTTACTTTTTACACTTATATTTCCATGATGTGCATCAATAACCGCTTTAACATAGCTTAATCCTAAACCAAAGCCTTTAACATTATGCACATTACCGCCTGTAGCCCGATAAAACTTCTCGAATATCTTATTTTGCTGCTCACGCGTCATGCCAATACCATTATCTTTAATAGTGATTTGCAATCCACTACTGATATTACTGGTCGAAATTATCACCTCAGGTGTTTCTTTAGCGTACTTCAGTGCATTTTCGAGCAAGTTAACAATCACATTGGCAAAATGTATTTCATCCACTAAAAATACACTTAATTCTGCTTTTAGCGAAGTCAAAATTTTACCGCTGGTTTCGTTAGCCAGCAATTGCATGTTATCAACAGCCCTTAAAATCAGCTCATGCACATCTTTTGAAGCCTTCACCACTGAGAAATCCTTCTTTTCAATCTGCGACATTTGCAACACCCTTTCCACATGACTGTTCATCCGCGAATTTTCCTCTTTTATTATTCGCAGAAAGTTCTTTACATGCTCTTCGTTATTAATAATCGACGGTGTTAAAATACTATCGGTAGCCAGACTAATGGTGGCAATTGGCGTCTTAAACTCATGCGTCATATTATTAATAAAGTCAGTTTTAATTTGCGACACCTTCTTCTGGTTGAGAATAGTACGAATGGTAATAAAAAAGGTAATTAAAATAAACAAGGTGAATATGCCAGATAACGACACCATCAATCCTTGTGATCTAATAAGATAAGATGCCATATCGGGGAAATACATTAACAACTCAAAAGAAGAAAGTCCTCTGAATATATCGTGCGGAAATAATTTTATACGATATGGTGCATGGTCATTTAGCTTTGCCACATTAAATTCAGATGATTGGTATTTGGTCAGTTGCCGCGAAAACTGGTCAAAGACACCAAATTCAAATTGAGTATCAATACCATTCTGATTCAATTCTTCTTTAAGTACCTTATTCAAACGCTCCAAATCAACACGCTGCAGAGGATTGTGCCTAGCCTCAAATTCGCGCTTCATTTGCTGGTAAACCTCCATCATCTGCTGATTACGATTCTGCAAAGCTTCCATTACCACCTCAATGGAATCTTCCATATGAATCATTTTTTCCTCCAGCTCAATCACGTCTATGGCCTCACCCGAGGTACCAATCCACACCTGCTGCTCGGTACCATTGCCACTTACTTCGGCATGCACTTCAATACGAGTACCACCATTGGCAATTACGGTATCTGTTTTGTGATAAATAACTTTGGGCTTGGCTGCATTGACACTATTCTGACGAATAATGGCAATATTACCATTAGCATCTTGTTTATAGGTTGTGTTGCTGCGCGTAGAAGGATGATGCAAAAACTCACGATAGATATATTCAGCACTTTGTTCTTTTTCCAATCTTTGGACAGCATTATCGAGTGAACGATACACCGTAGCCTGGAACTTTTCTTTCTGCACCTTTACCGATTGTTGTATCCACAAATACTGAGCACCGATAATGCCCAATAAGGACAGACTCATCAGTAAAATCAAACCTAGTATAGACTTTCTCTTCATATTACATCAATTACCTTGTAAAGATAAAGCTTTGACACAAAGTGCTGAAACACATTAACGTTTCCTTAACTGTTTTTAACCAGTCCTTAACCGATTTAAAATCAGCTGATTTGTACTTTTGATATTGTAAAATTTGTCTATTGACATCAAATAACATCGTACATAAATTAGTTACTAACTCATAAACATGGAAACTATGAAATCAGGAAGGAAAGCATTGGGATTAATACTCACGGCAGTTTTAATAGCCACGGTAAGCATTACTGCTACAAGTCAGAGCAAAAAGAAAAGTCAAGTAAAAGTTAAAGTCATCAGCAGCGAGGGTGATAAAGTAGTAGAAATGGATACGACTTTTAACCATGATGTTTTTGTTTTTTCATCGGGCGATAAAACCAAAGTTATCAATTTGGATAGTATTATGGAAGCCCATCACCACGACATTGACAAGCACATGCGTGTAATGGCCTTCAAAATGGATTCCTTAAACGAATTTAATTTTGACTTTGATGGTAATATGACGGAAATCCATGAAGAAATGGAACGCATAATGAAAGAAAAAGGCATCGAATGGAAGGAATTCGAAGATATGCACAAAGAACATGGGAATCGAATTATGATTATGCAGAATGGTGAAAACGAATTCGACATTGAAGAGTTTATTAATGAGGATGGCGACCACATAAAAATCATTAAAAAAGAAATATATGAATCATCTGATCACGAGCCTGGCACCAGAACATACGTGATAACATCGGACTCTCACGACAAACCTATGCATTGGAAAGAGAAACATGCGCATAAAACAACCGTCAGCGTTGAGTCTATTCCTCTGGAAGATATTGCTTTTCTGAAAAAAATTGGCCTTTCGCAAAAGAAGATTATGTCGGAACAAATTAAGTTAGAAGAACTTCAAGTAAAAATAGAGAAAATTATAGAGGACGAGAAGCTTCAAACCTTGATGCATATAGAATGTGAATTACCTGAAGGAACTTACCACCTTGAAATGTTTAACCAGGAAGGCAATAAAGTGAAAGAAGAAAAAGAGATTAAAGCAGGTCCAATGAAACAAGAATTTGAGCTTAAAAAAGAAGAGGCTCCATATTATTTGATTTTATCTAAAAACAATCAATTCTTCGGCAGAAAGGTTGTCTTATAACAAAAATTTATGTTGTAAAGTTGGCGGGTGTCTTCATTGTAAGGCATCCGCTTTTTGTTTTTCCACTTTTTGCTTTCAATTCCACATTATGGACACCTCTTGTTGCATCCAAATAGCTTTATCACTGAACTACTGCACATTACATTTTTTGGCAAAGCAATTGATTAAGCATTGTCAAAATTACAATAATAATGTTGACTGTTGAAATTATCGGTGTTATCACATGCTTTTGCTACATCTGGTTTATCATCGATAAATATTTGATTGCAGATAGAAAAGATTTTTAAGAAATATTTGATTGGCGCTTTATTACGGTAGCTTTTAAAGTAGAGCCAATCAGTAGTTTGGGTGTTTATAATAAAAAAGCTCCTTATCAACGGATAAGGAGCTTTTTTTTGCTGTATAGAATTCTTAAATAATCGTTATAGACGTTTCTTCGACCCAACCTACTGTACCGTCGGCAATTTGTATCTCTTTCCAATGTCCTAAGGTACTTACTATTTCAACCTTTGTTCCTTCATGCAAAATAAATATCTCAGTACCACTTGCATCCGGCGAACTCTTTACCGTAAGTGATGGACTAAATACAATGGCATGGTTTCGATTAACGAGCTTCGACTTTTGTCGATAACTAAATGTAAGCGTAACCATTGTTCCCAATAGCAAACCTACGCCTAAATAGAAACCTGCCTTTTTAAGAAACGCTGAATTTGTAAAAAAGAACAGAGCGGCCATAACAAGCGTTAAAAGGAAACATGCAACACCTATAAATGCCCAGGTGTCTGAGGTTGTCTTATTCCTAAAATCAATTACCCATTTACTCAAAAAGAAATTATCTACGGACTCTATTTTATCCGTTGTTTGCGAATAGGCCAACTCTAGGTTATACTTAATATCTTTATCGTGTGGCTTTAATAGCAAAGCACGCTCATAATTAAGAATGGCATTAGCTAACTCCCCATTTTTATAATAAGCATTTCCCAAATTAAAATAAAGAGAACCACTTTCTACTCCGGTCGATAATATCCCTTTATAAGTATCGATTGCCGTTTGAAAATTCCCATCGCTATACTGCTGATTGCCTTCTTCAAAACGTTCATCTTGCGCATGTGCAACTCCAAACGACAAACAGGCAATAAATAATATAATCAGTTGCTTCATTTTTACCTTTTTATTTGATTTTCAAGCTTACTAATGGTGGCAATTGTTTGGTTGTACAATTTATCCATTTCGCCAGTACCCGATGCCGGTGCATAGCGAGCAAACTCACATGTATCCAATATATTCATTATCTCACTAATAACTTCTTCTGAAGCATTAGACTTGGCCAATATTTCACCTGCATTATCTTTTGATAATTCGCTTAAGGGTAGACTCAACTTATCGCTTAAATACCCCCAAAGTGCTCTTAGCACCTCTTCATAAAATGCCTCTTTCTCATTTGACTTCAGGAATTGAGCAGATTTTTTTAAGCGCTTAATAGCTACTTTATTGGCCTTTTTGGTTCTCATTAGGGTAACATTAGCATTATCCTTAATTCGTTTCTGATTAATAATGAATATGAGAATAAACAATGACAATGGCACCAATAATGCGATATAGTAGGCCAAACTACCAATAAAGAATGTTCCAATCGGTTTTAAAGTAATTTTACCGGTTTTGATAAAGCGAATATCTTTTCCAATAAACTTTACATTTTCCTTACTTACACTCGAGCGAATAACACCACTTGTTACGTCATCAGTACCTTCACCCTTCTCTACATTTATGGTTAAGGGACCAGACTCGGATGTTTCATATCTACCCGTTTTTGGATTAAAATAAGCAAACTTAATAGAAGGAATGGTGAACTCACCAGCATGACGAGGAATCATAAGGTATTCGTATGTCTTAGAACCCGTCATTCCCCTGGCTGTATTACTAATACTATTCGAAATTTTAGCATCAAAATCATCAAAATCAGCTGGAAACTTAATCTGCGGTTCTTCTATAAATTTATGGTTCCCTGTTCCGCTAACAACCACCTTTAAGGTCACTCCGTCATTAACCGAAACATCATTTTTATTAACGCTGGCTTTCATGTTTAGTTGTCCAACTCCACCGGTATATCCTTCTGGTCGTCCTGAAGGCAATGGTTTTACATTAAGCGTTATGGCTTTTGAACGAACTTTCTTTTTAACTGTTCGATAGTTGGACTCAAAGAAATCATCGAATATGCTTCGTGAACGGCTGCGTGCCACCCGTTGACGAACAAGAAACTCAATTTCGGTAGGCTCAATTTTAAGCTGACCGGACTTCTGTGGAAAAAGTAGCTTTTGCTCATATGTATTGACGTTATACGTGCGTCCATTGACATTTTCCATCGTCCACGAATTTCCATTCTGACCTTGTAATGACTGCGCAATAAAAGCAGATAACTCAGGCTGTTTAATATCCGAAATACTTTCTAGCTGTACCTTCGTATAAATTTTTGTTATCAAAACCAGTGACTCACCTTGATATAAGTTCTTTTTAGATGGAGTAACTGTAATAAATAAATCATCATCGCTCGGCGCACTTCCTGCTGCCTGGCTTTCCTGATTTTGCTGTTGGGCTTGCGCCTCACCCTTGACCACTTTAATACTCAGGGCGTTTGAACTGACTTTTTCATCGTCTACCTTAATCGTAGCAGGAGGAATGGTAAATTGCCCTTCTTTCAGCCCCTTGAGAATAAAAGTATAAGTATAAGAAGTTTCCCTGGTAACCTTTCCATTAATAATTGAGGTACTATTTGAATAAGATGTACTTGGTCCCATCAGAATCTGAAAGTCCTGCAATGCAGGAAGCCGAATATCACTTCCTTCCTTGTTTAAGGTGTATTGTAACTGAAATTTATCACCAACTACAACTGCTGATTGGGTACGAGCTGTAAAACTAACATCTTGCGCATTGGCCGATAACAAACCAAGCGATAGCAGTAATAGGTTAAGTATAAAAAGTCGCATATATATTAAGTATTAAGTATCAAGATAAAAAAGAACAAGATTATTTACAGCATGCTATTCTTCTTGTATCTAATATCTTTTGTCTTACATCTAAATTAAACTACAAAAATAGAACTTCTACCAGTTTTTCTCCGTTTTTGTTTGCTTAGCAGCTTTTGCTTTTTGCAATTTCTTCTGCAACTCATTCTCATCCTGCTGAATAGCATTCAACAAACGCTGTGCATCTTCTTTCGACATCTGTTCTTCTGGCTGCTGTTGTTGTTTTTGTTGCTGATTCTGTTGTTGATCCTGATTTTGTTCCTGCTGTTGATCTTTATTTTGCTCTTGCTGCTGTTGCTCCTGATTCTTTTGCTGTTGCTCTTTATTCTGCTCTTGCTGCTGTTCCTGATCTTTATTCTGATCCTGGTTTTGCTGATCTTGCTGTTGTTGTTGCAACATTTTTTGGGCGGCTATCAGGTTATAGCGCGTATCATGATCTTCAGGATTATTACGCAAAGCATTTTTATAGGCCTCAATACTTTCCTGATATTTCTGCATGGCAAAATAACTATTACCAATATTATGGTACACTTCAGATAAGCGTTGCGGATCAGTTTCAACACCTGCTAAAATTTGGAACTGGTCTATGGCATTATTGTATTTCTCTTGTTTATACAAGGCATCTCCAAGGTTAAATTGCCCTTCAAATGAATCGCCTGTCTTATCCAAGGCTTTGCGGTATTCAATTTCCGACTCTAAATAGGCAGAATCGGTAAAATGACTGTTACCACTGCGAATAAAACGGCGTTCATCCTGAGCATTAACATTAACAAGACTAAACAAAAACGCCGATAGTAATAGTATGTATTTAAATTTCATCATAATCACAAATCCTTACTTATTTTCCTCCTCTTTCACTTCAAATATATTGATGTGCTTTAAGCGACGGTTTTTTCGCTCCAAAATCAGAAATTCAATAATTATCAACAATAAGGCCAAAGCTGCAAAATACTGGAACTGATCGTCGTAATCAGTATAAACCTTAGCTTCTAATTCCGACTTTTCCAATTCACTCAACTCATCCACCAAATTATTGATACCATTGCGAATATTATTAGCCGGAATATATGCCCCATTACCAGTTATTGCAATTTTTTGCAAAGTCTGTTCATCCAATTTTGAAATGACCACATTACCATCGCGATCCTTCATAAAATCATTACTACGACCTCCAACAACAGGTATTGGTGCTCCTTTGGGCAATCCCATACCCACAGTATATATCTTAATGCCTTTTTCGGCCGCTGCACTTGCCGCAGCAATCGGGTCATCTTCGTGGTTCTCACCATCAGTAATCACTATAATTGCACGGTTAACATCTTCCTGCGTTGTAAAAGAAGATATTCCTTTGTCGATCGCCGCCCCAATAGCCGTTCCTTGTGTGCCTACAATATCTGTGTTGATTGAATTAAGAAACATCTTAGCAGATGCATAATCAGTGGTTATTGGTAGTTGCACATAGGCCTCTCCGGCAAATACAATAAAGCCAACACGATCGTTTTGAAGCTTATCAACCAGACGAGAAATTGCTCTTTTCGCTCTGTCCAGTCGATTGGGCTCAATATCCTGTGCCATCATACTATTAGAAACGTCTAAAGCTACTATAAGCTCAATACCTTTACGTTTCACTGTTTGCAATTTGCTTCCATACTGAGGACCAGCTATAGTAATAATCAACAACACAAAGGCAAATAACATGATGTAAAACTTGATGGTTGGTCGCTTAAATGACACATTGGGCATTAGGTCGTTAATCAACTCTGCACTCCCAAATTCCTCCAACGCTTTCTTACGCCTTTTGGCAAGATACAAGTGTACAAATGCCAGAACCGGAATGAGCACCAGTAAGTAAAGAGCATCAGGATGTTCAAATCTGAATATATTCATTATAAATTCTTTAGGTCAATAGTTTATTAAGTTTATCAGTTATTAGAAAACCATTACGGTAAATTTCTAAACACCGTACTCCTCAAATAAATCTCCATCAATAAAAACAGGCAGGCAAAGGCTGCGAACCACCAATATTCCTCTTTACGCTTCGTATATTCACGCACTTCTATTCGCGTTTTTTCTAACTGGTCGATCTCCTGGTAGATTTCATCCAGTTTAGCCTTGTCGGTGGCACGGAAATACTTTCCATCAGTCATATCAGCAATGCCCTGTAGCAATTCTTCATCAATCTTCACCTCCATCTGCTGGTACTGTTTTCCAAAAACTGTTTGCATCGGGTATGGTGCCATTCCATTAGTACCCACACCAATTGTGTAAACGCGAACACCAAAAGTCTTGGCTATTTCAGCAGCTGTCATTGGGGCAATTTCTCCCCGGTTATTTTCTCCGTCGGTTAACAGGATAATAACCTTACTCTTTGCTTCACTATCTTTAATACGTTGCACTGCTGTTGCTAATCCCATACCAATGGCAGTGCCATCTTCAAGAAGACCTAACTTAATATCCCTAAACAGGTTTTGAAGCACATTATGATCAGTTGTTAACGGACATTGCGTAAAACTCTCTGCTGCATAAATTACCAAACCAATTTTATCATTAGGCCGTCCTTTAATAAACTCAGCTGCCACATCTTTAGCTGCTTCAAGCCTGTTTGGTTTAAAATCTTCGGCCATCATACTCCCCGAAATATCGAGCGCCATCATAATATCGATCCCTTCTGTAATTTCGTTGCGGAAACTATTGCTCGATTGCGGTCTGGCCAGCACGGTGATAAGCAACATAATGCTCAACACTCGAAAAGCAAACAACAGATGACGCAAATACACTTTATTAGATTTTGGTGCTTTTGCGAACCCTTTAAGTGTGGAAATTTTAAGCGAGGCTTGCATTCCCTTTTGCTTCCATACATACCAGGCAATATAGGCCGGTACGATAAGTAGAAGCCAGAAAAACAAAGGTTGTGCAAATGTTATATCGTTAATCATTATTCAATGCTATTTTATTCAGTAACTGCTTCGTTTTCTTCCTTTTTAAGCATCTCTGCCTTTTCCTCTTCCAATGATTTAATTTCCTCTTCTTTAGTTTGGTTCACAAAGAAATAGGCATTTATCATACTCAAATCATTCTCATCAGGCAGCGGCTCGTGCTTAGCAAATTTCACCAGGTCGGCTGTCATTAAAATCTGCTTGAGGTTATCAATCGATTTCACGCCCGACACATCAACACCTTTAAACGAATCCATAATCTCATCTGTGGTTTGCTCCATCGCACGAATCTCGAAACGCTCTTCTATATAATGACGTAAAGTATCCGTCACTCCAGAGTAATACTCCTTAACACGATTATGTTGCCAAAGCTTTTCTTCCTTAATCTTACCAAGCGCCTCCAATGCCTTTTCATGCGGTGGGATAATTGGCTCCTCTTTTTTGAAAATCTTTACAGGCACATCCTTACCAAAATATTTGAGCGCCACAAAAGTAACAATACCAGCCAAAGCCAGTAAGCCCAATACCCAAGGCAGATATTTGTATAGTTCCGACAAATGAAACGGTGTTTCCTGCGGCTTTTTTATATCCACAATTCCCTTCTGCGGATCCACTTCTTCGAATGGATTGACCACCATCAAAGCCATTGGTTCGGTTTGTAAAATAGCCCCCAGTTTCTGACTGGCTTCTTCAAATACAATTGGTGGAATATAATGTAACCCGCTATCAAACGAGGTGATTCTGAAATTTTGCTCGATCAGGAAACGTCCGTTATCACGACTAAGTGTATCCAACTCATTAAATCGAACAATTTCGATATTCCTTGTAATTGTATCTGTCAATAATGGAAAAGATAGTTCTAAATCCTGCGGTTGGCTTAATTGCAGCTTTAAATCAATTTGCCCACCGATAAAAATGACTGTAGAATCCATCTGGGCAGAAACCGTAACATCCTGACCAAATGATGAGAAACTACACATCATCAAACCGATGACCAACATTGCGTTTCTAAGCCAAGTTATATATGTATCTATTTTCATTATATGCGTTTTTTAAACAAGGATATCAGCGCCTTAACGTAATCTTCATCCGTTCTTACCGACACATTATCCACTCCGCATTTGCTAAATAAGCGTCGTGTTGCTTCATTTGTTTCGTGCCACCATTTACCGTAAGCCTCACGAACGGCACGATTGGATGTGTCGGCCCAATAATATTCACCGGTTTCAGCATCCTTTAGCTTTATCATTCCAATATTAGGAATTTCCGTTTCGCGCTTATCAAACACCTTTAAAGCCACAACATCATGCTTTTGATTGGCAATCTTCAAAGCATCTTCAAAATTATCATCGATAAAGTCAGATACTATAAAAGCGGTGCATCGCTTTTTAATGGCATTAGTCAGGTATTTCAATGCCTCTGAAATATTGGTTTCGCGATGTTCGGGCGTAAAGGTGATAAACTCGCGAATAATATGCAGAATATGCTTCCGTCCCTTCTTAGGTGGAATAAACTTCTCTATTCTGTCGCTAAAGAAAATAACGCCAATCTTATCGTTATTTTGAATGGCTGAAAACGCTAAAACAGCAGCAATTTCGGTTATAACATTCTTCTTGTACTTATAAGATGTACCAAACTCACGCGAACCCGACACATCAATCATCAACAGAACTGTTAGCTCACGTTCTTCTTCAAACACCTTGATATAGGGGTGATTAAAACGTGCCGTTACGTTCCAGTCAATATTACGTATATCGTCGCCATACTGATATTCACGCACCTCGCTAAAGGTCATACCCCGCCCCTTAAACGCCGAGTGATACTCACCGGCAAATATATTGGCCGAGAGCCCACGCGTTTTAATCTCTATCTGGCGTACTTTTTTTAATAAATCAGTTGCTTCCAATCTAATTAGTTTAGATGTTATACAAAAAATCTCTGTTTGTAAAGGAAGCTAATAGCTTTTAGCTAATAGCCAACAGCTATGGTTTAAGGTACTTCAACCTGGTTAAGAATTTCGCTGATAATCTCTTCTGATGTGACATTATTAGCCTCAGCTTCGTATGATAAACCAATACGGTGGCGTAAAACATCATGACAAATGGCACGAACATCCTCCGGAATAACATATCCACGACGTTTAATAAAGGCAAAAGCTTTTGACGCCATCGATAAGCTAATACTTGCACGAGGAGACGCTCCATAAGAAATCATGTCTTTAAACTTCTCTAAACCGTATTGCTCAGGATAACGTGTCGCAAATGTGATATCAACAATATACTTTTCTATTTTCTCATCCATGTACACATCTTTCACAACCTGACGAGCGCGAATAATATCTTCTGGCTTAAGAATGGTTGATGCTTTTGGAAAAGTCTTAGCCAGATTATGACGAATAATCATCTGCTCTTCGTCTTTCTTTGGATAGTCTAACACCAGCTTCAACATAAAACGGTCAACCTGTGCTTCAGGCAGCGGATATGTTCCCTCCTGCTCAATCGGGTTTTGCGTCGCCATTACTAAGAAAGGCTCTTCCAAAGGGTATGTTGTTTCACCAATAGTTACCTGACGTTCCTGCATGGCTTCTAGTAAGGCACTCTGCACTTTAGCCGGGGCACGGTTAATCTCATCGGCCAACACAAAATTGGTAAAGATAGGCCCTTGTTTTACGATGAATTCTTCTTTCTTCTGACTGTAAATCATGGTACCTAATAAGTCGGCAGGCAATAAGTCGGGTGTAAACTGAATGCGCGAAAACTTAGCATCGACAATGGTTGCCAGTGTATTAATCGCTAAAGTCTTTGCTAATCCCGGAACACCTTCCAACAAGATATGACCATCAGACAATAAGCCAATTAGCAGCCCTTCTACCAAATGCTTCTGACCAACAATTACTTTATTCATCTCCATTGTCAATAAGTCAACAAAAGAGCTTTCTTCCTTAATGCGTTCGTTTATCGCTTTAATATCTACGGATTGTTCCATGGTTTGTATTTTATTGTTTTTTATTCTTTTCGCTTTAAATTCTTGTTTGTTTTATTCAAAAAAACAAAATCTTCATCTATTGAAAGATTTCAGGTTCGTTAATTTTTGTTAAGCCAAAACAACTTTAACTATCCTTTAACGATTATTATTGTCAAATATTAACAATCGAAACACAACGATTATTTTGTGCCAAGAACAAAAATAACACGATTTTTAAGACTATCCATACAAATTAGGGTGAAGACAACTACTTAATAAAAGTGTGTGGGATTTATCATTGTCGTTTTAAGAAAATATTAACATTTTAGCAACTCAGATAAATGCTTTTGTAATCAGATTTGCCGATAAACAATAGATTAAATGTATTATTTTTCTCTTCATACCCATTCCAATTTTTGTGATGGAAAAACATCAATTGAAGCAATTTGTGAGACAGCGATAAAAAAGGGTCTTCAAACGCTTGGATTTAGTAGTCACGCACCTGTGCCTTTTGAAACCAAATGGGCGATGCATTTCCAAAATCTGGAACCCTACGTAGCCGAGGTAAAGCGCTGCAAAGAAAAGTTTAGCGAACAACTTGAAATATATCGGTCATTAGAGGCCGATTTTATTGCTCACAACCGCAGTGTTCCTTTTGATGTATGGCGACAACTGGGGCAACTGGACTACATTATAGGTTCAGTACATCTGGTTTCCAATCCCGAAAAAGAAAATGCCATCTGGTTTCTGGACGGTCCGGCTGAGAACTACGAAATTGGATTAAATGAATGTTTCGATGGTGACATCAGGCAAGGTGTTAGAAGTTATTACAGGCAAATACAGGAAATGATCATCACTCAAAAACCCGATATGATTGCACACATAGATAAAGTGGTGATGAATAACAAGGGGCGCTTCTTTTCAGAAAAGGATGATTGGTACCAGTCTATTTTGGAACAGACATTGAAAGTGATTGCTAAAGCCGGAACGGTTATCGAAGTCAATACACGTGGAATATACCGAGGAAAATACCACACTTATTTTCCTAATGAAAATATTATTAAACGTTGTGTCGAATTGGGCATTCCATTAACCGTTTCGGTTGATGCTCACCACCCGGGTGAACTAACTTCGGAATTTGAAAGTGCTTTAAAAGCCATTAGACAGGCAGGTGGAAAATCGATTAGCATTTTTACCAAGAACGGCTGGAAACAAAAAGCAATTGATGCTGTTATTTCATAAACTAAAAGAATTGATAATAAACTAAACGATAAAAAATGTTTGACGATAACGATTTTGTTTGCCGCCACATGCAACTAACTAAAGCCGATATCATTAAAGTAATCCGTGATAAAAACATCACCTCCTTTGAAGATCTCCAGGACGAAACCGACGTTGCTACAATTTGTGGCAGCTGTGTAGCTGATATTGAAGAGATTTTAGAAGATGAAATTGCTAAGCGGGAACTATGAATAATGATGAATCGATAAATTGGGGAATCGGTTAATTGAAAATCAATACCCAGTTTCTCAGTTGACCAATTCTTCAATTTTCACCTATCTACCCTCTATCATCAACAACGAACTATCTCCATAACTTAAGAAACGAAAATTATTATCAAGAGCATACTTATAGATGCTTTTCCATTCCTGTCCAACAATAGCACCAATAAGCAGTAATAAAGTACTTTGTGGCTGATGGAAATTCGTAACCAATCCATTTATCACTTTAAACTGATACCCAGGAACAATAATAATGGCTGTTTTACCAGCCAGATGCGATAATTTATTATCCTGCATATAATTGAGTAAAGCCTCAAATGCTGCCTTCTTTGGGAAACGGTTATCCAGATTATATGCATCCCATTGTTGAATGCCCTGTTCGATTGGCAAGTCCATTAGCAAACGTACGCCATACCAATACAAACTTTCCAAGGTACGAACCGAAGTCGTTCCAACGGCAATCAATTTCCCTTCATGTGCAAGCAAACGTTTTAAAGCCTCTTGCTCAATCACAAAATGCTCAGTATGCATATCATGGTCGGCAATAGCCTCTGATTTAACAGGTTTAAACGTTCCAGCACCTACATGCAAGGTCACATTCAAAAGCGGATGTTGCTTTTTCTGCAGCTGAGCCAATATCTCTTTGGTGAAATGCAATCCTGCTGTTGGTGCAGCCACTGAGCCTTGATGCTCTGAGTATACAGTTTGATAGCGGTCTTTATCAACATCTTCCGTCTCACGATTTAAATAGGGAGGAATCGGTGTTAAGCCAATTTGCTCAATAATTTCGGCAAAAGACACCTTGTCATTATCCCACGAAAAATCTATACTGTAGGCATCGCTTAATCGCTCACCTTTCTCTATTGACAAAACTAGTTCATATTCACCAACAGAAACCTGTTTAGTTAGAGCACCATTTTTCCACTTACGCGCATTTCCAACAATGCACTTCCAGGTAGTTAACTGTCGACTGTCAAAAGCCATCTGAACCTCGGCTGGCACGAGAGGCTCGAGACAGAAGATTTCTATTTCCGCACCCGTTTCTTTCTGAAATTTAAGACGTGCCCGGATAACCTTGGTATTATTAAAAGCGAGCATCGCTCCTTGTGGCAATTCGTCAAGTATATCAGTAAACTGACGCTCACCTATTTCATTGTTTTTATAAACAAGCAGTTTCGATTGCTCACGATTGCTTAATGGGTATTTTGCAATGCGTTCATCAGGCAAATCATATGTATAATCACTAATTGAAATATGTGGCTTTATCATGACAGTCATTTTTAGCGCGACAAATTTAGTTAACTTTGCCTTGCTCACCAATTAAGACGAATACATGTTGGTGCAATTATTCTTAAAAAAAATAAAAACTTAATCATATGAAAGTAAAAGCAGGCGATAATGTTCGCTTTTTAAATAGTAGCGGTGGAGGAACCGTTGTGCGTGTTGATGGTAAACTAGCCTATGTGGAAGATGAAGACGGTTTTGAAGTACCTATAATGGTTCATGAATGCGTGGTGATAAGGGAAGATTCTTCAAAAGAGACAGATGAGGCAGCACCCGAAGTTGAAGAAGAAAACTATGAATTTACTGAAGAACTTGGTGATGACTCTAATCCACAGTTTTACATTTCGTTTCTTCAGGGAGATAAACCGGGTCAGGCCTCGGGAGATTTAAGAGTACAAGCCATTAACGACAGTAATTACTTTGTATTTTACACCATCAGTAACCTTCGTAAAGACGGTGACTTGGATTTATGTTACCATGGAACCATCGAACCCAATACTAAACTGGCCTTGGATAAGTTGGCGGTTATGCAATTGGATGACCGTCAATGGCAAATAAATCTAACACTTTATAAGCAAGGTAAAACCTACAAAAACATACAGCCGGTATCGGAAGTTATTAAAATTAAAGCCTCGCGCTTTTTAAAAGAAAATGTATTTGCCGATAACGATTATTACCACGAGAAAGCTGTTCTTTTACCCGTTATAAAAGGCGAATTTGAGCGCAAACTGGATGCGCTAACCGATAACGAAATCAAAAAGGTTATCAAGGAAAAAGAAGCAAAAACACCACGTAAAAAGTATGCTCGTCGCGATGAACCAACTCTACTGGAGGTCGATCTGCACATTGATGAGTTGATTGATACAACAGCCGGCATGAGCAAAGGCGAGATTATAACTATCCAGTTAGATAAATTCAAGCAGGTGATGGCTGATAATGCCAACAATAAAGGACGAAAAATTGTATTTATCCATGGTGTTGGCAATGGCAAGCTTAAAACTGAAGTACGCAAATTACTTGACCGTCAGTATAAAAAACACCAATACCAGGATGCCTCTTTTCAGGAGTATGGCTATGGTGCAACAATGGTGATCATTTAAACACTTAAAAAGATTTACAGAAAAGCTTCCACAACCGGAGGCTTTTTTTTATTGCTATTTATACCTGAGCGAACTCCAATTCTTTATCATCGTCTCCAACTTTAGTAAATAGTGTTTTTAACTTCCATCGATACTTAAAAGCAATTGCTCCTACAATGATGATTTGAGATAAAATAAAAGGTAAGTATTCGGTATTAATTTCCACATTCTTTAATAACAATAGTGCCTCGGTTTGAAAAACACTATCTTCGGTGACAATAAAAATGCTTGAGAAAATATTATTAGCGGCATGCAATCCCATAGCCAATTCAATTCCATCATCCAAAATTGAAATAATGGCATAGGTTAAGCCAGCTATAAAATAAAAAGGCATCATAGCCCAAAAGCCATGCTTTTCAACCTCAGGGTTAAAAGCATGCAACAAAGCAAAAAGAAGGCTGGGAACCAAAATAACCACCAGTCTGTTTTTGAATAATCGTCCAACACCTTGAGCTATATAACCGCGAAAAACAATTTCTTCGTAAAAAGCCTGAAACGGAATTAATAAAAAAGAAACAACAGCTAAAGGTATAAGAGCCCGCCAGTTTAAACGCAGTTCGTATTTTTTAATGTTCATATAATAATCAACCACCAGGAAAAAGGAAGCAACAACAAAACAAACTGCAAAGCCAATAATTATTCTTCGCCATCTGATACTCGTTGTTCCATTAATAACGTTCTTAAAATTTCGACCATGAAATGGCTTATAACAAGCAATGAAGCCAATTAACATGGTTATAAACGGAAATATCATTAAAGCCAGTGCTATTGTTGGATTGACTCCATAACTGACAGGATTCATCAAATCAACCATTGATTCATCAACTCCTTCAGGCAAAGGCGTAATAGTTTTAATAATTATAAATGGAAGAATGGCGGGTAGCTGAGATACAAAAGGTATAATGGTCAGCATTAAAAAATAACCAAACCATTCGTTATCTTTAGTCAGTGCACTTTCAAGATGTTTCATAATCTGAGGTAAGGTTTATAATGCAAAATTAGTGCATTAGGCTATTCAATCAAGGTTATTAATAAACAGACATTATCTTTTGGTCAAAATTATTATATAAAAAACGCCCAAACATGAGTTTGAGCGCTTCTGATATTGTTATAATATTTGGGCTTATGGCATTGGTAAAATTTGCTTTCCATAAGTTTCTTGCAACAATGTAGCAATAGCAATGTAAAGTGCACTAGCTCCACAAATAACACCTTCGATACCAGCAATAGTATGAATCAAATGGCTACCAGTAAAGTTAGCAAGTGCCAACAACGCAAATAAAACGACCACAGTACCAAACAACCACATCATGGTGAAGTTCATCTTAAGTGTTGCAATCCACATTCCTAGCGTGAAAACACCCCAAAGGCCCAGGTAGTAACCCATGGCAGTTGCCGAAGGTGCCTCACCTAATCCCATTTTTGGGAAAATCCAAATAAATACTAAAGAAATCCAAAATGCACCATATGATGAGAATGCCATCATACCAAACATGTTGTTTTTCTTCCACTCCATCATACCTACTAAAATTTGCAGTAAGCCACCAACCATGATGCCCATACCCATAATCATAGTGTCTAATCCGAATAAACCTGCATTATGCAAGTTCAACAACATAGTTGTTAATCCAAAACCTGTCAATCCTAGTGGCGCAGGGTTCGTTGTCACGTCTTTTGCGATGAAAACGTTTTGTTCCATTTTTTCTGGTTATAAAGAATAAATACTTGCCCATTGCCAAATATCCCCAATAGGCAATGTACATTCATTAAAAATCGGCGCAAAAATAGATAAATGACTGAATTAATAACCTATTCATGATCATCATATGAGGTTTATTTCGTTAAAAGATGTTAAGACTCAAGTTGTCGGTTCTGAGTTTAATTGTTGAACTGATGAATTATCGAATTTCTTATTACTGAAGAACAAGCTTCCAACTGCACCCCTAAACCCAAAAAGAAAGCCCGGAAACCAACGCTCCCGAGCATATCTCTTGCATTTATGATAACCTTTAAATTAGGTCGATACTACGTTTAACAAACTTAGTTAAGGCTTCTCCTTTCAACATATTGTTTGATAGAAGCGCTAAGTCTATTAATTGTGAAACTAACTTATTAGATGAAGCAAATGAAGATAGTTCTTCATCTTTCTTGCCATTTAATTCAGTCAGTTTTTTGTTGATGTCTTCCATCTCATCTTTATCCGCCTGAGGAATCTCTTCGTCTTTCTTACCCTCTTTGGCTTTCTCTAGCTCAGAACGTTTACCTTCCAAACCTTCAATCTTATGACGTAATGACGACACCTTTTCGCCAACTTCTTTTTCTTCGTCTTCAATAATTCGGTTGACCAAGGGGTGATTACCGTTCACCACCAAATTATAGCTATCTGGCATCTCACCATAGAAATTCATACCGCCACCACCTAGTGCACTCATTTCCTTCATACGACGCATAAACTCCTGCTGCGTAATCATTACCGGCGTATCGGTCTCTTCCAATGCTTCAAACGTAACAATGAAGTTAGTTTTATCGACATTAGGCACCTGCGAACTGAAGATAGTTGTTAAATCCTGCTTTTGAGCTTCGTTTAACTTTAACTGAGCTGTGTCGGCTTTAGGAATTAACTTCTCAACAACATCGCTGTCAACGCGAACAAAACGCGATTTCTCAAATTTACTTTCCAAGTGGTTCACAAAGTGACTGTCTAACTGACCGTCTAACACAACCACATCGTAGCCTTTGTTTTTAGCCGCTTCAATAAAGCTGTATTGAGCTTCAACATCAGTGGCATACAAATACACTAACTGATCATCTTTATCGGTTTGATTGTCTTTGATAATACCGGCATACTCATCAAATGTAAAGCATTTACCATCGGTATTTTTCAATAAAGTAAACTTCTTGGCACGGTCGTAGAATTTCTCTTCGGTTAACATACCGTATTCGATGAAAATCTTTAAATCGTCCCATTTCGCTTCAAATCCTTCACGGTCTTTCTTAAAGATTTCTTCCAGTCGATCAGCTACTTTTTTAGTGATGTGGCTTGATATCTTCTTCACATTACCATCGCTCTGCAGATACGAACGCGATACGTTCAACGGAATATCAGGCGAATCAATCACGCCATGTAACAATGTCAGGAATTCAGGTACGATACCTTCAACCGAATCGGTTACGTACACCTGATTGCAGTATAGCTGAATCTTATTTTTCTGCACCTCCACATTGTTCTTTAATTTAGGGAAGTAAAGAACACCTGTCAGGTTAAACGGATAATCAACATTTAAATGGATGTTGAACAAGGGCTCATCGGCCATCGGGTATAATCCGCGATAGAATTGATTGTAATCCTCGTCTTTCAGCTCAGAAGGCGTACGCGTCCACAATGGTTTGGTTTCGTTCACCACATTATCCTTGTCCGTTTCCTCTTCTTTACCGTCTTTCCACTCGGTTTCTTTGCCAAACACCACCTCAACAGGTAAAAATCGACAGTACTTCTTCAACAGTGCACTAACTTCGGCTTTGGTAGCATATTGCTTATTGTCCTCATCGATGTACAACACGATGTCAGTACCGCGGTCGGCTTTTTCAACTTCTTCAAGCGTATATTCCGGACTTCCATCACAGCTCCATTTAACAGCCTGCGAACCATCACGGAATGATTTAGTGATAATTTCCACTTTTTCTGACACCATGAATGAGGAGTAAAAACCAAGCCCAAAATGACCTATAATCGCATTGGCATCTTTCTTATATTTTTCAAGAAACTCGTTGGCACCTGAAAAAGCCACCTGATTTATGTACTTGTCGATTTCTTCGGCCGTCATACCTACACCGCGGTCAGAAATGGTGATGGTCTTCTTATCTTCGTCTAAGATTACACGAACCGGTGTTTCGCCCATTTCGCCTTTAAACTCACCCACCGAAGCCAGTGTTTTTAGCTTTTGTGTGGCATCAACAGCGTTGGAAACCAACTCGCGTAAAAAGATTTCGTGATCTGAATAAAGATACTTTTTGATGATTGGGAAAATGTTCTCCGTAGTAACCCCAATATGTCCTTTTTGCATCGTTACTAATATTTATGTTTTTAACTATCAAATTAACGGCACAAAGTTATCAAAGCATGTGCCATTCGTCAATGTCTGTCAATGCGACAGCTTGTGGTGGCAGAGTGTTGAAATTTTGGCAGAGAATATGGATTTGAGATTTATGATGTTCGATTTATGATCTATGATGTTGGATTTATATCGCGAGCATGTTTGAGCTTATCGCAAGCTTGTAATAAGCTCAGCGAGCGTGCTTTTGGCTATTGCAGATATGTAATTGATGAAAACAAGCGTGTTTTTGTGAATTACAGTAGTACAATTGACAAAAACACAGCCGCAATGGCCATTACATATCTGCAATAAGTTGCTGCAAGCTCGCACAAAAAACAGAGACACATCTATAAACAAGAAAAGACCACTTTCAGGTGGACTTTCCATTGATATGCTCAGTTAAATATCAGTTAACAATTAACTCATCACAAAACATCCAAGAAGGATGCCCGGCACCTGGTTTATCGGCTGGTATCATACCAAAATTTCGAGCTCTTACCTTAACATAACAAACCTTGGTATTCAATCCCGTAGCACCCTTTTCTACCACAAATACATTATTCATTACTTCCGTTTTATCCAACCAATTGGTTTCAATAGCGTCATAATGTTGTCCGTCTTGCGAAACAGCCAGTTCAACAATTTCGGGTGCATACACCCATGCCCCTCTTTTATCAAGGAAACGCATTTTAATGCTATTAATAGGAGTATTTGCCTTTAGCTCAACCACAGCCTCCAAATCACTGCCATTAAAGCCCAGGAAATTATCATAGTCGGAAGCCCATAATGGGGTAAAACTTTTTCCTTTTCCGTCGCATAAACAAGCAGCCGGAGCATCATATGGTTTGTCAGCACCCTGCAGGATACTTACTTTGGCATCTTTAGCTAAGTTCGGAATCGTGATAACTCGTTTGCTCAACTCCTGTTCCGTTGACGGCACATCGTATTGTTGCCTTAATTCAGTTAAATTGGTCTTCAAATCCTCAATAACAGTTGCATACTCAGGGTCAGCATAGCGATTATTCATTTCATGCGGATCATCCTGTAAATCATAAAACTCCCACTCATCGGTATCAAAATAAAAATGGATGAGTTTATAACGTTCGGTTGAAATACCATAATGACGCTTAACAGCATGGATACCGGGATATTCGAAATACTGATAGTAAATAGCGTCGCGCCACTCACCACCTGTTTGTTCCAGCACCGGACGCATTGACATGCCCTGCATTTCTTTGGGCGCCTCAACACCGGCATAATCCAGGAATGTTTGCGCAAAATCGAGGTTCTGCACCATTTTATCACACACCCAGCCTTGCTTGACCGCTTTGGGATAACGCATCAACAATGGAGTGCTCAACGACTCTTCGTACATAAAACGCTTATCAAACCAGCCATGCTCACCCAGGTAAAAACCCTGATCGGAGGTGTACACCACTATGGTGTTTTCAGCCAATCCATTCTGATCGAGGTAATCCAGTATTTGACCAACACCATCATCTACCGACTGAATAGTAGAAAGGTAATCCTGCATGTAACGTTTATACTTCCATAAAGCCAGCTCCTTACCTACCGGTTGAGCCTTATTAAAAGCTTCATTCTTGTCATGGTAGGCATCCTGCCATTTTTTCAACTGGTCAGGGTTCATACGATCCCAGCTATCGCCCCAGCCATCTTTGATAATATCATCTGTACCAGGCATAGTCAGCTTTAAATCATAGCCTCTATTCATGATTTTATCAATCTCCATTTCCTGTTCGCGTGCCGCTCGTCCACGTGTTGAATAATCATCGAAGAAATTATCTGGTACCGGTATTTCAGTATTATCAAACTGATTGAGGTAAACAGGTGCCGGCATCCAGTTACGATGCGGCGCCTTATGTTGCACCATCAGGCAAAATGGCTTATCCTGACTCTTGATGTCATCGAGCCATTCTAATGATTTTTCGGTGATGATATCCGTTACGTATCCTGGAATACGAATGATGCCTTGTGGTGTCCTGAAATCAGGGTTATAATACTCGCCCTGACCTGGCAACACCATCCACTGGTCGAAACCGGTTGGTTCACTCTTCAGGTGCCACTTACCCACTATAGCCGTGTGGTAGCCTTCTTCTTTCAACAGCTTAGGAAAAGTGGCCTGCGAACCGTCGAAAGTCACCTCGTTGTTGATCAATCCGTTCTTATGGCTGTGCTTACCCGTTAATATCACCGCGCGCGATGGAGCACAAATCGAATTGGTCACCGTGGCATTGGTAAAACGCACCCCTTCTTTGGCCAGACGGTCGATATTGGGTGTTTGGTTAAGTCCATGCCCATAGGCGCTGATGGCCTGATCGGCATGATCATCGGAGATAATAAAAATAATGTTTGGCTGATTGGTTTTAGCAGGTGAACAGGCAAAGCCAACCAGCAGCAATGAAAAATATGTCAACTGTTTGATTATACGCTTCATAGTTCTATTTATTTGGTCGTTAACGTTTCTGGTTCAATACGGCCAAGCGGACGAACTTCATGACCTTCCAGCTTTTGCAGACGATCACCCAACTCATAACGCGCCTGTTTGGCTACGGCCTGCAATTCCTCCACTACATCAGGATATTGATCAATAACATTAGTTGTTTCGCCGATATCGCTCTTCAGGTTATACAACTCCAACCCACAGGGCATCTGTTTAGTCCATCCTGGGTAACCATCATTTCCGACAGGATGCTGACGATACGATCGATATTCATGCGGGAAATACAGCTTCCAATCACCCTTTTTAACAGCATGCAACTCACCACCATAATAACACCAAAACTCATTACGCGGTGTTACATCTTCGCCCTTTAACAGAGGTGTGATATCCACCCCGTCCAGTTTATTACCTGGCAGATTTGCTCCTGTTACATTTGCAATCGTAGGTAATAAATCAATGGTAGAAGCCAGCTTATCGGTTTCCTGTCCGCCTTTTATTTGATTAGGCCAATACATAATACACGGCACGCGATGCCCGCCTTCCCACATCGAGCCTTTGCCCTCGCGCAAGGGGTAGGCCGAACCGGCGTGATTACCAAAGCATAACCAGGGGCCGTTGTCACTTGTAAAAATCACCAGTGTATTGTCTTCAATATTGGCATCTCGCAGCGCCTGCATCACCTGCCCCACCGACCAATCAATCTCCATCATGACATCACCGTATAGGCCCTGCTCACTTTTTCCTCTGAACTTATCAGATGCTGCAATAGGAACATGAGGCATAGAATGCGCCAGGTAAAGAAAAAACGGTTTCGATTGATGACGCTTAATAAAATCAACCGCTTTATTGGCATACAAGGTTGTAATTTGCGCCTGTTCTTCCAGTGTATGTATCACTGCGACTATTTCATCGCCTTCTAATATTGGCAGCGGGGGATATTTTAATTTCCAGGGTTTCGACACCGAGTCTTTTTCATGCACCGATATGCCATCATAATCAACTGGCCACATATCATTGGAATAAGGAATACCGTAATACTCATCAAAGCCTTGCTGAAGCGGTAAAAAGGCTTTGCTCCGCCCTAAATGCCATTTACCCACCATACCGGTTGAATAACCGTTATCTTTTAATATTTCGGCGATGGTCACCTCATCAGGGTTAAGACCAATTAGTGTGTCCCAAGGCATGTAGGCACCGCGCACACTAACACGCTCGTTATAGCATCCTGTTAAAAGAGCTGAACGCGAAGCACTACAAACAGCCGTACTCACATGAAAGTTAGTAAAACGGATACCGTTAGCGGCTAATTTATCAAGATGAGGCGTTTCAAAGTCGGTTGCTCCATAGCAAGACAAGTCGTTATATCCCTGATCATCGGTGAATATAACTATAACATTGGGTTGTGTTGATTTTGTACAACTTGTATAGTTTACTGCAATTACCAGCAGCGATGAAATTACAAGCCATCTGGAAAAGAATTTCATAAAAACGGTTTCTTGTTAATGATATTGTTTTTACAAAGTTAATTCTCCGGAAAAAGAAGTGCGTTTAATGGTAGTTCAGAAATGGTCAGACATGTTCAAATGATGAACATTTTCGGAAGTCCTGCCTTGATAAATTGCCAGTGTATATATATTCATCGGATGACTCGAACAAGTACTACAAGTCATTCGATGAATAAAATAAGAAGACTAACAACTGCAATTATAGCACCAGGCACTAAGCAATGGGAACCTTATCTAATCCAAAGTAATTTGCTGCAATAAATCTTCAATGGTGCGCAGGGCATGCATGCTACCATCGGTTTGATGAAGGATATAAGCCTTGTTATTGGTTTTATCCACTTCAATATGCGGATAATCACCTTCTGCTTCTGTTGTTTGATAACCCTTACGGTTCAGGGCATGACTCAACCATTTGTATTCGATGCCTTTTCCAACCACACGAATGGTCTTCAACTGCTCTTGCTCCACTTTAAAAGCACCACGTTCATTATCAAATAAAATACCTTCTTTCTCAAAAAATCGCCGGAAGCCATCAGCCAAAACTAAATCTTCAGGTATACCGTCTTCCAGTTGACGTCCTTGCGCCAGCAACCATATTTTGTCTGCTAGCTGAAGTGCTAAATCCAAGTCGTGCGTCGATAGTAAGATACCTTTATTCTTTTCCCTAGCCAGTTTTTTAAGCAACTGAACAATCTCAATTTTACTTGGTAAATCCAAAAAAGCCGTTGGTTCATCCAGTATTATCAAAGACGTATCTTGCACAAGTGCTTTGGCAATCATGGCCTTTTGTCGCTCCCCGTCGCTCATGCAGACCAATTGACGGTTAGCAAAACCATGCAGACCAACATCATCAATGGCCTGCAGCACTTTAAGCTTATCCTTTTTACTAACTGTTCCAAAAAAATCGGTGTAGGGTGTCCGCCCCAAGGCCACCAAATCAAAAACCGTCATATTTGAAACCAGCAACCGTTCGGTTAACACCACACTCACTACCTTAGCCAGCTGATTACGTTTATACGAATGTAATTCGCGCCCGTCCACTTTAATAGTACCTTTAATCTTTGGAATAAAACCACTTAATGTTTTTATCAGTGTAGATTTTCCGGCACCATTAGGCCCCAACAAACAAGCAAACTCACCCTGATGCAATTGCACATTGATATTTTTGTGCAACACAAGTTCTTTTGCTGTATTACGGTGATACCCAACTGCTAAATCATCGGATTGTAATAATATTGCCTTATCCATTCATGTTGAGTTTGCGCCGTTTAATAATTACAGATATCACAATGGGTGCACCAATCAGTCCGGTTACTACATTAATTGGCAAAGCGCCTTCAAAGCCGGGCATTCGAGCAATTAAGTTACAAAATAAAGCCAGAACAGAACCAGCAAAAATCACAGCTGGTAATAATACCTTCTGGTTAGTGGTACGAAATAAGCCTTTGGTCAGATGTGGTACTGCAAGACCTAAAAAAGCAATTGGCCCACAAAATGCAGTAATTGCTGCGGTAAGAATTCCAGTGCACAATAAAATGGCCAGGCGTGTTTTCTTAATGTTTATTCCCAGGTTTTCGGCATAGTTTTCACCTAGTATAAGCACATTCAGAGGCTTGATTAAAAGCAAACTAAAAATCAAGCCAATAACCACAACCGGAATTAATATCATCAGATGTTCCCAGGTTACATTTGAGAAACTTCCTAGTCCCCATATCACATAGGCATGAACGTCTTCTTTAGGACTGTAGAACTTCATCACACCAATTATTGCTGAAGCAGCATAACCCACCATAATCCCAACTATTAGCAAAATGGTATTATCGCGCAAAGCACGGGCAAAAAACACGATGAGTAATAATATAAAAAAAGCCCCAACAAAAGCGGCACCGACTACAGTCATATGGCCAATTAAGCCATAACCGCTAATACTTACACCCAGAATATTACCAGCAAACAACAAGACCAAAGCCACTCCTAAACCAGCACCACTGCTAATTCCTAATATGGATGGCCCGGCTAAAGGGTTTCGAAACAATGTCTGCATTTGTAACCCACCTACGGCCAGACCTGCACCTGCCAATATTGCGGTTATCGTTTGAGGCAAGCGCGATTTAAGTATAATTGAATTATAGGCTGTTCGTGAAGCCTGCTCACCCGACAGCACATTAAAAATATCCTCAAGAGGAATAGATACTGATCCCAGCCCAATATTCAGCATAAAAAGAGCTAACATAGCTGCTAACAACAAGACAAAACCCAATATCCATTTATATCGATAATCTTCCATTATTTTTCTACCAGCTTTCGGAAATAGGTTGGTTGATAATCTTCAAGTAACTCAGGATAAATAGCCTTAACTAAATCCCTTAAAACAATGTGAGGTTGTAACAATCCTTTTTCAAAATAAAGTGAATGAGACGCATTGGTAACAACCAATTGACGGTTTTTATAGGCATCAAAATCAGTGTAGCGCTCATCTATTTTAGCTACTTCAGAATAAGTTATTTCTGTTGGATGATTAAGGATTAATATCCAGTAATCAGTATGCTCCGCTTTATCAATTATCGTTTCATAATCTTTTGACAAGGAGCCTGTTCCTTTTGTCTCTTTGTAGATATAATCAAAACCGGCATCGTTAAAGAAATTGGCCATATAGCTTTCTCCAGCCGGTGTATACCAAATGCCCTGGTAAATATGCCCTGTAAATACTGTTTGCTTGTCTTTAATGCTTTCCACCTTCTTTTTTACACCAAGGTAAGCTGCTTCCATCTCATTCATTATTTGCTTTGCCTCTTCTCCTCTTCCAACCAACTCTCCCACAAATACAAGCCACTCGGCACGACCAAGCGGTGTTTGTTCCAGATAGTCAGAATTTGTTAAAACCGGAACACCTGCACTTTTAACCGCTGCAAAATGATTATCCTTAAAAGGAGACACCATCATAAAGTCAGGCTCTAAATCCACCATCACTTCCACATCGGGTGCTACGGCCATTCCTACATTTTTAATCGTTCCGTCTGCTATCCCTTGCTGAATAAAGTCATCCGATATATATTGAGGTTCAGCAACGCCTCCAATAGTTTGTTTCATCTCCAGTCTATCGGCATAATTTACCATGGTCGATGACAAGGCAATCCACTTATTGGCCGGGTAGTTTATCACAATATCATTCGTTTCCTGAAGCGTTTGAAACAATGTTTTATCCTGACACAATACGATGGTTTCATTTTTGGTTGAGTCGCCCCATGGGTCGTTGAGTACAATCTGGCGATAACCTTTAAAATACTTTATACTGAATCCTTTGGCATATTTAGGTTGAAAAATGCTATCCGGCGTATTTCCCGAAGTTATCACTGATTCTCCTTTTTGCCTTGTCTGGCATGCGCCCAGAATCAAAAGTAGCGCAACAATAATTGCTGAAAGTCTAAACATCTTTTTTTCTCCCGAAAGATTGGTTAGTAATAGTATTAAACAAACAGGTTTTCCGACTTTCTTTCTTTTACTTTCCTTCCCATCTGCCTTCGGCAGTCAGTGGCCCTCAAGTAAAAGTTCCTAGTGGGGCACAGAATACGGCTGCGGGTACAGTTCAGGCCTTTCACCTAATTCCCTTTTTATTTAATGCTGCAAAAATAGTCTTTTTATTAAGATAAGCCCTTTATCAACTTCTACAACTCATAAATACCGACACTCTCAACACTATAGTCATTATTATATCGTTGCATTTGTTCGATAAAGCTTTCTTCATAGGAGATTTTTACATCTGTAATTTGTTCAGATTCATCTTTAACAAGCAATAATTTCGGATTAATAAAACCTGAATAAGGCGCAATGTTCAGTTTGGCATATCGTTCCAACACTTCATTATGCAGCTCCACATCTACCTTCACCCCATAAGTTTCAACAAGTTGCTTTGCGGCTTCATAATCGCCTTGCGATTTAATACGCTGCACCTCTTTTAATAAAGTACCAAATAAATGACGCAATGCCTTAAAATCCTTAATAACAAAGTAGGTTTTATTATCCTTCCTCACTTTCTCTATAACATTGGTTTGTTGTCCATGCTCAAATACCCAGGATGAAATTAACTGGCGATTACGCATATGAGCCTGCTCAATATTAGCATCTTTCGTAATACGCGCCAATTGCACCATCATACCATTGCGAATATAGGCGTTATATTGCGCTTTACAGACATCCATATGTGACACTAAATTCAGCTCCATCATCTTTTTATCAGCCATAAAATACAAGCCAAACAAATCGGCTCGTGTTTCTTCAATAACAGAACCATAGGCTTTTAAATCATCGGAGCGAACACCTGGCTCCAATTTTCCTGAACCATGCCCAACACATTCGTGCAAATGGGTATGCAGGTTATCAGCCAGTGCCCCATATTGTTTATGTAGTTTAATCTCCTCTTCTGAATAGGCAAACTCTTCAATAATACCCGATGATAAAGAGGCCATTTCATACGCTTTACTAATATTTTGAAGTGAAACAGACTTCGATCCATGTTTTTCCCTAATCCATTCGGCATTGGGCAAATTAATTCCCAATGGTGAAGCCGGGTAACAATCGCCTCCCAACATGATGGCACTGATCACTTTCATACTGACACCGCTCACTTCTTCTTTTCGGTGTTGTTCCAGTACAGGTGAATGATTCTCGAACCACTGCGCATTTTCGCTTATCAAAGATGCCTTGGTTGTTTCATCTTTATCGATGATATTCACTAAACTCTCCCAGGTTCCTTTAAAACCAAGCGGATCGCCATAGACTTCAATAAAACCATTGATAAAATCAACTTCTCCAAACTGTTCTTTCAACCATTCAATGCTGTAGGCATCAAAGAGGCTCAAATCCCCCGTTTGATAATATTCACAAAGGGTTTCAATCAACAGTTTTTGCTGATTATTTTCGCAAACTTCTGCTGCCTTTTTAAGCCAAAAAATGATTTTATTGATTGTAGCAGCATATTTACCTTCAGCACAGTAAACTTCTTCTTTAACAGAACCATTGCATTTTATCAGGCGCGAGTTTAAACCGTATGAAATTGGCTTAGCATCATCTTTATTGATAATGGAATGATAGAACGATTCTACTTCCTCTTGGCTAACCTCGCTATAAAAATTGTTAGCTGAATGAATGATGAGATCCTTATCTTCATCCTGACACACTCGCTTGGAGATATAGTCCACATCAAACAGCAATTTCGTAAGCCTTTTTGTCAGCTCCGGCACAGAATCACATGATAAAGCAATAATTTGTTCATCAGACAAATCTTTTATCCAATTTGACAGCTCATCTATCGTAAAATCGGGCTGAAACTTATCGGTGCTATAATGATGATGAATACCATTGGCAAACAATACTCGTTTATAAAACAACTCAAGTTTATTTCTTGAACTATCATTTTTATTTACGCAATGATAAAGCGAAGCCAAACAGTTGCGTAACCACAAATTATGCTTGTTGTTTTGATCCCAAATAATATCACGTCCCCAAAGAGCCGCTTCAGACAAATAATAGATATACAATTTTTTCTTCAACGACAACTCGCTAAAGTTAGGAACCGTATAACGCAGAATACGAATGTCTGCAAACTGTTCAACCTGATATTCAAAATTCTTCTGCATCATCTATTGCAACTTAGGATTTCTTAGATCAACCTCTTTTTTCAAATCCCAAACACCTTTAGTGAATTTAAAGGCATTATATGAGAAATCGGGGCCATAATATTGATAAACACCTCTGAACATCGGCTCCTTTGGTGCCAGGTTATCAAAAACAATCATCTTTTCGCGGGCATCGTAACGCAACATCATTGTTGCTTTAGCTGAATACTGAAACACAACCCGATTACGTGTTATTCGGTCGGTTTTAAAAATAGGCATACCAAATCGAAGGCGACTATTTTGTACTGTTAACACATCAATAACACGCGTTTTTATAAACTCATCGTGACCTTTATAACCAAGTAATGTGTAGTAAGTTTTGTTACCACTCATGGTTTGGATGAGATCTAAGTAAATAGCGCCATACCATTTTTTATTCGAAAGAGTTGAGCGTTCCGGCGATTTAATCTTCTCACTACTATCAGTTAAGGGTATCACCTTTACGGTGGATTCATTCAAAATAACGGCTCCATAAAACATTTGCTTAAAACCTTCCTTCTGAATATTGTATGTACAAACCTTAACTTTCTCATCATCAGAAATTAGCGTTTTCATGCGCTTTAATTGCTCAAATGATTCACTAAACAACTCCTTGTCTGACCAAAGTAGATTTAACCGGTCTTGTAGCTTTGCATTTAAAGCATCCTTTTCTTCATCTGTTGATAACGTTTGTAGTTCCTCAAACATACATTTGGTCACCAAATCCTTTGCATCTACAATCTTCTTTTTGCCCTTTAAAATTGATAAAGCATATAATTCATTTTCCAAACTTATCAGTTTATACTGCAACGTTTCTTGGGTAACTGCTTCATTAATATTGAATTCTTCGGAGAAACCCCATGCCTGGTTATTATAAAACACCAACCACTCTATCTGATAGACATTACTATATGTTGAGTTACCAAATGATAATATGCTTAGCTTTTCATCGTCAGACTTAAGTACTTTCACTTTATCAGTATAGCGCAATATTTCATTAACATCTTGTTCCGATTGCCAAATTGTTTTCAGTTCCTTATTAAGATCTAAAAGTTCGAAACGCTTGTTATTCGCATCAATTATAGATTCCAATTTATTCAATCGTTCAGCCCATTGCTGATGCTGCTGACCATTAACAACTAAAGCACTAAAAATAAACAGCTGAAAAATTAACAACCTTGTTTTTTTCATCACCAATATATTATCTGCCAAATTTAACCCATATTATTCACCTGAAAAAACGATAGTTTCTAAATGAAGACAAAGGGTTATAAAAAAAGGTAGCCTAATTGACTACCTTCTCTATATGAAGTATTGTTTCGTTAATCCCAGTTCAGTAACACCTTACCGCAATTACCTTCTTCCATCACATCAAAACCCTTCTGGAATTCATTGATATGAAATTGGTGCGTGATAATTGGTGATAAATCAAGGCCTGACATCAACATCTGCTCCATGTGATACCAGGTTTCGTACATTTCGCGGCCATAAATACCTTTAAGAGTCAAACCTTTGAAGATAATACGATTCCAATCTACCTTAGTTGAGGAAGGCAAAATTCCTAGCATTGAAATCTTACCAGAATTATACATGTGTTCAACCAACTGATTAAAAGCAGCAGGCGCACCCGAACATTCCAAGCCAATATCAAAACCAATCATACCCAAATCATCCATAACCTCACGAAGGTTCTCAGTAACTGGATTCACCACACGAGTTGCCCCCATTTTACGTGCTAATTCAGCCCTAAATTCGTTTGTTTCCGTTGCCACTACATATCGAGCACCTGCAAACTTAGCCACTGCAACAGCCATGCTACCAATCAAACCAGAACCAGTAATCAGAACATCTTCACCAATTAAAGGGAACGATAAAGCTGTGTGAGTAGCATTACCAAATGGATCCATAATAGCTAATACCTCATCAGGTATCGAGGCATTAATTTTCATAACATTAGTTGAAGGTACTTTTACATATTCAGCGAATGAACCATCGATATTAACACCAATACCTACTGTTTTTTCACATATATGCTGGCGTCCACGTCGACAGTTACGACAATGACCACAGGCAATATGTCCTTCTCCTGTTACCCTATCGCCTTCTTTAAATTCTTTTACCTCACTACCTAACTTAGCAACATGGCCAACATACTCATGACCAATTGTCATGCCTACAGGAATCGTGTTTTGAGCCCACTCGTCCCATTTATAAATATGCAAATCCGTTCCACAAATAGCAGATTTTGAAACTTTGATTAACACATCATTAGGCCCAATCTCAGGGATTTTAACCTCTTCTAACCAAATTCCTTTTTCGGCCTTTGATTTAACAAGTGCTTTCATCATTGTCATAGTGTTGTATTTTTTAGCGTGTAATTATGTCCTATCTATTATTATTCTAAATAACAAAAGTGCAAAAGGTATTTGATATACACCTATGATTATTATCAGTTACATAAAATAAATAAAGGCTGGCAAAAATGCCAGCCTTTAAGAAACGTTTGATTAGGTTTAGTTATTTAGCCCACCACAATTCTGTGGCTTGTAAGTCAGGCCCTTGTCTACTAATGGCTTCTTCTAAATTATCTCCATTACGCGTGTAGGCATTCGTTCCATAGCGCATACGTTGAGGATATTTACCATTTAGATCACCCATCCCATAAATATCAGCATCGTCAACACCTGCAGCTAATTCTGTTGGGAAGCCAGTATCACGAACAATAGCCCATGCTTCAAATCCCTCTGTGTAGTTAATTAACCAACGCTGAATAGCGATCATTTCCAAGTCATTTGCTCCTGTTAAATTGGCCGCTGGTGAATCGGTTAAGAAAGTAGCAATATCACCTTCTTCAACGCCCCAAAGCAATAATGCTTGTTCAAGACCACTTCGGTATAATGCATTAGCATCACCTGTTGCTAATCCTTTAACAATAGCTTCCGCACGCATAAAGTAGGCATCAGCACTACTAACAACTATTTCGGGAGCGATTTCTTTATCTTCGTTTTTAGCCTGAACAATATAGTCTGCAGGCATACTATAAAACTCACGACGGTTGTAGTCGTACATTTCACCATTAAGACGAGGTGGCTGACCTATGTAATACATATCAGCCTCCATTGTTACAACCGTTTCACCATCCTCATTGGTTGATGTAGTATAAACGGCTCCTGCTTCATCTAAATTAGCCAGAATAAAATCACGACGTTTAGCATACAATGCAGCATCATCTGATTCTGGTTGAGGAATTGTAATCTCACCTCCTGGTGCAGGTTTTGCATATTTTTCTAACCTCGGATCCGCATTATCCTGTAGGTTATTAATGACATACTTACTAACTGTCCACTTGGAACCATATCCTCCAAAGTTATGCCACACATCACCGTAAGCAGCACTATTCCATTGGTTGATTACATCATCTTTAGGTAGTAATGTGTTATCGTCAAATTCTTCCAAGAAATCACCACTCATCGCTTCTGTTATAGCTGTTGTGGAAAAGTTATCTCCTTCAGCTCCATTAGCTCGAAGTGCTAAACGTAACTTTAACGTATTGGCAAGTGCTTTCCATTTCTGAAGATCACCGCCAAAAAACAAATCATTCTCACCTAAATCCTGTTCATTTTCACCTGTTTTATCAGCATCCCCAATGATTTGAATCGCTGAAGTCAAATCATTTATCATACCTTGATAAATATCTTTTTGCGTATCAAACTTTGGTAATAATACATCCAAACTTCCGGTTTCACTATATGGAATTTCTCCAAAAACATCCGTGAAATACATGAAATACATACTACGCATTACTAATCCAACAGCATGTGCTAAATCATTCTCACGATCACCACCTTCTCCGGTAATTTGAAGATAAGTTACTAATGTACCTGTATACCCTTCAAAGTAATCCCAGGCTGCATTCGTATAACCTCCACTATAGCTATAACCTAATGCATCACTCCACCATGACCCATTAAAACCAAAACAGAATTGACCGGCATATCTATCAGCATGAATTAATTGTGCTCGCCAATATGGATATCTATTAGGAGCAATTAGGTTCACCTGAGCCTTGGTAATAAAATATTTAGCCTCGATATTTTCGCCTGTTATCGCTGATGGATCTTTATTAATATCCTGAAATTCATCTGTACACGAGGCAATACATCCGAGCAATAACGTAACTATTAATAGCTTATATATTTTCATAACTATAATCATTAAAAATTAGAACTTAAGGTTTACATTAAATCCAATGCTACGTGCCGAAGGTAACGGGTTATAAAGAATACCTTGTGAATAGTTACCTGTACTATAGCTCATTTCAGGATCGAAGTTTGGTGAATCTTTATAAATAAAGAACAAATTACGTGCAATTACACCAACAGAAGCTCCTTTAATGAAAGTGTCTCCAATTAAAGTTTGTGGGAAACGATAAGTTAATGACATTTCACGCAAACGAACATTTGTTTGACTATAAACATAAGGTGCTCCTAATCCTGAAACAGCTCCCCAGTATTGCTGACCTGTAATTGATGTTTCATTTGGCGCGTAAATAGGGTTACCATCTCCATCAGTACCTGTTTCAACAACAGCGTCTAAAACAACATCTTCACCTCTGTATTTTAATGTACGATCCGAAACCCCACTACCATCTAGAGCCGCATCCGTTCCTGAATAAAACTCACCACCAAAACGTGCGTCAATTAAGAAACGGAATGTAAATCCTTTATAGTCGATAGTATTAGTTAAACCTGCCAAGGCATCTGGCTGATAATTACCGAGCAACTTAGCTTCACTATCTGTTGGTACACCATCTGCATTAACTATCATCGTACCATCTTCTGTTCTGGCATAATCAGTACCCCAAATTTCACCGAAGCCACCGCCTACTGTTCCCTGAACGAAAATATTACCACTATTTGTTTGACCAAATGCGAATGTTTCGGTTCCTTCAATCAACGATTTTAATTCATTCTTATTTCTAGAATAATTCAAAGAGATATCCCATGTTAAATCAGCTGTTTTAATCGGCGTTCCTCCAATTAACAATTCAAAACCTTTATTCTCTATTTCACCAACATTATCAATAACAAATCCATAACCAGTAGCTGGCGCTACAGGAACAGGAAAAATCAAATCGGTAGATTTAATATTATATACTGTAAAATCTGTATAAACACGATTCTTAAAGAATCTCAATTCAGCACCAGCTTCAACAGAAGTAATTGCCTCTGGCTTTAAGTTAGCATTGTTCTTAGTATTACTGCGACTCATTGTTGTGCGTCCAAGATATGAATCCGTAGAAGCATCAATACTATAAACATCCTCTAACCTAAACGGATCTGTATCATTACCTACTTCAGCCCAACTTAAACGAACCTTTGCAAAATCAAGAATTCCACTAATATCAAATGCTTCATGTAATAAAACAGATGTACTTACCGATGGGTAGAAAAATGACCAATTGTCACTTGGCAATGACGATGACCAATCATTACGCCCTGTCACATCAAGATATAACCATCTGTCAAATGAAACAGATGCAGTTGCATACAGTGAGTTTACAATCCTTTTCTTTAAAGGAGCATAACCTGTAAAAACTTGCTCAGCAATATCTACTGGAGGTCCATCCTGAATTCTGTAATCTTCACCATTGATACGGAAAAATGCTTCTCCACGATACATATGGTTACCACCAACAGAAGCACTAATATTAATTCTATCACTAATATCTTTATTGAACATGAATAAGAAATCAGCATTGGTTTCTGTTGTTTTAAACTGACGGAAGTTAAAACGACCGGTTGGATAATACCAGTGACCATATGCTTCTTCCGTTTCAATATTATGATTAGTAAAGTCAGTGCCAATTCTTACAAACGCAGATAACCAGGAATTGAAATCATATTGAATCTTAACAAAACCGTTAAAGCGATTTTTCCAGTCTTCTTTACGATTATTATATAATGCAAAATATGCATTAGAACCAAGTGTGTTGTAGGAGTTTGAATTACCAGCGTCATCAACCATATTCGCTTTTAAATCATCAATTGCCAAGTTACGAGGAATTGAATATACATTACCCATTACACCTTCCGTTCCTAATGTAGGTCTGTTCTTACCATACTGATAAAAATAAGTTGCCTTGGCATCTATTGTTAATTTATCAGCCATCTTAGCAAAACCTCTTAAATTAAAATTATGTCGCATTAAATCCGAATTAGGCAACATCGATTGTGCACTTGTATTGGTATATGAGAAACGAACATTTGCATTTTCCGTACCACCATCAATGGCTAAAGAGGTAATAACAGTCGAGCCAGTTTCTAGAAAATCCTTAACATTATCTGCTTGCGAAGTGTATGGCTTAGTTTCTCCTGTCCAATATAATTGGTTAGAACCGTCCATCATAGCACCCCATGAACCTCCAGCTTGTTTTAAATCATCTAAGTTATCGGGTACAAACCCTTGCTTACCTTGACCATACTTATCCTGATATTCAGGCAGAATCATTGGTGTATCAAAAGTTAAACTTGACGAAACGGTAACACCTAGACCATTCGTTGTTGTTCCTTTTTTGGTAGTAATTAAGATTACACCATTGGCAGCTCTTGCTCCGTATAATGCAGCTGCGTTTGGCCCTTTAAGAACAGTCATGGTTTCAATATCATCCGGGTTTAAATCTGAAATACCATTACCATAATCCGTTTTGGAGTAAGCTCCAGTATCATTACTAGAAGACGAACCTTGAGCTGAATTATCCATAGGAATACCGTCAACAACGTACAATGGCTGGTTGTTTCCCGTGAGAGAGTTATTACCCCTGATAGTTACTTTAGAACTACTACCAGGACCAAAAGCTCCTTGTGTTATATTAACACCGGCCACTTTACCTGCCAATGAATTCATAACATTGACATCCTTAACAGTCGATATCTCATCACTACCTACTTCAGTAACAGTATACCCTAGAGCCTTTTTCTCCCTGGAAAGACCTAAAGCAGTAACAACCACTTCGTCCATTCCTATTACATCCGGCTCCAATGCAACATTCAAGGAAGTTGAATTAGCCGAAACTTCTTGACTCGTCATTCCGACAAATGAAAATATTAACACTGAACCCTGTGGCACCGTAATATTATATTGTCCATTAATATCAGTGATGGTTCCGTTCGTTGTCCCTTTCTGAACAACTGAGACACCCGGAACAGGTTGTCCGTCTTCAGTACTGGTGACAGTTCCTGTAACAGTTAAATCTTGAGCATATAGGAATGCTCCGAATAAGAGTGTTGGAATTAGTAACAAACACCTTTTAAACCAACTTACATTTTTTTTCATACGTGTGATTTTATAGGTTATTAAAAGTTTACTGTGTTATGAAATGTTAATTTGAGGATGACTTCTATAATACATCCTATTGCAATATCTACATCTCAATCCTTTACAGATACCCTAATTATTAATCGTTTGAATGTAAGTAGTTATTAATAACAATTCAAGATTGATTTTACATTATTTTACACTTAGGAACATATTTAAGGGATTTGAAACATATTTACACCTCATTAATCCCTCTTCACTACAAATCAGTGAATACTAGCAACTGTAAAACCATCCAATTTTGTTAGAGCAATTAAGATATCTCATAGGATTATTTAGCTACACTAGAAGTTGCTAACAAATCTTTGTGAGTTCATAAAAACGGCATTTATAATTGGGGAGATAGTTACGGGGATGAGTGAATGAGAGTCGACCTTAGCTGTCAATTACTTAAAATATACATACACAGAGGAAAGGCATTAATTCTAAAGAACTCTTCAGGTGTCATTTCATATCGAAAACACACATACTATTTACTATAAATAATTATTAATGTCTTTAATGGAACAATACTCCAATTTAGTCTAAAAAATACGACTGTTTATCACAAACACGAAAACTACACACATTCGCTCCCATCTATTTTACTTATATTTGCTTATATCTTTCCTGACAGGTTGTTTTCCCCTTGCCCCGTTCTCACACTCTTTCCTTTGAGCGGGGCATTTTTTATAGCCAAAAGGCTTCTTTGCCTGGATACTTGTACTTTACCCTGGCCACATTAGGCGGAAACAGATAATATTCAACAATAGCAGAACTTGACACCTGACCGTTAGAGTTGATAATTTCTGTTTTGATACGTGCCAGTTTTTTGGTTTGTTTTTCCAAATCTGCTTTAATCAACACTTCACCTCCTGATACATATAAAGGTTTATGATATTGCACTTCTAATTTCTGAGTGACTCCAGCTGTATCAAGCATCGAATAAATATACCAACTGGCAATTTCATCCATTAATGTAGCCTGTATACCTCCATGTACAACATTCAAATAACCTTCATATTTTTGCTCTGGCTTCCACTTGGCAAATACAATCTCGTCTTCGGCAAAAAACTCTAGATTAAAACCAATCATATTATTTGGCGAACAACCAAAACACATATATTGATCGCCTTTTTGTTGTACAAAAGGGTTATTAATTTTTTTCACCTTGCTCATATCTGAAATTTCAATAGCTTATTACGTGATTATGGAAACATATATAAAAGTGTAATGTTAAACAAATGTAAACAATAATACCACAGATTAACTGCCAGAAATATAAATCAAATAAGTACTTTTATATTTCTAATTACTTTAATTGAAAAACCGAATACTAATCAAGCTTTATAAAATGAGAAACACTATCGCATTTTTGATTCTACTATCCACAATTTTTGGATGCAAAAATAAACATCCTGAAATGGGGCCGCCACAAATCCCGGTATACACTTCAAAAACAGAAATGGTTACGCTACAAAAAGACTTTGTAGGACAAACCTATGGCTTATTTGACATCTCAATTCGCGCCAGGGTAGATGGTTACCTTGAAGGTATTCATTTTGAAGAGGGAGGCAATGTCAAAAAGGGACAATTACTTTACTCAATTGACCCGGCTCCTTTGGATGCCAAAGTGGCTGAAGCTATGAGTGTCGTCGCCCAAGCCAAAACCAACCTAGTTAAGGCTGAAAGTGATTACAAGCGTTATAAACCGTTGGCAGAAAGCAATGCTGTGAGCCAGAGTGATTATGATGCTGCCCTGGCTAGCTATGGTGCTGCTAAAGCTTCTCTTGAGGCCGCAGAAGCATCACTTGCATATGCTAAAATTCAACAAGGTTATACAAAAATTTATTCTCCTATTGCTGGAATTATTGGTCGATCAGAAGCTAAGGTAGGTGATTATGTTGGGCGCGAACCCAACCCTGTGGTTTTAAACACCGTTTCCCGTCTTGATACCATATTAGTACAATTCCATATTACTGAATTGCAATACCTTAACATCATCAATTTCACACGAGCAAAAGAAACAGTCAGTAATCCGCAAAAAAACGGAAAACCAGATATTGAATTGTACTTCGCAGATGGTAGTCGCCATACTCATAATGGTAAAATAGATTTTGTAGGTAGAAATATTGATCCAACTACGGGTACTTTGATGGTTCAGGCCTCTTTCCCCAACCCTGAAATGTTGGTTCGTCCTGGTCAGTTTGCACGCTTACGTGTAAGTTTAGATCATCCGAATGAAAAGGTTATTATTCCGCTTAAATGCCTGCAGGAAGTGCAAGGGCAATACAATATTTTTGTGGTTGATAAGGATAATAAGATTGAGTTTCGAACTGTTGACATTGGCGAAACATTGCAAGATATGGTGATAATCAACGCCGGCTTAAATGCTAACGAACAAGTTGTGATGGAAGGCCTGAGTCGCGTCAGAACTGGTATGACAATCATCCCACAAGAGAAAGAGTTTAAATCAGTACGCAATAAGCAACAGTAATTATGGGTAATTTTTTTGTTAGAAGGCCCATTGTGGCCATGGTTATTGCCATCGTAATTCTTATTGTAGGTGGAATTTCAGCTTTACAATTGCCAATGGAGCAATTCCCCGACATCACTCCTCCAATGGTTCAGGTACGAGCTAATTATACAGGAGCCAATTCTTTAAACGTAGAGCAATCGGTTGCCACACCATTAGAGCAACAACTCAATGGCGTTGAAAATATGATATATATGAAGTCGACCAACGCCAACGATGGCAGTATGGCGATTAATATATCCTTTGAAGTAGGCACCGATCCTGATATGAATACAGTATTTGCACAAAACAGGGCTTCTGCCGCTACTGCCAAATTGCCAGAAGAGGTCAAGCGACTTGGTGTTACCACTCAAAAAAGTATGAGTAGTATTGTAATGGCCTTGGCTGTTTATAGTGATGGTCGTTACGATCAGGAATTTCTAGGTAACTACTCGATTATCAACATTCAGGATATCCTGGCCCGAACCAAAGGGGTAGGACGCGTTCAGGTTATGGGTGCAAGCGACTACTCCATGCGCATCTGGATTAAACCAGACCGACTATCGCAACTTAACCTGACCGTGCCGGAAATAACAGCTGCTATACGCGAACAGAATGTCATTGTACCAGGTGGTAAATTTGGAGCTGAACCAGCTCCTGCTGGTACAGAACACACTTATACTGTTACTTTACCCGACCGTTTAGTAACAGCGGAAGAATTTGGTGAAGTAGCTATCAGAACCAATAAAGATGGTAGCCAGGTGAAATTAAAGGATGTGGCTACCATTGAATTAGGAACAGAAAGCTATAATTCAAATGCACAATTTAAAGGAAACCCCTGTGCACTGATTGCCATCTACCAGTCGCCAGGAACCAATGCTGTCACCATGGGAGAAGAAATATTGAAAACCATGGATGAGCTGGCTTTAGCATTTCCAGAAGGTGTGACCTACGATATTGCACTGGATGCCACTGCCCCTATTACAGCAGGACTTAAGGAAGTAGCTATCACTTTAGTGGTAGCATTAATCCTGGTAATTCTGGTTGTATTCCTCTTTATCCAGGATTGGCGGGCTACACTAATCCCAACCATTGCTATTCCGGTATCGCTTATTGGTGCCTTTGCCGTATTTCCGATGCTTGGTTTTACCATCAACACCTTATCTTTATTAGGCTTGGTATTAGCCATTGGTATTGTGGTGGACGATGCTATTGTTGTTGTAGAGGCTGTTCAGGTTAATATTGAGAAAGGAATGAACCGCCGCGAAGCAACCATTGCTGCCATGAAGGAGGTAACAGCTCCCGTTATAGCCACAACTCTAGTGCTTATCGCGGTATTCATTCCAGTCGCTTCCATGGGTGGTATTACAGGACGCCTATATCAGCAGTTTGCTATAACTGTAGCTGTATCCGTCTGTTTTTCATCGGTTAACGCCTTAACTCTCTCACCTGCACTGGCCTCTATCCTATTACGAAAACCAGAAGTTCCTGGTGGTTTACTTGGTCGTTTTTTCAAGTCGTTTAACAAAGCTTTTGATCGCAGCTCGGTAAAATACATGAAAATAACCAATGTGGTCGCTCGAAAAATTACACGAAGCGTTATTTTTATTGGTGCAACAGTTGTGCTCATTATCATTGTTGGCCGTTTTGTACCTGGAGGCTTTATCCCGGAAGAAGATCAGGGTTACTTATTTGTGAATGTGCAATTACCCGATGCAGCATCTTTACAACGCACCCAGGCAGTGGTTAACGAGGTGGAAACGATATTAAACAGTGTGGATGAGATTGCCAGTGTAGCTTCCGTTTCGGGTTTTAATTTATTATCGGGAAGCATGTCTACAAATTCTAGCATCATCTTCGTAACCTTGAAAAATTGGGAAGACCGTTCATTAAAGGCCAACGGGTTAGCTAAAAAACTGAATTTCATGTTTTATCAGGGCATTAAAGAAGCCCAGGTCTTTGCCTTTGGCCCGCCTGCTATTCCAGGACTAGGAAGTGGTTCAGGCTTCTCATTAATGCTACAGGACAAACAGGGCAATACCCCACAATATTTAGCAGAACAAACGGCAAAATTTATATCTGCAGCTCAACAACGACCAGAAATTGCAAATATTTTCACCACCTTTAGAGCCAATGTTCCGCAACGTCGTTTAAACATTAACCGTGACAAGGCCCTCAAAGCCGGTGTTCAATTGAATGATTTATACACCACTATCAGCGCCTTTCTTGGAGGTGCATACATCAACGATTTCAACCGATTTGGGCGCCTCTATAAGGCCTATCTGCAAGCAGCCCCTGAATTCAGGTTAAATGCTGACCAACTGGACATGTTTTTTGTCAAAAACAAAGACGGTGCGAGCTTACCACTGTCGTCACTGGTTACGGTTGAAAAGAGTTACGGTGCTGATTTCACCAACCGTTTTAACTTATATCGTTCGGTTGAAATTTCCGGTTCACCGGCCTCCGGCTATTCTTCAGCTCAAGCATTAGATGCTTTGGAGGAAGTAGCTAACGAAGTGTTGCCATCTGGCATGGGCTATGAATGGGCCAATATGTCGTACCAGGAAAAGAAAGCCAGCGGTTCGGGTAATGTCGTCTTTATCTTTGCGCTTTTATTCGTCTTCCTCATTTTAGCAGCGCAGTACGAAAGCTGGTCATTGCCATTCAGCATTTTGCTGGGAACACCTTTTGCTGTGTTGGGTGCAATGTTGTTTGTACTGATTGCCCGCTTCTTCAGCCCAAGCTTTGAAAACAATGTTTTTATGCAAATCTCATTAGTAATGCTAATCGCTATGGCAGCTAAAAATGCTATCCTAATTGTTGAGTTTGCTAAAATTAAGTTTGATGAAGGCCTTAGCTTATTCGATGCAGCCATTGAATCAGCACGACTACGCTTCAGACCAATTTTAATGACTGCCTTTTCTTTTATCCTTGGAGTATTGCCTCTCGTAACAGCTTCAGGTGCTGGTGCTGAAGCCCGCAAAGTGATGGGAATGGCATTATTAGGCGGAATGACAATTGCCACCGTATTAGGTGTTGTTATGTATCCAATGCTATTTGTTTTCATTGGAAAACTCGCTAAGTATGAAGAAAAAAGAGCATTAGCCAACGAAAAATCTAACGATAATGAAAATAACTAGATACATATTATTTCTGGCCCTTACAGCACTTTTTATAAGTAGCTGTAAAATGGGCAAGAACTATTCAAGGCCTGAAATTGAATCGCCACAAAGCTTTGTGTTTTCCTATGGTGACACCACGTATAACGAAGCTTTAAAATGGTGGCAATTGTTTAATGATCCAGTTTTAGATACGCTTATAAAAAAGGCCCTGGAGAATAACAGAGACTTATTGGCTACTGCTCAAAATGTTGAAGCAGCGCGACTTCAGCTAGCCATTCAAAAAGCTGACCTTTGGCCACAGTTCAACTATTCAGGTTCGGCTGGACGAGGCAATTTCCAAGCCATTAAACTGGCTGAACCAACCAACAACTTCAGCATCGTTGGACAGGCTAGCTGGGAAATTGATTTCTGGGGTAAACTGCGACGGATGAATGAAGCTGCCAAAGCACAATACCTGGCATCTGAATATGGGTTAAATGCCTTGCGCCTGTCATTGATAACAACGGTAGCAACCACCTATTTCCAGGTGATGGAATTTAATAGCAAAGTATTGATTGCGGAGCAAACCTATGCTATTCGCGACAGTTCTTATCAAATATTAAGACAACGCTTTGAGTCGGGCATTATTCCGGCCATTGATGTTAATCATTCACGTATTCAAAAAGCCATTGCAGCAACAGCTATACCGCTTTATAAGCGTTATGCTGCGCAATCTGAAAACCTGTTATCCGTGCTAATTGGTGAGAATCCTCATTTAATTGAGCTGGAGAATAAGTTGGAATCATATTCTGAAATACCCGCCATTCCGCCAGGAATTCCTTCAGATATACTCAATCGTCGTCCAGACATTTTAATGGCCGAGCAACAATTGATAGCGCAGAATGCACTGGTTGGTGCTGCTCAGGCTGCTCGTCTGCCATCCATTAGTCTGACCGGCATGCTCGGTTTGGCGAGCGATGATTTAAGCACAATGACTTCTGGTGATCCGGCCTGGAATATTAGTGGTAGCTTATTAGGTCCAATTTTTAACTGGGGCAAAAACTCCAATCGTGTAAAGGCTGAACGTGCTCGGACCGAAGCGGCCGTTTATCAATACGAAAACACAGTACTCAATGCCTTTAGAGAGGTTGAAGATGCCTTAATTACTATAGAAACATTAAAAGAAGAAGAGGCAGCTATACAAGAACATGTGGAAGCGGCGGTTGAAGCAGCTCAATTATCTGGCGACCGGTATGACAAAGGGATTGCCAGTTATATTGAATTCCTTGAGAGTCAACGCCAGGCCTTTGACGCACAAATGTCGCAAACAGGTAACCGACAAGATTTATTGGAGGCTTATATCCAATTGTACCAGGCATTAGGTGGTGGTTGGCAGTAACATGCTAATCCTCATATGATATTTAGGATTGTATCTTTATGGATTGATAATTGTCAATAAAAATACAATCCCTAAAACAAGAAAACGAGACAAGTCCTCAAACCTGTCTCGTTTTTTTATGTCATCTAATTTATGTCTATTGCTTTATGAACAGACAACTATTATGCATCAATATTAGCGTATGTCGCATTCTCTTCGATAAATTGCCTACGAGGCGGAACATCGTCACCCATCAACATGGAGAATACACGATCTGCCTCAGTAGCACTTTCAATCGTCACCTGACGCAATGTACGCTCTTCCGGGTTCATGGTTGTTTCCCATAATTGCTCAGCATTCATCTCACCAAGACCTTTGTATCGTTGGATATGCAAAGCACTTTCTTTACCTCCACCCCACTCTTCAACTAAGCGTAGGCGCTGTTCTTCGTTCCAGCAATAGGTCTGTTTCTGACCTTTTTTCACCAGGTACAATGGTGGAGTAGCAATATACAAGTACCCGTTTTCAATCAAACCTTTCATGTAACGGAAGAAGAACGTCATAATCAGAGTCGCAATGTGACTACCATCGACATCGGCATCACACATGATGACTATCTTGTGATAGCGAAGCTTTTCAACATTCAATGCCTTACTATCTTCTTCCGTACCAATAGTTACACCCAATGCCGTGAAAATATTCTTGATTTCATCACTTTCAAACACTTTATGCTGAAGAGCTTTCTCCACATTCAGAATTTTACCACGTAATGGTAAAATTGCCTGAAACTTTCGATCACGACCTTGCTTTGCAGTACCACCCGCCGAATCTCCCTCGACTAAGAACACCTCACAGGCTGCAGGATCTTTATCGGAGCAATCGGCTAGTTTACCTGGAAGACCTCCTCCACTCAATACACTCTTGCGCTGCACTAATTCACGTGCTTTACGAGCTGCATGACGTGCCTGAGCAGCTAAAATAACTTTGTTTACGATATCCTTGGCATCCTTTGGATTCTCTTCCAAATAGTTCGTTAGCATGGTACTTACTGCCTGGTCAACCGACAAGCTTACCTCGCCATTACCCAATTTGGTTTTGGTCTGTCCCTCAAACTGAGGCTCTGCCACCTTAACCGAAATAACCGCTGTAAGTCCTTCACGGAAATCATCACCATTAATATCAAACTTCAACTTGCTTAACATACCCGATTTCTCGGCAAATGTTTTTAATGTACGTGTTAAACCACGACGGAAACCGGTTAAGTGTGTACCTCCTTCTATAGTGTTGATATTATTGACGTATGAATAGATGTTCTCAGCAAACGATGTATTGTATAGAATCGCAATCTCCACCGGAATATCATTCTTCTCTGTTGAGATATGAATTGCCTTATCAATTAACTTTTCACGCGACTCATCAATAAACTCTACAAATTCTTCTAACCCTCTTTCTGATAAATACTCTTCCGTTTTTACCTGCTCGTTTTCATCCAACTCACGTTCATCAATTAAACGAATTTTGATTCCCTTGTTCAGGAATGACAATTCTCTTAAACGATTAGCCAGAATTGAAAACTTATAAGTGGTTGTATTGAAGATTGAATCATCAGGCTTAAAGGTCACTATCGTACCAGTGCGATCAGTAGTGCCTATCTCAGTAATCTCAGTTACCGGCTTACCGATTGAATACTCCTGCGTATGTATTTTACCTCCACGATGAACTTCTGCCTTCAACATGGTTGACAGGGCGTTCACACAAGATACACCCACACCGTGCAATCCACCAGATACTTTATATGAATCTTTATCAAATTTACCACCGGCGTGTAAGACCGTCATTACTACCTCAAGCGCCGATTTTCCTTCTTTCTCGTGAAAGTCAGTTGGAATACCACGACCATTATCACTTACTGAAATAGAATCGTCTTCGTGAATAATCACCTCAATCGAATCACAATGGCCGGCTAGAGCCTCATCAATTGAGTTATCAACCACCTCGTAAACCAAGTGGTGCAATCCTTTTTCGCCAACATCACCAATATACATGGCGGGACGCTTACGAACAGCTTCCAGGCCTTCTAATACGGTAATGCTACTGGCGCTATATTCGCCTTGTTTATTTACATTTTCATTTACCTGATCACTCATCTTATATTCTTTTGAAAAGCGTAAAAAAACCGGCTTAACCGGTTATATTCATCCTCCTTACAGAAAGACACACAAATATAGCAAAAATCATCATTTAAACGCTGTTTAAATGATGATTTTTGCTTACTTTTTATCTTCTTATTCTAACTGATTTAAAACCACTTAAAAAGAGAATATTACGCCCGCTTTTGCATTAAATCCCTGCATGGGATAACCATTCCATTTGTAGTATTTTGAAGCTGCCAAATTATTCATAGATAACCAAAATGACCATTGCTTACTAAAGTAGTATTCAGTACCTAGATTTACATCAACAACGCCATCTAATGACTTCACTGATGTAGTCGCATTCGAAGCATCTAATGCAGAGCGCTCTCCCAAGTACTTAACACCAGCGGTGGCGTATAGATTATCTAATAAATTAAAGCTTCCTTCCAGCCCCAATTCTACTTCTGGCATATGCCATGCATCAGCTTGATTATCGAGGCTCCAACCATAATACGCGCCATTTAAGGCAAATTCAATGGTTTGCTTGGGTTTATACATCAACTCTCCTGCTACCTTGAGCAAAGAACCATCGTCGTATACAACATCAAATACATTGGAATAATGCTGAATAGCTTGAACACCACCCGGCGCTTCCATACCCGTATAAGGCTTATTCACCCAGAAATGCTCATCGTTAAACAATCCATATTCCATACCGGCTGAGAAGGACATGGATGAACTGAAATTACCTTTAATACCAGCTACAAAGTTTAATCCATATAATGATGACTTCACATTAATATCAGCGGATGCAAAAGCATTTTCGTTCATCATACTTTGATAATCATTCATGTTTACCTTCCCATTGATACCACCATAAATGGAGGCAATACCTTCAACAACGGTTAACTCTCCCATCACATCAGGCGTGAGGTAAAACTCATCGCCCTCGCTGTCGATGATACCTGCTATCTGCATTCCTACGCGTAAATTAGCACGATCAAACTTAAAGTTGATCGCCGGATTAACACGTATCATCGTTTGATTGCGTTCTTTAAAGGTGTACATTGGCCCAATTGTATCGGGTACACTGGTACTGTAACTTTCAATTCCACCGTTAATATCAAAGGCCAAATCATTGATTGGTTTTGACAGCTTACCATTTACTGCAATCCCCAACTGGCTTACACCGGTCATGTTGCCGAATGTAGAAAATCCACCTTCAATGGCATAGCGCGTTTTACGCTTATCTGTTTCATTGTTACTCAGACCTATACTACCACTAAATCCCGACAAACGTTGATCCTTATCTTGCCTGAAAGTAACACCCGGCGATAAAGTACCATCTGGTAACCAATACATATCGCCATCGGTCATGGTTTGATAGCCGTAATACTGAAACTTATTATGCATAAACCCAAGATTAACACTCAGGGTTTTATCATCAAAGAAGTGCTTAAAATCAGCCGCTGCCCAGGTATCATTAAAAGGTGCATCTACTGTGTTGTCATCCTCCAGTGTTAAATCACCCATCGAGGTCAGGTGCCCAACATTTAAACCCAATACATACTTTTCATTCTCTAAAATATTATAGCCCAACTCGGCAAAAACAGAGCTGTAATTACCCACCCCACCTTTGATGTAAGACTTGTGCAGATACTCTTTGCGCTTCGTATTGATTTTAGCCGCGGCTATTGGTGCCGGCTGGTAATTAGTCGCCACTGAAGTGCTCAGAATACGGTAATTAAAATTGGGATTAAACGATGAAGAGTCATTCAAATCAGGCATGTAGCTCACCTTAAAAGCATCAGAAACCGTTGGCGTATAAGCTTTAACTACTTTTACATCCTGATTAATTTCTTCCTGTGCAGCTGCCTTATTTACAGTTAGTACAGCTGCTACAATTGTGATAAAAACTATATAATAATACCTCATTGTCTAATCAATTATCCAACATTAATTGTTTCAGTGTCCGTTGTTTCTTTCTCCTGTGTATCCCAGCTTTTCAAATACGCATCAACACGCTGCTCAATATCATCGTCACCTTCGTAGTTATCTTTTATACTTTGCAGATATTGTACAGCCTGGAAAGTCTCTCCACGCTCATTATAAATTTCGGCTAATAAGATAAAACTACGTGCTAACCAATATTGGTGGGATGTTCCTTTATCAATATAATCGAACACTTCCTTCTCTGCTGCATCTTTTTCACCACGGTCGCTAAGCATTTGGGCCACCTGGTACTTTGCTTCAGCCCCTTCAACACTTTTGGTATTGGATGACACCAGCTGATAATTCTCAAATGCCTTTTCGTTATTACCCAATTCCTGATAACTTTTGCCCATATTAAAAATGGCTTCACGCTTAATTTCATCAGCAATCTTAGCCGTAGTTAACAAGTTCTCAGCTGCTTTAATACATTCTTCTGGCTGATTCATTTTAACCAGGCAACGCATTTTTCCAATCTTGGCTTCCAGTCGGTTTTCCGAAATTTCGGCTTCCAGCTCCAATCGATTAAAGCTTTCATAGGCTTTACGGTAAGCCTCTTGCTGATAAAGCAGTTCTCCCATGCGAATCAAGGCCTCTTCGGTAAATAAACTTCTTTCACGTTCGGCTACGTACTCAAACGAACTCAAGGCATCGGTATATTCTCCTGTTTTATACTGACAATCGGCTTTATAGAAATGCGCATTCAACACAAATTTGCCATCAGGAAACTTATTCAGGTAATTTTTAAAATGACTGATGGCCCGGTCGCAATCGCTTTGCATATAAAAACGCTCAGCCGACACAAACATTAAGCTATCCTGCTCTCGCTCATTAACCTGGGCAAATGCCCCCAGTGAACCAGTGTATTTCATGTAACCATCCAAATCGTTCTTATCCATGTAGATATTACGAATACCAACTAAAGCATCTTCCGCCTCATCCGTTCCCGGATATTCGTTGACCACACGCTTGTAGAATTTCATGGAGTTATCCGAGTCATTATTATTATAATATACCAAGCCCAGCTGCAGCATCGCTTTTTTCGCATAACTGCCTTTGGGGTATTTCTCTTTGGTTGATTTATAATAATAGACTGCCCGGTCATTATTACCCAATGCCACATAGGAGCGCCCTGTTTCATACAAGGCATCATCGACATAAGGTGATGTCGGATAACGGTTAATCATATCATCCAGCACCGAAATCTTCTCATCATACTGCTTCATCAAGCCTAAACAAAAGGCCTTTTGGAACATGGCATAATCGGGCGAACTCTCAGGTATGCCTGCTGCCAGGTCATAGTTTTTAACCGCTTGCGAAAACTGGCGATTCACATAGTAGCAATCCCCCACCCGGTTATAAGCATCACCCAACATCATACGGTCACGCTTATCGGTCATGTTGATGTACTTGCGAAACCAGCCCAGGGCCTCGGTATATTCCTTTTGCTTAAAATAAGAATAGGCAATATTATAGTGAGCAACTGGAAATTCTTTCATCTCATATGAACCGGGCTGATAAATATATTCGCGGAAATCGAGAATGGCTTTGGCATAATCTCCCGTTCGGTAATACGCCTCGCCCCTCCAATAGTAAGCGCCTACTTTTAATGATTTGTCATACTCGGCATATTTTAAGCTGTAATCGAAAAACTCAATGGCTTCGGCGAAGCTCAAATCGGTAAACAGCTCCAATCCACGATAATAAGCCACACGCTGCAAGGCTCGGTAAACATCACCCGTTTTGCGCTGTATCTTTTCCATCGACGCCAAGGCCTCACGGTAATTCTTTGTAGTTAAAAAGGCTTTGCCCAAATATTCATAGGCCTCATCAATTTTGTCACTTTCCGGAAAGAGTTCGATAAAGCGCATAAAGGAATTAATAATCTCATTGAATGGTGAGTAAGATAACTCGTAGTTCAACTTGATATAATTCAATAAAGCATCTTCCTGAATTTCTTTATCGTAGTCGTTATTTGAGGCCGCCTCAAACGCGACGCGAGCCCGCTTTTTATCGTTAAGCTTTAAGTAACAATCGCCCAAATGATAATGGGCATTTTGTGCCATAATATCATCACCTGCTGTTACTAGAGATAAACCTTTTACAGCTTCCTCGTAATTTTTGGTAAAATAATTGGCAAAACCTAAATGGTAGTAGTCGGCACGCAGAGGTTCATCCACTAACCTGATGACTTTTTCATAATAGGTAATGGACTTTTCGTATTGCTTTTGTGCATAATACGAGTCAGCCACAATGCGGTTCATATCTGCCTGGCGCGATTTTGTGCCTTCTTGTGTTAGTGGCTCGGCATATTTTATGGCATCATCGTAATCCTCTTTCAGGTAGTAAATCTGTGCAATATAAAAAGGAATTACATTTTTAAAGCCTTTATCATTTTCTATCTTCTTAAACTCATCCAGGGCCGTTTGGTAATTGCCCTTCTGATATTGAATGTGCGCATAGTAATACTGCACCGACGAACTGTATTTGTTATCTCTTCCTTTTATCTTATTGAAATAGCCCAGAGCCGCATCGTAATCCTCCAGCATAAACAACACATAACCGGCCGAAAAATAGTATTCAACCTGCGTTTCTTCATCCAGGGCAGATGCTTTAACTTTGTCGTACCAGCGCGATGCCTGCTTGTATTTCTTCTGTTCTTTATAATACTCGCCCAGGTTCATTTTGGCATAATGCAGACGGTTACTGTATGGATACTCTTCCATGTAACTCTCCCACAAATACTTTACGTCCTCATTCTCGAGTTTTTGTGCACACACGCGCGACAAATAGGCAGCTTCGGCTACAAATGATGAATTCTCACCATTGGCTTCATCAACGAACTTATTAAAATTAATGCGTGCCAAACCATACTTTCCCAAGCGGTACATATCCATGCCTCGCTCGTACAGTTTATGGCTTGAGTCGAATTTGAGTGATTGTTGTGCAAAAGAACAATGCACAAGGCTGACAAAAAGCAATAATGCGATTTTTCTCATCATAAGGATAAGGCCTTTAAGTTATGTTTTAACTATAAAACGTTGTTTTCCTATTTTTATTCTGTAGCGAATAATATGCTGCTAAAGATAACAAAAGTGCTTCATCAGCAATATGAATGGAGCATTTAATCTATCTGTGATTCAATCATTATTAATCGAGTAAATCAAAATCTATTTCCTCTTGCTTCGACTCAAACAAGCGTGTATCTTCACATCGAATCGTTCGTCCCGGAAATTTTTTGAGCAAGTTGTAATTGTGCGTTGCCATCACAACGGTATTACCCGACAGGCAAATCTTTTTCAACAAGTGCATCAACTCATCAGAAGTATCCGGATCGAGGTTACCCGTTGGCTCATCAGCCAGTATTAAATCTGGTGAATTCAGAAGTGCTCGGGCAATTCCAATACGTTGCTGCTCTCCACCAGAAAGTTGGTGTGGCATTTTATAGCCTTTGTGTACCATATCAACATGCGATAACACATCACGGATGCGCTTATCCATATCTTTCTTATCCTTCCAGCCTGTTGCTTTCAGCACAAACATCAAGTTATCATACACACTGCGGTCGGACAATAGTTGGAAATCCTGGAAGACGATACCCATTTTTCGTCGTAACAAAGGCACCTGATTGGTTTTAATGGTTTTAAGTGGATAACCAGCTACAAAGCCATAGCCTTCTTCAAGGGGCAACTCTTTGTACATTGTCTTTAACAAACTTGACTTCCCACTTCCCACTTTACCAATCAAATACACAAATTCTCCCGGTTGGATACTAAAGTTTACATCCTGTAAAATCAGGTGCTCCTGCTGGCGAATGCAAGCATTTTTAAACTCTATTATATTCCCTTCGGTATTTGTACTTTTTATGGGTTGCTTCCTCATATCAAATCAATGACTGTATTTAATCAATCAAAGAAACAATTTTTTTACCGGATATAAAACCAATACTTATCAACAGGTAAACTGTTGAAATCTTATTCCATTGGTATGAATTAAAAAGCCCTGAGATAAGAATACCCCAGGGCTAAAACAATATGTAATTTTTATATTATTTCAATTGAGCAAGCGCTTTTTTCACACGATTAAAAGCTTCCACCAATTTATCATCAGCCGTAGCGTAAGAGAAGCGAACACATTTTTCACTTCCGAATGCACTTCCCGGAACCGATGCCACATGGGCATCTTCCAATAAATACATGCATAAATCCATTGACGTGTTAATTGTATATTTACCATAACTCTTTCCAAAATACTCACTCACATCAGGAAAAATATAGAAAGCTCCATCGGGTACTGCCACTTTAAAGCCCGGAATATCTTTAACAATATCCAACACCAGATCACGACGCTTATAAAATGCCACCCTCATATCTTCAACACATTGCTGATCTCCCTCAAAAGCTTGTATTGATGCTGCCTGCGCAATGGCGCAAACACCAGATGTAAACTGTCCTTGCAGCTTTGCAACAGCCTTAACAATATTAGCAGGAGCGGCAATATATCCTATACGCCATCCGGTCATGGCATAGCCCTTTGACACACCATTAATCACAATGGTACGCTCTTTCAACGACTCAAATTCAGCCAAACCAATGTGTTTTCCAACGAAATTAATCTTTTCGTAAATCTCATCAGAAATAATATAAACATGGGGATACTTTTCGAGCACATCAGCCAAAGCTTTTAGCTCATCACGACTATATACACTACCCGTTGGATTCGAAGGAGAATTAAATAAAATAGCTTTTGTCTTTGGTGTGATACTATCCTCCAACTGCTGAGGTGTTATTTTAAACTTAGTATCAACACCCGCCTCTACAATTACCGGTGTTCCTTCGGCCAACTTAACCAATTCAATATAACTTACCCAGTAAGGTGCAGGTATAATAACTTCCTCACCAGCATTTACAATACACTGTAAAACATTGGCCAAACTATGCTTAGCACCGCCCGACACGACAATTTCATTGGCCGCATAACTTAACCCATTGTCTTTTTCCAGTTTGTCAGCAATAGCTTGCTTTAAAGCCGGAAAGCCCGCCACAGGAGGATAATGAGAAAGATTGTCATTAATTGCCTTAATAGCCGCGTCTTTAATATGCTCAGGTGTATTAAAATCAGGCTCGCCCAACGTCAGGTTGATTACATCAACACCACTTTCTTGCAATTCTCTGCTTTTTTGGTTCATCTGAATGGTTTGCGACTCAGACAATGCATTAATTCGGTTCGAAATAACATCTGTACTCATCAAAAACTCTCCTTATTACTTGAATGACTTAATTTATTAACATCTCTACTCAAAGCAAAACATTTTATATCTTGCATTCGAATAGCAACAAAATTAGTTAAAAATCATAAGCAAGCAACATTTACGAGCATAGACACTATTAAAGTTTATTATTTTTTACTTACACATATACACAATTAATCATTGCAAAATTTCGAATCAATTTATTTTCAATTCATAATACAATGATTTATAAATTTACAATTTAACAAGCCACTATAAAAAACACGTAAATTTCACACATATGATAGCTCTTAATGAATTACTTAAAATAGCAGGCGTTGTCTTTCTAATAGCAACACCACTACTTATTTTGTTCAGGTGGTTCTTGAAACACAACATCAAACTTAAGGAACTCGAGCTCGCCAATAGCACCTTTAAAGAATTGATACCAACACGACTACAAGCCTACGAACGCTTAACGATTTTACTGGAGCGCATTAGCCCTGAAGCGATAGTTTTAAGAGAAAACAAACCCGGCTTAACCAGCTTACAATTACAAAAACAACTACTGCAAATCATCCGGCAGGAGTTTGAGCACAACTTTGCGATGCAGGTCTATCTTCCAATAAAAACCTGGGACACCATCATTAAATCGCGCGATGAAATCATAAAACTCATCAACACATCATCTGGCGAAGTGCAACCGACTTCACCTTCAATGGAACTTTCGAGAGTTATTTTAGAGAAAGGCATCAATGAAACCAATTTCTACCTTACAAAAGCCAAAGAAGCACTAAAAAAAGATATTCAGCTGTATTATTTTGACTAAGAACTCAATGAAGAAAATAACAATTATCACGGTTACTTATAATTGTGAAAAAACTCTGTGTGATACTATTCAAAGCGTTAATAAACAAACCAAACGCAATGAAATCGAATACCTGATAATTGACGGCCAATCAAACGACAAAACAAAGGAAATTATTGAAGCTAACAATGACGGCATTGATAAATGGATAAGCGAACCCGACAATGGCATTTATGACGCCATGAACAAGGGCTTGAGAATGGCTTCAGGCGAATGGGTGGGCTTTTTGCATGCCGACGATATGTTTTATAATGAAACTGTGATTGAGAATATCATCCACTCAATAAAAGACAACAAAAACGTTTGTTACGGTAATCTCAATTACATCCAGGAAAATCCACCTCACCATATAATACGCTACTGGAAAAGCCAGCCTTTTTCACCCAAACTACTTAAACGAGGCTGGATGCCCGCTCATCCAACAGTCTATATTAAAAATGAATTGATTCAGAAATTAGGTTTTTTCAATACACACTTTAAGATTTCAGCCGATTACGACTATATGCTGAGACTCTTCTCCCACCCTGACACCAATAGCTTATTTATTGACCAGACCATCATCAACATGCGCCTTGGCGGTGTTAGCAACAATTCCTTAAAGAATATCATCCGTAAATCGAAGGAAGATTACCGCGCTTTAAGAAATAATAAAATTGGTGGCCTATACGCTTTATTTATTAAAAACTTCAGTAAGGTTTTTCAGTTTTTTGGCTAAAGCTAAACGTGGGTATTTCCCCCGTAGTATTCAGCTGTATAATACCCATAACCTTTTTCATTAATAGAGACATCATTAAGAATAACCCCAAGCCCTTCAACTTGCTCACTCACCAAATTATCAATGGTATGCACCATATGATCTTTTGAAGTATAATTAGATCGCACAATAAACAGATTACAATCAGAGTGCTGCATCAACAATCGTGCATCTGCCACCAACCCAATTGGCGGTGAATCAATCACAATCACATCAAATTCTTTTCTCAAATAGGCATATAATTCATCTGTTTTCTCTCCAACAATTAACTCACTTGGGTTGGGAGGAATTGGCCCGGCTGGAACAACACTCACATTCTCCAAAAAAGAATCATAAATAATATCCTTAATGGAGCATTGGCCTATAAAATAGTTCGACAAACCTTCTTTTGCCTCCAAATTAAATAAGGCAGTCAGGCGTGGCTTGCGCATATCAAAACCGACAATCACCGTTTTCTTACCCGAGATGGCAAATACCGATGCTATATTCTGTGCACAAAACGTTTTTCCTTCACCTGTATTTGAACTGGTTAAAGTAATAACCTTCAACTCTCTGGCTCCAGCCATAAACTTAAGCTTGGTCCGTATCGATCTAAAGGTTTCGCTAATAACAGAATGCGGATATTCATGAATCACATTCTCAGCTTCACTTTTATTATTAACAACTATACCAACCACCGGCACGTGTGGCACCAAACTTCGCAGATCATCATTACCCCGGACCTTTGTGTTTAAAAACTCTTTCAATCCAATAAAAACAGCAGGAATAAGCAAGGCCAGCATCAATCCTTTTTTGTAATCACTACTTTTATTGGGAGAAACAATCGCCGAAACAGATGCATTATCAATCACTTCATTATCGGGCGCATTACTTGCTTTTGAAATCTGCGTTTCAGAGTGCTTCTGTAACAAGAACGTATAAATTGCATCATTCAATTTATAAGTACGATCAATAATCAGGTAATCCTTCTCCAACTCAGGCAACTTCTCCATATCCCGAACAATCGACTGCAACTCCTTCTCAATTTCACTTTTCTCCAGCATCAGATTACGCAACACCTGGTTAATGGATTTATTCAGCAAATCAATGGTTACTTCAATTCGCCCATTCAGTGTCACCACATATTGATTATTCTCCTGGGCCGACCCTTTCAGCATTTCTATTTCCTTCTGCAATTCAATCAATTGCTTCACCAACTCGCTTACCAAACCTGTACTCTCATTATCAACTGCCGGCAGCAAAAACTGTTCGAAATCATCCGACAACTCAAGGTTCTTTTGCAAAAACTTATAATAATCGATGCGCATATTGAGCATTTTCAGCTCAGTTTCTGTTTCATAATATTTATCTGCCAGCTTCTGCGAAAACTCTGAAGGCCCCATAAAGCGATTGGCTTTACGATACGACGACAAACGATTTTGCACTTTATCCAAGGTGTCGGCAACCGTTGCTAACTGCGCTTCAATAAAGGCAATAGAACGAGTCGCCATATCATTTTTCTGATCCAGATTATGCTCCAAAATTACCTCACATAACACATCTAAAAACCTGACAATCTTACTTGGACTAGTACCGATAGATGTAATAAATAAAATACTTGAACCCTCACGATAAGGTGCTACACCAAGCGAGGACCGGTATTCACTTGTTAATTGCTGATGTGTTTTAAAAATAAAATAGTACGATGTGCCTGGCGTGAGACTAACATTACTTTTTCTATTAATTTTAAATGCGAAAGCATCATTCTTCAACCACTCACCTTCATTGACAACCTGGTCAACATCAAGCAAGCCTGCACGTCCGGCAAACTCCTCACGGGCATAATTATGCAATACACCGCCTTCACTCTTTACATGAACTCTAACTTTATTATCGGATAAAAAATTGAGTTCAATAGGAACATTTAACAACTGCGGATGAATAGAGTCAAAAACAATTGTAAATGGTGAACGATTATACAATTCAGAATCTTTAAAACGGCCTTTTTGATAATACGACACGCCAAAATCAAGGCGATCAATCGCTTTTTTAATAATATTACGCGAACGAATAATAAAACTCTGATTTTCCACACTTCGCATTTCTGGCGACAAACCAAAGCCCTCCATTAAGTCAGCTTGAGATATTGACTTCTGCTCACTCCCTTTCAGCATTAGGGTTGCAGAAGCTTTGTAAACAGGTACGGTATAACGATGATATAAAAAAACAGCACCAAAACAAAGCGGAAAGGAAATAACAAAAAGGTACCAATTCTTAAGTACAAGTCGAATTAATCGATTGATATCAAATAGATTATCACCCCCTGTTTTTCTTACTTCTGTATGGTTGGTTTGTTGTGAAGTATCAATATTACTCATTCATATAAATTTGGCTTGCCAAATATATACATTTTCAGCCTTTTAATAATTACGCTTTACTTCTATAAATATGGACTTCTGTATAAATATCTGCCTTTTACCAAATCATCACTAAAACTCTCTCCATTATATACCATTTGCCCTTTAACAAAAACAAACTCAACTCGCCCCTGCAAGGGGAAAAAGTTTTTCACTTTTTCCTGCATACCTGGCAAATGACAATAAAGATTCCTCTTAAAACCTGGTTCCCAAATCACAACATCAGCATCACTACCAACACGAATAATGCCTTTTTGCGGAAACAAGCCCATAAACTTCGCCGTTCTACAAGCCATTAAGTCAATCAACTCCGCAAAAGTAATCCTACCACTTGTAACGCCCCACGTAAACAAAACGGATAGTAAATTTCGGATTAAAAAATATTCATCAGGTCGATTATCAACCTGACTATCTTTCACAACACCTTGTGCAAACAATTTACTCATTGGTCGCGCCACAAAGTAATTTTGCTGCTTTAAACATCGCCAAATCGTTTCTTCTGAAAGTAAACTTAACTCCTCAACAACCGGAAGTCCGGAATAAACAGAGCGACCATCAACGGCAATTCTATCAGAATTTGAAATATGAAATGGAAACATCAATTCAGCATACACATGACCACTGGTCGCATATTCCTCAATTACATCCAACTCCTCCTTAAAACAAACATTCTGAATACAAACAACACACCCCAATTCAGTAGCAATCTGCAAAAAAGCATCCAATTGATTGATATGACTGGCGATGGTTTCAGCATAAACAGCTGATGCGGATTCGTACCAAAAACTTTCTTCTCCCGGTTTATGCATTTCCACCAAAATGGGCGTTGAATCTTTAGCTGCAAATTTCAATAGCTTTTCCAATCTTTTATGCTCATCTGGCTTAACAGGCCATTTAAGATAAAAAGAGGCCACTCCTTCATGCGCATAACAATAATCAATATCATTACCACTTAACTCCTTCCAGTCATTCAAGGAAAGGTGATAGCCATAATCAGCATTAATGCCATGGACCACCTCTTTTTTGCGCAACAGTTCCTCTTTATATAAAAATGACGATTGAGGAAAAACCGGTTCAATGACCGTAGTCGTTCCGCAACTGATATGCGCCTGATTAAAGCGTTTCAATGCCTCTTCATCCTGCATTATCAGTTCACTAAAAAAAATATTAGTATCAATAGTGCCAGGCAAAAGAAATTTGCCGCTAGCATCAATCACAGGCGTTTCTGGTTCGGGCCTTTCAATAGCATCATCAACATCAATCAGCTTATCATTACCAATTAACACATCTTTACTCCTCAACTCTCCATCAACGACAATCTTCCCATTTTTAATCAGAACATAATCCACGACGGTTGTTTTTTTTCTAAATATATCAATTCAACTAAGCAATTACAACCCAACCCACTATCACAATGAACAATTAATCGTAGATGTTCTGACTTTCTTCATTTCTTTGATACTTTTGCGCCAAAATAATTCATATGTGGTTTTACCTGGCATTATCCTCAGCATTATTACTTGGCGTTTACGATGTTTTCAAAAAAGCATCACTAAATAACAATGCAGTTCTCCCTGTCTTAATGATAAGCATAATGTCGTCTGCCCTTCTATTCATTCCTCTGTGGCTGTTATCAGTTAACAACTACATAACTGCAGAACATGAATTATTTATACCAAACATCACTATTAATGAACACCTTCAGATTCTTTTAAAGTCAGTAATCGTTCTAATTTCATGGATATTCTCTTTTTTTGCGCTTAAACATTTGCCCATTACCATAGTGGCACCAATCAGAGCTACCGGACCATTATGGACCTTAATTGGCGCCATCCTGATTTTTTCTGAACAACTTAACACCTACCAATGGATTGGCATAATTACTACGCTTTCTTTTTTTTACCTGTTTTCAACCACCGGAAAAACAGAAGGCATCAGCTTTAAAAACAATAAATGGTTTTGGTTCATCATTTTGGCTACTATCAGCGGCGCCGCAAGTGGCCTGTACGACAAACACCTACTCCATAGAGTAGACAGATTAGCTGTGCAATGCTGGTTTTCAATCTATCAAACATTATTAATGATACCCATCATTCTACTCCTATGGTGGCCTAATCGAAAAACATCAACACCTTTTTCTTTTCGATGGACAATTCCTCTTATTGGAATCACTTTAATACTGGCCGATTTCATCTATTTTAAAGCAGTCAGCCAATCCGACGCCCTTATTTCAGTCATTTCGGCCATCAGAAGAGGCGGTGTTATTATTGCATTTACTTTCGGCGCTATCGTATTCAAAGAACAAAATATTAAAAAGAAAGCCTATTACCTGACGGGCATATTAATTGGAATTGCCGTTCTCATATACGGCTCCACTTTAAGCTAAATTCGTACGATTTCGTACACCAACATTCACAAAATCGTACATTTTTTAAATATTGTCGTTAAACAGAAACAAACCCTATCTAGCAGCAATGCTGACACTTACTCCACTTGGCATACATATTGTTTAACACAGCACCGATTGTAACGACAATTATTGTAATGCAAATAGCGCATAAGAGCAAACAAACCTAACGCATTGCCCAGGTAAAATGAAGAATTCAAACACTCACAAAGAAAATGGCGATTTCTTTACTGCATAATAATAATGAGTTCTTATCTCATTATTTTCTTCATTAAAAATCCAGGCGATCGCCTGAAGGACATTCACCAACACGGTTTCTAGTGTTTTGGCGATAAAGGTGCAATTTCTCTTCAGGCATGGAGGCTGTAACCCGACCCAAAGAGTTCAGCCTCTTTTTTTTATATTTTTTCCGAATCACCACTTACATTTAATTGTCAATAAACCTGTTGATAACAATTACAGCAACCCGTTGGTGATGCTAATAAAATTGGTATTTTTGTAGCATTAAACAATTATATATGCAGGATTTCTTGCACGCAAGTCATGATGAGGCCTTGCAGGCTATAGAGAGATACGAGAAAATGATGAGCGCAGATAAAATTGAATATTTTGATGTGCATCAGATTGAGAGTATTTATGACTTTTACTTCGAAAAGAATTTGCCGGAACAGGCCGAACAGATTTTAAACATTGGCCTTTCGCAACATCCTAATTCATCGGGTTTATTAGTAAAAAAAGCAATGCTGATTGCTGAAAATGGACAACTCGACGAAGCGCTTGAAATACTAAAAACCGTTGCTCCACTTGAAAATTCCAATGCTGATGTGATGATGACATTGGGCTGGATTATGCTTCAAAAAAGCAACACAGAAAAGGCACTTCATTATTTCTGGAAAGCTGTTGATGTAGCCTTTGATGACAAAAGCGATATCTTATTAGAAATAAGCTACAATCTTAACCAGCACGAACTTTACCTTGAAGCCATCAACTTTTTAAAAGCACTTTTAAAAGAAGAACCTAACAACGAAAACGGACTGTTTGAATATGCCTATTCATTGGATAAAGTGCTCGAGTATCAAAAAAGTATTGACACATACCAGAAATTACTTGAGATCAATCCGTATTCTGAAAATGGCTGGTATAACTTAGGTATTATTTATAACAAGCTGGGCAATCACTTTGAAGCTTGTAAGGCGTATGACTTCACCTTAGCCATCAATCCTAATCACGAAGAAGCATATTTTAATAAAGGAAACAGCCTGGTCCAATCAGGCTGCTTTGCTGAAGCCATTGATGCTTATACCGAGCATATTTCACACAGTAAGGACATTGCCCTTACCTATCAATATATTGCAGATTGCTGGGAACAGTTGAGGAGCTATAACTTAGCCCTTCGTTTTTATCAACTAACCATTAAGCTAATGCCCAATCAGGCTGATGCCTGGTATGGAATGGGAACAACACTAATGGAAATGTCAAATTTCGAGGGTGGCTTACAAGCTATTGACGAAGCTATTTCAATCAACCCTCTCAATGCCGATTACTGGTTTGCGCATGCACGAGCACTCTTTGAACTTGACAAAGGCGAAGATGCCACATGCAGTCTTGAAAATGGCCTCAACCTCGATCCGCATGAACTAACGGGTTGGTTTGAGTTATTAAAACTAAAAATCGTTCTCAACGAAAATTTCGATATTACAGAATACATTACAAATATTACAGAGAGATATAATGATGTGGCAGCGGTGCATTATTTATCGGCTATCGCCCATTATCATTACCTCAAAAACACACCTCATGCACTTGTTTCGTTGAACACTGCACTAAATCTTGATACAGAAGGCCTGAAAGCTATTGAAGAAGATTATCCTGAATTCTTAAAAGATGAAGCTATCAGCCAATTGATTAAAACAATTATCGAATAAGCATACATCAAATGAACAACGCCATTTCTTCATTTATTAAAATTGCCATTAAAGGAGCTGCCATGGGCGCAGCTAACGTAATACCTGGTGTCTCAGGTGGCACAATCGCCTTAATAACAGGCATTTTTGAACGTCTTATAAATGCCATAAAGTCGTTCAATGGAAAAGCTATTCAATTGCTATTAAAGAGAGACTTTAAAGAACTAGCAAAGCACATTGACTTATATTTCTTGATTGCATTATTTACAGGTATTGGCCTGGCCGTTATTAGCCTGGCTAAACTTTTTGATTATTTATTTATCAACTATCCTATTTACATATGGGCCTTTTTCTTTGGACTTGTCTTGGCATCAGTCTATTACGTTGGTAAAACATTAAAACAATGGTCCGTTTCAGCAATTATCAGTCTAAGTGTTGGCACTGCAATTGCAATTTCATTTACTGTATTAACGCCAGCGAGTCAGAACGACTCCTTTTTATATCTTATTTTATGTGGGGTTATAGCTATATGCAGCATGATTCTGCCTGGCCTTTCTGGTTCTTTCGTTTTAATATTATTAGGCAACTACCAGTTAGTGATGATTGATGCCATTAACAACCTTTCATTCAAAATACTTCTGCCTGTTGCTTTGGGTGCTGGGGTCGGATTAGTTGCATTTTCTCACTTTTTATCGTGGCTTTTAAAGAAATACCACAACCAAACCATTGCATTACTTACCGGATTTATTGCTGGTTCACTGGGAATACTTTGGCCATGGAAAATTGAAGAAACTCAGCAATTTGGAGAGAAAATTAAAACAGTTGGATTTGATTATTACCAGCCAGAGTTTACTTCAGAGTTTTATTTTGCTGTGATTTTTATTATTTTAGGAATAGCAAGCATTACAATTACAGAACTTTTAGCGACCAAGAAAAAATAGAGCAATGAAAACGTTTGGCCTGATAGGATTTCCGTTAGCACAGTCTTTTTCACAAAAATACTTTACTCAGAAATTTGAGAATGAGAACATAGATGCCCGTTATCTTAATTTTGAAATGGAGGACATCATTGAACTGCCGGAAGTTCTGAATCACCATGCCTACATTGCCGGATTCAGCATTACAATTCCTCACAAAGAAAACATCTTTAAGTTTCTCAATGAACTTGATCCAACAGCTCGTGAAATTGAAGCATGCAATGTGGTTAAAGTCACCTGGAAAAACAAAACACCCATCCTAAAAGGCTACAATACTGATGTTATCGGATTCTCTGATTCCATTCAACCACTATTAAAAGAACATCATAAAAAAGCATTGATTTTAGGCACAGGTGGAGCTGCTAAAGCCATTGCCTTTGGACTTAAAAAAATGGGCGTTGAATACAAATACGTATCCAGATATAAAAAAGAAGACACACTCACCTATACTGAACTTACCAAAGAAATACTGGATGAGTTCAATGTCTTAGTTAACTGCACGCCATTGGGCATGTACCCAAACATTGAACAATGCCCGGATATTCCTTATCAACTCTTATCGGACAAGCACTTGCTTTACGACCTCACTTACAATCCGGAGACCACACAGTTTATGAAGAATGGCTTAGAACAAGGCGCAACAGTTAAAAATGGCCTGGAGATGCTTCACCTGCAAGCAGAAGCTGCCTGGAGAATTTGGAATGAGTAAAAAGGGCGATTTACTTATTTACTAAATCGATGAACTAAAAATCAATCCTTAACACCGTCAGTGGTAACATGAAATCGTAAACCCTACACCTTTATAGCATCGACTATACAAAGGGTGGCAAATGCTTTATCTTAGACCGAAACAAATCATGCGGATATTCAATATCAACTAAAAACAATGCCTGCCCGGGCACAGACGTCCCAGCCTCTGCCCTGTCTTTGTTTTCTATAACCTCTCTGAATTGCTCTATTGTAATTTTACCACGACCAACTTCCAATAAAGTACCTACAATAGCTCGTACCATATTTCTCAGAAAACGATCAGCTTTAATTACAAACACCGCTCCATCATCTTTTTGCTCCCACTTGACATACTTAATTTCGCAATTATTGGTTTTTGTATCGGTATGTAATTTACTAAAACTAGTAAAATCGGTGTATTCAAAAAGTATTTGAGCCGCCTCATTCATCTTTTCCACATCCACCTTATAATAAGGACGGTAACTAAAATCTTTTATAAAAGGATTTTTCTCAGTCCGTAAATAATAATGATAAGTACGCGCAATGGCATGAAAGCGACTATGAGCGTCTTTATCTACGTCCTGAACAGAATAAACCACCACATCGTTTCCAACAATTCGATTCAGCTTATATACCAAATAATCTGTGTCATCCACAGGCTCATCATTATCAAAATGTGCTACGAAATAAGAAGCATGCACACCCGTATCAGTTCTGCCACAGCCAACCACATTGATCTTCTTTCGCAAAACTTTGTTTAGTGCATCATTCATCACCTCCTGCACACTAATCGCATTGGGTTGAATTTGCCAGCCATGAAACGATGCACCATTGTATGCCAACTCTATAAAATACCTATACATCCTGATTTTACATTAACGCTGCCAAAGTTAACTAAAATACGCTACCATCAGAGGTGCTTTCTTAATCTTGACATCATTTAATCAAATAACTAACTTTAATAAACTTGCCTTTGAATGATTTAAAAGAAAATGTCTAACCACTTAAAAAAACTACACCATGGAAACAATACATGACTCCACTATCAACACAGAAACAGTACCCATCCTGGCGGTTCTCGACAAATTGATTAAGTCGCAGGAAAAAGGTGATTTACAGGAATTTTCCACCTGCTTTGCCCAAGATGACAAAACAGTTAATATCGGTACCGATCTAGACGAAATATGGTATGGATGGCAGGCCTTTTACGACTGGATGACCACTGCCATCGTTAACAAACCCGACTACACTATTGCATCAAAAGACACACGCATTCAGCTTAGCCAAAACAAAGATGTTGCCTGGTACTCACAACTTTTAGATACCTGTTTTGAAACAAAAGGAGAGCCATTTAGATTGGAAGGATTCAGACATACTGGCGTTCTTGAAAAGCGTGATAACAAATGGCTTATTGTACAAAGTCATATTTCTATACCCGACAATACATTACCAAATTTGATTAGATAAGCATGTTTGGAATTATATTAATTAATATATTACTCTGCTTAACATTTCAGAACTACACCGACATGCGCGCCAACATGGTTGAAAATCAAATTATTAAAAGAGGCATCTCAAACCCAGCTACCATCACAGCCATGCAGAAAGTTCCACGACACCTATTTGTCCCTGATGAACTTCAACCATTTGCCTATGACGACAGGCCTCTGCCAATTGGTAATAATCAAACTATTTCCCAACCCTACATTGTAGCATATATGACGGAGCAATTAGAGTTACAACCTGGCGATAAGGTTTTGGAAATTGGCACAGGCTCAGGCTATCAAGCAGCCATATTGGCCGAAATAGTTGAAGAGGTTTACACCATCGAAATTATCAAACAACTTGGACTAAGAGCCGCTTCTACACTTAAAAACCAAGGCTATTCGAACGTATTTTGTCGAATTGGCGACGGCTACCATGGTTGGAAAGAAAACGAACCCTATGATGCCATAATACTAACAGCTGCACCATCCAATGTACCCAAAGCTTTGTTTGAACAGCTTGATGAAGAAGGACAATTAATTGCACCGATTGAAAAAAACGGACAACAGTATTTAATACTTTATACCAAGGAAAAAAATAAGATTAAACACAAACGTTTATTAGCGGTACGATTTGTTCCATTTACCCGCAATAATCCATAAACAAAACAATGTATTAACGTGTTATCTAAAGAGATTCAACATTTTAAACAACAAATACAAATATGAAATTTATTTTTTCAACATTACTCTTTTCTTTAATTGCTTTAACAACGCAAGCACAAGAATCTTTTTACGACTTTGAAGTAACTACTATTGAGGGGCAACCTTTCCAATTATCACAACTTAAAGGTAAAAAAGTAATGGTGGTTAATGTGGCTAGCAAATGCGGTCTTACACCGCAGTACAAAGAACTTCAGAAAGTATATGAATTATATGGCGGCGACGACTTCACAATCATTGGATTTCCGGCGAATAATTTTATGAAACAAGAACCTGGCACAAATGATGAGATTGCCACTTTTTGTGAAAAAAATTATGGTGTTACTTTTTTAATGATGAGTAAAATTTCTGTTAAAGGTGATGATATTCATCCTTTGTATAAATGGTTAACAAGTGGAGAACTAAATAATTTTGGCGACAGCAAAGTCAAGTGGAATTTTCAGAAATATTTAATCAACGAGAAAGGCGAAATTGAAAAAGTTATTTCTCCAAAGACCAAACCAGACGATAAAGAGATTATCGATTGGATAACATCCTAAAAACGAATGTATGATTGGGAAAGTTACCGGCATTCAGACTTCTACTATCTTTTATGCATTCTTTCTGTTCTTCCGGTAGCTTTTCTTTCAGAAATAAAAAAGGTCGATGTTGATGCATCGACCTTTTCAATATAAGATACTTTACTAGTTTAATCCTCTCTTATTCAACAAAGGCTGAAGCGACGGCTCCTGCCCTCGGAACTTACGATATTGAATCATGCCTTCATCATCACCACACTCAGAAAGACAATGCTGGCGGAATTTGACTGCCAATTCTTTGTTAAAAATATCTCCGCTTTGCTTGAATGCATCAAACGCATCTGAATCTAATACAGCAGCCCAGATATACACATAATAACCAGCTGCATAGTAATCACTACTAAAAATATGACCAAAATAAGTTGAACGATATCTTGGAATAATCTCCTCAATCAAACCAATTTCATCCATAGCTGTCTTTTCAAATTCAACGGTATTTTCTACCACATCACCAGCTTTAAGTGCATGCCACTTTAAGTCAAGCAACGAAGCCGCAAGATATTCAACCGTAGCAAAACCCTGGTTAAAATGACCACTCTTCTGAATCTTCTCGATCAAATGATCCGGAATAACCTCACCTGTTTTATAGTGACGAGCATAATGACGCATCACCTGAGGTTCAGCTGCCCAGTTTTCCATAATTTGTGATGGTAGCTCTACGTAATCCTGCGGAACAACACCTGCTGTTCGTTTAAACTCGCCACTGGTAAACAATGCATGAAGACCATGCCCAAACTCATGGAACAAAGTACTCACTTCATCAAAAGTTAACAAAGCAGGGATATCACCTGTAGGTGCAGTAAAATTACAAACCAACGAAACAAGCGGAGTTATCTTTTTACCATCTTTGGTAATCGCCTGACGGAAACTTGTTTGCCAAGCACCCGGACGTTTACTATCGCGTGGATGATAATCCAAATACAACAATCCAACATGCTCACCATTAGCCTCTTTTACTTCAAAAACTTCTGCTGCAGGATTATAAACCTGAATATTTTCAATCGGTGTAAAGGTGATTCCATACAACTGATTAGCGACCCAGAACATTCCATCACGCACATTCTCTAACTGGAAATATGGCGTTATTTCCGACTCATCAAGGTCATATTTCGCTTTTCTCAACTTTTCGGCATAATACCACCAGTCCCATGATTGAAGTTCAAATTTTCCACCTTCCTGGTCGATAATTTGTTGCATTTCTTTCAGCTCCTGCTTAGCGACTTTTAAAGCAGGCTTCCATAGCCCCATGAGGAATTCATCAACATTTTCAGGCGTTTGAGCCATATTAGTTGCAATGGCATAATCGGCATGTGTTTCATAACCTAGCAACTTAACGCGTTCACTACGAAGCATTGCCACCTTACGGGCAATCTCTTTATTATCAAACTCATTATTGTTATTACCACGCATAAAATAGCCGCGATAAATCTCTTCACGTAAGTCGCGATTATCAGCATATTGCAAAAATGGAATTAAACTAGGCTTTTGAAGTGTAAACACCCATTTACCTTCCATATCGTTAGCTTTAGCCGTTTCCGCAGCAGCAGAAATAACACCTTCGGGCAAACCAGCCAAATCAGCTTCTTTATCAATCACTAATTTGAAGTTTTTATTGGTTTCATTCAACTGGTTTTCACTAAACTCCAATTGCAGCGTCGACAACTGTTCATTGAATTGCTTAAGTTTAGCTTGATCCTCAGCCGAAAGCTCTGCTCCATTTCTGACAAAATCATTGTAATATTTTTCAGTTACGCGTTTTTGAGCAGCCGTCAGGTTCATCTCCTCTCGTTGCTCATAAACAGCTTTCACCTTATTGAACAAGCCCATATTCATCGAAATATTATCCGAATGCTTAGTCAGCAATGGCGTAATAGTTCTGGCAATCTTTTGAATATCATCATTATTATCGGTTCCCTGAATATTAAAGAAAACAGAGCTTATCTTGTCTAATAAAGCGCCTGAACGGTCGTAAGCTAAAATTGTATTTTCAAAACTTGGCTGTTCCCTGTTGTTTACAATAGCATCAATTTCCTCTACCTGCTCCTTCATACCTTTCTCGAAGGCTGGCATATAATGCTCAACTTTAATAATATCGAAAGGTGGTGTTTGAAACGGCGTTTCATATTCAGTAAAGAATGGATTCATACCTTCTGTTGTCTTTGTCGCGGTTTGACATGCGCTTGCCAGCACAACAAGCGCCAGCAAAAAGCTAAATAATTTATTCATCGTAAATTGATTTTGGTTGGATTTCATTTTGCAAAAAATTTCAGCACGAAGCCAAAAGTATAAAAAAAAGACATCCCTAAATGAGATGTCTTTATGTTTTGCAACTTATTGCGTTGAGTTATGACTTTAATTGAGCCTCAATTTCTTTTATCTGGCCTTTAAAATCCTTATCCGTTTCAATCAGGTTATTAATGGCTTTGCAGGCATGCAATACAGTAGCATGATCCTTTTTACCAATTTTGGCTCCAATGGTTGACAACGAGGAGTTTGTCAAGCCTTTGCTGAAGAACATAGCTATCTGACGCGCCTGAACGATTTCGCGCTTACGTGTTTTCGATTGAAGAATATCGAGTTCTAAACCAAAGTAATCGCAAACAGTTTGTGAAATTGAATCAATAGACAATTCTTTACTAGTCTTTTTCACCAGCTTATCAATGATCTGCTTAGCCGATTCAAATGTAATTTCCTTCTTTGTCAAAGTAGCCTGAGCCAACAAAGAGATAAGCGCCCCTTCTAACTCACGCACATTATTAACCACATTACTGGCAATGTAATAAATAACCTCTTCAGGAACGGACAAACCATCCTTATATATCTTCTTGTTCAAGATAGAAACACGAGTTTCAAAATCAGGAATCTGTAAATCTGCAGCCAAACCCCACTTAAAACGCGATAATAGGCGGTCTTCCAAGCCCTGCAACTCAACAGGTGCTTTATCACTTGTTAAAATCAACTGCTTACCCGATTGATGTAAGTGATTAAAAATATGAAAGAACGTATTTTGCGTCTTTGTTTTACCAGCAAATTCCTGTACATCATCAATAATCAGCACATCAATCATTTGGTAAAAGTTCAGGAAGTCGTTTTGCGAGTTATTCCTTACTGAATCGGTAAACTGAGTTATAAACTTATTAGCACTAACATATAAAACAGTTTTTTCGGGCGTATTACGCTTCACATCAATCCCAATTGACTGTGCCAGGTGGGTTTTTCCTAAACCAGAGTTTCCATATAAAAACAATGGATTAAAAGCTGTTTTACCAGGATTTTTTGCAACTGCTAAACTCGCACTGCGCGCCAAACGATTACATTCACCTTCTACAAAATTCTCAAAGTTATAATCACCATTTAATTGTGGATCAACACTCAAGCGCTTGATTCCCGGAATAATGAATGGATTGCGAATATCTGGCTTTTCCTGGTTATTAACGCTTACAGGTCGATTACGAAGGTCTGTTTTGTTACTAGTAGGAAAATTTAATGTATAAGGCTGTTGATTAGCAACATGTGCATTATCCATTACTACATTATATTCTAGCTTAGCATTATTCCCAAGTTCTTTACGAAGAGTCTTGCTTAATAAGTCAATGAACTGTTCTTCAAGATATTCATAGAAAAACAGGCTTGGTACCTGAATTGTCAGAACGTCTTTATCAATTTTAACAGGTACAATAGGTTCAAACCAGGTTTGGTAACTAATCTGAGGTATATTATCCTTAATCACGTTTAGGCAATTCCCCCAAATTTTTTTGTAATCGACTTCCATTCTTTCTGCTTCCTTTATAGAATTATGTTTGATAACTATCTTAAATGCGAAAACAAAATTTGTGAAAAAAAAAATGAAAAAAAAACTTAAAAAGACTTGACATTTTAATAATCAACATTTGATACCTAGAAATCAAGCAATTAAAATCAATTGACAATAACCATTGAAATTCAATTACTTACAGTTTCTAGCCAACTTTCAATTAACATCTCAAATGCCCTGTTTTTAAACCTTTTGTGCGATTAGATAACAATTACTTAAATTTTTTCAAAAAAAAATTAAGGCGCTATTTATTAACAGTATATTTATTTTTTACTGAGTGTTTTTACGTGCTTTTTTGAGACTAATTGGCACGCCATTTTCAAGTGCAACAATTACAGATTCGTCATAAATACGAATTACTTTATCTAATATTTTCTGCGCTTCGTCAAAATTACGAGTCTGTCCACAAGTATAAATATATTTCGAATTTCGATAATCTTCGACGATTCTAATATCACTATCCGGTATTGTTTTACCCAAATCTAAAGGTTGTTTCGACTCTTTTATTACCACCTCATAAACCACCCCTCCAACTCCGTATGCCTGATCGCTAACTACAACCTTTTTACCCATATTAATAGCTGAAAATGAGACATATCTATTGGGATTATGCCTAACATCAATTAACAATCTATTAAGGTTATTACTCGCTTCGGTCAATGAGTTATACAGCTCCTCATCATGCATAAGTTGTCCCAATGAACCTTCACCGGCATTGACACTATCCAACAACACATTGGCACTTTGAAGTGTTAGAGCCAGATGTTCAATGGTCTTATCAAGGTTGGTTGCTTCCAGCTGTCGCGTAAATCCAGCCAGATTTGAAAACGTCGAGTCAATATACGGGCGCTGAGCTGTTAACATCGCCATTAATGAATCGGTACGCTGAAGCATGACAGTTACATCACCATTATCATCCATTTTCTTAGCCAGATTTCGACTAATTGACTCAAAGTTGCGCATTGATCGCTCCAGGTTTTGCATACTGGAACTAAAACGCCCTTTTTCTTCACTAAACATCTCGCCAAGATTGGTGAGTACAGTATCGAGTTTAACTATTAATCGTTCTGTCTTATCTTTTAAAGGCAAAACCTCCATACTCATTTTATCGGCCAAATCGCCCATTACAGATGTATTCATCGTATCGCCAACGGCCAGCATATTTTGACTTGTACCACTTACGAATTGCACTCCTTTAGACCCCATTAAATCCAAACTATATATTTGAGCCTTGGAATCTTCCGGTATCATTATTTCTTCAATCAAAGTAAAAGTTACCAGAAAACGATTGGGTTCGTATGGATGAAAATCAATATCTCGAACAGTACCGATTTTAAAACCTCGGAAAAATATTGGACTGGCTTTTGTCAATCCATCAATGCGATCATAAACCCCATAATACGATTTACCTACTTCAATAATATTCCGGCCTTTCAAAAAGTTAAATCCCCATACGACGATTAAAAAAGCAATAAATACGGTTAATCCTATTTTAACTTCCTTCTTCATAACTACTTATTTGGTGATTATATGTTTGCATTGAATAAACAATTTACCAAAATTGCTATCAAATTGCTTAGATTTTAGTTTTACTGCTTCTGTAACCCCCTGGCTTCACTTAAGCTGATTTTAGCATCGCCTTTAAACGCAATAATGAAGGCATCAGAAACTTTATTTCTTACTTGTGATAAGGATTTTAATATAACGTCGTAATCGGAGCTACATTCGGTAGTGTATTTATAACGTTCACCATCTTTAAATTCCCACACTTCATCAAACTTCTTATAGATATGTGTTCCTTCTTTTATTTTCTTCTTTGAAGAAGCCACCTGTATTCTATAATTAATTTTCTCTTCTTTCACAACCTGAGCCTGACGTGTTATGTCTTCCAACTTACTCTTGGCATCAAACTCTTCTTTATAATCACGCACTGCTCTGAAAATTGCCGATGCCATATAAGTTTGCCCCTTTTCTGAAGCAATGAATTTCTCTTCAGTGCCGTTAGTTAAAAAACCAAGCTCAACCAATACACTAGGCATGGAAGCCTTTCTCAAAACAAGAAAACCGGCCTGTTTTACACCACGATCACGACGCCCCACTCTTTCTTTAAACTGTCCCTGCACCAAAGACGCCATCTGAATACTTTGATCAATGTGAATATTCTGCATCAACTCAAATATAATATACGATTCTGCCGAGTTGGGATCGAAACCTTCATAAGTAGTTGTATAATCTTCCTCCAGAACAATAACGGAGTTTTCAAGCTTTGCCACTTCCAAATTTTCTTTTGTTCGGTGCAATCCTAAAACAAACGTTTCGGCGCCATATATTTTAGGCGTTGAAATTGCATTGGCATGAATGGATATAAACAGGTCGGCCTTGCTTTTATTAGCTATTTCAGCACGTTTATTTAAGGGCACAAACACATCCTTCTGGCGGGTATATACAACTTTTACATCTGGCATGTATTCATTTATATATGCCCCAAGTTTCAAAGCCACATTCAAAACGATGTCTTTCTCTTTCGATATTTTTCCAATAGCACCCGGATCTTTGCCTCCATGTCCGGCATCAATGACCACCGTTTTGAATTGTATCGACTCCTGCGACTCACCAATAAAAGTGTTAAAAAGAAATAAAACACTTATCCAAACGAAAAACCTCAGGCGTGTTTTAAATAAATAAATTGTCATACTTTTACGTTATTACTGTTCAAAAATAGAAAAATTATACACACTTAAAAAAAGCATGACTAAAGGCATATTTTATAGAGAGAGCCTGCATGTGCGCAATTTTTGACTATTTTTGTGAACGCTTGAAAAAAATACCACTTTGACACTAATTAGACTTAAGGCATACAAGGCGCTCAAAACTATTACATTAACAATAGCTTTAATGAGCTTCTCTTTTTCACTCTCTCTTTTAAACGCTCAAGAGAACAAGCTTCTGCAACCTGAAGAACAACAAACTGAAGTAGCAGACAGTACATCAATCAAATCGGGAAATGCACCCTTTTTAGATGGCATTGTTGATTATGAAGCGAAAGATTCGATTAGAATGGATCAAATTCCTACTTCAAAAATGAAGCTCTATCGCGATGCAAAAATAAGCTACCTGGATGTTACTTTACAAGCTCATTACATCGAATTGGACATGGACAGTAGTACTGCAACAGCTTATGGAACGATTGATACCTTAGGGAATGAAATTGGATTACCCGTATTTACCGACCCAAGCGGTGAGTACACAATGCGCCGAATGAGATACAATTTCAAAACCGAAAAAGCGATCATTGAACACATTGTAACCGAACAGGGAGAAGGTTTTGTTGTAGGAAGTAAAGCCAAGAAAATTGAGGACGATTCGTATTGTATGAAAAATGCGAAATATACAACTTGCGATCACCACGATCACCCTCACTTTTACCTTAACTTAACGAAAGCAAAAGTAATCCCCGGTAAAAAAACAGTAACAGGCCCTGCCTACCTGGTGGTTGAAGATGTTAAGTTACCAATAGTTGTTCCGTTCGCCATGATTCCCACAACCAGCTCCTATAGCTCTGGTTTTCTGTTTCCATCATACCGCGATGAGCAAATAAGAGGATTTGGCCTGACCGATGGTGGTTATTACTGGGCAGCCAGCGACTACTTTGACTTTATGGTTAAAGGCGACATCTTTACCAATGGCTCATGGGCCATTAGAACAGGAACAAATTATAAGGTAAGGTATAAATACAGTGGGCGTTTCAATTTCCAGTATATCACCAATATATATAGCGAAAAAGATCTGCCCGACTATAGTAAAACAAAAGATATGGCTATCAATTGGACTCACCGCCAAGATGCGAAAGCCAATCCTTATCAAACGTTCTCTGCCAGTGTGAATTTTTCAACCAGTTCGTTTGACCGAAATAACATTAACAACCTATATAACGCGGCCAATAACGATATTTCAACAAATACGAAGCGCTCCAGTATTTCATATAGTAAACGCTGGGCCGGAAAACCATATAACTTTTCTGCTAACTTGTTACACTCGCAAAATAGCCGCGATACTACCATTGACTTAACTATTCCTGATTTAACCTTTACAGTCAACCGATTCTATCCTTTTAAAAAGAAGAATAAAGTCGGCACCAAGGAAAACATGTTTGAAAAGATTAGCTTATCCTACACAGGTAATCTAAAAAACTACGTTCATGCGAAAGAATCTGAACTTGGAGTGGATGGAGAAAGCCTGGCTAACCAGTGGAAAAATGGGGTTAAGCACAGCATTCCTGTTGCTATGAACCTGAAATTTTTGAAGCACTTTACAGTTACTCCTTCGTTTAACTATACAGAGCGCTGGTATCTAAACAAAATTGAAAAAGGTTACGACGAAGAAACAAACAAAATTGTTAATACAGATACAATTACAGGGTTTAATCGTGTTTACGACTATAGTTTCAGCGCCGGAACATCAACAAAAATTTACACTGAATACACACCTTGGCGCAAGTTATTTGGTGATAAGGTTCATAAAATTCGACACGTTGCCACACCATCTGTTTCAATGTCGTACCGACCTGATTTTGGACAAACAAAATATGGGTACTACGATTGGTTTGAATACTATGACGAAGAGCAAGACGAGGTTGTGCGACACGACTATTCTTATTACGATGGTGCTTTATATGGTACACCTGGACGAGGAAAATCCGGATCCATGAGTTTAAGCCTGGGGAACACACTAGAAATGAAAGTTAAGAGCGATAAGGATACCACTGGATTTAAAAAGCTTAAAATACTGGAGAGCTTAAACTTCAGTACCAGCTACAACTTTCTGGCCGATTCTATGAAATGGCAACCGGTTAATATGACTGGTCGTACTAAATTATTCGGCACCAATGTCAACTTTGGAGCCCGCTTCGATCCTTATGCACTTGATACAACCAGCACCGGAAAGGTTATTCGTGTCAATGAGTCTCATTTTTCAAGACAAAAGAAACTATTCCGCATGACCAGTGCCAACTTAAGCTTTGGGCTTAATTTTGGCTCTGACACATTTAAAAAGAAGGATAAAAAGCAAACTACCGATCCGAATGCCACGAGTGAAGACCCCAATGATCTACCTCCCGATCCTTTGAACGATCAGGAATTTGATCCTCGTGCTACATTTCAGGGCGGCAATGCCACTTTTGTAGAAGGTGATGATGGTTATGCCAAATTTGAAATACCATGGAATATATCCATCAACTACTCATTGCGCTTATCAGAAGACACGAAAAGCTTTGACCCCAGGAAAATGGCTTATGATTACAAAGTCACATCAAATATCAACTTAAACGGAAACCTGTCGCTGACACCCAAATGGCGCATTAACTTTTCATCAGGTTATACTTTTGACACGAATGAGATTTCGCACACTAACGTTGGAATCAGCCGCGATTTGCACTGCTGGAGCATGAATTTCAACCTGGTTCCCGTTGGCCGCTATAAGTCTTATTTCTTCACCATTCGGGTGAATTCAAGCATGCTACAAGACCTTAAGTACGAAAAGCGTAATCACCCACGTGACAACGATAGCTTCTATTAAAAACATGATTAATCCTTAAATAAACTAATAAAATGAAAAATGTAATTTCAACAAGCAATGCACCTGGCGCCATTGGCCCTTATAGCCAGGCCATTGAAGTTAACGGAACCTTGTATATCTCAGGCCAGGTACCTGTTGATCCTGCCACAGGTAAAGTGGTTGAAGGTGGAGTCAAAGAGCAGACCGAGCAGGTTATGAAAAATATTGCGGCCATTTTGGAAGAAGCAGGCTACACCTTTGCCGATGTTGTAAAATCAACATGTTTATTAAGCGACATGAGCAACTTTGCGACAATGAACGAAGTATACGGTTCCTACTACAAGGAGAATCCTCCGGCACGCGCGGCTTTTGCTGTTAAAGAATTACCACTAAGCGTATTGGTAGAAATTGAAACAATTGCTGTGAAGTAACAATCTTCTCAGTTAAGATATAAGCGGGTAGCCTGATGGTTATCCGCTTTTTTTGTGCTTTACATTTCGGATAATTATCAAAATTATAAAAGTCATCCGATGAATCACCAGTCGCAACCAAACAATAAAGCACGAAAAAACCACCATGTCCCCATGGTGGTTTATGTCTGTTTGAAAAATGTCTTAATCTATCCGAAGATTAATAAATGTTACTCGGCAACAACCTCAATTGAGATGTCAACCTTAACTTCACGGTGTAATTTTACAGTTGCATTGAATGTACCCAATTCTTTTGCATCTTCTTTCATAGAAATGTTCTTACGCTCTACGTTGAAACCTTCCTTTGTTAAAGCTTCTGCAATTTGAATTGTGTTTACTGAACCGAAAATCTTACCAGTTGATGAAGCTTTAGCACCGATTGTAAATGACTTACCTTCAAGTGTCTTAGCTACTTCAAGAGCTTCATTTTTGATTTTCTCTTCTTTATGAGCTCTCTGACGCAAGTTCTCTGCGTGTACCTTCTTAGCCGAAGGAGTTGCCAAAATAGCAAGTCCCTGAGGGATTAAATAGTTACGTCCGTAACCATTCTTTACCGTCACAATGTCGTTCTTATGGCCAAGATTCTGAATATCTTCTCTTAAAATAATTTCCATCGTAAATCCTCCTTTTTCTTATTTCATCAAATCGGTTACGTATGGCAACAAGGCCAAGTGACGTGCACGCTTAACTGCTTGCGCAACTTTTCTTTGATACTTCAAAGATGTACCAGTTAGACGACGAGGTAAAATTTTACCTTGCTCGTTCAAGAATTTCTTTAAGAACTCAGGATCTTTGTAATCGATATACTTGATCTTGTTCTTTTTGAAACGACAGTACTTCTTTTTCTTAATCTCTACTGACGGAGGAGTCAAATACCTGATTTCTGATTGATTCTGTGCCATGGTCTAGTTCTCCTTTTTTTCTTTTTTAGTTGCTCTTCTTTTCTCTGCATACGCCATTGCGTATTTGTCTAAACGGAATGACAAGAATCGTAACACACGCTCATCACGACGGAAAGCAGTTTCGAACTTGTTAATAAATTCACCATTAGCTTCGAATTCGAACAACTGGTAAAATCCTGTTGACTTCTTTTGAATTGGATAAGCAAGCTTACGAAGTCCCCAATTTTCTTCATTTACCATTTTACCTCCGGCCTCAACAATCAAACCTTTGAATTTGTCGACCGCTTCCTTCATCTGAGCATCAGACAAAACGGGAGTTAAAATGAAAACGGTTTCATAACGATTTAACATATCTTCTTAATTTTAGAAGGTTTAAATAATCAGGGCGCAAAGATAGAAATAAAAAAGTAAGAAACAAAGAGGAAATAAGTGATTCGTTTTTAGTCAGTAGTCAGTAGTTATCACCATCACTACTGACTACTTTCTTCTGACTATATTTTAATGCTTATGTCCTGAGAAATAACGCATAAACTGAACACGCTCAAACACCTCAGGGTTGGCCGATTTACCTTGACTTAAGCGTCCTTTAAAATCGGCGATTGTATTGACGTTACGACGCTCCATCCAGGCTTCCAATTCTTTTAACATGGCGCCAATTACTTCCGGACCTTCCTTGTAGACCGCTGAAACAACTTCAACAGATGACGCACCTGCCAATAGCATTTTCACCAAGGTACGATAATCGTGTACACCGTTAGACGCAATTAAATCACATCCAGCTTCTGAAGAAGACACAGATATCCATCGCAATGTATTAACGTAATCATTGGCATTGGAATATACTTTACCAGTAATCACCTGGTCATTCTCAATATCGTAATCAACAGAGGTAAAGCGATTGAATAATACCAACCCATTAACACCACTATGAGATAAGCGATTGATTACATTCCCTAAATTTGTAAAATAAGGTGCCAATTTGATACCAACAGGAATAGAGAGACGTTCTTTAACTTTTCTGACGATATCAAAATACACTTTTTCAATCGCAGCCGCTTCGTCGTTGATTCCAAAAGGTAGTTTGAAAATATTCAGCTCAATAGCATCAGCACCTGCATCTTCAATTTTATTGGCAAACGACACCCATTCACTATAGCTACTGCAATTAATGCTGGCAATAATAGGAATATTAACAACTTCTTTAGCTTCACGAATTAACGACACGTAATTCTCAAGCACCTCATTCTTAACCTGGTAGTCATAATAATCGTAAAACTCCAGATTGTTTTCGTCCATTCCCAATTGCTGACCAACCGTTTGCTCGGCTTCTGCCTTAATTTCTTCTTCAAAAACAGACTTCAGCACAATGGCAGCCGCACCGGCATTGGCCAACTTTTTAATACCTCCAATGGTTGATGCCAATCCTGAACTTCCCACCACAATCGGGTTTTTAATAGGCAGTCCTAAATATGTTGTTTTTAAATCTTTCATAGTAAGGGTATTTATGCGTTTAGTTTATCCTGTAAATATTGATGCATCGCTGCGGCCGCATTACGTCCGTCACCCATGGCAAGAATAACCGTTGCTCCCCCGCGCACAATATCTCCTCCGGCAAACATTTCCGGAATGGACGTTTGTAATTTTTCTTCATCCACTACAATGGTTCCCCAACGCGTGGTTTCCAACTGAGGTAAAGAACTAGGAATAAGTGGATTTGGCGATACACCTACGCTTACCACAACCGTATCCACCTCAATATCATACTCAGACCCTTCCATTGGCACTGGTCGACGACGGCCTGACGAATCAGGCTCACCCAACTCCATCTTTTGCGCACGCACTTTATTGACACGTCCGTTTTCATCGGCAAAATACTCAACTGGATTGGTTAAGTTTAAAAACTCAATACCTTCTTCTTGCGCGTGTTTCACTTCTTCTACCCGTGCCGGCATCTCCTCCATCGAACGACGGTAAATAATCATGGCCCGATCAGCCCCCAAGCGTTTGGCGGTACGAACAGAATCCATGGCTGTGTTACCACCACCAATGACGGCAACATTTTTACCACTAATAATAGGCGTATCTGTTTTCGGATTAGCCGCATCCATCAGGTTAACACGAGTCAGGTATTCATTGGAACTCAGAATTCCAATGTAGTTCTCGCCCGGAATGTTCATAAAACGTGGCAAACCAGCTCCACTGCCCGTGAAGAACGCTTCAAATCCTTCTTCTTTTAAATCATCTATAGTAGCGGTACGGCCAACGATAAAGTTGTTTTCGAATTTAACACCCATCTGCTTCAGGTTGTTAATCTCCACATCAACGATACTGTTGGGTAAACGGAACTCAGGAATACCATATTTTAACACGCCACCAATTTCGTGCAAGGCCTCAAAAACAGTTACATCGTAACCATGCTTGGCCATATCACCGGCAAAGGTTAACCCAGCAGGTCCACTGCCAATCACAGCTATTTTAATACCATTGGGAGCTGCTACTTCTGGTACAGAAATCTGTCCTGACTCACGCTCGTAATCAGCTGCAAAACGCTCCAGGTAGCCAATGGCCACCGGGTCTTTTTTCATTTTTACCTGGTAAAAACACTTGGCTTCGCATTGTTTTTCCTGCGGACAAACGCGACCGCACACTGCTGGTAAAGCACTGGTTTCTTTCAAAACTTGTGCGGCCTTTAAAAATTCACCTTGCTCAATGCGCTTGATGAACTTAGGAATATTAATTTCTACCGGACATCCGGTTATACAGGTTGGATCAGGGCAATCCAAACAACGGCGCGCTTCATTAACCGCTTCTTCTTCGGTCAAACCCGAATTAACCTCAATATTTGATTTGATGCGTTCACCAGCCTCCACTTCACCCATGTGAACACGCGTTAAACCTGTACGCTCTTTATTTTTAAGCAGTTTGCGAATATCTACTCGCCATGCCTGCTCCCTTTCTTCTTTTAAATATTCTTTTGAAACAGCCATAACTACTTATTGTCTTTCGATTTTAGATATTCTTTCTCTGCTCCTTTTTCAATTTCTTTATAACCATTCAGGCGCAATAACATTTCATCAAAGTCAACCTGATGCGCATCAAACTCAGGGCCATCTACACATACAAACTTTGTTTTACCACCAACAGTAATACGACATGCACCACACATTCCAGTACCATCAACCATAATGGTGTTGAGGCTGGCTACAGTTGGTACGTTATATTCTTTGGTTGTTAATGCTGCAAACTTCATCATGATGGCAGGTCCAATAATCACTGATTGATCCACTTTCTCACGCTCCATCACTTCTTTCATTCCATCAGTCACTAAACCCTTTTTACCATACGATCCATCATCAGTCATTACAATCACCTCATCAGAATATTGTCTGATTTGATCTTCGAGGATAATTAAATCTTTAGTGCGTGCAGCTAGTATAGTTATTACCTTATTGCCAGCTTTTTTAAGGGCTTCAACAATTGGCAATAAAGGAGCTACTCCTACACCACCTCCACAGGCTAAAACGGTACCAACTTTTTCAATGTGTGTGGCCTCACCAAGAGGTCCAACCAAATCAGTTATTTCATCACCAACTTCCAGCTCAGTAATACGTCGTGAAGACACACCCACGCGCTGAATCACCAAAGTTATCGTTCCCTTTTCAGGATTGGAAGAAGCAATAGTCAGTGGAATACGTTCACCCGTTTCACCAATTTTGACAATTACAAAATGTCCCGCTCTACGGGCCTTTGCAATGCGTGGAGCTTCGATTTCCAGACGAACAACATTCTCTGAAAAAAACTCCTTTTCAACAATTCTGTTCATTATAACAAACAATTACTTAATTAAAGTACCTGAGACCCCAAAAAAGGCAGGCAGAACAAAGGCTCTTGCCGTTTTTAGAATTTTCAAAGGTAAATATACCGATTGAATAATCCCGAAATAATGATATTAGTTATTCACTAACTATTTACACTAATTCTAAATTAGAGAATTATATCCTTAAAAGGAAATTACCTATATCCTATTCCTTGCCAATAATATGAGTAGTTTATTGACTATCAAAAAATAACAAACTTCATACTTCATACACTTTGAAGCCTTCTTTAAATTACTTATAACTAAAGAATTATCAAAAGCAGGATGGCGAATAGAATAATGGATATATTTCAAATACAGCCTTTAAAGTAACAGAAGAACTTGCGCAAGTTGCAATGAGTTGAAGCCAAAACATCTACACATAAAAAATATAAACATTTAACATATGTAAATATTTTATGTTCCTACCATTGAAAATTCGGGGAATAGTACATATCCCGACTCTTTAATTTTAGTATTTATCGCGCATCTTAATGAGCTCAACATCCGACTCAGTTATGGATATGTTCGAGCCACTAGAGTAACAATATTATATTTAGAAAGATCCTAAATTAAGCTTTCTAAATCCTGAAGGTAAAACAAATTATTATGATGCACTATATTTGTAGAACCTACCATTAAATTTAGAATTAATTAATTCCCTATAAAAAAGACAAATGAATAGTTTAAAAGGAACAAAAACGGAACAAAATTTACTTAAAGCCTTTGCTGGTGAATCTCAAGCACGCAATCGTTATACCTATTTTGCCAAACAAGCCAAAAAAGAAGGTTTAGAGCAAATATCAGCCATTTTTATGGAAACGGCAGAACAAGAAAGAGAACACGCTAAACGCTTCTTTAAATTTTTAGAAGGTGGCATGGTCGAAATTACAGCCACTTACCCTGCAGGCATTATCGGCGACACAAAAGACAACCTGAAAGCAGCTGCCGATGGTGAAAAAGAAGAGTGGGATGAATTATATCCTGAGTTTGCAAAAGTTGCCGAAGAAGAAGGTTTTAAAGAAGTAGCTGTTGCCTTTAAAATGATTGCTAAAGTGGAAGCACACCACGAAGCAAGATACCGTAAACTATACGATAACCTGATGGAAGGTAAAGTATTTGAAAAAGATGGAAAAGTAACCTGGATGTGTCGCAATTGTGGTTTTATTCATGAAGGAACAAAAGCACCTAAAACATGTCCGGCTTGCCTACATTCACAAGCTTATTTTGAAGTACACGATTGCAATTTCTAGACCGCAGAGTCAAGTAATGGCATTCAGGAGGGCGCTTACAAGGTGCCCTCTTTTTTTGCGCACAAAAAAAAGGCACCAAGTGGTGCCTTAGAAATATCGATTCTGAAAAGATTACGCGTTGAAATGATATAGGAAAACAATTTCTCCTTCATAAGCTGGCTTGCGACTTCCTTCAATCTCTAATTTAATACCAATATTAGCGCGACAAACACCACGAAGATTGACAGCATTATTCACTTTTGCATGCAAGCGTACTTTACTTCCTACAACTACAGGGGCATTAAATTTCAATTTTTCAATACCATAGTTAACCTGCATTTTAAGGTTTTGTACATCTACAATCTGATTCCACAAGTGTGGAAGAATTGAAACAGTCAGGTAACCATGAGCAATGGTATTACCAAAAGGAGATTCATTTTTTGCTTTCTCAACATCAGTATGAATCCACTGATGATCCAAAGTTGCATCTGCAAAAAGGTTGATTTGCTCTTGAGTAAATTCATGATAATCAGAAATCCCCAAATCGCTGCCGATTAATTTCTCTAATTCATCAAAACTTTTAATTACTACCTTACTCATCGTATTTTCTTTAATTATTTGTCAAATATTTTGCGGTTGCTAAGATACAATAGTTCCTTAGTTTTTAACCCAGATTGGATTAGATAATTTCATTAGCAGCTTGCACCAAGATTTTTCATCAAAATACATCACCTTAATTTAATGACACTTACACACAACAAACATCCTTCTTCCCAACCTTTTATCGAAAACGTTTGCAAATAAGCACTTAAATTAAATACGACTAGAATTTAAATATATCCCAACGGTATTACAACCATAAAACAACAAACCTATCAACCTGATTTCATACACCTTACAAAACAAAACCTTAGATCATATCCTTTGATGCAACTAGCTCATAACATTCACTATTTACGAAATAAACCTACCTAATTAGTAATTTGGCTAATTGAAGTTGCACCTCTGCCTAAACTTTAAGACCTTATTATCAAAAATCAACTTTATGAACTATCGATTTTCAGCCATCCTAATAACGCTCCTCCTATCGATTAGCTATATCGTTAAGGCACAAAACGAAACACGTCAGTTTCTATCTGCCAGTTATTACGAGAATAAACTTACACTGGAAGTGTCGGACGGCACAATTATCATCACACCTTACTCCGACTCAAATTTGGAGGTAGTGTTTTTAGAGGACTCTATTGCTCCTTTTCCTGCCATTGCCATAATTGATGAACCTTATCTGGATAAAATAAACTACCAGGATGAAGCGAATCAAATTAGTTTTTCTACTACAAAAGTATCGGCAATTATACAGAAACAGCCGTTTAAAATATCCTATTACCACATGGGCAAATACCTGTTTTCGGAAGAAAAAGGTTACTTCTGCAACGACAGTATTTCAGGTTTTCGTTTTAACCTGAATAAAAAAGAACATTTGTTTGGCGCCGGCGAAAGGGCATTAGGCATGAATCGCAGAGGACATCGATTACAACTATATAATCGTGCCTCCTATGGCTATGAAACACATGCCGAGTTAATGTACTATTCTATGCCTCTTATTATCTCATCCGAAAAATACATGCTTGGATTTGATAATGGTGCCAGCGGCTGGCTCGACCTTGGCAAAGCCGAGCCTAACATTTTACAGTTTGAAAGTGTGGGAGGACGTAAAAGTTATTTTATTGTCACATCCAATAGCTGGCAAGGTCTGATGACTAACTTTACCGAACTAACCGGACGACACCCCATGCTACCGCGATGGGCTCTAGGTAATATTTCTTCGCGCATGGGATACCATTCTCAACGAGAAGTAGAATCGGTGATTGACAAATATGCTGAAGATAACATCCCACTGGATGGTATTGTGCTCGACCTCTATTGGTTTGGCCCCGATGTAAAAGGACATATGGGTAACCTGGAATGGCATCGCGACTCTTTCCCAGAGCCGGAACTAATGCTGCAACGCAACAAAGAAAGAGGCATAAAAACGGTTTTAATCACGGAGCTTTTTATTTTAAAAAACAGCAGCAAATACCAGGAATGCACCCAGCAAGGGCTCTTAGGAACAAACGCTAAGGGCGAGCCATATATCTTCGATTTCTTTTTTGGCACAACCGCTTTGATCGATATTTTTAAACCCGAAGCGCAAGACTGGTTCTGGAACATATATAAACAACACACCTTAAGTGGCGTCGATGGCTGGTGGGGCGACCTGGGCGAACCAGAAGTTCACCCTGACGACTTGCTGCATGTCAATGGGCGAGCCGACGAAGTTCATAATTTATATGGTCATGAGTGGGCAAAAGTAATTTATAAGGGTTTCGAAAAAGATTTTCCGGATAGACGCCCGGTAACATTGATGCGTGCTGGTTTCATTGGTTCGCAGCGCTATGGCATGATTCCATGGTCAGGCGATGTAAGCCGTTCGTGGGGTGGTTTGCAATCACAGGTTGAGATTTCGCTACAGATGGGCATGCAGGGATTGGCTTATATGCATTCTGACTTAGGAGGCTTTGCTGGTGATTACAGAGATGATGAACTGTATACACGTTGGCTTCAATATGGCGTTTTCCAGCCTGTATACCGGACTCACGCACAAGAGGATGTTCCGCCTGAACCAGTTTTCTGGCCCGATAGCACTAAAAATATTGTCAGAGAATTTATTAATCTCCGCTATCAGCTCCTGCCCTATAATTACTCGATGATGCACGAAAACAGCACCTTGGGATTACCCATGATGCGCCCTTTGTTTTTCTATGATGATAATCCCGAACTTTTAGATTATACAGGATCTTATGCCTGGGGTGAAGCATTTGTGGTATCTCCAATCATCGAAAAAGGCATTAAAAAGCAGCTGGTTTACCTACCTGCCAATTTTATCTGGTACGATTACTTTAATGGTAAACGATACTCTGGCGGTCAACACATTGAAGTAGATGTCGACATTAACACCATCCCTGTATTTGTGCGTGCCGGTGCTTTTGTGCCAATGGTTCCATTAATTCAAAATACCGAAGATTATACATCAAAAGAGCTTACCCTTCACTACTATCATGATAATGAAGTACTACACGGCAATAGCTATTTATATGAAGATGACGGCATAACAAAAAACAATCACCTATCTCATCAATCAGAAACTTTGATTTTTGATTGTTATAACAGAGGCAACCTGACATTCAAACTAACTCCTCTTCGTTATAAATATAATGGCATGCCCGAAGAACGCAGCATTGAACTAGTGATTCACCATTTTAATCGCAAAACCAAGCGCATAACAATTGGTGACAGTACATACAAAGTAAGTGGTTCTTTGAAAAAACTCAAAAAACGAGAAGAAGGGGCTGCATACGATTCGAAGACAGGAAAACTTCATGTAAAATTCAAAATGGGTAACACCATTAAATCCATAGTAACCGAATAGAAACAACAATAATTAATAAATTAATTAGATAATTAAATTCATGAGAAGATTCTTATCATTCGCAGTAATGTTGGTTGTGCTAATCGCATGTCAGCAGAAACCACAGGAAGTGGTAACACAAAAAGAACATAAGACCGTAGTTTACCAGGTTTTCACACGTCTATTTGGCAACACCAACACCACCAACAAGCCCTGGGGTATCGTTGAAGAGAACGGTGTTGGCAAGTTTAATGACTTTAGCGACAAAGCACTAAGCGAACTAAAAGAACTTGGCGTCACACACATGTGGTACACAGGCGTTCCTCACCACGCTGTAATTCACGATTACACGCAATATGGTATTTCGAATGATGATCCTGATGTGGTTAAAGGCCGTGCCGGCTCACCCTATGCGGTGAAAGATTACTACAATGTCAATCCCGATTTGGCTGTTGACCCGGCTAATCGACTGAGCGAATTTAAAGCTTTAGTGGAGCGCACGCATAAACATGGAATGAAAGTATTGATTGATATTGTGCCTAACCACGTTGCCCGTCACTACGAAGGTAAAAACAACCCTGAAGGTGTTGTTGATTTTGGTGCCAATGACGATACTTCTGTTGAATATGCCATTAACAACAACTTTTATTACATTCCTGGCGAGACATTTAAAGTACCTGCTCCGGAAAACAACTACAAACCACTGGGCGGCGAAGAGCATCCACTAGCTGATGGTCTATTTGATGAGAATCCGGCTAAATGGACAGGAAACGGTTCACGACTGGCTCAGCCTGGCTTTTATGATTGGTACGAGACCGTTAAAATCAACTATGGCGTTCGTCCCGATGGCACAAAAGATTTCCCTGAACTTCCCGAAGGTTACGACGAGAAGGGTTGGAAGGCACATTTCGACTACTGGCAGAATAAGACGCTACCCGATTCGTGGTTGAAGTTTCGCGATATCGCCCTTTACTGGATTGATTTCGGTGTTGATGGTTTCCGCTCGGACATGGCTGAGATGGTACCTGTGGAATTCTGGAGTTTTATGAATTCTTCTATTAAAAATGCCAATCCTGATGCCTTCTTGTTGGCTGAAGTGTATAACCCAAGTTTGTATCGCGATTACATCCATAAAGGCAAAATGGATTACTTGTATGACAAAGTAGAACTATATGATACCCTAAAGCACATTATGCAAGGGCACGGTTTAACCGATAACCTACCTGCCATTCAAGACGGTTTGCAAGATATTGAGCATCATATGCTGCACTTCCTTGAAAATCATGACGAGCAACGTATTGCAAGTCCTGAATTCGCAGGTAATGCAAAAAAGGGTAAGCCAGCTATGGTGGTTTCAACATGCATCAGCACAGCGCCAACCATGCTTTATTTTGGTCAGGAAGTGGGCGAACCTGGTGCTGAAGATGCTGGTTTTGGAAGTAATAGCAGAACAAGTATCTTCGACTACATAGGCGTGCCGCATCACCAACGCTGGATGAACAATGGTGCGTTTGATGGTGGCCAGTTAAGTGCAGAAGAAAAAGAGTTACGCAACTTCTACAAGCGTCTGCTTACTTTTTCAACCCAAAGCTCAGCTTTAATGGGCGAATATGCAGAAATACACACTTTCAACAGAGCAAACACCGAAGGTTATGGCGATAAAGTATTCAGCTTTGTGCGTTGGAGTAATGATGAAAAGCTAATTATTGTATCAAGTTTTAAACCGTCTGATGTTGATTCATTCGCATTAAAAATCCCTGCCGAAACGATTAAAAAATGGAGCCTAAAAGATGGCAAGTACAACCTTGAAGATGCTCTATTTGCTTCAACCAACACAATGATTGTTAAAGAAGGTGTTGGAACGATTAAAACAACTCTTAAACCGTTGGAATCATTTATATACTGCATTAAATAGCACTAATCGGGGAACAATGCTAAGGCTAAGGCTTCTGAATAAAGGAAGTTTTAGCCTTTTTTATTGCATGATTTCTTATTCTACAACAAGCAATCCATATTAAACTACTACTTTTGAAAGAAAAAATGCAGCTTAAACCCAACACTTACAGCCCAACCGAAGAAAAGCTAAACATCTACAGCCATTTGATCGGTATACCACTGGGCGTAGTGGCACTTATCTTCCTCCTCATAAAAGCTTCAAGCCCATTAACCTTTGCCATCTACCTGCTTTACGGTCTCTGTATTATTGCCATGTTTTCAGCATCGACACTTTATCACTCTGCAAAAGAAGAATCGAAACGTTTGAAACTGAAAGTATTTGACCATTGTGCCATCTATCTGATGATTGCTGGTTCGTACGTTCCTTTTTTAGCCTTGGGTATCGGCAATAAAATAGCCTATTGGATACTGGCAGCAGTCTGGCTTTTAGCCATCGCCGGCATTATTCTTAAACTTTTCTTCACGGGTCGTTTTAAACTAATCTCCACAAGTAGCTATGTATTACTAGGTTGGATTGTAGTTATTGCCAGTAAGTCATTAATTGATGCGTTGACTTCCGAAACACTACTATGGTTATCAATTGGCGGTGCATTCTACACCGTAGGGGCTGTTCTTTATCAAATTAAGCGCATCCCAATGAATCATGCCATCTTTCATTTTTTCGTTTTGATAGGTGCTTACGCTCATTTCCATGCCGTGTATTGGTATTTATAAAAAAGATGAAAGATAAAGGATGAACAACCCTCAACTTATACTAATAAATCATCCAAAACAGACTCAAAATCTGGGAAAGCAAAGTGAAAACCTTCTCGCTCCAATCGTTTTGGAACTACTTTCTGGCCAACAAGCAGCATCTCCGCCCCTTCGCCATAAAGCAATCTTAGTGCAGCTTTAGGCACAGAGGGCAACACTGATTTTCGAGTTCGCTTTTGCATCGCTTCCGTAATTTCCAGGTTGGAAATCATCTGTGGAGCCACCAAATTATAGATGCCATGAGATGCTTTGCGTTGAATTAAATACCAGAAAGCACTTAACACATCGTTCAGGTGAATATATGGAAACACCTGATGTCCATCACCAAGTTTACAACCTAAACCATATTTAAAAGGTCTGGCCATGCGCGAAAAAGCACCTCCTTCGTTACCTAATACTACACCCATTCTAACAATACACAGGCGCACATCATCTATGGTTTGCGCTTTAAAAGCACGGGCTTCCCATTCCTGACAAACACTACCCAGAAAATCATCGGCATAATTGGTTGAAAACTCATCGTGAACCTCGTAGCTATCATACACTCCAACGGCCGAGCATGAGATAAACACATCAGGCTTGGTGGTCATATTATGAATGGCTTCTACCAAACGCTCAGTTGTTTTAATTCGGCTATTTAAAATCTCACTCTTATAACTCCTGGTCCATTTTTTAGCAGCTATCGGAGCACCCGCCAAATTAATAATCACCGAACAATCGGCAATTAACCTATCGAGCTGCCCACTTCTTTTTTCAAAATGATGGCGTTTGAGCCGAACAACTTCAAAACCATTGCACTCTAAGAAATCACACAATGCAGTTCCTATAAAACCTGTAGCACCGCTAATCGCCACTTTATTTGAGGTAAGCCCTTGAGGCATATCTTTATTCTCTTTTAATTCACATTCTATTATCAGGATTTATTCAACAAGTCCTGTAGCTCTTCATCAGTTACACCCATTTCCATTTGCCCCTTACTAAAGAAGGAAATACGTCCGGTTTCTTCAGACACAACAATTGCATGGGCATCCGTCGATTCGGTTATACCCATGGCGGCTCGATGACGCAAACCTACACGTTTGGGTAGGTCAGTATTTTGAGATACAGGCAGAATACATCCTGCTGCTTTAATTTTATTTCCGGTTATAATAACAGCACCATCATGCAAAGGACTGTTTTTAAAGAAGATGTTCTCCAACAACTGCGTTGAAATCACGCCATTAATAAGTTCACCAGTTTGCACATAGTCCAACAACTCCGAATCTTTGGTGATAACAATCAATGCTCCAGTTTTTGTTTTGGCTAATGAAACACATGCCCTTACAACAGGTTTATTATAGATGGACATCATCCCTTTCGACTGCGACATAAACACCTTATCCATCGAAAAGCGATTAGTGACATTGTATCTTGAACCAAGTAATAATAAGAATCGTCTGATTTCCTGTTGAAACACCACAATAAAGGCAATCACACCTACATTAACAATATGGTCAAGGATGGTGGATGATAGCTCCATCCCAAAAGTTTTTATCAACACCCAAAAAATGACAAAGGCAAAAATGCCCAGCATAATATACAGTGCCACGGTTCCCTTGATAAGCTTATAAATGCGAAACATCAGGTAAGCCACCAGAACAATGTCGACCAAATCAATAAAGCGTATATCCAGAAATGTCATTTAGTAATCAGGCTTTTTTAAGTTGACGCACTAAATTAATACATTCTACGGCTTCTTTAACATCATGCACCCTTAAAATATTGGCGCCATTTAATAAAGCGATGGTATTTAAAGCAGTTGTCCCATTTAAAGCAGCTTGCGAATCCACACCGAGCAACTTATATATCATCGACTTACGTGATATTCCAACCAACATTGGCAGCTCAAATAATTCAAATTGCCTTAATTCACGCAAAAGCTCGTAATTATGCTCTAAAGTCTTTCCAAAACCAAAACCAAGGTCAAGAATAACATCTTTGGCTCCAAATGCTCTTAGTTTTTTCAGTTGTTCAGCAAAAAACAAGCTGATATCGCCAATCAGATTCTGATAAACCGGATTCATCTGCATATTCTGCGGTGTTCCCTGCATGTGCATTAAAATATACGGAACACCTAATTGTCCAATGGATTCAAACATATGCTCATCCATTGTACCACCTGAAATATCATTGATAATATCCACTTCAAATTCATTCACAACCAACTCACTCACCGAAGCCCGAAAAGTATCAACGGATAATATGGCATGAGGATATTTATTACGAATCCATGTTAAAGCCTTTGTCAGTCGCTTCACTTCTTCCTCTTCTGAAATATGTGTGGCGCCTGGGCGTGATGAATAAGCTCCTAAATCAATTATTTTCGCACCTTCACTTAATATTTCCTCGCAACGTTCTTCAATATCTTTTTGTAATTGGTATTTCCCTCCATCAAAAAACGAATCGGGTGTAATATTCAAAATGCCCATCACCATGGGTTCTGACAGCTCCATGAGCTCACCTTTTATATTGACTGTATGCATATTATCACTATTTACTATGACTCATTTAAAAATATTTAAACATGATGAGCCGATAATTGTTAAATCTCATACAAAGCTAAAAACAAATTATTAGCTACAAACCAGACAAAAAACAATAGGTTAAAGAACCAACTCATTGTGAAATTAAGTACTAGTCATATTTATTAACATTTAAGGGAATACGAACTAAATAGAGAATTTTTTCATTAAATAAAATCATCTTCAACAACTTAATTACCTGAACATTACAATCTAGACCTAATTTACTAACAAACGTTAAAGCCCCAAAATTTAAATGTAGGGCTAAATAAAGTTTTATATTTGCGTGTGCAAAAAATCAAACACTTTAAAGGGGAAGTGTTAAGTATTGCTAACATGCACAGTATCTGGATTTAGAAAAATTTGATATAACACTAAATTAATACCTTTTTATTATGAAAGTAACTGTAGTTGGAGCAGGTAATGTAGGTGCAACTTGCGCTGATGTTCTCGCTTATAGAGAAATTGCTAACGAAGTTGTACTTGTTGACATTAAAGAAGGCGTTGCTGAGGGAAAAGCGCTTGATATCTGGCAAAAAGCTCCGATTAATTTGTATGATACAAGAACCGTCGGTTCAACCAATGATTATGAGAAAACGGCTGGTTCTGACGTTGTGGTAATTACTTCAGGTCTACCTCGTAAGCCGGGGATGACGCGTGATGACTTAATTTCGACTAATGCTGGTATTGTAAAGTCGGTAACTGAACAAGTAGTTAAGCATTCACCAGAAGCAATTATCATTATTGTATCGAACCCATTAGATGTAATGACCTATCAGGCGCATTTAACATCTAAATTCCCACGAACTAAAGTAATGGGTATGGCTGGTATCCTTGATACTGCTCGCTATCGTGCTTTCTTAGCAGAAGAGTTAAACGTGTCTCCAAAAGATATTCAGGCTGTATTAATGGGTGGACATGGTGATACGATGGTACCACTTCCGCGCTATACAACTGTTGGCGGCATTCCTGTAACTGAGCTAATCGACAGTGAAAAACTAGATGCTATCATTGAGCGTACTAAATTTGGAGGTGGAGAATTAGTGAAGTTGATGGGTACGTCTGCTTGGTATGCTCCAGGTTCGGCTGCTGCACAAATGGTTGAGGCTATCGTTAAAGACCAAAAACGTGTATTCCCAGTATGTATTAAGTTAGATGGTGAGTACGGCATTAACGATTGTTACCTGGGTGTTCCTGTCATTCTTGGTAAAAACGGTGTTGAGAAAGTGATTGAGCTTGACTTAAACGCTGACGAAAAAGAATTGTTGGAAACTAGCCGCAAGCACGTACTTGAAGTAATGAGCGTATTAGATAAAGCATAATTAGCAAATGCATCTAAGCAGATAACAAGGCTGCTTGAGCATTAAAAAATTGGCCAATAATATAGGGTCCTGTCAACAATTTGACAGGACTTTTTTTTGTTTGTTCGAATCCGTACAGCCCTTTGTTGCAATTCCGTTCAGAATTTATCAGACAAAAATGTCTTTTTAACACCTTATACCCTATTAATCTGTCAGTTATATCTTGTGGCACATATTCTGATATACCATTGACGTAACAAACAATGGAGGATATTAAGATGAAAACTACAGTTAACCATAGCCACAAAAACTCAGTAATTAATTACCTATTTTTCGGTATTGCTGCAAGCATTTTTACTTTGAGTATTTTCTTCTCCTATTTTCAAACAGAAGAAAAAGTTAATTTGATAAAGGACATGTCATATATTATGAATTCAAGAATGACAAAACCTGCTACAACTACTCCTATTACCGAAACATATGCTACCAACCTAAAAGAATTAATAGCTGACACAGAAGCTCCTCTTGAAATTGAAGCCTGGATGACAGAACCTTTTGAGGTTGCAACATCAAGTTCAACAGCAACAGTAACTGCAAGCTCTTCAACATTAACACTACCAACTACATATACCGAGAACCCTATCGTTGTTGAAGAATGGATGACCGACATGAACAGCTGGACAATAGCTTCATCGAACACCTTTGAAGAAGAGGCTTTAAGAGTTGAGAGCTGGATGTTAAGCACTAGCGACTGGGCCGGTTCAAACATTGCCGCTGACGAATTTACCAATGAGCAACTTTATATTGAAGCATGGATGTTGGACTTAGACAGCTGGTCAACTGTATTCAACGATGCTGACTTTGACGAAGCACCATTAGCCATTGAAAGCTGGATGCTTAGTACCGATGACTGGATTGCTAACGCTAAATAACCATTAATATACGTTCCTTCATTATGCCGGGCTGAATAGTCCGGCTTTTTTAGTGCAAATTATTACCAGTTGTCGCTGAACCATTAATCACAATTGTTTTTAACATGTGCCATAATATGGCATATTTTATTATTTTTGCATTCGCATTTCTTTATGGGGCTGACGTGGATTTGACAGCTTGGCAAAGTGGTGTGTAAGCATGTCGAGCGTCGTGATGCTGGCTCGTAAATCCCGGATCTCAAACTTTTTAATTGGCGAAAATAATTACGCTCTTGCTGCTTAATCGAATCATAGTAGATAAGCTTTATTTCAGCACAAGGTGCAGAAACGAGACATCCCACGAATGCTAACGTTTTGAGGCGGTTCGTACTAGGGATGCTGGAAAATCAGAACTAGGAAAAGGTAAGCCTTGGACCTATTCCGAAATTTAAGAGGATAAGGTAATAATCGGTGGCTTTGATCCAGTTATTACTCGAAAACCAAGTCAAAGCTAAGCATGTAGAAAGCGCATAGCTTCCTTGTCTGGACGAGGGTTCGATCCCCTCCAGCTCCACAACTTCAATCACCTTCGGGTGATTTTTTTTTTGCTCCTTTTTTTTACATGGTAACTTTACATACAATTAAAAAGAAGTGGACAAAACCATTGCCTTGCCCACCTAATACCATTGCTCCATGGTGCAATGTTACCATAACAAACATGACTGCTCTACTACTATTGCATCGCTGGAAATCTTAGTTATAATTCAAAATTCATCACTTTTTAGTCATTTTTAAATAAGTATTCTACCGATTTCCATAGGGATATTACCTATTTTTCCAGGTACAAATACCTACTTAAAGAAAAGCTTCTACATTTGTTAGCAAAAACTTTGATGCAAGGCTGCCAGCAACTTCATTCTATAATTGAATTAAACAACCTTCAGGCGCTTTTTAAGAGTTTTCATACCTTAAGTGGCGTTGCTGTGACATTTACTGACATCAACGGCAATTTATTGTACAATTCTGATGGCTCACACTTTGGTGCTGGCTGGGCCCATGCATGTACACATTTTCATCGACAATGTGAATCAACAAAGAAAAACTGCATCATAAGTGATACGTATCTGGCAGCACACTTAAAGGGCGGAAAAGATTATGCTATTTATACCTGTCTCAATGGTCTTGTTGATATAGCCGTTCCGGTGCATTACAAACGCAAGCACATTGGCAATTTGTTTTCAGGCCAGTTTTTTATGCAAACTCCTGATATCGATAACTACGCTTCAATAGCAGATAAATACGGGTTTAACAAATTAGAATATCTGGCTAGCATTAAGTCAATTAAGGTGTTTTCACAGGAAAAGGTTGATAGCATCGTAACTTTCCTTAAATCGCTGGCAAAGATGATTGTCTCAAGCGCAGACCAACATAAATGGCAGAAAGTTAATGGTGAAACAATCAGTTATAATACGCCGTCAAATATTGCATTTAATAAACGAAACGAAATACTAACCACCACACTTCTTTCACTGGAGGACTACATCTATTCGTTGGATACAAATGACTGCTTTGAAACGATGTATACTCATTTTAGAATTGGCTTACTGGAGGATAATTACGATAATATTAAAGGTAAACACTTTACTGCCATAAAGATTGATCAACAATTTAAACGAAGACTGTCACGAACTATTTCCAACGTTAAGCTCAACAATAAAGCCGAGAGTTTCTACTTTCAGTTATATAGCCGCTACCCCGGACAACAATTTAAAGCAACTGTTGCGTGCAGGCGAAATTCTCATAATCAGTTTGGCGGCACAACTCTTCACATACGCAACATTACTCACGAAGCATCAGCTTATGATGAAGTAAAAAAATTAATGCATATTGTTGATCAAAGTCCAGTTGCTATTGTCATTACCGATAGTGATGCTAATATCGAATACACTAACGAGTGCTTTACCCGCAATACGGGCTATAAATTCGAAGAAGTTAAAGGAAAAAATCCACGCATCCTTAAATCTGGAGCTACATCAACAGCTGCATATAATGCCCTTTGGCAAACAATTAGCAAAGGGCGCACATGGAAAGGCACATTTCAAAACAAAAGAAAAGACGGTTCCTTTTTTTGGGAAGATTGCATAATAAGTCCGGTACTTAAGGAGGGACTCATAACTCATTTTGTTGCTATCAAAGAAGACGTAACAGAGCATAAGGCCATGGAAGAAGAGTTAATGCGCTATAAGAACAAACTGGAAGGCCGCGTTATTGAGCAGCGCAAATTACTGCAGCAAACCCGCCACGATTATAAGGAAATAGTTGAGCACCTCTCGGGTATTGTGTGGGAGGTAGATATGCGTGGTATTATCCAATTCGTTTCGCCCAACATTTACCGCTATTCCAATTACCAGGTTGAGGAACTAATTGGACAACCTATGCACTATCTTTTCGATTCAGAACTACATGGCAAACTGTTTAAGTTCATTTCCACATTTCATTTATATCCCCATGAATTTAACGATTTTGAAGTATTTCTGGACAAAAGCCACAAACGAACTTACTTAAAAGCCTCGGGCAAGCCCATATACAATAAAAGGGGTGTATTACAAGGCATTAGAGGCATATCCCTTGACATCACTCAACAAAAGGAACAGGATAAACAAATAGTGTCGGCCATATGGGATGCTGAGGAGCGTCAAAGGACGCGGATATCAATGGAGCTTCACGATTCAATCGGCGCTACCATGTCGGCTATCAGCATGTATATGAATACCCTTAATACGCAATACCCTCACAATAAACTTTTACAGCAGGTTGACAGCATAGTAAAACAAACTGCTAATGACATCAGGCTGGTGGCTCGCGAACTAAAACCCCCAGAACTTGAAACGCTTGGATTGGCCGAAAGTCTTAACGCTATTCAGCTACTTTATAGCAAATTTGACAAGCTGAATATTAAATTTCTGACCGATAATCTGACGAAAGAGCCAGGTAAAGAAGTACAGTTATCCATTTACCGAATTGTATCGGAATTAATCAGCAATTCAATCAAACACGGCAAGGCAGATTCTATGACTGTTAATCTGTTTAATTACAATGGCGAAATATTCTTGCTATATGAGGACAACGGTCATGGCAATTTTTGCCTCGATAACAGCCTTAAGAGCGCAGGCATGGGCATTAAAAACATAATGACTAGAGTGCGTACTTACGGTGGAGCGTGCCAGTTTTTTCCAATAAAGGGCTTTGGCCTGATTGTTGGAATACAACTTAAATACTAACTTCAACACCAATCACATGAATTACACAATTGCTATAGTAGACGATCACCCTCTGTTTATTGAAGGTTTTAAATCATACCTCAGCTTAAATAGTAAGATTGAAAGACTGGAAACAGCAGCTAATGGTCAACAGTTTATTGAACTGATTGAGAATGGCTACCTGCCTCATATTGTTTTTATGGATATAATGATGCCAGTTATGGATGGTATTGAAGCAACCAGGCACATAAAGGCCAATCATTCCAATGTTAAAGTAATTGCTCTGTCGTCGTTAGAAAGCCTGGAGCATGTAGAAAAAATGATAGATGCCGGTGTTGATGGTTACCTGCTTAAAGAAGCGACACCTGATGAAATTAACAAAGCCATTGAGGCTGTAATGAATGAAAACAATTACTTCTCCAATAAAATAGTGCTTTCATTATCAAAGCGAGCCATCAACGGCAACTCCCACCAAATAAGTAATTCACCTGTATCTCTAACAGGCCGTGAGAAACAGTTACTTGTGTTACTATGCAAAGGCCTAAGCCGGCAGGAGATAGCAAGCAGTCTGCATATATCCGAGAAAACGGTTGACAAGCATAAAGAAAATATACTTGCCAAAACCGGATGTAAAAACCTTATCAGGTTGGTGATTTACAGCATCAAAAATAAACTGGTTAGCCTGGATGCTCTGACTCATCTTTAACCGGCTGCGAATGGAAACTTTTTGCAGTATTGGCTAATGAAAAACTGAAAGTACTCCCTTTACCTGGAATACTCTCAATTAGCAATGAACTGTTATTAGCTTCCAGAAATTCGTGACAAACCGACAATCCTATGCCTGTTCCCTTCTCCATATTAGCACCTAAACCCGGCTTAACCCGTTTCTTGCGCATAATACTCTTGAGTGTATGAGCTGGCATACCAAGTCCTTTGTCCTTCACGAGTATGCGGGTACGATTACCATTCTCCGCTGCTAATTCTATTTCGATGTGTTGTGCATTTCCGGAGAACTTAATGGCATTTGACAGCAGATTTTGCAAAACCACTTTTATCATATCCATATCGGCAAAAACCTGGCTATTTCTTGTACTATAGGTCAGCCGTATATTAATTGACTTTTTTTGCATGCTTAACCGGTAGAAGGCCTGCAGCTCACTAAGCAGCTTATCCAAATCGAAATGACATGGCAAAGCGGTGATGCTATTCGATTGTGACTGTGCCCAGTTCAGCAAATTAGTTACAAACTCAATCCCCTGAGTAGCAGTGAGCCAAATAGCTTCATATAATCGCCGCCGCTCCTTACCATCAGTATCTTTATAACTATTGTTCATCAGCAAATCGCTTATGGCCACCAGTGCACTAAATGGTGTTTTTAAATCATGCCCAATTATGGAAAAGAGTTTATCCTTGGCAGCATTAGCCTCTTCTAGCTCCAACTGCACCCCTTCCATAATTTGCTTAACTACTTCCGATTCTTTCAGTTGCCTACGTAAACACTTCAGTAGATTCTTTTGCTGCTTTATCTGCTTAACAGTTGATGTCACATCTTCCACAGTTAAAACCACCTGTTCGGCGTAATGATCATCTCGCTTTATCAATGGAGCCAACGACACCTCGCAGTAGGCATCTTTTTTGCCCAATCCCTGTGCAACTTCCACCCCATGCAAACCCGATGATAAAAACAATGGGACATTCTGGTTAAAGACCTGTTCGAGACGCTGCTTAAAATAGCTCTGCTCAAAAACAGGAAACAATTCCTCCAGCGGCCAACCTTCTACTTGCTTCCGCTTATCATTCAGTAGCTCCCTGAAACCCTTATTAACAAAAATAATATGCTTTTGTCTGTTTAACACACAAATACCCAAAGGAACAGGATTATATACTGCTGTTAATTCTTCATTTGTCATCAGGCCCTAAGCGTTACCGTTTATATTATCAAGAAGTTCACCCAACACCTGAAATGAGTTTAGCTCTAAAAAAATCAGCAAAGTGCCTTTTATGGCCTGATCTTCTATCGCATATTGTGTATTTGCTAAAATAAACTTGCCTTTTCCCATGCCAACAAAAAAATCATACAATGCACCATCTGAATAACATGGTAGTGTATAGGACGAATGAAGGTTGAGCACATTGTTAAGGCTGCCAATCACACCATTGATAACAATGTTGCCCACTTCTGTCAGTACATTCCTTTTTACATGGCTAATGCTGGTATCAACATTGAGCCAGGGTGCAATTAAACCAAGCAGGCGAATAGCATCGCGGTTTGGAAATATCAAATTAGCACGGCCGTTTATCTGGCCATTAAAATCCATGTGCACAATTGATGCATTTTTAGTTTGATACTCCTTTAAAACGTCATCGTGCCAATCAACAATCTGCACGTGTATCGTTTTTAGCTCTATGGGCTTATTCAACATCCGATTGAGCAAGCTCGCACCTTTACCAACGCCAATATTTATCAACTCCTTTAAAGCATCCAGTTGAAGAGCAGATAATTCCATCACAAATTATTTTTAAGCAATAGTTGAATTTGACCAATAAGCACCTGCTTATTAACAGGCTTTGCTAAGAAAGCATTGGCTCCCAGTTCGAAGCAACGTTTTTGTGTAGGTTCCTGTATATCGGCCGACAAAACGATTGAGAATGGAGCATTACTGACACTACGCAACCTCCTTAACACCTCTGTTCCATCCATTTCAGGCATCAACAAATCCATGATCATCAGGTCTGGGTGATAGGTTTTTATCTTATCCAGTGCCTCTTTGCCATTGCCTGCAAAATGCAAAAAAAAGCCTTGGTCATCAAGTAAGTTGGCCAGATACATACGCGCAGCGAATGAGTCGTCAACAATCAAAATTTTAATCATATGGGTGTATATTTAAAAATCCTTTAACAGCGTTTGCTAACTTCTAACTGAGCTGACATACATTGCTAAAGGTGCTATGAAAGCCTTTTAAGTTTACGGGTTTAGAAAATATGCCAAGCACGCCTAAAGCCTGACACAACTTATGAACCTCATTTGATGTATCTGAAGTAATAACAATAACAGGAATCTGAAACGCCTCACTGTGTAGCTCTTGCAAAACCTCGAAACCATCCATCAAAGGCATTTTCAAATCTAATAATATAACATCAGGCTTTTCGCGGATAATGACAGCCCAAGCTTCCTTACCATTGCTTGCCTCAAAAACCTCAACGTTATATGGTCGCAAGAGATACTTCCCGATAAGGCGCGCTTCACAGGCATCATCAACTATTAAAACTTTTGTCATGCTCCTTTGATTAATATCCTAAATTGGTATTTAAACTCACTATTACATTCTTGTGACAAAAGTATTAGCTTAGTGGGCTATATAAGAATTTGTTTTACCTATTTCCATGTGCGCATTCTCCCTATTTACATGCGCATATTCCCTATATATTAAGCATTTATATAAGCAATAAACTATATCCCTTCCGATCTATTAGCTCTTAGCACAGCACTGTATCAAAATAAATGGTCGGTTAATAAATATCTGGTTGGAATGCATTGAAGAAGTTACCAATGACTATGAAAGCATATGGCTTCGAGGGCGACCTCTGCAACTCGACCGTCAAAATCACCTACGGGTGATTTTTTGTATTTGGTGGGTAGATAAAATAAACCTGTCAGGATTTGGAATCCTGACAGGTTTTAAATTAAAGCTTCTCGTCATAACCAGTTAAACCTGCTTTATATCCTTTAGGTGCAATGGGATATAAACCAGGTCTGCTGCCTATTGTAGGTTTTACCATAATAACCTCATCTGGCACTTTTAGGTCAAGAGTGATTTTGTGTACCTGCTGCTCTTTATACTCTTTATTCAATTTTCCATCAATCACTTTCAGATTAACGCCTCCACTTTTGCCGCTGATTTTTTCAACCACAAAATTGACTTCAATCTTAAGCATATCAACTTCAAATAAAGTATCAAGGCCTTTTTGCACCCTTAATTTTTCTGAGGCAATTAGCTCTTCACGTACTTCGTGAATCAATTCTTTTAGGTTTAGTTCTGACATAGTTTAAAAATTATTAATTAGTAACAAATTTTATTCAATCCTCCACCAATTTCACAAAATCGCTTTTTACACAGCCTTCCAGCTCCACTTTTACCTTTAACCATTCGCTGTGCTGTTGCAATTGAGTGACGTGCATCCCTTGCCGCAGGAGTTCGCTAACTGTTGGTGATTGTATGCTTGGTCGCTGGCGTATGTTTAATAAACTGGCTGTAACAATGCCGGGGAATACGTTGGTGTATCATCTACCTCATCATTGGCTCTGGTATAAAGCAAGCTGTTGTACAAAGCTTCCTATGCAAAGCCACCATAGGCACTTGCTGACCAATAATTATTAAAAAAAAGGATAAACCTTAAGGAGGAACCAACAATTAAGGAGGTATAAAGGGATGCAGTATGTCAAAGACCTTTTATACCGCAAGGCGCACATAAGCAACCTTGCTGTATTACTACTGTATCCCGATTAATTATCTTTTATGTTGCCCGATAAATAGCTGTTTCCCGACAGCAAATTCAAAACAACGAGAAGCAATTTACGGTAGGATAATTTAAAGTTCAATAGGTGGAGGAAAAAATAAGATAACCTTTTTGATAGTTTGGAGAGTAGTGTTATAAAAAAACCTGTCAGGATTAAGAATCTTGACAGGTTTTGGTGGTAGTATTTAAACGACATAGCGGGACGCAACGTGGAACAGAGCGCTAGTGGCACGGAGGGAGGCAATGTTTACTTTCTGTTATAATCAGTCTTCGTTAAGTAATATCGTTCTTCCACCTTATCCTTAATCCCCTCTAGCTCTTCCTTAACATTCGTATCATGAGTTTTCTTAATTGTCAATTCCAGAACTTCCATAGCCTTCTTAAACTCATTCTCACACCCTTCATAATACTTAAATTTTGGAACTAGTTTATCAATTTTCGAAGTAAAGGTTGATATTTCATGTCCCTCTATTTTATTAGATTGGTATTCGAATAGTGTTTTTATTGCCCAGCTCAATGCTGAATTATACCTCTTTGCACCTTCCGCAATTAAGCACATACTACGTGCCACATCAAATGTAGTTTGATATAATCCTTTAGTAATCTTATTAATCCTTGATTTAAACTCTGAATCTTGTTTTTTTAATAATTCAATCTGTTCCTTTTTCAATAAACTTGTTTGATTCTCCAAACTAATTTTAAACCGATTCTCCTGCTCTTCAAAATCCTCAACAACAGCATTAAATGAAACATTTATTTCATCAAATTCATCATCAACATATCTTCGAACTTCTCTTCTTATCTTATTGATATAAGTATTTGAATTATATGAACTTTTTTGTAATTCATTTCTTAATTCTTTTGTGGTTGATTTGAGGCTTCCCTGTAATTCTGCTTTAATTGTCTCATGCTCATTCTTGATATCAATAACCTCTTCTTTAAACGGTTGCAACACACCTTTCCAAACACACAGACCAGCTATTATTGCAGTAACAGCAATAATTATAGTAAACCACATCAACTGCGAAGAAATAATATCACTAAAATAATCTTGTCGAACCATATAATTATTGGCAACTGCTTCTGCAGAATCAACCCTTACACATAGTTTATTTAGTTGGTTACTTACAAAATCATATGTTTCAGAAAGCTCATTATGAGCCATGGAAATTGAATCAAACTTTCCCCTTAATGCCTCTAAATTATCTTTAAGTAATTGAACTGAATCAACAGCCTCTGGTTTTATTTGCGTTTTCATTTTGTTTAGGTTAAAAAACTGTAGTTCTAAACTAAACAAAATATGGTTATAACTCAGCTAGCATACTTCTATCAAGAATCATTTTAATCAAGCAGCAGTAAATTACTTCTTTTCCAAATTCCAGCAATCCTCCATCACAATCCGGACGAATTTGTTAAGATTTACTTGTTTTGTTTCTTCAGCAAATTCTAACAACAAAGTTTTAATCAGCAGTGGCATTACTTGGTTACATGTTGAATAAGCTAAAGCCTTAAAAATATCGATATTTTCATAAATAGGAATAAGAGACATGCCTAAACCATGTACATATGAAGAATAGTAGTTTTGAATCAGTCTTGATTGATGCTCTGGGATTCGAGCAAGAGAATATAACTCATGCCACTTATATCTATTATTACTCTTTTTTGCAGGGTTCTTATCTTTAAACTTCCAGTTTACATTATCAATTATTGTTGAATCAACTCCTATATTTAATCCCTTCTTTTTTATTAATGCTTTAATATCACAAACAGCCTTTTCATCAAGTTGAATAACAATTTTAGAATTATTAATTGTTTCTTCAGGCAATGGAAACAAAACATTTGCATAAAAATCCTTTGCTGTATTTATTCGGGAAGTTGTCGCATCTAATAAGAACAGATAGTATCTCAATTGTTGCTCCCCTTTGGTTCCAAATGAAGTTAACAAATAATGTATTGAGTAATTATCTACAACCATCCGCGTCAATGTGATTAAAGATTGTACAGAATCCATTTTTGCAACTTCTGCTATCACATCAAAACATGGCATTAGCTTCTTCAAGTGCTTATACACTCCTACTTTCTTATCTTCAAAACTAACTTGTTCATAATCCCTTAACTGCTGAAATACTTTATCTAATTCGTTTTTTAAAAGATAAAACAGTACTAGATCATCTCTTGGATCTGGTGAATTTATATAGTCATTCATAAAAATCGAGTTAGTTTGCCTACACTACATCACCTTATCCATTATATTCTCAAAGCGCTTATTACTAATGGGGTGATGACTAATGACCTCACCATTGTAAATAATACAGAAAGTACCAAAAGCACAGGGTGTTGCCTGCGCAGCTGGTGCATTATCGAGGTCAATCAACTGAGTGGGTACTTTGTATTTCTTTTGTGCGGTATCAATAATAGCGTGCACATTTTTCTCGGTATAGGGACATTGAGGTGAGCGCAGAATGGTGAGGCCTTCTTTGTATTGTTCCGGCATCGTCTGTATGTAGGAATTAAAACGAGGGTCGGGTGCATTATCGTTGAACTTATAAACCAATAACTCAAAGTCGGGCTTAGCTTTATCAACCGCTTTAAAACCTTTCTTTAAAAACAGCTTATTATCGGCCATAAAAGAGCCTTTGCGCGTTATCACTGCAACTCCATTCTTTTGTTGTGCTTTGGCATCCTGCAGGCATTCACCGAGCAGGGCCGAGGCATAGCCTTTTCCTTTATGCTCCTTTTTAAAACCAACAAACAGACAGTGAATAAACAGGTAGTCTTTGGCATTAACAGGGCGGTGCGCCAACTCGCCCGGCAGGTATTCAATCATGCCCTGGTAAGTGCCATCTTCAGCCAGCAGAGCTTTTATCTTTAGTCCTTGGGCATGGTAGGTACTAAACCATTCTATTTTATTGCGAAGTTCTTTGTGCTTATTGACATCTTTATAGCCACAAACACCATAATCGGCAATGGTTTCAGGCGTCAGGTCAATGATTTTAAAAGTAGTAGTCATGGTAGTAAATTGGTTAGTTTATTCAAATATAGTGAATGTTGTTTAGTGGGGAATACAAGTCTGTAGTCTATTCCTTATGGGGTTGTCCAAAAACATTACTATTTCTCGCCAAGTGCGCAAAGCAAGAAAACCGCAAAGAACGCAAAGTCTTAAAAAATAACAATTTATACTTTGCGGCCTTTGCGAGATCCTTAGCGTTCTTTGCGTGAAACTTTATCTTTGGACATCCTCTATTGTTTTCCTTTCACCTCCTACTCCAACAGTCCAATCACTCGTTTTAGTTCGCTTAACTCATTGCGGGCATGGCGTATCAGCAGATAGGCACTTAGCGGAATACCTATACTGAGGAACACCACAATATAGATAAAGAACCAATGTGGCAGTGTGGCTTTAAAAACCGGTAACATAATCAGAAAACCGGCAATATAAAGCAGAAGAGTTGTGCTAGTTACTACAGACACCAGCACCCGGCGCAAGCGATAAAAGTTTTTAATCTTCTGTTGGTAGCGGTCGCTCACCTCGCTAATATCTATGTTTTTCATGCGACGGTAGCAATACAACTCCACACTCACACGTATCAGTATGGCTGAAAACATCATGCTTAGTCCGGTGCTGACAGCATTACCCCAGGGCGTAAGCCACCACAACACCAACAAAGTAATACAAACAGTACTCAAAATAAGGATTGTATAAAGTAACTTTTTTAAGGCCTGCTGTTGATGGTTTTTAGCTTTTACCTTGAGTTCTTCGGTGCTTACCAAAGTTTGCTTATCCTGCGCTTGCCACAGGTTTTGTATATCGTTAAAGTCGTTCATTGTCCATCAGTTTTTTAAGTTTATCTCTTGTGCGATGCATACGCACTCTTAAGTTAGAACGCGACAGTCCAAGTATCTCAGCCATATCTTCATGTTCAATGCCTTCGAGCATTAAAAGTACCAGGTTCTTCTCCTCTACTTTCAGATGCTCCAGTGCCCGATACACCTTCTTTAGCATTTCATTGGCCTCTGAGGCTTCTTCCGGCGAATAACTGATATCGGGTAAGGTATCGTTTGCTTGTACCTCCGTTTTATTATCCTTCAAACGCTTCATGCAGGTATTAAAGGTAATGCGGTATATCCACGCCGGGAGTGCTTTAGGGTCTTTCAGGCTGTCGAGCTTACTCCACACCGTGATAAAAACCTCCTGGCCCACATCACTGGCCCATTCGTCTCGTCCAGAGGCATACCCGGCGCACAGTCGAAAGACTTTTGAATAGTACGCCTGGTAGATGGTATCAAATTCGTGGTGGTTTGGCATGCTTATTTTAAAAAGGATGTTATTTGCAAAGAAAGCCACTCTGGTTGATCAAACATGATAAAATGGCCGGAGTTTTCGATGTATTCGATTTTTTTATTGCTTAAGTTGGCATATTGGTCCGCCATTATCTGTTGCGTTTGCTCCAGGTTAAAAGGCACTGCTGCCAATACAAGCGTTGGCACTTCAATGGATGCCACCTCCTGACGAATATCCATCTTTAATATCTCGGTATAACCATACACATAGGTGCGACGATCGGCCTGTTGCATCCATTCAGCTATAATGCCTTTCTTCTCCTCTACCTTAGTCATATAGTTGGCCATTTGTGTTGTCATACCGGCAAATTGCGCCTCATCCATAGCCAACAAATTCTGATTATAAGGCGAATCGTAGGTGATATTCTCCATTTGCACCCCCGGCATCATCACACTGGCCATACACGTGAGGGCGTCAACCAGAATTAAGCGTTCGCACATCTCTGTTTCGTCAATAGCCAGTTGCATAGCAAACAGACCTCCCACACTATGTCCAATCACAATCGGCTTTTCATCAAGCTCATCGTTGATATATTCTTTTAAGCAGTCAACTACTGTTTGGTACCATAAGGTGTCGGGCGCAGCAAGACCGTTAAAACCGGGATACGTTACTAAATGACATTCATACTGTGTGCTTAATGGCTGTACAATACCACTCCACACATCACCCGGACAAGTAAAGCCTGGCAAAAATATAATGGGCTGCCCCTCTCCTGTTTTCTCAACTTTAATATCAATGTCAGTAGCATATAAATTACTTGCGGCAATCATCATCATTAGGCTTAGGATAGTTTGTTTTAATGTTCTCATTTCTGTTAGATTTAATGGTTTTTAATTTCCCTAAGGATTCAGATTGTAGCAGAGCGTTACAAAAAAGATGATATTTTTTAGAAAAAATAATAGATACCTGCACCTATCAATACGTAACAGACTGATTACCTTCATCATTAAAACCCAACCCACTTATTAAATAAAAAGCCAAAGGAATCCATTCCGTTGGCTAATTGCTTCTCTCCCCTTGGTTCATAACCAAATCATTCTTTTAGAGTATTTTTTGTCAAAGTAGAAAATAGGGCACTGATTCATAAATCAATGCCCTTGAAGCTAATACACCTTAGACAACTCAGCATAGCTTCCATATTAAAGCCGGAAAGTCAAGATTAGTATCCTATTTATAAGCTTAAATTATTTTTATATCCGATAGGCGAAGCTTAACATCACAAACTGATTTAAGGTGGGTTGATAGGACTCTGAAACAGAGAATTCATCAACTGTCCGACGCATCTCATCTACATTGTTGGTCAGGTCGTAGCCCGATAGGCTTATTTCTCCTTTATTATCCTTAAACAATTTAGTGCTTAACGACAGGTTGAGATACAGACGACTGTTACTTGCCAGACTACCTGAAGCACCTGTATAGTTATGACCTGTGTTTGTTTTGAAGATAAACTTCTTATAAAAATTATAGTACAGATTAAGTCCGCTACGTTGCGTAAAATAGTTGGACTGAGCTGAACTTCCATTGCGCCCGTCAACCAATGAAAAGCTACTGTTACTCGACAGTGTAAAGTCTATTTTTTCACTAATATTAGAGCTTAAAGTAAAGCTTTGAGAAATGTTGTAGCGCTTTGAGTAGCTTTTAACGTTGTTGATAATATTAGGCATATTGGCAAAGCTCAACTCAGTGCGCATATTCAATTTCGATTTGAGGGTATTAATCGGTAAACCCAATGTTCCAAACATACTCATCCTAAAATTACCATCCAGGTTAATAGGCGAACTAAACTGGCCACCTGCCGGCAACAGGTATTCACCCATAATCACCGTATCGTTTTGAGCTACCACACGGTTTTGAGCTACCATATCGTTGGTCATACTGCCCCGCAGATTAAGCGACATAAACACACCCTTTTCAACATATGATTTACTGAGCGATATGGTCGTATTATGCGTGCGCGACGACTTTAATTCGGGATTACCCGTTGAGATGTACAGAGGATTACTGTTATCAACAACAGACTGCAGGTTTCGTAGCGACGGATTACTATTTGACATGGCATAGCTAAACTGCCAGCGCATTTTCTTATCTGTTTGGATGCTATACTTTACCTGTGGTTCAAAAAACAAGAAGGTCTCGCGCAGCTGTTCCGTTTTTGGAAACACCTCTTCACTCTCTAGTTCGGTTTGCGAAACATTGACCCCAACATACAAATTGGTCTTTCCATCACCAGTTTTGAAAGCAAGTCGCCCCTGATGAACAGTGGATGTATTGTTAAAATCGCTGGATGTTAAAGAATCGATGTGAGCATACGAGTCCGATTCTTCTTCATAATCATAACTCGTTTTCAAAGATTGTCCGCTATTGTGGCTAAATGAATAACCAAAATTAAGATTACTTTTCGGACTTAAAGCCTGGTTATAGTTAAGTCCATAATTTAAGTTCGTATTCGTTCGTTCATTATTGGATATCTGATTGACAGCCTGCACCAACTCATCACTTCCATTGCGGGTTTCAGAAAGCAGCGAACCATCTCCCTCACTTTGATTAACTCCCAAGCCCACATTAGCCGAAACAGCGCTTCCCTTATCATTTAATCGACGGATAAAGTTAAGCTGAGTATTGATCCGATTTGATTCGTTATTGCTGCTATTAAGCCGTTTATTGGCATTAAGCAGCTCACCATTCATTAGTGTTGATGCGTTGGTTAAGCCAGTACTCTCCCGTTTTGAATTACCTAAACGGGCACTGACCCTCAATTGATACTTTTCACTCTTCGGGCTTGACCAATTCATTCGAACCTGATTATTAAGCGAAGTATTATCTGATGTTCGCTCACTTAAGTTGGCCTGCCCGGCCGTTGCACCTGATATATATTCACGTGAATTTCTGGATATATTTTCCGACTGCTGATCGTTATACGAATAGTTCACATTCAATTCCTGCCGGCCCATTAAACCATAATTGGCATTCAGCCTTTTCTGCTCCATCTTATTCCCAGATATGCTTTGCCGCGGACTTCCCTGATTGACCTTAATAGGTACATTAGCATTATTAACTCCTCCGCTTACATTCATTCTGTTTTTCTCGCTATACCGGTTCAAACTGGCTTCGCCCACATAGCGATCATCTTTCCCAATACCAGCAGCCAGCTCACCAAACAGCATCGAGTTCTTTTGTTCTTTGGTAACAATATTAACGGTTTGTCCACCATTCATATCTTCAAAGCCCGAATGCCTGGCTTCATCACTTTTATATTGATACACCTCAATGTCCTTAATCATTTCGGGCCGAATGCTGCGCAAGGCCTCATTCACATTGAATCCAAAAAAGCGTTTCCCATCCACCAGTACTTCTTTTATTGTATCTCCCAATGCCAGCATCTTCCCATCCACTTCATAGAATCCGGGCATTTTCAGAAGCAAGTCATTGGCTGTGGCATCAAGGCTTACTTTAAAAGCAGCCGGATTATATAGTGTGGTATCGCCCCGTTGAAATGTTGGTGCCAGGTTACTCACCACCTTTATCTCTTCAAGCACTTCGGTTTCTTCAGCCAAAACGATAGTCGCTAATTCTAATGGTTTATCTTCCAGCAGAAGCGTATCCCGATATATTTTAAATCCCATGAATGAAACCTGCAGTGCATAGCTTCCGTTCGACACCTGTAGATGATAGCTGCCATCCAAAGCTGTAATCGTACCTTCCTGTAACAATGAGTCCTGAAGATTTTGAAGTAAAACAGTTGCACCTGGCAGCGGAAGTTGTTCTTGTTCATCGAGAACCAAGCCTGTTATGCCGCCCGTTTGCGACATAGCAGACAAGGTGATAAACAATACAAAAACTATGAAAAAAAATCTTGTCATTTCGAATATTAAGGGATATTGATTTTAGTGCTTAAGCATTCTAAAATCTCTAATGCAAAAAAAGCACATTGGATAATGGATTCAGGTTAACACTAGCACAATCAAGGTTAATTAAGGTTAATGATTACCCCGTTGTCGATAAAAAAAGTGTTTCTTTACACTACTCTATTTAACTGACACAAAGGGGTTCAACATATGAAAAAAAAGGCACTGAACCGGAAACGAATTCGTAATATTCTACTAATGATTAGTAGTCAGCTAGTCCTGACCATGTTTGTAGGCTACTGGCTTAACACTCAGTATCAGAATGAAAAGAATGAGCTCAATAATAAACTTCGCACACTGTGGAGTAAAACAAGGCAGGATTATAATACACGACAGATACACACTAACTTAATCGTGCCTTTGCTAGAGAATAAAAATGATGCTCAACTACTGAAAAACATCCAGATAGACTCCCTTAAAAAGGTCGGGTTAATCAATGAACTCACTCAGTTTATCGAATCAAACAAAGATGACATTGAGCATATCAACAACTACCTGCTACAGCCATATCCCTATCCAGAAGCTGATGAATCTATTGAGCAAACCATAAATAGTGTTAATCGAATTGCCTACTGGCATGGCATCAGACCCTTGGGCTCCTTATTCAGCAGTATATCCAGACAAAATGGTATAGCTGTTGATGAAGAACTTTTTGTGCAAATGTTCTTAAAGCATCTTGAAGCCAATAAGATGTCATTTCAGGCTCATTATATTCCTGCCGATACTACTATCACACCACAGGATAAAGAACCTTCAATCAATCGCTATAACCGAACTTTAAAAAAATATGAAGTAGCGATACAAATAACAGATTACCAGATGTACCTGATAAAAGTTATAATGCCACAAATTTTGTTTGCTCTGGTATTGTTAAGCTTAACTGGTTTTGCATTGATATTCACCTACAAAGGCTACATCAATCAACTTAAGCTAAATCAATTACGATCAGAATTTGTCAATAACATAACACACGAGCTAAAAATACCGGTAGCCACAGCCAAAGTGGCATTGGAAGCACTAAGAACATACGGCTTAAAAGCTGACACCCAAACAATGGAAGAATATCTAGATATGATGGCGCGCGAGATGAATCGTCTCGATCAGCTGACAGAAAGAGTGCTTAAACATTCGGTATTTGAAGAAGAGAGGCAACATCTTAAACTTGAAAAAACAGAACTCAACACATTTTTAAGCCACATAGTCCACTCTGCCGAAAAACTTTCTGTTGGCAATAAAATCAACATTACCTATAAGCATCCATCAGATTTGATTTATAGTTATATAGACCGTGTTTATGTTGAAGGTATTATAAAAAATCTGATTGATAACAGCATCAAATATGGTGGTTCAGATGTTATTATTAACATCCAACTTGAAGAAAACGAATCGCAAGCCATCCTTATCGTTAGTGATAACGGACCAGGAATCAAAAAAGAATACCTGGATAAGGTTTTTGATAAATTCTTCAGAGTTCCAACAGATGACAAACACAATGTCAAAGGTTTTGGGCTCGGCCTTAGCTTTGCCGCGCTATTGGTTCGCCAACATAAAGGAACCATTGCCGTTAAAAACCTGCCGGAAGGTGGCTGTGCTTTTACCATTAAGCTCCCCAAAGAGCTAAGTGATTAAGGAGAATTAAAATATTGCACGCTGATAGAATCAATGACAAATGAAGCAGAAAATACTCTATGTAGAAGATGAGCCCAACCTGGGTAAAATTGTTAATGACACACTTCGTCTTCAGGGTTTTGAGGTTGTGTGGGAACAAGACGGCGCTTTGGTAATGGAACACTTCAAAGCGTTTGAACCCGATGTTTGCGTTCTCGACATAATGTTACCGAACATTAATGGCTATGAGTTGTGTCTTAAAATCAGAGAACTACAACCTCAACTACCTATCATTTTTCTAACGGCAAAGGTCAATACAGAAGATTTGGTTAAAGGATTTGAAGCCGGCGGTACTGACTATATTCGTAAACCCTTCAGCATTGAGGAATTGATTGTACGCATCAATAATCAGCTACAGCTACAACAAATTCATGGAGGCAACAATGGGCCTGATCAAGATATTGATGAAATGACTATCGGAAAGTACAAGTACCGCCCGCAACGCTATGAGTTGGAAGCTCCGTCGGGCATTATCAACCTATCGAGCCGCGAAGGCGAACTGTTGCATATGATGGCTGGCAAAGGCAGTCAAATTATCGAACGTAAAGAATTGCTATTGAAGATTTGGGGCGATGATTCGTTTTTTAATTCACGTAACCTGGATGTGTACATTAAAAAGCTACGTACCTATTTTAGTGAAGACGATAACATCGAGATTCAAACCCTACGTGGAAAAGGATATCTATTTTTAGTAAGGTAAACTCTTTTACAAAAAAACAAAGGCTTGTTGATAAGCTATACCTCAAACAACAAGCCTTTTGTATTTTTTCTTCAGTCCCTAATTCTTCAGCACATACAGCTCTCTAACTCCAAATAAAGCATTATCACCTGTGGATTCATCATCGCCAGGTGTCAGATAGTATCCGAATAAAGCAATGCGCTTTGTTATCAAGTTTATTAACCCTTCATGCATGGGCAACTCAATCAAAATTACTAAACTTGCACATCAACTAATCAGTACTCAATATGCTCCAGTGGAAAAGGGTTGGAAAGGACACTTATTCGTTTAAAAACCCTTATAATTTCAGAAGTGACATTAATGCATTAACCGAGGAAGAAATCACCTGGGCTGTAGATTATCATGTTGATACGCGACATAAACATTTCCATTTTAAAAGAGTGGCCCACTGGCCGGTTCATGTATTAGACAACCGCAACTGGCCTTACCACATTGCCATAAAAATGTTGGAAAGCATCGTTAATACCTTTGATGCCAGCAATATTAATTACGCTGCCACATTGGAGTGCTTAAAAGCCATTGACAACAAGAAAAAAGATAAAAGCGACAACGAGCTGTACGATGATGAAACCTGCAATACAATGGCACAACGCCTGGTGCCGGTGTTGAGTTGCTGTGCCTATAAAGAAGAAACCATCAGCTTTAAAAAGCTCGATTATGAAAGTGGCCTTGACATTGGTAAAAAAGTGGCATACCCGCTTAAGTATCTGCGCGAGTACACGATGAAACATTACGGTGTTGACCTGGCCTGCATCGTCACCACACCCGACGGTTTTCCGGTTCGCTTCTACAGCCAGTTTCCGGCAGCACAATTAAAAGCCATGCGACAACAGGTGTTTGAGCACGATTGGATTAATCAGCCCATTGAAGTGAAGTGGGCTTAAAAAACACTAGCTATCAGTAGCTAGCCAATCATTTTTATAAGCAATTGTCATTTATTTTTCAGAAATTCGCAACGAAAAACCAATTATATTCACTTATTCAACGAATTACTAAAAAATATTCCCTACTATTGCATTTTAATTAGCAGTGATATAAAAATTATTTAATGGCGAAATCGCAACAATCATTTAGTAAAAAAGAAAAAGAGGCTAAACGCCTGAAGAAAAGACAAGAGAAGCAGAAAAAGCAGGAAGAAAGAAAGGCTAATGCAAAAAGTTCATCGTTGGATGACATGATAGCCTATGTTGATGAATTTGGAAATATCACTGACACACCTCCCGATCCGGCTAATAAAGAAAAAGTTAAAGCCGAAAATATTGATATCAGCATCCCTAAAAAGGAAGACATCGAAGTTGACCCGATACGTAAAGGAAAGGTTGCTTTTTTCAATACTTCTAAGGGCTTTGGGTTTATTACAGAGTTGGAAACACAAGAGAAGTTTTTTGTACACGTCAATGGCTTGACCGAAGAAGTAAAAGAGAATGATATGGTGAGCTTTGAACTTGAACAAGGTAAGAAAGGTTTAAATGCCGTGAGAGTAAAAAAGATTTAAGCAAACAATAGCATTTGCAGGCTTGTATTGTTTTTAACAACTTAAGAACACAATACTTTTCTGCACCCAATAAAAGACAATAAGTTCCTCAATTCGATTATAAATTATATCGTCATTATTCAAATATAAAAGCCGCCACTTTTGGGCTTTGTTTTGAGTAATTAAACAATGATATGCAGTCTAAACCCAGGCCAGTCATCTGGCTATATGGTCATGAGTTGCATATCCTGAAACAAAACACATGCAATTCACCGAATTAAATTTAATCCCGCCCATTCTTAAGGCACTAAGGGATGAAAACTATACTACCCCAACAGATATTCAGGCCAATGCCATACCGCATATCCTTAAACAAAAAGATGTATTAGGAAGTGCGCAAACCGGCACCGGAAAAACGGCTGCTTTTGCTATTCCCATTCTGCAACACCTCACACAAGATGTGCCGCAAGAGAAAGGTAAGCGAAAAATAAAAGCCCTGATAGTGACACCTACTCGTGAGCTGGCGCTTCAAATAGGCGAAAGCTTCACTACCTATGGCAAATACACTAAAGTAAAAAACACAGTTATTTTTGGTGGCGTATCACAAAATGCCCAGGTAAGGTCGCTCAAAGCAGGTGTAGATGTACTGATTGCTACACCAGGTCGCCTGCTCGATTTAATGAGCCAGGGCTATATTACGCTTCGCCACATTAAATATTTCGTACTCGATGAAGCCGATCGCATGCTGGATATGGGTTTTATCCATGACATTAAGAAGCTGCTGGAGAAACTGCCCAAAGAGCGACAGTCACTGTTCTTCTCTGCCACTATGCCTCCAAAAATATTAAAGCTCTCGCAACAGATATTAGTGAATCCCGAAAAGGTCGTTGTCAACCCCGTATCGTCAACTGCGGAAACCATACAGCAATACCTCTACTCCACTAATAAAAGTGATAAAAAGGCACTATTGCTTCACATTCTGAAAAGCCAGGACATGGACCAGGTGTTGGTGTTTTCAAGAACCAAGCATGGCGCCGACCGTATTGTACGCAACCTGCGCCATAAGAAAATTGATTGTGCAGCCATCCACGGCGATAAGAGTCAGAACCAACGCCAGAAAGCCCTAAAGCAATTTAAAAGTGGCCAGATAAAACTATTAGTAGCTACCGACATTGCTGCACGTGGCATCGACATTGACAAGCTGCGTTATGTGATTAACTATGATATACCTAACGAGCCCGAAACCTATGTACACCGCATTGGACGCTGTGGCCGCGCCGGCGAAGAAGGCATTGCCATTTCACTATGCGAACCCGAGGAAAATGCCTATGTGAGGGATATTGAACAACTTATTAAACGCAAGATTGACAAAGCTGAGGATAATCCCTTTCCCCAGACGGACAAACCGATGAATACCGAAGAGAAAAAGGAGTTTGAAAAGGAGAAACAACGCAAACGTCAAGAGTATTTTGCCAATCGTAATAAGAAAAAGACGGCAAAAAAGCCCGGATTCAAAAGAAAGAAACGTCAGGAGCTGAAATAAAACTTTTAAGAAGATGGCCAATTAAGAGGGTTGCTCATGTGATAATGTGACTGGAAGAATAAACACTTTCAATACATAGACTGTTAGCATAGTACTGATATAAAGCATGTTTATTAATAGTTTATCCGGTTATGAAGCCAAGAACCCTTTCAATAATAGCAGGTATTAGTTACCTGGTCATTTTCTTCTCAGCAATATTTGCCAACTTCTTTGTGCTCGAAACCATTTTTGACGATCCCTTGGTGGCAATTCAGGAGCATCATATAATGGTCAGGCTGGGTACCGTGGCTTTTCTTATCACAGTAGTCTTTGATGTGGTTGTGGCCTGGGCATTATATGAACTATATAAAGCAAACAACTTATCAGGACTAAGCACCTTATTCAGGATGATGCATGCCGCCATAATGGGCGTTGCCATCTTCGCATTGCCCCTGGCCCTGATATCAACCACCACTAAGGATGTATTAAGACATGTGGATATATTTAATACCATATGGCTCATTGGCTTATTCTTTTTTGGTATTCACCTTGTTCTGTTAGGGCGTATCCTGCAACGACCAGCAATTATAAGTGCATTCCTTATAATTGCTGGCATAATGTATATGACAGATACAATAGCCCACTTTCTACTTCCTCAATATGAAAACTATGCCTCTGTTTTTCTAGCTCTGGTAGCCATACCAAGCATTTTTGGTGAAATGGCCTTATCCGTTTGGTTGCTGGCAAAAGGAGGTAAGTAATAAGTTAGTTGATTCGGTTTTATAGCCGCAACACATTATTTTTGCTGCCAATAACTATACCATACAACATGCAGCATTTCGATTATACCAATCAAAATCATCTGATATTTCTGTTACTGGGGCTGATAATTTTGACTTTAGTCCTCCTTATCATCCGATATAAAATCAAAACTTACTTTCAGGAACGAAAAGTACGCAAGCGCTTTGAACGGGGCAACAAACTGGAGCTTCAGGCCAAAAGCTTTTTGAAAAGTAAAGGCTACTCCATTGTAGATTACCAAAGTACATACCAACATAAATACAAGGAAGACGGCGAAGTACAGCACGCCGAAATACAACCCGATTACATCGTTAAGAAGAATGGTAAACAGTATATTGTGGAGGTTAAGAGCGGTACGCAAGCCATTAGCGCCCGCAATAAAAGTACACGCCGCCAATTGCTCGAATATGATTATGTGGTGGAAAATGATGGTGTATTTCTCCTGGATATGGAAAACCGACAACTCAAACTCGTGCAGTTTAAATCAAAGATGGAACGGCGTAGCAGCAACTTACTCAAAGTAGTAATTATTGCCGGCATTACAGGCATTGTCATCCCCTACTGGCCGGTTAAAGTAGCTATTGGAGTGGTATTGTTAGTTTTGTTTGTTGTCGAACTGAAGAATTGAGAAATTGTCGAACTGAAAAACTAAGAACTAGTCTATGAAAATTAAACAAAGCATTTCAGTTCATCGCTCAATTCTCATCTCTGTTCTCTAATTTACTTTACTACCTGCTTCGTTCCAACTAAAGGTCTTCTTCGGGATCAACCTCGCTGAGAGCGAGGTTAAGCCGCAGCTGGCACGAAGAAAGCCCATAGAAAGCACTTAACAGAGTCATAGAGCTTCCGAAGCCTTATCTGTCTTTTTATAAGGAGCCTCTACCTTCACCACTTTAAACACATCATATATCAAAGTAGCATGGGGAGGAATGACATCACCCGCGCCTTTCGCTCCATAGGCCAATGAATCGGGCAAAATAGCAACTATCTCATCTCCTTCACGAAGCAACAAAGAAACTTCAGTGAATCCTTTTATCAGGCGGGTTGAATCAGCTACAAAAGTAAAAAGCGAATCGGGTAATTCGTTGGTATTCCATACTACAGAATCTTTTACCTTTAGACTCAGATAAGTGCCCACTCGACTACCAGGTACCACTTTCGGCCCATCTCCCTTTTTGATATAATAATATTGCAAACCACTGGCTGTTTGGATGACGTTATCTTCTTTTTTGACGTCCGATTGTGAACTTTTCAACTGACAAGATGCTAATATAAAAGCTGCAATAGCAAATGCTAAAAATGATTTCATTTAATAGATTTTAAAAGATTAGTTGTGCTAAAATAACAACTTTACTGAAACATTAATTCGATTCTATACCATCTAGTCCCAAACTAACAGCGATAGTTTGCATGCCTTTAATGGTTTCCTCTATTAGCTCTTCAACTGGTATGTCAAGCATCTCTGCCCCACGTGCAATAATACTTCTGTCTACTTTAGCCGCAAAGCGCTTGTCCTTCCATCTTTTCTTAACAGACTTGACAGTTAGTGAGTGAATGCTCTTATCGGGCCTAACTAAAACAGCGGTGGTTACCAGGCCAGTTAGTTCATCACAGGCATACAGCACTTTTTCCATTGTTTCCAAAGGTTCAACATCGGTGCAGATTCCCCAGCCATGACTCATAACAGCCCGAATATATTCTTCCGACCAATCGGCTTCTTTTAGGATGGCTTCCGTTTTATGGCAATGTTCATCGGGATACATTTCATAGTCGAGGTCGTGAACTAAACCAATGATACCCCATTTATCCTCATCTTCATCGTACTTGCGAGCAAAGTGCCGCATTACTGCTTCAACCGCTAATCCGTGACGATAGAGGCTTTCACTTTTGTTGTATTCTTTAAATAATTGAAGTGCCTGGTGCCGTGATGGTGCATTTGTCATGAGTTAATTGTTTGATTCGAAGATGAATTTAAGAAAAATCAAACAAATAAATAATGCGGTTATCAGTTCAAGCTATTATTTACAAGCGGTCTGAGCAATTAATTATATGTCGAACTGAGGTTACTACTCAACTACAAGTAAACCCCTTCGCCACTTACTTTTTGATAGATAGGTGTATCTTTAAATTGCTTGTGCCAATCTGATTTTGAATAGAGATAAAGAGAAATGGATTGACCAGACAAGAGTTCAACCTGGTATTTAGCGTCCAGGTATTGCTGCTCTAAACGAAAGTCAACCTTTTCGTTCGATAATACATATATCTGAATATCCTCATGAATACTAACTCCCTGAGGGAAAAGCAAAACAACTTCTGCATACGGATCAAGCGCCTGCACATGCTCCTTCACTAACTCTGAAATATCACCGCTTTGTTTGTTCATGCCGCAAAAATAAGATTAAACTGCTACGATAAGACAATTCTCAGGCAGAAAACACGTGTTCTACAACATGAGAATTTTCACCCAAAACATAAACAACTCTATTCCATGATATAAATGCGCTTAACGCGACGACTGATACTTGTTAATATTTCATATGGAATCGTTTCTAACTGCTGTGCCATTGCTTTGATAGGTAGTTGTGTGCCAAAAATCTCTACTTCATCACCGGCCTTGATATTCAAATCTGTAACATCGATCATACACATATCCATGCAGATATTCCCAACCACAGAAGCCTTTTTACCATTGATAATCACATGTCCCACACCATTGCTCAAGCGACGGTTATAGCCATCGGCATAGCCAATTGGAACAACAGCTATTTGCATCTCGTTGTTTGAACGACCTTTGCGACTATAGCCGACTGTTTCACCTGCTTTAATGGTTTTAAATTGCGACACGTATGATTTAAGGGTATTAACCTGTTGAAGATTTGTATTGTCAACTACAGAAACGCCATACATGCCAATGCCCAAACGTACCATATCCATTTGAGCTTCAGGAAAACGCTCAATACCTGCCGAGTTGAGTATATGTCGGGTAAAGCCATAGCCCAGGCCCTTTTCCATCTGTTGACAAGTCGATGTAAAGCAATTGATTTGTTGTTGAGTAAAGCCATCGTGAATGGCTTCATCGCTGCCAGCCAGATGCGAAAACACACTACTGACAAAAACAGATGAATTCTTGTGAAGTCGCTCAATCAAGCTCTCTGTCTCTTCGGGCAAAAAACCCAGGCGATTCATGCCTGTATCTACCTTTACATGAATTGGCACACGGCTCAATCCTTGACGCTGAACAGCTGAGAGATAAGCCTCCAACACCTCAAAACTATATATCTCCGGCTCCAGTTCATACTCCAGCATCATCGGAAAACTACTCAGCTCCGGATTCATTACAATGATTGGTAAACTAATGCCGGTCTTACGCAGTTCTATACCTTCATCGGCAAAAGCCACCCCCAGGTAATCTACTTTTTGATGCGCCAATAGATTGGCTATTTCGAACGAACCAGTCCCATACGAAAAGGCCTTCACCATAGCCAACAGCTTTGTTTCTTTACCTAGCTTAGAGCGAAAATATTTCACATTTTCAGCCAATGCGTTCAAGTTAATCTCCAGCACTGTTTTATGACGACGCTGTTCCAACAATGCTGAAATACGCTCAAAGGTATAGTGACGTGCCCCTTTCAGCAGAATGGCCTCATCCTTAAAAGTGTTAACATCAACTTTTTCAAGAAATTCTTCAGTACTTTGGTAAGCATTAAGGCCTTCTTTCGCTGCAAACATGTTCTCCCCAATACCAATAAGCTTTGTGATGCCTTTTTCCTCTGCCAATCTCAACACCTTTTGATATAATAACGTCGCATCCACACCGCTCTGCTGAATATCAGACAAAATCAAAGTTTTAGACAAACCGCGCTTGGCACCCATCTGGTTGAGAAAATCGAGCGCTAACCCCAGTGAAGTAATATCAGCATTATAACCATCATCAATAAGCAGGCAGTTATTGATGCCTTCTTTCTGCTCAAGGCGCATGGCAATTGGGAAAAGCTGCTGCATTTCCGTTTGTAATATTTCAATTGAAACACCTAGATTTAACGCGCATAGAGCCACTAATAATGAATTTTCGATGGAAATAGCATCCTGAAAAGGAAGTTGTAAGGTAAAAGCCTGCTCCTTCCAATGCAAACTTAAACTGGTTCCTCCTGAAGTAGTTTCTGTTTTTACTATTTGCAAATTATTACCCGGCTCGGCACCAACACTCACCAGTGCTTTATCTGGAAAGTGTTGCTTTAATGCTTCGTTAATCATCGCATCATCACCATTGTAAAATATGGTATGAGCCGAAGCAAATAGCTTAAGCTTTTCATCAAGCTTCTGTTCGAGACTTTCAAAATTCTCCTGATGCGCTTGTCCTATATTCGTTAGCAAGCCATAAGCTGGCTGTATGCATGTGCTAATTTTTTCCATTTCTCCTGGCATGGAAATACCGGCCTCGATTAGTGCAAAGTCTATATCTTTGGCTAAAAACCAAATGGATAAAGGCACACCAATCTGACTATTAAAGCTACGTGGCGAACGCCCAACTTTATAAGTCTTTTCCAATATGTGCGCCAGCCATTCTTTAATAATGGTTTTACCGTTACTTCCCGTAATACCTATAAAGGGAATAGAAAAGCTATGACGAATTTGTGCGGCTATGGATTGCAAGCTTTCTATTGAGTTAGTACATTCAATAAAACTTGCCTCGGGATATTTCTTATAATCAATGGCACAATCAGCTTCAACAATAAAGCTTCGCATTCCTTTATCGTATAACTCTGCGATAAACGAATGACCGTCATTGGTGGTGCTCTTGATAGCTACAAAAAGCGTTTCTTCCGAACTAAAAGATTTACGACTATCGAAAATAATCTTTTCAACTGTTCGTTCTGCATCACCAATAAGTTTGGCTGCACTCCATTGTGCCAGTTGTGCGACTGAATAGGCCATATCACGAATTAGCTTTTAGAAAACAACAACGGCAAAGTGGTTCGTAATCACCCTTTTCGCCTAACACCACCAGTTTCTCTTCATCGGATAAGCGGTGTGAAAACTGCGCCAAATCACCACAACGCATACATATGGCATGCACTTTAGTAACGTATTCGGCTGTAGCCAGCAAAGAAGGAATAGGCCCGAATGGCTTGCCTTTAAAGTCCATATCCAGTCCTGCTACAATCACGCGAATACCCTGATTAGCCAATTGATGACAAACATTGGCCAGGCCATCATCAAAAAACTGTGCTTCATCAATACCCACCACGTTCACATTACCACTCAGCAACATAATATTACCCGACGATTCAACCGGCGTTGAACGAATGGCATTGGCATCGTGCGACACTACCTCATCGTCACTGTAGCGAACATCTACCATGGGTTTAAAAATCTCCACTTTCTGCTGAGCTATCTTTGCCCGCTTTAATCGTCGCAGCAGTTCCTCGGTCTTACCCGAAAACATGGAGCCTACAATAACTTCAATCCATCCTTTTTGTGACTCTCTATTGGCCTTATTTTCAAGAAACATTTAGTGTATCCGGTTTATTTAATTGCAATCGTTACCTTTGTGTAGTCTATCAAAAGCCACATCTTACTATGGAACAAGAAGCACTCATAGATATTATTCTTAATGATATAAAGGAAGTTCATGCTTTGGTTAATACCTTTAAAGGTAAGCAGGAACTCAATGCAGCTTTCATCAACTTAACACGCACTAAAATAGCAAACATTAACGAGGAGTTAAGCTTGTTGGAGCAAGTTAATGAGAAAAAAGTATCAACAGACACGAATGAGACATCTTTAACATCGCCAGTCACAGCAAGTTCTGCTCAAGAGGATAATGCGGCTATTGCTGAATCATCGAGTCGATTCGTTGCGGGAGAATCAAATATTGAATCGAAGCCAATTCCAAAGCCTGAAAAGGTCGCTGATAGTGTAACAAGCGACTTACAAACAGAAACAAAGACTTCACAAAGTGAAACAATTATGGCTGAGGACGAAACCATTGACAATTCACCTGAAACAATGGTCGCTTCGCATAAAACAAACAATGCTGCAGCTGAAACAATAGATGCTTTAATTGAAACAAGGGCTTCTGACAATCAAACTATAAAGCCTGAAAGCTCAACAAGCGCCTCTGAAAAGACAACAAAAGAAGTAGAGATTACTGCAGCTCCTAAAACAAGTGCTAAAAAGGCTAAATCAGAAACTAAAAAATCGGTATTAGGTGAAGTGATTAATAAAGAAGCATCATCGGTTAATGATGTTCTGGCCAATAAAAAGGAAGTGTTCGAAGACATTAAGCAAATTGGCAAACCCGTTGATGATGTAAAAAAAGCCTTTGGATTAAATGATCGTTTCTACTACCAGCGCGAGTTATTTAATAACAATGCTGACCTTTTTAACCAAACACTTGACCAGATAAACAACATGGAAAGCTATGCTTCAGCAGTTAGCTTTTTACAGTCGAATTACAGTTGGGAAAGTGATAACGAAGCCAGCGAAGGCTTTTTTAGAAGTATAAAGAGACGGTTTATTTAATTTAGTTTAAAAGTTGATGAGTTGATAAGTTTCGAGTTTTGGTTTGAAGTTCAACTTTTCAACTGATCAACAACTCAACTATTTAGCAATCAAAGCAAATGAGCAAACTATATATAGTGCCCACACCCATTGGCAACCTTGAAGACATTACTCTACGTGCCATTCGTATTTTAAAGGAAGTGGACTTTATTTTGGCCGAAGACACACGAACCAGTGGTTTTCTTTTAAAATATCTGGAAGTGTCAACCCGCATGATATCGCACCATAAATTTAACGAACATTCATCGGTGGATAAGGTGGCTGAGCGATTGAAAGCAGGTGAGACAGCCGCATTAATTTCGGATGCCGGCACACCCGCTATCTCGGATCCGGGTTACCTGATGGTAAAAAAATGTGTGGAGGAAGGCATTGAAGTGGAGTGTTTGCCAGGTCCAACAGCTTTTGTTCCGGCCTTGGTTAACTCGGGTCTGCCCAACGACCGTTTTTGCTTCGAAGGTTTTTTACCACAAAAGAAAGGCCGCAAAACACGCCTCGAATTATTGGCAGAAGAAACACGCACAATGGTATTTTACGAATCGCCTTTTAGATTGGTTAAAACTCTTGGGCAATTTATTGAGCATTTCGGACCAGAGCGACAGGCTTCCGTATCGCGTGAAATCAGTAAAATGCATGAAGAAAATAAACAAGGAACACTCAAGGACTTAGAACAACATTTTTCATCAAAAACCGTTAAAGGAGAAATAGTGATTGTGGTAGCCGGAAAGGTTGAGGAGAAAAAGAAGAAAGAGAGAAAAGAGAAGAGGGATGAGAAGTGAGTTTAATAGTTTTGAGTTTTGAATCATCAGTTTCTCAATTCGACAATTAACCAGTTCGACATAAAAAAACTATCGGGTTCAGCCATACGACTAATGAATTAATTGACACAAACAAGCACCGGCTATTTTCCACCGGGCACAATATATAAACAATGAAAAACATTCTAACCATAGCCTTGATTATCGCACTCTTCAGTTGCAAGCATGAACCACAAACAAAAACGGTGTCAATTGATGACACCAAGACCATTGATTCGTTGCAGATGCTGTCGATTGAAAAAGACCAACAGATGAATAACCTGGCTGCAGCACTACTCGAAATTGATGATAATCTGCAAAAAATAAAGGAGAAAGAGCACCTCATCACGCTGAACATAGCCAATAATGAAAATGGTAGTGAAGCATTGGAAGACCGCATTAATCGCGATATACAAGTCATTTATGATTTAATGCTTCAGAATAAGGAACAAATCTCGCATCTTGAAAAACAACTAAAACAATCTGGAGCCAACAACACTAACCTTAATAAATTGGTTAAACGCCTCAATTCGCAACTCAAGGACAAAACGGTTGAAATTATTCAGTTGCAGAAAAAGTTGGAAAGTCAGAGTCTGCAGATTGCCGACCTGAACTTCACCATCGAAGGTCTTCAGGCAGTTGTTGATTCATTAGAAGGTGTTAAATATGCTACGCAACAAGAGTTAGACGAAACCATAGAAAAACTGTATCGTGCCTACTATGTATTTGGCACTAAAAAAGAACTGAAATCTCAAGGCATTTTATCAAACGATGGCTTCCTAAGCAGAAACAAGCTCTTGTCTGAAGGTTATTCACAAGACTATTTCTCCACTATTGATTACCGCGAACTGGATTCATTAAACGTGTACATGCCCAAGGCTAAGTTATTATCTAATCACCCAAAATCGTCCTATTCACTGGAAGCCGGAAGCGACGACGCCATGATTCTGAAAATAGTTGATAAAGAAAACTTCTGGAGCATGACCAGGTATATGGTAATTCAGGTATCTAAATAGTTCAGAGTTTAGGTTACTGGGGTTTGAGTTTCGGGTTTGAAATACAATTCACCAATTCCACAGTCTATCAATTTAGCAATCAGACAATTCAATAAAATCATCACATCAACAACTAAACAATGAAAACATACAAACACCTCTTTTTTGATCTCGACCACACTTTGTGGGACTTTGAAGCTAACTCCGAGGCGACATTGAGAGAGATGTTTGACAACTACAAGTTATCGCGTTTTTTTACTGATTACGATGATTTTCATGCCCGTTACGAGCCACATAACTTGTATTTGTGGGCACAATATCGAAGGAATAAGGTGGATAAGAAAACGCTCAACGTGCAGCGCTTCTACCTACCTTTTGCCGAAGTAGGCTTTGATGATTTAACAGTCGCCCAGCAATTTGCCAAAGACTATCTGGATATTAGTGCCACCAAAACCATTTTATTTCCCAACACCCTGGAAGTATTAAAACAGCTGCAAGAGCGCTACCAACTTCACATTATCACCAATGGTTTTAAAGAAGTACAAACACAAAAGCTACATAACAGTGGTTTGCGCCCTTACTTCACCAACATTTATATTTCAGAACTGATTGGCGTACAAAAACCCAACACCTACTTTTTTGATTATGCGATTAAAAGCAGTCATGCCAGTAAAAAAGAAAGCCTCGTGATTGGCGATAGCCTGGAGGCTGACATTAAAGGTGCTCAAAAAGCGGGTATTGATCAGGTGTTTTTTAATTCGAAAAAACAGGAACACAGCGAAGAAATTACTTATGTAATTAACGAACTGAAAGAGTTGCTGGAGTTTTTGTAATTCGTTTAATTTTAACACAAAGACGCTGAGTTTAATTTATACCGAATACGAATCAAAACGATTTATAAAAAATCAATCTGTGATTCTGTTTCGGCATTAACCATTGCAACCCCAACAGGCTCGCAATGAGTTTAAATCATCTTCCCTTCGTTATTGATTAAGATAAGATCCAGCTTAAATCCTTCAACCACATCAGCAGCCACCTGATAACATTTTTCCTTCAATAATTTAAAGAAGGGTTCACCGGCCTCAAAAGGCAATAGTTCCTCCAGTTCGCGTGCCATAGTAATCGTGCCAATCTGTTTTACGATTACTGCACTGCAACCAGATTCGTTCGCCATTTGCATAATAAAATCCTTATCCATCACCACTTTGCGGCTATGTGTATCCAGGTGACCAGCTGCCAGCTTAACAGCTTTTCCGATCATTACACCCATGGTGACTTGCTGAATTCCACACTCATTAGCTGCTTTTAAAGCCTCGCCAATATAATTGCCGTATTGAACAAAGCAGTAACCGGGCAAATGATTAAAACGCCGTTTCAGGTAGCGCTCACTTCGTCCGCCTGAATTTAAAACAATATGACTGGCTCGATTCTCCTGCACCACCCCCAGTTGTCGTTTGATACTATTTACATAAGCAGCTGATGAGAACGGTTTTATACGACCTGTGCTACCAATTATAGACAGCCCGCCTTCCACACCCAGCCGAGGATTAAAAGTCTTTTCGGCCAATCGTCTGCCTTGCGGAATATACACTTGCACATCCATTCCCTGATGCGACATATCGTACTCATCCAGAAGCTGCTGCAACTCCCCCATTATCATCTGACGAGGCACCTTATTAATAGCCGGCTCACCAATGGGTAGGCGCAATCCCGGCAGGCGTACAATACCAACACCTTCGCCAGATACAAATCGAATCAGGCCTGCTTCATTCAGTTTAATACGGCAACCAATCACCAATCCATCGGTTAAATCGGGGTCATCACCACTGTTTTTTATTACGGTGGCAAAGGCTTCGTTTTTATCACCACCTGAGCTATGAATGGGCATACTCACCACTTCACCATCGGGTAAAAACACCTGAACCTTATCAGCGATAAAGCCGCTTAAAAGCCTTGAAGCAGCAGCCTTGGCACAAATAGTGCCACAGGTGCCGGTTGTATAGCCATGTGCCAGTTCCGCTTTTGGTAACGTATAATGAGCACACATGTATTTGCGCAAATCAGCACGGCACTTTATCAAGTGATGAAACGAAGGCATGACCGGACGCTCCAACACTAATAAAGGAATATTGTATGTTTTCGACAATTCTACTTTCTGGTCGAATAAACCGTTGAAACCACTGTCTTTGGTGAGCAACGCTTCTATGTTGTTGTCTTGAATCAAGTGCTCAGCATCATCCAGACTTTCAAGATTCAGTGACGCAAGCACTTGTTCTTTTTTAACGCCCGCACTCAACGCTTCATCCCACGATAATGCACGATCAAGTATACGATACCACACTTCCTTATCATCTAAACCCTGATGAAGCCTGGCCACACTTTTAACGCCCATCAGCGAAAGAATGCGCTTATAATCATTCTCACGACAATACTCCACCATTTTATCGAGCGAAGACAAATAAATCACATGATCGCACTTCACTTTATCAGTTAATTCGCGCTCAATACGCACATGCTCCACTCCCACCGCTTGGCAACAATGGTGAATCGTCCAATGCAGCTCATGCGCATAAGGGTGCGCCGCGTCAATCACACAATCAATTTGATGCGTTTTACAAAAGCTAATCATCGCCTCACGCGACAGCGCACCTTCCATCTTCTGACTGCCTTTGTGCACCTTAAAGTTGGTAGGTGTTTTGGTTGAATAGAAATAAGCGAATCCCATATCGTTCAACCAATTGGCTGTTGCTTTACCTTCGGTGGTGCCACCAAACAACAATATGTTCGTTGGCTTACTCACTCTTTCCTTCTCTGAATAAATGAGTGAATTTACGGTCGTACAACTTCGAACGCATATTACGGTTATCAATGGCCTCACCCACCACAATCATAACCGTTAACTTCAGTTTATTTTCCTTCACAATCTTTGATAAGTCTTTCAACTGACCACGCCATATTTTCTCTTCCTTCCACGTAAGCTTATAGCAGATAGCAACAGGTGTTTCAGGAGGATAACCTTCCAGTAATTGTTGCTGCATATCGTCGATGAGCGACACACTTAAAAACAAACAGATGGTACTCTGGAACTTCGCCAGTTCCGATAACTTCTCACGCTCCGGCATTGGTGTTCGCCCTTCACCACGTGTTAAAATTATGGTTTGGATGCGTTCAGGAATGGTAAACTGTGACTTTAAACGAGCTGCCGCCGCTTGAAATGACGAGATACCAGGCACAATTTCATAAGGCATATGGTGCTCATCAAAATAACTCATTTGCTCTTGAATAGCACCATATATACAGGGATCACCTGTATGCAAACGTACGACAAGACCCCCTCTATCGTACATGGCTTTCATGGTTTCGAACTGCTCTTCCAAGTCCATTTGAGCCGAGTTACGCACCACACATCCATCTTTGGCATAATGTGTCAATTGCTCAGGCACCAAACTGCCGGCGTACAAGACTAAATCCGCAGCTTCAAGTAGTTTCTTGCCTTTAACTGATACCAACTCCGGGTCGCCCGGGCCTGCTCCAACAATGTAGATGGTGCCCCTTCGCTCCTGAGCCAGGTCCATTGCCACAGCAATAGTACAGTGCTTGCCATTGGCATCGCAGCCTTTTGTTTTGCCGATTAACAACTCTTGATTGCCCGAAGCCAATAAAGCTGAGGCCTCTGATACGTTGGTAGCGCCAGTGACTTCCAAAGCTGCTTCAGATGTTTCCAGGTTATCAGCTACACGATTTAAATCGCTGGCAGTATGTGTTATAAAATCAATGTCCTTTTCTTTAGCAAAATCCACAAACGCCTGTTCTTTCTTCTTTAATTCATGGGAATGAAGCGAATGCACAGATAGGGCACTTAATCCATTGGCAGATAACACCTTTTCAATTTCATCCTGGAAAAACTGACTATTCAATCCTTTTTGCGAACCCGCACCAATCATCAGGCACTTAGGACGAAGATATAAAGCAGGCTGGCCAAACGTATGTAGAAACGGTGTCACAGCGATGATTAATTCGTACTTATTCGCTTCTATTTCATCTGTTGAATAAAACACCTTGACATGCGCAGGCAAGGTTTCCTCCAGGTGCTTTGTTCCGGCATCTTTGATTTGGAGCAGCAAGGCTGTTTTGCCACCATTAACAAATCGGGCGATAAAAGTATTTTCGTCCAAACCAATATACTCGTTGATCCAATTATACGTTTTACCAATAATATCCAGCGGCCATAAATCCAGTGAATCGCTGGCTGTTGTTATCACGGCCTGTCCACCTGTTATTCTCGCCAATCGTTGTGCAATTGCATTACCACCTCCTTTGTGTCCAGACACCACCGATTGCACAAAACGACCATGAATATCCATATTTATCACGGCCGGATCACTTTGCTTACTTTGTAAATACGGCGCCACAGAACGGACGGCGATACCCAGAGCTCCAACAAAAATAACACTGTCAAGCAATTCGAATTTTGTCGTCAGAAAAGCTGAAATAGAGACAATTCGTTCCGTGCCTTCCAATTCAGATGTCGTATAAATAGTTGCACCCAGCTCCTGCTTAAGCAACTTGGCTGTAGCTAGTGCATTGCAATTATTGATTATAATGGCTGTATGTTCCATTGCTATTGTTTTGTTGCCTGAATGATTGTTACTGGATTATGGTCATCTTGCAGAAGCTGCATCTCATCGCTTATAGTCATTGAAACTGTAGCAATTGCTTGCTTAAACTGATTGAGTGTTTCGTTACTTACTGCATTAAAAACAATGATACCTCCAGGCTTTAATTGTTTCTCTAGTTGTTTAATCATCTCCATTAGCCGTCCTCCATGACCACCTATAAAGATTCTATCGGGTTGAGGCCAATCCTTCAAATCAGTTTTGAAAAAATCACCGATAAAGGCATTGATACCTGGCACTCTAAATGTAAACTGATTTTTTTGCATTAGCTCACGTGATTCTTCCCGCTTTTCGATACTAAACACATCAACGTGCGGTGCCATTTGCTTGGTTTCAATGGATACTGAGCCTGTACAAAAACCAATATCCCATAACACGCTGGCAGAGTCAAGCTTCAACATCGACAAAGACATTAAACGGATGCTTCGCTTGGTAATCATCTTCGGACGGCCTTTTAAAAAGTGAAAATCGCCTTCATTAATTCCAAATGTTCGCTCAAAAGCTTCTGTTTGCTCAATGATTAAGCAATTGGGCATTTCTGCCTCTACTTTCGCACACTCCTCTACCGATAATTTTCGAACTTGCTGAGCATCCCCTCCCATTCGCTCGCCCAGATAAATCCGATAATTAACAAAGCCAAAAGCCATAATACGTTGCGCAATGGCAGCCGGTTTTTTTTGCTTATCCGTTAAGATACCTATCAGCGCTGTGCCCTTAATAAGCTCCTGGTCAAGATTAATCCATGGGCGACCGGTTAATGTGGCTACCTTCATGGTGCCATACGGCAACTGACATTCGTGTGCCAGCATTTGCAGGCTATTAAAGCTCGGGTAAACCGTTATAGCCTCATCCGGAAACTCGCGCTTCAAAGTATTGCCGATACCAAAAAACAAAGGGTCACCCGAAGCAAACACAACAATGGATGCGTCGATGCTATTGTATTCATTAAAAGTCTCAGCCAAAGGCACCAAAACATCAATCCATTGATGATTCGCTGGTAACCACTCCCGTACAAGCTCATAATGACGCTTACCACCAGAGAAATAAAGGTGCGACTGCAAGAGTTCTTTTACCTTTACGCTAAGTTCCGGCTTCGCCTGATCTGAAATGCCTACAACATGAAACTTACACATCACGGCCTGGTTTAAGGGTTTCAGCTTCATCGCGACTCAAAACCGCATTTACAATTGTGGCCGCCAGGTTAGAACCGCCTTTTCGCCCTTCTATGCTTATGAATGGTAGCTCAGGAAAGGTTTTTAAACGATGTTTGGATTCCTCCACATTCACAAAACCTACAGGTGCTCCAATAACACCGGCCGGCTGAAATTGCTTTCGACGCATTAATTCGGTCAGCTCAATCAATGCGGTTGGTGCATTGCCAAACACATATAAAGCATCGGGATGCTCTTCGACCGCCAGTCGTATACCAGCTTGTGTACGTGTAATATTCTTTTCGGCTGCTAATGCCAGGGTACGCTCATCGTGCAAATAACACTTGACATTAATACCATAACGCTCGCAAGCTTTTTTTCGGATGCCACTTTGCACCATGGTTACATCTGTTATGATTGTACCACCCTTCTGTAAATAGTCATTGATGCGAGCCACAGCATTGTTTTTAATACGCAACAACTGCTTCATCTCAAAGTCAGCCGTTGTATGGATGCAGTGCATCATCACCCATTTATCTTCATTGGAAATATCCAAATTGATAAGTTGTTCGGCAATAGTGCGAAAACTTTCTTGCATAATCAGTGGCCCCGGAGCCCCTTTCTCATCGTATTTCGAATAGTATCCACGAGGTGTTATAAATTTATCGTTAGCCACGTAACTCTGTGAATTACCGATGATCACAATGGAAAACATATCCACTACTTCAGGGTCAAATTCGCCTAAGGTAGTTAATGTAATCTGCTCATCTTCACGCGCTACCTGACGCACAATAGCAACTGGTGTATCGGGTGAACGTTCTTCCAAAAACAATTCCTGCAAGCGATAGATTTGCCAATAACGCTTCTGACTGCGAGGGTTGTACAATGCAGTAACAAAATCACCATAAGCAGCAGCTTTCATTCGTTTTTCTATCAACTTCCAAGGCGTAAGTAAATCGGACAAAGACAGAATAACAAAATCGTGACTTAAAGGTGCTCCTAGTTTTGCCGCAGCAGCCTGAAAAGCAGAAATACCCGGAATGACTTCCACATCCACCTGAGACTGTCGTTTATCGGCCATTTCAAGGATTAGAGATGACATACCATAAATATTGGCATCTCCCGAACTGATCACCGCCACGCACAAGCCCGATTCGGCTTTCTCAAAGGCTATTTCAGCGCGCTGAACTTCCTGACGCATGCCGGTATCAATACATTCGGTACCTTCTTGTAAATAGGTCTGTATAAACTGGAAATAATATTTGTAACCAATAACCACATCAGCTTGTTGAATAGCTTCAATTGCTGGTTTTAAAAACAAATCGGGGTTGCCCGGCCCTAAGCCGATTACTTTAATTTGACTCATGAATGATTGTTCGCTGATTTTATAATTAAAATTGAGAAATAAGGGATGCTTCGCCCTAACAATTCTGCAATAGCTGTACAGGTATATTCTTTATCGGTTCCCATGTATTCGCCATAAAAAAAGGCATAATTACCAGTATTAATAAAAGGTATGATCCAGTCTTTTATCTTTGACACTTTCATGATAACCACCGTTTCATTAGCCAAAAGCAAATCAGTAAGATGTGCTTCTCCATCAATAGCCGGTGTTATCAACACATTATCGTTTTGCATGCAAATGGCTTGTTGACTTAAGGAACCACCTAAAATAAATGCCGGTACACCAGGTATCATTTCAAACGATACATTTGCTTTTTTAAAATCATCAATGAGATAAGCAAAGGTGCTGTAAAACGAGATATCACCTTCACTAACGATGGCGACTTGTTGTCCTTCCCGACTCTTAAGGATGCTTTCCTGAGCCAATCGTTGATAGATACCTGAGACATCAGTACGGTCATATTTCATCGGCACTTCAAAAGATTTCAAGCGTGATTGATCTATCTCTAAACTTCCTAAAACACGATAGGCCATGCTATTAATTGTCCCTTCGCTGTTGATAGTCGATGGATAGTAAATAATATCGGCCTGTTGTAATATCCTTAAAGCTTTTATTGTAATCAATTCAGGATCGCCAGGCCCTAATGCTACTCCATATATCATTGTGTTTATGTTTTTGTTGCTTAAACCTAAGGCTGTTAGTGGCGGCAAACTCGCCCGCAAAGCTTTTAACAATATCCGTTTGATAAAGGCAGATGAGATTGGCAGTTTTCTCATTCCGCACCTGCAGGTCTGGAAAAATATCTTTGGAAATATCAGTTACAGCTAAACCAGCCTGACAAAGCTTTATTGCCTCTTGAGGAGTATTATTACCGCCACCAACAACCCGATAAGGTTTATTCGTATTTTCTTGAATCAGCTCGCAATTCATAATCACCAAACTATCAATTATGTATTAGATACAATATCAGCACTAATACATTGAATAAACCTGGTTATTATGCTTTGCTTCTAAACAGCTGGTATTTGCTATACATTGCAGGCTTCTTATCCTGCCTTTAAAAAAGGGATTCATCATCATAGTTATCAAAGTTTAAAACCCGAAAGCTTTGAATAATAATATGTTTGCTTCAATGGCAGGTTTTCTGACTTACTCCCTCCTTTTGCGCCTTCCCATCCGCCTAAAAGCGAAAAGTGACCTGTTGCAATGGAGTTATTAGAGCTTACAGCTGCGGGTACAGTTCCGGATTTACACCGAATTCCCTCTTTTTGTCATTGTCCGAATAGGCTGACTAATGACGCACCATTTTGTGACGACAAATGTAATATTATAATTTCATCCTATGAACTTCATGCGGTTAATAGTTCAATTAAATTTGATCTAATCCTCAAAGACACCCTATCACACATTATTAAAACGACATTTACACATTCAAATGACCACTTTCTTTGATAAAATCTTTCTAAATAACAATTACAGCACTGTTATCCTAAGTTTTATGTATTTTAAAAGTGTTTTTTACCTTTAAAATATTTTTAAAAGTAATTTTTACTTTTATATTTGTTCTTATTATGAATACAAGTATTTACGATCAATATCAGGAAAACAAACGCTTCGTCTCAGTCGACTGCGTCATTTTTGGTTACGAAGAAGAAAAACTAAAACTTTTGGTTTTTCAACGTGCCATTGAACCGTCAAAAGGTGAATGGTCCTTATTAGGAGGATGGGTTAATGCCGGTGAATCCTCTGAAGATGCAGCAAGAAGAGTACTCAACAAACTTACCGGATTGCAAGATATTTATTTGGAGCAAGTTCATACTTTTTCAGATCCGGAACGTGACCCGGGAGGCAGTGTAATCACTGTGGAATATTATGCCTTAATTAAGATTGATGCAAAAGCGAGCAACCTAATTGAAGATTATGGCGCCAAATGGTTTACTCTGGACGAATTGCCACCCCTCATTTTCGACCACAATATATTAGTTGAAAAAGCCTTGGAAAAACTTCGTCTGCGCTCTAGTTATGAAATTATTGGCCGTAAACTTTTGCCTGAGAAATTTACACTGACGCGCCTGCGCAATTTATACGATCAGATTTTTCAGAAACAATTTGACCCAGGCAACTTTCGTAAAAAGATTTTATCACTTAAAGTGTTGGAACGTCTGGAAGAGAAAGACATGTCTGAATCGAAAAAAGGTGCTTTCTACTTCAAGTTTAAGCCCAAGAAAGAAGGCGAATTCAACCATCCAATTTTCAAGCGAACGATATAAAATAACTAACTGCACAATATAGAATTATGGAACAATTTGAATTTACAGAACACTCACATAGGCGCTACAATGCACTAACCGGCGATTGGGTATTGGTATCTCCTCATCGCACGAAACGTCCATGGCAGGGCAAGGTAGAAAAACCAGCCATTGACGAACGTCCGCAATATGACGAGAAGTGTTATTTATGTCCTGGTAATGAACGTGCTGGTGGACATAAAAATCCCGATTACAAAGATGTTTTTGTCTTTCAGAATGACTTTAGTGCCTTAGTTCCTGATATTCCGGAAGGAAATTATACTAATGGCGATTTATTCAGAGCCGAAAGCGAACGTGGTTTTTGTAAAGTTATCTGCTTCTCTCCTCGTCACGACCTGACAATTCCTGAAATGGAAGTGGAAAACATCAAAAAGGTAGTTGACCTTTGGTGCGAGCAATATGAAGAAATTGGCACCTTGGATTACATCAAGCATGTGCAGATTTTTGAGAATAAAGGTGATATCATGGGTTGCAGTAACCCTCACCCACATGGCCAAATATGGGGACAATACTCAGTGCCCGTTGAACCTGCCAAAGAAGCTATCAAGCAGAAGGAATACTTCGACAAGCATGGAAAAACACTTTTAGAAGACTATGTGGCGGATGAATTAAAATCGGATGAACGCATCTTAGTTGAGAACGACCACTTTGTTGCCTTGGTTCCTTTTTGGGCCACCTGGCCGTTTGAAGCTATGATTGTAAGTAAACGCGCTGTTTCAAACCTGACTCAGTTAACTGAAGCGGAACGTACTGCATTGGCTGATGCTTATAAAAAACTGACCGTGATGTACGATAACCTGTTTGAGGTATCATTCCCATATTCTGCAGGTATTCATCAGGCGCCAACCGATGGTGAAGACCATCCTGAATGGCACTTACACATGCATTTTTATCCACCATTATTACGCTCAGCAACCGTTAAGAAATTTATGGTCGGCTATGAAATGATGGCCAACGCTCAGCGCGATATAACGGCAGAGCAGGCAGCTCAACGCTTGCGCGATTTACCAACAACACACTATAAAGCAAAATAATTATTTAAAGCTAATGGCTATTCTGATGGCTATTGGCTTCTATTAAAAAACACTTAATTCAGTTTAGATATGCAGATTACAAGTTTAATTGAAAAGATTAACGGAGGTAACAACCCGTTTTTCAAAGAGATTTATGGTACAGACGAAGCTGTTCTTAAAGAACAAGCCGATCGTTATATCAAATATATGAACGAGTTCCAAAGTATTTATGGAACAGATGATGTTATGCTTTTAAGCTCACCAGGTCGTACAGAGGTTGGTGGTAACCACACCGACCACCAACTGGGACGTGTATTGGCAGGTGCTGTTAACCTTGATAACATTGCTGTTGCTGCACCAAACGGAACCAATAAAGTTCGTATCACATCGGTTGGTTTCGACCCTTTTGAAGTGGACCTAAGCGAGTTGGAAGTCACTGAATTCAAACTAACGCCAGGAAATATTGTTCGCACTATTGCGAAAGAAATCAAAGCTTTAGGATTTGAAATTGCCGGTTTCGATGCTGTTATTCATGGATGTGTGCCTGAAGGTTCTGGTTTGAGCTCCTCTGCATCATTTGAGGTATTAATTGGGGCAATTTTTAGTAACCTATTTAACGAAGGTAAATTGGATCCGGTTGACAATGCCAAGATTGGTCAGAAAGCCGAGCACGCCTGCAAGAAATTCTGTGGGTTAATGGATCAAACGGCATGTGCAGTAGGTGGTTTTATCACTATCGACTTTGCCGATAAAGCTAACCCTATTGTTAAAGCATTGGATTTTGACTTTGCCAAAACAGGTTATTCTTTGGTGATTACGAACACAGGTGGCAGCCACGGTGGATTGGATGAAGAATATAACGCTCTGCCCGGAGAAATGAAATCTGTTGCTAAAGAACTTGGACAGGAGGTATTACGTCCTCTATCGATGGACGATGTGGTGAAAGGTATTCCTGCAATTCGTGAAAAAGTAGGTGATCGCGCACTATTGCGTTCAATCCACTTCCAGGCCGATAACTCCCGAGTTGTTTACCAGGTTGATGCATTGGAGTCTGGTAACTTTGATAAATTCCTTGAGTTAGTAATTGAGTCAGGTTTTAGCTCTTACATGTACAACCAGAATATATTTGTTGGTGGCGAAACCAAGCATCAAAATGTGGCATTAGCTTTAGCGCTATCTGAATTAGTGCTAAAAGGTAAAGGTGCATGGCGTGTACATGGTGGTGGATTTGCCGGTACCATCCAGGCTTTTGTACCAAATGACTTGCTAAACGATTACATCACGACGTTAGAGTCTGTGTTTGGAAAAGGTAATTGTCACAAGTTATTTATCCGTTCTAAAGGAGCCGTTGAAGTTAAATTATAACATCAAGAAAGGCATGTAAAATCAATTGCATGCCTTTTCTTTTTACTAACTACACCAATTTTAGTTAAAATGGGAAATTCAAAAACAAACTATGCCATCCCCTTTGCCATCATGTCTTTCTTACTTTTCCTACTTGGATTTGTAACATGGATAAACAACATTCTGGTACCATTTATGAAAGTCCAGTTTTCGATCTCAGAAAGCCAGGCTCAATTAGTAAGTGCTGCCTTTTTTAGTGCATACATTATATCCATTCCGGTTGGCGAAGTTGTCAAAAAAGTAGGCTACAAAATGAGTGTAATAATTGGCTCCGTTATTACCGGAATAGGTTGCGCTATTTTTGTGCCTGCACTAGGTATTGGCTACTCTATGGTGCTGGCGGGATTATTTGTAACCGCTATTGGCGTTGTTGTATTGCAGGTTGCCGCCAATCCTTATGTTATTGCATTAGGTACACCTGAAACATCAGCCTCACGATTAACATTGGCAATGGCCATTAACTCATTGGCTGCTGTGTTAGCTCCAGTCATTGGTGGCTTCATTTTATCATCAAGCAATGGTGATGTAACTGTTAATGAAGGCTTAGCAAAAACAATGTTTATCGCCTTGGCAGGTATCTCAATTGGTACTGCCGTATTATTGGTATTCATGAACTTACCAGCAATTGAAGATGATGCAGAAGCAGGTGAAACCAGTGAAGGACGCAGTGCATGGAGTTATCCGCATTTAATCCTTGGATTTATAGCTATTGGCATGTACATGGGGCTGGAAGTTGGCGTTGGTAATTACTTTTTAAATTATGTAGAGTACAATGTAGAAAGCAAAACAATGGATTTTGCTTCAAAAATTCTGGGCTTCTATCCATTGGGCTTCTTTATTGGTCGATTGGTAGGTGCTGGTTTATTAAAGAAATTTGAGGCTTCAAAAGTATTGCTTGTTAACTCGCTAATTTGTGTGATTTTATTAGCCACTTTCTTCCTGACGAAAGGCTCTGCTTTCTCAATCTGGCCTTTGATTGCACAAGGTTTATTCCTATCAATTATGTGGTCGGTATTGTTCGATCTTTCAATGAAAGATATACCTGCTTCAGCAGCCAAGTTAGGTTCAGGAATTATTTGTACAGGCGTTGTGTTTACCGGCATGTGGATGTTCATTATGGGTAAGGTTGTTGATTCTACAGCTACAGTTACCAATGGAGTTACCGACCCGGCTACCGCTAATTATGGTATTGCCTATGCGTTCTTCTTCTTGTTTTATGCCTACATTATCTTCTTTGCACTAAAAGGTTCTAAAATCAGAAAAAACGCTTAATTATTAAACTTAAAAAAACAAAATATCATGGCAAATGCTGCTGATACATATACTTTAAAAAACAGCAATAATATTGAAGTAACATTTATTGCTCGCGGAGGTCAGATTACTGGCATTAAGGTTCCCAATACCAGAGGCGAAATGGCCGATGTGGTTATTGGTTATGAAACAACTGAAAAAGCACTGGCTGGAGACGCTTATTTTGGCGCACTCTGTGGACGCTACGCGAATCGTATTGTTAATGGTCAATTCGAGTTAAATGGTGAGAAAATCCAATTGGATACCAATAATGGTTCCAATCACCTGCATGGAGGAAATGATGGTTTCAACTTACGCACCTGGGACGTTGAAGAAGTTGACCTTCCACAGTTCGCTCAAGCTTATAAGCTGATGTTAGTGAGCCCTGATGGGGATCAGAATTACCCTGGCGAGCTAACAACTGTCGTAACATATGGACTAACCGAAGACAATGAGTTAGTGATTGAGTATGATGCCGTTTCAACAAAAGATACCATCATCAACCTAACTTCACATGCCTATTTTAACCTGGCAGGTGCAGGTACTGGTACGATTGCTGAGCATGAGCTGACCTTGAATGCCGATAAGTTCACTCCTATTGATGGAGAAATTGGCACCGTGACTGGTGAAATACTCGACGTGGAAAAATCAGCCATGGATTTTAGATCAGCAAAAAAAATAGGTGAGGCTTTAAGCGCCGATTGTCCGCAGGTGAAGCTGGTGGATGGCATCGATCATAACTTCGTCATCAACGGATTTGATGGCATGCTTAAACTGGCTGCTCGCCTCGAACACGAAGCATCAGGCCGTGCCATGGAAGTGTATACTGACCAACCTGGTATTCAAATCTATACAGGTAGTCACTTCGATGGTTCTGAAACAGGTAAACTAGGCAACCCAATTGAAAAATGGGCTGGACTGGCCATGGAAACGCAAATATTCCCTGATTCGCCCAATAAGGAGCATTTTCCTGATGCCACCCTAAAAGCTGAAGAACATTACAAACACACTTGTGTTTACAAGTTTATATAATGGATTAGATATAAAAATAAAAGCTGCTTTCTAACCAGGAAGCAGCTTTTTGTTTCTATTGAAGCAACAATTACTTATAAAGCTGCTTCATAAATCTGACGACTAACATCTAAAGTAATATCGCGAGTTTCAGACAAGGCTTTTAAACCTTTCGCTTCTAATCCTCCAATCATCAGGTCAATACCTGATGCGTCAATGCCATAATCTGATAGCTTGGTTTTAACATCAAGGCTATTAAAGAATTCTTCGGTTTTAGTAATGGCCTGCTCCATCTTTTCATCATCGGTGCCAGTAGTGATATTCCAAACACGTTCGGCATATTGAATTAATTTGGCTTTTTTACCCTCTTTACGCAAGCGTAATAACGACGGCAATACAATAGCCAGTGATTGACCGTGGTCAACGCCATAAAAAGCAGTGATCTCATGCCCGAGCATATGCGTTGCCCAATCTTGCGGCACCCCCGAACCAATCACACCATTCAACGCCATTGTAGCGTTCCAAACTAGGTTAGCACGTGTATCGTAATCTTCAGGTTCATCCATGGTTTTGCGTCCAATCTCAATTAATGACTGCAGAATACCTTCTGCGGTTCTGTCCTGAAAACGGCCATCAACCGGAAAGGTTAAATACTGCTCTGTTGTATGCACAAAAGCATCAACTACACCATTGGCCACCTGTTTTTTCGGCAAACTATAAGTCAATGTAGGGTCGAGAAATGAAAATTTAGGAAACGCCAAAGGACTCATAAAAACAAGCTTACCACCATTGTAAGTTACTACGCCTCCCATGTTCATTTCTGAACCGGTAGCAGGCAAAGTCACCACCGTTCCAAGAGGTACGGCTTCTTCAACAGTACCAGCTCCACCCATTAGAATCTTCTCCGGGTCATTGCCTTTATAATTGGCAGCCAAAGCAATAAACTTGGTACCATCCATTACCGATCCGCCTCCAACGGCCAGCAAAAAGTCGATATTTTCTTTTTTCACCACATCAACAGCATTCATTAAAGTCTCGAAGCGCGGGTTAGGTTCAATACCTCCAAATTCCAATACCTCTCTACCTTTTAAAGCTTCAGTGACTTTAGGTAATGTTCCAAATTTCTTAACACTTCCACCTCCATAGGTAATTAATACTTTGGCATTTTGTGGAACCAATTTGTCTAATTCATTCAATCGCTCTTTTCCAAAAACGATGTGCGTTGGGTTGTAAAAATCAAAATTTAGCATGTTATGTATATTTTTAGTGTTGTGGTTATGCTACTGAGGTACTTTTTATTTCGGATGGGTTTAAGCCAAAGTGACTTTTAAAAGATCGGCTAAAATGTGCCAAATCCTCAAAACCCACTTCGAGATATACATCCGAAGCTTTTTTATTGGTATTAGTCAAAAGCTTTTTAGCCAGCTCCAAGCGCCTTTGTCTTATCCATTTATGTGGCGATGTGTCAAAAATCTTTCGAAAATCGCGATTAAAAGTTGACAAGCTTCTCCCCGACATCTCGGCAAACTTTTCCAGGGATACATTGTGGGTAAAATTATTCTCCACAAAAGGCACTAAATCAGCTCGCGCAGGTTCTGAAAACTCGTAAAACACATGCAACAAATCGGGTTGAGCAGCAGTGATGGCATGAATAGCCTCCATCGTTTTTAAACGTATTAAATGACTATCGACCTGTGCCAATCCTGATACATATGTTTTTATCGATTCCATTAGGCCTTGAAGCAAAAGGGTAGTTGGCAATTTCACCATTGGAACGGTGCATGGCATATAACCATCGGGCTGTTTAAATCTATTAATCACCTCTTTAATAAATCGGTCTTCCAGCACAAAAATATGATCACGAAAACCACTTTGTGTATCTTCCCATGTTTTAAAATAAGTGCCATAGGTATATTTACGCACTAAGCCTATTTCCCCTTCTTGTATCAGGTTTATTTCATTATTGATATTTAAACGAAGCGTTCCCTGCTCAACATATATCAGCATATTGGCCGGATAGTAAATGGGATGCTCCTGCGGCTTATCTGTTTTACAGGTTGCAGCCACCATAAGGCCATCACATTCTATCATTTGTGACTCACAAGAATTCATATCTGATGCTTTTAATCAACAAATTTATGACAAAAGTAGAGTCATATTGTTGATTTAACTTGTCTATTTCTTTCAAATAATTTGAAATATTCAATCAAATATGATTTTACCCACTGAATTAACCTATCATGAAGAGTTTTTTTAAAGCTGAGAGTGAGACTTGAATGAATTTGAACAAATGATACAACATACCTATACTGCTCAGCCAATTATTAAACGACAATATTTTCAACTTACTTCGCGATAATTATTGAATTATTATCACAAAAAAACCCGGAAGCGTTCTTCCGGGCATTAAATCTAGTTTTTATGAAATTATGAATTGTTGAGGTAAGTAACCTCATCGCATCCGATATTACAATGTATTTGAAGATATTCTATTCAATTTTAGTCAATATAATAGCTGTTCCGCCACCAGGTGCAAGCCCTATCTTGAGCACAGTATGAGCGTTCACCTCCAACTCTTCCTCTATAAGCTCATAAGGATTTGATAAATAATCAGTTTCTTCTGCATCCTTAAAAACCTGTGCCATGTACCTGGTATTAGGCTCGAGAAAATCAAGTGGTAAAACCAATTCACGTTGATGCTCATTGGTGATGCTGCCAACAAACCAATTGTCACTATCCCTATCTTTTCGGGCAATGGTAACATATTCGCCAATCTCGGCTTCGGGCACCACCGTTTGAGCCCAATTGACCGGACAGGCTTTGATAAATTCAAACGGCTCAGGATTGTTCTGATAATTCTCAATCATATCGGCGGCCATTTGCAAAGGACTGTATAAAATAACTGACAAGGCCAGTTGCTTGGCTAAAGTGGTTTGCACTCGCGTTTGTGGCATCTCCGGATTGTCAAAATTGAAAATGCCAGGCGTAAAATCCATTGGTCCGGCCAGCCCCCTCGTAAACGGAATAATGGTTGTATGATTGGGTGGATTACCACCATCACCGGCCCAGGCATTCCATTCCTGTCCACGAACGCCTTCCTGCGTCATCAGGTTTGGAAACGTGCGTTGCAGACCTGTTGGCATCACCGGCTCATGGTTATCAATCATGATTTGTGAACGCGCTGCCTTTTCAATCACGTGGCGATAATGCCGGACAGCATATTGTCCACTGTGCATCTCATTTCCATTTAGCAAGGTGCCCACATAACCGGTTTTAACAACAGATACGCCATGTTGATGATACAGATTAAAGGCATCATCGAGCTGTGCCTCATAGTTATTCACATTCCCACCGGTCTCGTGATGTCCAATGAGCTTCACGCCTTTAGTGGCACCATACTCCGTCACTGCTTTCAGATCAAAATCTGCATAGGGTTCGGTAAAGCTAAAGTGTTGCCAATCGTCCCAACCTTTATTCCATCCTTCCACCAGCACCCCTGAAAAACCATGCTCGGCGGCAAAATCCATATAGCGCATCGTATTTTCTGTAGTAGCGCCGTGCTGCGGGCCTTCGTGCCAGGTATAATGCTTCATGTGCATGCCCCACCAGATACCAATATACCGCCCGGGTTTAATCCACGAGGTATCTTCTAATTGGCACGGTTCGTTCAAGTTGAGCATCAGGCGCGAAAGCAACAAATCACCGGCATTATCGGCAATTATCATGGTACGCCACGGTGTTTGATGTGGTGCCTTCATAAACACCTTTTCACCGCTTGACCATGGTGTCAGGTAAACCTTTAAAGTACTATCACCTGTTGGGTATAAATTCATCGCCGCATAATCAGTCAGGTTGGCTTCATGAATAGCCAGGTATAATCCGTCGGCTGTTTTCATGGTTAATGGTGAGCAGACGGTATCCAATTCGCTGATTGGCATTTGACGATACAAACCCTCATAGGCCTCAATATCATAAGGGATGGACCAGGCAGTATGATTGCCATTGAGCACAAACTCGGTTTGCTCATCCATGATGGTAAATTTCTTGAGGTTTGCTTGCTCAGGGAATTCGTATCTAAACCCAAAGCCATCGTTAAATAAGCGGAATGTGATGTAAAATTGACGCTTATCCCCACTCTTCTCTTCCACCAGCACTTTCATCTCGTTATATACCTCATCTACAAATCGTTCTTCGCCCCATTGTTGCTCCCAGGTCTTATTCACTTCGGCATAACTCACATCTTTCAAGTAAAAGTTATCCTCAAGGTTATCAGTAGCTTTTAACGTAAAACCCAGAAATGATTGTAAAACAACCGGCTTACTATCGTGAAAAACCTCATAATAAACTCGTCCGTTCTCTTCACCAAGAGTGACCACAATTTTATCGTCAGGAGACGCTACATTGAAGTGTGCATTGCGCTGGCAAGCCATCAGTCCTGCCATTGCTATCAACACTAAATATTTAAAAAATGATTTCATTAACATCTGTCAAAATTGAATTATACGTCCAACAGCTACTCTTTTACAAGAATCAGGTATTGAAACGGTTCCAAGTTAATCGTTTGAGTCACATTCACATTTTCCTTCGTAAAGGCATTTATCCATTGATCACCAGACCAATCATCAGGCATTTCAATAGCCGACACATTATTGCGAACATTTACTATTACCAATACCTGCTGCAGATTGTAGGTTCTGGTAAAACAGAGCACATCGTCATTTTCAAACGGCTCAAGCACCCCATTTTTAAATGCATCGTATTGCTGATAAATGCTCATAAGCGCCTGATAATCGTTTAATAACTCAGGATTACTACTCCAGTCAACAGCTACATAATTAAAGAAGTCAACAGCATTAGGATATGCTACCTCCTGCGAACTATACATAAGCGGAACGCCTCCCATAGTTGTTGAAACCACATAGGCTGCCAGTGCACCTTCCGCACTCTGATATTTTGTCACGGGGCTGTGTTCCATGGCCCGGTCGTGGTTGGTGTTATGCCTTAACTTCTGCTTACCGGCAGGTATCTGCTCCAATTCATTAAAATGCGACTGAAAAAGATTGGCTGTTGACTGAGAATTATTAAACACTCCTTCGAGCACATCGCAAAAATTCCAGGCATAATCCATATCGAAACCAGCCTGCAAATTCTTAGGTTCGGTGCCTTCGGCCAGCATAATGAGGGTGCGTCCTTCCTGCAGCTTACGAAGCTGGTAAATGGCATCGCGCCAGAAATCAACCGGCACCCAATCGGCTGCATCGCAACGAAAACCATCAATATTAGCTTCGCGCACCCAATATTTCATCGATTCAATCATCTCAGCCCGCATCGCGTGGTTGTTAAAATCTAAATCAACAACATCGCTCCAGTTGGTGCCTTCGGGTGGCATTGGGTTGCCATTCTCATCCTGTGTATACCATTCAGGATGGTCCTTCATCCAACTGTGATCCCATGCGGTATGGTTGGCCACCCAATCGATAATAACAGCCATTTCACGCTTGTGCGCTTCCTCAACCAGCGTGCGCAATTCAGCAAGCGTACCATATTCCGGATTGGTGCTGGTGTAATCTTTTACACAGTATGGCGAGCCAAAAGCCTTCTCAGTACCTTGTTCATTAATAGGCATCAACCACAATACATTAACACCCAAATCGCTTATGGCATCCAAACGCTGTGTTATCGCACTAAATGAGGCATTGGCAGCAAACACACGCTCATTGGCTTCATACATAATCACTTCATCTGGCGATGGCACTTTATCAAATGGTTCACCATAAAACTCATCAACTACTTCTTGCTTTTTATCAACCGTATCGTCATCCTCGCACGACAAACACGTTGTGAAACAAAGAAGAATCAATAATTTCAGAAAAATCAGCCCTCTCATATCTATCGTTTTTTGTACTCTCATTAAAAAATGAGACTGCCTAAACGTTTCCAGACAGTCTCTTCACATATATTCACCTATTCACAATTTACTACGGTGTAACTATCTGATGTAATTTCAAAACAGATATCTTCGGTGATGGTCATACCTAAATCGAACTGACCTCCATCGCCACCTGTTCCATTATTGAAAATGACATTGCCAACAGCCTGGCCGGCATCAACGGTAACACTGCACCATCCTTCAGTATCTGGCGTGCCTACAGCGCCTGGCCAACCGCCAAACGTTTCGCCAAGCGGATCCCCTCCCCAGGCGTAGATGGCTGATGTTGTCCAATCGGTTCCGACATACTTCCAGCGTATGGTTATGGGCAAGCCCGGACAATCAACCGCTGTCCATGTTCCGGCTCCCGTATCAAATTCATAACAGGCATCCTCAGTTGGATCAGCTAGAAAATCAAACTGCTGACCACCACCATTGTTATTTATAATCAGATTAATAGGTCGATTAACCGGCACCGTAAAAGCATACCAGCCATTGGCATCACTGTCCAGTTTTAACCCGGGCCAGCCTCCATACACTTCCGATTCGCCCCAGGCATACACCGCGAATTCATCCCAATCACCAGCCGTTTGCTTAAAGCGTATGGTTAATTCAACAGGCTCTTCCGGTTCTTCCACCACTTCCTGCTGCAGTACAACAGTGATTGAGTTGGATGTCAACGCCTCTTCAAGGCCATCGTAAGTGGCTACTACACGCAATTCCAAATTGACCGGTGCCTCAAAGTCCTCACCCAGCAATTGCTCAGCTACCTGATACATATTGGATGTGTACATATCAAAAAATAATTGACTCGTCTCTTCAATTGTAACGGCTGTGGCAAATTCCTCGCCTAACAGACCCGCCTCTACCTGATACTGCAGGTTACTCACTTCACAGGGTAAGCCATTTTCATACGATATGCGTGGCCTGGCCCATGAAGTGCGAAACAGGAACAAATCACTTTCGCTGGTTTCCGGATGTGCAAGCAAAAACGCATTTTGTCCCAACATATTTAATACCGGTGCCTCGGCTACAATCTCACCTCCGGCACTTCTTTCATAATCGTCTGTACAGGCAAACAACAACACGATGATACCCATCAGACCCAGTATATTTTTTAAGCTTTTCATCTTCTCATTTTTTTAGATTATTCCTGAATCAGCACCACATAATGACCAGTGAGGTCGTTCAGGCGCACATGGTAATGACCAAGTCCCTGTTCAGCCAAATCAATATTATTATCATGACCAGTAGGATTAAAATCGGCAATACCATAAGGGCTATCAGTTGGTACCTGTGGGCACCAGCGATTGTCCCAGCTGTTGTTCGTTCTGAATTTCACACCATAATCGATGTTCTCCAGGTTGATGTCGAGCGTCCATTGATGCGGATCATAGGCTGACACCACCATGTTTGGCTCGTTATCGGCACCCCAGTTGGAGAATTGCCCCACAAAATTGACGATAGTCCAGACTGCGGCTTCACTCGCATCATAAGCTTCAATGCTCCAGGTCATCGTCTCCACGTTGATGTTCAAAGTATAATAGCCTTCTGTTTCAATGTAGAAGTCCCCACCTTCAGCATCACCAAATAAAAGCTCACCATCGTTACCAGCATAATAAAACTTACCAGATGATAATTCGCTTTCCGGGGCCAGTTTAAAATGTGTGCCTCCATCAAAACGACCGGTATAAGTGTAGGTATAATCGTCGTTGCTGCTGCTGTTACGGTACATCATAAATGCGGTGGCCTCATAGCCTGCCGATTGCATATCGCCAATTATATACAATGGTTCAATGTCTTTAGGCGGGAAATATGGTGTAATGGTAGTTGGCAAAGTATTGACCGAAACCACCTGATGCGCCGGACTTCCCGAACCACCATATGCAGCTATTACTCTTAACTCATAATTATCAGCTGTTCCCGGCACAGCACCAAAGTTATTCAACAGCACCGTGTTGAGATCAACGACTAAAATGTCGGCAAACAAATTAGTGGTTGCTGCCAATGCCACAGCATCATTGAAATCATTGCCCTCTACGTCCATCTCAAGCGTATAGCTTACCGGGCCAGCCGGAAAAGACGTACTGGCATTATCAAGAAAGAATTGTGTTTCACTCCAGGTGACCGTGAATAACAATGGGTTAGCATCACCCTCAGGCTCTTGCAACTCAAAGGTATTGAAAGGCAGGTAATCAAGCTCACTGGCCTGTATATTGGTCAACACAGGTTGTTCGTCGTCTTGCTGGCAACTATACAAGGCAGTCATACCAACAAGAAGTATATTAAGGATTACTATTTTTAGTTTCATTGTTTTGCGCTTAAATGATTAATAGCCCATATTCTGTTTGATATTTGGGTTGGCTACCAATTCGGTTGCCGGAATAGGGAATAGCTTATAAATCTTGCTGATACTAGCAGTTCCACTGTACACCCCGTTTTTCCAAGGCCAGGTATAATTGGCGGTAAAGCGGTTGAAACGAATCAAGTCGGTACGACGATGCCCTTCCCAGTAAAGCTCACGAGCCCGCTCCTGCAACATAAAATCGAGTGTTAAATCCGCTTCACCAATAGTAGAAGCATGGGCTCTTGTACGAATTTCGTTGACCAGACCTAAAGCGGTTGAGATGCTACCACCTTCACCGCCTCGAAGCACACATTCAGCATACATTAAATAAGCATCGGCCAGGCGATACATCGGGAAATCTGCGTCAGGGAACTGACTATCGGAACCAAACACCCGTTCACCAACCGGCACATTCAAGGGATCGCTGCGCAGAATATTGGTGAATTTGATAACTGAATAACCGGAGTTAAAATCGTTAAGCGTTTGTGTCTCCTGTGTGCGCTTATCAGTCCAAAACATGGCACGAGCATCATCAGTTTCAAACAACGTGCTCAATGTTTCTTTGGCTCTCAATCCTGACCACGATTGTGCCAAACCAAAATTACTACCCGGCTCCATATCAGAACCCCAGGCTGCTGCCATCAGGTAAGTCATTCCGCCATAACTTGTTGCTTTCTTGCCATCAAAAATAACCGGGAAGATGATTTCAGACGACACGTGGTTATCGGCACCAAACAAATAGCTGTATTTATCATCGAGCCCGTAATTGGCTTCCAACAGTTTATTCAGGTAGCTTAAACAATCGGTATAGTGCGCCTCATCCACATATACCTCGGCATTGAGGTACATTTTGGCTAATACCATCCAAACCACCTCATCGGTTACTTTACCATAGTTCGCCTCTGTTTTCTCAGGTAGCTGACCCTCACAAGCCTTCAGTTCACTTTCTATCCATGGAAAGAAGAAATCGCGCCCTTTTTGCTCAGGTAAAAATGCACCAACACCATCTTCAGGTGTCACAAAAGGCACATTAGCAAATAAATCCATCAGGAAATAATAATTCATCGCCCGTAATGCGCGTACTTCTGCCCGGTATTCGTGGATGGTTGCTTTTAATGCGTTATCCACCCCGCGAGCATCTAGCTTTTCCTCTTCAGTCTCACGCATGAACTCATTGCAAAAGGCAATGGTAACAAGCATCCGGTTGTAGCTCAGCTCGGCAAAGCGGTTACTCGATGTCCACTGACAAAACATCAGACCATCCAGGCCATCATCAGACCAGGCACAAACAGCCTCGTCAGTAGGTAGTTCCTGCAAATTCCAATAGGAACGAAGAAAAGTAGCTTCACCCTGATCGGCCCCGGCAATATCATCGTAGCCATTAGGTCCCTGATTACCAGACAAGGCAAAACTGCCGTATATTTTTGCCACAAACTTATTGTAAGTTGATTCATCCTCCCAGGCCTCATCAGCTGTTGTCTCTTTTCCTCCCGGAGGTGTCGTGTCCAAGTCATTCGTACAGGCACCAAAACCTAAAATTAGTAACAGCCCAATGACCCAAACAGATTTGTTATATATCGATTTCATAGTGTTCAGATTTAAAAGTTAAGACTTAAACCAAGCATAGTTGTGACAGGACGCGGATAAAAATCGTTATCCACTCCGCCAAACACTTCAGGGTCGAGCCCTTCATACCCAGTGAAAACAAATGGATTTTGCACCGAAGTATACACACGTCCTTTCAGGTTCTTACCCATCAGCTTGTCAAAAGAATACCCCAGTGTGATATTATCAATTCTGAAAAACGACGCATCCTGAACATAGTAATCGGACAGCACGCGCTTGTATTGAAAATTAGTATCGAAAGCCGAATTATGACGGTTACTCAGGAATTCATTGGCATACACACGGGCTGGCGCCAGTTCGGCATTATTAGCTGCCACTGCATTGTAATTGTAGTTGCCAAAATTACCATGTGAAGCAATTGACAAATCCCATTCTTTCCACTCTACCTTGGTATTAAAACCAATGGTCCAATCGGGTGTAAATTTGTGATACAAATACAAATCCTCCTCGTTAATCTGTCCATCGTTATTGCGGTCGACATACATGCCTTCAATAGGTTTGTTGTTTTCGTCGTATATCTGCTCATAGACGTAATACATCGAATGCGGATTTCCGACAGAATGTGCCAAAAGGTTAAAACCACCATCACCACCGGTATTACCAAAGCGATTCAGAGCCGAACCTTCGTTATGGGTAAGCGCCGTAATTTTATTCTTATTATATGCAAAGTTAAAACCGGCTTCCCAGTTCCAATCGTCCGTCACTACAGGCACCACGTTGATAGAGAACTCTGTTCCCACGTTTTCGAGCGTACCAACATTGGCGACCACATATTCACTAAAGTTACTACCGGCTGCCACTTTCACCTCGGCATTAAACAAATCTTCCGTCTCGCGGTAATACACATCAACCGTACCATTAACACGATTATTGAAAAAGCCATAATCGATGCCGGCATTCCAGGTGGTTGTTGATTCCCACTTAAGATCGGCATTGTATGACAAGGGTTTCATAAAGCCGGTCCACTGTCCACCGCGATAGTAGTTGGCTGCCTCTCCTACGCTGTTCTGATACACCCGGATGGCCGGATAAACACCGCCAACATCCTGTTGACCGGTAACACCCCAACCTAAGCGCAGCTTTAAATTAGAAAGAACATCTATATCACTCAAAAAAGATTCCTGATTCATACGCCAGGCAAATGCCACAGATGGAAAAATTCCCCAACGATTATCGGTATTAAAGCGCGATGAACCATCCTGACGCAAGGTAAACGTCAGCAAGTACTTGCTGTACATATTCCAGTTGATCCTTCCAAAGAACGACACCAGGTAATACTCTTCAGCATATGGTGCATTGTCCTCAATAATTTCCGGATTACCATCGACATCAACTAAATCCGGTGATGTGCGAACAGCTAGATTGGTATTTTCCCACCAGAAGTGTTGCCACGAATAACCACCCATCACATTGAGATCACTCTCTAGAAAATTCATTTTGGTTTTGTACTGGGCATAGAAATCGAGCAAAGAATTTCTTCTTTCGTTGTCCCAGTTATTTTTATATCCACCCGAATTGGCTTCGGCAGGTGCGGTATGTGGTGTCAGGTTTTCACCAGATGTATTGGAGTAATCCATCCCCAGATTCAGGTTTAAATTGACAGATGGTAAAAAATGCAGTTGATAATCGAACTGCGCATTTCCTAACAGCTGATAGCCATCCGACGTATCATATCGCATTTCTAATAACGACAGTGGGTTTTTAGTAGCCACATTCAACACCTTGCCATCATTACCCACCCACGACCAGTAGCCGCCATACGGACTATTTTCATCATATACGGGTTGTGTTGGATCCATGCTCACAGCTGCACCAATAGCACCCTGATTGGCAAATCGGTTGCTGATGTACATACCACGTCCGTTCAGGTTAATTGTGAGGTGATCATCCAACAGCTTTGGATTCAATGCAAAACTACCGGTGAAGCGCTCCATGTTCGACGTTTTCAAAATGCCATTGATATTGGTGTAACCCAAAGAAGCGCGGTAAGGAACAGCCTCACGCACCTTTCCCATAAAACTCAGGTTATGCTCAGTGTTGATGCCAGTACGAAATATTTCATCCTGCCAATCGGTATTATACGTTCCCAGTTTACCAACTACTTCTGCTTCATTTGATAAACCAGCAAATGTTTCCGTTATAAATGAGCGAAACTCATCGCCACTTAGCACATCAATTCCTTTTTTACGCTCACTGATTGATACATTACCATCATAGCTTATCTGTAAATCATTACCTGTTCCTTTACGGGTGGTAATCATGATGACACCGTTCGAAGCCCGCGAACCATAAATAGCAGTGGCTGAAGCATCTTTCAATACAGTGAACGATTCGATATCAGAAGGATTAATGGAACTTAGCATGTTACCCACACCTCCGGGGCCACCATTTAAAGGAATACCATCGACCACAATTAATGGATCATTATTGGCAGAAAGCGATGAGCCTCCGCGAATGCGGATAGTAGCACCTCCACTTGGCGAACCACCGCTTGTTACTACCTGTACACCAGGGATTTTACCAGCCAGCACATCCTGTGGGTTAGGCGCCATGCCTCGTCCGCCCAAATCAGGTTTTACAACAGCTACAGAACCGGTCAGGTCATCCTTTTTAACCGAACCATAGCCAATCACCACCACCTCATTTAATTTCTCAACGTCCTCAACAAGAACTACATCCAGTTGCTGCTGACCTGTGTATACAATCTCTTGAGCAACAAAGCCGATAAACGAAAAGACCAAAGTGGCACCTTCAGTCACATTAGAAATATGAAAATTACCATTAACATCAGTTACTGCACCATTATAGGTATCTTTAACTGTAATATTAGCCCCAATAATGGGCTCCCCAAAGTTGTCGTGAACAGAACCAATAACAGAGTGTGGTTGAGCCCAGACATTAGCTACCAGAAAGAACAATAATCCCAACAGAAGGAATATACTCTTCCCATTCATTTTCATCCGATTTTTCATGTCTTGAATTTTAGATTATTCATATGCTTCAAAAAGCGAGAACAAAAAAAATGAAAGCACCGACCAAGAACTAGAAAAAGTAAGTACGAAGTAACTTTTTGCAAGGGACACAACTACCTATATTACTGTATATTAAGTGATTAAAGATTATAGGCGATTACACTTAGGTAAATAATGTAATTGCTAAAAGGAGAAGAATCAAATGAAAATGAGGTAAAAATGAGGTTAATTTATGAGCAAAGTTGTTTCACCTGTTCTTCAAAATTATCATCGGGATGTGTCGCTTTTGATTTAACCTTGCTACGATAATTATAAATGGTTCGGAGTGTATAATGCAAAAACGTCGCCATCTGGTTATTGTCAGTAATTCCTAATCGAATGAGGGCAAAAATACGCAGCTCCTGGTTTAAGGAACCATCTTCAGGTTCTTTATATCGTTTATCGTTCTTAAGGAGTTTATTGAACTCTTCAATAAAGTTGGGATAGATATTTAGAAACGCACGATCGAAGTTTTCATACAACTCCTTAAGCTCTTCAGCCGTATCTGAAGGTGAGTCGGTCATACGCAATACATCATGCACCTGCCCCGCTTTTATCTTCATCCGAATCGACGACTTCAATTTTTCCAGCTTATCAATATACTCGGTGCATATTTCCAGGAAGTTACTAATGAACTGTTCTTTAATATAATTGGCATCGGCCAATGATTTATTCGTTTCAATCTGCTGAATATTAGCCTGCTTTAAGTTGACATTTAACTCACTCAACTGATTATTGATGAGCAGAATGCTTTTTTGAGCTTTGGAGAGCTTAAACATTTGCCGAATCACAAACACAACTACCAACACCAACAACACGAGCAACATGCTGATAATATGCAATAAATTCGATAACTTCTTTTCTTGTGCCACCTTATATTCCTGATAGGCTTTATCGATAATCGGTAGAATCCGTGATGTTTGCAGGTTTCTGAGCCGCGCATTAAAAAAGTTTGCATCATCCAAACACTTCTTGATATAACTATTGGCGCGCTGTAAATCACCATCTTTATACAACAGCAGTGCTAAAGTTCGAAGCGAAGTATTTTCCATAATACCACTTTCTATATCGGCCAAAGCCGAGAGTGCCAGGTACACTTTACGCTCTTGAACATTTCCCTGTTGCTCAAACAAATAAGCCAACAATGAAGTCAGAACGGCATATTGACGGGTATCATGCGTTAGCTTAGGGTATGCTGACAAAAGCAAGTTTTTTGCTTCCTCATAATTACCTGCTTCTATGTTTTTGGTTCCTTTATGAACAGCATATTCATATGAACCTGGCTGGAGTATATTGATAAGTGAGTCTTGTACCTGACTTCTTCGAACAACCAAATCAGAAATATCCATTCCTTCACTAAACTCCATCCAATAAACATAAGTATCGGAGTAAGCAATGTAATAATCCATCCGCTGATTTTCATTCAATTCCGAGATATCCATCTTTTTAAGGGTATCAATGGCTGCCTGAAAAAAGCCTGATTTAGCCTGTACCAACGCCATATGAATACGACTATCTGTTATCCATTCCTCGTTTCCGGTTGTGGCAGCGGCTTCCGTTCGCAATCGGGCATATTTAAGTGATGAATCAGCCTGATACGTAATATATTCATCGGTTAATTGTTTGTATAATATGTACCTTGTTTCTTGCGGAAGGTTAGTATAGCCCAGTTGAGCTTTTATTTTACGAATAAAGTCTTCTTTTTGCTTAATGATTTTAGCCTGACTATTAATGGCTTCATCTATTTCAACCAGTAAAGAGTCAAGTTGTGTCAAATTATTAGCAAAGCCGCCATTATCAACAATTAAGAGTTTTAATATAACAAAACAAGTAACCACCAATAACCTTTTAACCCGAATACTTTTCATTTGATCGCTCGAAATAATAAAACCGTAATTAGTGGCTAAAGATAAATATCTTTTAGAGATACACATCATTCCAATCTTCTAACCAAAATTCAATTGAGCAACAAAATTGTGGTTTTAACACTCTGTACTATCTATAAAAGGTTAAAGCAAAAAGTTGAAATCATTTTCACCATTAATAGGGATTGTTAGGTTTTGATGCCAGGTATAGTTTTGCACTGTTGGTGTTATTGCTACAATATGACCAACCGCAAAACAACCTCAAAAAAAGAAACAATTGAACAGTAAGAAAAGTGATTGGAAACTAAGCATTGCATTAGCTGTATTTGTTATGCTTTCAACTTCAGCCGTTTGCCAACAGCTATATACAATTAGTGGCATAGTACAATCATCGGAAGAATTCAGTATTCCTGGTGTTAACGTTGTTATTGAACAAACTCAACAGGGCACCATCTCTAATGCCAATGGTTATTACCAGCTTAAAGATATCCCCGCCGGCCGTTACACATTAATGATTAGCGCCTTAGGATTTCAAACCTATACCTTACCCATAGAAGTTAATGCCGACAGCCCCAAACAATATAATATTTCGTTAACCGAGAAAAGTTATGCCATCGATGACATTGAAGTTGTTGGCAAATCGGTGGCTTCGCAAGTCAATGAGCAGGCCTATTCGGTAACATCCGTTTCCACTAAAGACCTGTTTAACAGCACAGCTACAGCACAGCAGGTTTTAAATAAGGTGCCGGGCGTGCGCATCACCGAAGAAGGTGGACTTGGCTCAAACCTGAACTTTACCATCAATGGATTCTCGGGCGACCAAATCAAATTTTTCATGGACGGCTTACCCATGGATAACTTCGGTTCTTCACTGAATATGGGCGATATACCGGTTAATATGATTGAGCGGATTGATGTTTACAAAGGTGTTGTGCCGGTTTGGCTGGGCACCGATGCCTTAGGCGGAGCGGTCAATATCATCACCAATAAACAAAAGGATTTTCTGGATCTATCCTATTCATATGGTTCTTTTAACACGCATAAAGCATCGCTCAATTTTTCACGAACCAACCCAAAGAATGGTTTCACCCTAAGGGGCAATGCTTTTCTAAACTACTCCGACAATAACTATAAAGTTTGGGTGCCAATTACCAACAGCAACAATGTGATTGTTGACACTGCTAATGTAGAGCGCTTCCACGACCGGTACCAATCGGCCACCCTTAAGCTTGAAGCCGGTATAAGCAATAAAAAATACGCCGACAATCTGTTTGTTGGATTAATTGCAACGGCCAATGATAATCAGGTGCAACATGGAGCCACCATGGCCACCGTTTACGGAGGCATCGTTCAAAACAGTCAATCGCTTATCCCAATATTTAGGTATAGCAAAAAAGATTTGTTCACTGATGGATTGGATATAAGCCTTTATAGCGCTGTCAATATAAACCAGTCGCAGGTGATTGACACTTTAAGGGGCATACGCTACAACTGGCTGGGCGAGGCCTTTAAAACCGAAGGCAGTAACGATGGTGAAAATGCCCGAACCAACACCACCCTTGATGACCACGAATTTCTGAGCCAGTTTAACACCAATTACGCCATTGGTACTAAACACACCCTGGCGCTTAATTATGCCTTTAATTATTTCGATAGGGCCTCTTTTGATAAGGAGAACCCCGATTATCTGCCCAATCAATTTCAGCGCTCAATGAATAAGCATGTGACGGGCCTGGCATACAAATTAGATGCTAACGACCAGTGGAGCACCACTGTTTTTGCCAAACTCTTTAGTTTACATGCCGAAACATCGAAACTCTTCGATTTTGGTTTAGATACGCAACGAACCGAAGCCGTTACCACCAGCCGCACCAATATGGGCTATGGCATCGCGTCATCGTACTTTGTGTTGCCCAAATTACAAGTAAAACTATCGTACGAACATACCTATCGCATGCCTACACCGCTTGAGCTATTTGGTGATGGCCTGTTTATTGAACCCAACCCTGATTTAGGACCTGAACAAAGCGACAACCTCAACCTGGGTGCCGACTATCGCTTTAAGGCAGGCGCACAACACTTCATCAACCTAGGTGGCACATTTGTTTATCGCGAAGCCAAAGATTTAATTTATACCGTTGTACAAATCGCCAGTCCGGTTACCTATTACGATAACCTGAACCAGACCCGCACCCTGGGAATGGAAACCAATATTCAATACCAGTTTAAGGATATTTTTAACCTGGGCGCTAACCTCACGTTTCAGGACATTACCGATCAGGCTGAATTTGTTTACGACAACTCCTATACCGGTGGTGGGTGGAAAAAGAATTTTCATTACCAGTACCGGGTTCCCAACATCCCGTATTTGTTTGGCAGCGCCAACGCCGGATTCAACCTTAAAAACGTGGGTCAGCCCGGCAGTACCCTAAGTCTGAATTACTACTTCAACTTCGTGGAGAACTATTACCTGTCGTGGTCCAAAAATCCAAAGTATATCATACCCCGGCAAACCTCACACGACATTATGCTGGCTTATGCTTTTGGCGATGGGCGTTACAACATATCGGCCGAATGCCGTAACCTGATGGATGCGCGGCTTTACGACAAGTATTACCTGCAAAAGCCCGGACGTTCATTTGCTATCAAACTGAGGTACAATTTGTAACAGCAATTAATTAACTATAAATAATTACACATGAAACTTTTTAATATTAAAACAAAAATGCTTCAGCTTCTGATGGCTTTAAGCATTGTAGCACTTGTATCGGCCTGTAGCGACGATGATAGCCCCGCTAAATCAAAAGGCGATTTTATTATTACCGGCGGCATCAACGGTGAAAACTTTAACAACTCCTATTATACGGTGGCTTTTGAAGATTTAATGAATGAATCCTTATCGTTTATTGGCGATGACATGTTGCAGATGGGCTATTTCTCCTACAATAAAATTGATGACAAAATATACTGTGCCGGTGGTTTAGGAGCCACTAGCCTATATGTTATTGAGAAAGATTCGGAAGGTAACCTGACTGAAACTGGTAGCTTTACCACCTTCAACAATAGCATACAAGATGTTGTGAAAGGTGATAACAGCAATGTGGTGGCCATCGAAATGTCATCTTCATCTGACATTGTGCGTCTTCACCTTATCAATAGCGCGTCATTAAGCGTTAGCAAAACAGCCGACACCCCCATTGCCAGTATTAGCAGTGAGGTAGCACCTGCTTATTCGGGCATGGTGGTAAGTGGCAACTATTTGTTTGTCAGCTTCTACATTAGCGACCCAAATACCTTTGGCACACCATCGACCGACAAAGCAGAAATAGCTGTTTTTAACTATCCCGAACTGGATTTTGTAAAAGTGATTGAAGATACGCGGGTAGGACCTATTGGTGGTTTTGGAACCATGGCTGGTTTAATAAAAGATGAAAGCGGCGATGTGTATGCCCTATCGCACTCCAACCCGGCCAATGGTTTTAGCCAGTCGACCAAACCATCTGGTATACTCCGAATCAACAGTGGTGAAACTGAATTTGATGCTGATTTCTTTTTCGATATCGAGGACATCACTGGTGGCCAAAATACCGCTCACCTGGTATACCTTGGCGATGGAAAAGTGCTAACAGAGATAAACACAGCCGCCCGCAGCGAACAAGCTGCCTGGTCTGACAGCCCCTTGAAAACAGCCATTATGGATTTACATGACGAATCGATCCAATACATTGATGGTATCCCTGTGCATTCGGGTATTGGCCGTAAACTGGCAGCTGTTTCCATTATCGATGGCAAAAACATCTACTTGTCGGTACCTGAAGAAGACGGTATTTTTATTTATCAGATAAACACCAACTCATACACAGCTGTAAAAGGAGCTGAGATTGAAGCCAACTTTGTGGCCGGAATTTATCAGCTATAACGAACAGTAAATACCATATGCAGGCTCACCTGGCAAGCTGGGAGGAGCCTGCATCGTTCTTACCTCCTTATTAATTACATTTAAACTACTATATGCCTTCTATCTTCAAACGAATAAACCACTGGCTGCATTTATGGCTGGGACTTCTATCCGGCCTCGTTGTGTTTATTGTAGCGCTTACCGGTGCTGTTTATGTGTTCCACCAGGAAATTAAAGACACCCTGGAACCCTGGCGCTTTGTTGAGGCGCAAGACAGTGCTTTTGTGCCACCCAGCTGTTTGATTGATACCGCCAGAAAATATGTGCCTCACCTGGAGCCTACTGGTTTAACCTATGAAGACAAGGAAGGCGCAGCAGCCGTTGGTTTTATATCGCAACAAGTCGGAAAAATAGCATTTGAGGTGGTATTTATGAATCCGTATACGGGTACCTTTATTAAACGACAAAACGTACTAGGAGAAGGCCAGTTTGACTTTTTTCATTTTATTGAAGATGGGCACCGGCACCTTTGGCTACCCGAAAAAATTGGTGGAAAAGTGGTGGGCATTGGTGTGTTGCTGTTTCTGCTTATTTCATTGAGCGGATTAATATTGTGGTGGCCCCGAAAGTGGAATAAACAGCATCTGAAACGCTCGTTAAGCATCAAACGCACCAGCAATAGTAAACGCCTGTTACTCGATCTGCATAATGTGCTAGGCTTTTATATCCTGTTATTTGGATGTGTGCTTGCCATCACCGGCTTAGTCTGGAGTTTTGATTGGTTTGGCAATGCGTTTTACTATCTCAGTTCAGGTGGCGAAACAAAACCCTTACACGAACACCCGCACTCCGATATCAGCCAGGCCAGCCGCACCAACAGAGATAGTATAGCGGCTATCGACCAGGCCTTTTTTCTCACCATGTCGCAGGAACACAATCCTCAGCGGATATTTATAAACCCATCCATACATGAAGAGGATGAACCCATTGAGATAGTGGTAAGTTTAATCAAAGGCAAGTACTACAAGCACAACGAGTACTTTTACGACCGCTATACATTGGCCCCATTGCGTATGAAAGGGGATCGATTTGAGGAAGCCAGTTTTGCCGATAAACTGGATAAAATGAACTATGATATTCATACAGGCGCCATATTAGGACTACCTGGAAAAATACTGGCCTTTATTGTGAGTCTAATTATCGCCAGTCTACCCATCACCGGCTTTTTGCTTTGGTGGAATAAACAAAGAGTTCTTTAAATGGGCTTAAAAAAACGGTATTCTAATACTATTAAAGAGGTTGCTCAATTTTGTACCTGAGAGTGATATTTATCGATTACTAGCTTATATAATTCGAAACACATATTAATTACGCTTATCAGTAATCCTATTTTGAGCAACCTCTTTTTTCTTAATGGATAGAATTAATCACTTCCTGATTAATCTTTCTCACTTTCTTTTCATCCAATTTAATGACTTTACGGTCGTAGGTCATCAAGCCGTTGACCTCAACTTCCACGTCTGTCGTTTGGGTATAAACAGCGGCTGCAAATCCTGCCTTGGCCAGTTTAACTAATCCTCTGGCATATTTGAAATATTCATCGGTGGTCTCCTTAGATGATTTGAACTGCACATAGCCCCAGTTTCTGTCTGGCGCCCATAAATGACCTTCTAAGGCCAATCCAATACCTCCATATTCACCAAGAACAGTAGCTCTTTGGGCATCAAACAAGTACATCTCCGGCCCAGGATAGTTATGCAAATCAAGAATATCCCCAACGGTATAATGGTTACCACCACTGGCCGGATTCACTAATCGCGATGGGTCATATGCTTTGGTCCACTCAGCAATTTCCTGTGTTTTAAATTGCCCCCAGGCTTCGTTAAATGGCACCCAAACAGCAATACACGGATGAGAATTCAGATTATCGATGATTGCTTTCCACTCATCCCGGTAAAGTTGCTCCGAATATGAGGACCGTTGTTTCTCAATACCATTAAAATATTGACGATTCTGCCACTGTGGACTAGCATCACCATTGGGCATATCCTGCCATACCAGTATTCCCAACTTGTCGCAGTGTGTATACCAACGAGCCGGCTCCACTTTAACATGCTTCCGAATCATATTAAAGCCAAAATCCTTGGTCTTTTGTATGTCATATTTCAAGGCCTCATCCGTGGGAGCTGTGTATAAACCATCAGGCCACCAGCCTTGATCCAAAGGTCCAAACTGGAAATAAGCATGATTATTTAGTTCCATACGCATTATTCCATTTTCATCTCTGCCCATCGAAATTTTACGCATGGCAAAATAGCTTTTGGCAGCATCGATAACCTGGCCTTTTCTGAGCAGTTTAATATCGGTGGAGTATAAAAACGGATGCTCTGGTGCCCAAAGTTTAGCCCCAGGAATAGAAATATTTAATTGTTCTTTAGCAGACGCTTTTGACGAGGCCACCAGTTGTCCTTCATCATAAACATCCACCTGAATAACATCCCCAAACTGGCTATTTGCCACCAAAGCTTTTATATTGACTTGGTTTTCATCAATGTTTGGCACTGATTTTACTGCAGTAATGTGGCTTTCTGGAACTGGTTCCAGCCATACTGTTTGCCAAATACCCGTTACCGGCGTGTACCAGATACCTTCTGGATTCTCCACCTGTTTTCCCCTCGCCTGTGGGCCTTTATCGGTAGGATCATAAACCCGCACCACCATATTTTGCTCTCCAGTAGCGTTTAAATATGGGCTGATATCAAAATGAAACGGACTATAACCACCCACATGCTCGCCTATCTTAATGTCGTTAATCCAAACTTCAGTTTTCCAATCAACCGCTCCAAAATGCAACAATACCTTTTGATTGCTCCAACTTTGAGGTATATCAAACTTTCGGTGATACCACAAGGCATTTTTCTCACCAACCGTTTTTTGAACACCACTCAAACTCGACTCCACAGCAAAAGGAACCAATATTTCGCCATCATAAGAACGTGGTTCTCGATTATTTTTGGCCGTAATGGCGTAATCCCATAAGCCATTTAGGTTTAACCATTCGGAACGCTCCATTATAGGACGCGGATACTCTGGCAAAACATTGGTAGGATCCAACTCATCAGCCCATTGCGTTTTAATTTTATTGCCGGCTGGCTTCCATTGCGCAAACGTGGTTTGAACCAATAGAGAGGATACGAATAATGTTATAAAAAAAATATGCTTCATTTCAGTAGGTTATTTATTTACAGAGAATTGATAAATAGTTTTCGACGAGTAGACCATTTCTGGTTCAACAACAATGCTTGGAAAATCAGGCTGATTGGGTGCATCTGGAAAGTGCTGCGTTTCGAGACAAAATGCAGTTCGGAACTTATCTTTTACGCCATTTTTAAGCGTATTTTTCGATTGCATAAAGTTGCCACTATAAAATTGCAATCCAGGTTCAGTGGTAAAAATATCCATTGCAATACCCGATTTATCGCCAACAATTTTAGCAACCCACTCCAGTTCTTCACCTGCTTTGTTTAGCACATAGTTATGATCATAGCCCTGGCCAAATTTCAATTGTTCATTGATAGTCGTATCCAATCGCTCACCAATAGTCGTGGCCTTTCTGAAATCAAATGGTGTTCCTTCTACCGACGCCAATTCGCCAGTAGGAATTAAAGTCGCATCAACAGGGGTATAATAATCGGCGTTAATGGTTAAGTTATGGTCAAGAATGCTACCGCTTCCTTCGCCATTTAGGTTGAAAAAGGCATGATTAGTTAAATTTGCTACAGTACGTTCATCTGCTTGCCAGGAATACCCTATTTCCAGTCCATTATTTTCGTTAAGGTGATAGACGACCTCAACTTGAAGGTTTCCTGGATAATTCTCTTCTCCATCTTGAGATAAATAGCTTAGTTTTAAAGTCGAATCATCAGTTTGCACCCCATCCCACACAACATACTGAAAGCCTTTTTTACCGCCATGCAACGAGTTAGGGCCATTATTCAGATATATCTGATAGGCTTGGCCATCAAGCGTAAAACTACCTTTTGCAATTCTATTTCCAACCCGACCAATCAAAGCACCAAAGTAGGGTTCTGTTGATTGCTGATAAGCCTCAATACTTTTCATTCCAATAACCACGTCAATAAGTTCTCCTGATTGATTTGGAACGGTTAACCCAACTATACGTCCTCCATAATTAGTTATCGCTACTTCGGCCCCCTTCTTATTTCGTAAAAAATACAGTTGAGTGGCTTTTCCATCAACATTGGTTTGAAAGTTGGATGGCACCAGTTGACTTAGTGGATTCTTGATCTTCTCTTTACTTTCTTTTTTTGAAGCACAGGCCATCAGAAGTGACAGAGACAATCCAATAAATAAATATTTCATTGAGTTTAGTTTTTAAAAATGGATGAAATGTTATTTGCTCAATACGGGCCTTGATATAGGTGTCGTGTCCGACATCGACTGTTTCTCAACCTCTGGCCAGCCATCTGACCAGGTGAGACGACTAAGCATTAGTACTCGTCCTTGTGGATTTTGCTTGTCCACTGCATGATAAAGAATCCAGTCATTTCCCTGCTCATCGGTCGTAATTTCAGAATTATGACCAGTGCCAACAAATCGCTGATTCGCTGATATTACAATTTCATGCTGATTATCCATCATGGCATAACCGTCTTTGTCAAGATATGGTCCAAGCAGCTCTGACGACTTACCCACAACGGTTGTATAAGTGCTTTCGACACCATTACAACAAGAGCCGATGGAGGCAAAAAAGTAATAGTTATCATCGCGCTTGAAAATGTAGGTTCCTTCGTAGGCAGTGCCTGCCACCTGAACCTTTTGGGCTCCTTCTTTCACGTTCAATCCATCATCGCTCAGCTCAATAGCATATATCCCTCTGAAGCTTCCCCAGAACATGTATTTTTTACCATTATCTTCGATGTAAAATGGATCGATGGAGTTTTGCACATCAATCTCGTTACTTCTAAACAGTTTACCCCGATCGGTAAAAGGCCCTTCAGGATTATCGGCTGTCGCCACACCAATGCCACACGTCCATTCGCCACCCCACACCGACATGGAATAGTAAAGTACATACTGTCCATTGATGTAGTTGATGTCGGGTGCCCACAGACCGCCGCGTGGTTCAAAATCAGGACGTGTCTCATCAGTGAATGCCGTGGCTACAAATTGCCAGTTGGTTAAGTCAGTGGATTTATAGATGGGTACATTTCGAATGTCTTCTGTTGCATATAGATAGAAAAAACCATCGCTTGACTTAATCACTGTCGGGTCCGGCAGACTTTGATTAACTACCGGATTCACATAACTGTTTGCATCAACTATCTGTTCATCGATTTTGCCCTCATCTTTGGGTTTCGAACAGCACGAATAGCCAATTAAAACAAGCAATAATGCCAATAATCTGAATGCTTTATCTAGCTTTATCATATCCTCTTGTTTTTAAATTACAACATTAAGTAGCCTAGTGCTTTTTAGTGTCCATAAATTTTTCGGCACTACCGGCCTGTAACAATTCCCATAACGAAGCCACTGTCCAACCCGGGGCAAAGTAGTTATTATAAAACCCTTTACCATTTTTGCCATAATCCCAGTTGGTGTGTTGCACCACCTCAGGATAATAACCAACACGCTCTACTCCGCACATATGTCCTTCGTATGGAAGTAATTGCATCATACTACTTTTAATAACTTCGCCAAATGCTTTAAAGCGGGGCTCGTTAGTCGTTTTATCCAACCAGTTGAGAACATCCACCAATTCAAAGATAAACACGTCGATATGGTTGTTTTCAACCGACACATTACCCCAGCCTCTGGATTTAAGGCCTATATCGCCCAACATCTGTCCCTGAGCAAATGGCACATCCCAAATGTAATACCACGACAGGGCAAAGTAGGTTGCCTGCTTGGACAATTGTGTGTAGTGTGCGCTTTCTTTTCCTTTTGTAGCCAAAGCCAGGTAATACATCGCTGTTGATGCATACAATGAGGCTTCTTTATCTTCACAATTAGCATCAAGAGTCGATGAAAAGTAATCAGATTTACTAATAATCTCCTTTTCTAAATAGACTCCGGTTTTTTTGGCACTGGCCAAATAGCTTTTGTTTTTGAAATATTTAGAAGCCATTACCAATGGCAATGTGGCCGATGGCGTACTTCCTCCACTGGCATCAATCACGTTACTGTTTTTATCAAACTTACGAGGAAAGCTTCCATCTGCATTTTGAATAGCCAGGAAATTATCTAATAAAGTCTTGATGCGCTGTTCCCATTCCGGATGCTGACGCTTTTGGGTGCGTTCGTAATTCAAAAAATGCATAACAGCGTATATGCCTTCCGATTGACGACGAATACTGTATACATCAGGTTCCTCGTTATGATCGAAGTGCACAAATTCCCTGAAATAGCCTGATTTCGTAAAACCATTTTTCAGGTAGCTATCGTATATTTTGATGGCCTCATTCTTTAGTTTTTCATTGCCATTCTCTTCGGCATACTCCAGGGCAAAATAGGCATTGAGTAGTACACGTCCGATAAAGCCAATTTCTGCTCCACCGTTGTTTTGACAATCATAAGTAAGCAAGTGAATACCTGAGTAGTAGTTTAAATCATCCGTTTCTGTATAACCTTCATCATAAAAGTTGGACAAGGTTTTTTTGACAAAATCATAATCATAGCTAAGCTTAACAGGCTCAGGTTGAAACGTATCGAATGAATAATTCCACACTTGCCCAACAAACTCTGAAAAATCGTTAGCATGGCCTTTATTGACAGTCCATGTAAGCGTTTTTGTTTCGCCCTTTTCCAGTTTTTCGAAAGCAGTAACCGGAGGTGCCAGGGTTAGTTTACGAATATAAGTCTTTGGATTTTCCTGGTAAGGAAAACCAAATGACAACCATGTATGCCCTTCCATATTTTCAAAACCGGTAAACCCAAGATCGCTTGCCTGCGACAGAATGACTTCACCTTTTTGAATGGCACTGTAGGCCGCCTTTTGAATATCATCTGTTCTTATTACGGTGTAATACTCACCGGTTTTTTCATTAAAAACACCTGTTAATGGCGTACTTAAACGATCTTCGCGCACCAACCAACTATCACTGGTGTGAAAAGAAGGTGCCTCTTTAGGCGATCGTAAATTTCGTCGGTACCAAAAACCAGGCATCAGAAACTGGCAATCGTTATGTGCAAAGCTGCCTGCTTTCACACTTTGCTTATAGTTAAAATAGATAGTATTAAGCGCTTTTATTGTAATGGTATAAACCTGCTCGCCCTGTTTATCTTCTACCGTAGCGCTAACTTCAGCAGGAATATTTTCAGTTGCCGTCAGCTTTAGGTTCTGGCCATTTTTAACCACCTCAAGGGGATAACAAACCGCCTTGTTTCCAGGTGTTTTTAGTTGGAGCCACGATTGCACCTCCTGCCCTTTCGCTGTCGTTGCTAATGAAGCCATCATAAGCGCAGCCATCATTATCGTTGCAAAGTTCTTTCTTATATTAATGGTCATATGTTTTCAGTTTTAGTTGTTTTTAAGCGGAATTGATTCTTTTATTCAAGTGTCACACTGCACCACGAAAAAGATGCATCTCCATTAGAATTGGCCATCCACTCTGTTACTTTCTCTCCTTCTGTATTGAGGTAACCAATTCCTGTGTTAAACCTAAATTCAGAAACTTCTTCCCAATTCAATATTTGAAAAGGAATCTTAAGCTCAATCTCAAAAATATTTGGTTGCTTTTCGCTCACTTTTAGTTCACCAATAAAGTCTTGCTTTATCCAGCTGCCTTTACTTCCCTTAAATGAATGAGCACTTCCATCTGTTTGAATCACCCATTTAAATAGTCCCTTTTCCGCCTGCTCAGTGCAATAATTTCCGGCATCTACTAAGAAATTAACTTCAGCCTGTTGATTATTCGCATTCTCATCCAGGTCGAGTTTAGCAGCTATAACCAGGTGCTCTCCAACCCTCTTGAGTCCTGATGAAATTTGATTGGCACTGGTATGCCCAACAAATATTGGAAGTGCAGCCCATTCATCATCATCAATCGAACCATCAACCTGTATGTTTGCTGATTGCAACGATAAAGACGGAATAATATGGCCTTTGATAATCCACACCTCACACGACGGACTGTTAAAACTGGTGCTTGTAGCTGCCACCACGGTCTGTTCATCCCACATGGCTACCGAATTCCATTTAGCTTCTCTATCCAAAGGCACACTAAAAGGTCGACTTTGTTTGGAGAAATTACGACCTTCGGCATCACCAATGGCCACTTCCATGGTAGATAGTTCCCAGTTATTCCCTCTCTGATAGGTTGTTTGGTACGACAAAACAGTTCCTCCTGGTATTGGCACCAGGTAAGGAGCTCCTGCATACACCTGATTGGGATAGGCTTCAGTCAGTGCTCGATCTCGTTGTGACGATTGAGCCAGAACAGGCGAACTCCAGTTGTCCTGAATAGTAGTGCGCACGGTATAAGGCTTAAACTGTCCTGACACGTTATCTTCAATGGCTACAACAATCTCGTCATTCAATAACACCGGCACAGGCATGCCATCGCGATGATGGGCTCTGAAACAAACGGTAACAACCTGCTCATCCCAAGTGATGCCCTTATCGTGAGAGCGCAACATTGAAATATTTTGCTCATCACTGCTGGTAAAGGGCTTTTCATTGGCAAAATAGACCTGCACCTCACCATTGGGTAATTCCAAGAAAGAAGGCTCCCAACAACCATCGTGGAAATAGGTTTCTGCTTCGTAAATAACCTGCGCCTCTGACCAGGTTTGGCCTTTATCGGTGCTTCGTTTTACAGCAATCGCAAATGGCACTATTCCTCCTTCAACAGGCCGGTAATTGCATGCACTCAACAAGGTACCGTCCGACAGTTCAATCAACTCTCCATTAGACATATTAACCGTTGTTGATTGTCCCTGGTCATTGGTTTGTGTCTGTTTTTCAAACAATATGGTCGGCATTGTCCAGGTTTGTCCTTCATCGGTGCTTACCACACATTCAACATTCCCTTGTGCTTCGTAAGTGACAAAGAGTGATTGGTCTTTCAGTCGTTTAAGCCTTGGATAACCAGACCACGACAACACGCGACCATCCTGCGGCACTATCTTCTGCATGGACCGATAGTCCCAGGCAATACGCATGCCTTCAACTGGCTCCTTTGTTTTGATATCTTCATTAACAGCTACTTCTTCGTTTTGCGAACAGGAGGCACATCCAATTATGGCTAGTGTCTGAACCAATAAAACGAGATATATAAAAATGGGTGTCTTCATGTTACTTTTTTAGGACAGGAATCAGATAATCAGTATCAATCTCCATAATATCAGCGCCAGCGTTGTTAGCCTTGAAACTCACATTAGAAATGTACATTTTACGCGGATGTATATTTTGGATATCCCGATGGGCATGAAAAACCTTAAAAAGCTGTCCATTTTCATTGTAAAACAAGGCGCTATGACCAGCTCCCACTAACTCGCCCGGACTTTGTAAAATTGGATTATGCTCATATTTGGTCCATGGTCCCATCGGACTTTCCGCTGTGGCATAGCCAACGCCATACCTCTGACTTTCGAAATGATTGGCCGAGTAGGTCATGTAATACAGGCCTTTATGCTTAATCACAAATGGTCCTTCATTAACACGCGCTTGTACTTCTTCCCATCTTTGCGACACACTGAAACAATGAGCCAGGGTTTCACTTTTAATACCCAGCAGGTCATCCGTCATCTCGGCTACCCACACATTATTGCCATCATTGAAGCGCACAAAATACATATAGGCTTTTCCATCGTCATCAATAAACAAGCTGTTATCGATGCTTTTTTCTTCCCTGATTGGTACCTTATTCTCTTGTACAAATGGCCCTAGCGGGGAGTCTGAAGTTGCTACACAAATATGCTCATCAGCCGAAAAATACATATAGAACTTTCCATTAACAGCATAGACTTCCGGAGCCCAAAACCAACGTTCGCCCCAAACATCATTTTTATGAAGAGCTAATTGTCCATGTTCCAGAGCTGGAACGCTCCAGTGAATCATATCTTCAGATGTGAACACCACGATGCCATCAGGTGATTGCGTGCCATACGCGTAATACAGCCCTTCATGGTAAAGTATAAAGGGGTCGCCAAGTGCCACAGGGGTTACTTTATCAGTTACTTCCTGTTCTTTTGCATCGCTTCCCTCGCAGGCATTTAACGATAAAAAACAGGACAAATACATCAAGAACAATGTGAGATAAGAAGTATTCATATCCTTGTTTTATTAAATCCAGGCTCCAATAACTGGAACCTGGATATAGTTTTGAATATCAGTAATCCATTAATAATTCGGATTCTGTTGCAATCCCGGGTTATTATCCACCTCACTGGATGGAATTGGCAAACAATCGTGCTTACCCATCACAAAATTGTTGAAATCACTGTCTCTTCCTCTCAGCTCATCAAGTCCTTCAGTGGAATTGAGTAAGCCCCAACGTTTAATATCAGCCCAACGGTGACCTTCGTGACACAGCTCTAACGAACGCTCTACCTGTAAGCGCTTCAAAAATGCTGCTTTGTCCTGTGTGGCTGCCAAGTGATTGACTGCCAAGTCTGGCATATTTGAACGGTTACGAATAAGGTTAACCAAGGCTACTGCCTCGCCTAAATCGCCAGAAGGCATATTGGCCAAACATTCTGCATACATCATCATCACATCGGCAAAACGAATGAGGCGAATATTGATTGGATTATGATAGTCTTCAAAATCACGGTAATAATCCGAGGCATACTTGCGGATAAACACTCTTCCTCTGTAGTTATCCTGCTGCCACACATCCATGTTAAATCGGTAGATTTTGTCGTTACCTTCAAAATCAGTATCCATGCCTTCGTAGAATAGACTTTCCTTCAGGCGAGCATCGTATTCTCCATCCTGATTTAACTCTGCTTTAAAAGCATCAACCAACCAACTTCTTGATTCACCGTCAGTCCAGCCAACCCCCGGAGGGCCAAAAAACTGGGCACGGTTCTGCCCCAGGTTAGGGTCGATATCGAAATCGCCATCACCAGCCGGAGCTTTATGTACATCCGAATATTGTAATTCGAATACCGATTCAATGTTGTTTTCTGCAAAATGAGTGAAGTTATCCTTAAAACTAGGTGCTAAACCATAATACTGTTTTCCTTCGCCTTTCACCAACCATTCCAGCTGAGTTTTAGCAGCATCCCATCGTTGCTGCTGCATAAGGCTTTTGGCCAACAAAGCTTTGGCAGCACCAATTGTAGCACGACCTTTGTTGGTGTCATCCCATGAAGCTGGTAACATATCAATGGCCATTTGCAAGTCACTCTCCACTTGGTTCCAAATGGCAGACTCAGTATTTCCTACCGGCGTATCACCGGGACTAGATGGCTCCAAAACAATGGCAACACTCGGATTGTCACTTCCCCAAAGCAAAGCCAGGTTATAATATTGAAGTGCTCTTAAGAAATATGCTTGTCCCAGTACGTAGTTTTTATCCTCGGCATTAGCAAATTCAATATCAGGTACTTTATTCAAAACCTGGTTGGCTCTGTAAATGGTTTCATAGGCATCACGATAAGTCCAAGCGTTACCTTCCCAAAAGTTATAGTTGTTGTAGATAAAGCGTGTCCAATCGGCCAGCTCCAGCCATGGGCTTGAACTAAAGGCTTCATCAGAAGTTAAATCAGTTCGAAACCAAATCCATCGTGTATACAGCCCGGGTTTGTAAAACATGTTGTAAACAGCATTCAAACCACTTTGCGCGTCGGCCTCCGTTTTCCAGAATATTTTCACCTCCAAATCATTTGGATTGGTTACTTCCACATCGCAGGAACTAAAGATGAGGCTTGATATTATTATTGTAAATAGAATCTTTTTCATTGAGAAATAATTTAAAAGAATTACGCTTAAATTCATTCTTTAAAAAGTTAGTTGAGCTCCGATTGTAACAGCCTTAGGGTTAGGGAATGCTCCGTAATCCTGACCTCTTTCCCAAATGTTGGAATTTCTAAATTCGGGATCTAAACCGGTGTACTTGGTAAACGTGATAAGATTTTGAGCATTGACAAAAATGCGTGCCTGATCCAATACATTTCCTAAGATGCTCTTAGGCAACGAATATCCCAGGGCCATTTGTCGGACGCGCAGATAGGAACCATCTTCGATCCATCGATCCTGATCGCCTCGGGTATTTCGGCTATCCTGATACAAAGGACGCGGATCCTTAGCATTCGGGTTACTTTCTGACCACGCATCGTAATCAGCTCTGTAGTTAGAGTTGTCATCAAAACGATCGAAACCACTTCTTGGGCCATTGAATACCTTCTGTCCAAATGCACCTGCCATCTGCACCTGAAGATCGAGCCCTTTCCACTCGAAAGTGGCGTTTAAGCCCAATTGCAAATCAGGCCATGGGCTGCCCACATGCTGACGGTCTGCATCAGTTATGATTCCATCGTCATTGTAGTCAACATAACGAATGTCGCCCGGACGGGCATTAGGCTGAATAACTGCTCCATTTGAATTGGTATGAGCAAGCACTTCTTCCTGGCTGCGGAATAAACCATCTGTTTTAATCAGGTACCACTCACCAATTGGGCTACCTACATATGATTTTGTATTCCACTGGGTGAAATACTCACGGTCATATCCCAACTCTAAGATTTTATTTTTGATGGTTGAAACGTTGGCGTTAACACTGTATTTAAAATCACCTTTCACTTCACGCCAGGTCAATGACAATTCAACACCGGTATTTTGCAATGAGGCAGCATTAACATTAGGATTACCTCCGTTATTTCCGGTTGTCATCAAAATCTGCATGGCGGTTAACACATCTCTTGTTTCCGACTTGAAGTATTCGGCCGACACATCCAGGCGATTGTCTAAAAAGGCCATGTCCACACCAAAGTTCATCTGGTGCAATTCTTCCCATTTAAGGTCATCATTCACCAATTTCACTTGTGTTTGTCCATTCACAACGCTCTGATCGGTTCCGAACACAGCTTGCGGGAAAGAGTTAATAAAAGCCACATAATCCCAATAGCCAATGTTTGAACTACCCAACACACCGTAGTTTGCTCTAACCTTCAAAGTATTAATCCATGGTACATTAAAGAATTCTTCGCTACTTATTTTCCAACCAGCCGAAACAGATGGGAAGACGCCATTTCTGTAACTTGAACCAAATTTCGATGATTCATCACGTCGTACTGTAGCACTAAACAAATAGCGATCGTCATAGGAATAGTTGAGTCGCCCGAAAACAGAAAATAGTTTTGAAATATCTCTAAATCCACCTGTTCTAGGGTCTTTTGTGGCGGCATTCAGTTGTTCGAAATAACTGCCATCGCTTGTGCTTAACAGTTCATTTTTTGAACCCCATAACTGTTCATAGTTAATATCCATGAAACTAGTTCCGACCACAGCATTGATGCTATGCTTGCCAATGACATCATTATACTCTAGTGTATTATCGTAGACCAAGGAATTAAAACGAGCCTTGTTTTTGGTAATGGTTGAAGGATCCCAGGGTTGATTATACGTCCAGTTGCCCTCTTTTCTTAAATACCTGTGCTCATCAAAACTAGTTTCAAAACCAATGTTTAGCTTATACTTCAACTTTGAAAAGAATTCCAACTCAGTGAAGACATTTCCTCGTATGCGCATGTTCTGATTATGCGTATCTGTTAAATCTTCTTTCGCCACCGGATTTGTTCCAAAGGTCACATCACGACTACCGTCGCCATAACCGTAACCACCCGGGTTGTTTTCATTATAAACAGGGATAGTTGGAAGCATACGGTATACATCAATAATCGGATTGGTATCCAATTCGTCTATTGAATAATTACTAACAATAATATTTTCCCCAATCTTAAAGGTCACGTTATCACCAAAATCGCGCATGGCCGATGTGTTGGCACGTAAAGTTATACGATCACTTTCGGTACCAATAGTGGTACCTGAATTAGACTGGTAGTTGGCTGATAAAAAGTAATTACTACTCTTACTTCCTCCCGAAAAAGAAACATTGTAATCTTCTACAACACCAGTTTTAAAGGTTTCATCCTGCCAATCGGTATCCGCATCAAAATGGTTGGCCGGTGCAAAACCATTGTTTTCAAACGCCATGTCATTCAATTCAATCCATTCCTCCCGGTTGGTTAAATCGTAACGGGGCAGCCATTGAAAACTATTCTTGGCCGATACTTCAATTTTCATAGGTCCTTCGCTTCCGCTCTTGGTGGTAATGATGATAACACCATTGGCCGCTCTCGAACCATAAATAGCAGCCGCTGAGGCATCTTTCAATACCTGAATCGACTCAATGTCGTTAAAGTTAAAATCGCGGTTCGCACCACCTTCAACAGCAATACCATCAATCACATACAGTGGCTGACTCGAACCAAAAGATTTAGTTCCACGAATTTCTACCCAGCCTTCTGCACCTGGTTTTCCTTCGGTTCGGGTGAATACACCACTCATGGTGCCAAGCATTTCGCCAACCGAACCGGTTACAACGCTACTCTTTAATTCTTCCGGTTTATAAATACCGACAGCCCCGGTTAAATCGGCTTTTTTGATGGTTTGATAACCAATCACAACAACTTCATCAAGCGATTCATCTTCGCCGACCATAGTTATATTTACCTCACGCTGACCATTATAAATAACAGTCTCTTCTTTCATACCAATAAAAGAGAATACGATAGTTTGATTGGCCTCTACATTAATAGTATAAACGCCATCAAAATTAGTAATACCTCCTTGTTTGGTTTCTTTTACAAATACATTCACACCTGGTATAGGCTCGCCCGTTTCATCAATAACCTTTCCTGAAAGGTTGACTGTTTGAGCTAATAAACCAAGCGGAACAAGCAGCAATAGTACCGCAACGATGTTTTTCATAATCTGTGAATTTAGTTTTAAAAAAATAGGTTGCCGGGACTTCTGATTTCCCAAGGTTCAAATTAAAACCTTACATTCCGAACAGGATGAAACACATTAGGCAAACAATACAATTAACCGGTCAAATCAAATAAAACCCTGCATTTAAGTATCTTCTGCTCAATTTATTCTATTTTACGACTAGTATGTTTCATTTTATATCGTCAAATAATACCTTATTGTAATTGAAAAATATGATTCTCAAATTTGTAATTCATAAGTTAGTTTTATGGCAAGAAGCAAATCTCTATTTATTATCCTGTTTATACACATCTGTGTTAGTGTAACAGCTAACACCAATATGACGTTCAGAAAATACCAGGTAAATAATGGTCTCTCTGAAAATTCCGTTCAATGTATTTTACAAGATGAACAAGGGTTTATGTGGTTTGGCACAAAAGACGGGCTTAATAAATTTAATGGATATGAATTTAAAACCTTCAGAAACACGCCTGATATTCCGCATTCTATTGGTAATAACTTTATTCGTTCATTATTTCAAGATAAAGATGGCAATATTTGGGTAGGTACTGATCAATCAATATTTATTTTTGATACCCTTACTGAAACATTTAGCCATTTTAATCCCACCACAGAAAACGGGGTGAGCATTACCAGTGCCGTTACATCCATTATTGCAGAAGATAATACAACCATATGGATAGGTACAATGACTCAGGGCGCTTTTGTATATAACCTTGAAAACGGTCAACTCAAGCAGTATGTAAAAGGCAACAACAAGCAATCGTTACATTCGAACCTGGTGTGGCGCATTTATAAAGATGCTTCCAATACCATATGGATAGGAACACGCAACGGACTTAGCCGTTACTACAAAGAAACTAACAGCTTTATCACCTATGGATCGCGAACAACCAAGGAATATATTGACGACCCGGAGATTCTGTCCATCTCCGAAGATTCGGATGGCGACATCTGGCTGGGCACTTGGTCAGGTGGATTAATCAAGTACAACAAAACAACAAATACCTTTTCTCATTACTTCGGCAAAACAGCCGAAACGTACATTACGCATATACGCGCTGTGCACGAATACCGGAAAAATGAATTATTGGTGGGCTCCGATGATGGCTTATATTTATTCAATAAAATCAGCCAAAAATATCAACGGCTCGATGATCAACAGGATCCGAACAGCCTCAGCGATCAAAACGTTTATGCCATCTACCAGGATAAGGAATCGGGTATTTGGATTGGTACCTATTTTGGCGGGGTCAATTACCTATCGGCCAACAGTTCTATTATTGAATATTATTACCCCAGCTACAAAAGTACATCCATGTCGGGTAAGGCCGTTAGCCAGTTTTGCGAAGATAAAAACGGTAATCTGTGGATAGCTACTGAAGACGGCGGCCTAAACCACTTCAACACCAGAAAGAAAAGCTTTAAAACCTATCTGTCGCGCGGCGAGAATGATTTTTTAAGCTACCACAATTTACATGCCCTCACATTTTTTCGCGATAAGCTTTGGATTGGCACCTTCTCGCGCGGGCTGGATGTGCTTAACATCAATAAGCAAACCGTTGAAAACTATCAATTCAGCCCCACCGACTCCAATACAATTGATGACAATTGCGTATTTGCACTATTAAAAAGCTCTGAAAACGAACTATATGTAGGAACTCCCTTTGGCTTAAGCAAGTACAATCCTCAAACAAACAGCTTTGAAAGAATTAATGAAATACGAAACTTTGTTTATGATATCATTGAAGATTATCAAGGTCACTTATGGGTTGGCTGCTACGGCGATGGCGTTTACCGCTATAACCCTCACAATCAACAATGGACGCATTTTGTGCATGAACAAAACAACCCTCATTCCATTTGCCACAATAAAATCATTACTATTTATGAAGACGAGAAACACCGGTTGTGGTTTGGCAGCGAAGGTGGTGGATTAAGTAAATACAACTACGACTCGCAAGACTTTTCGACCATTAATACAAATAATGGACTGCCCAATGATGTGGTGTATGGCATCCTCGACGATAAATATGGTCACATTTGGGTCAGCACCAATAAAGGCATCTCCCGCATAGATCCTAACACACTTGAAATAAACACACTGACACAAGAAGACGGTTTACAGAGCAACCAGTTTAACTATCGTTCCAGCTTTAAGGCTGCCGATGGCAAACTCTATTTTGGGGGCATTAACGGTTTTAATGCTTTTTACCCCGATCAGATACAAAACAACAGCTACGTCCCTCCTGTCCATATTACCGACTTTGAGTTACTGGAAGTGGATCAGCCACTAGAAGCAGATTCGTCATTTAATGCCGATTTGAACATTAGAAAGAAAATTGTACTCAATCACAACCAGGCATCATTTCGAATCAGTTTTGTGAGTTTGAGCTTTCAGGCACAAAGCAAGAACCAATATGCGTATTTTATGGAAAGCCTGAACTCACGGTGGATAGAAAATGGCAATCAACGCCAGGTATCGTATATCAACCTGGCTCCGGGTGAATACACCTTCAGGGTTAAAGGATCGAACAACAACGAGAAGTGGAATCCTCAGGAAGACTATCTGAGCATTGTTATTCTTCCGCCCTGGTGGAAAACCAACACGGCTTACCTATTGTATTTTATATTGATTATTCTGGCCTCCTACGCCATTTTTAAATACTATCTGAATATCGTGCGTTTGCGGCAACGCATAAAGCTCGAAGAGTTCCAGAATGAGAAAGAGAAGGAGATTTATACGTCCAAAATCAACTTTTTCACCAATATAGCTCATGAGATACGCACACCGGTAAGCCTGATACGGGCCCCGCTGGATAGTATTCTGGCCACCAACGATGGCAATGAAGAAACACGCGAAAATCTATCGGTTATAAATAAAAATACCGAGCGGCTTATCAACCTGGTCAATCAATTGCTAGACTTCCGAAAAATAGAGAAAGACAGCTATACCATTGATATATCAAAAGTTAATCTCAACCAGTTGATTTCAGATACCTGCTACCGATTCAGACCAGCTGCAAAAAAACGAGCCATTCAGCTAAGGTGTAATGTACCTGACGATACCATTTTTATTGAGGCCGATAAAGACGGCATCACTAAGGTGATTAGCAACCTGATAACCAACGCCCTTAAGTTTACTCAATCGATGATTACAATTGAAGTGGAAAGGAACTGGGGACAGAATAAAGTGCGCATTAAAGTATCAGACGATGGTCCGGGAATTGAAGAGCAATACCGAACAAAAGTGTTTGAACCTTTCTTCCAGATTGAAAAAGATATAAACGACGACCAAAAATATGGGACCGGCATTGGCCTGGCTCTCTCAAAGCAACTGATTGATCGGCACAAAGGACATATTTTTGTTGAAAGCCATGCAAACACAGGCTGCACCTTTGTGGTGGAACTGAACACCCATCTTGATGCCCCTGAAACACAATCAAACGAACCTACAAGCCATCAGGAAGAAAGCGAGCAAGCTCCGAAATCAGTCGACATTTTCACAGCAAACAATTCAAAACAAACCATCCTTGTTGTGGAAGATAATGAAGATTTACTGAGTTTTCTTCAGAATAACCTCAAGAAAGAATACAACGTATTAACAGCCATAAACGGTCGGGTGGCACTGGAGATAATTGATAGTAACACTGTTGATTTAATTGTTAGCGACATAGTGATGCCAGAGGTTGGAGGGATGGAGCTGGTAGAAACAATTCGTTCGAACCAGCAGTTCAGTCATATCCCCATTGTCATTTTATCGGCTCGAACCAGCGTTGAATCAAAAGTTGGCGGTCTGGATATTGGTGCCGAAAGCTATATTGAAAAACCATTCTCCATTGATTATTTAAAAGCTCAGATTAAAAGTCTGTTGGCTAATCGCGCCCGTTTAATTGAAAAATTTGCACAATCACCATTTATATCATTTGGTAGCATTGCCACCACTAAAAAAGACGAAGAGTTTATTGAAAAATTAAATCATGAACTAGAGCAACATTTGACTGATACAGAATACAATGTTGAAAGCATTGCTTCTGCTCTCTCCATGAGTCGTTCAAATTTGCAGCGAAAAATCAAAGGCTTATCGGACATGACTCCCAATGATTACATCAGAATCTATCGCCTAAAAAAAGCAGCTAAGCTCATTACCAGTGGCGAATACCGGATTAATGAAGTATGCTACCTTGTTGGCTTTAACAGTCCATCCTATTTCGCCAAATGTTTCAAAAAACAATTTGGAGCACTTCCTAAAGACTTTACAAAGAATCAAAAAACGAGCTAACACACATATTTTCAGACAACCACCTTATTTATAAACAAAAAAAAGCTCCAAAACATGGAGCTTTTTCTTAATGATTTTTGATTAAATATGGATCATTTTACCGGTGTCAATCGTATCATTAACACATCATGCACGCCAATCGTTGCTTTCAACTTTTGTTTTGATGTACCCAAGTTCTTATGATTGTATAAATCACGAATTTTATAATTCTTGTTATGTACTTCTAAAGCTCGGCCGCTCATATCATCTTTAACAGGGTGCCATGCCCAGTCGTGATTAATTGTAATAGCTTCTTCGCTCATATTAACAAACGCAAAGGCCCACTCACCATTAGCTAATGGCTTCGCCCAAATCTCCATATCTCCTTCATCGGAATGGCAATACGCCTGAACTCCCAGTTCATCCTGGTTCACGGCAATCACTTCCTTATTTGTCAACGTTTCGATGGTTTCTTTTGTGGCCGATCGCAGATCATTACCCATAATCAGCGGAGAAGCCAGCATGGCCCACATGGTAAAATGAACGCGATCCTCAGCAACACTCATACCATTACCTACTTCCATCATGTCAAAATCGTTCCAATGTCCCGGGCCACTGTATTTTCGGATGTCTTTACGTAATTTAATGATTGGCCACACGCCCAACGACGACCAAGTTCCATGGCCAACTTTACAATCCCAGCAATTAATGATATCACCAGTTACGCGCCACATGTGCCCCATTTCTTCTCCCCATTTCCATGGTTCGTTATCACCCCATTCGCAAATGCTGAATAAAATCGGGCGGCCTGTTGCATGCAAGGCATCGCGCATGGTTTGATACGCACCTTTGGCATTCAGATTTTCGGTATCACACCAGTCGTATTTTAAAAAATCAACACCCCATTCTGCATATAATTTAGCATCCTGGTATTCAAAACCACGACTACCCGGATATCCGGCACAGGTGGTAGCTCCGGCACAATTATAGATACCAAACTTTAAGCCTTTGGAATGCACATAGTCAACCACTTGCTTCATGCCATTAGGAAACTTCTTAGGGTCGGCTACCAGGTTATAGTTTTCATCGCGTTCCATGGCCATCCATCCGTCGTCCAGCACCAGATATTTATATCCTGCATCGCGTAAACCCAATTCAACAAAAGCATCTGCAATATCTTTCACCAGTTGTTCATTTATATCAGTACCGAATGTATTCCAGCTATTCCAACCCATTGGAGGAGTCATGGCCAGTTGTTCGGCTTTTTGAGCAGTAAGTCCCATTGTCATCAAACAAAAGACCACAATACTAAGTGTTGTTTTCATCTTCATCCTGTTTTTCTTAATTCATATATTTAGCAAATCGATTCAGGTCTCAAAATTATTTGGCTTAAGCGTAGTTTTTATGTACAATTCTCTCAAATGTTAATACTATTCTTAATGAGCCAGCCAGTGCTATTTACTTTTCCAAACGGAAACGGCAGCGGGCTTTAACGTTTTTTCGCCCAATAGATAGTTACCGTCATAATCCAGCTCATAAGCCTCTGATGAGTAATTGACAGCTACCATAAAGCCATCGCGATACATAACAAAAACGCCTTCGGGGTAGTTTTCGACAGATACTTTATTATCATCGAATGCCCTTTTCAGCACATCTTTTTCTAATTGGCCATACAGCGATTCGATGCCGATATACCACACCTTACCTTTACCAATGCTCTTAGAAATAACACAAGCATCACCTTTGTAAAACTGATCGCTATAACTGGCTAAAATTTCGGAGTTAGTACTGGCACTAATTCGATCGCCCCATGAGCTCCATTGGTAGGTTTGGCTATCCATGACTACCTCACCGCTTTTTCCTGCCGGCAGCATATCAAAGCTTGTCACCTTGCCACCAATCAGCTCATTCATGATTCCCGACAGATTGCTCTCCCATAAATGGGCATTTTTATCTTTAGCACCTGTGCGGGTGCTGATGATCAGATTACCGCCTTGCGCAACATAGCTTTTCCATTTCTGCACCAGGTCTTCATCCACCATTTCATAAGCTGGTACGATTATAAACGGATAGTCATTAAAATCGTCCTCCTCTGAAATAAAATCAACCGGAGCACCCAAAGCATGTAAAATAGATTGGTAGCGTTGCATATGCATCCAGCTATCCCATTGGTAAGTTTGTTTCTGACGCTCCAAATTCCAAAGGTTATCGAACGACCACATGATGGCTGCTTTACGTTTTTGAATGGCCTTCGGCATCTTAGCTTTTGACGAATAAGCTTCTTTCAGCAGCTTTATTTCTTTCATCACTTGCACATACTCTTGTCCACCTTGACTTAACGATACACCATCGGTGCTTACAATGCCATGATGATATTGCTCGGCACCATACAACACCTGGCGATAACGGTATGAACAAGCGAATGAACTACCACCGGCAAAACAATGCCATAACCACATGCGCACTGTGCCGGGTTGTAACAATGAGTTGTGATTGGCCCAATTGACTTGTCCAGGCTGAATTTCCATGACACCTGTAACACCATCCACTGATTTGTAATAGTCGTTGGCATACATCAATACCGAGTAATCGCCCAGGCGGAAGCCTAAGTCACCTAAATTGGCACTTCCGTAATTGGGATAGGCGGTGAATGAAGCAAAATCCATTTGAGTGCTGCGACGCGGGTCGGCGCCATTGCCTTTGGCCACATAATTGGTGGTGATAAACTGCGATTTATCAATGTACTTTCTTAATTCTTCGGCCTGAAAATCAAGAAAAGCTGCCTGTGTATCGGCCGTATAACGCTTAAAATCGAGCAGTGCTATCGGGTTAGCTCCCCACCACCCTACATTAGTGGCGTTATGGATATTTACCTCATCAAAGCTGCTGTATAACTGACTCCAAAAAGCCGTACCCCAGGCTTTATTCAACGCATCAACAGTTGCATATTTTGCCATAAGCCATTGCCTGAAAGCCGCCTGCGATGCTTCACTGTAATCCTCTTTAGCTTCTGGCTCATTATCTATTTGCCAGCCCATTATCGTTTTGTTGCGAGCATAATGTTTGGCCATCGCTTCAACAATCTTTTGCGTATAGTCTAAAACCTTTGGGTTTGACAAGGACATATTGGCACGCGTGCCATGTTCTTTGCGCTGATAAAGGACATCTTTCACATAAATATCAGGATGCTTAATACCTAACCAAACGGGCGGGCAGGGCGTTGGAGTCCCTAAAATAACTTTTAAACCATTTGCTTCGGCGAGCTTAATCACCTTATCCAACCAGGTAAAATCATACTTTCCTTCACTGGGCTCCAATTGTGCCCAAGCAAACTCGGCCATATGAATAAATTCAAAGCCATGCCCGGCTATATTCTTGATGTCACGCTCCCACTGATTGGGCGACCAGTGTTCGGGGTAATAATAGACTCCTATCGACATTAAGTCCTCCTTTGGGAAAAAATTTTGTCCCTGTGCCACTACTTTAAATACAACAACACATAATAATGTGATGATAACCTGTCTTTTCATACTATATTATTCAATTTCTATTTCTTTCTCCAAACGAATGGCCGAAGATGATGAGCCAGCCATTATCCTCACTACGCCTTTCTCCAGAACCCATTTCTTTTCATTGATACTCCAATAACTCAAATCCGATAATTTCAAGGGAATAATCACTTCTTTAGATTCATTTTTCTTGATATATACTCTGGTAAAGCCCTTTAACGCTTTTGCTGGTCGTTCCACCTTTGAATCAGGAAAACTCACATACACCTGCACCACCTCATCACCGTCCATTCTGCCAGTATTTTCGACCTGAACTCTAAAGGTAATAAATTCATTATCAACACTAATATCTGCATTTGAATACTCAAATTGTGTGTAACTCAAACCATAACCAAAGGGATATAAAACCGGATATTTACCATATAAATAGGTATGGCCGTTTCGGATATTGTAATCTAAAAGCGGAGGCAGGTTCGCCTCTGACATTGGCCAGTCTTGCGTCAACCTTCCGGCAGGATTATAATCGCCAGTTATTACATCAGCTAAGGCATGCCCCATTTCCTGACTGTTATGAGTCATGTGAACAATGGCTGGCAAGTTACGCTGCGACCAATTGATGGCATAAGGAAAGCTACTAACCAACACCATCACGGTATTCTGATTCACTTCATATAGCTTTTTAATCCACGCTTCATCTTCCAGATTAATCGATTGCCGATCAACCGATTCCTTACCATAACTATCGCGGGTTACTTTTGCCCAACCTGCATTTCCGGTTGGGTGATTGCCACCAAATGCCAAAACGAGGTCTGCTTCTTCTGCAATCGTTAAAGCCTTATCTAGAGTTGAGTCGGATGCATAAACAATTTCCACATCATCGCCAAACTTCTCTTTAATACCCTGAAGAGGTGTCACTTTGTATGGCGGCGTTCCTGAATACCAGTCGCACAACACATCGTTGGCAAGCCATCCCACAATGGCAATCTTTTTTACGCTTTTGGTATCTATCGGAAGTGTTTCGTTTTCATTTTTTAGGAGAACAATTGACTTTTGAGTCGCTTTTCTCACTGCTTCTTTATTACGTGCAGATAACCATGGTTCACTTTCTCCTTTTAATCCGATGGATGAATAGGGATCATCAGAGTCAAGACAGCCTAATTTTAGCATGACTCTAAAAACACCTTCTAAAACACTATCAATCTCTGCTTCTGTAACAATACCTTTACTGACAGCTTTTTTCACTGCTTTATAGTGAACATCAAGAAATTGATTGATACCGCTTTTAATGGCCATGGCCGCTCCCATCTCAAGTGTTTCGTAATATTGATGATGGTCAATTAACAGCTTCAATGCCCCGCCATCGGTGCAAATAATTCCATTCTGCCCCCATTGCTTCACCGTTAGCTCATTCAATAAAGGGCTAACCATCATCGGCACTTGATTCACCTTATTATATGCAGCCATATAAGCACGGGAACCTCCTTCTGTCACTCCTTTCATAAACGGATAGGCATAATACTCATGCATTAAGCTCTCATCAAAATCTGATGACGATGTTGTCCTTGTATCTTCATTACTGTTGGCCAAAAAATGTTTCATCAGCGAAGCGGCCATCCAATATTCAGGATCATCACCTTGCAGGCCCTTGATAAAAGCGGTAGATAGCGAAGCTACCAAAAACGGATCTTCACCATAGCATTCTTCTGTCCGGCCCCATCTCGGATCATGACTTAAATCGGCATTTGGTGCACGAACAACCAAACCACCTCGCTTATATTCAGGCGATTGGTATAAATAACGCACATCATAGCCTTCAATTTCACCCATTTGTTTTAAGGCCGTCACATCCCAGGTATGGCCCATACCGTATGCCTGCGGAAAAGTTGTTGTTGGAACAGGCTTATCACCTCCCCAATTACCAGGCTCCCCCATCGCCAATCCATGCAAGCCTTCCACATGGCCAGTTGCTTTCAGGCCAAGCCGCTTAACAGAAGGGTTGGTACCGAGGCATTGAATCTTTTCGTCGATGGTCATTAACGAAAGTAAATTTTCAATGCGTGTTTCGGGGTCAATATTTTTGTCTTGAAAAATATAGGTTTGAGCAGTAACAAACGGCGAAACGACAAAGCACAACAAGCATATAATAAAAGGTTTCATCATCAGTCTAACTATTTTATCAGAAGCTTTACTTTTGACGGCGCATTTGCTACCTGCCACTGTTCATTAACTTTATTCAGTTTCAACTCATTGACTTTAGTGCTGCCCGGCAGGTAAATCAATCCACTGGCTTTATTACTATCACTGAATACGCGAAGTTCCAGCTCATCCCATTTCATATCTTTGGTTGATTGCGCCAGTTTGATGTGAGGTATCGCAGCACCACTACGCACCAACATAACAACTGGTATGTCTCCTGCAGCAATTTTATGCCATCCTCCTTCATACTTTTTACCTGTCTGATAATCAATCCATTTACCTTTAGGCAAATATACGTTGCGTTCGCTCACATTTTCCATTAAAGGAGCCACCAATAGGTCATCGCCAAATAAATACTGATCGTCGACTAACCAGGCTCCCGCATCATCAGGATACTCCACAAATAAAGCACGCAACATGGGCAAACCTGTCTCGCTGCATTTTTTAGCCTGAGCATAGATGTATGGCATCAATTGGTATCGCATGTTCGCGGCCTTTCTAAAGTCATTCAGGAATTTTTCGCTGTATTCCCATGGCTCTTTAGGTGGCGCACCATGACTGCGTGTGTGCGAGGTGAGCATCCCAAAGGGCGTCCATCTTCGATACAGCTCTTCAGGTGATTTGAGCACAAAACCGCCGATATCATGACTCCAGAATGAAAAACCACTTAGACCGATGGACAAACCTCCACGTAATGAGGCAGCCATGGCCGTATTGGTATTGGCCGGGTCGCCACCCCAATGAATCGGATAGCGCTGACTGCCAGCCCAGGTGCTTCGTGCCCACATAATCTGTTCTCCTTTTACCTGTTGAGTAATATCGGCCACTGCTTTATTGTAGCGTAATGGGTAAAGGTTGTGCTCATAAAATCCGGTTTTGCCCGAGGCATAAATACCATTGTAAGGTGCTGCTTCGCCAAAATCAACTTTAATGGCGCCTACCCCTAGTTTTAATAAACCGGCAATCTTATCCTGATACCATTCAACGGTAGCCGGATTAGAAAAATCAAGCACCGCATCTTCATAGGGCAAATTACCCTTGCTGTTTTTTACAAACAGTTGCTTGTCGATAATCTCATTAAACAACTCATTTTTAGGAACGAAATACGGCAACTGCCACAGGCATGTCTCAAAGCCCTGCTTTTTTAAGTCCTTAATCATCTTTCCAGCATCATCAAAGCGCGATTCGGAGAACTGATAATCACAACGCCAATCCGTTTCGAACCATCCTGTATCGAAATGGATGACATCACAAGGAATTTCGTTATCCCTCAATTCTTTTGCCACGCGGCGTCCATCTTCCTCACTGAAATAGGTAATGCGACTCATCCAGAAACCAAAGGACCAAAGTGGCGGCATCTGCGCTTTACCAGTCAGGGTGGTGTACTCGTCTAAAATAGTCTTTGGTTCGCCCAAAAACACAAATAAATCTAAGGTTTCATCACCCACCATTAAAGAGTTAATGCCATTAAAGTACTTACCAAAATCGCAGGTGATGGGCGATGATGTATGCATAAACATGCCATAGCCTCGGTTACTCATAAAAAAAGGAATGGGCTTGTACAAGGTTTCATTTTGCGTGCCATTACCATCATCGGCACACAACACCACCTTTTGCCCTCTTTTATTGAAAGACGTATACGATTCGCCACAGCCAAAAATCATCTCATTAGGCGATAAGGAAAAAGCCGCATTAAAACTGCGCGAATAATCCGATGCCCTGCGCACATAGGAAAATGGCATTATTGGTGTATAGGTTGTTTCGGCATTATCAAGGTGGTGATTGGTCGAAGTAAGAAGCTTACCCTTTGCATCGTAGAATGCAATGCGCCACGGAAATTCACTTATAACAACCTTTCCATATTCACTTGTGTAAATATGACATCTTTCTTCGGTAGAGTATTTCCAGGTTTTACCAGCTTTAACCTTTCCGTCAACGAGCATCAGCGAGGACTCATCTGCTACAAAATCTGCTCCGCTATAAAAGCGTAAACGAACCGTTTTATCAGATATAAACTCAATACAAAAAGTTTGTTGAGGTGCCGCTTCATACTCTCCTTCCGGAAACTCATTTTCGCTTACTGGTTTTAAGACGCCTAACATGTTATTAAATGCATAACGCGTTTTATATTCATAACGATTATAGGCGATTTTACCTTTGGCAGAAGCTGCATCAAAGGCTACAATACTATCAGCAAAATAATACGTGTTTTTAAAACTATAGAAGTCTGGTGCTATATCCAGTGGTTCATTAACCAATCCATGGTTTTGTAGTTGAGCATTAGCTGCTAAACAAACTAAAGTTAAACAGGCTATTAGGGTGAATTTTGATATTTTCATCGTTTTGGTATTTAGTTAAGCTTGTTTGAATTAAAACTGATAGGCAATAGATAGTTGTGCTATTGAATTATCAAAACCGTAATTCCAGATTGAAATATCATTGGGGTCTACCATATCATCATCATTCCCTCTATGACCGAACGAATAAGTTATGCCTGGTAATACTTCAACGCCAAAAACAAAATTACTGGTGTTTGTATAAACTACTCCTAAAATAAAATGAGCACCAAGGGTTGTGGTTTTCCTAACGTAATTAAAATCTCCTGTTCCTGTACCTAGCTGTTCTCGATTATAGCTATCGTAACTGGCTTGTGTCAATACTCCTGTTCGAAGTTGAAAACGTTCAGTAATTACTTTACGAAATTCTTTACCAAAACGAAGGCTTAAACTTAAACCATCCTCGGTATTCTGTATATCACTGTCATTATTCTCTTCTTGCATACGATAACCATCGCCTACTAATGCATCTAAACGCCACAATGAAGTTGAGCGGCCCCATTTATAATTAAGACCATACGAGTCCAAATTTTTAAATATAACTCCCAGCTCTTTTACATTGCCTGAATCCTGACAATAGGCCAGCATTGCAATTGTAAAAAGACAAAAAAACATTGCGGTTTTCTTCATAAACATCTGATTTTATTAAGTGATAACTACTGGTAAAAGTATGTGAATCTTCAGAGTAATCGGTGCAAAAATGATAACCAGATATGTCAATATGTAAACAAAAAGAGCAGCGATGCTATTACACCACTGCTCGAATCAAATTTATATTAAAATCAATTATTTTACCAGTTAATATGCTCTTCTATAAAAGCAATTAATGCATCGGCCATGGCCTGTTGCTCTTCCACCTTAGGATGTCCGCCCGTGTTTTTAAACGGGAAGAAATAGGTGAATACATTGGAGTCGTTCATCTGCTCGGCAGCTGAAGTTACGTATCCCGGCCAGGCAGAACCCTCCCGTGTGGCATCCATATTACCGAGTGCACATATAATAGCTGCTTTAGGATATTGACTTCTTAATGCTGAAATGAATTCCTTGTAAGCGCTTACAATAGCCGCCTCATCAGGTGCTGTATCACCAAAACGGTTGATGAATTGTTCATTATCCGGTCGGGTTACAATCCATGAGTCGTTCTGAAACAGGTTCACCACCACCACATCGGGCGTGTACTGGTTAAAATCCCATACCGAAGTTGAATCCGTGGCATCCAGTCGATTATACATTTCCGACATAATCATGGGAAACCAACTGACCGTGACACCTATACCGCTTTTACCAATACAATGGTATTGCGCATTGAAATGGCGAGCCGTGATTGCACCGTATGTTTGATAATTATTCTGGAAATAGCCAAACCAACGATCTTGTTCACTGTAATCTTCATTACCATAACCGCAGGTGATGGAATTGCCATAAAACTCTATCTTTCTTTTTTTAGGTTTCGGAGCAGGTAATAATTGACCTCCTTCTTCAATTTCAAATCCATAAAACAAGGTTTTACCCTTGTCCCACTCAGTACGCTTAAATACCTGAATCGTGTGTTTGCCTTTTTCTAATCCTGACGCAAGTACATAGGCTTGTTTGAGCGTGTCGGTGTGAATTTTCGATATGACTTCACCATCCAGAATCACGTTATAGTAGTTGGCCGTATCTAAATCCTGTAACATGGCCGACACTCCGGTTCCTTCGAACTGCATACTTACAGATGTACCTGGCCATGACAAGACAGCGGCAGTATCTGCATAAAGAATTCGTCCTTCGTATGTTAGTTGCTTATGATCAAAATTGATGTCGGTTTCCACCGGCTGACAACTATAAACGGCATATAATAAAACAGAAAGTACTAAATATTTATTCATCATTCGTTAATTAAATTTTTATAGCGCATTAAAGCTTCAATATAATAATAATCGGCATAGCTTAAGGGCACATCAATTTCCCAATTATTGGGCATATGCCCCACTGAATGTTTCAGTATAAAATTAGCATTATTTCCCAAGGCATTGCGGTATTCCCTTGAGCTCAACTGAACAATCTGTTGCTTCGCCACCTCCAGGTATGCTTGCGATTTCCGGGCATCTGCATAAGTACTTAATTCTATTAAGGCAGAACACATAATAGCTGCTGCCGATGCATCGCGATAACAATCAGGAATATTGGGCGCATCAAAATCCCAATAGGGAATTTTATCCTCCGGCATATGCGGATGCGTTAACAAATAGGACGCGATCTTCTCTGCCTGCTCCAGATACCTGGCGTCTTTTGTAAATCGATACATGGTGACAAAACCGTATAGACCCCAGGCTTGTCCCCTGGCCCACGCCGATTCATGACTATAGCCTTGCGATGTCTGAAACAGATGTGGCTGACCACTAATGGTATCGTAGCTCACAACATGATAACAACTATAGTCGCTGCGGTAATGATTCTTCATGGTGGCATTGGCATGATGAATAGCGATGTCCATCAGGGTTATATCATTTTGTTGCCGCGCATTCCACATCAACAGCTCCAGGTTCATCATATTATCGATGATAACAGGATATTGCCATTGTTTATTCCACGGGGCTGCATCCCACGAACGTATTGTTGCAGTGGATGGCCGGTAACGGGTTGCCAACGATTTAGCAGCATTATTAATGACTGAAAGGTAACTCGTATCTTTGGTGATACGATAGGCATTTCCGTAACTACAAAATATCATGAAGCCGACATCGTGATTATCGGTAGTAAATTGCTGATCTCTGACTCTTTCGGAGTAAAGCTGAGCCATTTCTTTTAGCTCTTCGCGATTAGAATATTCATACAAATACCACAACTGTCCAGGAAAAAAACCACTCACCCACCAGGCCGGATAACAGGTTATTAATTGGCCGAAACGATCGCTCGTTTGAGGTAGTTTTTGATGACTGTCTTTTAGACTCCCGGCCATTAATAAGGATTGCTCACATGCAAAGTTGAGCGCCTCGTCAACCACATCTTCAAACGAATCATGCTGTTTATGACTGCAAGCTGACAATACAAGTAATAGACTGATTACTCCATATAAAAATACTCTATTCATATTCCACTATTTGTAGTACAGATGACTCCACATTCTTATCTGGCTTCATATCTCCATTGGCCTGTTTGGTTTCCCATCTCAACAGGTACTTCTTTCCACCTGTGGGATGTCCATTATCAAAAACCTTGTTGGCTATATAACCAGGACTATCACTTGCCACCGAATCGACAAACAAAGGATAATCAGGTAGATATGGCACTATGTCAATTACCTTAAAGGCTGGATCAAATTGCACACTGCCATCGCCATATTTAACATGATGATAATCCATGGACATGACCCCATTTTTACACCGGGGTGCTCCAATCAACAGATCGTTTTGAATGGTACCCCAGCCTTTAAAATCCCAACGGTAGTCCCAGTTAGTCAGCTGCGTTCTGTTCCACACTCCACTATCAAAGCCTGCCACATACAATTGTGTATTCCCTTTTTTGTCGTATTTATGGTAGCCAGCCATCACCTTGTTATTACAATCAAAACCGATTTTAATACCAATATTTAAGAGTCCTCCATGTATTGGAATGGCATCAACCTGTAAAACAGAATCACTAATTGTAATAGGTAATTGTATCTTTTCTCCACGAATACTCTCCCAATCCTGCAGGTTTTGACTTCGGGCATATGATAGGGTATGATTGGTCGCACAATCGGGCGTATCACGCCACACCCACAATAAATGATATCGTCCATCGGGACCGAGCAATGGCCCTTGCATATAGGCGTTCATTTTTCCTTCCCCATCAATCAATGGCTTATCGAGCAAACGCGACCATGTTTGCTTTTGCGCATCCCAAAGGTTATAAACTTCATATCCATCGCCACTACGTCCGTAGCGATAATGAAAAAGTAACTGGCCATCATCCCCTTGCAAAAACTCGGGATAGGTCGTTACATCCTCATCTTTACCAAGCATCGAATGGATTGGCTGCATCGAATGGATGTCCAAGGGCCTGGTACTTCTGAAATATACCAGGGGACTGGAATGCATGTTACCTACCAGGTGGATGATATTGTTTTCATCAACAGCCAGGCTTAAATAATTATGACTGTCCCACCCAACTTTTGATTCCAGCCTGACATGCTTCCAATCCTCTTCTCCAAGTCCTTTTGAAGCTAATGTCATGCAGTGACTGGTATCATAATAAGCTACAAACTGATAGGTTTTAGTGGTGTATAATGCAAAATTAACAGGAAAACTCCCGGGTACATTTGCTATGTCAGTAATGTTGTATTCAGTCTTTTTAGCACACCCCAGCAACATCAATACGATTAGTACCGACATTACCGGAGCTACAAATCTTTTATCCTTCATTCAAGCAACCTGTTTTGAAATTACGTATTCATATTTGACTCTGGCAGGTCATTACTCTACATTAATCTTTAAACTGGCGGCTTCAAGTCCTTCTGATTTTGCCTTCAAGGTAATCTCACCCGCTTCGCCCGAAGCCTGAATGATAACCTGTGCCAAACCGTTAAACAAGCGTCGTTTATTATTCTCTGCCTTTGTAATCACCTGAATAACGCCCGGCTTTTTATTGGGGTTATCCCATTTGTGCTTTGGTTCAAATGGTTTTGTGATAATCAATACATCATTCTTACCTTTACTCAGCCATTCGTTATTGATAACAAAAGAAGCCAAACCATTACTCACCAATGTTTCGGCACTTAGCAGATGACCATTAATATAGATTTGCTGCGATTCACCCACGTGATGATAAAACCAGGTTATCGTCTGGCTGTCATCCGGTAGCTGATTCAATTCAAAACTGGCCGACATGGCACTGACAACCGACAGTTTAGATATACGCTTGCGGTCTTTCTTTCCCAATGTAGCAAGTAGTGCTTCTGCCTCATCAGCGTTTAATTCAAGCACCTGAGCATCCGGCAATTCGAGCTGTTGATAATCATCGACAAACACTTCTTTTTCGACCGACGTAGGGTTACCATTTCCTACACCAATTATCTGACCGGGTCCTTCAATCTCGAGGTGAATCAGATTATCAGCTGTTGGCACCGCATTTCCGTTTTCATCCAACACTTCCACGCTTACCATGGATACTCCTTTATTATTCAGCTTTGACTTGTCATTGCTTAATTGAATAGAGGCTGGGCTTCCTGTAGTCACTCTTTCTGCCACCATTACTTCCTGCCCGTTTTTATACGACACCGCTTTAATGCTTCCAGCTTCATAAGGCACATCCCAGGTCAAATGTCCGTTAAGCTCCATTTGTTTCTTACCCAACGAACGACCGTTGAGCCACAACTCCACTTCTTCGGCATTACTATAGGCCCACACATCAATGATATCGCCTTCGCGCCCTTGCCAGTTCCAGTGCGGCAACAAGTGCAAAACATCTTCTTTATTCTGCCACCACGATTTTAAATAGTAGACATTGTCTTTAGGGAATCCGCACAAATCCATCATCCCAAAGTAAGAAGTTACGGATGGCCAGGTATATGGTGTTGACTCTCCACGATAATCAAAACCTGTCCAGATAAACATACCTGCCAGGTAATCGCGCTCGTAATAGTGTTTCCAGCACTCCTGAATGGTAAACCAGTCGTCGAGCGGAATCACATCATAAGCTGTTTTGTACTGTTTTTCATCATCCACTTCGTAAACCCCACGTGTGGTATAGGTTGAACCTTCTTCAGTACCAATACAAGGCGTATTCGGGAATCTTTTATGGTATTCATCAGTATCGCCATGCACCAGGTAATTGAAGCCCATCACTTCGACCGTTGTAGAAGAGCCATCGCCCCAGCCACCGCTAACAGCCACATTTATCGGACGGGTTGGATCGATCTGCTTGGCATAATTTTGCATGGTCTGCGTCATGCGAGCGCCAATATCATTCCACTCAATACCCCACTCTTCGTTACCAATCGACCAAACAATAACAGAAGGATGGTTGCGATCGCGTCGAATCAAACGCTCCAGCTCATGCAACGCCTTTTCGGTCGTTCCCATTAAGCGGTTTTCATCAATAACGAGCATCCCCATCTCATCGCACAACTGCAATAATTCAGGCGTTGGTGGATTGTGAGAACTACGGATGGCATTGCTGCCAAAGTTTTTGAGTTGCTGAATGCGCCAGCGAATCAAATCATCGGGCATGGCACAGCCTACGCCGGCATGATCCTGGTGATTATTCGTCCCTTTTAATTTGATGTGTTCACCATTTAAGAAGAAGCCTTTGTCAGAATCAAAATGAACGCTCCTGATTCCGAATGGCGTTGTGTATTCATCTACCATATTACCATCCACCAACAGTTGCGTCACCATGCTATGCATATATGGATTATCGAGCGACCACAATTGCGGCTTTTCTACAGAAAGGTTTGCTTTTACGGTAGTTTGCCCCATCGGCTCTAGCTGTACATGACTCCCTTCCGATGTCGAAATAGTATTTCCATTGGCATCTTTTAACAGATGTCTTACTTCGATGTCAAAGGCCTGAGTGTCGTTATTGGCTATATCGGCCTCAACAGTAATATTAGCAGAGTTTTCACTTATCTGGCTATGAACAAACGTACCATCTTTAGGAATATGTACATTGGGTGTTTTGCGCAACCACACATGACGATAAATCCCGGCACCTTCGTAGTACCAGCCTTCTTCCATGCTGACATCGGCCCGAACAGCCACAATATTTTCGGAGCCATAGTTTAAAATATCGCTAATGTTATAGCTGAAGCTTTGGTAACCACTTGGCTCGTTACCCAAATAATGACCATTAACCCACACTTTTGAATCGCGCGAAACCCCATCAAAATCAAGAAAAATTTGCTTGCCTAAATCGAGGCTGTCAATAAGGAAAACCTTGCGGTACCAGCCCACTGACACATCAGGAAAACCCGGACCAACAGCTTTGTATCCGTGACTGTGACTTCCTTTGGCGTCAAACGGCATTTCAACAGCCCAATCGTGGGGCACATTTAATTTGCGCCAGGGTCGGTGGTCAAACCCTAATGTGGTGGCTCCATCGCCCCCGTAACGCGCTTTGGCTAAATAGGTAAAATAACTGGTGCCGGTATTAAAATCCTTTGATTTATCTGTGGGATGCCCAAAGGCAAAATACCAGTCATCGTCAAAGTTGATGCGTTCTCGCACCGTTTGCGCTTGCACCAACGATACAAGAAAACAAGCGATTAATAAAAGTCCTGTATGTTTCATCTGTTTCTATTTTATCTACTAATAATGACCTGACTAAAAAAGGACAAAGTATCAGGAGCTATAGATAGCTTAACTAATACTTTGCTAAAAAAATACAAATTTCTTTGTTCAGATAATAACCCTTACAATGAATGCTTTACATGCCACCATTCATAAGTTGTAAAACTCGATGCCGGCAGGCCAGCCTCATTAAACAAAGTAGGAATCACCGAGTTTTTCCATTCGAAACGGACATAAACGGGCTGTTGTACTTCACACGATTGAACAATTACCTGGTCTTTTTTAATGTTGGCCGTAGCAGGATGCCACAGTAAATCCTCTCCGGCTACTTCGAATCCACTTACTGTTGCATCAGTACTATGCAGGCCTTTAGCAGAACTTAACGACACCGTTACTTTGTTGCCTTTTATTTTGTGGCTCTGATAAAGAGGACCAGAGGCCGGATATTCGGTATATCCATAAGTTTTGTTTAAAGCCAGCTGTGCAAAACGATGCCCGGCTTCAAATTTCCTGCGCGGATGAATATCAGCCGTGTCGCCAATATCACTCATCAGTGCCATCCCTGAGTTTGGAATTACCTCCAGGGCCCTGCGTTGTGCATCCCGCACTTTCACGCCATCATCATTTTGGTAATGCATATAAGGAGCAATTTGCGCGTAGTAAAATGCAAAATCAGTATTAAATTTTTCGCGCCAGGTCTTAACCATCAAAGCCAGCATATCGGTGTATGCCCAGGCATTGTCCACGTTGGCTTCTCCCTGGTACCACAGTGCTCCTTTGATGGTAAAAGGTAACAGAGGAGCAATCATCGCATTGTATGTGTAGGCTATGTCGTTGGGAGCCCAGGCAAAGTGAGGGAGTTTATTAGCTGCAGCATCCAACTCTTTACGCGACTTAATTTCATATTCCGGAATCCACGATTCGACTGGCGTACCTCCCCAGTTAGAACTTATTAAACCAACCGGATAACCCGTTTTTTCATTCAGCTCTTTACCAAAAAAGTAAGCTATGGCGCTAAACGGACGCATGGTTTCTGGAGTACATTTGACCCATTCGCCATCTAAATCGATACAAGGATATGGTGAACTTTTCCAAACCACGTGAAAAAGTCTGATTTCATCATTTTTAGCATCTTTAACATACTTTTCGCTGTCGATAAAACCATGATTGGCCGACCACTCCATGTTAGACTGACCAGAACAAAGCCACACTTCGCCCATTAAAATATCAGAAAGGGTTAGCTTATTATAACCTTGAATGCTGACTTCATGCGTTTGACCAGCTGCAGGTGTATATAAAAACACTGCCCAGTTTCCGTTTTGATCAACAACGGTGTGAAGTGTATCAGTAGTCCAGCTTGTGGTCACATAAACATCTTCCAGGGGTTTTCCCCAGCCCCACAATTTCACTTCTGAATTCTGTTGCATCACCATGTGGTTGCCAAAAATGGCTGGCAGCGAAACATTGGCATCAACACTCATTGTTATTAATAGGGCTGCAAAAAATAGCCCGGCTTTCAAATAAAAATACCTTGCGCTCATTATTCTATATTTTATAATGAGTGCAAGGTATACAGACCTTTAAGATGTCTGGTGTAATTTTGTTGCCAATCAGGTATTAAAATGATAAGTAATACTCATTGTCATCCCCTAAGGACTAAAACACAAACAGCTAGTTACCTGATTGATAACTAAAATTCTTAAACCTTACCTTTCCGTTGCCAATAGAGCACAAGCCTATGCGCAAGCTCATAAAACCACTTAGCACATTATGATGGTAGGCTGAACAATCAAAGGAGTTTTCAATCTTCATCCATTCTTTCCCATCAAGACTGTAATACATGTCTACGATATTATTGGTGTTCTTTAATCGCAGATGAACATGTCTTTTAATGACTTCCTTTTCGGTAGTGAACTGCCATCCGCGCAAATTAGCTAAAACATTATGCTTATCGGCCAGAATACCAGAGTAGGCACGCTCGTTATAAAACAGTATCAGTCCCCCAATGGCATCACCCTCTATTTCTATTTCAACATCTATTGTATAACTATGATCTGCTGGTATTGTTAATAAAGGAGCACAGTTGGACACATCATTGCCTTTACCATTTATAACAAGACCATTTGAATTACAGGCATATCTGGCATCATCATTTTCTTTATAAAACCTCCAATGACTTCTTAATACTGTTGTATTAAACGGATCAGATAAATCAAACTTTTCAGAAAGCTTGTTCTCTAGATCTGGTAAAGCGATAGGTTGGTCAATCTTAATGGCATCTGGTATTCTATACCATCCATCTTTAGTCCATTCAAGCGGAGTGAGCATGGTTTGTCGTCCCATATGATAAAAACCATTTTCGTAGCCATGAAACAGCATGTACCACTCATCGTTGCAATCATCGAAGATAGTGGCATGCCCAACTGACCACCATTGTTCATCAACCGATTGGGTGCGTAAAATTGGGTTGTAAGGCGAGTTTTCCCATGGCCCCAAAGGCGATTTGGAACGTGCGGAAATCACCATATGTCCCGTCGGCGGTCCGGCGGTACCCCCCCTGAGCCACTGTTAGATAATAGTACTCGCCTCGTTTAAATAGCTTTGGTCCTTCCATGCAAAAACACTCAATAGACCAGTCACGTGGAATATCCCAACCTTCGTAACTGTTTGTAACCTCTCCGGCAATGGACAAACCATCTTTTGACAAAGGCACATAACTACCGTTATTGAAATAGAGATAACGATTGCCATCTTCGTCACTTACATGTCCTGGGTCAATCAGGCTAATATCAAGTAAAACAGGGTCGCTCCAGGGGCCATTAATGTTATCGGCAGTTACAACGTAATTTTTGTTACTGGCCGGAAAATAGATATAATACTTTCCTTCGTGCTTAATCAAATCAGGCGCCCACACCGACCCCACGTATTTGTTTAAAGCATTGGTAACAGGTTGCCAGTTAATTAAATCGCTAGAGTGCCATATTAAAAGTCCGGGATAATACTCAAATGAAGAGTGAACCAGATAAAAATCATCCCCATCGCGTAAGATGCTTGGATCGGGATAATCTCCGGCAAATATCGGATTCGTGTACTCTTTATTGTTTGGTATAGATTGTTTCTGAGCGGATAGAGTATAACATACCACCGCTAACAACAGTGTAATTAATAATCTCATTTTCAAACTATTTATTTAATTATTTTTATTCTTAGCTTTTACAAACTCAGTCGGCAACATGCCGTATTCATTCTTGAAATACTTGCTAAACAAACGTGGACTGTTGAATCCAACATCATAGGCGACTTGTGAAATGTTTTTCTGACTTTTTTCGAGTAATTGAGCAGCTCTCTTCAGACGGATAATGCGAATAAACTCAATAGGTGACTTGCCGGTTAATGAAGTCATTTTTTTATAGAGATACACCCGACTCATGCCCAGGTCCCTACTAAAATCTTCCACGGAATAATTGGCTTCTGCAATGTTCTTTTCAACTAGGTCAATTGCCTTTTTTATTAGTTTTTCATCCATTGAAGTGATTTTAACTTCACCGGGCTCCACTTCAATTGTTTTTTGAAAATGCTGGTGCTGTTTACTACGTTTCTCAAGTAATTTATTGACACGAAGCATCAACAACTCCATGTTAAAAGGCTTGGTGATGTAGTCATCTGCCCCTATCTCCAACCCTTTAATTTTGTCTTCATCGGCTGTTCGGGCGGTCAATAATATGAGTGGAATATGTGATGTTCGGATATCGTTCCGTAATAATTTACAAAGTTCTAATCCATCAATATTTGGCATCATTACATCACTAATAATCAGGTCGGGCATAGCTTTGAAAACAAGCTTGCTGGCAATTTCCCCATCTGCAGCTTCGTAGATTTTAAATTTGTCTTCCAGCGTCTCTTTCATAAAGGTTCTGAAATCGAGGTTGTCCTCCACCAGCATAATGGAAGGTTTATTCTTTTCCGCCTGATTTTCGACCCGTATAATATCATCGTCAATTGTTTCAGTTGCTGCAACTGCTATACTTTCATCTACCTCTGTACTCATTGGTAGTTCAACAAAAAACTTAGCACCTTTACCTTCTTCACTTTCAAAATTTATTCGCCCGTTATGTAGCTGTACCATTTCACGCGCCAGGTTCAAACCAATACCACTACCTGAAAGCCCCAACTTTTTATTGTTATCTGATTGATAAAAACGTGTGAAGACTTTGTCTTTTTCAGTGGCACGGATACCAACACCTGAATCTTCCACTATGATTTGAACAATTTGCTTATCCTCATCAACCTTCAGTGATATCCTCACTTTACCATTTTCAGGTGTAAATTTAAGGGCATTTGAAAGCAGGTTCATGACTACCTTCTGAAGCTTATCCTTATCAAAATTGAGCATGAGTTTATCAACCTTATGTTCAAAGCCAAAGTCAATGTTCTTTTTGGTAAAAGCTTCTTCAAAGCCCTCGTTTACTTCATTTAGAAATAATACAATATTTCCATAGGAGGGGTTGTATTTCAGCCCATGCAACTCCAACTTACGAAAATCGAGCAGCTGATTAACCAAACCGAGCAGTTGCTTGGCATTACGGTCTATCACTTTTAACAGTTTTCGGTCATCTTGTTCTTTCTCCTTCTCCAATAACCTATGAAGTGGTGTCAATATCAATGTTAAAGGCGTTCGGAACTCATGACTGATATTGGTCAGGAAGCGCAGTTTCATTTCATCCATTTCGTGATTACGCTTAGCCTGAAGACGCTCTTGTTTGATGGCAAACTTGATACGCTCTTTTCGCAACATGGAGTAACGGAAGTATACAATAATGATAATAATCGTCAGTAGATAAAGAATATATGCCAGTGGTGTAGCATAAAACGGTGGCAATATTTTAATATGCAACTGTGCATATTCATCATTCCACACACCATCATTATTGGCCGCCTTCACTTTAAAGTAATAATCGCCAGCATTTAGGTTGGTATAGGTTACTTTATGCTGATTATTTTCAAGAAGCAGCCATTCATCATTAAACCCCTCAAGTTTATATTGATACCTTGTTTTCTCGGGAATAAAAAAGTCAAGGGCTGCAAAATCAATGGAGAACACATTCATTGAATGTTTGATAACTATTTTCTCAGTTGATTCAATAGATGTATCCAAAAGCTTATTATCTCTGCTTGCTGAACCTGGTGAGATACTCTGGTTATATATCTGAAAATCGGTAAAGGTAACTTTTGGTAAAACCGAGTTGTACTTAATATTGCGGGGATCGAAAAGATTAAACCCATTTGGCCCGCCAAATATGAGTTCGTTGTTGAAGGTCCGATAACTGGCATTGGGATTAAACTCTTTTCCTTGCAGACCATCTTCTTCAGTATAGTCATAAACTGAAAATGAATAAACACTTTGGGGAGCTAGCTCATTGACAATTATCTGACTTAAACCGGTTGATTTACTAATCCATATTTTACCTGATGCATCCTCTTCAATACAATTTATAATATCATGTGGCACGCCATCATTATCGGTAAAATACTTAAAGAATTCTGTATTAGGGTTGAAAACGTATAAACCTTCTCTGGTTGCAATCCACAGAAGGCCTCTGGAGTCCTCAAATAAATCATAAACCGTCTTGTGCCCTATTGGTAACGCCTTAACCTGATAACTAACCGGATGGTTCTTATAACGTTTCTCTTTAACATCATAGAAGGTAACTCCATCGGCTGTTGCAATAAACATATTGCCATTCTTAAGCCTAATAATCTGGTTAATAAAAACAGATAATAAGGGTTTGTCACCATTGTTAGGAAGCGGAAGAAAGGTATCATTTATACGATCATAAACATCAATTCCACCACCCAAAGTTCCTATCCATATCTGTTGATCGTCGTCCTCCAATATCGACCAAATATTATTATTACGTAGTCCGTTTGCTGAATTTGTACCTGCCTGATATCGTTTAAAACTTCTACCATTAAACCGGTTTAAGCCTCCTGCGTAGGTTCCTATCCACAATTCGTTATAGGCATCGATATATAAGCTAACAACCACATTGCTACTTATGGACTGCGGATTACCCTTTTCGTAGCGATAGCTTTTAAACGTATTATTGTGCCTGTCGAAATAAATCAATCCACCACCATTGGTTCCTATCCACAAGTTTCCCTTCTTATCTTCTACAAAGCAATTAACATCACTAAAAGGCAGGCTCGTATCATCGCTTAACACATGCCTGAAATGAGGAAATTTATGAATACTCTCGTGATAATAACTTAAACCGTTTTTGTAGGTTCCAACCCATACAATGTTATTATTATCAAGATATAAATCAGTTATGGTATTTTGCGCAATGCTCTTCTCGTTGTCTTCCTGGTGGTAAATATGCGTGACCTCCTGCGTGAATTTGTTAACAATATCGACGCCTCCATGGTCAGTACCCACCCAAATTAAGCCTTTGTCATCCTGTATGATTTTGCGAATGATATTACTTGTTAACTCTATTTTTTTGCTATCAACCGAGTAATGGTTCCACGCACCGACAGATGTATCGAAGTGGTAAACCCCTTTATTGTTTCCATAAAACCAGATATCACTTTCATAGTCAATAAAAATCTTTGCATTCAGACTATCAGCCCCAAGTTTATGATGCAAAAAGCGATTCTGAAGGGTCAGTTCAAAGGTTGAATCGTTATAACACTCAATAGTACCGTCATTAAACAGGCAGTAATATTCACTATTAGCATATTTGAAGTCAATTAAAATCTCATCGGACTTCTGCTTATCCGGAAAAACTGATAACAATCGCTTATTTTCAGCATCCCATTTCTGGAAGTGTAACTGATTGTATTGCTTCAACCAAAGTTGTTTATCTTTATCACAGTATACTTCAGCAATATTTAATTCTTGTCCAATGTCTCCCAGGTAGTCATTTATATTGCGATAAAACGTTTCTTTTTTATTGTCAAATACAGTATATCCCCAGGTCGTTTTTATCCACAAACTACCAGAAAAATCCTCCTGAATAGTGAGGATATAATTATCAATCAGCGTAGTTGAATCTGTTGGAATGTGCTTGTAATTGACAAAAGAGCTACCATCATAACGGCTTAATCCAGCCACTGTACCCACCCAGATAAATCCCCTGGAATCTTTATGAATACATGTTATTTGATTATTGACTAAACCATTGGCATTATTAACCTGAAGAAAAGAATATTGCTTTTGAGCACCAACAACTTGTGTCACTAACACGAATGCAAAAAAGAATAGAAGCTGTTTTATCATTTGAAACTTGGTTATTGAAACTAAAAAAGAGGGTGTACAAAACATCAAATGAAGCTGTTCATCGAGCAGAACAGAAGCGATTATACACTGACAATCAACTTCTTTTACATTTCATCTCGACTCCACTTGATGAACAAACTTCGTTTTCACCCTCTTTAAAATACTATTTTATATTGATTTTTTGCTTATTCAGGATATTATCTGATGCATTTCCAATATATATAACATAGTTTCCTTGCTCCAACGACCAGTCTGACACTGTTTCATCGTAGAACTTCAACTTTTCAACGGGAATTTCAATAGTTACAGTTTTACTTTCTCCGGCTTCGAGATATATTTTATTAAAGCCTTTTAACTCTTTGACAGATCGTTTAATTTTTGATTTTGGTTTACCCACATATACCTGTACCACTTCGGCACCTGCAACATCGCCTGTGTTTGTAACCTTACAAGTGACCTTAATGATTTCATCCTGATTATATTGCTTGTTATTGAGTTTGAAATCACTCATTTTAAACGATGTGTATGAAAGGCCATAACCAAAGGCAAATTGCGGTTTAAATTTCTTTGTGTCGTGCCAACGATATCCCACTAGCAAATCTTCCTTATAATACTGCTCAATACTATCGCCAGGATACGATAGTTCACCATAGTAATGCGCTCCGTTATCTTTCAATTTAACCGGGTATGAGTAAGGCAATTTGCCCGATGGCGTAACATCGCCCGACAAGATATCGGCTAAGGCATTACCGGCTTCACTACCGTTGTACCACGATTGAATAAGGCCTTCAACCTGGCTGAGCCATGGCATTTCTACGGCATTTCCACTTACCAGAACAACCCCAAGATTACTATTCACTTTCACAAGCTTTTCGATTAACTCATCCTGTCCAAAAGGTAATTTATAGTGTTTTCTATCACCACCTTCACAATCCTGATAATGGTTCTTATTTAGGCCTCCTACAAATAACACGATATCAGCTTTCGCGGCGAGTTCAAGAGCTTCATTAACCAACGAATCGGCATCTAACTCAGATGGTATTTCGCGTCCATAAGCCGACGGCCCTGAAGCATAACCCAATGAGTGAAGAATGTTGGCTTTGGCATATCTTTTCTGAATGCCTTCCAAAGGCGATATTTCGTATTTGGCTTTTAATTCGGAAGAACCACCTCCTACGGTCATTGAACGTGTCGCATTCTCTCCAATCACTGCAATCGTTAATTCTGCATCGGGCTTAATCGGGAAAAAGTCATTTTCATTCTTTAACAATACAATACCATCTGCTGCTACGCTTCTGGCTACATCAGAATGCTTACTATTATTCATTCGTCCCATTGCACGATTCTCACTCATATTTGTGCGAAGCATTAAGCGAAGAATACGTCTGACTTTATCATCCAATACATCTTCACTAATTTCGCCCTCTTTTAACATCTTCAAAAATGGTGTAGCCAAATAGTAGTTATCGTAAGCCAGGTCAATAGACGATGTCAAACCATTGGTCCACGAACCCATTTCAATATCCAGTCCATAGATCGCCGCTTCTTTTGTATCATGAGCGCTACCCCAATCACTCACCACAACACCATCAAATTCCCAGTCTTCTTTCAAAATTTTATTAAGTAACTCATGATGCGTGGTGTGTTGACCTCTAAATTTGTTATAGGCCCCCATTATTGACCAAACCCCAGCTTCCTGAACAGCAGATTTAAAGGCCGGCAGATAAATTTCGTGCAAAGCTCTGTCGCTAACATTTACGCTGATATGCCCACGCCATTGCTCCTGATTGTTTAATACGTAGTGCTTCACACAAGCGGCTACCCCATTGGTTTGCACACCTTTTATGTAAGGCACCACCATAACAGATGCCAGATAAGGGTCTTCGCCCATATACTCGAAATTACGCCCATTTAGTGGCGTTCGATAGATATTTACTCCCGGTCCCAATAGTATATCCTTTTTCCGATAACGTGCTTCTTCACCAAGAGCGACACCATAATCATAGGATAATTCTGGATTAAACGTAGCCGCTAAACAGGTTAGTGCCGGAAAAGCGGTTATGTAATCATTCGTCCAGTCGGCATAACCCCAGTTATCCCAATTGATTTCTCCCCTTACTCCATGTGGACCATCCGACATCCAAATTTCCGGGATACCTAAACGTGGCACTCCGGGGGAGCTAAACTTTGATTGAGCATGACACATGGCAACTTTCTCTTCCAAGGTCATTTGGTTCATTAACTCAGTAATTTTCTTTTCCATATCTGTACTTGACTGTGCATACACCGATATCATAGTTCCTATCCCTAACATAAGGCAAACCACCAATCTCTTCATATCCATTATTTTTTATTAACCTCAATTTCAACTCTCTGCCCGGCTTTTAACCAGACAGATAATACACCACTTTTTTCTGAATACCTGCAGCCACTTACTGCTAAATCACCCAAAGCATAGTCAGCACCAAAATCGATTTGTACTTTTTGACTGAGCGCCGAAACTAACTTCAAATGAGCACTGTTAACATCCCACTTGATACTTTCAAAAGTAATATTACCTCTTGCCAGAACACCATTTATCTCTCCTTTTTCCCAATCAGCTGGCAATGTTGGAAATACATTGACATAACCAGGACGGCTGTTAACAATCATTCGGGTTACCAAGGATGGAATACCACCACTAATGTCCATGTTAAACAGGTTTCCCGGATTATGAGTTGTGGCCATACTATTGGTCCAGTAATATTTCGACAAATACTCTAATATTTCACTGGCAGTAGCCTCATCCTGCATATTAACAGCCGCAAACCCAAGATGACACATTCCAAAAGCCATTTCTCCACCTTGCTGCAGTTTACGTATTTTCATGCGTTCATTGATGGTAAGCTTTACAGCTTCCTGTAATTCTTTAGATTCTAATATTTCCTTATCTGGCACTTCGTAAACTCCATAAAGGTGCGATGCATGGCGATGTCCCTGATTATCTGTTAATCCATCCCAAAGCCATTCTCTTAACACACCATCTTCACTTATCTGATAATCGGGCAGTTGACTCAAGAACAACTGTTTCGCTTTTATCTCTTTATTGCTTATTCCCAGAACTTTTGCCGCACTTATCCAATTGCGGGTTAACTCTTTTATAATCATCACATCCATGGTGGCATTGATGCAATTCTGCCAGCGATGTTCCAATGGATTGTTCTCAGGTGAATAAGAAGGTACCACTATGTATTTGCCATCCTCTCCCATGGTCAGAAAATCTTCCCAAAAGAGTAATGCCTCTGTCATAAAAAGGAAAGCCCGTTCTTTTAAAAATGCTTTATCCTGCGTGTACAAATAATAATCGTAAAAATACGATGCAGCCCATCCGGCACCGCCGTTCCAGTATTCCATGCACCAGGTTTCATCGTAATGGTTATTCAAGCCATGAGAACTGGTGTGAGACGGAACATGAATACCTCTTGCGCCATAAAACTGCTTAGCATTAGTGCGGTAATCGTCCATCATGCGCTCATGGTAATCGAAATAAGCCATCATCAGCTCCGGCATATTCCCGTTTAACAAGTTCGAAATAGCCACTTGCACATTTCCATCGTGTGTAAAATCAGAACACCATGGCGGCGTCCATGTACCACTCCATATCCCCTGAAGGTTAGGCGGATTGATTCCTGTAGAGCATAAAATATGATAGCGCGCGGCTTCAAACTGACGCTGAATCATCCCTGCTGATGATTCTCTTCTTACATTTGAAACCAATGTTTCAGACGTCATATTATTTACTTCATCAGAGGCTCCCAGAGATAACGAAACACGATTATATAATTTGCCATGACTGTCTTTTTGCCTCTTTAGCAATTTCGAGTAATCAACATCAATATTATTGAGCTTCTTCCGCAGGTTGGAAATTACGCCTTTATTACTTCCTTTGTAAGGGTCAATGGCAGTGAGAATTATTACTTCGCTTGCATTCTGCACCTTGTAACGATTTCCTGATTCAGTCAGCTTTCCACCCTTTATAATCACTTTAAGCAAGCCATCGTATCCATCGGGCGAATACTGGTGTGCTTTGCCATATTCGCAATGATAATGCATAAACCCCTCTTCAATGTTGGTCGAAGAACTGGTGATCAACTCATTCATCATAGCATTTTGCTCCCATGAATGCGGTTGCTTGTGTAATGAAATTTCAGCCGTAACCGGTGCTGTTCCTTTAATATAGGTTACAACCACGCCATCAGCTCTTGATGCAAAAGTTTTACGTGAATAGCTTCCATTTTGGTCGGTCCATTCAACAATGGCTTCGGCTGTTTCATAATTAACCAATCGTCGATAGCTATCCACATTACTGGCAGGCATATCAATCGTCAGATTAGCTGCCGGCACAAACGGGTCGGTCCATCGTTTGGCTCCATAAGCATCCTGCCACAGTTTAAAACCCAATTCTGCTACTTCCTGATACTTCCCTTCTAAAGATAACTGCTTAATTTCGTCCAGATGAGGTATCATATCGGGCGGAATGACAGGCTTCTCGTTAGGCAAGTATAATAAGGCATGGTTCAGAATAATCGTTTCTTCGAAGGGGTTACCCATCACCATAGCTCCCATGGTTCCGTTTCCGGTTAAAAGCGCATCTTCCCATTTAGCGGCAGGTAACCAGCTCACAAAGCCTTTTTGCGGCTCATTGGCCTTAAGCGCAAGGTTAAAAGCCAACAAAAGGAGCAATAATGTATAAAATTGTCGCATTGTATTATTTTTCTGTTTTATGAAAAATCCCGACAAACAAGAGCCTGCCGGGATTACCTCGTTCCCCTTCAATTCATTACTTCAAGTCAATCTGGATAGCTTCACCTTTATAAGTCACTTTCTTTCCTGAGAATTTATCAAAATCGAATGTTACCTTGTTAGCTTTTGAGGCAAATACTACTTCAAACTCTCTTTCCTTTGCCATACCTTCATATTCACCTTCGCGATTACCAATGGTTAATACTTTATTAGCCTCGCTCCAGCTCAATTGAATCGTACTATACTGACCTTTTTCATAATTATAGTTCAAACCTTCGTCTTCATATAGTTTGAACTCGCCATCAGCTCCTGTATAAACAATCAGCTTGATAGGAGCATCCAGTTTTTGCGCAGTATGCTCAATCTCTGGTCCTACAGGTAGTATCGAACCGGCTTTCACAAACAGTGGCATTTGCTCATAGGGTGCATCTGCTTTTATAGTTTGTCCGCCTTCAATCATCGCTCCATTATAAACATTGTACCAGGTGCTTCCTTTAGGTAAATACACTTCTCGCGAACGAGCCTTATATTCATACACCGGACAAACCATTAATGATGGGCCAAACAAATACTGATCGTCAATATTTTCAACCTTTTTATCATTGGCAAAATCCATGACTAAGGCGCGCATCATGGTGTAGTCATCGAAATACACATGACCGGCCAACGAATAGATATATGGCATTAGTCGATAGCGCAGTTTATTATAGGCCACAATGCTTTTGTAAGCTTTGTGATTTTCAGGTGCAATATGGAATACCTCGCGATAAGGATACTGACCGTGCGCACGGTACAATGGTACAAATGTTCCAAACTGGTACCAGCGCGTATTCAATTCGCGCCACTCTTCCATATCTTCGCTGCCCTCTTTAGCTGTTTCGTAACGTTTCTCTACACAAAAACCTCCGATATCCATGGTCCAATATGGAATACCCGACAACGCAAAGTTCATACCTGCGGTAATCTGTGCTTTCATATCTTCCCAGCGCGTCCCAATATCACCACTCCAGGTAGCTGTTGCATAACGCTGTAATCCAGCAAAACCCGATCGTGTTAATAAGAACACGCGTTTATTAGGGTCAACACTTCTTTGTCCGTTATAAATTGCATCGGCATTGGCCAACGAGTAGGTATTAAAAAACTCCGTTGAAGAACCAACGGCTGTTGGACCGCAAAGCTCTTTACGATACTCAATACTGGCATTCGATAAAATATCCGGTTCCGAAGCATCCATCCACCAAGCATCCATGCCATATTTGTAGATGTTTTCCTTCATCTGATCCCAGAATAATTCTTTGGCTCCCTGGCTGTATGGGTCGTAAAACGAACCAATGTACCCTTGACCAATCCAGTCGCGAATACTGTCCTGTATTGCTTTCTGGTAGATATATCCTTTAGCATCCAGTTCTTTGTAGTTGTCGGTATTTTTGTAGAATTTAGGCCATACAGAAATCATACAGCGGGCATTCATCTCATGAATATCATCCATCATTTTCTGCACATTTGGAAAACGTGCAGGATCAAACTCGTGGCTTCCCCATTGATCTTCTTCCCAATACGACCAGTCTTGAACAATGTTGTCGATTGGAATATGTCGTTTACGAAATTCGGCTAGTGTACCAACAATTTCATCCTGCGTTTTATAACGCTCACGACTCTGCCAGAATCCGTAAGCCCAACGCGGTAAAATGGTTGCCTTACCAGTTAACTGACGATAACCGCTGATGATTTTATCCATATTATCGCCGTGGATGAAGTAATAATCCAACTCCTGTCCCATTTCAGACCACAAAGCCAGTTTTCCTTGCTCCTCAGTCGTTTTAGGACTCAAAGCTTTTAATCCAATGTATGAAATTCCTCCATCTGGCTTCCAATCTAATTTAATTGGCACACGCTTACCCTTTTCCAGGTGAACAGTAAACTTATACGTATTGGGATTCCACGCCGTACGCCAACGCTCTTCCACCACTTCCTTGCCATCAATTTCCACGCGGGTATAACCGGCATAGTACAGTTTAAAATGATAAGTTCCTGATTCAGGAGCCTCAATCTCACCTTCCCAGATGATATCGGAATTATAAAAAGGGAAATCAGCCGGAAACTTCTTCACAGCTTCAAGGTGTTCATAGTCAATTTCTGATTCATCCTGCTGCACAAAAACTTTACCTTCTCCAGTTGTATAGGTTGCAGTCAGGCCGCCTTCTTTACCTTCTTTATTGAATAGCTTAAATTGTGACATTTGTCCATAGTCGTTTGAATTTCCAAAGCGACT
>NZ_JAFMVC010000059.1 GCF_025499605.1 Carboxylicivirga litoralis | reverse complement strand
ATTAAGATATATTGCGGGGTGGAGCAGTTGGTAGCTCGTTGGGCTCATAACCCAAAGGTCGTCCGTTCGAGTCGGGCCCCCGCTACACAGAAAAGCCGAAAGATGAATTTCTTTCGGCTTTTTTTTATCTTCAAATAAAAAATGTATCATGTTTACGTTCTGTATTCGTTGAGATACAATAAAATTTACATTGGTTTTACAAGTGATTTAGAGCAGCGTCTTCTATCTCATAACGTTTTATCTACAAAAGGTTATACAGTGAAGTATCGTCCTTGGTCATTGCTTTTCACAGAGTCTTATGAGAATAAAGCCGATGCCATGAAACGCGAAAAGCAATTAAAAGGAGGTAAAGGACGAGCGTTTATATGGAATGTAATCAAAGAGAAATAGACAGGGCTCATATCCGCCTGAGGCGGACGTCCGTTCGAGTCGGCCCCCGCTACTACTAAAATTAGATAAGGCACTGAAGATTAATTTCTTTGGTGCTTTTTATTTTCTGTTTGGACACTTCGTGGGTGCAGATTGTTTCTAAAAAGCTTCCGTCATATTAAAATACACCAGAGTATTCCCATTTACCGGATTGTTACCTACATCGACTCTGAAATTCATGCGCGGCTGGACTTCAATGCGCAAGCCTGCTCCAAAATTAGGCAATACGCCTTCAATACTGGCGATGTCTGGCCCTATAAAGCCTACGCCGCCCCAGGTGGCAAAGCCCAGCCGGTTAATTAGTCTGCCTAATAAATCGTTGCGCTTGGAGTTGAACATGTTGCGGTATTCAATAAGCGCTAGTTGAGCTGAGTGATCACGATACTGGCCCAGGTAATAGCCTCGTAAATCGAAAGGAGAACCAATAAAAGGCATGCGGGTGAGTGGTACATCGCCAAAGGAGTTTTTACTTTGAAGCATCCACCCAAGCGATTTTCGTTCACCAATAAATTCCAGTTTAGTAAATTGGCGGTATTCGAGGGTGAGGTTAGTATAGTTCATATCCCCACCAAAATATTTGCCGTAGTTAGTGAGCTTAAAGTCAAATAATAGGCCGCTATAGGCATTGGCTGGCATGTCGCGGGTGTCATACGAAATATCAATGCCTAAACCCACGTTGAACAAGTAAAGCTTATAAGCACTTCCTCCTTGTTCGATATAATCCTGGTCGTTAGATACTCCTGCAGATACTTCTTCCATGTTGTCGGAAGTGATATCCACTAATGGCCCTACAAAGAAATCAGATGCTTTCATTCTGAAAAGAAATATGGGATTTAGTTGCAAAGCATGATTCCTGAATTCAGTTGTTTCTTTACCTCGTAGACGGTTCTTGTTGGTTTCGTAACCAACGCCATAGTAATTATCGTATGTGTTTTTGTAAATGAATTGGCCGAAAACTCTAAAATGATCGTGATTGAAAAAGAGTTGAGGTTTACTAATTAAGTTAATTCCACCGTTGAAAATATAGGCAAAGCCAATAGGTACAACCGAGCGTTTGAGTTCTGTATCTTTGGGATTAGTGCTGAATGTGAATAATGCACTTCCACCGAGTAATACGCCAAAATCAGGCGTGTAGCCGGGGCCGCCTAAGATACTGAAGCGTAGGTTTTTTTGTGTGGAGTCAGGTGCTGATGTTTGTGCCCCGCATAGAGAATAGGCTAAAAGCAAAAAAGTTATTGATAAGAGGCTTTTGAACATGGATAAACTAAAGAAACTCCCTGAATTTAGCGGTACAGGGAGTTGTATTTATATTGTTTTATAATTCCCAGCCAAAACCGGTGGTAAATACGTAATCAGATTCCGAAGCTCCTTCAACGGGTTTATTATCGTAGTTAAGCGTTATTCCCATTCTGATGTAGAAATCTTTGGGTAGATCATACTTAAAGTCAATGTTAAAATCTGTACGGAAACGACCTTTCTCAGTAATACCCGGATAAAGGCCTATTTTTGATGTAAGGCTTAAGTCACCTGTGTCAAACATGTTGAGTTCTGATGCCACGTAGCCTTCCCAGCTATCTCTGTCATCTTCTGGGTTTTCATAGTTTTCCATTACAAAAGAAGCACCACCCGAAAGGTTCCAGTACACAGCGTTTGTTTGTAAAATATAGGTACCAATACCAATACGTCCATTGGTCCTTAAATCTATTAATTGTTCGGTATTTGATAGAAAAGTAGTTGAGTATACACCAAACCACTTATTGTGGAAGTAGTATTTAAAATCGATACCGGCGTCATTGCGTTTAATGGGTGCAACACTATCCTGGTTAGAGCTTAAGGCATTATAGTACATATCGGTCGACCATTTCTCGGCTAGGTATCCAATGTTGGCTCGCATTGAGGCTTGGTGTAAATTGTTGGCTTTAGTGATGTCCCAGCCAAAATCAACATTGGCATACACCTGGCTCCAGAAGCCTTTATCAATTGATTCTAAAAAAACAATTTCATCTGCATTAACCGTTATGGTTCCTTCATCATTAGTCATTAAATTAATTTGTCCCTGCCCGGTACTGCTAATTTTCCCATCGTATCGCTTACCGCTAGATAAGGTGATTAGGAAGTAAGTTTGCGATTGAACTTCTTTAATACTTGTCCACTCAATAGTGAAATCGTCATCGCTGTAATCTGTTTCAATGGACAGAGTACCTTGTTTCATACCTTTTATTTCACCGACAATTACATCGCCATTAGCAAAAGTGACTTTGTCTACCTGGGCAAGTGCCGTTCCGGTAATTAGGCATAAGAACAGTAGTAGCTTAACTTGTTTCATTTCTAAATAGATTAGGTTTGTTAAATATTCAAATTAATAATGTTATTGTTGATTTGTATAAGTTGCCAAACATTCTTCAAAAAATCAACCTGTTTTGATGAATTAACAAAAAAAATACTTATTGATATGATTGTTTACTAGAAGTGATGAAGAAAAACCATTGTGATAAGTTGTAGAGTGGATGTAGTTGAATGGTATGATGCAGGAATTGGATAAAAATGCTATTATCAAATCAATAAAATACTGAAAGCAAAATTAATTTTTTAAATTTGCGCACCGCAAGGCCTCGTAGTTCAATGGATAGAATGTAGGATTCCGGTTCCTATGATGTGGGTTCGATTCCCGCCGGGGTCACAAATAAGACCTTCAATTAACATCAAAAACCTGTAAATCGTTTGATTTACAGGTTTTTTAGTTTTTGCATAAAACGCAATAAACTAAAATAAACCATTCAAATACATGTTTTTTGTGACCTATTCCGTGACCTCATGTTCTATTTAACAGGTGAGGTCGCAGGTTTTTGCTATATTAGATGCAGTATGGACTTCATGAGAAGTCAAAAATAATTATAGATGATTGATTTTGGTTCTGTTTGAACTTTTTCGGTGACCTCAAGGGAGGTTTTTCGATATCAAACACATTTAATGCACACCAAAATCAAAAAAAGATGAACAACACACAATCATTCGGCCTTCAGTATATTGTAAGGCACAAAAGTAAACATTCTGAGATGGCAGGTATCTATATGCGGATAACTGTCAATAGAAGAAAAACCGAAGTTTCTACAAAGCTTTTCTGTCCGGTGGATTTGTGGGACAAGAAAAAGGAGAGGGTAGGAGCTGGTAAAGATTTCAACCATCGGCATATTAATCGGCTGCTTGAAGAAACCAGGGCAAAGATACAGAGCATCTACCATGAGTTACGTATTAAAGAGCAGCTGATAACTCCACAGATTATAAAGAATTACTTTCTGGGCATTAAAGATGAGGGTCATACGCTGATGCGCCTGCTGGATTATCATTACACCTCTCAAAAAGCCATTCTTAGACCTAATACCATTCGTCACTATAAAGTCACTTACAAGTATATCAAGGCTTTTGTGAAAGAAAGATTGAAAACAACTGATATCTATTTACGTCAGATTGACTATGGATTTATAGTTGATTATGAAACATTCTTGAATGAATACAAGATGTTAGAAAGTTACAAAGGACTATCACAGAACTCAATTATGAAGCATCTGGCATGGCTTCGTTGCATCTTAAATTTAGGTGTTCGCTTAAAATGGATGACAAGCAATCCGTTTGATACCTATAAGTTGAGGTATAAGAAAACCGAGAGAGGATACTTGAGTCAGGAAGAACTGTTGACTATTGAGCAGAAGGATATTAACATTCATCGATTAGAATTTACCAAAGACCTATTTGTATTTTCGTGTTACACGGGCTTGGCCTATATGGATGTACAAAGCCTGACGATGGATAACATACACATTGGCATTGATGGTCATAAATGGATTATCTCTAAACGTCTTAAAACAGATATACCTATTAGGATACCCCTGCTGACAAAAGCTGAAGAGTTGATTAATAAATACAGGAATCATCCCAAATCGATTTACCGGGGAACCGTTTTCCCTGGTATTGCCAACCAGCGATTAAATGGATACTTGAAAGAGTTGGCTGATATTTGTGAAATAAGAAAGCATCTGACCTTTCACATGGCCCGCCACACCTTCGCCACTACTGTTACCTTATCTAATAATGTTCCCATCGAAACAGTAAGCAAAATGTTAGGTCATACAAAGATTGCTACCACTCAAATCTATGCTAAGGTAATCGAAAGCAAAATCAGTGAGGATATGAATATTTTGCGTCAAAAATTAGAATCTGACAAGGAAAGTAATCACTTAAATGTATCTGTTTAAGTCAAATAACATCAATTTAATGTAAATATTATTGCAACTAATCAAACCCGACTTTACATTATATTAACATACCTCTATTATTGCAGCGCAGCTTCGGATTTGGCGAAGCTGCGTTTTCGTTTAACCAATTTTATCGCATATGGCCTATTTATTAGACCAGTTAGAAACACTGGTCTTTAATATTAGCAAACCTGAGATATGCCTCATTAAGCAAGGAACATTTGCTAACAGCAACTTTAAAGATGAAATAAGCATGGAAATAACGGCCATATTGACCACCCTCAAACGATTTAATGTGACCACCTTGTAACGATTCAAAGTGACCACCCTCATTTTTCAGTAAAAAAAGAACTTTTTCCTGCTATTGGGATTCAAACAAATTTAATCATTTTCTTTTTCAAATGAAGAACGTTTTCTTCTCATGGAT
>NZ_JAFMVC010000058.1 GCF_025499605.1 Carboxylicivirga litoralis | reverse complement strand
GTCACTTTGGAGCGTCAAAGGGTGGTCAATTTCGTTCGTTAGACCTGGTCAATTTAAATCGTTAAGAGGTGGTCAACTTCAGCGTTTTTTCCATAAATGAGTACGGTTAAAATTTGGTTCAACTGACACTTTTTCCATAATCCTAAATGAAAGATATGCAAGTTCCGGACTTGAAAGATTGGTTTTAAATCTTACAGGGCTTTGCTTATCCGAAATATCCATTTCAATCCCATCATTCATTGCTGTTAGTTTTAAAATATCAACCGCAGTTTCAATTTTATCAATACGTAATGTGAATACAACATGAAGTTGCCGATATGCAGTTCTAGCTTTTTTCAAATACTTCTTTTGAAAGTATTTAGGAAAACAACATTTAAACCTCACTTTTTGCAAGGTGATACAATCGTGACTTTGGGATATTAATTGAATAAATTGCTCGTTAAGGCGTTCCCTGGTATAAAGAAACTCATCGTATATATTGTGCAAAAATGTTTTTCTTGACTGTTTTGAATTCAAACTAAAAGGTAAGCTTTGAATTTCTTTTCTAAACTCAATTAGATACTCGTCCAACTGCTGATTGTATTCCTGTTCAGAAGAAAACTCCTCAGTAAATGTTAAATACCGTTTTCTAAACTTCCTTGAGTATTTCACCTCAATCTTTCCAATCTTTTCTATAAAATCATATACGAACATTATGTGTTAATTTGAAAATTTTAATAAAAAATAATTATCAACGTGCAAAAGAACTGCGTATGTTCCCTTTCGATTTATTATTGTGTTCGTATATGATTTCATTTCTTGTCTTTTTAATTATACAACTACATAAGAGAATTTTGTGGAGCAAGATTGACAATGAAGCGTAAGCTTTTTAATCCTTATCACTCCCTTTTCAAATCTTAATACTTCATTGTCGCAGTTCGGACAAATGGCTAGAGCGTAGGTTAAATTTTCATTATTGAGGTTATTTAACCTATTCCATTTCGACATTTCTTCCTTTCGCTTGTCATCAATGATTTTAGCATAAATCTGAGTGGTTCTTAAATCATTATGCCCCATAATATCAGATACAGTCTCAAGAGACATACCTAATGTCAATGCACTTACAGCAAAAGTGTGCCTTGTGCAATGAAAAGAGAGGCGTTTTTTTATGCCAACCTCATTCATTATAAAGCGTAACAGGGGATTTATATCGGAACTGCTTCGCACGAAGCCTTTATAAATTTTATCGTTTGGCTTTTTATCTCCATCTAAATCAAGAACTGATTTTAGTCTTTCGGTAATTGGAATTCTGAGCATCTTTTCTTTATCCCTTCGGCTCTTATCCATCTCCATTATTATCATGTTGTTCTCAATATGTTTGTATCGTAATTTTCTTAGGTCAGATAGACGTAATCCACAATAACAACTAATTAAAATGTGTTGGAGGGTTTCCTGGTATTTCATACCAGTTAGGTAAGTTTTACCACGCTTATCTTTCTTGTAAATTTTTAGGAATTCTTCCTGATTATAGTAGTCGTGAAGCATATCCAATTCTTTAAGGGTAAGATGTTCCTTTTTTCCATCTTCTTTTAAGAAAGAAAAATTGTGAAATGGATTCCTGTCGATTATTTTTTTCTTGTAAGCGTAGGTTATGTACTTCCTTATCATTGATATATTGCCATAAATAGTATTGGCTTTGTTATCTAATGATTCGATAAGGTAGTTTCTGTATTTTTCAAGCCAATTTTCATCAATTTCGTAAATCGTAACATTGGCTTGGTATCGTTCAAGCTTAACAATATCTAATGCCAGACCTTCATAGGTAGATTGCTTAATTCGGTTGCGTTCTTCCTTTAATCTGGTCTTAGCAAATTCAATAAAGCTTCCATTAACCTCACTATTGGAGTAGAGGCTTAAAATATTCTCAAAAGTTACTGATTGTTTTCTTCGCTCTAATTCGATGATGATTTGTTCAACCTCACTTTCCTTATCTTTTAAATAGAGGTTGTTCTTTTTCGCATCAGGCACTTCCCTGATTTCTTTAATCTTTTTGGTTTTGGGATTGTAGTACTCCGGTTTAAGAAAAAGATTTAAAGGAATCTTTTTAGTTTTTCGGTTTAGCGTTACCCTAATGTAAAAACGAGACGTACCATCTTTTTTTGTGTACGAGCTGTCTAAAAAAATACTTACTGTAGCATTTGCCATAATTTAATAAATTTGTGCTATGGCAGTCTTTAGAGCTATTCGGAAACAATTCATAACAACCAATATTTATTCGGAAACAATTCGGAAACAAATATTGTATTTGTTGTAAATATGGGTTCGAATAAGTCGCACTAAATCGGAGTAAATGCGAGAAAAAGCTAGTAAATACAGGCATCTTTAAAATAGATTGTAAATTTGATTACAATAATATTTGTATCCCACTAGTTTGAGGGCCTTGTGGACGATTTAGTCCGTGCAAGTTCGAGTCTTGTTCTGGGCACGTTAAAACCCCTAATGCTATGATTATTAGTGTTAGGGGTTTTATTTTCCCCGCATTTTCCCCATATTATTAAAAACTGTTTTGACAGAACATTATCATGATTTGAACTTATACTTGACTGGCAGTCAAAAGGTCAGCGGTTCGATTCCGCTATTCTCCACATTGAAAATAAAGGCGTTCGGGAGCTTCCATCCTGGGCGCTTTTTTTGTTTTACTAACAAAATGACTAACAAATGTGTCGGTTAAAAATCTCTGTGTTGAGCAATCCATTTGTCCATGAATCTTTCTAGTTCATCTTGAACTTTAAGATCGTTAACTTTGCATAATATTGAGAACTCCTTGAATTTGCTTCGTTTTGCTTTGATTGCGGTTGTAACAAAAGGCTCTTCATCTTGTATACGAAGGCTTTCTTGAGATATTTTTTTAATCTTCATTTTGAATGGCCTTATTTTGTCATCTGACAGAAAATCAATAGCAATGGATGTTATTCGATTTACTTCTTTATGAAGCATGTCATTGACAGGTGCAGACTTTTTTAAAGTTTTATGGGAGTGGATAAGTTCAATAAAATGCGTTTTGATGCACTCAAGAGCTTTGGGATTACCTTCGGAGGCCTTTTTAATTGATTTAGTATTAAATTTCATTATCCAATTTATATATATATTAATAATTCATAATCTTCTTAATTCAAAAACTTTTCCTTTCTGAATAGTGAATGATTGAATATGAATAATGAACGCATGCAAAATAGTAAATTATTTCTTTTAAAATAGGTCATAACCTGTTTTTACAAGGCAAATAGAAATCTTAAATTTTATTGCTACTTTTGAATTATCATCAAGAATCTCATTTGAGATACCAACCGGGTTGTACGCCACGGTGGTTTTAGGATGTGGGTCAGACGGCCAAAAAAATGTACATTCCCTTCCTATTCTTGGTGTTAATATTTAGTATTAATTTTAAAATTAACACAATGAACAACAATTTAGAAAAGAGGTATGCAGATAAAGTCTCAAACATGTCAGACTTGGAAATTGTAAACAACTTTAACTGGGAAGCTTTAGGTAAAGGATGGACCAGTAGTCGCGCTATATATCTTTCCTGCTTGCGATCTGAAATAATTAAAAGATGGGGTGAGCTAGATTGGTTTAAAGACAATACTATGACAATGAAATACCCTATTGTATTAGTTCAAAATAAATTGATTCAAATGAATCCTAGTGGATTAAAAAAAGAGCTATCGCAATTAGCTATAGAATTTTAAGATCAATTGGGGCATGGATTAAAAACGTGTCCCATATTTTAGTTTTCAATAATCAATTTGTAAAGTAGTGATAGTAGCTTCAAAATATGTACATGAAACAATAATATCAAAGATATTTTTAGCTTGTAAATTACTATTGGAAAAATAATCCTAGTGAAGGCTTGTTAGTTAAATGAAATATTGTTTTAAGAGACTTTCTGAACGGCCTAGTTATGAAAATTGGGCTTGTCAAACCTTCAGAAAACCTATGTTTTATTGGCCAATGTTGTAGGTAGTACTTGATTGAAATCAAAAGTAACCCCCGACTCAGGTTACTTTCTATTAAGAACTCAACATTAGAGTTTACTTAATCCACTTGTGTGTGTTGTCGTATACATTTAGAATGAAAACGACTGTCGGTTGCGGAATATCTTAATAAACATCTTGGCTTCTTTTTGATTGCAATTCCATACCAAAATCAAATTCTATCCATTTTGTAAACCAAAACTTTTCGGCTTCAATCAGTTGAATCTGATTCGTTTTTATATGCACCAAATCTAATACATTTTTCTTAAAACTATACTTAATGTCTTTTGCTTGTTTTATATATCGATTAATATTTTTTTTCTTTTTATTTTGTGCCTTAGCTTCTTTAATTTTATTTAAACGGTATGGAGGCACTTTTTCATTTAAATATGGACAAGCCAGAACATCTAGAAGAAGCAATAAAGATTCGGTATCTTTATTCCAATATTTGTCCTCTAGCTTTTCAAACCAATAAATGATTTGTTTTTTAATTAATTCTTTTATTGGAATATATGCTTTGATATCTTTTATATAAAACAAAATAACCGTGATGGTAAAGTAATTAAGTTTATCAGGTAATTTATACACCCCATTTTCTTTTCTAATATTTAAAAAATCACATAATACGCTTAAACTTAACCTATATTCTCGTCCTAGTTGACTTAAAGCTATCAATAAATACAATGTTTCAATTGGAGTTTCTGATTGAAGTTTATTCTTCTTTAGAATATGATTTATTTCATCTGATATCTTTTTATATAAATTATGCTTGCTACTAAAGGAAAATGGCTCGAGGTAATTATTTTTTTTATTTTTCTTTAAAAAGGTTACAATCTTCTCTACTATTAAACAAATCTTAATTGTAGAGTTAACTCTTGGTGATACAGAATAAAGAAAAAATGCCACATCTAATATTTCTAAAAAACCTTTTTCAAATTGTTTTTCAACTTTAATATCAGGTTTATTTTCAAGGTTTAAGTATTTTGAGGTTAATTTGGAAGTTTTTTTATCCAAAACAGCAAGTGCATAATTCATTATATCCTTATATTGAATGCCACACTCAGTTATAATGCTTTTAAATCTAGTAATGACATTGCTGGAAGAGAAGTAAAGGTTTTCATTCTTTGATTCTTCCTTATCTTCATCTTTATTTTTAAGGATTAAATGCTCATTAAATAAATCACTTATTTTTTGCTTTGCTATACTTAATTCAGTTATTATAGGTTTTTCATATAAACCATTCTTGGACTCACTTAAGGACATTTTATACTCTTTTAAAGCAAGTT
>NZ_JAFMVC010000057.1 GCF_025499605.1 Carboxylicivirga litoralis | reverse complement strand
TTAATATCTTCTTGTCAAATAATTGTATTTCTTTAGCAGTAGGTTCTTGCTCTGAACTTATTAAACTTATTGCCAATAGCTTTATGTGGTATCTTATTTTTCGTTTGAAAAATACTTGCTCAGTTAGTATATGCTTTAAAATATCAATGTATTTATTGTGATTTGTATCCCTGTAAAATGATAAAATCATCTTCAGGCTTGACCTTACTTTTAATCCTTGCCAATGTTGATTAATATATTTGAAAATTGATTTATTTTCTCCGCAAAAATGCTTTGCAAAAACAAAATCATAAAACGTTTGATGGAAGAAATGAATGGAGCCATTTTTACTTACTAGAATTCCATTCTGTAGCAAATATTCAAGTTCCTTCGAAAACCGGTCAGGTAATGCATCATTTCGTAATGTTATTGTTTGCTCATTGTACATCTTTGAAGCAATTGAATACAATACGCTTTTCAGTTTGAGAACTCTTTTATCATTAGGAATATTGACCACTTTCTGTCTCCATAATTCTTTGTATAAATCAGTAGTGGTCTTTAATAAGTTCAGATTAAGGCTATGCTTGAAAATTCGACAGAATGCATCTAGGTTATACGGAGTTTTCAATAATTCAAACATAGCATCCGTAAGCGAAAGTTTTGACCCTGACAATTGATTTAGAACTTTTGTTATTTCTTCTTTCGTCAGTGAATCGACCTTAAAAGTTGTTTCCTTTTTAAAGGATTTAAAACCAAAATCATATTCCAAATCATATGACCTGATTGAAACAACAATTCGTATTCTATCATATTTTCTTAAAGCACTAATCAACTGTTTATAGGTTGCCAGATATTCACCTCTTGCAGAATTGGTTTGAGATAGGGCATCAATTTGATCCACTATCACAACAACAGTAGCATAATCATCAGTTAGCTTAACCAGTAGTTTTTCAATTGAATCGGTTAAATTCAATCGTTCTTCCAATTGTTTTATTGAGTTCGTGGCATATTCATCAGCTTTTATTCCAAGAGTAGGAATACTTTTAATGTCCAACTTCTTATAAAGGTCTTTTAAAATAACAGATTTACCACTACCTGGCTGCCCAACCAGCAAAGCTACTCGCTCCTTTTCGTCATCGATATCTTTCTCAATCCAATCAACCAATAAATCTGTTTCTTTTCTATCTATATGCGATCCCTCAATTCCTTCAAACTCATTTTTATATTCAGAAAGCACGATAGAAGCATTTGCAAAATTTCGTATTATATCATTTATCGGAATATTCGAAGCTTCCTTTACTTTTTCGATGACTCTTAGTGAGAAAAACCTCTCTTGTATAGCCTCGTTGCAACTATTATTCATGAGTTCATTCAAATCAGCTCCAACAATCATTTTAACATTCAATTTATTTAAATGATTATGCAGGAACTTTTCTGCTCGCTCCAAAGTGTATTTTTCTTTCAGTGCAACATTATTTCTTAATACACTTTTTATGTAGTCCGATAATTTTGGTTCAAGTAAGATTTTGTTTCTAAAATCTGTGAGTAAAATTTGAGCCGGTTCAGTAAACTTACTTGAAACTATAAAGTAGTACGTAAATGTTTTCAGATCACTTATCAATGATTGATCTATTCCGTAGTGTAAAATAAACTTACATATTTCTTTTATACAATCAGGTTTAGTAAATGCATGTATATTTTTCTCAGAGTGTTTACATTGAATAACACCTACATTGCCACCATTTATATGTAATGTGCAATCTCGTCCTCTTTCCCCAACTTTATCTAACCAATTAATTGTGTCAAACTTCCCTCTCCATGATCCATAAGTAATCTCATTGGAGTATATATGATACACAATCTCTTCAAAATCTTTAGGATTCATTAAAAAATAAGGAAATCCATGATTAGCATATACATTAGGTCTGGTATTAATCATTATTAATCAAGCTTAAAAAGAATAGATTACTCAGTTTTCATGAATTGAAACTATAGAATATAATTCACATTTACGAATTATTTACTCCTAACTATTTTAGCTTCAATTTCATCTAACTAATATCAATATTTTACATAAATTGTAAAACAAGAAGTTAGAAAAGTGATTTTTGGCATTAATTGTCCCCTGTTAGGTCTGCGTTACGCTACGTCAGCTTCATTCTTCATTGCACTTCCATCCCCCGATTCTATCAGTGGAACTAGTCCCTGGCGCTTGAATCACGTTTCGTACTTACTCCTAACTATTCGGGCATTTCGTTTTAATTTGATAATTCGCATCCCCAACCGCCTTCAAATCCTTAAACAAAGGTCTCCCAGCCTGCCAAATAGTAAAGGTCAAGCCCTCCGGGTTCAGGGCTCCTTGTCTTTTTATGTTCTCGGTTTTATGCTCATTCCGCATAACTCATTGCCCAGCTCTTATTCCTGACAAAGCAATTCGCTCAATACATTACTCATCTCTCGCCTCTCACCACTCACTTCTTTTAACTGGCCCCTCAACCTTGACTACATTTGCCAGTCTGTAAAAAAGGTGGTTTAAGGGTTTAAGGCTAATTCTATTTGAGTATTCTATTGTTTCTTAGAAAAATGTATCTTTGAATTATGAACAAGAGAGAACAGCATATCATTCAACTAATCAAAAAGCGGATTTCAGAAAAGAATCCTGCTGCTGAAGTTGTGCTCTTTGGTTCACATGCACGAGGCCAAGCGAATGAAGATTCTGATTGGGATATCCTTATTCTTTTAAGTAACCTTCAGGTAAACAGAAAGCTGGAAAAGGAATACCGCGAAGCCTTATTCGATGTTGAGCTAGAGATTGGTGAACCTATCTCAACCTTCGTTTATTCGAAAAAAGACTGGGAATCAAAACATGCTGTAACACCCCTCTACCATAACGTCCAAAAGGAAGGCATCCGATTATCATGACCGACAGTAAACAGGACTATATCAAGTATCGCATTGATAAATCAAGTGAGATTTACGAAGATGCTTTGTTGTTAGCCAATAATCAACGTTGGAATTCTTGTGTCAACCGTTTGTATTACTGTTCCTATTATTTGGCCAGCGCTTTGCTTTATCAGTCCGACATTAAAGCTGAAACCCACAATGGTGTTAAAACACAGCTCTTTCTCAATTTTGTCAAAGCAAATCTTCTGGATAAAGAACTGGGCAAACTCTATGCCCACCTGTTCGACTGGCGCCAGGAAAGCGATTATGCTGATTTCATAGATTTTGATGAAGAAACAGTGCTCCCATTATTAGATGAGGTTAAGATTCTTAACTCCAAACTATTGGAACTAATCAAACAAGCCCCCAATAGCTGATAATATGCAATTGTGATAGTTGCATCATCCCTCGTTCCGGTTCCTGAGCTTGTCGAAGGACTCATCGTTCACCTCTATAAACACATCATCTCCTCTCAAAATAGCATCCCTCACAACAGCATAAATCCGATTATACGCCACCGTACTACTCCCGATAAAACCATCCTTCACCTGGTTATTATTGGCACTATCCCCAACCAATAAACAACCGGCCGTATCATCATCGTCATTGCCTTTATGAATCAGGATATCTGTAAACCCAGGAACATCCATTATCTGCAGCATCCCCTTATGAAAATCCGATCCATAATGCTTCAGATACCGCCAATGATGACCTCCAAAAGGTCGCAATTCAACCCGATACCGGCCTGCAGGAATCCGCGTTTCACCCATCACCTTAACCACCCGATGTTCATCCTCCAGGGTATAACAAGCAAATACCCCATCAATAAACAACAGCCCCAAAGTACTCTCCTCAGAACTGCTATATCTCACAACCTTCAATTCCATATCCCTAATTTTTAACCATCCTGTAAAACTTGTCCCGGGAAGTATGAACGGGATCAATTCTCCCCTTGGGGAGATGCCGAAGGCAGTGGGGGAAACCAACGACCTACTGACCTAATAGCCTATTTGCCTTTCTTCATCATTTCACTCACCAACGGCGCCACATTCTTCACCGCCCGTTCCCCAAACAAGAACCCCAACACCAAAAAATTAATAATCCAAAATGCCGATTCCAGTTTCTCATGCCCCTTCAGCGACCAGTTACCCGCAAACACCATATAGTCCATGTACGCCACAAAATAACCCCACAAAGGCCGCTGAGCACCCCGCATAAACAACACCAACTTACCCAACCAACCCGATTGGTGTAAGTCTTTAGCAGTGCCCTCCAGGTCCCTGATACGCTCATTAAATTCCTGCTCCGCCTCCAGGGACAGTCTCACAGCCTCCACCTCATGCCGGTGCTGCAGCTCCAACAGCTCCGTTTGTATCTGCCGCTTCTCCGCCCTGGTCGTCACAAACCGATCGATGAGGTCCCCCACATCCTTAAAAACACTCTTCCCCAACAAAGCCGTCACCTTCTCAAAAAACTTCATAACGCATTCCTTTTAAATTTCATGATTACCCTCCTGACATCAGCAACGCAACTGGGGAACCCACTTAATGAAATTGATGCTTTGACAAAAAGCTGTTTGAGCCCGATGACAATCGGGTGAGTTCTTTTTGTCACATCAATGAATTATTAGTGGGTCAGTGAGTGCTGCAGTCAGCGGACTCTTTTGTTTACTTTTCTCGACTGTAGGAGAAAAGTAAAGACTTGTCCCGTGTCAAAACGGGAGCCCTTGCGGCTCGAGCAAACCCGTCTGGTAAGACAAAAGAACCAACCAAAAAAAGAGCTCTTGAATCCAACAATCCAAGAGCCCTCCAACACACACTTTATCAACGACCGTTGTCGCCAAACAAACCAAATTCTTATGAGTATAAATCAACCTAACCCAGCTTCAAATCATCTCATTGCTCACATCTCATCTCTTTTTGCCAAGCTACCAATCACTACTGACTACTGACTAACACCTACTGACTATTCCTCGAATGATTCTTCAAAAAATACTTCAGCAGCCACGATACCCCAAAACTCACCATCGTTCCAAGTATCGTATAAAACACCGTTTCCACAACACCCTCAAACGTTATCCCATTCAGCACACTAATCAGCGTACCTCCCAGAAAACCAACCTTTCCACTACCATTCAATGAAGCCTCACTCATATTAAGTCTTTTTTAAGCCAAGCTGCAATTCAACTCACTTCTCATCGCTCCCGCGATAACTATCGCGGTCTCATTTCTATAAGGTGGTTACACCTTATCTACCTCCACAATCGCTATTGGATTATGCGTTTTCGTCTGAATCGGATACATATGACCATTCACCTCCTGATGGTACTCAACGCCAACCACAATAAATACCGGATGAGGTGAATCAGCAGAAATCGCACTATCCAGATTGATAACGGCCTGCTCCAATGCTGATAGCTGCACATCTGCACTATCTTTCACATCCACTTCATAACTCTGGTTGCCAAAATCAACCGCAGCTGTCGCCAGAATGAAACGAACATGTGTAGCTCCCTCCACTTGTGGAATCTCTTCACTCGGATTAAAAGCATCAATAGCCAACTG
>NZ_JAFMVC010000056.1 GCF_025499605.1 Carboxylicivirga litoralis | reverse complement strand
CGCAAATCAATTTCCGATAGTAATTACTTTTTACGCAAACCCTACAAGCTTGTATTTGAGATAGTGATGTGGGTTTGTGGACTGGCCATCATCATAACAGGTCTGTTTATTAAGGAATCTGCCGATTGGTGGGTTATCGGAGGTGGTATCGGAATCTTCTTAGTTGGTGTATTTTCCGACTTTAAGCGAAACCTGTTTATCCGCATTGCTCATTATGTATCGGCAATCGGTGGTTTTACGCTCCTTGGATTAAGCTATTTTTTCAGCTTCGGTAATATTGAATACACCATCATCATCGCTATTTCGGCTTTGATTGCAACAGGCTTTGCCGATAAGCGAATTTGGTGTTTGGAGCTGACAATGGCAGCAGAGATATTCATAGGTCTTTTCTATTTGGCTCACACAATCATGTAGTTCTTGTTTGTTCATGGATAAAAAGGGCTACATATCAAGGATTCGTAAGGATTTAAAGGCGGAACGTAAGCACTCTAAAACCACTATTGAAAACATTGCCAAAAGCTTCGGTATTGCCAATAAAAACTTGGTGAAAGAATTTACCGAACTGGCAATAATCCTTAACGCAAGAGAGATAGCACACGACAGTTCGCTGACCACTTACGAAAAGTACCTTGATATTGTAGCCCTGTATCAATCACAGGTCAATCTTTCCATGCGAACAAGCATGAGTGTGTTGATGCAGCAATATTCCACTCCGGCACCCATTTCATTCCTGGCATCAAGTTATATTTTAAAACCAGGTAGTTTATCAGGCTACAAAGCTTTTAAGAACATCGTAAAAGGAAGCACAAAGGGTAAAATAGTCGGCAATGCTCACCTTACCAATGATAAAAACGATTTTCCAAAGTATTTAGAGCCATCGGCAGGGAATGGACTTTTAACCATTGCTTTGCCGTATCACTATACCCATGTTAACGAGCTGGACGATGTAAGGCTTGCCAACTTGAAAGAACAACCTTTTGCAAAGGTCAGCTCTTGGGATGCATTAAAACCTCCGGCAGCTTATGACAGAAGTTTTGACGGTATAATTACGAATCCACCTTTCGGTTCACTTTCTCAACCTGAACTTTTCGGAAAATTTAAAATCAAGCGATTGGAACATGCAATGGCATTAAACGCTCTACGTTGCATGAAGGATAACGGTAAAGCTGCCATTATCATTGGAGGTCATACCACATGGGACGAACATGGTCGTGTTACCGCAGGAACTAACCGTATTTTCCTGAATTACCTCTACCACTTTTACAACGTTGAAGATATTATCCCTATTAACGGTAAAAAGCTTTACTCCAGACAAGGAACTTCAATCAATACTCGATTGATTTTGATAGATGGAGCAAAAGCAGTTCCCGATGGAGCAGCTCCACTCAAAAATAAACTGCACAGCACCATTGTCAATACCCATGAAGAACTTTGGGACAGAGTTGGTCTAGGCAACAGCACAAGCCCAAAGCCACAAACCAAAGATGCGAAGGTCATTAAACTTCGTGCTAAAGCCATCCTGATAAAGCAAAAACAGCTATCACTTGGCAAACTCCCAACGGCAAACCGACCATTACGCATTTTGGTAGCTTGTGAAGAAAGCCAGACCGTTACAATGGCTCTTCGCAGTCGGGGACATGAAGCCCATAGCTGTGATATTCTTCCAACCACAGGCTTACATCCCGAATGGCACATCCAGGATGATGTATTGAACCAATTGGATAAAGGTTGGGATTTGATGATAGCATTTCCTCCATGCACCTATCTTACTGTTTCAGGCAATGCTTGGATGCATGACCCGGAACGTCAAAAGGAACGTAAGAAAGCATTGGCTTTTATCCGCAAACTGATGAAAGCTCCGATTGATAAAATTGCCATTGAAAACCCTATTGGTGTTATCAGTACAGCAATACGCAAGCCTGACCAAATTATTCAGCCCTACTACTTTGGCGACAATGCAAAGAAATCAACTTGCTTGTGGTTAAAGAACTTACCGCTACTTGAACCAACCGATATGCTTGATGAAGACCAATTGGAATACAAGCATTGGTACGACAAGAAGAAAAAACGTTGGAGACGGCAACCGCTTTGGTACTACAAAGCAAGGGATTTAAGCGATGAAGAAAGACGCAGGGTTCGCAGTAAAACCTTTCAGGGGATTGCCGATGCAATGGCTGACCAATGGACGGTAGCACAGCAAGAAAATAATAGAAAAACTGCCTAGCCATGAAGATACTGAACTTATATAGTGGCTTGGGAGGAAACCGCAAATTGTGGAAAGGTGTTAGCGTGACTGCCGTTGAGAATAACGAGCAGATAGCAGCCGTTTACAAAAAGCATTTTCCAAATGATAAGATTGTAATTGGTGATGCACATGATTACCTGGTCCGCAATTTTCGAGACTACGATTTTATTTGGAGCAGTCCACCGTGTCAGAGCCATAGCAAGATGATGAGAGCCACACGGCACACCATCAATAAATATCCCGACTTAAAACTCTATGAAGAAATCCTTTTACTCAAATACTTCTTCAAAGGCAATTGGGTAGTTGAAAATGTAGCTCCCTATTATGAGCCACTCATCGAACCAACTGCCAAAATCGGAAGGCATTTGTTTTGGAGCAATTACCATATCGAGGCAATTGATATTCCCGGAATCAAAGGCATTTTTTCTGCTACTCCGGAGGAGCTAAAAAAGCAATTGGGTTTCAACTACAAGGGAAACATCTACTACAAAGGAAACCATGACGGTGGTCAAGTTCTACGCAATTGTGTACACCCGAAGCTTGGGCTTCATGTACTCAATCAGCTTAATCAGGGCAAAGCAAAAAGGAAGGCTTTCATTCAGCAGAATCAAATTAAGGCAAGGGCAATCGAATTAAAACAGAAGCAGTATGAAACAAGCAATAGTATTTAGCAAGAACAGCATTACCATAAAGTTTGGTAGCGTTCCACCAAAACATATATCGGCAAGGCTTATTGAATTGGGTTTTAGAACCACTAACAATAAAAGCTTTGTCCGCACTAAAAAACTGGCTCAAAACGAGCATGAATATTTACAGGGAATGTTCGGTCATAAAGGGCTGGGCATGGCTTATATCCCGACAGCCGAGAAAGGTTTTATCCTGGATACAACCGTTCCCGATTCTATGGGACACGAAATGCACATTGCTATCCGGAAAGTAAAGAAAAGTATCGGAATGCCATTGTTTGACTACGCCTGTGAGAAACTCGATTACAGCAATGACGAGCTTGTCAAGTCGCTTTCGTGCGAACAGATTGATGCGGTATCATTGGCAATTTACAATATCGAGAAGCGTGGCCAGGGAATCATAGTTGGCGACCAAACAGGAATTGGTAAAGGAAGAACCGCAGCAGCTTTAATCCGCTACGGTGTTAAAAGTGGACTGCAACCTGTGTTCTTATCCGAAAAGCCCAACCTGTTTACTGACCTGTATCGGGATTTGTCCGACATTGGTAGCTCTGCCCTGGTACCGTTTATAGTGAACACCAAAGAGAGTAAAACCAATGTGAAGGACAAAAGCGGTGAAGTCATTTACACAGCACCTGAAAAACCAACACAAGAGCGGATTATTAAGGGTAAGAAAGTACCCAACAATTACAACTTTGTTTGTGCCACTTATTCGCAATTCAATCAGCCCAAAAAGCCAGCCAAACAAGAGTTTTTAAATGCTGCAAGTAGCGGTAATATCATTATTATGGACGAAGCTCACAATGCTTCGGGTAGCTCCAATACAGGTGAATTTATGCAAGGTGTATTAAGGCAAACCAAAGGCGTTTGTTTCCTGTCAGCCACATTTGCAAAGCGACCTGATAACATGCCGATTTATGCTCAAAAGACTTCAATGAGTGATGCCAATATGAGCAAAGAGGATTTGGTAGAAGCCATCACCAAAGGCGGTGTTGCATTGCAGGAAGTATTAGCAGCCCAATTGGTTTCCGAGGGGCAAATGATTAGGCGTGAACGCTCTTTTGAAGGTGTCGAAGTAAACTACATCGAGCTGAAAGAAAAAGCCAAAGAGCAAGCCGATACCGCAGACAAAGTAACCTCAATTATTCGTGATATTATCGGGTTCCAGGAGAAGTACATTAACAAACAGGTTGATGAGCTTGATAAAATTGCAGCAGCCGAAAGCAAAGAGGTTGAAACACGCAAAGGAACAGAGAAAGCCGGGGTTGATAATATTCCGTATTTCTCAAAGGTCTTTAACGTCATTAATCAATTACTCTTTAGCCTGAATGCTTCCGATGTTGCAGACCATGCCATAAACAGGCTGAAAGAAGGTAAGAAACCTATCATTGCCTTTGCTTCAACGATGGGGAGCTTTTTAGAGGGAATGGCTAAACCTGATGATGTGATTAACGGAGACTTCTCAACCGTTTTGGAAAAGGGATTGGATTCTGTTCTTCGCTACACCGAAAAGGATATTGATGGAGAATCACAGGGCAAGCAATTCAATATTGCAGATTTATCGGAAGATGCTCAATTGGCTTATTACGATATTATCAGGAGAATCGAACAGGCTTCCACAGGAATCACAATTAGTCCGCTTGATTTGATTATCCAAAAGATAAAAGAAGCCGGCTATTCAGTTGGTGAAGTAACTGGGCGAAAACTTTGTGTACAGTACAATTCCACCAAAGCAAAGAATACAACGGCATTGGTGATGAGCCGAAAAAAGGAAAATACGGCAGATTTGTTTCGTCAATTCAATGACAATGAAATTGATTGTTTGCTTATCAATCAAAGTGGTTCAACAGGAGCTTCTGCACATGCCATTGTTACCGATAAAGTTCCAGCAGAAAAGGTGAAGCAGCGTGTGATGGTGATACTCCAACCTGAACTAAACATCAATACAGAAATTCAAAAGCGTGGACGTATCAACCGTACAGGGCAGATAATGAAACCGTTTTACGATTACATTATCTCATCCATCCCGGCACAAAAGCGGTTTATGATGATGCTCAAAAAGAAGCTGAAATCATTGGATGCCAACACCACCTCCAACCAGAAAAGCAGCAAATCACAATTGGAATCCGATGACTTTCTGAATAAGTACGGTGATAAAGTGGTTCGCCAATACATGTTGGAGAATGAAGAGCTAAACAAAGCCCTGGATAACCCACTCAAATTTGAGGGTAAAGAAAGCGATGAAACACCATCAGAAGGTGATGCTTCAAAAGTAACAGGGCGTGTGGCTGTTTTATCAGTAAAGGAACAGGAGAAGTTTTACCAAGAGGTTATTGAGCGATACAACGATTACATTGAATACCTCAAGCAAGCAGATGAGTACGACCTAGAGGTGGAAGTCCTTAACCTGAAAGCGGAATCCCTTGAAAAGCGTGTGGTGATTGCCGGGAAAGGTGGACGTTCGGTTTTTGGTAACGATACTTATTTGGAAAAATGTGAATGCAACGTACTGAAAAAACCTTACGGCAAGGCTGAACTTGAAAAACTGATTCAAAAACAACTAAGCAGCAAACACCCCGATAACATTTCTGAAGAAATAGTTTCAGCTCACGAAAAGTTCGTACAAAACAAGCTTACAACGGATTTAAAGGAGCTGGAAGAAAAATACAAAGACCTTTTAATTGGTATAACTGATGAAAAAGGCTATCAGAAAATTCCTGTATATGACAAAGCAGCCCAAAGAGATTATGTCGCTGAAAGAACCGAAGAAATTGAAGAAGGAAAACAAGCCGAGATTACCAAGACCAAAACACAAAGCGAGAACCGCAAACGCTACCTGAACAACTT
>NZ_JAFMVC010000055.1 GCF_025499605.1 Carboxylicivirga litoralis | reverse complement strand
AGTTTTTCGAATTCTATTTTCTCAACAGTTAAAATTGTTGTTGGTTCGATACTTTCAATCGTAAACAAACTCGGTTTTTGATTCATGAAACTATCAATTGAAGCTACTGGTTGTTCTTCGAAGAAGAATTGAAAAGTAATATCTTTTCCATCTTTATTGAACCACTCTCGCAAACAGCCTTTTTTAATAAAAAAAATCTTGTTGGAAATTTCTCCTTCATTTAGCAATACAGTTTTAGGAGAAATTTCCTTTTCGATAAGAAAGCTTTGAAAACCTTTCCTGTTTTCCTCGCTCTCCTTTATCTTATTTATCAATTTACCAATCATTTCCAGTCTAAAAAAGGTTTGGTCTATATTACACACAACACCACAATAAATGCACTCTTTTATCTATATACACCATATTGTGTTAAGTGTTCTCAGCTAATATAGATAAATAACAAGACAAAATGATCACCTGATAAGAACTTCACCCCATTCCCTCAGCCCTCTACAACACTAATTATCAATACACAACAAAATCTAACACCCATAAAACCCTATTTTTTCCTTCTTTAAAACAAGATTATTTCCCTATATTTGCAACATTGTTGCATTTGTATTGTTTGTGTTTTATGAAGCCGGCAGATATACTAAATAATCGCAATTTGAAGCGCACCGCGTGTCGTGATGGCATACTCGAAGTCATCCTGGCGGCCGGACAGGCGCTCTCTGAGACGGAAATTAGGGAACGACTAAGTGGTGATTTTGATCGCACTACCTTTTATCGTTCATTTAAAACGCTTCATGAACACCAAATTATCCATAAAATAGTAGTGGATAACCAACTGACCAAATACGCTCTCGACAATAGCGTGACGAACAAAAAACCACATGCGCATTTTTACTGCGACCAATGCCAGGCGGTTAAATGTCTGGACAACATTCCTGTTCAGAACTATCAACTACCGCAAGGTTATACAAACAACGAAACCGAAGTGTTGATAAAAGGCACTTGCTGCCAATGTAAACCACAGGACAAAGAATGATGTGGCTAAAAAAACATATCGCCTTATGGTTAACGGGTTTATTTATATTCCCCATCCTGTATCAACCACTACACGTTGTTTTGCATCACTCATCAAGGCATGCACATCATCATTGTTGTGCGCATAAGCACTGTCAGGTTCATGCCAATCCAAAGCAATCCAATGCCATTAAAGTATCATCGGCTGAAGACACCTGCCCTATCTGCGATTATCACTTTGCCACAAAAGATGTGGCCAACCCGCCTATTGAAAGAGTGGCTATTCTGGTTATCACTAATGATTATAATGATTTTGCTACGCAACAAAAGTATATACAGCCTTTCAGCAATAAATCCCCCAGGGCACCGCCGGCATCGATAAATCTTGCTCTTTAGCCGCATTTACACACCATAAGCTGAACACAACTTTGATACACACCGGTTTTATATCTTATTATAAAACACGTTGCGTCTCTGTGTTCAATTTCTGACGCATATAAATGCGAACCATTTTATTTTTCAGGCATAATCATCTCAATTAAAACGATATGAGTCGATTTATCATGCTTCTAATCAGCATGAGTTTTATACACGTTGCACTGTACAGCCAGGCAGGCTATCAGCTAAGCGGAAGCGTATTATCAGAAGATAAGAGTCCTTTAACAGGCGCTGTTATCTACCTGCACCCCATAAAAAAAGGAACCATCAGCGATGCTTCGGGCAATTTCACCATTGACAACCTGTCAATTGGTCGTTATACAATCGAAGTATCTTTTATTGGTTACAAAACACTATCTGACACCATTACCATCAATGGCAATCAAACTTATAAGGCTCTGCTGAAGGTTTCTTCAATGAGCCTGCAAGAGGTGGTAGTAAAGGATAACTATGCAGAAACACGTAAGAAGGAGGAGTCGCTGAATATTGAAATTGTTAATGATGAGTACCTGAAAAAGAACCTGGGTGGCAGCCTGATGAATTCACTGGAACGTTTACCTGGCGTGAGCACCATTGGTATTGGCTCAGGTCAGTCGAAACCGGTGATTCGTGGCTTAAGCTTTAACCGGGTTGTGGTGGTCGAAAACAACATTAAACACGAAGCACAACAATGGGGCAAAGACCATGGATTGGAAATAGACCAGTATGCGGTGGATAATGTAGAAGTCATTAAGGGGCCGGCTTCATTGATTTATGGCTCCGATGCCATTGGTGGTGTGATTAATATGAACATGCGCCACCTGCCTGCTGAAAACACCTTTGGAGGAAGCATTGATTTAACCGGTAAAAGCAATAATGACTTACTGGGAACGTCCATCTCCCTGTATGGCCGGAAGAAGTGGTTTTATGCTACAGCACGCGCTACTCTCATTGATTATGGCGATTACAAAGTACCAACCGATTATGTGGATATCTACTCCTACAAGGCGGCTTTGCACTACAGGCAATTGAGGAATACAGCCGGTAAAGAGCACAATTTACATGCTTCGTTCGGTATTATCCAGAATGGCTTTCAAAGTAAATTTCATGTGAGTTCGGTCAATAGTAAGAGTGGATTTTTTGCTAATGCACATGGACTGGAGCCACGTAATGTCGATACTGAGCTGCACGATAAATCGAACCGGGACATTAATCATCCCTATCAATCGGTTCATCATTTTAAGCTTAGCAACACCACACAATACCAATGGGAATCGACCAATGTGGAATTTAACCTGGGCTTTCAGCGTAATTTCAGGCAAGAGTTCAGCCAATATACCAGCCACGGTTATATGCCTCCTGTGTTTCCTGACACCATAAACTTTGCCTCTGATTTGGAACGGCAGTTCGAAAAGTATGTTTATTCGGGTAACGTAAAGCTAGGGCACCATCTGAATGAGCAAACGCAATTGTTCATAGGTTTAAACAGCGAATACCAGGACAATGCCATTGATGGACGCGGCTTTATCATTCCTGCTTACGAACAAATAAATGTGGGTGCTTATACGGTTGTAAAGCATACTTTGAATGAAAAAGCCAATGTGCAGTTAGGTGTACGCTATGATTATGGCCATATCAATACCAAGGAATACAACGATTGGTTTCCTTCACCCATTGATGATAGTGGTAACACGGCATATCTGCAGCGGGCCGAAGCCATTGAGCGAAGCTTTTCGAACATTTCCTGGTCGGCTGGCTTTAATTACCATCCTGGCAAATGGTCCTACAAAGCTAATGTGGGCAAGAGTTTTCGGATACCCATAGCCAAAGAGCTGGCAGCTAATGGGGTGAATTACCACCATTTTAGCTACGAAGTGGGTAACCCCGATTTATCGGCCGAAACATCGTATCAGCTGGATATGGGTGTAGAATATAGTTCGAAAGATTTTGCTATTGGTGCAACACCTTTTCTCAACTATTTCCCCAATTATATCTATCTGAATCCTACGGCGGAGCACGATAGATTATATGGAAATGGCAACCAGGTTTTTTATTATACCGAAAGCGAGGTATTCAGATATGGCACTGAGCTTCACGCTCACTACGAATTGTTGAAGCATCTGCAGTTAGGTTTGATGGGCGAGTATGTCTATTCCGAACAGCTGTCAGGCGAGAAAAAAGGTTTTACACTACCCTTTTCGCCGCCGGCCTCGGCCATTATTAACTTAAAATACCATCAGCTTCAATGGCAATTTATTAAAAATGCCTATTACTCGCTCGATTACCGGTTGACAGCCAGTCAGAATGAGATTGTACCGCCTGAAGAACCTACCGACGGCTATCAGGTAGTGAATCTGGGTTTTGGCGGCGATGTACAGCTGGGAAATCAGACTATTAACGTGTCGATGCAGGTACAAAACCTGTTCAATACCAAGTATTTTAATCACACAAGTTTTTACAGGTTGATAAACGTGCCGGAAGCGGGCAGGAATATTGTTGTAAATATTCTCATCCCGTTTTCGGGCAATATTAATTAAGCATAGTCAATCATTTAATAATTATAAACATGAAAACCAGATTTTTATTAATGGCCTTAGCCATCATATCAACATTATTTGTAACATCGTGCGACAACGATGACAACACAGCAAAACCTGTTGTTACCATTACCGAATTGGGTTATGAAAACAGCAAAATTGGCTACGCTGGTACCGATTTGCATATTGAAGCAGAAATTGTAGCGGAAGCAGGTATCAAAATGGTAGAAATTGAAGTTCACCCTGAAGGTGAGCATACTAAAGGTGCTACAGACGAACACGAAGATGAGTGGGAAGAAACCTATACCTACGAGTATGACGGCGAGAAAAACACCACTTTCCATGAGCATATCGACATTCCGGTATATGCCGAAGCAGGAGATTATCATTTCCATTTTGTAGTAACCGATATGGAAGGTAATCAAAAAGCTGTGGAGGAAGAATTGGAAGTGCAGTTGCCAATCGATGCTAATGCTCCAACAGTAAGTGTTTCTTCAGCACCAACAGCCAATCAGCAATTCAACAATGGTGAGACCATAACAATTTCAGGCGCAGTTAGCGATGAGTTGGCTTTAGGTGGCATTTACATTGGTTTGGTGCGCGACAATCAAAACCTGACAGATGCTGATGTTAACGCAACAAACACCATCACATTGTTACACACACATGATTTTACAAGCGCAACGGCTCACGACTTTACTGCCAGCATTGTGGTAGGGGCAGCAGAAGATAACAATATTACACCTAAAGATATTACTGGTGATATTGCCTGGCAGTCGGCTAACTACTACATCATTGTAAAATGCAAAGATGCCTTTGGTGGCAACTGGACCATTTCGCAACATTACCCTATTGTGATTAATCTATAGAAATCAACAGGATACAAAAACCAATCTTCCCTCTGGCTTTAAAGCCAGAGGGAAGTGCCAAAACGCAAGTGTGGAGATGAAATTCATTGTGTAGCACTGCTGCACTCCCAAATATCTCTGCATTAAAAATATTAACAGACATGAAGACTTTAAAAGCATTACTTATTCCCCTGTTACTTTTAACCATTTTCGTTGCCTGCTCTGACGATGACAGTGAAGTGGATAAAGAAAAGCCAACAATTGATTTATCCATAGATGGTGCTTTTCCGGTGAATTGCGAAACCATCTATTTTGGTGAAGAATTTGAGTTAAAAATGCGATTTACAGATAATGTAGAGTTAGGCTCCTACAGCATTGACATCCATAATAACTTTGACCACCACTCGCACAGCACCGAAGTAACTGAATGTGAGTTGGACCCCGTGAAAACCCCGATCAATCCATTCGTATTTATCGATGATTATACTATTCCAGAAGGCTCCGATGAGTATGTAACCAGCCTTAGAATTTTTATACCGGCCAATAATGATGAGGGCGACTATGACGATGGTGATTACCACTTTTTCATTAGCCTGACAGATAAAGAAGGATGGTCGGCACAAAAAGGCTTAAGCATTAAAATGCGTCATCGTTAGGGTCTTAGCTTAAAACCATATAATGCCGCACCAGGAAAAACATTTGTTATAAGCCTTGTGTGGCTTTATTTTTTTTATGCCAAATGTGACTGGGTGTTGGCTGCCTAAGTTAAACCAAATGTATTACAAAATGAGCCTTAATCATTTTGCTAATTACATTGGTTAATACCGATACATAATTAAAGTGGCTTTAAAAGCGAAGCGTTTTAAAGGCGCATTTTGATTAGCAAACGGTATTATTGACCATTCAAATGGAGCTGCAGGCCTTATATTTTGAATGTTTTATTAGCAATGCCAATCAATAGTTGAAATGCGATTAATATCAGTCTTACCTTCTTGTTTCAGTCCGGACCTCGTCTGGTGAGCATAAAAACAAGTTTCGTTTGACGCAAAATCGCGGTTGTTTGAGGTGGCGACGTAAGGAGTAGCCGAGTTTTAGCGATTTAGTCAAAAGAAAAGTAGTTTTTATAGCGAAGCAGGCGCAGTCTTGATTTTCTTTGCTTCCTTTCTTTTATCAAGAAAAGAAAAGGAAGTCAGGGTTTTAGGGATGAAATCCCT
>NZ_JAFMVC010000054.1 GCF_025499605.1 Carboxylicivirga litoralis | reverse complement strand
CGCAAATCAATTTCCGATAGTAATTACTTTTTACGCAAACCCTACAAGCTTGTATTTGAGATAGTGATGTGGGTTTGTGGACTGGCCATCATCATTACAGGTCTTTTTATTAAAGAATCTGCCGATTGGTGGGTTATCGGAGGCGGTATCGGAATCTTCTTAGTTGGTGTATTTTCCGACTTTAAGCGAAACCTGCTTATCCGTATTGCTCACTATGTATCGGCAATTGGCGGTTTTGCACTCCTTGGATTAAGTTATTATTTCAGCTTCGGTAATATAGAATATACCATCATCATCGCTATTTCGGCTTTAATTGCAACAGGCTTTGCTGATAAGCGAATTTGGTGTTTAGAGCTGACAATGGCAGCAGAGATATTCGTAGGTCTTTTCTATTTGGCTCACACAATTATGTAGTTCTTGTTTGTTCATGGATAAAAAGGGCTACATATCAAGGATTCGTGAGGATTTAAAAGGCGGACGTAAGCACTCTAAAACCACTATTGAAAGCATTGCAAAAAGCTTCGGTATTGCCAATAAAAACTTGGTGAAAGAATTTACCGAACTGGCAATAATCCTTAATGCAAGAGAGATAGCACACGACAGTTCGCTAACCACTTACGAGAAATACCTTGATATTGTAGCCCTGTATCAATCACAGGTTAACCTATCCATGCGCACAAGCATGAGTGTGTTGATGCAGCAATATTCCACTCCGGCACCCATTTCGTTCCTGGCATCGAGTTATATCTTAAAATCAGGCAGCTTATCAGGTTACAAGGCTTTTAAGAACATCGTAAAAGGTGGAACTAAAGGTAAAATTGTCGGCAATGCACACCTTACCGATGATAAAAAAGACTTTCCAAAGTATTTAGAGCCATCAGCAGGGAACGGACTTTTAACCATTGCTTTGCCTTATCACTATACCCATGTTAACGAGCTGGACGATGTAAGGCTTGCCAACCTGAAAGAACAACCTTTTGCAAAGGTCAGTTCTTGGGATGCCTTAAAACCTCCGGCAGCTTATGACAGAACTTTTGATGGTATAGTTACGAATCCACCTTTCGGTTCGCTTTCTCAACCTGAACTTTTCGGAAAATTTAAAATCAAGCGATTGGAACATGCAATGGCTTTGAATGCCTTACGTTGCATGAAGGATAATGGAAAGGCAGCCATTATCATTGGTGGTCATACCACTTGGGATGAACAAGGTCGGGTAACGGCAGGAACAAATCGCATTTTCCTGAATTACCTCTATCACTTTTACAACGTTGAAGATATTATCCCGATTAACGGCAAAAAGCTATACTCCAGACAAGGAACTTCAATCAATACAAGGTTGATTCTGATTGATGGAGCAAAAGCAATTCCCGATGGAGCAGCTCCACTTAAAGATAAATTGCACAGCACCGTTGTCAATACCCATGAAGAACTTTGGGATAGAGTTCAACTTCAACCATCTCCAGAAATACTTACGAAAATCAACCAGAACATTGCCAGGTTGAGAGCAAAAGCAATTCTCATAAAACAGAAGCAGTATGAAACAAACAATATCATTTAGCAAAAGCAGCATTACCATTAAGTTTGGTAGCGTTCCATCAAAACATATATCGGCAAGGCTTATTGAATTGGGATTTAAAACCAACAACAATAAAAGCTTTGTCCGCACCAAAAAACTGGCTCAAAACGAGCATGAGTATCTACAAGGAATGTTCGGTCATAAAGGGCTGGGTATGGCTTATATCCCAACAGCCGAAAAAGGTTTTATCCTGGATACAACAGTACCCGATTCAATGGGACACGAAATGCACATCGCTATCCGAAAAGTAAAGAAAAGTATCGGGATGCCTCTGTTTGACTATGTTGCCGAGAAACTCGATTACAGTAATGACGAGCTTGTAAAGTCGCTTTCGTGTGAACAGATTGATGCGGTATCATTGGCAATTTACAATATCGAGAAGCGTGGCCAGGGAATCATTGTTGGCGACCAAACAGGAATTGGTAAAGGTAGAACCGCAGCAGCTCTAATCCGCTACGGTGTTAAAAGCGGTTTGCAACCTGTGTTCCTATCCGAAAAGCCTAACCTGTTTACTGACCTGTATCGGGATTTATCCGACATTGGAAGTTCTGCCCTGGTTCCGTTTATCGTGAACACCAAAGAGAGCAAAACCAATGTAAAGGACAAAAGCGGTGAAGTTATTTATACAGCTCCCGAAAAACCTACACAAGAGCGAATCATTAAGGGTAAGAAAGTACCCAACAATTACAACTTTGTTTGTGCCACCTATTCGCAGTTCAATCAGCCGAAAAAGCCAGCCAAACAAGAGTTTTTAAATGCTGCAAGTAGCGGTAATATCATCATCATGGATGAAGCCCACAATGCTTCGGGCAGTTCCAATACAGGTGAGTTCATGCAGGATGTGTTAAGGCAGACCAAAGGCGTTTGTTTTCTTTCAGCCACCTTTGCAAAGCGACCTGATAACATGCCAATTTACGCTCAAAAGACTTCAATGAGCGATGCCAATATGAGCAAAGAGGATTTGGTTGAAGCTATTACAAAAGGCGGTGTGGCTTTACAGGAAGTGTTAGCAGCTCAATTGGTTTCAGAAGGTCAGATGATTAGGCGTGAACGCTCTTTTGAAGGTGTGGAAGTCAACTACATCGAGCTTAAAGAAAAAGCCAAAGAGCAAGCTGAAACAGCCGATAAAGTAACTTCAATCATTCGAGATATAATCGGGTTTCAGGAGAAGTACATCAACAAACAGGTTGATGAGCTTGATAAGATAGCAGCAGCCGAAAGTAAAGAGGTTGAAACTCGCAAAGGAACAGAGAAAGCCGGGGTTGATAACATTCCGTATTTCTCAAAAGTCTTTAACGTCATTAATCAATTGCTCTTTAGCCTGAACGCTGCCGATGTTGCCGACCATGCCATAAACAGGCTAAAAGAAGGCAAGAAACCTATCATTGCCTTTGCCTCCACAATGGGGAGCTTTTTAGAGGGTATGGCAAAACCCGATGATGTTATTAATGGTGATTTTTCTACCGTGTTGGAAAAGGGATTGGATTCTGTTCTTCGCTACACAGAAAAGGATATTGACGGTGAATCACAAGGTAAGCAATTCAATATTGCCGATTTATCGGAAGATGCACAATTGGCTTACTACGATATTATCAGGCGAATTGAACAGGCATCCACAGGTATTACTATCAGTCCGCTTGATTTGATAATCCAAAAGATTAAAGAAGCCGGCTATTCAGTTGGCGAAGTTACAGGTAGAAAGCTTTGTGTTCAGTACAAGAACCTGAACAAGAAAAACACCACCGCCCTGGTGATGAGCCGGAAAAAGGAAAACACAGCCGATTTGTTTCGTCAATTCAATGATAATGAAATAGATTGTTTGCTGATTAACCAAAGTGGTTCAACAGGAGCTTCGGCACATGCCATCGTCACCGATAAGGTGCCAGCGGAAAAAGTAAAGCAGCGTGTGATGGTGATACTCCAACCTGAACTGAACATCAATACCGAAATTCAAAAGCGTGGGCGTATTAACCGCACAGGACAGATAATGAAACCGATTTACGATTACATTATCTCATCCATCCCTGCACAAAAGCGGTTTATGATGATGCTCAAAAAGAAACTGAAATCATTGGATGCCAATACCACCTCCAACCAAAAAAGCAGCAAGTCACAATTGGAATCCGATGACTTTCTGAATAAGTACGGTGACAAAGTGGTTCGCCAATACATGTTGGAAAACGAGGAACTAAACAAAGCCCTGGATAACCCACTCAAATTTGAGGGCAAAGAGAGTGATGAGACACCATCCGAAGGTGATGCTTCAAAGGTAACAGGTCGTGTGGCTGTTTTATCGGTTAAGGAACAGGAGAAGTTTTACCAAGAGGTTATTGAGCGATATAATGACTATGTGGAATACCTCAAGCAAGCCGATGAGTACGACCTTGAAGTGGAAGTCCTGAACCTAAAAGCAGAATCACTTGAAAAGCGTGTTGTGATTGCCGGGAAAGGTGGACGTTCGGTATTTGGTAACGATACTTATTTGGAAAAATGCGAATGCAACGTACTTAAAAAACCTTACAGCAAAGCTGAACTTGAAAAGCTGATTCAAAAACAATTAAACGGTAAACATCCCGATAGCATTTCTGAAGAAATAGTTTCAGCTCACGAGAAATTTGTGCAAAACAAGTTATCTGAGGATTTAAAGGCGTTGGAGGATAAATACAAAGACCTTTTTAATGGCATTACCAATGAGAAAGGCTATCAGAAAATTCCAGTATATGACAAAGCAGCCCAAAGAGATTATGTCGCTGAAAGAACCGAAGAAATTGAAGAAGGGAAACAAGCCGAGATTACCAAGACCAAAACACAAAGCGAGAACCGTAAACGCTACCTGAACAACTTTTTCAAGTTCTTCAAAGTTGGTCATGGTTATTTCTATCCGGCAGTCAGTTTTGAAACCGATAGCAGTTCCAATTCCTATTGCGTATTTCTTGGTTTTGACATTAATCCCAAACGCAAGAATCCTTATGCTCCTTCATCGGTGAAGCTTCGCTTTGCCATATCTGACAGTCGTAAATACATCGTTCTTCCTGCATCGGGAGACACCGCCAAAGAAATTGAGCGTGTAATGAGCCGTAGTATGCAGCTCACCACAGGTCAAAAAGAAAGTTTGATTGAGCGTTGGGATGAAGCCATTAAAGACTTCACGGCAGACCGACAAATCCGATACATCGTAACAGGAAACATATTACAAGGCTCTGCGGACTTTCCGGGCAAGTTGGTGAGCTTCACCACCAAAGGCAGAGGTGTTCAAAAGGGAATTTTAATGAGCGAGGCATGGTCGCCTGACAACAACGATAATAAAGCGGACAACTATGTTGTAGCTCCAATTGCCAAACTGCAAAAACACATTATGAGCCTTCGCAATGGGGCTACCATTGCCACCGAAAACAGGATTACAATAGCCAGGCATTATGATGGCTCTTTTAAGGTCATTATGCCTAAAACCAAAACACATATACCCATTTACACCGATAAAGAAGTGGTGAAGCTCCTGGTTAATAATCGGGATGGTTTTGAAATGGTATCGGGCAATATGAGGGCTTCCGTTGAAGAAAGCAAGATGCCTAAACTACTTAATCTTCTTGGTGAACGATTCAGTTTATCGGTTAAAATTCCTCGCCATTATTACGATGAGTTTTTGGATAAAGGAACAAAGCGTAGCAACACTACCGATAGCCTTACCAATGAGGCGATGAAGATGTTTGAGCAGGACAAAAAGGAATTTCCCAAACGACTGGCAAAACAAAAGCAATCCGCACCTAAAGGTAAAAAGGTAAGCATAGACACAGGCAAACAATTGAAGCTTGTGAAGCTCCGTGCAAAGGCAATCCTGATAAAGCAGAAACAGCTTCGGGCAGTTGCCGGGCTAGGTACTCATCCTAAAATCAAGACCATACTATGACCGAAAAGGAGTTTTATAAAAAGTACAAAGCCATTCACAAGGATATTCGCACCAAAGGAAAATCAAAGGCTTACATTCTAACCAATGGTTTTAAAGAGGGCGTTAATGTCAATGCTTTGCCCATCTATAAAGGTTTTGAGAAGGCAACTGATATTATTGCTACCCGATATAAACCGAGAAAGGGTGACTTCGTTTGGATTCTACCCAAACAAGGATTCATTGAAGGTCGCAATGGTTACAAAACAAAGCAAGGTTACAAGCCCAATCCCAATGATGGATTCTTTATTATCAGCGATGATTGGACTTTATACGAGAACTACTGTGCCAACTTAGCAACACCGAATGATGACCTTGGGGATATTGATACAGAAGTCGAAAAGGCTTTGCAGGAGAAGCAAAAGAACCGGGAATTTAAAGATGCAGGGAAGCGTGTTCATGGTTCCAGGAAAGAACAAGCCATGTACAACAAGCTTATCAGCAGTAGTGATTTAAACAGCATCGAACAAGACGAAGCTACCGCCATCGAGCTAGTCAAAAAGGATAAGGTATTTCCAAAGGTTGACCCACAGGCAGAAAAGGAAAATGGTACGGATTCAGGTTGTGCCTTTCTGAAAGTAAAGGTTCGACAGGCATTCCCTGCAAAGCCACATGCCAACACCAAAGAAGCCAGAGAGCAATATGTGAAAATGGCGGAGGCTTTTGCAAAAGTTCTTTCTGATGCCATTTCAATCACGGATTTACAACAGCTCGATACCATTGCCAATAGTGGTGAGATTGTGGGCAAGCATGATTTTGGAATGATATTCGGCAAAGCACTTCGCAATATCGTCTTTACCATCAAGGGCTATCGGACTACATCTGCGGTTAAGGAAACCTACATGAAAGCCCACCAATATTCAGGTATAACCAAAGAACAGGCAGCTCCCCATGCAAAAAGGTTAAAAGAATACACCGACAAGCGGATAAAACGCCAACAGGATTGCATTGATTCTGCAAAGCAAATCCTTTCTCCTGCCGACATGAAACGCCACAAGCAAAACGACCTGACTTTTCAGGGTGGTATGTTGAGTAGCGTTCGGACTGTGGAGGACTATGTAAGGTATGTTACTCAGGTTTGCACAAGGTTTATCAATGATGCAAAAAGGGAATACGATGAGCAAAAAGAACGATTCCCATACAAGGAATTTAAACCGGATTGGAGCTGGGCAGAAACAAAGAAAACAAGCAGATCAAAAAGCAGCAGCAAGCCTAAAATAGAAGCTGTACCGTTATCATATATCAAACGCACAGGCGGTTTATTAATTGAAGAAGCGGATGAAAATACGGTTATCAAGAAGCTTCATTTTAAATCACTCACTTTAGGAAACTACGTGAAGGATGATGAAGCCAGGGAACACATTCGCCACTTTGTTGCAGCCATCGTTGATTTATGCGAGGTGCTTGACATCAACCTATCCATAAACGAAGCCCTGGCTATTGCTTTCGGTGCATTTGGTCGTGGTGGTAAGGCAATGGCTACCTATTACCCAACACGCCAGCTCATCAACCTGACCAAACGAAACGGTGACGGCTCAGTAGCCCATGAGTGGGGGCATTTCTTCGACCATTACCTGAATGGCTTGGAATTATCAACCAAACCGCTTCGTTCAGAAAGCTACCTGAATACCATCATTGAAAGTTTAGGGTACAAAAAGAAGTATTTCATCGGTGGTAATTCTTCGCCAACAAAAGATTGGTTCAAGGATATTTTAAAAACTTCTATTAACAAGGTTGTACCGACATTTCAGGAGAGACAATCGGTGGTGCATACAAGTATCGTTTCGCTTATCCTAATGCTCCGCTTTGGGTATTATGCTTTGGATGATAAAGCGGTTAGCTATAATGATTTTGATGAGACTAAGAAACGTAGAACCGACAGCTACCTGTATCACTACTCCAAACTTCAAGGTGCTTATTGGAAAGATATTGCCGAGATGTTTGCCCGAAGCTTTGAATGTTATGTGTACGACAAGCTAAAAGAAAAAGACCGGGTAAATAACTACCTGGTATCAGGTGGTATGTTCTCTCATCCTGTTTATCCGCAAGGTCAGGAACGCATTTACATTAATAAGTGCTTTGATAACCTGATTTATGCCATCAAAGAGCATTTATCCATAAAATCATTTGAGCCATTTACCGATAAACGAGCCGATGAATACATCGACCTGACCGAAAAAGGCAGTGTGAACAAAGGTGTGATAGTGGGCAAAGAACGCAAACTGAAACTTGCCAAAATCAGGGCTAAAGCAATTCGCATTAAACAGAAACAAGCCCTTGCGAAGGGCAGCGAATAATAAATAGTGTACTAAAAACTTAA
>NZ_JAFMVC010000053.1 GCF_025499605.1 Carboxylicivirga litoralis | reverse complement strand
ATACAAGCCTATTAAAACTGTTTCTAAGCAATGTAAACTCTAATGGATGGTTGCGAGTTATTTTGGAGAGATATAATATTCTATGGTTAAGACTATCTAAGGTCTTGAACCACCATCAAATAGTTTATTCAATCTTAATACGCCATCTTCCAGAGTGTAGAGGTTTGATTTTACCTTTCGTTTTGAGTGGACAGGAACCATTTTCAAATGAAGAACTTATTCGTCTCCTTTATTACAATAAAATCTGGGATTTGCCAGAAGCTTTCTCAATACTTGAAATTGTGCAAAGTGAGCTTTATGATAATGAACACTTCATGTTTGATATATTAATTCAAATCTCTGAAACAAATGAAGACGCAGCGATTACTTTATTTCAGTCATATTTTTCAAACAAAATATCAAGTATTGAATATGAGCTTGGTAATATAAAGCTTAAAATAGGCTACGACGGTAAAAAGTTCTTGACACATCTTTATACAAATCATTTTAATAAAGCCTTGGAGCTTAATTTGAAAGCAGTTACTGATTTAGTTTGTAAAACTGAAATGCAATATCCGAGAAGTGATAATGATTTAATTATGGATCATGCATTTCAGAGTATGGGAGGTTATAGAGAGAAAGATTATGGATTTTTACTTACACAATTAGAAAAAAATATTAATAAGGCTGCTGAAGAGTCTTCAAACATTATATATGTATTTATAAAAGAAAATATTGAGAGCAGGTATACAACAATTTTAAATGTGGTTTTAAAAGGATTAAAAGCTAATCCACACTATTTCATCAATGAAATATTTGAATTCGCTAAAATCTTTAAAAGAAGAGAACTGCTTAGCAATACAGATGATGTTTTAATTTTATTTCGGCAAGTTATTAACAAAGCCTACCCACATTTTAGTGATGATCAGAGGGCTGTTTTGGATGACTATATCTTAAATATTAAAGAACGAATATTATACCGCACTTACAAAGACAATAATGGAAAAAGCAAGTTGTATACCTATTGGGGATATACCCAACTCACCTATTTACAATCTATTCCCAAAAAATATATTTGTAATAATTCCTTATTGAAGAAAAAATATCAGGAATTATATCGTAAGTATGGAGTAGTTAATGACACAATTAGAGAGAGATTTGGGATGGGTACAATTGTTGGTTATCCCTTAAATAGCAAAGCATACGAGAGGATGAATATTACAGCCTGGAAAAGGAGTATGTTAAAATACAATGGTTTCGAACATCATGATTTCGGAAGTGGTAGAGGTGGTAAAGATGAGCATTGCAGAGCTTTAAAGGAAGCTGTAAAGAAAGAACCTGAAAAATTTCTTGTTCATATTAGTGACTTTATAATTAAAGATGTCTATCATATTGATTATGCTATTCATGCTGTTGAAGGTCTTTTCGAATCAGAAGAAGCGATAGACACTGACATTAAAGTACGATTGGTTAAGCAGCTTATTAAATGTAGTAGGATTACTTCTCACACCAAGAGAAGAGTAGTTTGGTTAATCGATACATTATTAAGTGATGAATATATGGATGATGAACTATTTAGTTTTTTAGCCAGAATAGCTTTAACTGATAATAATCCGAATGAAGTTTTTAATCCAGATGCTTTATTGAGTGATGGAATTAATTCTAATCGTGGAGCAGCAGCTAAGCGTTTAGTAATGATAAATAATCAGCCAGATTACTCTGAGCGGATTTTCTCTACTTTAGAAAAAATACCTAAAGATCCGATGGATTGTGTTAAAGCTGCGACATTATATAGAATCGCCTATTTGAACAACTATGATATTGAGCGAAATTTTAAGCTATTTCTTCAGTTAGTTGATACAGATAATGAACAAGTTTTGCAAAGCTCAATTTGGTCAGCTCAATATTTCAATCGAAAGTATCCAAATGAACTGGAACCATATTTTAGGAAAACGATAACCATTGAAAAACTAGCCAAGGATGTTTCAACGGCTCTTACAGTTGCGTGGCTTGAAGGTAGTGAAGAATCATACACGATATTGCAAGACTACTATCCTAAAGTAAAAGAAGTAAGAAAGGCAATGCTTCATGTTGCAGAATCAAATATATTTAAGCACAACAATGATATCACAGAAAAATGTAAAATCATTCTTAGCGAGTTCCTCGATGAAGATGATATAGATATTGCAAGAGAATATACATTCTTGTTTTCGGATTTAAGTTGTGAGTATTTCGTTGAATTCAGGTCATTTATTGCAAAGTATTCAAAATCTAAAGTTTGCATACTTGCTCCTGGCAACTATATTAAATTTCTTGCAAAAAGTTCTCATTTTTATCCAATAGAATGTTTGTCCTTATTGAAGAATATTCAATCATCCAAATCACATTCAGGTATTCAGGATGAGTTCTATTACGATGATAAGAGTCTAAATGTAATTATCAATGCATACAATGCGTTATTACAACAGGCAAAAAAGGATAAGAAAAGAATTAATTATACACTTGACATATTTGATAAAGAACTTGAGAGTGAAAGAAACAATTCTAACATTATTGAAGCATTGCAAAGCATAGATAATTAGTACATCTACGAATTAGAATTTATCAGGAGAGACATAAATACTCAAACGAAACCCACTAAAAATCAAAACTATTAGATACAAAAAAAGGAGGTATCATTACATGTTACCTCCTTCAGTTTTTTTAAGTAATCCTTAGTTAATGCTGTCGTCTAAGGCTTTCCCTGCTTTGAATTTAGCAACGTTCTTTGCTGCTATTTGAATTTCCTTTCCGGTTTGTGGATTTCTACCAGTACGAGCTGAGCGCTCAGATACTGAGAATGTTCCAAAGCCAATTAATTGGATGCTTTCTTTTTTTGCCAGCGTTGTTTTTGTTGTTTCAAAGAAGGCGTTAATAGCTTTTTCAGCGTCTACTTTTGAGATACCTGCTTCTTCAGCAATTGCTGAAACTAATTCTTGTTTATTCATATTGAGTTAAAATTTATTGCACTAAACTAAAAATTATTCTTTAGAATCTCTTTGTTTATCATTATTACAGGGCGATTTTATTAAAGGATGTGAGATGTTCGATTGATGATGTAAGGATGTATAGAATTTTAGATGTGAGATGTTTATATGTTACTTTTGGTGTTGCCAGCAGTAGCGGGTGCCATTTGAGGCATTTCGTTTACAGCGAGCTCCGGCTTTGGTGGTTGCACAGCAACGATCTGAGTAGTTGGATGATTTCGGTTTGACATAACCCGGCGCCTGACTTTGGTGGGCATAGCAGTAACCATTGGCATTGGTTGTTTTGTTTTTGCAGCGGTTACCGGTTGATTTGGCAATGCCTTTGCACTGGGTAGCTGATGAGGTTGATTCTGTTGTAGCTGTGTGCTTAATTGATAATGAATTGTATTGCTTAAATGACCATTGCGTTGCATTGGAATTGGCTTCTAATTTGTTTTCGAGTGCGTCATCCAGTTGAGGATAGAAATCGACGCCTGTCAGTTGCTCCACCTTATCAACAGAAACAACAAAACTTTGCAGTGTTGAACTACTCTTTTTATTTGGTAAGACAAATGCTATCATCTTTTCAGAGTCTGGTGCATAGACTACCTTATAATAGTATTTTGGTATAGTGACGTTATTCGTCCCGATATGGTCTGATGAGGTTGAAAGTACCCCTGCTGTTGCCACATGAATTGTACCTTCATCAATGGCCCATTGACGAACAGTAGCTTCCAGTTTTTTCCAGATACCACGATTGAAGGATGGTTCCTGAGGGGACATATTGCTCATGTAGAAGGTTTCGCTCATGGCTGATTTATCAATTTTCATATCACCAGCCGGACAAAGATGACCACGGTCGTAGCCTGAGCTTTTATAATCAGCGAGGGTTGCTGAGCCAGTTGAGACATTGGGGTCGGGACGAAAGTTATCGGTGCGTGATTGCGAACCATTAACGAGTGAAGGCGTCAGTTTATAGTACACCCATTCCGGTTGCTCATGGTCTTCGATATACGAAAAGGAATAATAGATGTGCTTAATGACTTCACCTGATGCGCTTGGTTGGTATTGGGCGAGAAGGGTAGCAGGTAATAAAAGAAGTAATAGTGCAAAAAGTGTATTTCTGAATCTATTCATGATTTATATAATTTAGGCATTAAACTCAGAACCACAATGCGGGCATTTTATTGTGTTTGGATGTATGGATTTTTGATATATGATGTTAGGATATTGGGACAAGCGCCTGCGGCAAGCGTTTGGATGTAAGCGCAATGAGTCCTTCGGCAAGCTCAGGAACCGGGACGAAGGACGGTTGATGAGATGGCGGAGGCGGTTTGCGGTGGAATGACGGGTCGAGCCGACTGCGAGTGGAGCAAGGGTGGCAGGTTGAGAGCGACCAAAGGAAGCGGAAACTGACATAGCTTGGAAGTGGAGGTACGGAACGGACAAGCCGAGGGCTGGCGGATTATTTGCTCTGAGACGTAGTGAGACACTACGCCTAGCGCAGCGGTGCGGTGGAAAAAGTAAGTGTGCACTTCGACTCCGCTCAGTGACCGGTTAGTTGCATATATTGTGACAATGATATCATAAAGACGTTAGAAGTGCATACTTGCGTGGGGTGACGATGTGGCTGAGGCGAGTGAGTATTTACCAGGTGAAGAATGAGACTGGTAATTGTGAATGAGGTGAGGCTGCTGCAGGCACTGGGGAGCGGAGTGTGAACGGAGGCCAGCGCAAATAATATGACCCGAAGGGCGTAGCAGCCCGATGCCCGCCGCGACTAGCAGGCGAGCCAAACACTGGCAGCGGTTGTGGTGAGGGTTTATTGGAAGAGCGGACGTAGCGTGACGCTACGCCCAACGAAGTGGCGGAACGCCAGGCTGTGATGACAATGTGCCTGAGACACAATGGGAGCTGCCGTGAGGAAGACCGTGGGAGCTGCAAAGGGCATGACAGGCTCATCTCGACTCCGCTCGATGACCGGGTAATGTCGGTTAGAGCGAGGAGAGTGACTTTAGTGAGCAGCGCTATTTGAATGCCTTAAAAGTGGACACTGAAAATAGGGCTGCGAAAGCCTGGCATGAGCTTTTGCTGACAAGGGATGACTCACACAGATGGACCTGAGATCAATAGTAGCCGATTAAACCTTTCAGTTTGCGATACAGGTGAGTTTGTAGCCTTACCCCTTATCAGACAGTCGCAAAATAGACATTTTTCTTTTTGTTAAACCATATTTCTAAATGCTTTTTCAGTGAGCTAAGTGGTACAGTCAAGGACGGCAGAGGTACGAAGCCGTTTATATATCCTTGACGGGTTCACATAGCGAACTTTCTTTGCTATTTAGAATCTGATGATTATCTATTTGTTTAGCATTCTAACGGGCTTATTCCGCCCAATGACTTATGTGGATGTGTTTCATTGTAATCGGTCATCCATTCCCATGCCAGATGACGAACTTGAGGAGAGGGATGATTCAGTTATTTTTATAACTCAAATAATAACAAAAAGGAGGTGAATAGAGCACCTCCTTTTTGTTATTTTATATTATTTCATTTGTACCAATACAACTGAGTGTGCAGGTATCTTAAGACTTAACTTTTTGTTTTTAATTTTTCCGGCTTTAAAATCAGAGATAAATACTTTTTCATCTTGTCCGAAATCATTATAATCAGTATAGTTTTTACTGGTTACAATTTGTGCATTTGTAATTTTAAAATCCTTACCCAACGAACAATCAATTGTAATATCTTTACCAGGATTAGCGTTGGTTAATGTCATGCTTATTATTTCATCTTTTTCTGAAGCAGATGCAGTTACGGCAGGAATAGACTCCCCATTGTAAGAATAATCTTCGGTGGTTAACTTTACAGGGACAAGGTTAGCATCCTGATGAACGTTATACATCTTAAAAATGTAGTAAGTAGGTGTTTTCACCATCTCTTTACCTCTGGTCAGGATAGGTGATTGTAAAACATTCACTATCTGGGCCACATTAGCCATACTAATTCTATCAGCATGATTGTTAAAAATATTCAAATTTATACCGGCAACCAAAGCGTCTCTTACAGTATTTTGTTGTTGAAGAAAACCATCTTTAGTTCCTGGAAGCTGATCATACCAAGTACCCCATTCATCAACAATTAATTTAATATTGCCTTCAGGATCGTATTTATCCATAACAGCCAAATGTTTATTGATGATATCATCAACATAAATTGTGTTGCGCAAAGTCGCAAAGTACATATCCTCACCAAAGTCAATTGAAGTCCCTTTGCTACCAGTCCAACTTCCTGTTGGTAAAGTATAATAATGCATAGATAAACCTTGAGCAAGGTTCTTTTTATTATTGAGTGTTTTTAAAATAGTCTCTGTCCAGTTAGTATCACCTCCTGAGGGACCACAAATCACTTTTTGAATGTCGTTACCTCTAATATAAGATGAGTAGTTTCTAAATAAGTTGGCATAATAAACAGGATCCATATCACCTCCACAACCCCAGTTTTCATTACCTATTCCAAAGAACTTAACATCCCATGGATCTTCACGACCATTCTTTTTACGTAATTCAGTCATAGGACTTTGGCTATATGAAGTCACATACTCTACCCATTCCATGGCTTCCTGAACAGTTCCTGAACCTACATTAATACTTAAATATGGTTCAGTGCCTATCAATTCACAAAAATCCAAAAATTCATGTGTTCCAAAGCTGTTGTCTTCCGTTACTCCTCCCCAAAATACATTAACGATTGATGGACGATCTTCTTTTGGCCCAATGCCATCTTTCCAGTGGTAGGTATCCGCAAAGCACCCTCCTGGCCATCTTAAAACAGGCACTTTCATCTCTTTGAAAGCTTCAACAACATCTTTTCGATATCCGTTGATGTTTGGGATGTCAGAATCTTTACCAACATATATTCCTTCATAAATACAAGTTCCGAGATGCTCGGAAAAATGCCCATAGATTTCTTTGTTGATTTTAGTTCCAGTAGAATCAAGATTAACAACCAAGGAATTCTGTGAAAATAGGGTAATAACGTTTAATATTGCTAATAGCAACAATAATGATTTCTTCATGTGATTGTTTTTCGTTTATTCTAATTTGTAATACTCTGCTTAAAAAGCAAATGTAAGGTTTATTACATTCTAATATTATGTTGTGATAAATTCGTATTATAATTTGATTGATTAGTTCAATTGATTGTATAACAAAATACCATTAGGCTGATTACTTATAAAACTTTCCAAACTTGAATGGATATATATCCATCTTTCCCAACGGGTTTGCAAATAAAAATGGCATTCTATAGCCAGTTGTACTTTGAATCAATGGGAGCCTCAAACTGTGGAGTGGTTCTAAAATAAACCCCATAATTTGGCTCCTCATTTTCATCATAAGCCTTAGAAAGTATACCAAGGTTACGAATATGAATCAGAACATTATCATCTGTTTTTATCGTATAAATGGCGTCAAGCTCAGTTCTTCCCAAAGCTTTATTGGCATATTGGTAATCTGCACCTTCGTTTAATACAATACCTTTCATATTTGGTCTTTCAAAGGTGCCTCCTGTGATTGGTATAATGATACGTTCGCCATGAGGTGTTGTACCTAAATGCAATAGTTCACTAATGGTTACTTTCAGTTCACAAGTAAACTCTAATCCTGGTTTAACGAATTCTTGTCCCTTCAAATTAAAACAAGTACATAAGAACAGGACTATAGGTAGTACGGCGTATAGTTTTTGCATTTATTTCTGAATATCTGGTTCTTCTTCTTTATCAAATATTACTGGAAAAAACGCTGAAGTTGACCACCTCTTAACGATTTAAATTGACCAGGTCTAACGAACGAAATTGACCACCCTTTGACGCTCCAAAGTGACCA
>NZ_JAFMVC010000052.1 GCF_025499605.1 Carboxylicivirga litoralis | reverse complement strand
ATTGAAGAAGGAAAACAAGCCGAGATTACCAAGACCAAAACACAAAGCGAGAACCGCAAACGCTACCTGAACAACTTTTTCAAGTTCTTCAAAGTCGGTCATGGTTATTTCTATCCGGCAGTAAGTTTTGAAAACGATAGTAGCGATAATTCATACTGCGTGTTTCTTGGTTTTGACATTAACCCAAAGCGCAAGAATCCTTATGCACCGTCATCGGTGAAGCTTCGCTTTGCCATTTCCGACAGTCGTAAATACATCGTTCTCCCTGCATCGGGCGATACCGCTAAAGAAATTGAGCGTGTAATGAGTCGTAGTATTCAGCTTACAACAGGTCAAAAAGAAAGCTTGATTGAACGTTGGGATGAAGCCATAAAAGACTTCACAGCAGACCGTCAAATCCGCTATATCGTTACAGGAAATATACTACAAGGCTCTGCGGACTTTTCGGGTAAATTGGTAAGCTTCACCACCAAAGGTAGAGGCATACAAAAAGGTATATTAATGAGTGAGGCATGGTCGCCCGACAATAACGATAATAAGGCTGATAACTATGTTGTAGCTCCAATCGCCAAACTGCAAAAGCACATTATGAGCCTTCGTAATGGAGCTACCATTGCCACCGAAAATAGAATAACAATAGCCAGGCATTATGATGGCACTTTTAAGGTCATCATGCCGAAAACCAAAACGCATATTCCCATTTACACCGATAAAGAAGTGGTGAAACTTCTGGTTAATAATCGGGATGGTTTTGAAATGGTTTCGGGCAATATGAGGGCTTCGGTTGAAGAAAGCAAGATGCCCAAACTTCTTAATCTGCTTGGTGAGCGATTCAGTTTATCTGTTAAAATCCCTCGCCATTATTACGATGAGTTTTTGGATAAAGGAACAAAACGAAGCAACACAACGGATAGCCTTACTAATGAGGCAATGAAGATGTTTGAGCAAGACAAAAAGGAATTTCCCAAACGACTGGCCAAACAAAAGCAATCCACACCTAAAGGTAAAAAGGTAAGCATTGACACAGGCAAACAATTGAAACTTGTGAAACTCCGTGCAAAGGCAATTCTGATTAAGCAAAAACAGCTTCGGGCAGTTGCCGGATTATAACTCTATTCGATAACAATAAAACTTAATACGATGAAACTTACAGTTAAAAACTACAAGGAAGCCACCAAAAATATTGACTTCAAAAAGTTGCCGGAAGCAGCCCAGGAAGCACATAAAGAGTTTGATTCATTTGCCGATTTTTATAATGAAGATAAGGATATCAAAGAGATGCTTGATAACCATTTCAAAATTGTTGAGCCATATCTTAACAGAAGCACAAAGCGTTTTCCAGAACTCGAAGACAGGCATCCATTAAATATTCTGGATAAAGAATCGGGTCAATATAAATCAGCTTTAAAGGAATATCGTGAAAGTAAAAAAAAGAAAACCACCATTAAAAAAGTTACACCCAAGCCTAAAACAACGAAAAGGAAAACAGCTACTCCTAAAAGTTCTAATAACAATACCCGAAAAAAGGCTCAACGTAAACCCATCGAGGTTGATTTGATGCCGTTGGAGATTAAGGTAATCAGGCGTTATTTGAACTTCCACAATAAGAAGGTTACAGAACGTCAGGTATCGCTTTTGTACAAGGTGATTCAAAAGGCAGCTACCGAAAAAACTATCCGCAAAACAAGCAAGTACGCTTCTGAAATTAAAAGTATCAGTAATGACCTTATCAAAACTTATAAGGATATGAATGGTACTTGCAAGTTTGAAGTTCCGGATTCATTGAACACAAAGCTGAAAAAGATTGTGGATGACTACGGTGTTACTCCGGCAGTTGCATTGATTAAAAGGTTTATCAACCTGTATGGCAATATCACAAAAGCAAAAGCCCAACGCTTACTTACCACAGTTACCAACTCATTGAAAAATGGTAAGGTTGACAAATCCGACAAGGAATTTGAACAGGTAAAAAACGTTCAAAAACATCTGCATGATTATCTGGAGAGTGACAAGCTGCTTGTTACCAATGTTCAGCTAAAAGGCTTACAAGGCATTGCCGGATTGGGAAAGTAAATGCCACTACTTCCATGCCCAAAAGTAGTGGCTCTCAAAACAGGGCATTCAATCCCGGCACCACAAGAACCACTGTCATTGCATCCGACCAGATTGTTTTGGCAAACGACCTTGCCAAAATGAATTTTAAGACCATCTCCATTAGGGGAAAGTTCGGTAAACTATTAGGCAAGCTGTATATCCCTTTCTATATAATGATTTACGGCTCACGCTTTCATGGCAAAAGTACCGTAGCCCTGATGTTTGCCGATGAATTGGTAAAACAACATGGTTATAAAGTCCTGTATGTAGCCAATGAAGAAGGTGCAAAAGGAACAATGCAAGAGAAAGTGGTAAGGCTTGGGATTAATAGCCCAATTGGAATTATCGAGGACTACAATCCAAAGCTATTCAGGGATTACGATGTGGTTTTTATCGACAGTACCCAAACAACTGATATTTCTCACGAGGAATTTAAAGAGCTGAAGAAACAGTTTCCCAACACCTCATTTGTAATCATCAATCAGGCAAACCGAGACGGAAGCTCCAAAGGCGGAACTAAGTGGGAGCATATAGTGGATGCCATTATGCACATAGAAAACCAAAGTGCCACAATGGAGAAAAACCGCTTTCCGGAGGGCAGCACAGAAACCATTAAAATCTTTTAGCATGGAAGAAATGACAATAAAATTCTATTGGCTTGTTATTGGGGCTTTCAGTTCGCTTATCGTTGGTGTGGTTTCCTTCATCATCCGCAATGCCATTTCAAAGAATGCCACAAAAGAAACGGTGGATGCCAAAACCGATTTATTGGAAAAGGATATTCAGCACTTAACTAAAGAGCTTGCTTCATGTGAAAACAAGTTTACGGTACTGCATAAACGCATATCTGATTTAAGGGATAGCTCTAAGGAAATATATGTGAGTAAAGAACTATTCCACCAAACCATTAAGCAGCTTAACGAGAAGCTCGATACCATTTTAAAATTTGTAGAACGATGACAGGCAATGCCTGAGATAATTATAAAACGATGAAGCTATTTAAAAAATTAGCAGGAAATGCAACGGCGGAAACCTTAAAAGAGGGTACTAAGCTGATTGATGAAATATTCACCACACAAGAAGAAAAGCTCCAGGGGAAAATGGAACTTTTTAAGATGGCAGTTGCTGATAGGAGTTCGGCCAGGGAGATGTATCAAAAAGACAGTTGGCTTCAAAAAGCCTTTGCAATCTTCTTCTTACTTGCTTGGTGCGGTTTGACTTTCGTAATGCTGAACTACTTCATCTTAGATACCATCCAGCTTGATGATTGGCAAATAGCTTTTGTGAGCAGTATCAACGGTGGAATCTCAACCAAACTAAGCACCATTATAGACTTTCTTTTCGGTGGTGCAATATCAGGAGTAAATGATGTCAAACTTAAAAACAGACGTAATAAATGAAAACATTCGATGAATTATTCGATGGAGTAATCAAGCATGAAGGTTACTATGCCAACGTAGAAGGCGACCGAGGTGGGGAAACCTACATGGGTGTTGCCCGGAATTTGCATCCCGATTGGGAAGGCTGGCAATACATTGATGCCTACAAAGAAACCTATGGTGAAATACCTTGGAACAAACACATTGACATACCTGAATTGAATTGTATGGTAAGGGAATTTTATTGCCATACATTTTATGAAAAGTTTAGGATTGGCGGTATTTCAAACGGTTCTTTACAGGAAATTATCTTTGATTGGTGTGTTAATAGCGGTTATTGGGGTGCCAGGGGCGTTCAGCGTACCCTAAACCAATTCTTTGATGGAGATTTGAAGATGGACGGAATTATCGGCAATCAGACCTTATCGGCAATCAATGCCTGTGACCCTAGATTATTGTTTGTTGCTATACATAAAGCAAGAGTGAGGTATTATCATTCAATTTCTAAAAAAGGAAAGAATCATTTGTTTTTGGAAGGTTGGTTGAAACGGATTGGGAAGATTGAGTTTGAAGAATAGAAAAATATCCCTCCCGAAATATCTACCAATCCAACAACCTCTTTTCCCCTTCCAAAGCCTTAATGCCCGAAATTTCCTGAGAGACTTCAATAACGCCTTTGTAGTTTCCGTTTTCGTCACGAACAGCAAAATATTGAATAAGGATATATTCCCCACGCATTTTAATCCAAAAATCAGCCTGGTCTTTTTCTCCACTTCTGAACGATTCTACAATTTGTTCAACTACATGAACACTTTCAGGCGGATGGCAGTTACTTACTTCACGTCCAATAATAGCCGTTGTACGTGGAAAAATGCGTTTGGGCGGTGTTGAGAAATAGCAAACTTTGTTGTTCTCATCTACAAAGGTTATATCAACAGGTAGATGATTAAATATTAATTTAATTTGCTCTACATTTACTTTACCTGTTCCCAAATTAATTACTCCATCATCAAATGCTGTTTCCATCTCGTCTTTCTTTATTTGCTTGGGTTGTATGTAAGGAAAGCCAAGCTCAAATCCTTCCCGGTTCATAGTTTCTAACTGACTTTCGCTTATAGTTGATAGTATGTAAGGAAATAAAATACGCTCTTCCCTGAATTTAATGGCATGCATATTAAAGAATATATCGCCAACACATTTATTGAAAATTTTTAGGTCTATATTTCCTACCTGTAATTGAGTAATAACGGATTTAATATTTCTGCGAATATCATCGTGAAATGACCACATAATCTGTAAACAGCGATAGTCCGGCCATGTTTCTTCAATGATTGGGAATAGCACATTCTCCTTTATTGTATAATGCTTTGCAAATACTTCGAGTTGAGAAAACAGTTCTATAAGTTTTTTATTCAGGTCTGTATTGTCGGTTTCCTTCACAAATTGCTTGAAAAAAGGACGGATTTTATCCAAAAGCACCTCCATTTCATGATTATTCTGTTCTAATACATTTAGGAATGAATCCGGTTTGGGTTCAACTCTTACAAAATCACGTATAGGAACATGGAATATATTCAGGACTTTGTTCGTAAGGACTTTTATATCCTCCATTTTGTACCCTTGTTTTATAATCTCATCGAAAAGGGTGATAAAATCTGTAGGTATTACTGTTGGAATAAAATCTTTATTTTCAATGATAAACGAATGAGCATTCCCGGTTTCTAAAATTAATTTAGAAACCTCAAGCAACTTTTCTACCCTTGCCTGTTTTGTATTTGTAAATTCCGACATAAGCATTTGTTTTAATTACCTTCAATAATAAAATTAACACGCAATCCCAATTAAGGTTTCTGTTTAATTACCAGAAGCTTCAAAGGTTCGTCAAAAGGATTTTGCCATGTTCTGTCCAAGTTCTTTTTCACGGCAATAACATCTCCTTTTAAGGCATTGGTAACTTCATTTGTGATAGTTATTTTTCCTCTGCCTGAAATAACATAAAAAACAACATCAATAGGGAGTGCATGTGCCGGAACCACCCCATCTTTAAGAATAAGCAACTCAACAATATCGTTATTATCTGTTTCTGCCAAAAGATAGCCACAGGCTTTCTCTGTTTTCAGCACTTCACTTTTTTCGTAGTATGGATATATCATCGTTTAAAATTGAAATTGAAAATAGAATTTACGATTTATATTAGACTTGATAAAAAAAACGCTACAAAAGTTAGACTTTGCAGCGTTTTAAGAGTATGTATGTTTGTATCAATAATGGGTAAACCTAAGATGCTTTAATCATTATCAGTAACATCTTAAACTTCTCGTTTGCTTCTACTGCATGAGGAATGTTGGCAGGCATAATTATCAATTGCCCTTCACTCACCTTATGTTCCTTTTTATCTATAATAATTGTACCTGAACCTTCTAAAACCTGAACAATGGCATCAAAGGGAGCTGAATGTTCACTTAGGTTTTGTCCTTTATCGAATGCAAATAAAGTCAGATTACCTTTTTCGTTTCGGGTAATAATCTTGCTTACAGTTGAACCATCAGAATAGTCAACCATATCTTTCAGGTTATATACCTCTGCTGTATTAAATATTTTTTCAATCATATCGTAACCCTTTTTTAAATTAAACGCTGCAAAAACAATCTTTTGCAGCGTTTATTATGAGTATGTTTTATATTAAGCTAAATGAAGCTTCAAATCTTCTTCAACTGTTCCAATTCCGCCAATTCCAAAGTTCTCAATAAGAACATTTGCAACATTTGGAGAAAGGAAAGCTGGCAATGTTGGCCCCAGGTGAATGTTTTTTACTCCTAAGTGTAATAGAGCTAATAATACAATCACAGCCTTTTGCTCGTACCATGCAATGTTATATGCAATTGGCAGTTCGTTAATATCATTCAGTTCAAATACCTCTTTTAGTTTAAGAGCCACAACAGCCAAAGAGTATGAATCATTACATTGTCCTGCATCCAGTACACGAGGAATACCACCTATATCACCCAATGGTAATTTGTTGTAACGATATTTCGCACATCCTGCGGTAAGAATAACAGTATCTTGTGGTAACTGGTCTGCAAAATCAGTATAGTATTCACGTCCTTTCATTCTACCGTCACATCCTGCCATTACAAGGAATTTCTTGATTGCACCTGTTTTAACAGCATCAACTACTTTGTCGGCTAATTGTAATACCTGATTGTGTGCAAATCCACCAACAATTTCTCCTGTTTCAATTTCGGTTGGAGCTGGTAATTTCTTAGCGTGTTCAATGATTGCAGAAAAATCTTTTGGTTGTCCGTCTTGTCTGTCCGGAATATGAGTACAACCATCGAAACCTGATGCACCAGTTGTATAAACTCTGTCTTTGTAGCTATCCTTTGGAGGAACAATACAGTTTGTAGTGAATAGGATAGCTCCGTTAAATGATTCAAATTCTTCTTTTTGTTTCCACCATGCATTACCATAATTACCTACAAAGTGTTCGTACTTTTTAAATGCAGGGTAATAGTGAGCTGGTAACATTTCGCTGTGTGTATAAACATCAACTCCGGTTCCATCGGTTTGCTTTAGCAGCTCTTCCATATCTTTCAAGTCGTGACCGCTAATAAGGATAGCCGGATTATTACGAACACCAATATTTACTTTTGTAATTTCAGGATTTCCGTATGATTCTGTATTTGCTTTGTCTAATAAAGCCATTACATTAACACCATACTCACCACATTCTAATGTTAAACCAACTAGTTCATCAACTGTAATATCGGTTCTTGCAGTGGCAATTAACGCTTTATGAAGAAAAGCAAATATTTTCTCGTCAGTATAACCTAAATTAAAAGCATGTTCAGCGTAAGCAGCCATCCCTTTTAATCCGTAGGTTAACAACTCTTTTAATGAACGAATATCTTCGTTTTGTTCAGTTAAAATACCAACAATCTCACTTTTAGCTTTAATCGCTTCTTCGCCCTCTGCAACCCATGTAGCATTAGCTGGAAGGGTTGGGATTTCTACACCTTTATCTTCTAATTCTTTCTTTAAAGCATCACGAACTTGAATACCTTCAATAATTTTATCGGTGATTTTATTATCATCGAAATTAGCGTTGGTAATGGTCACAAATAATGCCTCAAAAACAAATTTGTCGGCTTTGTCAATTACAACAGCATTCTTTTTTGCAACTTCTGCAACTAAAGAAACACCTTTGGTTACATACACTAATAAATCCTGTAAGTTTGAAGTAGAATCTTGCTTACCGCAAACACCAACCGTAGTACATCCTGTACCTTTTGAAGCTTCTTGACACTGATAACAAAACATGCTCATAATTTTATCTTTTTAAGTTTTTAATTTCAAATCAACGATACAAAGTTGTGGCATTTTGAAAGCAATAGCTGTAACATATGTTACAGGAAGGGTATTTTTTTCTATTTTTGTGCAAATAATCTTCTAAGTCACAGTATATGGGAAATACAACTACCGAAAAGAATTGTTTTAGTGAAAGATATATTCAGCCTTGTAATGATAAATGCAGTTTTTGCTTTTTAAATTATGTAGATGCGTTACAATCGAGCTATATTTTTAAGGATTTAAAATCGGAAGAAATTGGCGAAATAATAAAGAAAGTACATCATCAGGTAAAAACATATAAAAAAGATGAGTTGATAGCAAGCAGTGGAGATGTATGCAACAGCCTCAGAATAATCGTTAAAGGAGCTGCTGTTGGTGAAATGATGGATTTTCAGGGAAAGTCTTTGCGTATTGAAGAACTTCATGCTCCAGATACAATAGCTTCTGCATTCTTATTCGGTGAGGATAATACGCTACCTGTTGATGTAATTGCTGTCGAAGAAACCAAAATTTTGTTTATACCCAAGCAAGACTTAATGAACTTATTTTGTAATGAAAATACTGTTCTTAAAAACTATCTCGATATTATTTCTAACCGTGCGCAAAAACTAACCAAGAAGATTAAGCTATTGGGCTTGCAATCCATTCGTGGTAAGTTTGCAAATTATCTGCTTGAACAGGTCAGACGAGAAGGTAAAACGGAATTTACGCTTAAAAATTCGCAGAGTGAACTTGCCAATATATTTGGTATTTCACGCCCATCGTTGGGAAGGGTAATACGTGAGTTGCACAATGAAGGAGTAATAGAAGCCGAAGGAAGAAATATTAAGATTATTGATAAAAAAGCCCTTTCGGGCTTATTAAAATAAATTCCTTCAAAACTATACCAGCTATTGCTTTATCAGATTATTAATACCGAAACAAGTGTAATCTTTATTGGGAAAGGATACATCAAATCTTGTTTCTATCTCTGTTTCTGAAAGCTTTTTTATAACCCAACGTGCCTTTCCTCCAGGCACAAAGTTTTCAATATATTCC
>NZ_JAFMVC010000051.1 GCF_025499605.1 Carboxylicivirga litoralis | reverse complement strand
CCATGTTAAAAGTCAAATTTTGAGCATAAAAAAAGGACAGATTGTAAAAACCTGTCCTTACCCTTAAATCAGCTAACTAAATCCAATTTTTATGAAAAATCCTTAATGCAAATATGGGGTTTTTGTTCGAATGATAACAAATTATTGCAGTTAAGATTTGTTAAATAATAAAATGAAATTGTATTTAGCTTATGACTAACAATTAAATAGTTCATGGCTTCTGAAATTCGCATTATCTGCTTATGTAATGTTTTCATTAAAATATATTGGCTATTTTTGCTTAAACCCTAATCGGATTGTAAGCTTTCGGGCTTGTTGATAGTAATTTTAAAGGTTGATTTCATGTTCAGAAGATCAAGTGTTATTCTTTTTATTGTTTTTGTTCAGATTTGTTTCGTAAGTATTAGTGCACAATTGCAACAGTATACTTCTAAGGATATCACAACCAACGAAGGTTTAACCGACAACAATATTCATTGTATTTTGCAAGATTCGTATGGGTTTATGTGGTTTGGTTCAGAAGAAGGTTTACACCGTTACGACGGTTATTCATTTGAAATCTTTCGGCACGAGCCGAATAATCCCAACTCCATAGCATCTAATATTGTTAGAGCCTTGTTTGAAGATAGTTATGGGAGACTGTGGATAGGAACAGACGGCGGGGGTATCAGTATTTTTGACTTAGAGTCAGAGGTGTTTTTACCGATTAATGGCAACAACAACTACAAATTAACTTCGGATGAGGTGTTTTGTTTTGCTGGTTCGGATGACGACCATCTATGGGTTGGAACCAAGAGTGGGCTTAACCGATTGACATTGACTGCCGATAATCAATCGCCCATTGAAAACATAACACATTATACTCATGATGTAACTGATTCGACAAGTCTTATATATCCACACATCTATTCTTTGTTAGAAGACAGGAACGGAACCTTATGGATTGGAACTACCGAGGGTGGTTTAGGTCGATTAGATGCTGGTGCAAGCCAATTTAAAAATTATTATATCAGTGAGCAGGAAGGTTCGATTAGTAGCCGTGCCATTATGACTATTTGCGAAGACAAAGAGGGACAGCTTTGGATGGGCACCTGGGCACATGGCTTAAACCTTTACGACAGGGATAACGATTCATTTATCAACTATTTACATAACCCAGCTGATTCAACCTCAATAAGCCACGATAATGTATATGCATTGTGTGAGGATGCAGATGGTAATTTGTGGGCTGGCACATATGATGGAGGTGTAAATCAGTTAGAGAGAGGAAATTCACCAACAAGTCATAAGTTTAAGCACTTTAAGGTTAGAGAAAGTGACATTAAAAGTTTATTTAAAAATAAGGTTAAAGTGATCTACCCTGATAATCAGGGTAACCTATGGGTTGGAACCTTGGGTGGAGGCGTTATTCAGCTGTCTAAAAAACGTGACAATTTTCTGCATTTAACCAATAATATTGACCGGTATAAAAATTCATCGGTAGACCGTATTAATGAAATCATTAAGGATGGAGATGACGCTATTCTTATTGCCAGTCATGATGGGCTTTTTCGAATGATACGCGAAAGCAATGGAGATGTAGAATATGAAGCATTGCTGGCCGATTCGACAAGGACACCTAATGTTTATAAGCAAACCATTACCAGCATTTTCAGAGAAGATAATGGTGCCATTTGGCTGGGTACTGAAGGTCAGGGATTAATGCGGGTAGTACTGGATAATGGCCGCTTGAAATCGTTTAGGCAATATACCATGTATAAACCAGCACCTAATAAGATCAGTGGTGATGTTATCCGGCATATATTTAAACGAGGTAAGCATTTGTGGGTATTTACCAATAATGGGGTTAATATTCTCGATAATAAAAACCAACGCTTTATTTCAGCAAAGAGTGATGGTTCACTATTGTTTCCAATTGATGAGGTGTTTACAACACATTATATCGATGATAAAGAGCGTCTTTGGGTAGGGACAGAATTCGAAGGCTTGTATTGCTTTTCAATAGATGGAGAGTTGAGTGGAGGTAAAGTATTGGCTCATTATTTTGAGGACTCGCAGCCCATTGCCTTAGCCGACAGGCAGGTGCTGACTATTGAAGATGCCGGTGAAGGAAAGATATGGGTTGGAACCGCTAAAGGCCTTCATTTGATTGATCCCGATAAAGGAACCAACAAGGTGTTTAAAGAAAAAGATGGGTTACCATCATCGGCGGTGAGCCAGATTTATAAAACTGAGAGTAATATTATGTGGTTGGGAACTCTACAGGGTTTAGCTCGGTTTAATATTGAATCGAGGGTGATAACACCCTATTTTATGCCTGGAGGTTTCCTTGGCAACTACTTTTCGCCAGGTGCTGTTGCTAAATTTGACGATGGATTAATCACGATGCCAACCCACGATGGTTTGGTCGCTTTTTATCCCGATAGTGTGCAACGGAACCCTTATGATGCTCAACCTATTTTACGACAAATTAGTTTGTCGGGTAAAGAAATTCGCCCCAATGTTGAAGTTAATAATCGGATTATTATTGATAAAGCCATTGCACTCACTAAAGAAATTAAGTTGCGCCACAATGAAAGTGTGATTCAATTGGAGTTTGCATCCCTGGCATTTAATGAGCAGGATAAGTGTAATTATCAATACAAACTCGAGGGTTTAGAGAAAGAGTGGAACCTGACTAATTCTAATCATCGCTCAGTGATATACTCCAATCTTTCGCCCAATACCTATACTTTCAGGCTTAAAGCCTCTAACAGTGATGGAGAGTGGAGTACTGAAGAAGCTACCTTAAAAATCATCATCAAGCCGCCTTTTTATAAAACCTGGTATGCCTATGTAAGCTATTTTATATTGCTTGTGGCTGGTTTTATTCTTGTACAGCGGATTATAGTGGTGCGTGTTAAAGAGCGCGAACGATTAAAACGCGAAACCATGGCACGCGAAAAAGAAGCTTTGTTACATCAGATGAAAATACGCTTCTTCACTAATATTTCACACGAATTCAGAACACCTCTGACGCTTATTGCCGGTCCTTTACAAGAAATGTTGGAGCGCGATAGCACAATATCATCGGCTACTAAAAGCCAGCTTAAGATGATGAAGAGCAATACCGACCGATTGTTACGCTTGATCAATCAACTGATGGATTTTAGAAAAGTGTCGCAGGGTAATATGCATTTGAGTATTCGCGAGCGTAATATCAATAGTTTTATTAGGCGAATTGCTGAATCGTTTCAGGGTATTGCCGATCAGAAACGCATTGATTTTGATTGTCACATCGATTCGCGACCTCTGATGGTGTGGTTTGACTCAGAGAAGTTGGAAACCATTATTTTTAACTTGTTGAGCAACGCCTTTAAATACACACCGACTGGGGGGCATATTAAAATTGAATTGATCATAAGTAAAGATAAACAGTTACAATTACTAGTGTCTGATACCGGCTCGGGAGTGCCGGATGAGGATAAAGAGAAGATCTTTGAACGTTTTTATCAGTCTGAACACAACCAGTCGATTGGTGGTGCCGGAACTGGTGTTGGACTGTCGCTCGTAAAAGAATTGGTGGTGATGCATAAAGGGAGTATTTCCATAAAGGATAATGAGCCGTCAGGAGCTGTTTTTGTGATTGATTTATGTGTCAGTAAGGAGAATTTTAGTAAAGATGAAATCATTGAAGAGCAGGTAACTGAAGTGGAAGTTCAAAACGATGATGTAAGCACTAGAATATCGGAGCCTATTTTAACTGAAAGTGGTGATAAGCCGAAAGTACTAGTGGTTGAAGACCAAGTTGATTTGAGGGCTCACTTATGTAATATATTAGAGGTACACTACCGGGTTGACGAAGCATCTAACGGTGTTGAAGGGCTTGAAAAAGCATCTTCGTCATTGCCAGATATTATTATTACCGATGTCATGATGCCGGAGATGGATGGATTTACCTTCTGTGATAAATTACGCAAGAATGTTATAACCAGCCATATTCCAATTGTTATGCTAACGGCGCTGGATAATGTGGATTCGAAGCGTGAAGGGCTTGAAATGGGAGCTGATGCCTACGTGGTTAAGCCTTTTGATAAGCAATTGTTGGTTACGCAAATACAAAACCTGTTGTCGAACCGTCAGTTACTTAAATCACGTTTTAAAGAGCAATGGGATTTTGTGGAGGAGATAGCTACCACATCAACCGACCAGCAGTTTGTTAACCGAGCCATTCAAACAGTTGAAGATAACATGTCGGATGCGACTTTTAATGTCTCGGAGCTGGTGAAGAAAATGAATGTGAGTCGTACTTTGCTGCATATGAAATTGCGCGAACTAACCGGGCAAAGCACCAGTGAGTTTATTCGCACCATCCGTTTAAAGCAGGCGGCCAAATTGCTAAAGCAAGGTGAATTAAATGTGTCGGAAGTGACTTACCAGGTAGGATTTAACGACCCTAAGTATTTTTCGAAGAGTTTTAAAAGCCTCTTTGGTGTGACACCAACCTTGTTTCAAAAAGGCGATGCCTCTGGCGGTGAACTGACGAAGTAGATTCAAGCGAATGAATGCACGGACCTTAAGGTTTCAAAAACCTTAAGGTCATATTATATCAACTACTATACACTTCCTTCTCGTAATACCTGCAAAACGCCTTCAAGCCACATCGTCCACATTTAGGCTTGCGGGCAATGCAAACATAGCGTCCATGCAAAATGAGCCAATGATGGGCAATAGGTAATAACTCCTCAGGGAAGTATTTAACCAACTGCTTCTCGGTGTCGAGTGGTGTTTTTGAATTGGTGGTTAAACCAATGCGGGCTGCCACTCTGAATACATGTGTATCAACGGCCATGGCCGGCTTTTCGTACACTACCGATGCGATTACATTGGCTGTTTTACGACCGACTCCGGGTAGTTTTTGTAATTCCTTAATGTCGTCGGGCACAATGCCTTTAAAATCCTCAATCAGCATTTGTGCCATACCCACCAAATGCTTGCTTTTATTGTTGGGATAGCTGCACGAACGAATCAATTCAAATATTTCATCAGGCGTTGCCAATGCCATGTCTTCCGGTTTGGGGTAGCGCTCAAAAATAGCAGGTGTTAACAAGTTAACGCGCTTATCGGTACACTGCGCCGATAGAATAACCGCCACCAATAATTCATATGGATTAGTATAATGAAGCTCGGTTTCGGCTACCGGCATATGTTCCTGGAAGTAATCTATAACTTTTTGAAAACGTTCTTTTTTAAGCATGTTCAATTGTTTTTGCAAGACAATAAAGTTAAAGTTTTCTCTGCATTCCCCAAGGGGCGCAAACATATCCCCATGGGGCAATACAACATCCCCTGGGGTCAAATAATTATCCCCTTGGGGCACATTGTTCTCTCTTAGGGGCAAATGGATATCCCTCAAGGGCACATTATTATCCCCTTGGGGCAAGCAGTTTTCTCCTAAGGGAAATTTATTAGCCCCTTGTAACGAAAACTTATTCCTGACTGTAAATCAATCTTCCCATTGAGGAAGCCTGCCTGTTGCAGTTGGATGAAAGCTGATTGTGAAAAATTCCTGAAACCGGAAACCCAGAACAGAAAACCGAAAACATATTCTAAAGGTTCATCAGTTTTAAACCAAAATAAATGGTTCGCGGACGGGCCGGTCCATAGATATATCCACTGTCACGGTTTTTACCTTTGTCAAAATCATCCTGGTAAGCATTAAATACATTTTGAGCGCCGCCAAAGAATTCAATACCCACACCCACATAACGCCAGTCAAGTGCATAGCTCAACTTGATATTGGTTTCCATAAAGGAGTCTGATTTGTACAACTCATCGTTGATGGGATTGCCTGTTCCATCATCTTCACCAGCACCAAAGTGAGGCACTAGCATAGAACCGGTGTAAACACCCGATAAAGCTGCTTTAATACCCCATACTGGATTGTAGGTTAATGTATAATAGCCATACTGCTCAGGAGTGCGCAGGTAGTCTTTGGTACCTTCAATGTCGCTCGACCATTCAACCACTTCATCATATTGGCTCGATTGTATGGTGTAACCCGCTTCCAGTTGCCATAATTTGTTGTAGTTGGCGCGCCCTTCAAGCGTTATACCTTTTACGGTTGAGTTACTACCGTTACGTTTTTCTAATATGACATTGCCATTCGGGTCAACTCCACTTTCTTCTAGAATAAAAGCATCGTAAAGCGTGGTATAGAAGCCCTCGATCGTGATGCCCCAGATGTATTTTTCGGTTGGTTTATCGTAATTGATTGATGCACTCCAACTTTGCGAGCGTTCTTCTTCGAGGTCATCGGCCAGTTGAATGCGCTGGATGCCACCACCGGCGAATGCAATGTGCATGTCGGAGTCAAAGGCTTGTGGCGCTCTGAAACCGGTAGACCAGCTACCACGCAACTGCATACCATTTTGCTTATACAACAACGAAACACGAGGGCTAAAAATCAGGTTATCCACCATGTTGTGCTTATCGGTTCTAACACCTGTTAACAGGTTCCATTTTTTAGCAATTTCCCAGTCGCTCTGTACATAGGCACCAAAATTACGGGTGGTTTGATCCAATAAATAATCATACGCTTTAATTTCGTCTACCACCATGTCGTAGTTGTATTCGGCGCCAAAGGTCAGGTTGTTTTTGCCGCCGAAAAAGTCAGGTAACATGTGATTTATTTGTGCACCTCCCATATAGGTTTCATTCTCCGTAATGCCATAGGGCGGTTCTTCTAAATGAGTTTGGTATTCGGGTGTTTCTTTGTCCGGAATAATGCCGGTATAATGGTCACGGTCGGTTTTTTGTCCCGCCACATAAATATCTAATGAAGACTGGTTATCGTTAAACGAAAAGCTATAATCCAAACCTCCCATCAGCACATTGTGTGTCCGCTCTTCGGTTTGTTCGGCCAGGTAGGCTGGCAGATCCTCACGATCGCCACCTCGACGGTATTCATATATACTCGAGAAACTAGCCTCAAGTTTATGGTTTGGTGCTGGTAATAGAAAAGATGTAAACCCGAAAGAGTTATTCTTTAGTTTTGGTAATTCACTAAACCCATCACCATTATGGTCGTATGATTCGCGGTTGCGATTAGTGGCAAAAAGGGTTAACCCGGCGTTTTTTCTATCAGATAAAATACCGGCGTTGGCCAATACCTGACTATCGGTGGCATCGCCATTAATAACCGATTGCGTTGTTGAGGCTGAGAATGTACTGGCATCCGGCACCTTGGTAATCACATTCACAGTTCCACCAACAGCACCGGCACCATATAAGGCCGAACCACCGCCGCGCACTACTTCAATGCGTTCAATCATATTGGTTGGTATCTGTTCCAGTCCATATAAACCGGTTAAAGGACTAAATACCGGCCGACTGTTAATCAATATTTGTGAATAGGCGCCACCTAAGCCATTCATGCGCAATTGGGTGTAGTTACACGTCTGGCAGTCGGTTTCCATACGCAAGCCAGGCTGAAAGGCTAATCCTTCAGAAAGTGTGCCTGCTTGCAGCATTTCCAGCTTTTTGCCTTCCATCACATTGACCACAACCGCCGATTCCGTTTTGCGCTTAAAAGTTTTTGTACCGGTTATCACAATATCATCCAGCGACATCACTTGTTCTTCCATCACAAAATTGATTTCCTGTGATTCGCCTTTAACGATGACTACTTTTTTCTCCACCGGTTTATAACCCATCAGGCTCGCCACCAGGGTGTGTTCACCTTCTGGTAGATTGGTCAGCATATAATGGCCTGATAAATCAGTCATTGTGCCATGTTGTGTGTCTTTTAGATAGACGCTTACAAAAGGTAAATGCTCGCCTTCGGCTTGCACGTCACCAAATATGTTAGCATCCGATTTTTGAGCGTATGTAATTGAGGTTGATAGAATGGTTAAGACTAAGAGGTTTAGAATGTACTTCATTATTTTTAGTATTCTATGTTTACGTTTTGAGTTTATCCATTTACAACGTTGAAATGGATTAATGGTTTAGCGGCATGCTAGTTTATAAGTTAATTTGTTGAAGAGTTGAATGGGCAAATAGTTTCAAGTTTTTTGTTTCAGGTTTGCTGTTTCTTAGTTCCTCAATTTCTCAGTTTTTCAATTTGACAATTCATCAGCTAATGAGTCAGTAGTCAGTAGTCAGTAGTCAGTAGTTGGGTTTTCAGTTCAGCAAATAACACATCAACAAATCAACAGTTTATCGATTCGACAGTTCCTCAGTTTGACAGTTTTTCAATTCGACAATTCATCAGCTAATGAATCAGTAGTCAGAAGTTGGTTTTTCAGTTTCCCAAATTAACACATCAACAGTTTATTGCTTCTTCAGTTCGACGATTTCCCAGTTCCTCAGTTCGACGATTTACCAATTCGAAATTTAAAGAAACAACAACAAGCTCACTGCCATAACCGCCATGCCGGCAAATAGCCCATAAATAGACAGGTGATGTTCGCCATATTCGCGAGCAGAAGGAAGTAGTTCGTCGAGGCTGATAAACACCATGATGCCAGCAACTCCGGCAAAGATAATTCCGAATGTCAACGGGGTCATAAATGGCATTAGAATGAGGTAACCAATGAGTGCACCAATAGGCTCTGATAAACCCGATAAGAAACTTAAGCGAAAGGCTTTACGACGGCTGCCGGTGGCATAATAGATGGGCACCGAAACGGCGATGCCTTCTGGAATGTTGTGAATGGCAATGGCAACAGCAATGGCGATACCAAGGTTTGGGTCTTGCAAAGCGGCTGTAAACGTGGCCAATCCTTCGGGGAAGTTGTGGATGCCAATGGCCAGGGCCGTGAATAAACCCATACGCATCAGTTTTTTATCTTTGGCTTTGGGTTGTTTTCCCATTTCCTCAATAGAGTGCAGTTCGTGCGGGTTTTCGGCTGAAGGAATAAATTTATCGATTAAGGCGATAAACAATACACCGCCAAAAAAGGCTAATACCGTGTACCAGGTGCCGGGTGCTTCGCCATACACATCAACCAAAGTATCTTTGGCCTTCATAAAAATCTCAACAAACGACACATAAATCATAACGCCTGCAGAAAAACCTAATGACAAAGCCAGGAAGCGTGTATTTGTGCGTTTGGCAAAAAAGGCCATGGCACTACCAATTCCTGTGCTTAATCCGGCAAAAAGGGTTAAGCCAAAAGCGAAAAGTATATTGTTGAATTCCATAACAGTCGTTTCTATTGTAGATAAATCCACTATTGATTTTAAATGCGAAGGTAATAGTATTTTATAAAACGATGTAAAAGCCGGATGAATGAACTTGAATTTCACATTAAAATATTCGAAATCAAATCATATTCACTATAATTTTTCCTACATTGCATTTTTAAATTTTTAACCTAATTGATATGAAGAAGTTTGTACCATATGTAAATATGGAAACCGTTAAAGATAAGGACGGTAAGATTGAACGCTTTGAGGTGAGAACCGTGACTTACCTACCTAAAGACAGCAAAATTACCACCAGTGGCGAAGGCGCTTTAGCCGACAATGTATTGTACCGCCCATTGACCATTAGCTACAATGGTACATCTGCCGAGTTCGATTATTTTGGCGCTGACTTTACCATCCAACGCAAAGATGTTGGTTTATTAGAGCGTGGAGTGAATGTAAAAGTGAAGAGTGCTGTTGTTGAAGCAAGAGCTATGGCAATGGATAGTGGTGAGTTGAAGGATGGAGATGAAGGTAGTTCAACAGGAGTAGTGATTGAATATGAGGATGAAGATTTACCATAGAGTTAAAGATGATTGTAAATCTTTGCATATCAGCTGCTGGTATCATAATGCGAAATAAGATTATGATTTTATTTATTGTATTGAGTGTTTTTGCAACTAACTTAAGAGCAAACACTCAGTATGATAAATGGAGTAATAATATTAACAGAATATTAGTAGATAATTCAAATAAATATGATGAACTTTTAGATAGTATTATTTCAAATTCAAAGGTTGATATTGAAAAAGCGGTTGCCTTAACTTTCAAGTCTAAAAAATTAATACGAAAAAAAAAATACGAGCAAGTAGAATTATTATTAGACGAAGCCCTTGTTTTGTTTAGTAATCTTAATGAATTCAAAGGAATTGGAAATGTCTACTACTATAAAGGAGTTATATCTAAAACAAAGGAGGATATAAATAGTGTTAATGTCAACTACAATAATGCTGTTGAGA
>NZ_JAFMVC010000050.1 GCF_025499605.1 Carboxylicivirga litoralis | reverse complement strand
GATACTTCCTTACTTTGTATTATCAAAAAAATCAGAGCTATGGAAGTACAACAATATATTACCACTTTTCTAAACGATTTTGTTAAGATATTAAGTGAAATGTCTCCCTATCTTCTTTTAGGATTTTTCTTTGCCGGGTTATTATATGCCTTCATTCCTCAAAAGAAAATCGAACGTTATTTTAATGGTAAACCCTTTAAATCTTCAGTATTAGCGTCCATATTTGGTATTCCTTTGCCACTTTGTTCATGTGGAGTTATTCCAACGGGTACGGCATTTTATAAAAACGGTGCATCAAAAGGAGGAACTGTTTCTTTTTTAATATCCACACCTCAAACAGGTGTAGATTCTATTTTAGCAACATTCTCATTAATGGGACTACCTTTTGCAATTATAAGAGTTTTTGCGGCATTGGTGACAGGAATCACAGGAGGATTAATAACAAGTGTCGTAACTAAAAATGAATCAGAAGAAAGAACTTTTCAGGAACAATCGGAAGAACATAAAACGTTCTCTCAAAAGATAATTAATGTATTCCGATACGGATTTGTTGATTTTATCCAGGATATATCAAAATGGTTGGTTATTGGTTTGGTATTGGCAGCGATAATATCGGCACTTATTCCGAATGAGTTTTTTGAATTATTAAATATGCCTCCCATTGTACAAATGCTATTAATTCTTGTGGTTTCAATACCGCTTTATATTTGTGCCACAGGTTCTATTCCATTGGCTGCCATACTTATCTTAAAAGGTATTAGTCCGGGAGCTGCATTTGTTTTATTAATGGCTGGCCCGGCTACCAATGCTGCAACAATAACCATGATTGGTAAAGTTTTGGGACGGAAAAGCTTGTTTACTTATCTAGCAACTATCATTGCAGGGGCTTTAGGTTTTGGTTTAATCATAGATTATGTCCTTCCTGTGCAATGGTTTACCGAAATAACCCAACAACACCTTGGACATAATCATGGAGAATATCTTAATTGGTGGCAAATTACGTCAGGTATTATACTAATTGCTCTTATTATCAATGGCTATATTCAGAAATATCTGAAATCTAAAAACAATACAGTAATCAACTTAAATAATAGTACAATGGAAATTAAAACAATTAAAGTAGAAGGAATGACTTGTAATCATTGTAAGTCAAACGTTGAATCAAACCTTGAAAAACTGAATTTTGTAAGTAAAGCAAGTGTCAATCTTAGCGACAAAACAGTAACAATAGAAGGAGATAATCTTGAAATAGGGAAAGCGATGGAAACGGTAAACTCATTGGGTTACAAGGCTGTTTAGAGATACTAAACCCAAAAATGATATAACTCTAATCCATAATTTTGTAAAACATTTAGGATAAAATTGCGTTACTTTGTATAGAGAATAAATAATAATGTTTAGAAGAATAATCCATATCGTCTTATCGGTTTTCCTAATGGTAGCTACCACAGGGATAACTTTCTCTATGCATTATTGTGGAGGCGATTACGTTTCCACATCCATTAATAAAGAAGCCAAATCATGTTGTGATGGCACAGGTGGATGTTGTGAAAACAAAACAGTTCATATTGAGGTTGAAGATGATTATGTAAGTCCTGCGCAAATAGACAATACAAAAATTGCAGAGTTGGACGTACTGTTCCCTATTCTTTTTGCTTTACATTTTGAGCTGTTTCCTATAGAGAGTGAGTCATTTGAAGTTTATACAGATACTTCTCCACCTCCCACGATTCAAACACGCCTTTCTTTGCTACAAACATATCTTTGTTAGTCATTTAATTAATTGATTTACAATTCACTTTTAAAGTAGAACTGTATTGTTATGCAATTTATTTGCTGTAACTTTTAATTAATTAAATGTTTATCAAATTCATTAGATATGTTGAACAATACCATTAAATTCTTTTTAGAGAATAAATTGGTGACATTCCTACTTCTCGTAATATTCATTGCTTGGGGTATTATTTCGTCACCATTCAGTTGGGAAACAGGATTTCTCCCTTCTGACCCGGTTCCTGTCGATGCTATACCTGACATTGGCGAGAACCAACAAATAGTATATACGGAATGGGCAGGTCAATCACCACAGGACATCGAAGACCAGGTGTCTTATCCTTTAACAACCGCTTTGTTAGGGATTCCGGGTGTACAAACTATCCGAAGTAATTCCATTTTTGGAGTTTCAAGCATTTACATCATTTTTGAAGAAGATGTAGAGTTTTATTGGAGTAGAACCAGAATACTCGAAAAACTAAACTCATTACCTGCCGGAACACTCCCCAATGGCGTAACACCAGCTTTGGGACCAGATGCTACAGCTCTTGGTCAGATTTATTGGTATACGCTTGAAGGGCGTGACAAAAAAGGCAAGCCAAACGGTGGATGGGATCCCCACGAGCTAAGAACCATTCAAGATTTTTATATAAAGTATGGACTAACCGCTGCTAAAGGTGTTTCAGAGGTTGCCTCCATTGGTGGCTTTGTGAAAGAATACCAGATTGACATTGACCCTAACGCAATGAAAGCGCATGGCGTTTCTGTTGGTCAAATCATGCAAGCAGTTAAAAAAAGCAACCTTGATATTGGAGCAAGAACCATTGAGTTTAATCGTGTAGAATATTTAATCAGAGCTTTAGGTTACATCAAGAGCTTAGATGATATTGAAAAAAGCGTTGTGAGCGTTAAAAACAATATACCTATTCGCATAAAGGATATTGCCAATGTGAGTTTCGGACCAGCTACCCGTAGAGGTGGATTAGATAAGGGAGGTGCTGAAGCCGTTGGAGGTGTTGTTGTTGCCAGATACGGAGCAAATCCATTGGAAGTAATCAATAATGTCAAGGACAAAATCGAAGAAATATCACCGGGATTACCATCAAAAATATTGGATGATGGTTCGGTTTCAAAAGTAACCATAGTACCTTTTTACGACCGAACAGGTTTGATAAAAGAAACGCTTGGAACGCTACAGGAAGCCTTAACGCTTGAAGTTCTAATTAGTATTATTGTCATTATTATACTTGTTCTAAACCTTAGAGCCTCATTCCTAATTTCCAGTTTATTACCTATTGGAGTATTAATGACCTTTATTGCTATGCGCAGATTTGGTGTAGATGCCAACATAGTTGCTTTATCGGGTATCGCAATTGCTATTGGAGTAATGGTTGATGTCGGGGTAGTTTTCACAGAAAATATAATACGGCATGTCGAGAATATTGAGAATAAGAGTAAAAAATTACTCACAACCATTTATGATTCTACGGTAGAGGTTGCTCCGGCAGTAATTACAGCATTAACAACAACAATAGTTAGCTTTCTGCCTGTATTTGCGATGCAAGCAGCCGAAGGTAAATTATTTAAACCCTTGGCTTTTACCAAAACCTTTGCAATGGTATCAGCATTAATTATCGGTTTAACCATAATTCCTGCCTTGGCACACATTATCTTTTCAATAAAAATTGATAGAAAGAAAACAAAGCAAATTTTAAATATTGTATTAATTCTTTTAGGAATTAGCTTCTTATTCTTTGGCAAAGTGTTTATTGCTTTTGCAGTTGTAGGCATTGGAGTCAATAACCTATTAGATTACAAATGGTCAGAAGCTCGAAAAGAGTTTCCTAATTACATCAATATTGGAATAATAGCCATTATTGTTGTTTGGTTGCTTACAAAAGAATGGATGCCATTAGGCGCACAAAATAGTGATGCTTCGAACCTGATATTTACAGGTTTGCTAATAGGTCTTGTTTTAGCATTTATGCTATTGGTGGTTAAGTCGTATTCTAAAATTTTAAATTGGGCTTTAGCGAACAAAGCCAAATTTCTGAGCATTCCACTTGCCGTAGTTCTTTTTGGGATAGTCGCATGGCAAGGTGTTGACAGGGTGTTCTCATTCATGCCTGATAGCATTAAACAAAGTGATACATGGGCTTCTTTAAATAAAACATTCCCCGGAATTGGCAAGGAGTTTATGCCAGCCTTAGACGAGGGTTCATTTTTATTGATGCCAACAACAATGCCTCATTCCGGTATTGAAGAAAACCTTGAGGTCATTCGGATGTTGGACAAAAAGGTTAATGCCATTCCTGAAGTTGATAATGTAATTGGTAAATGGGGACGTGTTAGTTCTGCTCTCGACCCTGCACCAACGTCAATGTACGAGAATGTGATTAATTATAAGTCTGAATATATGCTCGATGAAAGCGGTCATCGTTTAAGATTTAAAACGAATAAGGATGGTGCGTTTGAGCTTAGTGATGGTTCTACTTATAATCCTGCCGATGGTTTTAAGGTGATAGCAAAAGACCAATTAATACCTGACAAATCAGGCGAATATTTCAGACAATGGCGTGAGCATATCAATTCTCCGAACGATATTTGGACTGAGATTGTTAACCAATCAAGCATCCCCGGATTAACATCTGCACCTAAGTTGCAACCCATTCAAACACGCTTAGTGATGTTGCAAACAGGTATGCGTGCCCCAATGGGAATTAAAGTTTTTGGGCCAGACCTGGAAACCATTGAAAAGATTGGTTATGAACTAGAAAACCATTTAAAACATGTAGAAGGTGTTGAACCTATGTCGGTATTTGCAGACAGGGTGGTTGGAAAACCTTACTTGGAATTGGATATAGACCGAAGTGCTATTTCACGTTATGGGTTAACCATTGCCGATTTGCAAATGACTTTGAGTAGTGCTATTGGTGGAATGAACCTTACATCTACGGTTGAAGGTCGTGAGCGTTTTCCGGTTCGTGTTCGCTATGCTCGTGAATACAGAGATAATCCCGAAGATTTAAAACGTATTCTTATACCAACCCCATCGGGTGTACAAGTGCCTCTTGGCGAATTAGCAGCCATTAATTATACACGAGGCCCACAATTGATAAAAAGTGAAAACACCTTTTTAGTAGGGTATGTAATCTTTGATAAAAAAGAAGGATATGCAGAAGTTGATGTGGTAGAAAATGCACAAGCTTATTTAGGCGAAAAAGCAGAGCAAGGCGTTTTTAATGTTCCTGCTGGGGTGAATTATAAATTTACAGGGAACTATGAGAATCAGATTAGAGCAACTAAAAGGTTGTTGATTGTGATTCCAATATCCTTGATTGTAATTTTCTTAATTCTCTACTTTCAGTTCCGTTCTGTTACCGCAGCAAGCTTGATTTTCTCGGGCATATTTGTAGCATTCTCAGGTGGGTTCATCATGCTTTGGTTATACAGCCAATCATGGTTTATGAACTTTAGTTTAGGAGGAATACATCTGCAAGACATGTTCCAAATTCACACCATTAACCTGAGTGTGGCTGTTTGGGTTGGCTTCATTGCGCTCTTTGGTATTGCTACCGATGATGGAGTATTGATTAGTACCTATTTGAAACAAATCTTTGACAAAAAACAACCTGAATCTATTACGGAGGTACGTGAGAAGGTTTTGGAGGCAGGTTTAAAAAGGGTACGACCAGCAATGATGACAACGGCAACAACCATTATTGCTCTCCTTCCTGTATTAACTTCCACAGGTAAAGGTTCTGATATTATGGTTCCAATGGCAATACCTTCAGTTGGCGGTATGCTCATTGCTACACTAACCATTTTTGTTGTTCCGGTACTATATAGTATGTGGCAAGAGAGAAATGTAAAAAAGATGTCTAAAACCTTAAAAGCATAATCACATGAAAAAGATAATATATATCCTGTCATTCCTTATGCTTGCTCTAACAGTGAGAGTTTCTGCACAAAACGAGTTGACCACATATTTGGAAACAGCAGCAGAAAACAACCCTGGTCTTAAAGTTAAGTTTAATGAATATATGGCAGCCTTAGAAAAAGTTCCGCAAGTTGGAGCTTTACCAGACCCAACATTTGCCTTTGGTTACTTTATTCAACCTGTTGAAACAAGAGTTGGCCCGCAGCAAGCTAAAATATCGGCTTCACAAATGTTTCCTTGGTTTGGAACATTGTCATCTCGTGAAAATTCAGTTGAAGCAATGGCAAAGGCTAAATACGAAGTATTTGAGGAAGCAAAGTCAAAGCTGTTCTACGATGTTAAATCTACCTATTACAACCTGTTTTTTATGCATCAGGCAATAGATATAACTATTGAGAACATAGACATTTTAGCCTCATTTAAAGGTTTGGCAAATATCAAAGTCGAATCGGGTTCGGCTTCTGCTGTTGATGCTTATCGGGTTCAAATGGAGATTAACGACCTTGAAAATCAGTTGGCTCTACTAAAAGATAATGCGCAAGTCTTGTCTGTTAAATTCAATAGTTTCTTAAATGTTGATGTGAATTCCAATATCCAAATGGGTGAAAAGTTGACGGGAGTTGAACTTTTAGACAAGCATTTAGCTTTGGATAGTGTTTTAATGAATAACAACACATTAGCTGCATTCGACTATCAGATTGAAGATTTACAATATCGTCAGAAGGTAGCTTCCAAAGAGGGATTGCCTCAATTTAATATTGGTTTCGACTACACCTTTATTGGCGAAGGAAATTCTACTGCATCCAACGCAGGGCAAGATGCCTTTATGTTCCCAAAAGTGGGTATTACTATTCCTTTGTATCGAAATAAGTACAAAGCAAAAGTGCAAGAAGTAATCTATCTACAAGAAGCTAAAACAAATGAAAAAACCGATAAGGAAAACTCCATAACGGTACTGTTTGAAATTGTTTGGAAAGATTACCAGGATGCACTTAGGCGAACAGTTCTGTATGAAGAACAAGAAGAGTTGGCAGAGAAATCACTTTCTATTCTTGAATCGGAGTACGCCACAAGCAATTTGAATTTTGAAGAGATACTACGCATGGAACGCAAGCTTTTAAAGTATGCTTTAGAAATGCAAAAAGCGACAGCCGATAAAGAAGCTGCCGTTGCTTTTATTCAATATTTACAAGGTCAATAATTTAATAGAAAACAAGATGAAAACAAATATAAATAAACGAGATATTAAGCTGATTGCCATTACAATGGTTGCAGGCTTATTTTTAGGATGGTTGTTTTTTCATTCATCAAGTAATGAAACTTCACACAACCATGAGGAACAAACCGAAGCTGAAGAAACGGTTTACACATGCTCTATGCACCCACAGATTAAGCAAAACAAACCGGGATTATGTCCTATCTGTGCTATGGATTTAGTTCCGATGGAAACAGGTTCAATTGAGGGAGAACATGTTGACCCTAATGAGATTCAAATGACTGAATCGGCATTGGCTTTAGCTTCGGTTCAAACAACCATTGTTAAAAAGGGAATTCCAGAAAAAGATGTGCAATTACTAGGTAAGGTAAAAGCTGATGAACGTAAAATATCTGAACTAACAGCACGTTTTGGAGGGCGAATTGAAAAACTGTTTATCAATTACACAGGACAACAAGTTAAGAAAGGCGAAAAGCTTGGCACTATCTATTCTCCTGAATTGATAACTGCTCAAAAAGAATTATTGGAAGCATTGAAATACAAGACTTCTAATCCATCTTTTTACAAAGCCTCAAGAGCAAAACTAAAGCTTTGGGATTTAACAGAACAACAAATTGATGCCATTGAAACACGTGGAGAAACGAAAACATTCTTTGATATTCAATCTCCGATTAGTGGAACAGTAACCAAAAGACATGTATCAATTGGAGACTATGTAAAAGAAGGTTCGCCTCTGTTTGAGGTGATTAACCTGTCAAAGGTTTGGGTTTTGTTTGATGCTTACGAAAGCGATTTGCCTTGGATTAAAAAAGGTGATGATATTGAGTTTACGCTTCAATCGGTTCCAGGGAAACAATTTAATGGGAAGGTAACTTTTATCGACCCCTTTATTGATGCTCAAACACGAGTAGCACAGGTACGTGTTGAACTACGAAATACCGATGGTCAGCTTAAACCTGAGATGTTTGCCAATGGTATTCTAAAATCAAATACTGCTCAAAACACCAATGAACTGTTAATACCAAAATCAGCAATTCTATGGACAGGTAAAAGAGCTGTGGTTTATGTGAAAGTTCCGGATAGAGAAACCAGCTCCTTTATCTATCGAGAAATTGTATTAGGACCAGAGGCAGGCAATTTCTATGTAGTAAGCGAAGGTTTATCTGAAGGCGAAGAAATAGCCATGAATGGAGTGTTTAAGATTGATGCAGCTGCTCAATTGGCAGGAAAATCGAGCATGATGAATCCGGGTGGCGGTCAAGTATCTACAGGACATAATCATGGAGAAACGCCCTTGAAAGGAGCTGATGAACATGCCGGGCATGATATGTCAGATGCAAACCTGAATCATGAGACTTTTAAAGTATCAGGGAATTGTGGCATGTGTGAAGAAACCATCGAAACAGCAGCTAAAGCTCTTGAAGGAGTGAATGAAGCAGATTGGAGTCAGGAAACCAAAATGATTCATGTATCATTTAATTCAGACAAGGTTAAACTTGCTGAAATACATAAAGCCATAGCTAAAGCTGGTTACGATACAGAATTGGAAAAAGCCATTGATGAAGTTTATAATGGACTTCCTGGCTGTTGCCAATATACAAGAGAATAAGTATTCACTTAAAATTATGAGATATGAAAACTTTAATAATATCATTCGGATTATTGTTTATGGTATCAACAGTTTTTGCTCAGTTGGTACAGGAAGAAGTAGTTGAAGGTAGATTTAGAACCTTTCAAATTGATAATGGTGATGCTAAATATTTGAAGTATGATAAAAAGGCTGAGATAATAAATATCTATAACCTTGACCATACAGTTTGGAAAACAGTTAAACTACCATTGCCCAAAGGTCACTTGCTTGACGAGATTAAGTTGGTTTCGACAAGCACCTTTAATAAAGATGAAGCCGTTGAAATATTGTACTCATGTGTTGTCTATGATTATTCAAACTTTAATGATGAAGACCCAACAATTAATGAGGATGAGTACATCACATTTACACTAAATATCATAGATGAAAATGGTAATGCTTTATTAAAGGAAGACCACAGTAATGATTACGAAATTGTAGAGTCGAATGGAAAGAAAAAGCTTTTGGTATACAAACATATAAGCAAAGGATTCTCTTCAAAATCTCAGACTGTAGTTTATTCAATTCCTCAATAGTTATTTGTAAATCTTAAAATTTAAATAGATATGAAAAAAACAAATTTGTTTTTAGGTATTGCACTAGTTGTTCTTGCATTTAGTGCTTGTGAAAAGGAAAGTTCTAATTCAGAAAAGGATTCTCTTTCTGAAATTGTAGGAACTTATAGTGGTGAGTTCTCTGATGATTCAGGGTTGAAATCAGGTAATTCAGGTACAGCTGATGTAAGCATGACTGAAAATGACCAGCTTCAAATTCATTGCTATGGTGATGTCATGGATACAACGTTCATAATGGACGCTTTTGAAAATGGGGATTCTGTAATGGTTTGTGATACTGGTGAAGCTTTTGAGATGCAATATGGTCACATGGGAAATGGTGGAAATCACATGATGGACATGCATAATAATCAATCTGAATGGCAACATCATATGTCTGATGACCATGAGGATGGAGATATGCACTATGGTGGATTTAATATGACCAACCACACTTTTGAATACAAGTTCCGAATGATGGATGGCGATTCACTTTATTACATAGTGTTTAATGGAAGTAAAGATTAATAATTAAAATCAAATAAAAATGAAAGCGATTTATTTAACAATGGTAATAGCTCTAATGAGCTTAACAACTGTATTTGGACAAGCTAAAACTGAAAAGTTTAAAGTCTATGGTAATTGTGGTATGTGTGAAAGCCGTATTGAAAAAGCTGCAAAAACGGTTGATGGTGTAACCGCTGCCGATTGGAACAAGCAAACTAAAATGATTGAAGTTTCTTTTGACGCTTCAAAAACTGATGTTCATAAAGTTCACATGGCAATTGCTAAAGCCGGACATGATACCGATATGCACAAAGCCAAAGATGAAACTTATGATTCACTTCCAGGTTGCTGCAAATATGAAAGAGCAGAAACAAAAAAGGAAGACCATAGTTGGCATAAGCATTAAAAGAAACATAAAATAAAAACACCCGACCGAATAATCAGTCGGGAGTTTTTTTATGCTCAAATTTTTACAAATTTCTTCAAAAACTTACAAACTCTTTCAAGTACCTTTAAACCCCAACACCCCTACCATAAGCCTACTATATGTTTGTTTCCACTATGGAAGCAAGCACAAAGAAAATACTAGGCACATTAGCAGCAGTAGCAGCCGTTGGCGGTGGTTTCTACCTCATTAAAAAAGGCAAAAAGCTTCTTGCAGGGGCAAAAATGAACTTTGCTCTTTTAGGATTCCGCATCCACAAAATGAACTTGCAGGAAGTTCAGTTTGCTGTCAAACTTCGTTGCTACAATCCCACAAAAGCCCCCATCACATTAGCCGTTAACCAGGTAGTGGCAAATTACAAAGGTTCGGCAGTCGCTTACTCTACCCCCGATATTAAAGGACTTACCATTGGTGCAGGCAAAACACAAGAGCCTGAAATCGTTTTTCAAGTGCCATACCTGAACCTTATGGGTAAAGGTCTTACTCTTTCCGTGCTTTCCAATACCGAGCAACTTAAAGCTGATATGACTTTCACCATGACCATCAGCGTTAATGGCGAAACTCTTACTACCACGCAATCATTATCAGAGGACGAAACCCAAACCGCAGGGTTGGGTTCGCTGAATTCCATTGAAAATAATAATACAATGAGGCAAAATATGAACGGATTAGCATTGGGCGCATTGGGCATTGTATCCGGCCCACGAAACACCCAAAACGGTAAACGTTTCAACCACCTTATAAAAAAGGCAAACGGACAGGACACATTTATAAAAA